>CBDBCU010000008.1:0-501279 GCA_965203435.1 Dehalococcoidia bacterium | reverse complement strand
CATTCCCGACCGCCCTACCGTCATTCCCGCGTAAGCGGGAATCCAGGGGGCGGACTGATGACGCCGGCATTGCCGCGGCCCCCTACCGTCATTCCCGCGTAAGCGGGAATCCAGGGCGGCGCGGCGGGCAGCCGGATTGTCTTTTCAGTACCGTTATGGATTCCCGCTTACGCGGGAAGGACGGTAGGAATGTAGGAACAAGCCTTGCCCCTCCCTAAAAAAAATCCTCTACTACGGAATAATGCTGCTGCTGACCCTGCTGGCCGTGGAGGGAATGGCGCGGCTGGCCTACTATCTGGCCTTTGACCAGGGGTATGGCGGCGCTGCGGACCAAGACGCGGGCGGCGGATTGGCGGCCCTGGCGGCCGATGTCCCGGCAGCCGAACCGGCCGCCGCCTTTAACCGGGCCCGGGTGCGGCATCCCTTTTACGCCTATACCCATCCCGATCCCTGGGCCGGTCTGAACGAAATGCCGCCACGGCCGGAATCCGATGATACGGTGGTAATTGCCCTGGTGGGCGGATCAGTAGCCGAGCAGGTGCAGACCTACCTGCAACGGGCCGTCTATCGCTACTTTATCGCCAACGAATTGCCGCGACGGCCGACCGTCCTGGCCTTGGCCGACGGCGCAATGAAACAGCCCTCCCAACTAGCCGTCGCCGCCAATACCCTGCTCCTGGGCGGCCACTTCGACCTGCTGGTCAACCTCGATGGATTCAACGAAATTTACTTCTCCTTTGCCAACCGGCAAAAAGGCGTGTTTCCCTTTTATCCCGAGGCGTGGAGGCAGCGGCGTGGATTTGACCGCCACGGAGACTTTGCTGATTGGCCGCATTGCCCTGCTGCGAGCCGAACAGGCGGAATTGCAGCGCCGCCGCGCGGTCAGCCCTTTCCGCTACACCGCCCTTTATGGCTTGGCAAACCGCTACCGTCAAGAGCAATTGGAACGGCAGATTATTCAGGGCAATCACGAATTGGCGGCCGCCGCATCCACCTACAGCCTGGAAAAACACGGCCCCCCGCCGCACTTTTGCGGATGACGCCGAGTTCCTGCAAGCGGCGGCCCGGGTCTGGTATCGCGGCTCCCTGCTGCTGGCCTCCGTGGCGCAACTGGCCGGGGCCGACTATTACCACTTTCTCCAGCCCAATCAGTATGTCCCGGATGCCAAGCCGCTGAGCGCCGCGGAGTTGGCGAACTTTTACCGGGCCGGCACGCCCCGGGAACAGGCAATCCGCCAAAACTATCATCCCCGGATGCAGGAATTGGGGGAAAGACTGCAACGGGAAAGCCCGGAAATCCACTACTTCGACTTGACCGGGATTTTTCGCCGCCCACCCGGAAAACCCTGTATGCCGATGCCTGCTGCCATCTGAATGCCCGGGGCAATGAACTGCTGGCGGCGGCCCTGGTTGAGCGCCTGGCCCCGGCCCTGCGCCCGGGCCGCCGTTGCGGATAAAGCCGGTCTCCGGTTTGACCGACGCCGCCCGTCCGATACTGCCGGATGAATTGCTGATTGAATCCGATTTTTCAGGTGTACCGGCGGGACGGCAATCGGCTGCTTTATGTAAAAGACAACTGCGCCGCTGCCGATTTGGAAAATCCCTTTTTTTCTGCACATCCTCCCGGTGAATTTGGCCGATTTGCCGGCAGAACGGCGGCCCGCCGGCTTTGCCAACCAGGATTTCGACCCGGTTTTTATGGGGTGGTGGTATAATCAACGGTCAGTGCCGGGTGGAAAAGCCGCTACTGGACTACCCTATCGCCGCTATCCGCACCGGCCAGTTTAATGCTTCCGGGGAAATCTGGGGTGGGGAGTACCATTTTCCGCAGTAAGGTTTGCGGGCGGCGTTTCCGCTCATCCTGAACTTGCAACCCCCTCCGCTCATCCTGAACTTGTTGAAGGATGGCAATGGCGGCGGGAAAGGCAGGATGGGCCGGAATGGCGCCGGCCCATCCTTCAACAAGTTCAGGATGAGCGGAAACGACGATCCTATCTACCGTCATTCCCGCGTAAGCGGGAATCCGGATTCAGACATGGATAGACGGATAAACAGGATTCTTTTGTCTGATTAGAAAATTTGTTGACGGTCAAAACCGTTCTATACAGATACAAAAATCCTGTCTATCCGGTCTATCCATGTTTGAATCCGGATTCCCGCTTGCGCGGGAATGACGGTGGGAATGTAGGAATCAGAGCCTTGCCTTTCCCGAAAAGACTTATTTACTACGGCCTGATGCTGCTGCTGACCCTGCTGGCGCTGGAGGGGCTGGCCCGGCTGGGCTATTACCTGGCCTTTGACCATTGGTATGGCGGCGGCCGGGCCGTGGCTACGGCTCCGGAGCCGGCCCCCGCCGTTACCAAGCACCGCTGGCGGCATCCCTTTTACGCCTATACCCCCCCGGATGCCTGGGATGCCCTGAACCGGATGCCGCCGCCGCAACGGGACGACACGGTAATCATTGCCCTGCTGGGCGGGTCGGTCGCCAACGAAGTCGTCCCGCCCCTGCGCCGCGCCCTCTATCATTACTTCATTGACCACAACCTGCGGCGGCGGCCGCTGCTCCTGGACTTGACCGAGGGCGGGATGAAACAGCCGCAGCAGTTCGCCGCCGCCGCCAATACCCTGCTGCTCGGCGGCCATTTTGACCTGCTGGTCAACCTGGACGGATTCAACGAAACTTACAGTGCCTATCTGAATTATCAGCAGGGCGTCTTTCCCTTTTTCCCCAATCGCTGGAGTCATACCCTGGATTTGACCGCCGAGGAAACCCTGTTGATTGGCCGCATTGCCCTGCTGCGGGCGGAACAGGAGGAACTGCGCCGCAATAGCGCCGCCCATCCCTTCCGCTCCAGCGCCCTGTACGGCCTGGTCAACCGCTATCGCTGGGAACGGGGGGGCCGGCAGATTTTGCAGCTGAACCACGCTTTGACGGCGACGCAGTCCGATTACAGCCTGGAGAAACACGGCCCTCGCCGCACTTTTTCGGATGATGCCGCCTTTCTGCAAGCGGCGGCCCGGGTCTGGTATCGCGGCTCCCGGCTGTTGGCCCAACTGGCGCAGCGGGCCGGGGCCGACTATTACCACTTCCTCCAGCCCAACCACTATGTTCCCGGCATCAAAACCTTGACCGCCGCTGAGCAGGAAATTTATCAACCCGGCTCCAACTACGAAAGAGTAACCCGACAAGGCTATCCCCGGCTGCAAGCGTTCGGGGAAAAGTTGCAAGCCGCCCACCCGCCGATCCATTACTACGACTTGACCGGGATTTTTGCCGACCGGCGGGAAACCCTGCTCCGGGATGCCTGCTGCCATTTCAATGAACGGGGCAATGCGCTGCTGGCGGCGGCGCTGCTGGAACGGATGACGCCGGCTTTGCAGCGGGCCGCCAACGCCGCCATTGCTGACCGGCCGCTTTCCGCCCTGGCCTACGCCGCGCCGCGGGAGCCGGATGAATTGCTGATTGACGCCGATTTTCAAGTGTACCGGCGGGCCGGCAGCCGGCTGGTCTATGTCAAAGCCGACTGCACGGCCGCCGACCGGGAAAACCCGTTCTTTCTGCACATCACCCCCGTCGACCCGGCCGATTTGCCGGCAGAACGGCGGGAATATGGCTTTGACAGCCGGGTTTTCACCTTTGCCACGGCGGCCGGCGGCGTAGTCAACGGCCAGTGCCGCGCCGAATATCCCCTTATCGACTATCCCATCGCCGCTATCCGCACCGGCCAGTTTAACGCCGCCGGGGAAATCTGGAGTGGGGAATATCATTTTCCGCAGTAATGGCCGCCCGCCCCCACCGTCATTCCCGCGTAAGCGGGAATCCCGACGGTCGCCTGTCGACAATACCATCATAAGGCAGTACCGTTCGGGATTCCCGCTTACGCGGGAATGACGGTGGGGGCGGCCGCCGCTATCCCCATCCGCTCATCCTGAAACCGGTTGTCTTTTTCCGCTCATCCTGAACTTGTTGAAGGATGAAAAATAAAATTTTTCGAATTCCCCCCTCACCCCCCTTGCAATTCCCCAAACCTGTGGTATAGAATAAACACAAGTCAAGGCCGAATCGCCAAGGCGATTCGGCCTTGACTTGTGTTGGGGCCTCCGGGAGGTCCCTTATGCCCAAGTTCTTTCCCCAGGTTTTCATCACGGGCGTCGTCCTTTTCCTGCTGCTGGGCGCCGGGTATGGCATTGCCACTATCCAAGCCCGCGCCATCCCCTGGGACTGTTCCGACTGGCAAGCCTTCGACCACGACGACCGGACCACGGCCATCCTCGAGTCCCTGGCGGAGAACCGGGGCAAGACCCTCTACTGCGGCGTCGACCAGTCGGACACCTTTACCAAGGCCGAGACTTGGGAGGCCGGCAAAGACCGCAACGAGCGGGATGACACCGTCTATTTCGGCGAGCGCGGCAGTTTCCGCGGCTTTATCGCGGCGCAAGAGGGTTATCTGACTGATGGCGAGTCCGGCATCACCGGCATCAGCATCGACCGCATCTTTGAGTTTCCCCGGGAGCAAAAGAAACGCCGCCGGCGGGAGCCGCGGCTGCTCCTGCGCTACGACCGGGAGTATCCGAAAAGCAGTCTGATCTATCCCGGCTTGACCTCCACCGGCTTTGAGGGCGGGGGTTATCTGGCTTGGAATCCAGCGCCCCCGCCCTATTTCGTGCGTAGTCCCCGGATTGTCGCCCCCAGTACCCTTTTTTCCGGGAATGCCTTTGTCCGCGCGCTGAGCTCGGTCTCCGGCTCTCACGCCAGCGTCGAAGCTACGGCGCGGACCAATGCCGAGAATGCTTTTACCGGCGCCGCCATCCCGACCGATGCCCAAGCCGCCGAATGGGCGCTGAATGGCAGTGGGACAACTGTTGATGCTGAACTGGGCAGCCTTGAGGTGCGGGGCGGCGCCACGGCGGAGTGCCAGGCTCTGGGCTGGAACCGGGCCGTCAATGTGAGGTGGTGGTACCAGGATACCAACGGGGATGGCACGGTCGACCAATATCTTACCGCCGATCTTGATGGCTCCGGCGGCTACGAATATAAGGCGTACCGCGTGATTCTCTACACCGCCACCTGCAAGAAGTAGGCGGTAGGCGGGGCGGGGGGATGGCGGGATTGTCTATTCATTGCCGTTCGGGATTCCCGCTTGCGCGGGAAGGACGGTAGGGGGTAGCGCAGCCGCGCCATCCGTTCATCCTGAACATCGTTGAAGGATAGCCCGCCCCTTTCCGCTCATCCTGAACTTGTTGAAGGATAGCCGTCCCCTTTCCGCTCATCCTGAACTGGTTGAAGGATAGCCGTCCCCTTTCCGCTCATCCTGAACTTGTTGAAGGATGTCATTCCGAGCGTAGCCGAGGAATCTAAAAGTCTTGAAAGGAGTCAAGGGCGGGCATTTTAGATTCCTCGGCTACGCTCGGAATAACATAGCAGATTGGCTTCGTCCCCTTTACCGTCCTTGCCGAGTAAGCGGGAATCCAGAAATGCCGGCCATAAACTGGCTTGTCTGACGCAATACCGTTCGGGCTTCCCGCTTACGCGGCAAGGACGGTAGGGATTGGCCGGCAAGGACGGTTGCCATCGGCAATTGCCCGGAAACCGCAACTACCCCGCCATTGACAAAGGCAAGCCCTTTCCGCTAAACTGACTTTGCTGAAACAAAGAGACCGGGATGATAAATCCCCTTGGACGCCGGCGCGGGGGTGGACGCTATGCAGCTGCCGGAAGCCTACCAACCGCAATATGACCAGGCCCGCCGGCTGAATCCGGACCTGGCCGACCGCTATATGGCCTATACCCAATGCGGCGATCCGGAAGCCGACGCGGTTATCGCCGCCCTGGCCGCTTGCGAGCAGCGGGAAGTCCACCGGTTCATCTACGCCGGGATGGAGCGGGATGATGCAACCCTGGCCGCCGCGCCCCCGGAACTGCGGGAGTTCTTTGCCCGCCAGGATGCCAGTCGGCCCGCCTGGTTTGACCCGGCGGCGGCCCGGCCCGGCCGGGAAGCCTTTCACCGCTACTCCGACCTCTTTATTCCGGCGTTCTTTGTCGTTACCCTGCAAAACGCCGCCACTCTGATTAGCAAAGCCTTTTACACCACCGGGCGGGTTACTACCGACCACGGCGGCCGCCGCATCCGCCAGAACACCCGCCATTTTGTGGAAATTATGCTGCCCGGAGCCTTGGAACGGGAAGGCGAAGGCTGGAAATTGTCGGTACGCATCCGCCTGGTTCATGCCCAGGTGCGGCGGCTGATCCGCAGCGCCGGGAATTGGGAGGAACGGATTTATGGCGCTCCGCTCAGCGCGGCCCACATGGCCCTGTCCGCCGCCAACTTTTCGGCCACCATGCTGTACCAAGCCGACCGCCTGGGCGCCCATCTGAACGCCGCGGAGCGGGCCGGCTTTATGCAGACTTGGCGCTACGCCTCCTGGCTGATTGGCGTCCCGGAGGATTTGCTCTTTGCCGGGGATGAAAAGCAGACCAATGAACTGCATCGGGTTGGCACGGCTTGCGAACCGCCGCCCGGCCCGGAATCGGCGGTTATTGCCAATGCCCTGGTGCAGGCCGTCCCGGTCATTGCCGGCATTGACGACCCGGCGCAACGGGAATCCTCCTGCCAGCACGTCTATCGGGTATCCCGGGCTCTGCTGGGCAATGACCTGTCCGACCGGCTGAACTTTCCCCGGCAAGCCACCGCCGGGGTGCTGCCCTGGCTGCAATGGAAACGGCGGGCCTATCGGATTTATCACCGCCTGCTGCCGGAACGGGCGCAAAAGTGGCGCGGCGACAGCTTTGCCTTTCTGCTGTCCGCCGCCGCCCTGGACGACCTGAGCTATCGCCTGCCCGACCATGTGGATGCCCAGCGAGCGACGCCATGGTGATGAACGCCGCCAAGCCGGCTCTGCCGCCGGTTTTCGTTTTAAGCACTGGCCGCTGCGGTTCCACGATGGTCTCCAACATCCTGAACCGGCATCCGGAGGTGCTGAGCCTTTCCGAGTTTTTCAGCTATGTGGGTATGCTGGCTTTTCGCCGCCGCCGGGTCAGCGGCGCGCGGATTTGGCAGCTGTGCAGCCGCCAGCAGAACCGCACCCGCCTGATGCTGAAAGGCCGCTACGAGGAGCTGATTTATCCCTTTGACCAGCCCGGGGCCCGCTACACCCGGCAGGATGTACCGCCGCTGATGTGCGCTACCCTGCCCCACTTGACCGCGGACTACTACGCCCTTTTTGATGCGTTGGGGCCGGTGATCCAAGGGCAGCCGCGGCAGGCCCCGGCGGCCCATTTCCGCCATCTTTTTGACCATCTATGCCAACGCTCCGGGCGGCGGGTCTGGGTGGAACGCTCCGGCGGCTCCCTGCTTTTTGGCTACCGCTTGCTGCGGGCCTTTCCCGAGGCTCGGATTATCCATGTCTATCGGGACGGCCGGGAAACGGCCTTGTCTATGCAGCGCCATTACCTGTTCCGAATGATTGTCGCCAATATGCACGCCCTCCGCGCCTGGGGCATTGACGCTATGGGGTCAATGGCCCGCGGCCGCCATTGGGATCGCATCAGTCCCTGGCTGGAACTGGTCAGCAGCGCCCTGGTCAATCCGGACAAACTGCCCTATGACCGGCTGACGCTGGCCGATTTCGGCGCTTTCTGGAACGGGATGATTGCCCGCGGCGAGCGGCTGTTCGGCCATTTCCCTCCGGAGCGGCTGCTGAATATCAAGTTCGAGGATATGCAGGCTAATCCCGAACCGGAAATCCGCCGGATGATAAGGTTCATTTCCCCGGAATTGGACAATCCGGAGTGGCTGGGGGAAGTGGTGTCCATTCCCCGGCCCACGCCTCCTCGCTTTGACCAGCTGCCGGCGGCGGAACAGGCCGCCCTGGACGCCGCTTGCCGGCCGGGATTGGATAAGCTGGGCTATTAGCGGCGGTCAGTCGTACAGCCCGGCATCGGAAAAAAAGGGCTTTTCCCAATCCGGATCGGGGCGGTTGTATTCCCGGCTGGTGTAGAGGTGGCAGGCCCGAATCCACAGCAGAAGGACAGCCCGGGCGATGCGTTGCTGGTCAAAATCAATGCGGATCCCTTGGGTTTGCCAGACCCACTGGGTATAGCCGGCGGCGAAAAAGTCGCGGAGAAAGGCGGTCGGCTCCTCTCCGGCAAAGGAGGCGGCTTGCAGAATTTCCGGCGGCGCCTCAGCGCAAAGCATTTCCGGCCGTGCCAAAGCCAGCCGAATGTAGGATTGCTCGTCCTCCGGGCCGATGTAAGGCAGGGTCATTGCAAGGCAACTCAAGGATTGTCGGGTTATGGATGGGCGGGATGGCGGCAACCATCCCTACCGTCATTCCCGCGTAAGCGGGAATCCAGGGCGGTGCGGCGGGCAACCGGATTGTCTTTTCAGTACCGTTCGGGATTCCCGCTTACGCGGGAATGACGGTGCCGGAGCCGCGACTACTGTCATCCCGCCGCCCTTACCGTCATTCCCGCGTAAGCGGGAATCCCGAACGGTACTGCCTTATGATGGTATTGTCGGCAGGCAACCGTGGGATTCCCGCTTACGCGGGAATGACGGTATAGGGCGGCGGGAATGACGGTTTCTATATGCGATTTTCCTGGGTCAGCAGCCGCCCATCCGCTCATCCTGAACTTGTTGAAGGATGGGCGGATGGGCGGCCCATAGGATACTCCCCTACAAATTCCGCTGCGCCGAAACATAGCCCTTGACCTTGTTGTAAATCTGGAGGCGGCCGCGCTGGGTGTCGGCAATCAGCAGGCGGCTGCGCCGGGCGTCAAAGACCACGCTGCTGGGCATTGCCAAGCGCCACTCCACCTCGATATTCTTGACTTCCCGGCGGCGCAGCAAGCCCTGGGAACTGGCATTCACCACCGGCCGCGCCCACTTGGAAAGTTCCTGGGCATCCCCGTACAGGCTGGTCAGAAAGCGGCCCTCCGGGGCGAAAACCTGCACCCGGCTGTTGCCCCAATCGCAGACATAAACCTCGCCATCGGGATCCACGGCCACATCCGCCGGCCGATTCAGCTGGCCGCGGCCGGTACCATAGCTGCCAAATTCGGCCACATAATCGCCGTCCAGGGTCAACTTCTGCGCCCGGTTATTCTTGTGGTCGGCCACATAGAGATGGCCGGCCCCGTCCAGAGTCATTCCCCAAGGGCCGTCAAACTGGCCCGGCCCTTGCCCATAGCCGCCGAACTGGGCTTGAAAAGCCCCGTCGGTAGCAAACTTCTGGATCCGATGATTGCCGCCGTCAGCGATATAGACGGTGTCCTGGTCGTCGATCAGGATGCCGGCCGGGCGGCTCAGCTGGCCGGAGCCATTGCCCTCCGTACCCCAGCAAGTCAGAAACTGGCCGGCCGGGTCAAAGACCGAAACCCGGTTCAGCCATTCGTCGGTGATGTAGGCATTGCCGGCGGAATCCAGAGCCACGCCGGCCGGCCAGATCAGTTCGCCGGGCTGGTCGCCGTAGCCGCTGAAATCGGACACCCACTCCTCATCCTCGGGGTCGCCGCCGATGGTAAAGACGCCGATGCGGGTGCCGTGGGCTACCTTGTTCCAGGGGGCGCCGGGGATATATTCCGCGCCCCGGTTGACCACATACAGGGTGTCGCCGGGGCCGAGGCACAGGGCAAAAGGCATATTAAAGCCGGCCCCGGACACGGCGCTGCGCCCCACCACCCGGCTGTAATCGTACACCCGGCCGGCTACAATCTGCGTAACCATAGAACTAATCCTCCTCAATGGGGCTGGGACAAGGGCCTAGGCCGGACAACCAGCCTTGCCGCCGGATTTGCCTTGCCATCCCTGGACACCTGCCCTTGCCGCCGGATTTGCCTTGCCGGCCCCGGACAACCGACCTTGCCGCCGGATTTGCCTTGCCGGCCCCGGACAACCGACCTTGCCGCCGGATTTGCCCTGCCGGCCCCGGACAACCGACCTTGCCGCCGGATTTGCCTTGCCATCCCTGGACACCCGGCCTTGCCGTCTTGCCCGCCCTCTTACCGTCATTCCCGCGTAAGCGGGAATCCCGAACGGTACTGCCTTATGCCGCCGCATCCCCGGCAAGCCACCGCGGGATTCCCGCTTACGCGGGAATGACGGTAGGGGCGGGAACGCCGCGGGAGACGGAAACGCCGCCCTTAGGCGTACTGAAACTCCCGCAGGGAAACAATCAACTGGAGCATTTCGCCCACCCGGTCCGCGGCGTTGGCATCGGACCAGCGCAAATCGCCGCTTTCCTGGGCGTGGTTCACCAGTTCCTGACGATTTTCCCGCTGGGTTTCCAGCGGCCCCATCAGGTCGAGGCAGCCGTCCACCAGCTGCTCCGGAGACAAATCGCCGCGGGCTTGCAGGCGGCCGATGAGGTCCCGGATGCCCGGCTTGGCGGTGTCCCCTACCATATCGGCGGAAAAGTTGATGCGTTTCATCAGGGAGCCGCTGTTAATCCATTCGGCTCCGGTGTGCCAGCCCTCGACGCTGGGCGGGTTCATAAACTCCTGCCCCATATAGCCGGCCTGCTTGGACAGCTCGCCAATGCCCGGGGCGGGAAACTCGTAGCCGCCGACCAGCCGCAGGGCGCCGACCACCACCTCGGCGGGACTTTTGATTTTGGCAAAGCGGGCGTTCTTGAAAAAGTCGGCGTTGAACAGAACCCGCAGCACCGGAGTGATTTCGTAGCCGGATTCGATGAAAGTCCGGGCCAGCAGCTCTACGGCGGCCGGGTCATTGGGCGGCGTTACCGACCAAGCCGGCACCTGCGGCTCGTCGGCCACAAAGAAGTTGTAGAGATGGCGGGCGATAAAGTTGGCCGTGGCCGGGTGGGCGCAGACGATGTCGATGATGTCCTCGCCGTTGAAGTTGCCGGTATGGCCCAGGAAAGTCTTTTCCGCCGCGTCGTGATCCTCCTCCTGATACTCGAACTCCCAGTCGAAGCGGCCGTAGGCGCTGCGGGGAATCATCGGCGAAATCGTCCAGCCGGTAAAGGCCCGGGAACATTCCCGCACATCGGTCTCGGTATAGTTTCCCACGCCCATGCTGAACAGTTCCAGCAATTCCCGGCCCCAGTTTTCGTTGACCGCGTAGGCGTGATTGTCGCAGTTGTCCAGCCAGTAGATCATCGCCGGATCCTGGGCCAGGGCCACCAGCAGGTCGCGATAGTTGCCCATCCCCCGCTCCCGGAACATATCGATCTGCTTAAAGACCTCGTGGAAGTGGTCAATCTTGGAGTAGCCGGTGGCGAAAACCTGGTGCCAGAACAGGACCATTTTTTCCTGCAACACCCGGCCGGTGTTGACCATATCGTGGAGCCAGACGGCCCCGCCCATGCCGGCGGACGTGGGCGGTTTCCAGAACCCCGGCTGATAGCGCAGCAGTTCCAGCCGGTCGGGGGCGACCTGCCCCTCCGGATGCAGCAGTTCCTCGACGGTGGCGGCGTAGCCGCGGGCCGCCCGTTCCTCCAATTCCGCCCGGGCCGCGCCAAAGCCGGCCCGGCGCATCAAATGCGCCATCAAAGCAATATCCTGGTCCGTCACAGTTGCCGTACCTCCTGCTATGAATATCCCGGCCCGCGCAATCGGCCGGTGTAAGTTCCAACCGGACACCGGCCTTGCCGCCGGGTGTCCCGGATTTATGCCGATTTTTCCCGCCGGCCATTATCCGGGTAAAGGATGGGGTTGTCAAGGGAAAGTTTTGGGAGATTGCCGGTTAAGAGCTGCGGGCATAAAGCAGCAGCATCTCCTCAATAAAGGCTTGGGCCGTAGCCCAGGCTTCCGCAAACTTCCCTTCATCCAGATAGCCTTGGTCAGCGTGGATGTGCAGCTGGGTAGCGGCATCCCAATCCTGCCGCAAAGTCGGCGACGAACTTTCCTGTTCGGCAATGTCGGTCAGGAAACGCAGTTTGGCGCCGGTGGAACCGGGATTGACGCCTTGCTGATTAGCCAGGGCATTGATGCACTGCTTGGCGGATTCGTACAGCAGGGCGCCGGCGGAATACGGGTTGCCATCCCGTTCCAGCAGCAGCCGGGCGTCTTGGCGGTAACGCAAGGCCCGGGCATAATGCCAAGCCGCCTTTTCCGGCCCCGGCCTACCCGGCGTCACGGCAGGACTCCAAGACGAACTGGCGGGCGGTCGCATAGGAAAACTCCACCTCGCAGTCCTCCAGCGCCGCCAGGTCGACGTGGTCGCGCAGCAGCTCGTTGGCAAAGAGATTGCTCCGGTAATAGCGTCCCCGGGCCAGCCCGGCGTCATCCAGAGCGCGGGCCACTGCCGCCAAGTCCCCGCCGCACTCCAACCCCCGGGCTTGGGCCAAAGCTGTGAAAGTGGCTTCCGTGGCTTTCCACATCAGGGCGGCGGCTTGGCGATGGCGGCCGAAAGCCAATTCCCGGTCGGCCCGTTCCACATATTCCAAAGGGGTCATTTTGCCTCCCAAGGTCCGCGGCATTTCGGGATTCCCGCTTGCGCGGGAAGGACGATTTCTATATTCAGCCGGGGCGTTCAATTTCCTGGGTTACGATGCGGGTTACGCCCCAGCCGGCCAGCCAGGCCGAATGGCGTCCATCGCCGCCGGCGACGATTACCATTACATCCTCAGCGGCCCGCACCACCGGAATCATAGTCTCCGGATCCGATTCGTCAATCCACGCCGGCCAGTTGCGGTTGCCGTAGTGGGCAATATCCTTGAGCCGGGCCAGCGGCATCCGAGCATTCTGGAAAATATATTCCCGCACATCGGCTTTGGACAATCCGGATGCGTGGATTTCCGCCGCGTGTTCCGGGCATAAGACCAGGGTCAATTGGGCCCCGGTGCCGGTCTGATAGTAGTTGGAAAAGCCAAGCGTGCGGATGGATCCCACCAGCGTCCGCAATACCGCGATGCCGGTGGACGAAGTGCTTTCCATTATCGGGTAGATGCCGCGGATGCCGGTCAAAGTAACCATACTGGCCGCCGCCGGCAATCCCAACTCGATATGGCGCGGCTCCCAGGGGCTGCGCGCCTCGTTTTCGGCAAAGCAGAAACTGTAGCGGGCCGGCAGGGCCAGGGTAGCCTTGTCCATTTCCCCCGGCACCAGGCCGGCCACATTGCGTACAAAAAGGCGCAAGGCCCGGCCGATGACGGCATTGGCCCGGCTGCCCGGCCCGAAACAGCCGGAGTCGCCATTGATGCCCAATTCCTGGGCGATGGGGCCGTTGACGATGACGGCCGGCGCGGCCCCGCCGGTAGTAGCCTGGACGCTGGCCAGGTTGAATCCCGGTTGCAGAGCCGCCTTGACCGCCGCCACGACCACCGGAAAATGCGGCGGCTGGCAGCCGGCCATCACCGCGTTAATGGCTACCTTTTCCAGAGTAACTTGGGCGTTGCGCGGCTGCACCATCCCCAGGGCAGTGGCCGGGGATTGGCCGTAGGGCCGCAGCATTTCCCGTACCAGTTCCTCGGTAGCCGGCACTACCGGCAGGCCGTCGGTCCAACCCTGTTCCGCATAGTAATCCTGGGCGGCGGCGAAGGCGGCGGACACTTCCACCCGGCGGGATTGCAGGTTCAGCGGATCCGTAGGGGTAGCCATTACTGCCCCCGGGTAGGCAGGAAGGGGATGATTTTCCCGGCCAGAGCGGCGAGGCTGCGGGTCTGCACCCAGACCTGGCCGCTGCCCTGAAACTTCATCACCAGACCCTCGCCGCCCAGCAGCATCGAGCGCAGGCCGCCGACCTTGCCAATGGAATACTGCACATCATCGGTAAAGGCCACCAGATGGCCGGTGTCCACCACCAATTCCTGGCCCGGCGTAACCGGCAGTTGCTTGACCGCCCCATAGGAGTTGTAAAAGACCGTCCCGGCGTCCCGTTCGGTATAGGCGCGCAGGAAAAACAGGCTTTCCCCACTGAAAAAGCCGCGGAAACCCTGAAACTGGGAATCGGTCTGCACATTTTCGGTGCAGGCCAGAAAGGAGCCGGATTGGATAAAGAGGTTGCGGCCCGGAGCCAGGGGAAACTCGCCGATGTCGCCGGGAATGGCCGGGGCCAGGTGTACCTGCCCGCCGCCGCGCTCGGCGGTAAAGGTGTTGATGACGAAGGACTCGCCGCCCATCATCCGGCGCAGGCCGCCGAAAACGCCGCCGCTGCCGCCGCTGGTTTTCAACGCTACCCCCTGCTGGGCTACCATCGCCCCCGGCTCCGCCTTGACGCTTTCGCCGGCGGCCAATTCCACCGTCAGCAGGGCATAGCTGGGGGCGTACTCGATATGGGTCTGCATTGCTTTCTCCTAATCCCGGGTCAGATGGCCGACTATTTCGGCGGCGTATTCGTGGGCCATTTGCTGCACTTCGGCCACGGTGCGGGAGGCCAAGGGGCTGGGCAACACGACAATCCGCACGCCGGGCATACCCAGGGCGCGGGCCCGGGCCTGGGCGGCGCGGGTAAAGGTGCTGGTGATGACGCTGACCGAGGGCAAGCCCCGGGTTTCGGTGACGACCGTGTCGTGGAGACCCCACGCCGTGCAGGAGCCTCAATCGGCAATGCCGTGAACCACGGCATCGCACTCCGCCACCAGAGCGTCAATCGTTTCCTCGGCGCAGGGCATACTGAAAGTGAACTTGGCTGCGTACACCACTTGCCGCGCTCCGTAGTCCTGTTCCAGAACCTTTTGCAGTTCCAGCAAAAAGGCGTCGGCGTGATACTTGCGGTTTTCCAGCAGCCCGATGGTCTTGCCGGCCAGGCTGCTCATAGGGGAACTGACCCCCAACTCCTCCGGGGTATCCTCGGGGCGGGGATCCAAAATCTGGATAGTCGGATTGGCGCGGCGGGCGACAACCATAATCGCCTTGACCTCCCGGTAAGATATTGCTGCCGGCTACTATAACGGAAAAGGCGGCGGGTTGCAACCCGGGGGGGCGGCCCGGGTTACGGGCAAGGGCTTATACCGGACAACTTCCCCTTACCGTCCTTCCCGCCCCCTAACCGTCGTCCCATCCCTTACCGTTATTCCCGCACCACTAACCGTCGTCCCATCCCTTACCGTTATTCCCGCCCCCTAACCGTCGTCCCATCCCTTACCGTTATTCCCGCCCCCTAACCGTCGTCCCATCCCTTACCGTCATTCCCGCCGCCCCCGACCGTCCTTTCCGCCGCCTTTCTACTGCCCATCCCGCCGCCCCCCTACCGTCATTCCCGCGTAAGCGGGAATCCCCAAATGCCCGGCCGGCAACCGTCTTGTCTGTCACAGTACCGTTCGGGATTCCCGCTTACGCGGGAATGACGGTTGTGGAGCCGGGTATGGAATGTCAAAGGGGGTAGTTTTATGCTATACTCCACCCACCCATCCCACCGGCAACTTTTAAGGAGGCGCTTTTATGACTACGCCCGCATCCCCGCCGGATGGCGACCGCATTTCCCGTTCCTTTACCATCGAGGGCAGCGCCATGACCCTGGACGGAATGAAAAAGCAGGCCGAGGCCCGCGGCTTTACCATCCATTGCGACGAAGGGCCGCCGCTGGGGGACAACACCGCCCCCTCGCCGATGACCTACTTCGCCGTATCCGTCCTCTTTTGAGAGATGACCCAGCTCGAGCGGTACGCTCAGATGATGAAAGTCCAGCTGGGGCCGGTGCAGGCCCGCATCGGCTATTCCGTATCCTCCCAGGGTTCGGTGCTGGCCCAAACCGTGCAGGCCCGGGCCGACAAGATTGTCATTCACTACGACCTGGAGTCGTCCGAGCCCCCGGAACGGGTGGCCGGCTTGGTGCGGAATGCCCGCAACGGCTGCTATGCCCGCCAGTCCATTGCCCGCCCGGATTTGTTCGAGGACACCCTTAACCTGAACGGCCAGCCTTTTTACCTGGCCGACTATCCGCCCCCGGCCCGGGGCTAGCCGGCTAGCCCAATCCGCCCGTCCTTCAACAAGTTCAGGGTGAGCGGATTGCCGGTCGTCCTTCAACAAGTTCAGGATGAGCGGATTAGCGGCCGCCGGAGAATCCCGCCCATCCGGTAACGCAGTTTAAGATGGGTGGATTGCCGGCCGCCGGTATATAATCCGTCCATCCGGGCCTAACCCGCTCATCCTGAACTTGTTGAAGGACGGCCGGATTAGGCCCCGGCAAGGTATAATCCATTGATGCCGCCATCATCCGCAAATGCGCCGGCTATGCCGCCGGCGGTAATAACCCGGGATTTATCCCGGCGGTTCGGTAGGGTAAATGCCCTCAGCGGCGTCAACTTTGCCCTGCCGGCCGGGGCCGTGCTGGGGCTGCTGGGGCCGAACGGGTCGGGCAAAACCACCCTGCTCAGCATCCTGGCCGGGTTCATCGCCCCCAGCGCCGGCAGCTTTACCCTGCTGGCTGAAAGCAATCATCGCCAGGCTTTGACCCGTACCGGCGCCCTGATTTCCCGCCCCCTGCTGTGGCCGCATCTCTCCGGCCGGGACAACCTGCGCTGCTTGCAGGGCCTCTACGCCGGCCGCGCCGACCCAGAGGAAGTGGAGCGGCTGCTGGAACAGGTCGGATTGGCCGGCCCGGCGGCCGAGCGTCCCTTTGGGCAAGGTTCCACCGGGATGAAACAGCGCTTGGGCATCGCCGCCGCCCTGTTGGGCAGCCCGGAGTTGCTGCTGCTGGATGAACCCACCAACGGCCTGGATCCGGAGGGCCGGGTGGAAGTGCGGGAACTGATTCGGGATTTGGGCCGCGCCCCCGGCCGTTCCCTAATAATGTCCAGCCACCTGCTGGACGAAGTGGAACGCACCTGCGACCACTACGCCATCATCTATCGCGGCGTCTTGGCGGCGCAAGGGGAAATCGGCGCGGCGGCGGCCGGCGCCGGCGGCCCGGCCACAGCCTTATCCACCACCGACAACGCCCGGGCCGTAACCCACTTGCAGACAAAGGGCTGGACGGCGGAAGTTGATGCCGCTAACCCGGCTTGGCTACGGGTATCCACCCCGGAGGATTCCGGATGGCAAGCGGCCCGGGATTTGGCGGAAATTGCCATCTATCCCACCGCCATGCAGCCGGCGGCGCGGCCGACCGCTGCCGGTACCCTCGAGGAAATTTACCTGGCGGCGGTGGACGACAATCGGGGGATGGCGGAATGACGGGCGAACTGCTCAACCGGATTCGTTGGGAATGGTTTCGGCTGAGCCGCCGCGCCGCCTTTCGGGTGTCCGCTATCCTGGCCCTGCTGACCCTGCCGGCGGCCTTGGCCGCCGCGGCATTACTGCACGGCCAGGGTCTGACGCCGGGTTGGGAACTGAACTACTTTGCCCTCCTGCCCTACATTTCCGGCGGGTTGGCCCCGCTGCTGGCGATTGGATTGGCGGCCTTGCTGCACGCCGGGGAATTGTCCGGCGGCCATATCCGCACCCTGGCGGCCCGGGGCGCAGCCCGCGGCCGGATTATGGCGGCCAAGATGCTGACCGCCGCCCTGGTGCTGCTGGCTTGGCACTTGGCCGCCATCCTGCTGGCCGCCCTGTTTGCCCTGGTTTGGTCGACCGGCTTTGCCGATGGGAACGATTGGCGGGATGGGCTGCTGGATACCGCCGCCGCTTTTCAGAACGGGCTGCTGTATCTGGCCCTGGGCGTGTTGCTGGCCCATTGGCGGCAATCCACCGCTTTCACCATCGGCGTGGGTTTGGGATTGATTTCCTTTGAGGCTCTGGCCTATCCGGTCGTCGATTTTGTGGGGGAAACCTTGGATTGGCCCTTGGCCGATTTTACCGCCTGGACGCTCCGCGGCGTGGCCCGGGGCTTGCGCGGCGACAGCGACCTTATCGCCCGGATCTGGTACATCCCGATAACCGCCGCCTACGCCGCTATCTTTATCGCCGCCGCCTACGCCCTGTTCCGCAAATCTGATTTGCGGGCCGGCGGGGAGTAGGGTGGATGGTTTGTACCCCTCACCCCTTCCGCCCAAGGAAAGCGAGGAGGGCGGCTATCAGCAGCATTGCCGCCGCCGGTACATAGAACAGGGATATGGCTATTGCGCCCCCCACGGCGGAGACGACCATCAGCCCGGCGGCAATCCGGGGCTTGGCGATGGGCAAGGCCGCGCCTACCAGCCCGACCACCGACATCCCCATACCCCAGAATCCGGGCCCGGCGATTTCCGCGCCGCCAACGCCGACAGCCTCGAAAACGCCGCCTGCTACAATGACGATGATGGCGGCGATGAACCCGGCCATCGAGCCGAAAATCCCGATAATCAAGGCCGCGATTTTCATAGGTTAACTCCTTTGGTTAAGGTTGGGCCAGGATATGGATAAGGGCCGGGGGAAACGATCCCCCGGCCCCAGTAGATTTACTCCAGCCGCAGGAAACGGCGGGATGCCACTTCGAAAATATCCGGCTGGTAAATCAAGATGAAGCCGGATTCGGATTGCGGCGTCTCAAAGCAGAGGTTGCCCTGGGTTTTGCCGCCGGGGAAAAGCTCGCCCTCCAGTTCGTCGGGAATCGTACCGCAATCTCTCTCGTAGTTATAGACCGTCCGGTTAGAGCCGATCAAGCGGAAATCGCCATCGTCCACTTCTATGGAATCACTGCCGCCGGCGTTAGTTACCGCAACGGTGACCAGATAGAAACGGTTGCCGGCTTGGGGCGGGTCGTTATAGGAAGCCTCGGCTTGGATCAGCGGCCAGGCGTCGCCGTTGATGGCAACGACCGCAGTTTCCACGCCGTTAGAACCGGGCAATGCGCCGCCAATTTCCGCCGGGTTATCCAGAGTCATCCCGGCCGGCATTGCCAGCACCGCCGGATCCGGTTCGGGAATCGTTACCGACAAATCGGCCAAGGCACGGAGGTTGAGCGGGTAAATGCTCAGGAAACGCCGGGTGGCATCGTCCCAGGATTCCGGCTGATGGATCAGGATAAAGTTGCCATCCTCAGCGGCAACCTCAAAGCAGAGGTTGCCCCGAACTTTGCCGCCGGGGTAAAGCTCGACATCGAGGCGGTCAGGAATGGAGCCGCAGTCGTTGTCATAGTCATAAGCCACCCGATTGTCCCCAATCAAGAGGAAGTCGCTGTAGCTGACATCCGCCGGGCCGGCACCGGCGTACCCCACCGCCAGGGCAAGCATATAGAAACGATTGCCCGCGCCCGGCGGATCGTTATAGGATGCTTCGGCTTGTATCAACTCCCAGCCGTCCTCCAGCACGCCGGCAATCAGGATTTCCGTTCCGTCAGCCCCGTTCAAGGCCCCGCCGGCCGCTACCGCATTATCCAAAGTGAAGCCTGGCGGCAAGGGCGTAGGGGTAGGCGTCGGTTCCGGCGTGGGCGTCGGTTCGGGAGTTGCCGTAGGCTCGGGGGTAGGCGTAGGATCCGGAGCGGCCGGCATTGCCGCGGGAGTTTCGGCCGCCGCCGGCGCGGTAGGCTCCGGGGCCGGTTCGGTGGGTTGGGCCGGCGGTTCGGTCAGGGCGGCGGCCGGCTCCTCTTGAGCCGGCGCGGCCGATTGGGGAGCGTCCTGCACCGTGCAGTTCTGCACTACGATGTCGGAAAAGCCTTTGCCCTCTAGGATGCCGTGGATGGCGATATACTGCCCGGTATTCAAGGCCAGAACGGTATCAACCAGGTCGGCGTCCACTTTGCAAACGATGTCGGTCAGCGACAGAAATTCGTCGGTTTCCAATTTGACATCGTAGCCGCCGCCGGCCTCGGCAATGCTGGAAATCGTACCGCTAACCAGCACCCACTGGTCTTTATACTTGGCATCCGCGGCGACTTTGTTGCCCTCGTAGGCCAGGCGCAGCTCCGTGGCCGATACGCTGATAGGTACCGGGGTGGGCGTGGGAACGGGCGTCGAGGTCGCAGTAGCGGCCGGGGCCGCCGGGTCGGCCGGGGAGGAACTGCCGCCGCAGGCCAGCAGCAGGGCGGAAAAGAGGAATAGGGACAAGGCCAAAAGGACGGTCAACCGTGGCATTAAAGAACCCCCTTGCGTCCAGTTTAGAGTGGGACTACCGCCACAGCAGCCGCGCTCTGCACCATAGGAACTTTACAAGGGGGCGCGAGGCCCCCACTCTCAACATAGAGGGTTCCTATGGATGCTGGATGCGCCGGGGGTATTCCCGGCGTTAAGGGCTGCTGTGGCACGGGGGATTATAGGGCAAGGCCGGGGGAAATGCAAGTAGAGGGGGCGGGAGTTGCCGGGCGGTTTCAAGTTCTACACTACTTCCCGCAAAACCGGTTGCCCCCTCCATTCCGGGGCGCTATACTGACTTAATTATGCAGCAGCAAATTAAAATCGACACCCCCACCACTGCCTTGGAAACCCGTTTCCGCGCCCTGGCCGACCAGTGGCGCTGGGAAACCGGCCCGCTCTCCTCCAGCACGGCCATAGCGGCGCACCCGGCCTATCAGGAAATCATCGGAATGGGGCCGGCGGCCATCCCCTTGGTGCTGCGGGAGTTGCAGGAGCGCGGCGGCCATTGGTTCGCAGCCTTGCGCGCCCTCAGCGGCGAAAACCCGGTGCCCCGGGAATACGCCGGCCGGATTCCGAAAATTACCGAGCTCTGGCTGGAATGGGGCCGGGAAAAGGGGTATATTTCCTGACCGATGACCTTGGAACGTTGCAAAGAGTCGGCATTTCCCAACCTTAACCGGGGGGAATACTGGGTAACCAGCCCGGCATCAGACCGCTACAACTGTATCGCTTGGGCCGCCGGCGATGATACTGATTGGTGGTGGCCCGACCCGGATCCGGACAGCAACAGCTATTGGCCCGAAACCGTGCCGCTAGAGGAAACCTTGGCGAGTTTCCGGGAGGCATTCGAGTCTCTGGGCTACCGGGAGTGCGCCACCGCCGAACTGGAACCCGTCATTGAGAAAGTCGCCATCTTTACTAAAGATGGGCTGCCCACTCACGCCGCCCGTCAGTTGCCCAACGGCAACTGGACCAGCAAGCTGGGCAAATGGCAGGATATTGAACACCAATTCCTGAACGCTTTGGCCGGCAGCGCCTCGCTGTACGGCAATGTAGCCCTGCTGCTCCGCCGCCCTAGTGGAACTCCACCCCAGCCGCCCGTCAACCGCAGATAAAACCGTCCTTACCGGGCAAAGGGTAGGGACGGTTTTATGTGCGCCAAGGCATTTGCCCGGTAGGGACGGTTTTATGTGCGCCAAGGCATTTGCCCGGTAGGGACGGTTTTATGTGCGCCAAGGCATTTGCCCGGGATGGACGGTTTTATCTGCGCCAAAGGTTTTGCCCGGCCAGATGGCTGCCGGCCCGCCGGCCACCAGCCATCGCCGCCGCCGTTAGCCGCTGCCGAAGCGGGCCAGGGTTTCCTGGGTGCGGCGGTCGGCTTGACGGCGGAGGGTGGCGGCTTGGGAGCGTTCCCGGTCAAGAGGGCGGTACACATCGGCGGCGTAGGGCCGCCAGGAAGTGACCAAGCCGCGCAGAGCGGCGGCCTCGCCGTCGATGGCGGCGGTTAGCAAGTCGGAAGTGGGGCGCAGGTAGGATGCCTGGGACAAGCCCCGCACCCGCGCGCCCAACTGCTGAAAGCGCTGCTGAAACTCGGCCAGGGCTTGGGCCGCCGCCGCCCGGTCGCAACCGCCGGCCGCGCTGACCCATTCATCATAATCGGAATGGAAATCGTCCCATTCCCGCTGCAACCGGGCCAGGGCGGCGGTGAAGTCAGCCAGGGCTTGCCGATCCGATTCCTTGAAACCCTCAATCAGGCTATCCAGGGCGCGGCGGTTTTCCTTGCGGATTTGATTGGTGGCCGCCACCTCGGCGGTCATTCCGTAGAACAGGTCGGAATTGTCCACCGGCTCCGGCTCCGACGGCGGCTCCGGCGTGGGTTCGGCCATGCCGTCCCTTTCCTGGGCGGCGTCCGGCGGCAAGCCGTCAATCCCGGCCGACTGTTCCAATTCCCGAATCAGGGCCAAATCCTCCGCGGCCGGGCCGGCGGCCGCCGCGCTGATTTCCTCGGCGCGGTAGTCGATACTATCCCGCAGTTCGGTCAGCGTATCCCTTTCGTATTGGGCCGTCGCCAGCAGTTCATCGGCCAAGTCCGCCACGGCGGCGTCATCGGATTCCAGTTTTTGCAGCGGCTCGATGAGATCCAGGTTCCAGAGTTTAATCAGGGCGGACACCTGGGCGCTTACTTCCGACACTGGGGCGATTTCCGCCTGCCGCTGGCTCAAATCGGCGTAATCCTGATGGGCCGCATCCCAAGCGGCGTTGATGGGTTCCAGGGCCTCGGCCAGGGCTTGGGCGGCGGCGCGCTGTTCCGGGTCATCCCTTTCGCCCAATTCGTCCAGCTGGTCGGCGGTATCCCGCAAAACCCAAGCGGCTTGAGTCCGCTGGGACTGCAACGCCTCGGCCAAATCAGTATTGCCCGGCTGCCAGTTGTCCCGATAGCGGCGGAGCAGGCTGCCCTCAATAGCGGCGGCGTCAAAGACCGGGTAAGCCAGGCCGCGGGTGATGCCGCCGGAGGGCAAATTCCGGGCCAAGGCGGCAATGCCGTCGAAATCCCCGGCAAACTCCCGCAGGGCGGCGGTTACGGCGCTGCGGTCGCAGGCGGTCAAACCGGCCCGCCAAGCGTCAAAATCGGTATGGAAAGCATCCCAATCGGCGTTGATGGCCTGCTGGGCCGCGGCGAAATCCGCCAGCAAATCCGGA
This sequence comes from Dehalococcoidia bacterium, assembly GCA_965203435.1. GTDB lineage: Bacteria > Chloroflexota > Dehalococcoidia > Lucifugimonadales > UBA3495 > CBDBCU01. Next base: position 478,686 of record CBDBCU010000008.1, on the reverse strand, counting down.
TCCACGGCCGCCGGCATCGCCCCGGCGGCGGCCGGCGGCGGCGCGGCGGCGGCCGGATTAGGATCGGCTACGGCGGCCGGATCCGCGGCCGGCGAACCGGAGGCGCAAGCGGTCAGGAACAGCACGGGCAAAATCAGGGCGGCCGGCCGCAGCAGGCGCCGGCCCAGGTTAATCATCATTCGGTTTTATACACCCCTGCATAGTCGGCGGCCAGCCCCCGGCGGAAATCCCCGGAGTCCAGTTGACCGATGATTTTATCCAGTCCTTCGGGCGTGGCGGCCAGGATGACCAGAACCGGCCGCGCCCCGGCCCGGTAGAGGGCCAATAGCGCCGTCCCTTCCCGGGGCAGGCCCGGGGCAAAGGGGGCGTCAATAGCGGTTTCATCCACATAAATGCCCAGGGCGTCCAGATAGGGGGCGGCCGCCGCGGCATCATCGTACAAACCCAGGAAAATCGTATCCCGGCCGCCGTTGTCCAATCCCCGCAAATCCGCGCGGATACCCTGGTCGGCCAGTTGGTCTTTCAATTCCGCGCCCTGGGCAAACAATTCCGGCCGTCCCAGCAGCACATCCACTTGGCCGCGGAAAAAGTGGGGATAGTCGGTCAAGCGATACTCTAGCTGCCCATCGGTGAGAAAGTCGGCCAGGTTGGACAGGAAGCGGTCATTATCCCGCACCCCATTATAGGGGGGAATCATAAAGGTCAGGTCGTGGAGGGCCAGGATGTTGGGATTAGCGCCGAGGGCAATAGGGGCCAGGGCCACCGGCAGTTCGGCCAGGCTGGAGTAGGTATTGCCGCCGCTGAAAGCCAGGCCCGGCCCGACGGAATCAACGGATCCGGCGTAGTAGAGGGCAATTTCGTCCAGGCCGGAGGTGACGGCGTCGGCCTGAAAATCGCGCACAAAGATTTCCTGAAAGTTGGTGTCGTAGTCGGTCTGGTTATAGAGGTAGTCGGGGGGGAAAGAGACGCCCAGGGGTTCGGCCAGGTAGTTGATGTAATGGGGCCGGCCCGGATCGGCAATCAGCAGCACCCGGCCGCCGCGGGCGGCGAAATCGGCAACGGCGGCGGCGGATTCCGGGCTATAGGCATCGATGGGCAGGATGACCAGCAGGGCGGCGGCGGCGCGCAGCTGTTCCGCCAGTTGATCCGGATCCTCCAGATAAGCGATTTCGTAGCCGCGGCCGGCGACCCGGGCGGTCAGGGGGGCCAGTTCCTCCGGATAAAAGGCGTTGCGGTGGGCAAAATCCACCAGCAGCAGCCCCCGGTTGGCGGCGATGTCCGTGGCAAAAACCGGGTCGTCGGCAAAGGCCGCCGTTTCCACCGGATAGGAAACGGCCGCGGCAAAGGCAATATCCGGGGCCTCCGGCGGGGTGTAGCCGCCGCCGGAGTAAAAGGATAGATACGCCGCCAGGAAAAAGGCGGCGAGGCCGGCCGGAAAGAGCAGCAGCAACAGGGCTTTACGGAGCGGCGCCGACATACAGGTAATAAAACTCCGGCTGATTGATGGCTACGGGAAAGTCCGGGAAAGTTTCCGTCAAGGGCGCGCCAAATACGCCATATTCCAGCGGCCGCTGGGCGGATTTCAGGTTGACCGGGCCGCCGGGGGACAGCGTCGAGTCGCCGGGCGCGGCGGCATCATCCGCCGCGGCCGCCATAGTTTGGCGCGGGGCCAGGAGCCGCAGCAGTTCGGTATCGGCGGCGGACAGGGCGGCCGCGCCGTCCTCGTTGGATGAATAGATGCGGCGCAGGTTCTGCACCAGCAGCCGATTGACTTCGACATTGATGTTGACGATTTCGTAGTCGGATACGCCGGCCAACTCCGCCGCTTTCTCAAAGGCATGGACATCGCTGCCGATTTCATCGGCCAAGCCCAAGCGCACCGCTTCCATCCCGGAATAGACCCGGCCCTCGGCCAGTTCCTCCCGGGACACTTTCAGCTTAGCGCCGCGTTCCTGCACTACCATCTCGACAAAGGCTTCTTTCAAGCCGTCCATCGTCGCCATCCAATCCCGCCGGGAGGCCCCGGTCAGCTTTTCCGGGCCGGTGGTGATGACCGTTTCCGGGATGATGGGCGGCAGGATGTCGCCGGCCGGGCTGACCACGCCCACATTGCCAATCAGCGAGGAGGTTTTGGCGTAGGTATGATTGACGCCCATGGCCATCATATAGCCGCCGCTGGCGACCAGGCCGTTCATCACCATCACCACCGGCTTTTCCGCCCGCAGGCGGCGGGTTTCAATGTAAAGCTGCTCGCTGGGCGCGGCCCCGCCGCCGGGGGTGGACAGCTTAATCACCACGCCCTTAAGGGCCGGGTCGCGGCGGGCATAGTCCAGATAGGCGGTGATGATGGCGGCGGCGTCCTCGCCCAGCCCGGTAAAGGGGATGTCGATGACGCCGATTTTGGGCTTGCCGGGGGCCACATTGAAAAAGACATAGTAGCCGGCGGCCAGCCCCAGCACGGCCAGGGCCGGAGCCAGGATGTACCAACCCATTAGAAAGCGACCCAGGGCCGCCAGTTTTCCCATCGCTAACCTGTCGCTGCCCCGGCCGGTCTATCCCCGGCGGGCTGCCAAGATACGCCCACCGCCGGCGCCAAAAGGGATACCGGCAAGGGCTACAAAAAGAATGATAAGGGAAACGAAAGCAAATGTCAAAGGGGGCGGCGGCAATTTGGGGAAATTGCTTATAAACCGCCCTTTCCATCTCCGCTGCTGTTATTCCCGCCGCCCTCCTACCGTCCTTCCCGCCCCCCTACCGTCCTTCCCGCCCCATCCTACCGTCATTCCCGCCCCATCCTACCGTCATTCCCGCGTAAGCGGGAATCCCGACGGTATTGCCTTATAATGCCGCAGCCTTGGCAGGCAGCCGCAGGATTCCCGCTTACGCGGGAATGACGGTAGGGGGGCCGCCAATACCATCATGAGGCAGTACCGTCGGGATTCCCGCTTACGCGGGAATGACGGTGCGGCGGCCGGGAATGGACGGTGAGGGGATGCGCGGGAAAATCAGCCCCGGCCTTTCATCAGGGGCATTACCCCCTCGGCAAAGCGGGTCAGCTGCTCCTTGAACACCGCCGCCGGCATCCCCATCACCGCCCCCAGGTTCACCCGTTCCACGCCCGGATACTTGTCCTCCACGCTCATCAGGTGGTCGGCAATCTGTTCCGGCGGGCCGCAGAGCCAGACCTTGTTGGCGACGGCCTCCTCTAAAGTGGGCAGTTCTACGCCCCGGGCCCGGCCGCCCTGGGCTACCGTGTCAATCTGTTCCGGGCTCAGCCGCATCAGGCCCAGGGGGGCGGCGAACTTCATCGCCTCCTCAAAGTAGATGCGGGCCTGGTCAATGGCCTGCTGCTGGGTGTCGGCGATAAAGAACCGATAGCCTAGGGCCACATCCTCGCCCAGGGCTAACTCCCGGCCGTGGGCCGCCGCCGCCTGCTGATACAAAGCCATCCGCTCCTCCAGAGCCGGCTCCGGCGTATTGGCAATCAGGGCCTTAATGCCCATCCGTCCCATAAAGTCAATGCCCTTGGGATTGCCGCTGACCAGCGGCTGCCAGATTTCGACCGGCTGCCGCAGCGGCCGCGGCACCAGGCTCAGCTGTTCCAGCTGATAGCCGCGATAGGGGACGGCCGCCGGGATTTGGTAGTGCTTGCCCTGATGGGAAAAGGATTCCTGGGAAAAGGCTTTGACCAGCACCGCCACCTGTTCCTCAAAGAGTTCCCGATTGGCGTCGCCGTCCCGCATGGGGGCGGCAAAGGTTTCCACTTCCCGGGTATGATAGCCCCGGCCTACGCCGAAAATGACCCGCCCGCCGGTGAGAATGTCGGCCATCGCGTAGTCCTCGGCCAGGCGCAGGGGATGCCACATCGGGGTGATGTTGAACCCGCAGCCGTATTTCAGCCGCTCGGTGTGCGACGCCAGGTAGAGGCTGAGCATCAGCAGGTTGGGGATGCACTCGTAGCCCTCGGTCTGGAAGTGGTGTTCGGCCATCCAGAACTCATCGTAGCCCAGGGTTTCCAGATGGCGGGAAAAGTCCAGGGCCCAGTCAAAAGCCTGAGCCAGGGTTTCGTTGGGATAGCTGCGGTCGTTGGCCGGGGTGCCGTCCAGGCCCAGGTGGTCGTCCACGATATGCCCGGCATAAGAGGCGCTGAAACTGGTGAACATTGCAAATCCTCGGTTAAGATATGCGGTTACGGCGGTGGTCTCTAGTCCGGGGATTATTATAAAGGGTGGATGGGAAAGCGGCAAGGGTTTTTCCGGCGGATAGTTGGCGGCCTCTCTCTACCGTCATTCCCGCGTAAGCGGGAATCCCGACGATAGAGGGGCGGCGGTCTCCCCACCGTCATTCCCGCGTAAGCGGGAATCCCGACGGTAGAGGGGCGGCGGCCTCCCCACCGTCCTTCCCGCGTAAGCGGGAATCCCGACGATAGAGGGGCGGCGGTCTCCCCACCGTCCTTCCCGCGTAAGCGGGAATCCCGACGGTAGAGGGGCGGCGGCCTCCCCACCGTCCTTCCCGCGTAAGCGGGAATCCCGACGATAGAGGGGCGCCGCTCTCTACCGTCATTCCCGCGTAAGCGGGAATCCCCACGGTACTGAAAAGACCAGCCCTTTGCCGCCCCAACCGCCGCCGGATTCCCGCTTACGCGGGAATGACGGTAGGGGCGGCGGGATTGACGGTAGAAATGCGGCCGAAAATCCCCAAAAAAATTTTTCGAAATTCACCCCTCACCCCCCTTTACAAACCCCAAACCTTGTGATAGTATGAATGCACAAAAGCCAGGGCCGAAATTGCCTTGGCAATTTCGGCCCTGGCCTTGTTCTGGGGCCTCTTGGGAGGTTCCCTTATGCCCAAGTTCCTTATGGGAAGTATCGTCCTTCTCCTGCTGCTGGGCGCTGGGTATGGTATCACTACCCTCCAAGCCCGTTCCATCCCCTGGGACTGTTCCGATTGGCAAGCCTTTGCCCACGCCGACCGGACTACGTCCATCCTCGAGTCCCTGGCGGAGAACCGGGGCAAGACCCTCTACTGCGGCGTTGACCAGTCCGACACCTTTACCAAGGCCGAAACCTGGGAAGCCGGCAAAGACCGCAACGAGCGGGATGACACCGTCTATTTCGGCGAGCGCGGCCAGTTCCGCGGTTTCATCGCCGCCCAAGAGGGTTATCTGACCGACGGGGAATCCGGCGTTACCGGGGTCAGCATCGACCGCATCTTTGAGTTTCCGAGGGAGGAGCGGCGCTATAAGCGGGTCAAGCGGTTCGATGTGGGCACTGACACCGAACAGTTCCCGATAAACGCCGCGGCCAGCTGTGGGCAAGTTCTCGGCCTGATTTGCCCCGGGGAGAGCAACACGGGCGGCACTTACGTAACTAGTCAACTCACCGGGGGCAACTACGCCCGGAATCAGGCGGTCGGCTTTGGGAACAGCGTTACCGGCCGTCATGTTACCTGGGACACGAACCTCTGGTACTCCGATACCAATTACAACGCTGACCCCCGGGGCGCCGCCTCCGGGAATGCGAGCCCGAACAATGACTGGTGGCAAGGGCAAGCGGCCGCCGCGGCGGAGCGGGCTTGCCGGGCCCGGGGCGCCCGGTATGTGGCGGGCAGCGCCCGGTTAGGCCCCGGCCACAACTTAAACCGCGGCTCGCTCTCCTCGAATGATAACGGTCCGGGCTTGGGCATTTTCTTTCGGCGGGTGCCCCATGAGACGGTCAGCAATGCCTTTCTATACGCAAGCCGGCAAAGCCGGACTTGGGAGGCCACCTGCAAGAAAGTCATCCGGCGCACCCGGAAGTAGGGCATAACCGGAAACCTATTGCCGCCATTCCCCGGCTTGGGCGGGGGATGGCGGCTTTTTTGTGGGCCCCGGACAACAAAGCCCTTTACTATGTCATTCCGAGCGTAGCCGAGGAATCTGAAATGCCCGCCCTTGAGTCTATTTCAAGATTTTTAGATTCCTCGGCTACGCTCGGAATGACATAGTGGGGTGGCTGCGTCCCCCTACCGTCCTTCCCGCGTAAGCGGGAATCCCGCAGTGGCTTGCCAAGACTGCGGCATTATACGGCAGTACCGTCGGGATTCCCGCTTACGCGGGAAGGACGGTCTGTGGGGCGGGAAGGACGGTTGAAAGGGGCGGCGGGCTGGCGAATCAGCCATCCCCATTGGCGTCGAACTCGGCGATTACCGGGTTGCCCAGGATGCCGATGCCGGGGATGTCCACTTCCACCGTGTCCCCCGGATTGAGGGCGCAGGTGACGCCGGTGGCCCCGGAAAAGACCAGGTCGCCGGGGCGCAGCGTTACCTGCTGGCTGATGTAGCTGACGATTTCGGCAAAGCTGAACAGCATATCCCGGGTGTTGCAGCGCTGCACTTCCGCCCCGTTAATCCGCACCAGCAAATCCAGCTGGCCGGGGTCAATTTCCGTTTCCAGCCAGGGGCCGACCGGGGCAAAGGTATCGGCCCCCTTGGCCCGCCAGAAAGTCCAATCGTCTTTTTGCCAACCGCGCTCGCTGACATCGTTGCCGCAGGTATAGCCCAGGATGAACTGGCTGGCCCGTTCCGGGGGGATGCGGCGGCAGGTTTTGCCGATAACGGCGACGGCCTCGCCCTCGTAGTGAACCTCGCCGGCGGCGTCTTTGGGGATGATAACCGGGTCGCCGACGCCGGTCATAGAGTTGCGGCCTTTGCGCCAGGGATTGGGATGTTGGGGAATCGGCGGGGTGTCGCTGCCGAATACGGAGCCGGCAAACTCCAGATGGTCGACAAAGTTCAGGCCCGGCCCCCACAGCTCGCCGGCGTCGGTGGGCGGCAGCAGTTTGACCTGGGCCAGGGGATGGCGGGTGTCGGTAACGCGGAACTTGGCATAAATGCTGCCGCGGATTTCGGCGATTTCATCCTCGAGCACGACGCCGTAGGCAATGCGGCGGCCGGTGCGGAAACGGGCAATTTTCATCCAGCCCTCCCTTTGGCTTGGGGGAAAGTGTCGGGGGTCGGGGGAAAGGGCAATTTTAGCGCTAGCCGGGGGGCCGGTCTATAGGCCGGCAAAGGGAATTTGGGGATCCGGGGCGGAAAGCTGCGCCTCAGGCAATGCCATCCTGCAACAAGTTCAGGAGGAGCGGAGGGGGTGGCTGCGGCGGCCGCAACCGTCCTTCCCGCCGCCCTCTTTACCGTCATTCCCGCGTAAGCGGGAATCCCTAACGGTGCGGAGGGCAACAGGATTGTCTTTTCAGTACCGTAGGGATTCCCGCTTACGCGGGAATGACGGTAGGGGGGCGGCCCGGAGGGACGGTAGGGCGGCCCGGAAGGACGGTAGGGCGGCCCGGAAGGACGGTAGGGCGGCCGGGCATAACGGTAAGGGGGGGTGTCAAGTATAGGCGGCCGTCCCCCCGTTACTCCGGCCGCTGGTATTGCCAGAGGGTGCCCTCGGGGGTGTCCTCTAGAGTTACGCCCTGGGCGGCCAGTTGGTCGCGGATGCGGTCGGCCAGGGCGTATTGGCGGGCTTGGCGCAGTTCGGAACGGGCGCTGACCAGCATTTCGATAAAGGGCTGGGCCGCCAGTTGCGCCGCCCCGGCCGCCGGGCCGCGATCCGCAAAGGTCAAGCCCAACAATCCGCCCAACTCCCGCAAAGTTTCCTGGGCGGCGACAATCGGCTGGCCGCCGTCCCGGGCCCGGTTGATTTCCCGGGCCAGGTCAAAGAGGGCGGCTAAAGCCTGCGGCGTGTTCAGGTCATCATCCATCGCCGCGATAAACCTCTCCCGGAAAGAGGCGGCGTCCAATGCGGCCGGCCTAGCGCTGGCGCTGTCGTCGCCGCTGGCCGCCGGGCCGGGACGCAGGGCGTGATGGAAACGGGCCAGGCTGCGCTCCATAGCGGCCGCCCCCTCATCCCCATACTGGAGGGGGCTGCGGTAGTGGGAACTGAGCAGATAGGCCCGCAACGCATCGGCACTGTAATTTTCCAACGCCTCCTCTACGGAAACCAGATTGCCCAGGGACTTGCTCATCTTGTCCGCGCCCAGTTGCAGCAGGCCGTTATGCACCCAATAGCGGGCAAAGGGCGCGGCCCCGGTATAAGCCTCGCTCTGGGCGATTTCGTTTTCGTGATGGGGGAAAATCAAATCCTGCCCGCCGCCGTGAATGTCCAGGGGATAGTCCAGATAGCGCAGGGACATGGCGGTGCATTCGATATGCCAACCGGGACGGCCCGGCCCCCAAGGGCTGTCCCAAGCGGGTTCGCCGGGCTTGGCCCCTTTCCACAGGACAAAGTCCATGGGATGTTCCTTGTCGGCGTCCACTTGCACCCGAGCGCCGGCAATCATCCCCTCCAAAGTGCGGTGGCTCAGCTTGCCGTAGTCCGGGATTTGACGCACCCGGAAATAGACATCCCCGGCGGCCGGATAGGCAAAGCCCTTGTCCACCAAATCCTGAATGGCGGCCAGGATGCCGGGAATTTCCTGGGTGGCCCGGGGATAGGCGTCGGCCCGGCGGATGTTCAGGGCGTCCATCACCCGGAAAAAGTCGGCGATATAGCGTTCCGCCAGATCGGTCTCGCTGCGGCCGGATTCCTGGGCCCGCTGGATGATTTTGTCATCCACATCGGTAAAGTTCTGGATATGCCGCACCCCGTAGCCCTGATGTTCCAGATAGCGGCGCAGGGTGTCAAAGATGACATAGCTGAGGGCGTGGCCCACATGGGTCGCGGAATAGGGGGTTACGCCGCAGACATACATCTGCACGGTGTTGCCATCCGCCGGGACGAACTCCCGCTGCTGGCCGGTCAGGGTGTTGTAGAGGCGCATAACCTTTGCCACTGCTCAAGATTCTTGCCGGAAAAGCAGGGCCACCGCCACGGCGGCGATGCCCTCAGCGCGCCCGGTAAAGCCCAGATAGTCGGTGGTCGTTACCTTGACGCTGACCCGTTCCGGGGATATAGCCAAGGCGGCCGCCGCCTTTTCCCGCATTTGCGGGATGAAAGGCCCCAGCCGGGGCTGCTGCGCCACCATTGTAGCATCAATGTTGCCAATCTGCCACCCCTGGGCGGCCAGCAATTGGCCGACTTGGGCCAGCAGCTGCCGGCTGGCTATATCCCGATACCGTTCCTCGGCGGAGGGAAAATGCTGCCCTTTGTCGCCCAAGTTAGCCGCCCCCAGCAGGGCGTCCATAATAGCGTGGAACAGCACATCCCCGTCGCTGTGGCCCACCAAACCCTGGTCAAAAGGGATGGCCACGCCGCCCAGCACCAGCCGCCGCCCGGCCGCCAGGGCATGGGCATCAAAACCAATGCCAATGCGGAAAGGGGGATTGTTGGTGGTGATGGTGGTCATAGGCGGGTTAGTCCCGGCAAGGCAAAAGTCAGGCAATGAACCGGGCATCCTTAGGCCGCGCCTTGCCGCCGTGGACTGACGGCTCGGCGCACCACTTTTCCGCCAACCGCCGGACGCCCTGATACACCGCGGCGTCAAAGCCCAGCAAGTCACAGAGAACTCGGCGGTCGAGCAAAGCCCGGTTGGGGTCGGCATCGGCCAGGTAGGCCGGCTGTAGTTCCTTATCCCGGAACTCCTCAAAAATTTCCTGGGCGGTGGATAGTTGGTCGTCGGTCAAGGCGCGGAAGTCCAAGACCGGCAGAGACTCGGCAGTGCGGACGGAAACCGTCGCCTTGCTGGATTGCTGCCGGGTGGAGTGCCACCAGTAAGAAACCAGACCCAGGGTGGAATTTCCCCATAGCGAAAAGGCGTAGTCAAACTTGGTGTCCGAAAACTTCACATTAGGCCATACCCGGCCGCCCATCGAATCGTTCTCCGTAAAGGCAACGGCAAGGGGCTGGGAGCCAAAGGTGAACTCAGTGTTAAGGTGGGCGCGGCTGGCGACTTGCCAAGTGGTTTCGGCTTTTTGCTCCATCCCCAGCCGAACCCGCAAGGACGAATCCGGTTGACAGACTATTTTGCTTTCCTTGTCGGCATCGTGATTCCACAATGCGGGATAGGTAGCCGTCGGGCTAAAGGCCGCCCGGTCAAAAGCACCCCTCGGCTGGGGGCCGTCGATGTCCCGGGAAACCAAGCCCAAACTTCCGATTTGGCCCAGGGGCAAGACCGGGAGTTTCAATTTTTGGCCCCGGGGCAACCACAGTTCAGAAAGGGTCAACGCGTGGGCAACTTGCGCCACGGAAGGGTCGGAAATTCGTACGCTGCCCCAAATCCGGCCATCGGACTGGATCGGGGCGGTCAACATTTCGCCAACCAATTCATCGCCGGCGAACAAAGGAGTACCCCCGTAAGGACCACCCGCAACATCCCGGATTTCCGCAGCGGACAATATGCCTTTGGCTACTTCAGCGGCGGCGGCAAAGCCGGGCGGCCGGCGGCGCAGGGAAGTAAAGCGGGCCGATTCCGCCGGAGTTTCCCCGTCTCGAAGTTTGCGGGCCACGACCAGACATTCCGCCATTCCGGTATCCGAGGAAAAGGACATATCCTTGTCGTTGGCGGCGATGCTCAAAACGGTCAGGCTGTCGTAGCCGGCGGCCAGCATCTGCCGGAAACCTTGCCAAGACGAACCGGCGGCGGCGGACAAAGGCAATACCAACGCCAGGATGCCGCCGGGTTTGAGTTTCTTGTCGGCTAAGGCCGCAAAAGCGGAGGCCATACCAGCATTGCCGTGATAGCCGGATATGCCCTTGCCCAATGCGGTCATCCGCCGCCCCATCGCGTTCATATCGGCTTTGCTGGCAGCAAAGGCGGCAAAGGCCGGGTTGACCACATCGGCGTGCGCGCCCTCATGATTGGTGGCCCGGGTAAAGGGCGGGTTCATAATTATCAGGTCAAAGGTGGAATCTTTGATTTCGGCGATGGCTTGCCCGGCGGCGGCGTCCCCGGTACTTCCGGTGCGGGTCGCGGGATCGCTGAAGTTGCTCAAAGTCAGCTGAGCGTCGGACTTCAGGAAATCCAGCGAGCCAATAGCTACGCTGCCGTCGCTCAGGCGGCCGTAGGGCATATTATAGAGGCGGGATTGTTTGTAATCCACATGGGGCTGCGCCCCCGACAGGGTGGAACCGGTGATGTGGATGGCGGAAGGGAGAACATCGCAGCCATAAAGCACGTTCTGCATCATTGCCGGATGCAGTCGTTCCAGATTGCCGCCGGCCCGTTCGTGGCGGGCGGCGATTTGTTCATAGACCGCCGACAACAGGGCGCCGGTGCCGCAGGCGAAATCGCCAATTCGCAGTTTGCCGATAGCATCCTGGTCGGCCCAATCCACCTTTTCCATTTTGGCTACGGCCAAGCGGGCTAACAGGGCGGCCGATGCGGGCCGGGTGTAGAAAGTAGCCAGGTACTTGCGGTCGGCAATCAAGCGCTGGAACACCCGGCCGGTCAAGTCGTGGGAGTTTTCCACGCCGACGCTTTCCACTTCCCCGGCTGTGTATTCCAGGGTGTGCAGAATAGCGGCGGCCGACCGGGACGGCAGGAGGTCCAGGAGGCGGCGGGCAATGTCAAAAATGGGATGGTAGTTGATGTCCAGGATGGCTTGCCAAGCGGCCTTTGTTTCCGCTTTGGGATTGGTTACTTCGGGGCCGCAAACTAGGGACAGGGGGTTAATCTCGTCGTGGTTGCCGGCAATGCGCTCGTGAAAGACCGCGGCATTGGTCAGAATCGCCCCGGCCATGCGACGGGTTGCGGGCACATTGTCCATTCCCAGCAGTTTGGCGATCCGCTGATTGATCGCGGGCCGGTTATTTTCCAGTTCATCCAGGGTAAGGACGACCCGGTCGATGCCCTTTTGCAGCGCGTCGGTGGCGTCTTTCACCGGCAGCTGCGGCACCGATACCAGCCGAATCAGGTCGGCCAAGTCGGTCAGACTGCCCTCCAGCCAGCCGGATTCCGGGAACCGGGCGGTTTCCGTTATTTCCCCCTCCGGGGTGGGGCGGTAGTCCGTCACGGTGAACGCGCAATAGGAAAAGCGGGCGTCCTTGACCGCCGCCCGCAAATCCGGGGCCGTGTCGACCCCCGGGGGGTAACGCAGGGCAATGGCCGCCTCGATAGGCAAGCGATGTATCGTAACCTCATGGCCCAAGCGGTCTTTGGCTTCCTGCTCCACATTGGCCGCCGGCGTATATTCGGCTTCCACTACCACGGCGGAACGGCCCGGCGCGGTAATCAGCAAATCCGGCTGCCAGCCGGGATGACCGACAATCGTCCGGGAGTTCTGGGCCAAGGCGGCGTTCCGGCCCAACATTGGCCGGAGCAAGTCGCCCAAGAAAGTATTAGCGTTGGATTCGGCGTGATGCGGCGTCATTTGTCCTTTCCCTCGGGAAATCCACCGCTACTATAGCAGGATAAGAGGCTTTATGCCAGCGGCGGCGGCAGGGCTGACCCCACCGCTTTTGTTCCCGAAATAATCGCCGGATTTCAGCACGCCTCCCCTACTACCGTCGCAATGTCCCGCAGCCAATCCTGCATTGCCGCCGGGGCGCAGAGGCCGGGGTTGGCGGCAAAGCCCAGAAAATCCAGTCGGGGCAGGGCGGTCAAGGCGGCCGGCAAGGGACCGTCCAGCCGGTTGTCGGTGAAAGCCAGGTAGTTCAAGTTGACCAGGCGGCCCAACTCGGCCGGTATGGGGCCGGTTAATCGGTTGATGCCCACATCCAGATAAATCAGTTGCGACAACCGCCCCAATTCCGGCGGGATGGATCCGGTCAGTTGGTTCTGGTACAAATCCAGCACGGTCAAAGAGGCCAGGTGGCCCAACTCCGGCGGGATTTCCCCGGTCAGTTCGTTCTGGTAGGAAAGCCAGCGGCGCAAGGAAGACAAGTTGCCCAACTCCGGCGGGATCGGGCCGGTCAGGTGATTGTAGCTGAAATTGACCCGGGTCAAGGCGGACAACTGGCCCAACTCCGGCGGCAGCGGCCCCCGCAGGTTGTTAAAACTCAAATCCAGAGCCGTAACCCGGCCTTGCCGGTTCACGGTCACGCCGGCCCACTCGCCCAGGGGCCGGTCGGAAAGCCAGTTATCCGGATGCCGCCACTGCGCTCCGCCGGCGGCGGCATACAGGGCTTGCAAAGCCGCCCGGTCGGCGGCCACGGCAGCGGAATCCGTCCCGCCGCCGGCGCAAGCCGCCAGCGGCAGGGCAATCAGGGCCAGGACAATCAGCGCAAAAGGCCGGAAAAACATAGGGCGGAAACCTCAATTTGGCATTCAGCCGGGCATTATATACCAAACCGGGAAATCCGGCCGCCGGGGTACTTGCCAACGGCCGGCCGCTGTGCCACAATGGGCGGTATGAAAATCAGCGAGTTTGACCTGACCGAACCTTTGCCGGAGCTGAAGGAGCCGCACCTGCTGGCCGTGCTGCGCCCCTGGATTGATGTGGGCCGGGTGGGCAGCATCACCCTGAATCGCCTGGAGCGGCATCTGCGGGCCAAAGAATTGGGCCGCCTGCGGCAGCCGGGCCGGTTCTACGACTTTACCCGCTACCGCCCCCGTTCCCTGATTAACCTGGGCAAACGGGAAGTTACCATCCCCAACACCATCATCCGCTACGCCGTGCGGGAGCAAGGGCCGGACTTGGTAATGGCCCATCTGCTGGAGCCGCATCGCTATGGGGAGGATTATACCGAGGCGGTGCTGGAACTGCTGACCCGCCTGGGGGTGCGCCGCTATGCCCTGGTGGGGGCGATGTACGATATGGTGCCGCATACCCGGCCGTTGCTGGTGTCCGGCTCCGGCGGCGGCCCCGGCGCGCCGGAGGAGCTGGCTGCGGAACAGCGGCGGGCCGGCGTGCGGGCCAGCGACTACGAAGGCCCCACCACCATCACCTATCTGATTCCCCAGGAGGCGGCGCGGCAGGGCGTAGCAACCCGCACCTTTGTGGTGCATCTGCCGCAATACTTTCAGGTGGAGGAGGATTGGCAGGGCGCGGCCCGGCTGATGGAGCTGCTGTGCGATTTTTATGGCCTGCCGGAGCGGTTGATTGACCGGGAACGGGGGCAGGAGCAGTACGATTCCATTGCCGGAATGGTCAGCGCCGAGGGAGCCAGCGTCGCCGAGCTGTTGCAGCAGTTGGAGGAACACTATGACGCCGAACGGCGGGCCGAGGCCCCGCCGCCGACCCCGCTGTCCCCGGACATCGAGGAGTTCCTGCGGGATGTGGGGCAGGATTTTGACCGGCCGGGGGGGTAGCGCGGGGGCAATCACCGGCTTGGCCGGGCTTGCCGGCTGATTATAGTTCCGGTTAGCGGCCGGCCGCCGTCAAAAGGATGTTCAGCTTATCCCGGATGGCGAGCAGTTCATCGGAAAGCTGGCTTTCCCGCTTTTGCCGCTCCAGGGACTGGCGCAGCTCGAGCAAGGAAAGGAGCAAATCGGCAAGAGCGCTTTCCTTGGTGTCGCCATAGCCGTATTCGTCCACCCAGGCGCTGGTGGCTATTACATACCCGTCGGCATATTCCAGGTCCACCGCCAAATCCCGGGACAACTGCCACCCGGACGCGCCAATGGCGGCGGCCGCCGGAATTAGTTCCACCTCTTTATGGGGAACGGGGAAAGTCGTCATTGCCTCCCTCCGTTAAGATTTTCGGCTTACCCAATCCCGGGCCGGTTTTTCCAACCGGCCCCGGATGGGTTTTGTTTCAGCTTTGCCCTCCGGCCCGCCGCCCTTGGAGCCAAGGCACAAAGGCCAATACGGCGCCAATCAGCAGCAGGATGGAGCCGATGAAAAAGCCGACGGTGATGAATATGAAACCCAGCACGGCGGCCACGGCCATCAGGATGGCGGCCGGCAGCGGCTTGGCAATAGCCATCGCCCCGCCGACAATTCCGACCACCGCCATAACCAGCGCGCCAATGCCGTCCAGGGCCACACCCCCGCCGCCGCCAAAGCCGCCGATAAGCGCCCCGACCCCGAAAACTATAAGCGCGCCGACCAACCCGGCCAGCCCGCCGATGACCCCGCAAAGCAAGGCCGCAACTTTCATAACCTACCCCCCAGTCAAAACAAGGTTTCCCCTTTCCGGGGCCAAGCAAAGGATACCACTGGTTGGGGTTAGGGGGCAAATGGGGGGAAAGTTTCGTATGCTGGCGGAACTGCCGCGCCCCCGCCTAATTGTGTCGGAACCGATCCAGAATCTCGCGGGCCAAGTCGGCGTCATACAAGTAATCCGCCGACTTGCACACGGAAAGATAGACCTGATACTCGTAACGGGATGCCGCAATATATCGCTCATACCTGGTTTCGGCGCAACCGTTTTCCCACCGCATTTCCAATTCGACGTCGACGACCGTCGGCGACAAGGCGACCAAGGAAGTAACAGTTAACGACTCAAGGCCGTATGCTTTCTCCTCGGCATTTTCCCGTAACCTCTCGCTAACCGAATCCGCGTAAGAGCCAGGACCATAATCCCAACCGATAACCGAGTAACTGGTCAGAACGCTGGCGTTTGCTTCGAAATCCGGGGAATAAACGGAGAAATGCGTAATCCAAAAGTAATCGCCCCCGGGCTCGTTCTCCGCCCCAAGCATAAACCAGTCATAGGGATAAGACAGAACAAAGCCGCTGTGTGGCGAGGTGTAAGTTTCCCACAAGTAACTGGCCGGCCACGGGGTAAAGGTCGGCGTGGGGCGCATTTCCGGCGTATAGGTGGGGTAGGGAGTATAGGTAGGATAGGGCGTGGCGGTAGGGACGCTGGCCGGCGTCGGATAGGGCGTGTAGGTAGGGTAGAACGTCGCAGTCGGCTGCGGCGTCGGTGAGGGATAGGGTGTAGCGGTGGGGACGGCCGTGGCCGTAGGCGGCGGCGTGTAGGTCGGGTAAGGGGTAGCGGTGGGGACGGAGGTCGCCGTCGGATAAGGCGTATAGGTGGGATAAGGCGTGGCCGTGGGCGTAGGGGCCGCGCAGGCCAGCAGTAAGGCGGAAAAGAGGAACAGGGCCAAGGCCGGAAAGACGGTCAACCGTGGCATTAAAGACCTCCCTTTGCCGCTGGTTTAGATGCGGGACTACCTGCACAGCACTACAAAGCAATTGTGTAGCAAGGGATTATAGGGCAAGGGCACAGAAAAGGCAAATCGGGGCGGCCGTTCTGCCGGGTCTTTCATTTTCGGCAAGGCGTAGGCGCGCCGCTACCGCCCCCGCCAGCGGGCAAAGCCGTAGCCGCCGCCAAAGCCGCCCAGCCCTACAGCGGCCAGCGTAGCCACTTCGAGGACCAGGTCGATTTGTTGCAGATAGGTAAAGTAGCCCAGCAGAAAGGCAATGGAAAAGACCAGGATTGGCGGCGATGACCGCCCGCCACATCCGGGCATTCCGGCGGTCGGCAATCGCCCGTTCCCGCTCTTTTGCCTCGAGCGATTTACCAAGGGCGGCCCAATCCACCGCATCCCGCCGGGATTCGGATTTCGGTATCGTCATTTCAACTCCCGGCACGGCAGGATAATTCCCTTGATGCACCAGTCCCGGAGCCAGTACCATCCGGCTGACAGTATATTATCTTTGTCTCCGGTGTCAAGTTTCGCAACTTGCCGGCCCCCGGAAATCTCCCTACTTTTCCGGGGCAAAGCGCACCAGGAAACTGGCCTCGCCCAGCGGCGCGCCATCCAGCATTATGGCCGCCGTATGCCAGCCGGCCCGCTGCACCGGAATGCGGAAAGCCTTGATCCACCGCTGAAAGAGGATGCCCTCCTCCCAGTCGATAACCTGGGCCGGCGGCGTATCCAGGGGGATTCCCGGAGTTTTGATGCCTACCATCAGGTAGTGGCGGCCCGGCGTAGCCCCGGCAATGCAGAAAGCCAGGTTCACATCCACTTGGGCCAATACCGGAGAATCGGCGCCGGGCGGCGCGGCCGGCGGCGGCAGTTCCACCAGGTCCAGGATGCCCTTAAAGGTCAGCCCGGCGGCAGCATCGGTCTCCGTATCCTGGCAGAACAGGGCATATTTCAGATAGGGTTCGGCGGGTTCGGCGGGGGCAGTCAAACGGATTGCTCCTTGTTATTGAGAATTGGGGCAATTCTAGCGCCACCGCCCCCTAATTCTCAATCACCAGTTTGCCGTAAAAGTCCCGGGATTCCATTACCCGGTGGGCGGCGGCCACTTCCGGCAGGGGAAAGGTCTGGCCGACGATGCCGCGCAGTTCCCCTTGATTGACCATTTTCATCAGGTCGCCGAAACTGCGGCGGGTGCGGCCGCCGCTGCCCATCAGATGCAACGGCCGCCCTTGCAACAGGGACAAATCCATCGTCGTCTTGGCCCCGGAAGTAACCCCGGTAATCACCAGCCGGCCGCCGGGTTTCAGGCAGCGCATACTTTCGTCCCACACCTCCGCGCCCACCACATCAAACACCAAGTCCACACCCTGGCCGTCGGTCAGTTCCATTACCCGTTGGCTGAGGTTGGCCGTTTCCCGATAGTTAATGCCGGCCCACGCGCCCCATTCTTGGGCTTTTGCCAGTTTCCAGTCGCTGCCGGCGGTGACGATGACCCGCGCCCCTATCCTTCGGGCAATCTGAATTGCCATACTGCCGACGCCACTGCCGGCGGCGTGAATCAGCACATCCTCCCAAGGCTGCACCTGCCCTTGCACCACCATGCACTGCCAAGCGGTATGGCCGGCCAGCGGCAGGGCGGCGGCCTCGGCAAAGGCCATCGTATCCGGGATTTTATAGACATTGACCGCCGGAGCCGTCGCATATTCGGCGTGGCCGCCGTTCAGATCGACGCCCAACCGCTTTTGCTGGCGGCAATACTGATCGCGGCCGGCGATGCAATGGTCGCAGACCTCGCACTTGACCCGGTTCTCCAGTAGAACCCGGTCGCCTACTTGGACCGTAGTATTAGCCGCCGGGCTGACGGCGGCCACTTCCCCGGCAATATCCATCCCCGGAATGTGGGGATAGGAATTGCGTTCCCGGCGCAGCAGGCCCAGATCGGCCCGGTTCAGGGCGCTGGCGCGCACCCGCAGCAGGACTTCGCCCGGAGCCGGCTCCGGCTCCGGCAAATCGCCATAGATCAGACCCTCCGGCCCGCCCGGCCGATTGCAATAAACGGCTTTCATAAGGCCACCCCTCCGGCAAACTATCCCGATAAACTGCCCCCATATTACTAAACTTGACGCCGGGGGGCAACTTCCCCACCACCGTCCGTCCTTCCTGACCTACTACCGTCCTTCCCGCCGGCAGCCCTTTCTACCGGTATCCCGTCCGCCCCCCACCGTCCTTCCCGCGTAATCGGAAATCCCGCGGTTGCTTGCTGGAGATGCGGCATCATAAGGCAATGCCGTTCTGGATTCCCGCTTCGCGGGAATGACGGTTGCTAGGGCCGGGAATGACTGTAGGGGATGGAAATGACGGTTGCTAGAGGCAATTGACCGATTGAAAGCCCGCCCTTGACTTGCCGATCCCTTTCCCTTGTGTTACATTGTTCCCCACAGCCCAACTTTTCGTTGCAAAGGAGAGTTTAATGGCCTATGTAACCCCTCGGGAAGGTGAAAGCCCGGAGAGCCTGGTCAACCGCTTTCGCGCCTCGGTGCAGCACGCCGGCATTTTGCGGGAACTGAAAGACCGGCGGTTTTTCCGCTCCAAAGCCCAGAAAGAGCGCTTGGCCGCCCAGCGGGCCGCCCGCCGCCGCCGCCGCCAGCGCCGCTAGGGTCTTGGCCCGGGTTTCCAGCCCGGCCGACCGCATAAGCCCTATTCCGTTAAACCGCCCGCCCCGCCGCCGGGTCTTTTCCGGCCGCCGGCAAAACCGGGGCTGGCGGCAGAGTTGGCTTTGCCCTTGAAACCTTACCCATCCCCTCGGGAGGTCCAAGAAAATGGAACCGGAAAATGCCTTTTTCCGCATCGTGGATGGCAAGCCCATCGTCAACTATGCGGCCATTCGGCAGGCCGAAGCCGACTACGCCCGCAGCCGGAAGTTCTTTGATGCCAACCGCGCCAAGTTTCGGGAACAATATCCCGACCAGTGGGTTGGCGTCTTTCGGGAACAGCTGGTAGGCGTCGCTCCGGATTGGAAGGAGTTGTTCCAAGCGGCGGAGGAGCAGGGCATCCGCCGAAGCGATGTGCTGGTGGAGTTCCTGGACACCAAGCCGCGGCGGCCGGCGGCGCAGGCCCCGTCCCCGGACTTTACCCCTCCCGCCGCGAGGGCCGGGGAAAGGGATGGGGAAATCACCTTTTTCCGCATCGTGGACGGCAAGCCCATCGTCAACTATGCGGCCATCCGGCAGGCCAACGCTGACACTGAGCGCACCATGAAGTTCTTTGACGCCAACCGCGCCAAGTTTCGGGAACAATATCCCAACCAGTGGATTGCTGTCTTTCGGGAGCAGCTGGTCGCCGTTTCCCCGGATCTGAAAGATTTGTTCCGTCTGGTAGAGGCGCAAGGCGTTCGCCGGGGCGCGGTGATGGGCGGTTTTATGGAGCCCAACCCGCCGCCGCGGATTGGGAGCATACTGCACCGATGCCTATAGAGGGGCGTTTCATCGCCGACGAACACGGAGCCCTGGCGCCCTACGTGCCGGGGTATATTGACTTTCCCCGCCTGGGCATAACCAATGGGATCGTTTTCCTCATCGATACCGGCTCTTATTCCACCGCCCTGCATCCTTGGGATGTTGACCGGCTGGGGATTGACTACCGGCGGCTGAATCCCGATTCCCTGACCTATCCGACCGGCATTGGCGGGGGGCTGGGCTATTACGCGGAGCCGGCCGTTTTGCTGTTCTACGAGCCGGATGGCGCTCCCCGGTTCTGCGAATTGGATGTGCATATTTGCGAACCGACCGACCATCCGTCCCTCCGCCGCTTTCCCGCGCTGCTGGGCCGGGATTTTCTCAACCGCTGTTCCCTTTTTCTGGACAGTTCCCAAAACCTGGTGCTACTGGAACCCAAGAACATTTTTGAGTCGTTCATTCAACCGGCGGCCCCGGGTTAGAACATTGCCGCCGGCAGGGCAATTGCATTTTAATTTCGAGAGGATAAAGGTATAAAATAGCCCGAAAATGCTGAGGAGGGGCTGGCGGTGATTATGGAGCATTTTCAGGGATTGACCGATCCGCGCAATGGGCGGGCCCAGCGGCATAATTTGCTGGACATCGTAGCCCTGACCCTTTGCGCGGTGATTTGCGGGGCCGACCACGGGGTGGAAATCGCTGAGTTCGGCCAGGCCAAAGCCGATTGGCTGCGGGGATTTCTCGCCCTGCCTAACGGGATACCCTCCCACGACACTCTGGGACGGGTGTTCAGCCGGCTGGATCCGGAGCAGTTCCAGGCCGGCTTTCTGGACTGGGTGCGCTCCATAAGCGAGCTGACGCAAGGGGAAGTAGTCGCCATTGACGGCAAAACTCTGCGCGGCAGCGGCGACCGGAGTTCCGGGCGGCGGCCGCTGCATTTGGTCAGCGCTTGGGCCACGGCCAATCGGCTGACCCGGGGGCAGGTCAAGACGGCGGCCAAATCCAACGAAATCACGGCCATTCCCCAACTGCTGGCGCGGCTGGATTTGCGGGGTTGCCTGGTGACCATTGACGCTATGGGCTGTCAGAAGTCCATCGCCCGGCAAATCGTGGCTAGCGAAGCCGACTACCTGCTGGCAGTCAAAGGCAATCAGGGGCAGCTGTACGACCAGCGGCAAGACGCTTTCCGCTGCGCCGAGGGGACGGATCCCCTGGGTAGCTGTCGGGAGGTCGGCAAAGGGCATGGCCGGCTGGAAGTCCGCCAATGCCGGGTCATCGCCGATCGGGAGGAGCTGACCTACATTGACTCGGCCGGGGAGTGGCCCCAATTAAGCAGCGTGGCCCAGGTCAGCTATGAACGGCAGGCCGGGGTCGGGACGCCGGAGCAACGGTATTATATATGCAGCCGCCGGCTGACGGCTGCGGAGTTCTTGGAAAGCGCCCGGGCTCATTGGGGCATTGAAAACCAGCTGCATTGGGCGCTGGATGTGGCTTTTGACGAGGATCATTGCCGGGTGCGGACCGGCAACGCCGCCGCCAACCTGTCGGTAGTGCGGCAGATGTCATTGAACCTGCTGCGCCGGGAACCCACCCGCAAGGTGGGCATCAAGGCCAAGCTGAAAAGGGCCGGCTGGGATGGCGATTACTTGCAGAAAATCCTGGCCGGTTAAAATGCAATTGCCCTGATAGCGGATTTGACAAACGACAAAATTATGCTATCATAAATTACAGCTAGGGATTGACGGGGGAGTAGGGTATGCCGCCGGTGGATGACGCTGACTTCGCGGCTATTATGGCCGAGGAAAAACGAATAGTCGGCAATATAGCGTGGGAATCGGACGAAGATCATTCCCCGGCCCTCACTTTCCGGGTTGAGGTCGTTACTGACTCGGGTTGGCCGCTCTTTGTCCAGGGCCGCTACAATCCGCAGGCCCGGAAACTCTCCTATTCGGTCATTTTACGCACCGGCGGCCGTATTTACGGCCTGGACCTGGGGCGCAATCACGGCCCGGCCGGTGAAAACCATAAACACCGGAACCGCGAGGTTTATGCGCCCGAGGACATTACCGCGCCCTATAACGACCCGGTGACGGTGTGGGCGCAGTTTTGCCGGGAAGCCGGTATCCGGCATAGCGGCCGGATGCGGCAGCCATCCGTGACCAGGCGGGCATTTTTATGAACCAGAGCGACCTTTGTCAAATCCTTCAGGATAAGATGGGGGCCTTGTTCCAGTGCGCGGAGTTTGACGACTGCCTGCGGATTCGGACGCCTTACCTTTATCCTGACGGCGACAACATCGACCTGTTCTGCGCCGTGGCGGGCGACACCATTACGGTGACCGACTTGGCCGAGACGGCCGGTTGGCTGCGGATGCAGTCCGCCGCGCCGCGCCGCTCCCCGCGGCAGAACCGGTTTATCAACGAGACCTGCATCACCCACGGGGTAGAGTTCTATCGGGGGATGCTGCAAGCCCGCTGCCGGCCCGGGGAGGACTTGGCCGCCGTAGTGAACCGCGTCGCCCAAGCCGCTTTGCGGGTGTCCGATTTGTGGTTCACGCTGCGCTATGCCGGCAATGCCTCTATGGCCGACGCGGTAGCTGAATACCTGAGCGAGCAAAATCTGGATTACGAGCGTTCCAAAAAGCTGGCCGGCCGGTCAAATTTCGTCTGGAATGTTGATTTCCAGGTGCGGGCGGCCGCCCGCAGCTCTCTGGTATATGTGCTGACTACCGGCAGCCGCGCCACGGCGCATCGGGCCGCCGACCATGTGGTGGCCGCGTGGCACGACTTGATCCCTTATACCGCCGGGCCGGAAGCCCTGCAATTCGTCTCCCTGTGCGACGATACCGCCGATGTCTGGACGGTCGAAGATCTTACCCGGGTAGAAAGCCTTTCTACCCTGGCTTACTGGTCCAAGCCGGAGGAATTTTCCGGCATCCTGTCGGGGGCGGGCTGATATTTGGCTGGGGCTACGCCGGGGCGGCCGGCTGACCCTCAAGGCCAAGGGCCTATACCGGACAATCTACTTTACCGTCACTCCCGCCGCCCCCCTACCGTCATTCCCGCGTAAGCGGGAATCCAACGGTTGCCTGCCGACAATACCATCCTAAGGCAGTACCGTTCGGGATTCCCGCTTACGCGGGAATGACGGTAGGGGCCGCGGCCGTCCATCCCCCCATCCTGCCTACTGAAAGATGAAACTGTCTGCCCACCCCCTACAGCGCCACCAGGCGGGCGTTATAGACCTGGGGCAGGGCGGCGAGTTCGGCCAGGGCCGGCGGCGGAGCCGGGTCATCCAAGCCCAAGACCATCATCGCCTGC
This sequence comes from Dehalococcoidia bacterium, assembly GCA_965203435.1. Classification (GTDB taxonomy): domain Bacteria; phylum Chloroflexota; class Dehalococcoidia; order Lucifugimonadales; family UBA3495; genus CBDBCU01. The sequence goes on along the minus strand of CBDBCU010000008.1, from coordinate 455,958 downwards.
CCCCGCTGACTGAGCCGGCCCACTTCCATAAAGTTGATGTTCACATCGTAGCGGCCAATGACCGTGCCGACCGCGCCAATGGAGCCGGGCTGGTCGGTGTTGTCCACAAACAACAGATAAGGCGTGGTGGGGGCCAAATCCAGCCAGTAATCGTTGACCTGGACGATGTGGGGGGCGTTGCGGAGGGAGGCCCCGGCCAGGGTGATGTCGCCGCTGCCGGTGGCCAGGGTAGCGGTAATCAGGCTGGCGTATTCCCGGGCCACGGCGTTGCGCTGCACTACCACTTGCAGGCCGCGCTGCCGGGCCAAGACCGGCGCGTTAATCAGGTTCACCTGCTCCGAACTGACCGGCGTCAACACCCCGGCCAATACCGCCGAATCCAGCATAATGGTGTCGTGCTGGGCAATTTCCCCCTCGTAAGTGATAGTTATGCCCATAAACTGGTCGTCGGCCAGATGGGTCAGCAGTTTGCCGACCAGGGCGGCCACCGGCACATAGGGAGCCAGCAAATCCTGGGCCTCGGTCGCCATAAAGGGGGCGTTGACCGTGTTGCGGGCCGGCTGGCCTTCCAGAACCGCCAGGGCCTGCTCCGCCGCTTCGATGGCTACTTCCCGTTGCGCCTCTTGCGTCGAGGCTCCCAGATGCGGCGTCGCCATCAGCCGGGGATGGGCAATCAACGCCGGATTTTGCGGCGGCTCCGTCACGAACACATCCAACGCCGCCCCGGCAATCCATTCATTATCCAGGGCTTGCAGCAGGGCCGCCTCGTCAATCAATTCCCCCCGGGCCACGTTAATCAGCCGGGCCGCCGGTTTCATCAACGCCAATTCCCGGGAGCCAATCATATTGGCCGTGGCCGGGGTCAGCGGCGTATGCAGGGTTACAAAGTCGGCCCGGGACAGCAGTTCATTCAAGGGCAGCAGTTCCACACCCAGCCGCCGGGCATAATCCGGGCCGACGAACGGATCGTAGCCCAGCAGCTGCATCCCGAAACTTTGGGCCCGGCGGGCCACTTCGCTGCCGACCCGGCCCAAGCCGACCACGCCCAGGGCTTTGTTGCAGACTTCCACGCCCATAAAGGCGCTGCGCCGCCATTCGCCCTGTTTCAGGGACTGATACGCCTGGGGTATGTTGCGGGCCAGGGCCAGCATCAGGGCCAGGGAATGTTCGGCGGCGGCCACGGTGTTGCCAATGGGGGCGTTGACCACGGCGATGCCGGCCCCGGTGGCGGCCTCCAGGTCGATGTTGTCCACGCCGATGCCGGCCCGGGCGATGACCCGCAGCCGCCGGCCGGCGTCAATGACCGGGGCGGTGACTTTGGTTTCGCTGCGGACGACCAGGGCGTCGTAGTCGGGAATCAGTTCCAGCAGTTCCGCCGGCTGCAAGCCGGTTTTAACCGCCACCTCGGTTTTAGCGGCCAGCAGTTCCACCCCGGCGGCCGCAATGTGGTCGGAAATCAAAACTTTAGCCATAAGCGCCAAATCCTGCCCTCCCGCAGCGGGAAAAATTTTGCCCTCCAGGGACGGCTATATAATACACCATTCCGCTCAATGGGGGGACGGATTCAAACATGGATAGACAGGATGGGCAGGATTTTTGTATTTGATTAGAACGGCGCTGGCGGCCAATAACCGTCCTTCCTGCGTAAGCGGGAATCCGGCCGCCTCTTTACCGTCATTCCCGCGTAAGCGGGAATCCCGCCGCCTCCCTACCGTCATTCCCGCGTAAGCGGGAATCCCCACGGTACTACCGTATAATGCCGCAGTCTTGGCAAGCCACCGCGGGATTCCCGCTTACGCGGGAATGACAGTAAGGGGGCGGGAATGACGGTAGGGGGCGGGAAAGACGGTAGTATATGCCATCGCCCGGAGGCCGGGTTGCCGCCGGATAATCCAACCGTTACAATAACCTCATCTTGAAATGGAGAGACCGCTGATGACTACGGCCACCGCCGATTCCGACCGCACGGAAACCCGCCTGACCAATCTGGAAAACGCCCAAATGGAAAACCGGGAGCGCCTGGCCCGGGTGGAAGCCAAGGTCGACAGCCTGACGGATACCGTCCGGGATCTCAACCGCCGCATCGACCGGCTCTTTTACCTGGGCCTGGCTACCGGCGGCGGAATAATCGCCGCCCTGCTGCTCCAACCGCTTATCGCCGGCACCGGCTGAAACCGGCGGCGGCGTATTGCCGCCCGCCCCCACAAAAAAGCCGCCATCCCCCGTTTCCCGGAGAATGGCGGCAAAAGGTTTCCGGTTATACCCTACTTCCGGGTGCGGCGGATGACTTTCTTGCAGGTGGCCGTCCAGGAGCGGCTTTGCCGGGCGGCGTATTGGAGGCCCCCACCAGACTGGTCTCCCGAAAAATACCAGCCCAGGCCGGAGCCGCGATCCCAGTCTTGGACGCCGGAGCCTTTGTTATTGCTGTGGCCTTGGCCGAAAACCACGTTGCTTACCGACGGATAGCCTTGGTCCCGGCAAGCGTTCTTGGCCGTGGTTTCCGCCAAATCCTGCCAGTATTCCGCCGTGGGGAAAGTCGCCCAGGCGACACTCCAGTTAGCACTGCTGTCCCGGCTGATGCCATCCATACTGTTGATTTGAAAGTACCGGGCCTCGCGACGCGCCCGCGGCGCCTGCCCGGAGCCGCCGCTGGGGGGGCCGGCCCAAGGAGAGCAAGCCAGGGTGCCGGGCGTATATTCGCTCGTATCCGTCGGATGCTTATCCAGGCAATTGCCCTCGGACGCGATGTCGAGGCGCTTGACGCGCTTAGTGCGCCGCCGTTCCTCCCGGGGGAACTCAAAATGCGGTCAATGCTGACCCCGGTAACGCCGGATTCCCCGTCGGTCAGATAACCCTCTTGGGCGGCGATGAAACCCCGGAACTGGCCGCGTTCCCCGAAATAGACGGTATCGTCCCGCTCGTTGCGGTCGCGGCCGGCTTCCCAAGTCTCGGCCTTGGTAAAGGTATCGGACTGGTCAACGCCGCAGTAAAGGGTCTTGCCCCGGTTCTCGGCCAGGGACTCGAGGATGGACGTAGTCCGGTCGGCGTGGGCAAAGGCTTGCCAATCGGAGCAATCCCAAGGGATGGAACGGGCTTGGATAGTGGTCAGGCCATACCCGGCGGCGGCCAGCAGCAGGGAAAGGACGATACCCAACATAAAGAACTTGGGCATAAAGGAACCTCCCAAGAGGCCCCGGACTTATATGCTTTCATTCTAGCACAAGGTTTGGGGGATTGCAAGGGGTTGGGGGGGGGGGAGGGCAATTTCGAAATTTTTTTGGGGGATTTTCGATGCCCGCCTACCGTCATTCCCGCTTACGCGGGAATCCGGCGGCGGTTGGGCGGCAAAGGGCCGGTCTTTTCAGTACCGTGGGGATTCCCGCTTACGCAGGAAGGACGGTGGGGGGCCGCCAACCACCGTTCTATACAGACAAAATATCCTGTTCATCCTGTCTATCCATGTTTGAATCCGTGATTCGAATCCGTGCTATAATATCCCCGGATTAGCCCTTACCTGCTGAAAGAATCGAGGCCCTTTATGACCGACGCGGAACTTTACAAACCGGCAATTGCCATTACTATGGGCGACCCCAGCGGCATTGGCCCGGAGGTGGTGGTCAAAGCCCTGGCCGACCCTCGGGTGTACGCCGCCTGCCGCCCGGTGGTTATCGGCAGCGCCTACGCTATGCAACAGGCGGTTAAGGTGGCCGGCCACCCCCTGGCGGTGCGGGAAACCGCCGACCCCACCGCCGCCGGCCAGGATCCGGCCGTGGTGGAGGTGGTGGACATCCATAACCTGAACCCGGAGGACATTACCGTCGGGCAGCTGAGCGTCCCCTGCGGCAAGGCGGCGATGGAATGGGTAACGAAAGCCGGGCAATTGGCTCTGGCCGGCGTGGTGGACGGCATCGCCACCGCCCCCTTGAATAAAGAGGCGGCCAGCCTGGCCGGGTTTCAGTCCATCGGCCACACCGAGCTGCTCCAGGAACTGGCCGGCATCAAAACCATCGCCACGATGCTGCTGTCCAAAAACCTGCGGGTGGTGCATCTGACCACCCACCGCTCCCTGCGGATAGCCTGCGACTATGTGAAAAAGGAGCGGATCCTGGAGTTTCTGCAACTGACCCACGACAGTTTTGTCCGTTGGGGCTTTCCGCAACCCCGGCTGGCGGCCGCCGGCCTGAACCCCCATAACAGCGACGGCGGGCTGCTGGGGAATGAGGAGGCCGAGGAAATTGCCCCGGCCGTAGCGGCGGCCCGGGAACGCGGCATCGATGTAGTGGGGCCGATCCCGGCCGACAGCGTTTTTCACCAGGCCATTCAAGGCCGCTATGATGCGGTGCTGGCAATGTTTCACGACCAGGGCCACATTCCGGTCAAGGTGTACGGCTTTGAGGAAAGCGTAACCGCCAACCTGGGCTTGCCATTTGTCCGCACCTCGGTGGATCACGGCACCGCCTTTGACATTGCCGGCCAGGGCTTGGCCCAGCATATCAGTATGCTGGAATCCATCCGCCTGGCCGTAGCCCTGGCCAAAGGCAACGGCCTGTCAGACTTTTAGGGGACTAACGGCTTTCCCGCCCACCCGGAATTTACTGCTGATAGCGCAGGATTTGCACTATTAACCGGGTGGCTTTCCCGCCCGCCCGGAATTTACTTTCCCGGCCATCCGGAACTTGCTTTCCCGCCCATCCTGAACTGGTTGCGGGATGAATACAGCCGGCGGCAAAGGAATATGCTATAATCCCAGCGCCGCCGGCCCGGCGGCAACCTATTGACTGAAGCGAGGCCCGTTATGGAAATGCTAACCATTACCGAGGAACTGGACCGGCTGGTAGCCGAGCTGAACCTGGACGAACAGTTCGCGGTGGCTGAGCTGCTGCGTGTGATGATTGCCAACCGAGTGGGCAAGAAGCACGGCCTTGCGGAGCTGGGAGAGCTGAGCGAGGAGGAGAAGTCCCATACCCTTTCGGCAATGGGCATTGACGCCCAGGACTATGTAAATGAACTGCGCGGCAAGCGGGAGCCGGGCGATAGCTCTTGGGAAGCGGCCATCGCTGCCCAAGAGTACGCGGACAAACGGCGGGGCCAGGGGTAAGCCATGGCGTGGACCGATGAACTGCGCGGCCAAGTCGTGGCCTTAGATACCGCTCCGCTCATTTACTTTGTAGAACGGAAGCAACCCTACTGGGACACGGTTGAACCGTTCTTTGCCGCCTTGACCGCCGGCGAGTTCCGGGTGGTAACTTCCATGCTGACTCTGTCGGAGGTTCTGGTGGAGCCGGTGCGCCGCAACGATACCCGCCTGGCCGCCCGCTACCGGGCTATCCTCTTGAACACCCCCGGCCTGACCATTACGCCGGTATGTACCCCGATTGTGGAAAGGGCCGCCGCCATCAGGGCCGCCCACCTCCGCGTCCGCCTCCCGGCCGCGGTGCAGCTGGCGACGGCTCTAATCGGCCGCGCCGACTTTTTCCTGACCAACGACATTGCCCTGCCGTCCCTGCCTGGCCTGAAAATGCTGGTGGTAGAGGATTTGCTGGGGGAAAGCGGCTGAGGCCCGGGCGAACCGCTCCTGCGTCTCTCTACCGTTATTCCTGCCGCCCCCTACCGTCATTCCCGCGTAAGCGGGAATCCGGCGGTTGTTTGCCGAGGATGTGGCGGCGTAAGGTAGTGCTGTTCGAGATTCCCGCTTGCGCGGGAATGACGGTTAGGGGTATCGGCGGGAGTGGGCGGTTGCTATAAACAATTGCCCCGTTGATTCCCCATCCCCTCCTTGACCAACGGCGGGCCGGCGGTTAAGATTGTCCTTGACTTATTCGGTTCAGTTCAGGAGGCCCGGTCGTTATGCCCGTTGCTTTTAAGGAAACCGCGGTGGCGGTCGGCGGCAACCCCATCCAGCTGCTGGTGGGCGGTTCCGGCGAGCCGCTGCTGATTTTGCACGGAGCCGGCGGCAGCGAAGGCCCGCTGCATTACGCCCAAGCCCTGGCGGAACGCTACACCGTCTATCTGCCCTCCCATCCCGGCTTTGGCGGCTCCCAACGCCCGGACTGGCTGGAAACCATCCACGACCTGGCCGCCTTTTACAACTGGTTTCTGGAAAGCCAGGATTTGTACGGCTGCCGGGCGATTGGCTTTTCCCTGGGCGGCTGGCTGGCCGCCGAAATGGTCGCCGCCGCCGGCCCGGTATTCCGCAAACTGCTGCTGGTGGGTGCGGTCGGCATCAAACCGCAGCAGGGGGAAATCGCCGATGTATTCATCATCAGCCCCCAGCAGGTTATTGACCTGCTCTTTCACGACCCGGCCCAAGCCCCGGAGTATCAGCAGCTGTTCGACCAGCCGCCAACGCCGGAACTGGCGGCCGTCCTGGAACGCAATCGGGAAATGGCGGCACGGGTCAGCTGGAAACCCTATATGCACGACCCTCGACTGCCGTCCCTGCTGGCCCGGGTCAACATCCCCACCCGCATCCTCTGGGGGCGGGAGGATAAACTGGCTCCGGTAGAATGCGGCTATCTTTTCCAACAGGCTATTCCCGGCTCCGACCTGGTAATCATCGACCATTGCGGCCATCTGCCGCACATTGAAAAGCCGCAAGAATTCTTGCAAGCGGCTTTAGACTTTCTGTAGGGCGGCCGGCGGGAAACCGGCCGCCGTCCAATCGTCAACGACCGACCCTTTACCGCTGTCCATCTAAAGGAGGCTGATTGTGCTGCCCCGATTCCGCGTCAACCTGGAGGATGCCGTTACCGTGCCGGGCGATGCCCTGAAAGGGGTAGTGGCCGCCATTTTTGAGAAAGTGGGCGTCCCCCCGGCGGACGCCGTGCTGGGGGCGGATGTGCTGACCGTGGCCGACCTGCGCGGCGTGGACAGCCACGGCGTTTCCAATATGCTCCGCAGTTACCTGGGCGGCTATCAGCGGGGGGAAATCAATCCCCGGCCGGAAATCCGCATTGTCCGGGAAACGGCCAGCACCGCCAGCCTGGACTCCGACCGGGGCCTGGGCATCATCGTCACCCCCAAGGCGATGGAAATTGCCATTGAAAAAGCCCGGCAGTCCGGCGTGGGGATGGTAACGGTGGGCAATTCCCGCCATTTGGGGATGGCCTCTTACCATGCGATGCTGGCTTTGGAACACGATATGATTGGCGTCTGTATGACCAGCGCGCCGCCGCGGATGGTGCCGACTTTCGGCGCGGAACCCCGTCTTGGCACTAATCCCATCGCCGTCGCCGTTCCCGCCCGCAACGAACCGCCCTTCGTCTTTGACGCCGCCACCAGTTCGGTAGCCCAAAACAAGATTGAGATTGCCCGGCGGCTGGGCGCGGACCTGGAACCGGGCTGGCTGGCTACCGAGGACGGGACGCCCATTATGGAGGAAGTGCCGGTGCCGCCCAACTACCATCTGCTGCCTATGGGGGCGACCCGGGAGTTGGGTTCCCACAAGGGCTACGGCCTGGCCTGCGTAGTGGATATTTTGGCCGGCGTATTGACCGGTTTTGGCTATGGGGCCGCCCCCGGCCGGCCCAATTTCGGCCATTATGTGGCGGCGTACAACATTTCCGGCTTTGACGATCCGGAGCATTTCAAGGATGAAATGGACGGCTGGCTGCGGATGATGAAGGCCACTAAACCGGCTCCGGGCCACGACCGGGTGCTGGTCGCCGGCCAGCCCGAGGCGGAAATGGAAGCCATCCGCCGGCACGAGGGCATCCCCCTGCACCCGGAAGTAATAGATTGGCTGCGCGACACCTGCGGCGAGCTGGGGGTGGCGTGGGGGTTTTAGGGGGGATTGGCCGCCGGAGGGTCTTTTAATTATCGGATTATGCCCGGGAAAATCTTTTCTTGGTGAGCTTGCCCCACGGCCAACCGCCCCGGCGACCAGCTCGGAGAGAACAGGGATTTAAGGATCTTGGCGGAAAACTAAAAGACCCTGGATTGGCCGCCGGAGGACCTTGACAAGGCAAAAACTGCCTGCTAAAGTAAGGGCAAGATACCCTCGGATCCCTTGGAGCGCGTTATGGTAGAACCCGAACAGGACAAAACTGTCGCGGAACGCTTGGTAAATCTTGCCAACGCTACGGGCAACGCCGTGCTGGTGTTGAACGCGGATATTGACGCCGATTCTTTTGTGCAGGTCGCCTCCGCGCTTGACAGTATCGGCGATCAGGAAGCTTTGTCGCTCATCCTGAACTCCCGCGGCGGTTACATCGAGTTTGCCTTTCATATCGCCAAGGCCATCCGGGCGAGTTGCAAAGAATTGGAGGTGCTGGTTCCCGCTCGAGCCAAAAGTGCCGCCACTTTGATTGCCCTATCTGCTAACCGGATTTCCTTAGGGCAGTTTGGGGAGTTGGGACCCCTTGACCCTCAAGTACCTGACCTCACCGGCAGTGCAGACCGTCGGTCTCCCTTAGAGATTGTCAAAGGTCTGGAGTATTTGAGAACCTATTACATCGAGACTTTTGAGCTTATGGTGCTGTTCTTGCTGGAACAAGCCGGCATGGATGTAGCCCATACTATGGAATACGCTACCGGGGCATTATCCCCTGTAGCGGGAGCCCTTTACAACTCGGTGAACTACCGGGAATTGGGGGAGGCAGTTCGGTATTTGACCGTCAGCCAGCAGTACGCTAGGGAGACTATACGGCGTTGGAGTCCATTGGAACAAGATAGTTCCGCCGTCGACGACGTTGTAGAGAAATTGGTCTGGGAGTATCCCGACCACGGTCATATAATTGATGTAGAGGAAGCTCAGCGGATCGGCTTAAAGAATGTCGATCACTTGCCTACCAGGTTGGAAAGCCTGTGCCTTGAGGTAATTAACCGAGGGATACTTATAAAGGCGGTTCTACCGACCACCGATGCCGACGTCGAAAGGGAGGATGATTCCCTTTTGGCAACAGAGGACGAAAATGAAACTGAGCATGGCACTTATTGCCAATAGCAAGGTCGGACACGGGGCATCCCGCGGCTCGTCCCGGATTGGGCGGACGCGGCGGGTTACCAAAGAGATGACCTCCGCCGCCCGCAAGGCTGTCCGCAAAGCTAACGAATCGGCGCGGCAAGCCCGGTTTCGGGCCATTCGCGACCGGCATCGCTCCTGACCCTGCCCTCCGGCGGGCTGTTTGCCACAAACGGCCCGCTATTCTCTGGGTTGCTACCCTATCCCACCCCGCAAATCAGGAATTTCCCCGGTTCCAAAAATTCCCCCAAATCCCCCATTGACACCCGCCCTTTTTCCCTTTATAATCCCGGCGCGAGGTTGATTTGCTATGAATTACGCGATTTTCAAGACCGGCGGCAAGCAGTACCGCGTCCAGCCCGGCGATGTGCTGGATGTGGAACTGTTGCCGTTGGCCGTAGGCGACTCGGCAGAGTTCGACGAAGTCCTGGCCCTTTCCGACGGCGGCGCCGTCCGTTTCGGCAATCCCTGGGTGGCCGGGGCCAAGGTGGTGGCGCAGGTGCAGTCCCACTACCAGGACAAGAAGCTGATGGTCTTTAAGTATAAGGCCAAAACCCGCTACCGCCGCAAGCGCGGCCATCGCCAGAACTACACCCGCCTGGTCATCCAGGCTATCCAAGCCGGAGGTTAATTCCCTATGGCGCACAAGAAAGCCGGCGGCAGCACCAACAACGGCCGCGACAGCAACGCCAAACGCCTGGGCGTGAAAAAATACGGCGGCGAAGCGGTCGTCGCCGGCAATATCCTGATCCGGCAGCGCGGCACCCGCATCCGCCCGGGCCACAATGTGGGCCTGGGCCGGGACTATACCATCTACGCCAAGACCGACGGCAAGGTCAAGTTCGAGTGGGCCAGCAAGGGCCGCCGCCAGGTCAGCGTGTACCCGGTCGAGGTCTAGCCGATGAAAGCCGACATTCACCCTCAGTTTTACAGCGCCACGGTAACCTGTTCCTGCGGCCACACCTTTCAGACCGGGGCCACCAAGCCGGCCCTGCGGGTGGAAGTGTGCAGCAAGTGCCATCCCTTTTACACCGGGGAACAGCGCATCGTGGACACCCAGGGCCGCATCGAGCGGCTGCGGCGGCGCTACAACCTCCAGTAGCCGGCCGCCCGGGCGGCCGTTGGCTATCGGGGAAATTGCGGGCAATCATCGATAAACCGTCCTGCCCATCCCTTACCGTCATTCCCGCGCAAGCGGGAATACGGCGTAGGTTGGGCGGCAAAGGGCTGGTCTTTTCAGTACCGTCCTGGATTCCCGCTTACGCGGGAAGGACGGTAGGTCGTTCACCGTCCGCCCGATGCCAAGGGGAATCCGCGGCATTTCTGGATTCCCGCTTGCGCGGGAAGGACGGTAGGGCATTTACCGTCCGCCCGGAGCCAACGGGAATTCGGCACCGATCGACCGTCATTCCCGCGTAAGCGGGAATCCAGCGGCGGTTGGGCGGCAAAGGACTGGTCTTTTCAGTACCGTCCCGGATTCCCGCGTAAGCGGGAAGGACGGTAGAGAATCCCGGGAAAGACGGTCGACAATCCCGGGGAAAGTCGGCAATCCCGGGAAAACCGGTTACGGGCCTTAAGGCGGCGCAGCAGTGGCAGAGCAACCCCGGTTCACCTATGGCGGACAGGCCGTTATTGAGGGCGTGATGATCCGCGGCCGCCGCTTTTTCAGCCTGGCGGTGCGGCGGCCCGACGGCAGCATTTACCACTGCCACGAACCCCTGAACAGCGCCTTTACCGGCTCCGTCCGCCGCATCCCACTACTGCGCGGCGTACTGACCCTGCTGGAAACTTTGGTGCTGGGCCTCAAAGCCCTGAACCGTTCCGCCGTCCTGGCCGGCGAGGAGCAGGATGGCGGCGATGGCGATGTTCCCGGCTGGGCCTTGGGCCTTACCCTGGGCCTATCCCTCCTCCTCGGCATCGGGATTTTCTTTGTCCTGCCCCTGCTGCTGGTGCGACTGATCGACCCTTTTATCGCCTCGGATTTAGTAAGCAACCTGATCGAGGGCGGCCTGCGCCTGCTGATTCTAGTGGGCTATATCGGCGGCATCGGGCGGCTCAAGGATATTCGGCGGGTATTCGCTTATCACGGGGCGGAACACATGGCGGTCCACGCTTACGAGGCGGGCTTGGCTTTGACGGTGGCGAATGTCCGCCGGTTTGGCACGCCGCATCCCCGCTGCGGCACCGCCTTTCTGCTGACGGTGGTATTGGTGTCGGTAGTGGTCTTTGCCTTTCTGGGCCGGCCCGATTTGGAATGGCGCATCCTGTCCCGGATATTGCTGCTGCCGGTCGTGGCGGCGGTCAGCTACGAAATCATCCGTTTCAGCGGGGTGCATCCCGGCTGGTTGGTGGCCCGGCTGCTGGCGCAACCGGGGCTGTGGCTGCAACGGCTGACCACCCGCCAACCGGAGGATGACCAGATTGAAGTAGCCATCACCGCTATGGGCGCCGCCGTAGCCGCCGACGCCGGAGAACCCTACCAATCCCCCTTTGCCCCGCCGCCGCCGGTTGAAGTGGATGATGATATGCCGGCGGCGGCTGATGTTGAGGATAATAGGCCGCCGGCCGCTGAGGATGATGGGGGAAGTGGGGCGTAATGCCACCGCAACCGTCTTTCCCGATTCAAACATGGATAGACAGGATAGACAGGATTTGGTGTCTGTATAGAAAGGTTGTTGACCGCCATTACCGTTCTAATCAGATACCTAAAATCCTGTCTATCCTGTTCATCCATGTTAATTAAAAAAGCGTTGACCTACCCCGGCAACGGCAAAACCGCCCTTTCCCCCAACCGGCCTCCGGAGGAGCGTTTTGACTCAAGAACATAGCGTTATCGACCGCGCAACCGGCGACCTGTCCCCTGCCCTGACCCTGCCGGCCCGCATTAAGCTGGAATCCCTGGCCGATGACCGGCTACGGGTAAAAGCGCCGATCGAGGTCGTCGTCTTTGAGACCGAGGGTTTCATCCTGGCCGAGGCCGTGGGGCTGAACGAGTTCGGGTATGGCGATGACGCGGCCGAAGCCGTTGCCGAACTGCGCTACGCCATCGCCGACCTTTACTTTTCCTTGGAGGAGGATCAGCATCGCCTCGGGAAGGGGCTGCAAGAGGTTTGGGAAGTTCTGCAAGGAAAAATTGAAAAGGTATGACGGATCGGGAGTTTGACCGCCTGGTGACCAAGTTCCGGATGCGGACCCGCCAGGGTAGGCATCTGCGGGCGGAGTTCTATTACCAGGGGCATAAAATCCGCACTACCTATCGGTCGCAGGGTCGCAAGGACAATCCCTTTTACCATATTGCCCAGCAGCTGGCCCTGACCCCGGCGCAGTTGCGGGACGCTATCCGTTGCACCCTGGGGTTGGACGACTACATCGCCCTCCTGCGGGATAGGGGGCTGATTGGGGACTGACCCGCCGCCCTGTTAATTCCCTTGCCTAGCCTGGCGCAGCTTTTGCGTGGTGCCGGGGACTTTCCACTCAATATAGGCTACCACGTGTTCCTTGATGGCCGCCTCCTGCACCCGGCACAGGACGCAGTTGCCGTCAATGCACAAGCCATGCCGGGGGCGCAGGTTATCCCGCAGCCTCGCCAGCAAATCCCGCAATTCCCCATCCTCCGCCATCCCAGCCGCCAGCCGCGCCGGCAGGGATTCCAACTGGGCGGACAAGGCAGCCAGCAATCGGTTATGTTCCTGGAGTCCCCGTTCGGCAAAGTTTTGCGGCTCCGGCGGATTAGGATTCCGGGCGGCGGGATTGGCGGCCGGATTAACGGGCCTATCCTCAAAATCCCGGCCGCAGGCGGCGCAGCGGGCTGGCGGTTCGGACATAAGGGTCACCTCACTATAATTCCCGATTTCCGTTCTATTGCCGGGTATTCATCCTTCAACAGGTTCAGGATGCCCCTTCAACCAGTTCAGGGTGAGCGGATTAGCCGGTTCCGGGACGACCCTTCAACCAGTTCAGGGTGAGCGGAATGATACGCTGCAACAGAACGGAAAACCGATTTTCCCGGTTACGCCGCCAAGCGCATTATTCCGTATAGATGGCGGTAGAGCTGGCCGGCGCCTTTTGCCAGTTCCCACAGGTTGCCGGAACTGCCCGGCCTTACATGGTCAAAGATGGCCGTTTCGGTGTAACGGACGCCGGGCCGGCCGGATTTCCGCAATGCCTGAATCAGCCGGCGGGATTCGCCTACCGGGATCAGCGGATCGCCCACATCATGCATAATCAGCAGTTGGGCCTGCACCTGCGGCAGGTGGACGCTGGGGGAAATGTCGGCCAAGCCCTGGCGGAAAGAATCCGGCATCTGCTCGAACAATTCCGCCGCCTGTTCCGGGGTCGTCCCCTCTAAAATGCGGCGGGAAAGTTTGCCTTGTTCTGACCAATCGGCCGGGGCGGCGGCATCCTCATCGGCCGCGCCCTCCACAAAGCGGCGGGTCAAAAATTGCCGTTCCACCGGGTCATTGACTACCTCGATCAGTTCGTTGGCAAAGACCCGGCGGGTCAGCGGGTCGACCGTCCAGGGTTCGGGGGGACTGCCGGCGCTGAACTTGGAATTGCTGGCAATCTGCCGGAAAAAGTCCGGGGCATCATAGTAGCCGCCAAAGGAATTGACAAAGGCCACATTGTCCCGGATGCGGGGATTGGCGGCGGCGACCAGCACAAAGGAGCCGCCGACCGAAAAGCCGGCCATCCCGACCCGTTCCGGGTCGACATAGTCCTGACTCCGCAAGTGCTGAAAAGCCCAGGCCAGATTGTCAATTTCCGCCGGATCCACATTGTTGCGCTCCCCCATCGTGGGCGACCAGCTGAGCATTACGGCAAAGCCGGCCCGGGCCAAAGCCTGGCCGAAGTTCACTACATCCGGATCGTCGCGGCCGGCGGCGTTGGCCCCCAGAAAGACCAGCAGGCCGGCCCGCCGCTGGCCGTCCGGAATGGCGTAAATATCGGCCGCGCCTTGTCCGTCGGGCCGCGGATAGGTTACTTGCTGCCGCTGCGGCGCGGCGGTGAACCAGGCTTGCGGTTTGACCGGGGAGGGCAGCACCTGGCTGACGAACAGGGCGGTGTGCCAAGCGGTGGCGAGGGGCGGAAAGAGGATGAACATAACGACTAATGCCACCAGCAGGCTGCCGGCGGCCCCATAAAGGCGGTAGGCAAAGCGGCCGAGGATGGGCATCGCAGCACCGGGCCGGGGGGTAGTGGCGGGGGCATCCCAAGATTCCGCTCACCCTGAAATTCAAGATTCCGCTCACCCTGAACTTGTTGAAGGGCCGCCCCGAACCGGTTGCCGGAGGCCCCCGCAACCCGCTCAAGGTGAACGGATTTGTACCTTACAGCCGAACGGATCCCGGGACAGGCCCTTACTTGACCGGTTCCTTGGTCATCAGCAGATGGCGGGCGTCGGCCAGCAGTTCCGCATCGGAGCGCGCCAGGTCGATGGCGTCGCCGTGGGGCTGGGGAACGGGAAAGCCGGTGCGGTAGTAAAGCTCCACCCGATTGCCCTCCGGGTCAAAGAAATACATCCCGAAAGCGTTGCCGTGGCTGACAATCCGCTCAATGGTGATGTTTTCCGCCTCCAGGCGGGCCTTATAGTCCCGCATATCCTGGATGGTCGGCACCTTAAAGGAAATCTGCTGGATGGTCTTGGTGTCGGCGGCGGCCTGGCGGCCTTTCATCACCACGAACTCGTGGTGTTCGGACACCGGATCCGAGGACATAAAGCACATCCCCCGCTCCAGGTTCTCATCGGCGATTTGCAGGCCGATGACGCGGGAATAAAAGTCCCGCTGTTTCATAAAGTCGTCGGCAAAGATGCCGACATGGCCCAAGCCGGTAGTCTGCGGCATAACGGCGCTCCTCCTTTTAGGTAGAATAAGGCTACTTTACACCGCCGGCCGGAATATGTCAAACATTACCCGGGATTCCGCCCCCTCTTGCTCATATATTCCACAAACAGCCCAAACACCCCGACAAACTCCCCCGGCTCATCCAACCGTGCCGCGATTTCAGCCGCCGGGCGATCCTTAAACTCCTTCCAGAATTGCGCCAATTTCCGCTCGCGATAGCCCTTGAGGACCGGGTTATTCAGCCGCAAGTCGTCAATGGTAGCCCAGGCTTTGCGCTGCTCGGCCGGTGCCAGTCCGTTCTTGGGGATAATATCGCCGGCATCGAACTCGAAATACTGCTCCGGCCGTTCTGCGACAACGGCGGCGCAAGGATCGACGTACCCGGTTTCCGGCCAGCCGTCTCCTTTGAATTGATTGCAACGGCGGCAACTGAAAACCCAGTTCGACCAGGCATAAGCCAACCGCGGAAACCGGCTGAGGGGCCGAAAATGGTCAATGGTCGGCGCGGCAGACCCTACGGCGGCATCGGCGCCGCAATTCCGCTCGCAGTACCAGCAGATGTCGCCGCTCCGCGCCCCTAAGGTTGACCGGTAGTCTCCCCAATAAGAATCCGTCGGCCGGCCGCCAATCGAATTCTTGAAATAGTTGACCCAACCCGGCGTGAATTGCCGGGCATAGTCGGCAACGGTAGCCGGCTCTGGGCCGCGGTCAATCCAGCGCATACCGGCTAATCCCCTTCCTGGGCCAAATCGGACTGCCGGGCAAGCAGGACTTGCCGCATCAAGCTGGCATAATCCTCCAGATCGCTGTCCGAATCGCCGCCCCGGGCCAGCAAATTCGCATTTACCTGGCGGCGCAGTTCGTTCAGTTCCGATTCCTCCTCGGGCGTCAAGGTTTCCTGACCGCGCAGCTGCCGCAGGCGGGCGGCCCGGTCAATGGTAAGCTGATCCGTCGGCTCGTCCACCCCCATCAGGGTTTGCAGGATTTCATCCGCCGTCCAGCCGATCACATCCCGCTCGTTGGTGGTTGCCGTCACTACGCCCTCAGCGTCCCGCTGCAGCAGATGCACCTGCCCCTTTTTGAGGCCGGCCACCACAAAGGGCGAGTGGGTAGTGGCGAAAATCTGCACCTTGGGAAAGTGCTTTTGCAAAGCCGGAATCACCCGCCGCTGCCAGGTGGGGTGCAGGTGGTTCTCGATTTCGTCAATCAGCAGGATAGCCGACCGCTGCGCCCAATCCTCGGCAAAGCCATAGTGATGAAACATTTTCAGGGCCAGCCAGCGGATCCAGAGCAAAGTCCCCGCCGTCCCCGAACTGGCATAGCCCAGGTAAATGGGGACAGATTCGGGATCCCCCGAGTACGCGGAATAGGACGGCTCCTCGTCATAGGGCAAGTGGTCAAACTTGCGGATGTCCGTGGTGTCAATCCCCATCGAGGGTAGGATGGGGATGCGATCAAGGTTGGGATGGGGATGATTCAAATAGCCGCGCACATCCCAGCCGGGTATGTAATTATGCGACCGCGCGTCCCGAATCACTTCGGCGCAAATTTGCTGACTGCAAGCGTCCGCCAACCGGATAGCCTCAATCAGCGTAACCCGCGCATAACGCGGCAAGTCCTCAGAGTCAGCACTCCAAAGTTCCTTTCCCAACAGGCGGTCGGCGGCCATAGTACGGGAGCCACTGAACGGCCCCTCTAAAGCATCGGCCGCCGTCGCGCCAAAAGCGTCCGGATCAGGCTGGTCGAATATGCCGGGCAAACCCTCGCGAACCGCGCCGACATAAACTACCGGCGGTTTTGGCCCCTCCCGGTTCTTTTCCGGCCCATAGACCGGCCAATCATCACTGGCCGCCACAAAGTTAGGCGGCAGATATTGGGGCTGGTCGTCGTCCACGATTTCGTAGGGATCGTTCTCGAGGATCAGCTGCATCCCGGTGTATTCCCGACCGCGGGGAATCAGCCGTTTGCTGTCGTCCTTCGGACTGGTGATGTTGTCGGCCAGCAGTTTCAGCAGGACGCTTTTCCCGGAGGCGTTGGGGCCGACGAACACATTGACCTGTTCGTCAAACCGGAACGCGACCGGCTGCGTCAGCGGCGGCACTCCGCCGAAATTCATCCGTACCAAGTGCATAGCCTTGCCCCCCTTACGCAAATCCCTGGCCTTATTCCTGCCCCCGCAGCGCCGCCAGGACCCGCTCGGCCGTTAGGGGCAGGCGGGTCAGGGGGCGGCCGCCGATAGCGTCGGAGACGGCGTTGGCAATGGCGGCCGCTACCGGCGTATTGCTGCTTTCCCCAATGCCCTTGCTCTGGAACGGGGCCGGGCCGCCGGCCGGCTCCAGCAGCACCGTTACCAGTTCCGGGATGTCTTTGATGGTGGGGATTTTGTAGTCCCCCAGGCTGAGGGTGCTGATTTGCCCCGCCGCCGTTTCCATTTCCTCCATCAGGGCATAGCCCAAGCCCTGGATAACGCCGCCCTCAATCTGCCCCTGGTGGGTCATAGGGTTCAGCACCGTCCCCACATCGTGGGCGGTTACTATCTTGCGGACCGTTACCTGGCCGGTTTCCGGATCGACTTCCACTTCGGCGGCCTGGGCGCAATAGGCGGTATATTCCGAGGGCGGCGCGGTGTAGGTTTTATGGCCGGTCAAGGGTTCGCCCTGGGCGGCTACGGCCCGGGCCGCCACTTCCTTTAGGGATATGCCCGGCCCTCCTTCAACAAGTTCAGGATGAGCGGATGGGGTGGTAGGTGCGGGATGAGCGGAGGGGGCGGCGGATTCAGGATGGGCGGGATGGCCGGCTGCGCCCCGTCCTTCAACAAGTTCAGGATGAGCGGAGGGAGTGGCGGCCGGAATAAACCGCCCATTCTGCAAGGTAAGGGCATCGGCCGCGCCGCCGGTGTATTCGGCGGCCAGCACGGTCAGCTTTTCCCGCAGTTCCGCGGCCGCGCCCAGGGTGGACTGGCCGGTGGTGTAAGTAACCCGGCTGCCGCCGGGGCCGGATTCAAAATCCACCGCGTCGGTATCCTGAATGACCACGCCCACATCATCGACCGGGATGGTCAGCGTTTCCGCCACAATCTGGCGCAGGACGGTGTGGGCCCCGGTGCCGGTGTCCCACAAAGACAGCCGCAGGGTGGCTTGGCCGGCGGCGTCCATGGCAATGGTCGCCGCCGATTGGCCGGAACCCGGCGGCTGGTCGGATATAGCCAAGCCCCGGCCGGTCCAAGCCTGGGCCTGGGGCTTAGCCCAGCCGATGGTTTCCGCCGCCGTCCGCAGGGCATCGCCAGCCCGGATGTTAAGCCATTCCTCGCCCACCGGGTTAGTGTCGCCCTCTTGCAGGATGTTCAGCATCCGAAACTCGTACGGATCCATCCCCAGCTCCCGGGCCAGCAAATCCATGTGGGCTTCCACGGCGAAAGTCACCTGGGGTTTGGCCGGGGCCCTCATGTGGCCGCAGGGAACATTGTTGGTATAGACCATAAAGCTGTCAATGCGGACATTCGGGATGCGGTAGGGGCCGCCGCTGTGGTCGGCGCCGCGCAGATGCACCCGCGGCTTGAAAGCGCCGTAAGCCCCGCTGTTAAAGACGGTTTCGGCCTGCCGCGCCCAAATGCGCCCATCCCTTTTCAGCCCGGTTTTCAGGGTGATGACGCCGGGATGGCGGGGATTGCCGGCCATCAGCTCCTGAATGTAATCCATCACCATCTTGACCGGCCGGCCGGCGGCTTGGGCCAGATAGTAGGCCAGCGGCACATCCATAAAAGACCCCTTGCCGCCGAAATCGCCGCCAATGCTGCACGGGTTAATGCGGATTTGCTCTTTGGGCAAATCCCACACGGCGGCCAACTGCTCCCGCAGCATAAAGGGGCCTTTGTTGTTGGCCCAGACCTGCACCCGGCCGGCGGCGTCAATATCCACCACGCAGGCATGGGGTTCCAGATAAGCCTGGTGCATCAGCTGGGTCTCAAAAGTATGCTCAAAAATCAGGTCGGATTCGGCAAAGCCCTGGTCAAGGTCGCCCTTGCGCCAGACATTGTGGGCAAAGACATTGTTGACCGGGGACATCGGTTTAGGCAGGCCGGGATAGGCGGCCAGGTTTTCGTGCAGGGTTGGGGCCGCCGCGGTCATTGCCTCGGCCGGGTCAAAGACCGCCGGCAGTTCGGCGTATTCCACATCGATTAGCAGCAGGGCCTCCTCGGCGAGGTCCGGGCTTTCGGCGGCGACGGCGGCCACCTTTTCGCCGATGAACAGAACCTTGTCCCGGGCCAAGACCGGGCAATCCCGCAACAGGCGGCCTACCCGGCGGTCGGGCAGATCCCGGCCGGTCAAAACGGCGTGGACGCCGGGCAATTCCCGAGCCCGGCGGGTGTCAATGCGGACGATGCGGGCGTGGGGAAAGGGACTCCGCAGAACCTGTCCCCAAAGCATTCCCGGCAAAGTTATATCGGCGGCATAAACCGCCTGGCCCGAAACCTTGTCCGCGCCCTCGCCGCGCACTACGGGCTGGCCGATAGTGGCATAGGTGGTAGTCATAAATGCCCTCCTGAAATAACCCGGCTTTCCTATCGTCCTTCCCGCCCCGCAACCGTCATTCCCGCGTAAGCGGGAATCCCGGATAACCAGGCCCTATTACCGTCATTCCCGCCGCCTCTCTACCGTCCTTCCCGTCCACCCTACCGTCATTCCCGCGTAAGCGGGAATCCCGAACGGCGCTGCCTTATAATGTGGCATCCTTGTCAAGCAACCGCCGGATTCCCGCTTACGCGGGAATGACGGTAGGGGGCGGGCAATGACGGTTGCGGGATGCAAGCCGCCGCCAATCCCCCTACAGCGCCGCCTTGCCAATCCGCTCCAATTCCTGCAAGGCGGCCGGGTCTTTGCTGTCCGGCAGCATTACTATGGCCCGGTTGGCCCCGGCGGCTGCGTACTGCTGCAACTGCTCCCGGTCGGCGGGGACGGCAAAGGCGGTTATTTGAATCGAGGCCGGATCCCGGCCGGCGGTTTCCGCCAATTCATCCAGCGTCGCCCGCCCGGCTTTTATCTGTTCCACCGTCGGCCCGGCCGGCAGCCAGCCATCGGCCCAGCCCACGACCCGGCGGAACACATTCTTGGCATTGCCGCCCAGGAATACCGGCGGATGCGGCTTTTGTACCGGCTGGGGATAGCATTTGACCGGCGGAAAGTCAAAGTATTGGCCGTGAAACTCGGCCTCCCCTTTCGTCCACAGCTCCTTCATCACCAGGATGGATTCCCGGGTCTGCGTCCAGCGGTGGTCAAAATCGCCGCCCATAATTTCCGTTTCCTCCCGCAGCCAGCCGGCCCCCACGCCCAGGATAAACCGCCCGCCGGAGTGCAAATCCAGGGTGGATATGACCTTGGCCGTCAGCAGGGGATTGCGTTCCGGGATCAGGGAAATGCTGGTGCCCAGCTTGAGGTTGCGGGTAACGGCGGCGGCCCGGGCCAGGGCCATATAGGGGTCGACCAGGTCGGACATATACTCCGGAATGGAGCCGTCCGGGCTGCCGTGATAGCGGCTGTTGGAATGCACCGGCATTACGGGATGTTCCGGCAGCCACAGGGACTCAAAGCCCACCGCCTCCGCCTGCCGTGCCAAATCCGCCACATCCAGCGCCTGGCTGGACAAGGCCATAAAAATGCCCACTTCCATAGTTTCCTGCCTCCGCTTGCCTCGGTAGGGTATATTTTCCAAGGGCAAGATGATAACATAAATTGGCAGCAACAGGAAACCGTCCTTCCCGCGTCCCCCTACCGTCATTCCCGCGTAAGCGGGAATCCGGCGGCGGTTGGGCGGCAAAGGGCGGGTCTTTTCAGTACCGTTCGGGATTCCCGCTTACGCGGGAATGACGGTAGAGGGCGGCCGGGAAGGACGGCAAGGGGGACTAGACGGACGGTAGCGGGTGGCGGGTATGACGGCAAGGCGGGTTGTACTCTATATTCCCTGGCCCGGTGCTGGCAAAGGCCGGTTAAACCCGGTATAATGGCAACATCCGGCGGGACGGGAGGATTGCAATGGAAACCGCCCCCATCACCATTGAAGTACCCGCGGCGGCGGCCGCCGCCTACGCCGCCGCAACGGGAGAGCGGCAGGAGAAAATCCAACTGCTGCTGGGCTTGCAACTGCAAGAACTTTTCCAGTTGCCCGTCCGGCCACTGGGCGAAGTAATGGACGAACTGGCGGCTGAGGCCGCCGCCAACGGCTTGACCCCGGAAATTCTGGAGTCCATTCTGCGGGATGATGCCCAACAAACCGGGTAACGACTTATCGGGAGCGATAACAAAATGATTGGCTGCCTGCTTTCCCCTTTCCGCGCCCTGTTCAGCGTAATTTTCGCCCCCCTGTTTGCCGCCGGCCGGGGCTGTATGCTCGCCGTGGGCTGCGCGGTGTGGATCGTGATTATCGCCGTGGCCCTGGGGCTGTTCGGCGTTTTCAATGTGCCTTTCGTCCCCAACCTGTTCGGCGGCTAGCCGCCCAGCCGCCCGGCGATTTCCGCCAGTACCGGCCCAATATCCCGAGAGGAATCCACCCGGTAATGGGGGCGGTCGATGGGATCGCCGCCGGCCCGCATCTGGCAGTAAATCCGCCAGTCGGCATCGGAATAGTCCTGATAGCCGGCGGTGTCCGTCCCATCAGCCCGCCGCGCCAGGCGCTGCCGGATTACTTCCTCCGGGGCGGTGAACTCTACGATTAGCAGCGGCGCTCCGGCCCGCTCTGCCAATTCGTACAAGGGCTGCCGCGCCCGTTCCGTGCGGTTCGTGGCGTCAAAGACCACGGCATAGCCGGCGGCCAGCAGTTGCGCCAAGAGCAAATGGGCGGCGGCGAACACCCGGCGATGTTCCCCCCGGCTATAGCGCGGCCGGGGGATCAAAATCTTGCGGAGCCGATCGCTGCTGAGGATTGCCAGGGGAATCCGTTGCGCCAAGGCGGCGGCGAAATAGGATTTGCCGCTGCCCGGCAGGCCGCAGAGCAGCAACAGGGCCGGGCCGGCCGCCGGTTTGACCGCCGGCCATTCCCCTTGCAGGGCTTGGCCCAGGATAGCGGCGTCCCGGGCCGGGTCGGAAGGGAAGGGCGCGGGTGGTGATTGCGGCATATCCACCTCCGGCGCCCCCCTTAAGCTCCAAAGATAACGCGGACGATAAGCTCCTCGATAACCCAGATCAGCAGGATAACCACCAGGGGGCTGAAGTCGCGCCCGCCGATGGGCGGCAATACCCGGCGGACGGGCGTCAGCAGCGGATCGGTCAGCCGGGTCAGCGCCCGCGCCGCTCCGGAGGCCGCCGCGGTCAGGTTCAGAATTACCCGCGCCAGCAGAACCAGGGTAATCAAGCCCGCCAGCAGGGTCAGCAGGTAAGTAGGCTCCATAGTTGGCATCGCTCCTTTGCGCGGCGCGCCCGGTCGGGACTACAGCCTTAACAGAACGCGCTGGAGTAGGGAGTGGATCAGGGCCAGCAGCAGGATTGCCACCATCGGACTGAAATCCAGCATCCCGAAAGTGGGCAGCACCCGGCGGATGGGCGCGAGGATGGGTTCGGTCAGCTGCACCAGAACCTGGGTGATGCTGGCCAAGCCCGGCGGCGGGTCGTTGACCATAAAGGACATCACCAGGGTCAGGATGATCCGGGCCAGGATGGTCAGGTAAATCAGGGTGAAAAGCAGGTCCACCAGTTGCGCCATTTCCGGGATGCCTCCTTTAACCCTGGCCCAGCTTGAGGGATTTTTCATAGGCGGCTTTAACCGCATCCACTACCGCCGCCGGCACGCCGCCGCGCTCCAGGGCTTGCAGGCCCTCGGCGGTAGTGCCGCCGGGGGAAACCACCATATCCTTTAACTGCCCCGGATGCTGACCGCTGTCCATAACCAGTTTGACGCTGCCATAGACGGTTTGCAAGGCCAGGGCGCGGGCCGTATCCCGGGGCAGGCCCACATAGACGCCGGCGTCAATCAGCGCCTCCACAAAGAGGAACACATAGGCCGGGCCGCTGGCGCTCAACGCCGTCGCCATATCCAGATACTTCTCCTCGGCGGCGTAGATTTCCTGGCCCACGGTCGCCAGCATCTGCCGGGTCAATTCCCGGTGGGCGGCGGGGACGGAATCGGCGCAAGTCCACATGGTCATTCCGCAGCCGATTTGCGCCGGGGTGTTGGGCATCACCCGGATGATGGCGCTGTGCCGCAAGCCTCGGGCCAGAGTGTCCATTTTGGCCCCGGCGATGATGGACAGGGCCGATTGGCCGGCGGTCAGCTGGCCGCCCAATTCGTCGAATACCCCCGGCAAATCCTGCGGCTTGACCGCCAGCGCCACCAGGTCGGCGGATTGAATGACTTGCCGGTTGTCGTCGTGGACGGCTACCCCGTACTGGTCGGCCAGATATTCCCGCCGTCGGGCCACCGGCTCGCCGATAGCGATGTCGGCCGGCGCGGCCAGCCCCGCGGCCAGCATACCGCCCAGGATCGCCTCGGCCATAGTCCCGCCGCCGATAAAAGCCAAGCGCATAAAAACCCCTCCATTCCCGCAGCCGCCGTTCCGGGAAACCGGATACAATCCCCGCCTCTTCGGCCGCGCTGCCGCCGGCTATTATAGCATAAAGGGGGATTGGTTTTTCCTACCGTCATTCCCGCGTAAGCGGGAATCCCGACGCCCGCTACCGTCCTTCCCGCGCCGCCCCCACCGTCATTCCCGCGTAAGCGGGAATCCCAACGGTACTGCCTTATAATGCCGCAGTCTTGCCAGCCATCGCGGGATTCCCGCTTACGCGGGAATGACGGTGGGGATGGCCGCCAACTTTTTCCGCTCATCCTGAACTTGTTGAAGGATGGCCCGCTGCCATTCCATCCCATCCTGCCCTTCCCGCCGCCGTTTCCATCCTTCAACAAGTTCAGGATGAACGGATTCCCCACTCTGCTGCTTTCCTCCAAAACCCCATCCCTAAAAATGTGCTACAATAAATCCCGGCGGTTCCGCCGGCCCCGGATTTATTCCGGGCCCGGGCGGAAAATCAGCCGCCGGGGGGATAACGAATGGCGCAGAGGACGGCCGGTCAGGCCATCGTGGAAGGGCTGCGGGCCGAGGGCGTCGACCATATCTTTGGCGTGGTCGGCACTACTACCAACAGTATTGTTACCGAACTTTACGGGCGGGAGGATGTGCATTTCATTGACACCCGCCACGAGGAGGGCGCGGCTTTTATGGCCTATGGCTACGCCCGGGCCTCCGGCAAGCCGGCGGCCTGCGTTACCACCTCCGGCCCCGGCACCATCAACCTGGCTACCGGCATTTCCCTGGCCCACAAAGGCCGGGCCCCGGTCATCGTCATCGCCGGCAACGCCGCCCAGGATTATATCTATCGGGACGGGGCGCAGGAGTTTGACCTGGTCAGCATTTTCCAGGCCGTTACCCGCCTGGCTTTGCAGGTCAACAAGACGGAACGCATCCCGGAAATGCTGCACTATGCCTTTCGCGCCGCCCTGTACGGCAAGCGCGGCCCGGTCTTGCTGGACATCCCCCGGGATTTGATTGACGGGCAGACCATCGACGGCGACATCGCCCGGCCGCAAACCTACCGAGCGGCCCTGGACAAAACGCCCGGCGACGCCGAAGCGGTAGCCCAGGCCGCCGCGCTATTGGCCCAGGCCCAACGGCCGCTGCTGCTGGCCGGCGGCGGCATCATTGACGCCGAAGCCACGGCCGAAGCGGTGGCCCTGGCCGAACACCTGGATTTGGCGGTAGTGCCGTCTTACGGCCATAATGACGCCTTTCCCAACAGCCACCGCCTTTATGTCGGCCCGCCCGGCGGCCGCGGGGCCGGCGAAGCCCTGGAAGCGCTGCACCGGGCCGATGTGATCCTGGCCCTGGGCAGCCGGATCAATCAGGGCAGCACGGGTTGGGATTACAGCGTTATCAATCCCGAAACCCGCATTATTCAGGTGGATATTGACCCGCAGGAAATCGGGCGCAACTATCCGGTGGCCGTAGGCATTGTCGGCGATGCCCAAGCCGTCGGCCGGCAGCTGTTGGATACCCTGCGGCAGCAATTTCCGGAGGGCAAGGCCAACCCGGAATGGACGGCAACCATCACCGCCCTGAAATCCCGCCGCCAGGCCCGCTTGGCCGCGGAGGATGCCTTGACCGGAGATCCGCTGCCGCCGCAGCGGGTCTATCGGGAACTGGTCAAAGTTCTGCCCCGGGATTGTATGGTAACGATTGACGCCGGCGTAGCTCCCGGCCTGTCTTACGACCGGCTGAACTACGAACTGCCGCGCACTATGTTCAACTACGCCGGCCAGGGCGGCTTGGGGATGGGCCTTTGCGTGGGATTGGGTACCAAGCTGGGCCGGCCCGACCGCCCGGCGGTAAGCATTCAGGGGGATGGCGGCTTTCTCTACACTTCCCAAGAGCTGAATACGGCGGTACGCAAAAGCATCCCCCTGGTCAACCTGGTGCTGAACAACGGCTGCCACGGCGCGGAAAAGGCGCAGCAGCAGCGTTACTTCGACCGCAAGTATATCGGGGTGGACTTGGAAAATCCCCGCTTTGACCGCCTGGCCGAGGTTTATGGGGCCAAGGGCTACTATGTGGAACGGCCGGAGGACATCGCCGCCGCCGTGCAAGCGGCCCTGGCCCTGGACGGCCCCAGCGTCGTGGAAATTCCGGTAGCGGAATACTTCCCTCCGGCCGCCACGATCGGTTAAAATAGGGGGACAGCCCCGCCGATTGCATTATCAGCAATGGCGGCGGCAAAGCGGAGAGGTGGCCGAGTGGTTGAAGGCGCCGGTCTCGAAAACCGGTATATCCGCAAGGGTATCGCGGGTTCGAATCCCGCTCTCTCCGCCAGCAAACAAGGGAAAAGGGCGCCGACCATGGTCGGCGCCCCTTTTTGTGGTGGGGGGTGGTGGTTTGGGATAGATGGTTAGCCGACCAGGGGTTGGAAATCTTTGCCCGTCATCGGCTCCCGCCGCTTCCAATAAATGCGGAGTTCGACCAGCAAGCGCTGTTTTGACGGCGCGGGCTGCGGATTGAGCCGCACTACCCGGGCCGCATATCTGCTGGAGGCGGAAATAACCGCATTGCAAATATCCTCGACCAGATAATGGGGCGCCCACCCAATCATCTGATAGTCGGCGGTCTGAATTTGCACTCCCCGCCCGACTACCGGATTATTCAGTTCTAAGGACACCACCAGGCTTTCCCCGGGTTTCAGGCAATCCATTCGTTCCTGAGCGGATGCACTGGCATAACGCCAGCCGTGCAGGAAAAACCGGTAGGCGAAAGAACCGTCCTCCTGCCGGCCGGGTTTGGGGAAAACTTCGTAGCGGTCCGTTACCCGTTCCCCCCCGTTGGCCGCCAGAATTTCAATAGGGTCGGCATCCCCATTCAGGTCAAGGGTTTCCAGATAGCTCGGGAAATCCGGCCGCTTCGGGGACATAATGCGGTTCTGAAACAGGTAGAACAGGTCGGGAGACTGATATTCCCGCTGCAAATCGGGAAACTCGACCAGCAAGGGATAGCCGGCTTCCCGCTGCGCCCGTTTTGCGCCGCCGGTATAACGGAAGCGATAGTTGGCCGCGGCGACATCGGCGTCCAGCCGGCCTACTGGAAACCATAAACGATTTTCCTGCGCGCCGTGCCAGGCCAGAAACAAGGTTCGTTCTGCCATCAGGTCAACTCGACTAATTGCCGGATGCCGTACTGCATCATTGCAACGGCGAAATCCCGTTGCAAATCAGTCATCCAGTCCTCCGGGATGCGGTTCACTATTTCCAGTATATTACTTTCCGTCAGCCTTGCCAACTTTGCCAAGCTAGGACGAAAGACCTCCGGGTAGGTGTCGCAGGCCCGCCTTACCAAATCCAGGGGACTAGGCGATCGTTGGTCGGCCTCCGCCAGGTAAATACCGCCGCGCCCTCTTTCGGCATAGGCGCCCACGCTGCCCTCTTTCAAGCGTCTAGCCCGAATTTCATCGGAAATTTCCCGGCCCAGAGCGGAAGCGTGATCGAAGGAAGGGGCTAACACCCCTTGCTGAATAGCGTCGGCAGAATCCCAAAGCACGCCCCAGTTCTCATGATGCCGGTCGGTGTTCCCAATCACCGCATCCAGAATCAGATACTCGGCAAATTGGAGTTCGGGATTGCCGGCCCTTTCCGACTTGTCGAGAACCCGTGCCAAGGTCTGCCGGATGTTTTCCAGCGTATGATAAGACTGCCGGTATCGCTTTTCCGGGTCATAGTCCCGAATCGTCTGCTGGAGCAATTGATTGCCGTGAATCAATCCCTCGCCGGTGGCTGCAAAAGACTCCGTCGCCGAACCCGGCGTACCCTGAAAGGTGGCTAATTCCACCCGGGCGCAAGAAATGCCCAAAAGTCCCGCCACTTCCGCCGCAATTTTCTCCGCCCAATGTTCGCCACTGCCGGCGCGGGGATACTTGAAAAGCCAATCCGCGCCAACAGCGTCGCCCGGATTGCGGTACCAGAACTTCCGCTTGCTGCCCATGCTTTCCTGATGAAGCACCTGCTCGGCGGTTACTGCAACGATATTGTAGCTTTCCGGCATAATAGACCTCTCAAAGACAGCATACCGGCAAACCCATCATACCACAACCGCCCGCCTTGCCGCTGGGTGGCTAGAAAGGGGTATCCATTTCCCGCGTACCCCTATCCGATTAACCGGGTGCGTCGAGGCCCGGCGGCCTGAGCAATGCGGAACTGGCGGATTTGGCACGGGAGGGGGCGGTTTAAGGGCGGCCGGGTTTGGGGTATAATGGACGAATGGAAACTACCGCTTACTACGACGGAGAAGTCCAGCGAAAGCACCCGGAAGTTCGTCAGGAGTGGGTTGAACGGGTGTTAGCCAATCCGTACCACTCCGAAACCCAGCCGGACGGGAGAATCCGGTATTGGGGCTATATTCAGGAAGCGGATAAGTGGCTTCGGGTGATCGTTGCCGACGGGAAGTTGCTTAACCGGTTTTTCGACCACAAGAAACTTAACCAGTGGGGGCGGCCATGAAACTGCGGATTTCCTACTACGGCGACACCGATACCCTGTCCCTTTGGAACGGCGAGCCGGCCAGCGCTGCGGACGATGTGGCGGAGAACCTTATCGTGGACTATGACGCCGCGGGCGACGCCGTAGGTTTTACCCTTGACCACGCCGCCGAACTGCTGCTCCCCATCCTGACCGCCGCCCGGCCGGCCGCCCAAGACGGCAAGGACGGCAAAGCCGGCCAAAAAGCCGAGCCGGTTAAAGACGCGGCGGCAGAACCGGCCCGGCCGCAAAAATCCCCAGCGGCCGGCGGCTAGGCGGCAGGCATCCTTATCGCCGCCGCCAGCCGGCAAGGCCCGGATATTCCATCCCCAGCATCAACAGCAACCGGCAATACACATTCGGAGGTTTCTGCTATGCCCATCAACGGACAAGGCGTTATTTCCCGGTCTGCCGGCGAGCCGGCTTTGCTCGAGGACATCATCATTGACGACCCCGGCCCGGGGGAAGTGCTGGTGCGGATTCAGGCCAGCGGCGTCTGCCATACCGACCTGCACTACAAGCAGGGGAAAATCAGCGACGAGTTTCCCTATCTGCTGGGCCACGAGGGTTCCGGCATTGTCGCCGCCGTCGGCGCGGGCGTAACCAGTCCCGAAGTGGGCGATTATGTGGTATTGGCCTGGCGCGCCCCCTGCGGTTACTGCCGGTTCTGCGCTCTGGGCCAGCCCAACCTCTGCGCCGCCAGCCTTAACGCCCAGCCGCGAATGACCGCCCGGAAAGACGGCGCGGTCCTCAACCCGGCCCTGGGCATTGGCACCTTTTGCACTCACACCGTCGTGGCGGCCCGGCAAGCCGTGCCGGTGCCGGCCGCCTGTCCGCCGGAGCAAGCCAGTCTGCTGGGCTGCGGCGTAACCACCGGCGTGGGCGCCGTTCTCTACACCGCCGGAGTGCGCCGGGGCAGCAGCGTCGCCGTCTTTGGCTGCGGCGGCATCGGCTCCAGCGTCATTATGGGGGCCAAACTGGCCCGGGCCGCCAAAATTATCGCCGTGGACATTGCCGACAACAAGCTGGCCTGGGCCAAAGAGTTCGGCGCTACCGATGCCGTCAACGCCGCCCAAGGGGATCCGGTGGCCGCCATCAAGGAATTGACCGATGGTCACGGCGTGGACTATTCCTTTGAGTGCGTAGGAATGCCGCAAACCCTGCTGCAAGCCCTGTGGTCGCGGGATTTGGCCGGCACCTGCGTGCTGATTGGCGTCCCTGACCCGACGATGGTGGCGGAAGTGCCAATGCTGCAATTCTTTGGCTTGGGCGGTTCCCTGCGGGTCAGCTGGTACGGCGACAACCTGCCCTCCCGGGACTTTCCCCTGCTGGCTAACTACTATCTGTCCGGGGAACTGGATTTAGACCGGGTAGTGTCCGGGATTATTGCCCTGGAGGACACCGAGGCCGCCTTTGCGGCGATGGAACGGGGCGAAACCCTGCGCTCGGTAATCCGCCTCCCGGAGGCTTAAACGGGCAACCCGGGCCGGGTACATTCCCGGCCCGGCAGTGGTATCATAAAGGCAGCCCCTTTAAGGAGAACAGACAATGACCACTTCGTCCTCGGGACAACTGCATCCCTCCCCGCCGTACCGCTATGCGGAACTGAGCCAGGAACATATCGTCGAAGCCCAGGAGTTTCTGGATGCCGGCAATGCCCTGCAAGCCTCGGAAGCCGTCTGGGGCGTGGTCTCCAGCGCCCTCAAAGCCGTATGCCAGGAACGGGGTTGGAATCACCGTTTCCACAACCACCTGCGGGCGGCCGCCATCTACCTGTCCCTGGAGTGGAACCGCCCCGACCTGGATGTGACCTTCGGCTACATCGAGAATGTCCATACCAACTATTACGAACATCAGTGGTATGTGGCGGAGGTGCAACGGCGGCTGGAGGTGGCAAAATCCTACGCTCAGGAAATCCTGCGGATGCGGGGGGCCGAACCGCCGAGCCAGGAACATCTGACTCCGGCAATGACGCGGGAAATGGCCCACTTTCAGCGGACGCTGACCCGTCCCCTGCCCGACCGGGTGGCCTTTGGCGCGGAACTCAGCGGCCCGGAATTGGACGCCTTGCCCCCGGTAAAGCCGCCGCACATTCCGGAGGTGAACGGCCAATGACCACCCCATCCCAGGAAAAACTGCGGCCCTCGCCGCCTTACCGCTATGGGGAACTGAGCGCGGAACACTTGGACAAGGCCGCCGTGGCCCTGGCCAATGATGACGCTTTGCAAGCCTCCGAGGAAATTTGGGACGCCGTAGCCAGCGCCCTCAAAGCCGTTTGTCAGGAACGGGGCTGGAATCACCGCTACCACAACCACCTGCGGTCGGCGGCCGTCTATCTGGCTCTGGAATGGAACCGCCCGGACCTGGACTTGGAGTTCGCCTATATCGATAATCTGCAAAACCCTGGTTGCGAGCATCAGTGGTATGTGGGCGAAGTGCAGCGGCGGTTGGAGGTGGCAAAATCCTACTGCCGGGAAATCCTGCGGATGCGGGGGGCCGAACCGTCGAGCCAGGAACATCTGACCCCCGAAATCATTCGGGAACTGAACAGCTTTCGGCGGACGCTGACCCGTCCCCTGCCCGACCGGGTGGCCTTTGGCGCGGAACTCAGCGGCCCCGCCCTGGAAAACCTGCCCCCGGTAAAACCGCCCCACATTCGGGAGGTGTAACAGCCAATGACCACTCCAGCCCAAGAAAAACTGCGCCCCTCGCCGCCCTACCGCTATGCGGAACTGAGCCAGGAACATCTGGACAAGGCCGCCGCGGCCTTGTCCAACGATGACGCTCTGCAAGCCGCCGAGGAAATTTGGGACGCCGTAGCCAGCGCCCTCAAAGCCGTATGCCAGCAACGGGGCTGGAATCACCGCTACCACAACCACCTGCGGGCGGCGGCTTATTATCTGGCTGAGGAGTGGCGGCGGCCGGATTTCAACGCCAACTTCCGCGCCTTTGAGGACCTGCACACCAACAACTACGAGCATCAGGATTTCGTCCCGGATGTTCTGCCGATGCTGGCCTTGGCCCGGGACTTCTGCCAAGCCCTGGAGCAAATCCGGCAGACGCCGCCGCCGGATTGGAACAGTTTCAGCCCCCAGCAGCAACGGGTTTTCACCCACCGCCTACGGGAATTGACCCGCGCATTGCCCGACCGGGCCGCCTTTGGCGCGGAGCTCAGCGGCCCCGCCCTGGAAAACCTGCCCCCGGTCAAACCGCCGCACATTCGGGAGGTGTAACTATGCCCGGCCCCCTTAAAGACCGCTACGGGATGACCCTCTCCACCCATTCCCCGGCCGCCGCCGCCTGCTGGCAGGAAGGGGCCGACCGCCTGCTGGCCCAGCAGTACGGCCCGGAGGAGAAGTTTCAGGAGGCTCTGGCCCTGGACGAGGGTTTTGCCCTGGCCCACGGCTGCCTGGCCTATATGTATATGCTCCGGGCCAATCCCGCAGCGGCCCGGGAAAGCGCCAAACGGGGGCTGGCTTTGGCCGACGGCATCCCCCGCCGGGAACGCCGCCACATCGAAGCGGTCAGTATGTGGGCGCACGGCAAAGGCCCCTATGCCCTGCGCCGGGCGCAGGAACATCTGGCCGAATATCCCCGGGATGCCCTGCTGCTGCGCCTGGCCCAGCGCCTTTATATGCTGGGTTGCAGCGGGGCCGGCGTCGCCGACTTTCCCCCGGCCCTCTTTGCCCTGATGCAGCAGTCCGCCCCCCACTGCGGCGATGATTGGGCATTCCTGGGCCAATACGCCTTTGCCCATCACGAAGTAGGCATCCTTGATCAGGCCCTGGAACTGGCCGAGCGCTCCTTGGAGCAGTATCCCGGCAACGCCGTGGCCGCCCATTCCGTAACCCACGTCTACTTCGAAGGGGGCGACGCCGCGACCGGCGGCGCTTTCCTGGGGCCGTGGCTGGAAGGCTTTGACCCGCGAGCTCCCTATCATGTCCACCTGTCCTGGCATCAAGCCCTCTTTGCCTTGGCCCAGGGCCGTTATCGGGAAACTTTGCAGCTTTACGAGGACTGGATTCGTCCCACCGCCATCGCCCAGGACATCACCGGCCTGGCCGACAGCGCCTCTTTGCTGTGGCGGCTGCAAATCTACGGCGGCGCGGATTTGCCCTTGCCCTGGGCTGAAGTCAAGGCGCAGGCGGCCCCGGCCGCCAACCAGCCCGGCCCGGCCTTTCGGGACGCCCACGCCGCCCTGGCCTTTGCCGCCGCCGGCGATGGGGACTTAATGGCGCAAATGCTGAACCGCCTGCGCGCTGATGGGGATAAGGGCAATGCCCTGGCCCGGGAAATTATCCGTCCCTTGGCCCAGGGCATTGCCGCCTTTGCTGAGGGGGATTACGCCGCCGCGGTGGATTTTCTGGAGCCGGTCTTTCCCCAACTGACCCGCATCGGCGGCAGCCATGCCCAGCGGGAAGTCTTTGAGGATACCCTGCTGGAGGCTTATCTGCGGGCGGAACGCTTTGAGCCAGCGGAAAAGATGTTGACGGCGCGGCTGAGCCGCCGGGAATCGGCCCGGGACACTTTCCGCTACGGCCGGGCTTTGGCCAGCATAGGGCAAACCGCCGCCGCCCAAGCCCCCCTGACCCAAGCCGCCGCCGCCTGGCAGCCCACCGCCGACCCGGACGCCCCGGAACTGGCCCGCTTGAAAACAATGGCCGCCGCCCGGGGCTGAACTCCGGGGGGCGGTAGCCGGCAAAACCGTCCTTCCCGCCGCCCCCGACCGTCCTTCCCGCGTAAGCGGGAATCCCGCCGCCCCTACCGTCATTCCCGCGTAAGCGGGAATCCGGCGGTGACTTGCCGGGGATGCGGCATTATAAGGCAGTACCGTTCGGGATTCCCGCTTACGCGGGAATGACGGTAGGGGGCGGCCGGAATGACGGTTGCGGGGCGGCCGGCAATGGCATAAAGGGGGCGGCGGGAAGGACGGTAGAAAGGCGGCGCAAAAGTCCCCCGGCCGGCAGTTTGCCGGGCCGGGGGATTGTTTGCGCCGCCAGGAAGGGTGATGATGATGCCGCCGCGCCTACTGGCGGCCTACGCAGCGGGCCGTGTATTGAATGTAGCGGAACTCCCGATACTGGAAGGGGGCGGTGTTGCTTACGGTAGCAGTCCGGAGGTCGGGGGTGCCATCCCCATTGCTATCCCGGTACCACCAATTTACCCGAGTGGCCCGGGTATAGCCCAGGGCTTGGCACTCCTCCGTGGCGCCGCCCGGCACCTCGAGATCGGCAAGACTAGATAAGTCGCCAAAGCCATTCAACGCCCATTCGGCGGCCTGTTCATCGGTCGGGGGGACATACTCCCGCTCGGCATTGCCCCGCGCCGTTTGCTCGTTGTTATCGGCAGTGCCAATAGGGCCCAGGGCGCGGACATACCCATTTCCGGTCGTCCGGGGGCTGCGAAACCAGAAGGGTTTGACGAGTCTGGTCCAGTCTCGGGACAGATAACCGCCGGTTTCCCCGCTGCCATTTTCGATGCTGGTTATGCGGGGAACTTCCAGGGCGCTGTCCGGATACTCCATGTCATACACCAAGTTGGGCTTGGGCGGCTTCTTGCGGCGGCGTTTCTTTTGTTCCCGGGGAAACTCAAAGATGCGGTCGATGCTGACCCCGGTAACGCCGGATTCCCCCTCGGTCAGCCAACCCTCCTGGGCGGCGATGAAACCGCGGAAACTGCCGCGTTCCCCGAAATAAACGGTGTCATCCCGTTCGTTGCGGTCGCGGCCGGCCTCCCAGGTCTCGGTCTTGGTAAAGGTGTCCGACTGGTCAACGCCGCAGTAGAGGGTCTTGCCCCGGTTTTCGGCCAGGGATTCTAGGATGGCGGTAGTCCGATCCTCGTGGGCAAAGGCTTGCCAATCGGAACAGTCCCAGGGGATGGCCCGGGCGGCTTGGCTGATGCCATACCCGGCGCCCATTAGCAGGAACAGGACGACGCCCACCATAAAGAATTGGGGAAAGAACTTGGGCATAAGGAGCCTCCCGGAGGCCCCAAAAAATTTTTCCGGGGCCGAAATCGCCAGGGCGATTTCGGCCCCGGCCTTGTACCTTTCCTTTCATTCTATCCTATGTTTGGGGGATGTAAAGGGGTTAATAGGGAAATTTCCAAAATCAATTTCGGCCCTCTTAACCGTCCTTCCCGGCCCCCCCCACCGTCCTTCCCGGCCCTCTCTACCGTCATTCCCGCGTAAGCGGGAATCCCGACGGTACTGAAAAGGCCAGTCCTTTGCCGCCCAACCGCCGCCGGATTCCCGCTTACGCGGGAATGACGGTCGGGGCGGCGGGAAGGACGGTTAAGCGGCGGGCATAACGATAGGGATATGCTATAATCCGGCCTATGTTTCCGTTGCTGCGCCATCCGTTTCCGCAACTTCCCGACCGGATTCGGGCCGCGCGGAATTTCCTTATCCCCCACGGCGGCCTGCTGGTCTGCGCCCTCTTTCTGCTGGTGGGTCTGGTCCTGGCCGGGGATTACGGCATCGGCACCGATCAGCATATACAGCGTACGATTGCCGTTGCTAATCTTGACTATGTCCTGGGCCAGGGCAACGGCCTCCTGGACAATGCCGCCCGGGACGCCCTGTCGCCCTCCGATCAGCTTTACGGCGTAGCCTTTGAGCTGCCGCTGCTCCTGGCCGAGCGGGCCTTGGGGCTGGCGGATTACCACTATATCCACCGGCTGCGTTTAACCCTGACCCATTTGTTCTTTATCATCGGCGCTTTCTTTTGCTATCGGCTGGCTTGCCATCTGTTCCCCAATCGGCTGCTGGCCCTGTTTGCCCTGCTGATTTTTCTGCTGCATCCCCGCATCTACGCCCATTCCTTTGTCAACAGCAAAGACCTGCCCTTTCTCACCCTGTTCGTCATAGCCCTCTACCTGTTGGAACGGGCTTTCCGCCGGGATACTATCGGGGCTTTCATCCTGCTGGGAATAGCGGTGGGATTGCTGACCAATCTGCGGATTATGGGGGTGATGCTGCTGGCGGCGGTCTTGGCGATGCGGGGTTTGGATTGGTTTTACGCCGGAAGCGGCGCGGAACGAAAAGCCATCCTGCGGACCGCCGGGCTGTTTATTCTGGCGGCCGGGCTGACCCTATACGCCGCAACTCCCTATGCCTGGACTAACCCGGGGGGCTACCTGGCGGCGAGCCTCGCTGGGACGATTAACCATCCCACCATTGTGTGGCAGTTGTTCCAAGGCGCGTGGTTTCTTTCCACGAACCTGCCGCCGTATTACAATGCCGTCTGGTTCAGCATCACCACGCCGCCGTTGCTGCTGCCGCTGGGATTTATCGGGATGGCGGCAGTCCTGGCCCGGGTCGGCCGCCGGCCCGGGGCCGTTTTCCGCAATACCCGGCGGCGCTTTGCCGGATTGCTGCTGGCGGCTTTCCTGCTGCCGCCGCTGGCCGCCGCCCTGCTGGGTTCCAATCAGTACGACCATTGGCGGCATTTCTACTTTATTTATGCGCCCTTTTGCCTGCTGGCGGCCGGGGGCTTGGGCGGGCTGGCCGCCGGCTTTTCCCGTTGGCGGCCGAGCGGGCTGCGGCGGGCCGGGGTCTACGGCCTGGCCGGATTAGGCGTGGGCTTGATTGCCTTGCAGCTGACGCAGCTCCACCCCTGGCAGTATGACTATTTCAACTTTCTGGTGGATCGGACGACTCCGGAGCGGCTGCGGACGCAGTATGAAATGAATTACTGGCGATTGGCCTATCGGGAAGGGTTGGCGGATCTACTGGCCCGCCATCCCGGGGAGACGCTGGCCGTGCTGGTGGGCAATAATAACGAGGTGCGGCGGCAGCGGCAGTTGCAAATCCTGCCGGCGGCGGCCCGGCGGCGTTTGCCCTTGGCCGGCCGCCGCGCCGATTATGAACTGCGCGAGCCGGAGCCCAGTCAGCCGGATTTCGCTTTTAATTCCCTTTACCCCCGCCAAATTTACAACAATACCCTGGTCGCCGCGCGGCCCCTGGACGCTTCCCGGATGACGCCGGCGGCCCTTGCCGCCTATCAGGAACTTTACCGCCAAGCCATAGCCGGAGAGCCGATTATCCGCGCCGACTATGCTGTTTATATAGAGGGGCAGCGGCTGACTTTTGTCCGGGAAAACTGCCCTCCGGAGGAGCCGGACGCCTGGTTCGGCGTACGGATTTTCCCCCGCCATCGGGAAACCCTGCCGCCGCCTTTGCGGCAGGACTTTTCCTCCTATGTCCCCCTCCGGACGCACGGGGTAAGGCTGGGCCGGCTCTGCCTGGCTGTTAT
Source organism: Dehalococcoidia bacterium (assembly GCA_965203435.1). Classification (GTDB taxonomy): domain Bacteria; phylum Chloroflexota; class Dehalococcoidia; order Lucifugimonadales; family UBA3495; genus CBDBCU01. The sequence goes on along the minus strand of CBDBCU010000008.1, from coordinate 419,860 downwards.
CCAACTGCCGGATTACGCCAGCGGCGACCTTATCCTGCGGCGGGGTCATTGGGGCCAAGGGGGGCCGGCCGGCTTGCCCTGGTGGGAGGAACTTTACCCCCTGTCCCGCCGCGGCCTGGGGGAAATTATCGCCGACTATCGGCAGAATCAGCCGCCCCCGGCCGGGCCGGCGGCTTTTGAGGTTTTCCTGGACCGGGAATCCGGCCGCCCCCGCCTGCTCTATGCCAAAGCGGATTGCACCCCGGCCGAATATGCAGCCCGCGTAACCCTGCATATCTACCCGGCGAACTTGGCGGATTTGCCGGCGGAACTCCGGGCCAGCGGTTTTGACAACCGGGATTTTCCCTTGACCGTGTACGGCGGCCGGCCCGGCGGGGACTGTCTGGCGGTATATCCCCTGCCGGACTATCCCATCCGAGAAATCCGCACCGGCCAGGCCGGAGTGTGGGAAAAGAACTTGTATCCGCCAGCCGACCCGGAGCCGTTGCGGGCGAAATACGCCGCCTTGACCGCTATTCAACCCGACCTCCGGGACTTCTTTGACCTGTATATTCAGGATAATCAGCTGACCTATATCCGGGAATCCTGCACGGCGGCGGATACGGCGGCCCCGTTCTTTCTGCATCTATTCCCGGCGGCCGCCGATTTGCTGGCCGGGCCGGCGGCCGAGCCGGACAACCGGGATTTTGCCTTCGGCCGCTGGGGCGGGCATTTCGATGGCAAATGCCTGGCGGCGGTTCCCTTGCCGGACTATCCCATCGCCGCTATACGGACGGGGCAAGCCGGCCAATGGGAAACAAGTTTTTACCCGCCGGCGGATCCGGAGCCGCTACGGGCCGCTTACGCCGCCTTGGCCCCAGAGCAGCCCGTCGCTCAGGACGCCTTTGCTTTGTATGCTACGGACAACCGGCTGATTTATTGGCGGGAAACTTGCGCGGCGGCGGATACGGCGGCCCGCTTTTTCCTGCATATCGTCCCGGAGGATGTTGCCGCTTTGCCCCCGGAACGGCAAGCGGCCGGCTTTGCCCATCAGGATTTTGCCTTTGCCCGTTGGGGCGGACACTTTGACGGCAAGTGCTTGGCCGCCGTGTCTTTGCCCGAATATCCCATCGCCGCCGTCCGCACCGGGCAAGAGGGCGTCTGGGCCGTGGCCTGGCATCCGCCGGCCGACCCGGAATTGCGGCGGGCCGACTACGCCGCCTTATCCCAAGAGCAGCCCGTCGCCCGGGAGGTCTTTGATTTGTATGTGGCGGACTACCGGCTGATTTACTTGCGGGAAAGCTGCGCGGCGGCGGATACGGCAGCCGGCTTTTTCCTGCATATCATCCCGGAGGATGTAGCCGATTTGCCGGCGGAACAGCAGGCGGCCGGCTTTGCCAACTTGGACTTTGCCTTTGCCCAGCGCGGCGCCCATTTTGACGGCAAATGCCTGGCGGCGGTTCCCTTGCCGGAATATCCCATTGCCGCGATACGGACGGGGCAGTATGTACCGGGGCAGGGGGATTTGTGGTCGGCGGAATTGACGGTGGCCCCCTGAGGCGGGCAATGGCGTATAACTACCGTCATTCCCGCGTAAGCGGGAATCCCGACGGTACTGCCGTATAATGCCGCAGTCTTGGCAAGCCACTGCGGGATTCCCGCTTACGCGGGAATGACGGTTGCGGGGCCTCGGGAATGACAGTAGAGCGGGGGCGGCCGGGAATGACGGTAAAGGGGGCGCGGGAATGACGGTTGCTATGTGCTATAATCCCGCCTATGTTCCCGCCGCCGCTTGCCATAGCCCCGCAACTTTCAAGCCGGAGCCGGGCGGTGCTGAACTTTCTTATCGCCCACGGCGGCCTGCTGATTTGCGGCCTTTTTCTGCTGGCGGGAGTGGCGGCGGCCGGGGATTATGGGCGCGGGCCGGACGAGGCCAATCAGCGGCAAACGGCCGTGGGCAACCTGGACTATATCCTGGGCCGGGCCGACAGTATCCAATCCCACTTTTACCACGACCGGGTTTATGGCGTGGCTTTTGAGCTGCCCCTGCTGCTGGCCGAGCGCGCCTTGGGATTGACCGACAACTATCATATCCACCGCCTGCGCTTAACCCTCACCCACCTGTTCTTTATAGTCAGCGCCTACTGCTGCTATCGGCTGGCTTGCCATCTGTTCGGCAATCGGCTTATCGCAATTCTGGCCCTGCTGTTCTTTCTGCTGCATCCCCGCCTTTACGCCCACTCCTTTTTTAACAGCAAAGACCTGCCCTTTGTCAGTATGTTTGTCATTGCCCTCTATCTGCTGGAACGGGCTTTCCGCCGGGAAACCATCGGGGACTTTATCCTGTTGGGCCTAGCCGTAGGAGTGCTGACCAACCTGCGGATTATGGGGATAATGCTACTGCCGGCGGTGTTGGCGATGCGGGGATTGGATTTATTTTATGCCGGGGCCGGGCCGGGCCGGAAACAAATCCTGTTGCCCGGCGGCCTGTTCGCCTTGACCGCCGGGCTGACGGTGTACGCCCTGGCGCCCTACGCCTGGACTAATCCCGTTGACTACCTGGCGACCAGCCTGGACTTGACCATTAACCATCCCACTGTGGCGCGGCAATTGTTTCAGGGGGAATGGCTGCTTTCCCAGCAGCTGCCGCCGCATTACAATGTTACTTGGTTCTCTATTACTACGCCGCCGCCGATTCTACTGCTGGGCGGCCTCGGGATAGTAGCGGTCTTGGCCCGGGGCCTGGCCCGGCCCCGGGCGGTTTTCCGCAACGGCCGGCGGCGTTTTGCTTGGCTGCTGCTGGCGGCCTTTCTGCTGCCGCCGCTGGCCGTAGCCCTGCTGGGTTCCAATCAGTACGACGATTGGAAACATCTTTATTTCCTCTATGCCCCCTTTTGCCTGCTGGCGGCGGTGGGACTGCATTGGCTTACCGCCGCCCTGGCCCGGCGGCGGCGCTGGCAAGGCGGCGTGTATGGCTTGGCCGGGCTGGGCGTAGGGTTGATTCTGCTGCAAATGGCGCAACTGCATCCCTTGCAATCGCTATACTTCAACTTCCTGGTGGATCGGACGACCCCGGAACAGCTGCGAACCCGGTATTATATGGAATCGGTGAATATAGGCTATGCGGCGGGCCTGGGCTGGCTGCTGAAACGCCATCCCGGGGAGACGCTGTATGTGCGGGTCGCGCAGGGGTGGGAGCTGGAGGCCCTGGCGCCGGCGGCCCGGCAGCGTTTGTTGCCCCCGGCCGGCGGGCGCAAGGCAGATTATGAACTGTTTTTCGAGTTGAATTCCAGCCGGCCGGATTTGGCTTTTAATTCGGCATATCCCCGCCGCCTTTACAACAACACCCGCATTATCCTGCGGCCGCTGGATTCCGCCCGGATGACGCCGGCCGCCATCGCCGCCTATCAGGAAATATACCGTGATGCCGTAGCCGGCGAACCCATTATCCGCGCCGATTATGATATTTATTTCCAGAACCGCCGGCTGACTTTCGTCAAGGAAAACTGCCCGCCGGGGGAGCCGGATGTCCAGTTCGGGGCCAAGGCTTTCCCCCCGCCGGCTAATCGGGAAAGGGCGCGGCCCAGTTCTTTCAGCAATAACCGGGTCAGGTTGGGCGATATTTGCCTGGCCGTTATTCAGTTGCCCGATTATATCCGGGGCGGCCTGGTTTTGTCCCAAGGCAACCTGGGCTGGGAGGAACTTTACAGCCTGGATCCGCCCGGCTTTCGGGAATATATCGCCGAATTGCGGCGGCAACAGCCGCCGCCGTCCTATCCGGATGCCTTTTATGTTTTCCTCGATCAGGATGCCGCCGGCCGCTACCGCCTGCTTTACGCCAAGGCGGACTGTTCCCGGGCTGAGTATGGAACCCGGGTATTCCTGCACATCCTCCCGGAGAACCGGGCGGATTTGCCTTTCTACCTGTGGGAAAGTGGAGTGGACAATCGGGAGTTGTCTTTGCCGCGCAACGGCGCTCGGCCCGGCGGGGAATGTCTGGCGGTGTATCCCTTGCCCGACTATCCCATCGCCGCCATATTGACCGGGCAGGCCGGGAGGTGGGAAAGGAATATCTACCCGCCGGCCGACCCGGAACCGCTGCGGGCCGCCCACGCCGCCTTGTCCACCATTCAACCCGCGGCCCATTCCGATTTTGCCCTGTATGTGCAGGATAATCAGCTGACTTACTGGCGGGAAACCTGCGCGGCGGCGGATACGGCGGCTCAGTTCTTTCTGCATATCATCCCCCGGGACCCTGCCGCTTTGCCGGCGGATCGGCGGGCGGAGGGCTATGCCAATCAGGATTTTGTCTTTGCCCGCTGGGGCGGCCACTTTGACGGCAAGTGTCTGGCCACGGTTCCTTTGCCCGAATATCCCATCGCGGCTATACGGACGGGGCAAGCCGAGCGTTGGGAAGTGAACTTTTACCCGCCGGTGGATCCGGACACCCTGCGGGCCGCTTACGCCGCCATATCCGATATTCCCCTCAAGCGCCGGGCGGTCTTTGACCTGTATTTACAGGACAACCGGTTGACTTACTTGCGGGAAACTTGCGCGGCGGCGGATACGGCGGCCGGCTTTTTCCTGCATATAGTCCCGGAGGATGTGGCTGATTTGCCGCAGGAACGGCAAGCCGCCGGCTTTGCCAACCAGGATTTTGCCTTTAACCGCTGGGGCGGCTCTTTTGACGGCAAATGCCTGGCGGCGGTGCCTTTGCCGGATTATCCCGTCAAGGCAATCCGCACCGGCCAGCATATTCCGGGGCAAGGGGAAGTGTGGGCGGCGGAGTTGGCGGGGGAACGGTAGAGTCGCTGCTGATTGTCCGCTCGTCCTTCAACCAGTTCAGGATGTGCGGATGGTGCGGTTGCGGCCGCCTATCTACCGTCATTCCCGCGTAAGCGGGAATCCCGACGGTACTGCCGTATAATGCCGCAGTCTTGGCAAGCAACCGCAGGATTCCCGCTTACGCGGGAATGACGGTTGCTATGTGCTATAATCCGCCTTATGTTCCTGCCGCTGCGCCGCATAGCCCCGCAACTTTCCGGCGGCCGCCGGGCGGCGCTGAACTTTTTGACCGTCCGCAGCGGTTTGCTGATTTGCGCCCTTTTCCTGCTGGCCGGCTTGTTTCTGGCCGGGGATTATGGCATTTCCCGGGATGAACGGCTCCAGCGCCAGATTGCCCAAGCCAGCTTGAACACCATCTTGGGCAATCCTGAGGGGCTGGAAACCCTCAACTACCTCGACCGGCTTTACGGCATTGCCTTTGAGTTGCCGCTGCTGCTGGCCGAGGAAGCTTTGGGATTAGAGGATTACCACTATATCCACCGGCTCCGCTTAACCCTCACCCACCTGTTCTTTATATTCGGCGGGTTCTTTTGCTGGCGGCTGGCTTATCGGCTTTCCGACAACCGGCTTATCGCCCTGCTGGCCCTGCTACTCTACCTGTTGCATCCCCGGATCTACGCCCACTCCTTTTTTAATTCCAAAGACGCGCCCTTTTTCAGTATGTTCCTAATTGCCCTGTATCTGCTGGAACGGGCTTTCCGCCGGGATACGCCGGGGGCTTTCATCTTGTTGGGAATAGCGGTAGGGCTGTTGACCAACCTGCGGATTATGGGGCTGCTGCTGCTGCCGGCGATAGTGGCAATGCGGGGGCTGGACTTTTGGTATGCCGGGAGTTGGCCGGAACGGAAAGGAATCCTGTTGACCGCCGGGCTGTTCGCAATGGCCGCCGGGCTGACTTTTTATGTATCTACGCCCTACGCTTGGGCCAATCCGTTGGACTATCTGGCGGCCGGCCTGGGCCAGGCGGTCAATCATCCGACGATTTTGCCGCAATTATTTCAAGGGGAATGGCGGCTGTCCAACGAACTGCCGCCGCATTACTTGGCGGTCTGGTTCGGCATCACCACGCCGCCGCTGATTTTACTGCTGGGCTTTATCGGAATGGCGGCGGTAGCGGCCCGGAGTGTCCGCCGGCCCGGAGCGATTTGCCGCAATACCCGGCGGCGTTTCCTATTGCTGTTGACGGCCTGCTTTCTACTGCCGCCGCTGGCCGCCGCCCTGCTGAATCCCAACTATTATCAGGATTGGCGGCAACTTTATTTCCTCTATGCGCCCTTTTGCCTGCTGGCGGCTTTGGGCGGTGGCGGGCTGCTTTCCATCCTGGCCCGGCGGCGGTATGGGCCGGTCGGAATAGGGGGATTGGCAGGCTTGGGGTTGGGTTTGATTCTGCTGCAAATGGCGCAAATCCATCCCTGGCAGCATCTTTATTTTAACTTTCTGGTGGATCGGACTACGCCGGAACAGTTGCGGGGGCAGTATGATTTGGATTATTGGCACCTGGCGGCGCGGGCGGGATTGGAGGATTTGCTGGCGCGCCATCCCGAGGAAACTTTGACCGTGCGGGTGGGGCCGCGGCATTGGGAAATCCTGCCGGCGGCGGCCCGGCGGCGTCTGCGGTTGGCCGACGGCAGCCGCCGCGCCGATTATGCCTTGACCGGCCACATTGACCCCAGCCAGCCGGATTTGGCTTTCAATTCCCGCTACGGCCGCCGCCTTTACCACAATACCCTGATCGCTGTGCGGCCGTTGGATGATTCCCGGATGACGCCGGCCGCCATCGCCGCCTACCGAGAACTCTACCGCCAAGCCGTAGCCGGGGAGCCGATTATCCGCGCCGATTATGCCGTTTATCGCCACGGCCGCCGGCTTACTTTTGTGCGGGAAAACTGCCCTCCGGAGGGCCGGGCCGGGCGGTTTGCGGTCAAGTTTTTCCCCATCGACCCGGAAATCCTGCCGCCGCCTTTCCAGAAATATGGGACTCATGCCCGCTTTCACAACTACCCGGCGCGGTTGGGGGATATTTGCCTGGCGGTAATTCAGCTGCCCGATTATGCCCGGAACGGCGACCTGATTATCAGCCGGTATGCGGAGGGAGAGGGCGACGGGTATATCTTTCCCGCGTGGGATGAACTGCATAGCCTTTCCCGGCCCGGGCTGCGGGAAACCATCGCCGCCCGGCGGCAAGAGCGGCCGGCGGCCCGGCCGGCCGGGATGGATGATTTTGCGGTTTTTCTGGACCGGGAGGCCGGCCGCCACCGCCTGCTTTATGCCAAAGGGGACTGCGCTCCGTCCGAATATGAAACCCCGGTATTCCTGCATCTCTACCCGGTTAATGCGGCGGACTTGCCGACCATCGAACGGGCCAAGGGCTTTGCGAACCGGGATTTTCTCTTGCCGGATTACGGCGGCCGGATTGATGGGGAGTGTATAGCCGCCGTTCCCTTACCCGATTACCCCATTGCTGCCCTGCGGACGGGGCAAGCCAATGCTTGGGCGGCCCGCCTATACCCGGCCGCCGGCCGCCAAGCGGCCGCCGATTACCGGTCTTTGGCCGGCCGGAAACCGGCCCGCCGCGCCATCTTTGACCTGTATCTTGAGGATAACCTACTGATTTACTCCCGGGAATCCTGCGCTGCGGCGGATACGGCGGCCGCCTTTTTCCTGCATATCATCCCGGAGGATAGGGCCGACTTGCCCCGGCCGCAGCGGGCCGCCGGTTTTGCCAATCAGGATTTTGCCTTTGACCATTGGGGCGATAATTTTGACGGCCGCTGTATTGCCATCGTCCCCTTGCCCGGCTACCCCATCAAAACCATCCGCACCGGCCAGCACACCCCGGGACAAGGCCAGCTGTGGGCGGCGGAATTGGCGGTGGGGCGGTAGGGGACGGGTGGGAGGACAATGGCCTATAATAACGGCAGGGGATAATAGAAACCGTCATTTCCAGCCGCCCTCTACCGTCATTCCCGCGTAAGCGGGAATCCCGAACAGCGCTGAAAAGACCAGCCCTTTGCCATCCAACTGCCGTCGGATTCCCGCTTACGCGGGAATGACGGTAGAGAGCGGCGGAACGACGGCAGGGCGGCCGGGAATCCCGGCCAGAATCGCCCCCTTACACCGTATAGGCTTGCTCCCCGTGCTGGGACAAGTCGGTGCCGATTTCCTCCTCCATATCCTTGACCCGCAGGCCGATGGTGTATTTCAAGGCCAGCAGGATGATGGCGGTCAGGGCAAAAGACCAGACCACCGTCACCAGGATGCCAATGGCCTGCAAGCCGACCTGCTGGATCCGGGTAACGCCCTCGTTCAGTTCGCCGAATCCGATGCCCACAAAGAGGCCGGTCGCCAAAGCCCCCCAGACGCCGCCCATACCGTGCACGCCCCAAACGGCCAAAGCGTCATCCACTTTCAGTTTCAGCAGCAGCTCCACCGACCAGTAGCAGATAACCCCGGCGGCCAAGCCAATCAGCACCGCCGGCCCGGCCCCGACAAAGCCGGCGGCCGGAGTAATGGCAACCAAGCCGGCCACCGCGCCGGAGGCCGCTCCGATGATGCTGGGTTTCTTGATGAAAAACCAGGACATTCCGACCCAGCCCAACACGCCGGCGGCGGCCGCGGTGTTGGTGACGACAAAGGCATTCACCGCCGTCCCGTCGGCGGCCAGGGCGCTGCCGGCGTTGAAACCGAACCAGCCGAACCACAGCAGTCCGGCCCCCAACACCACCATCGGCACATTATGCGGCGGCATCGGCAGCTCGCCAAAGCCAATGCGCCGGCCGATAATCAGCGCCGCCGCCAGAGCCGCAATGCCGGAGTTGATATGCACCACCGTGCCGCCGGCAAAATCCAATACCCCCAGGCCGCCCAGCCAGCCGTTGGCGTTCCAAACCCAGTGGGCCACCGGCGCATAGACCACAGTTATCCAGATAACGGTAAAGAGGAAAAAGGCGCTGAATTTCATCCGCTCGGCAAAGGCGCCGGTAATCAGGGCCGGGGTGATGATGGCGAACATTCCCTGAAAAACCGCAAACGCCTGATGGGGAATGTTGTCGGCGTAGGGGCCGCTTTCCGTAGCGCTGACCCCATTCAGCAGCAGCCAGTCCAGGCCGCCGACCAGGCCCAAGCCGCCCAGATCCCGGCTGAAAGCCAGGGAATAGCCCCACAGCACCCAGACCACGCCGGCAATGCCCATACAGGTCAGGGAATGCATAATGGTGGCGGTAGTGTTCTTGCGGCGCACCAAGCCGCCGTAAAAGAAAGCCAGCCCCGGGGTCATCAGCAGCACCAGGGCCGAGGAGGCCAGAATCCACGCCGTATCTCCGCTGTTCATTGCTTGCTACTTTCCCCCTTTTGCGGACGAGGGCGGCGAAAGGAACGGGTTTTTTGAGGAAAGGGCCGGGTTGCCGTTATTGGCGGCGTACATAGAAACAGTCCATCCCTCGCAAGCGGTTTCCGAGGATGGACTCCCGGCGGCCGATCTACGCCGGCCGGCGGTGGGGCAAGGGATTGCCGGGCCGAGTTTCGTTCTGTTGCGGGGCGGCCATCCTTCAACAAGTTCAGGATGAGCGGATACCTCTGCAACAGAGCGGATTGCCGGCCGGGTTTCGTCCGGTTGCGCGGCTATCCGCACTGCTACCCATTCAGGAGGGGCGGATACCCTGGCAACGGAGGGGAACCCCGGGCCGCGCCTACTTCTTGATAAAGACCTTGGGCAGCAGCACCCACAGGCTGAACAGGGCGGTAAAGACGGCGCCGGCGGCGATGATTTCCATAGTTCCTTTCGCTCCTCAAAGTTGATGCTGGCCAGCAGTATGGCGGGCAAGTGTTGCCAACAATTTGCCAAGTTGTTAATTCTTTGTTACATCTTGGCGGTTGTCCGCGGCGTCAATAAATAGGGTGAAACGCCCCGGGGTGACCGGGCGGCGGGACGGATACCTCCGTCCCGGCCGCGCCTACTTCTTGATAAACACCTTGGGCACCAGCACCCACAGGCTGAACAGACCGAGAAAAGCGCCGGCGGCGATCAGGGCTTCCATAACTGGCATCCTCCTGACAATGGATTGATTACTGCCATTATCCAAGCCGGTTGTTACAAACAAATATCCATAAAGTTAATTCTGTGTAACTTTTTGTTACAAAGGTGTTAACTGGTGGGGGGTAAGGGCGGCCGGAATGACTCGACATAGCCCGGCATTTATCCCGCCCCATCCCATTGCCAGGGCCGCCGCAAAACCGCATAATGGGGCGCAAAACTCCGGGACGGCCGGCTAAAGCCCGGCCAAAGCCCGGCGGAAAATTGGCCGGCCCGGAACATCCGCCACGCCAAGACACGGCAAGGGGAGGAACTGATGAAAGTTGGATTTATCGGATTGGGAACTATGGGCGGCAGCATGGCCTACAACTGCTTGCGCGGGGGCAATGAAATGATTGTCCACGACCTGCGGCCGGCCGCGGCGACGCCCCATCTGGAAGCCGGGGCTACCTGGGCCGACACCCCCCGGCAAGTGGCCGAAGCCGCCGAGGTGGTCTTTACTTCCCTGCCCGGCCCGCTGGAAGTGGAAGCGGTAGCCCTGGGCGAAGGGGGGATGCTGGAAGGCTTGTCCGCCGGCAAGGTCTATTTTGACCTCAGCACCAACGCGCCGACGGTTATCCGCCGCATCCACGAAACCTACGCCGCCCGCGGCATTGCGATGCTGGACGCCCCGGTCAGCGGCGGCCCCCGCGGCGCCCAAAGCGGCAATCTGGCGATCTGGGTCGGCGGCGATCGGGAGGTGTTCGACCGCTATAAGCCGGTGTTGGATGCCATCGGCGATAAAGCCTACTATGTGGGGCCGATTGGCTGCGGGGCTGTCGCCAAGCTGGTGCATAACTGCTCCGGCTACATCATCCAGTGCGCGCTGGCCGAAACTTTTACGATGGGCGTCAAGGCCGGCGTGGAGCCGCTGGCTTTGTGGCAGGCGGTGCGCCGGGGGGCGCAAGGCCGCCGGGGAACTTTCGAGGGATTGGCCGAGCATTTGCTGCCCGGCAACTTCGATCCGCCGGATTTTGCCCTGCAACTGGCCCGCAAGGATGTGGATTTGGCGGTGGGCGTGGGCCGGGAGTTCAATGTGCCAATGCGTCTGGCGAACCTGGCCCTGGCCGAACTGACCGAGGCGATCAACCGGGGCTGGGGAAACCGCGACTCCCGGGTAGCCATGCTGCTACAAGAGGAACGGGCCGGGGTCGAGGTGCGGGTCGCCGAGGAAACCCTGCGCCAGGCGTTGGCCGAGGAGCAGGGGTAGGATACACCCGCCGGGACGGGCCGGCAACGGCAAAGCATCCGGTAGATCCCGGTTTCCCTCAGCAAAAATCCCTGACCTACTGACCTTTAGGGGTAGCGCCGCCCGGCCGCTTTGTGGTATAACGGTTGCAAATCAGCGGGGGGGATGTTACAATGCAAGAGGACGATCAGTTTAACCCCGAGGAGGAAGTGCAAGCCGTCTGGAGCATTCGGCAGACTTCCATTCCGGCCTACTTTTTCCTGTCCGGGCTGCTCTTTCTCCTGTTCAACGGCTTGTATATCTGGCGGGGTTTTGCCAACGCCGCAACGGGAACGGCGGCGGCGGACATCATCCTGGCGGGCCTCAAAGACGCCTCGGCTATGGTGCCGTGGATTGTCCTGGCGACTATTCTGTTGGTGGAGGGACGCTTTATGCTGGTGGAACGGTACCTGAAAACCCGCTACTTCCAGGGCCGGGCCGAGGGCAAGGTTGAGGGCCGGGCCGAGGGCAAGGTTGAGGGCCGGGCCGAGGGCAAGGTTGAGGGCCGGGCCGAGGGCAAGGTTGAGGGCGCGGCGGCCGAGCGGCAGAAGTGGCGGGGCTGGCTGGAGCGGAAAGCGACGGCGGAACGGGAGGGCCGGCCCTTCAATGAACCGCCGCCGGATGCGTTGCCGGGCCAGGGCGGGCAGTAACTTTGCCCGGCCGGTATTCGGCTGACGGCGGGATGGCTGTTATGCTGATCGAACCTTACCTGAAAGCCCGCTACTTCCAGGGCCGGGCTGAGGGTGCGTCGGCCGAGCGTCGGAAGTGGCGGGGCTGGCTGGAGCGGAAAGCAACGGCGGAACGGGAAGGCCGGCCCTTCGACGAACCGCCGCCGGATATGCCGCCCGGCAAGAATGGGAAGTAGCGTCTAATTAACATGGATAGACAGGATAGACAGGATTTTTGTATCTGATTAGAACGGTACTGACAGTCAATAACCGTTCCCATCAGACTGCAAAAATCCTGTCTATCCTGTCTATCCATGTTTGAATCCGCCCCGGGTATCCGCTAGGGGTTGCGGTGGGGGCGATTGCTGGCCCGGCGGGCCCGGGGTCGGGTTGTTGGGGTCGGGATTTCCCTTGCCGGCGCGGATGGCGGCTCTACCGGCAGGGTATCCTCTACCGGTTCATAAACCAGCTCTCCCTGAAAGGTAGGGTCGACCGGGTCCTCCTCCGGGCTTGGCGGTAGCTCCGCCGGGTCGTCCTCCGCCGCCGGGCCGGCCGCCGTTTCCCCCTCGGTCGCCGGGCCGTCGCCATCCCCCCGGTCGCCGGCCATCTGCCGCGCCATTTGCCCCAAGGTGCGGAGCAGCTGCCGCTCCAGGCGATTTTGCCGTTCCCGCCGCGGCAGTTCCTCGCTGAGCGAGGCCGCCGGCCGATGCACCTGCCGATATTCGGCCAGCAGGGATTTCAGTTCGGCCGCCCGTTCCAACATCCGGTTCACCGCCGCCAGGTCATTCAGGCGGTCGACCGACCATTCCGCCGTATCCTGCTCCAGAAAATCCAGTTCCGCGGCGAACTCGGCGGCGATTTCGGCCAGGGTTTGCCGCAGGCCGGCAAACCGCTCCTTATGGGACTGGTTTTCCTCGTAAATCTGGTTGACCGCCGCCACAAAAGAGGCCACCGACGCCTCCCATTCCGGGGCGGCGGCCGGCAGCAGTTCCAACCAAGCCAGGCAACGGAAAAGCAAAGCCTCGCCCTCCGGCGCCGGCGCGGCGGCGGCCGTCACCGGCCGCCGTACTACCGGCGGCGGCGTTTCCGGGATGGGACGCCGCACTACCGGCGGCGATTCCGGCACTGCCGGGATGGATGGCGGCGTTTCGGGGATCGCCGGCGGTGGCTCCGGTTCCGGCGGCCTTTCCGGGATAGCCGCGGCTGCCGGCGGCCGGGCCGGTTCTACCGCCGCCGCCCTTTCCGGCGGGCCGGCATCCTCCCGGTAATCCTCAGCCGGCCTATCCTCATCCGTAGCGGACTCCTCATCATCCTCATCCTCCGGGCCGATGATGGTCTTGCCGGACACATAACAGAGCATCAGGGCCAGGTCATCCTGATCCCAATCGCTGGACAGGTCGTCAATCCAATCCAGTTGCCGCTCCCAGGCATCGCCGTCCCAGACGCCGCGAAAGCCGTTTTCCGGCAAATCCGGATATTCGGCGGGCAGGGCCTCGGCCGCCAGATGGTCGGCGACGATTTTCAGCAGCGGGTCGTGGGATTCGGCCCAGACCCGCAGGGCGGCCCCGGCCAGGCGTTCCGAGTGAAACATCCCCCGGGCCACCGGCTCGGCCAGCACGTGCGGCGGCGCGGCGTCGGAATTGCGGTATTCGGGAATCCGCAGGCTGCCCCGGATGGCGGAATCCAGAGCGCGGCCGGCATCCCCGGACACCTGCCCCCGATAGCGCAAAGCCCGCATTACCACCGCCTCCCGAAACTCCGGGCTTAGGGCGGCGAAAAGGGCCGTTACCGCCAGGGACTGGCCCGGGTCGGCGTCATTGGCGTGGGTTGCCATAGCATAACCTCAGTAAGTTGTGCCGATATGGTAACACAAAGGCAACCCTATTGTAACCCTTTGCGGAAAAGGCGGCCGCGCAATGGCGCATACAAGACATCTCCCTTGTTATCATTCCCCTTGCCGTCAACTCCTTACCATACCGTCAATCCTATCACCGTCATTCCCGGCCGCTCCCTTACCGTCATTCCCGCGTAAGCGGGAACCCCAAAATGTCCGACTGGTAATAGTCCGGTCTTTGGCAGTACCGTTCGGGATTCCCGCTTACGCGGGAATGACGGTGGAGAGGGGCAGGGTATGCCGGCCGCCTACCCGGCCGCCGCCGGTTGACGGCTACCCAGCAACCGGCCGGCGGTAGCGGCCATGGTCACCACGAACAGGGCGTTGACCAACTGCCATACAAAGGAATGGCGTTCTACCAGCTCGAGGCCGCTCATCCCGGCCAGCCAGTTGCGGAAAAACCAGATCGCCAGTAGGATGGTCGCCAGCAGCAGCAGATTGGCCGCCAAGTAAGCGTAGCTGACGCCGCCGCCATTGGCCCGGTCTTGCCGCCGTTTTTCCCGCCACTGATAGGCCAGGGCGATGATAATGCCGCCGGCCATAAACCCGTTCAGAACATCCCAAACCAAGTGGACGGGCGCGGTGGTTTCAATATCGCTGTAAAACTCCCAAGCCAGCATATTGACCGCCACGGCCAGGGCCAGCAGCGCCAGCAGGATGCCGGCCGCTTTGTGCCAAGGTGCCATAATCCCTCCTTGCATTCCCAAAGCAATTGCCTATATCCGACAATCCCTTTACCGTCTTACCGTCATTCCCGCGTAAGCGGGAATCCAGAAATGCCCGATTGGTAGTAGGCTTGTCTGACGCAATACCGTTCTGGATTCCCGCTTACGCGGGAATGACGGTTTCTAGCCGGCCGCATTAGAATCCAGCCAAAGCCGGATAGCAGTAATGCCCAACACGATGGGCAGCAGACCGTCAATCAAATCCCAGACCATTTGCGTGGCTACGGACTGACTGCCCGGGGGATTAGAGGTGAGCAGGTCAAACCAGTTGCGGAAAAACCAGAGGGCCACCAGCAGGGTAACATAGAACAGGGCATTGGCTTCGAGCCGTTCCCGGCTGAGGCCGCCGCCGGCCGCCTTGGCCGCCCGCAAGTTTTGCCCCTGAAAGGCCAGGGCAATCAGCAGGGAAACCGCCATCAGGATGTCCAGATAGTACCCGAGGGCAAGGGCGGCCCTGGCGCTGTCGGTATACAGGGGGGACAGGATATAATGCCCGGCCACGGCCAGGGCGCAAAGGCCCAGGATAACCGCAAAAACCCTTTTCAGCGCATCCATCATCGCAACCTCGGATAGGGTTCGGGAAAGATTGCCATCACCCACTATAACGCCGCCGGCCCGGCGATTGCTTTGCTGCTATAATGCCGGTTTTGCCGGGTTTTGCCCGGTAATGCCCCATTCGCACTTAGTCGGCCGCCTAGAAAACCGTGCGGCCGCCTATAACAACCGTCCGACCATACCTACCGTCATTCCCGTGCCTCTCTACCGTCATTCCCGCGTAAGCGGGAATCCAGAAATGCCTGATGGGTAGTGGCATTGTCTGACGCAGTACCGTCGGGATTCCCGCTTACGCGGGAATGACGGTAAGTGGGCGGCGGGAAGGACGGTAGGGGCGGCCGGGAAGGACGGCAGAGAGACCGGAAGGGACGGGAGAACTCGTCAAGCGCTACAATTGCCCAATCCGAAAGGATGAATCATTATGCTGCGTACCGCCTTTACCGACTTGCTGAACATATCCTGCCCGCTGCTGTCGGCGCCTATGAGCAATCACAGCGGCGGCCGATTGGCGGCGGCCGTTTCCCAGGCCGGCGGATTGGGCTGCTTTGGCGGCAGCCATAACTTCGGCCCGGACTGGCTGGGGGAGCAGATTGCTTACATCCGCGCCCAAACCGACCAGCCCTTTGGCGTCGGCTTTATCACGCCGCTGCTGGCGGCCGACCCGCAGAACTTCGACCGCGCCCTGGCCGAGGGGGCGCCGGTAATCCTGTTGTCTTTCGACGACCCGCAGCCCTGGCTGGGCCGGGCAAAGATGGCCGGGGCAATCGTATTATGCCAGGTGCAATCCTGGGAACTGGCCCAGGCCGCGGTGGCGGCCGGGGCCGACGGATTGATTGCCCAAGGCAACGCCGCCGGCGGCCATACCGGAACGCTGAACCTGCTGCCCTTGCTTAACGGCTTGTTGGCGCGGTATCCCGATTTGCCCATTCTGGCGGCCGGCGGCCTTGCCACTGGGCGGGATTTGGCGGCGGTGCTGGCGATAGGCGCGGCCGGGGCGTCTATTGGCACGGCTTTTCTGGCTACTCCGGAAGCGGTGGAAGTTCCGGCGGCTTTCAAGGAACGCATTATCCTTTCCGATGGGCAGGATACGGCTTACACCTCCTTTTATGACCTGCTGGACGCCGCCCCCTGGCCGCCGGGAATTGCCGGGCGGGTTTATCGCAATCGTCTGGTGCGGGAATGGGAGGGCCGGGAGCGGGAAGTTCCGGCCCGGCGGACGGAATTGGCCGCCGCCGTAGCCGCGGCCCGGGCCGGCCCCGACCCGGAAGTCGCCGCCGTCTATATGGGCCAATCGGCGGCTCAGGTCAACGCTATCCGCCCGGCCGCCGCAGTAGTGGCGGCAATTTGCCGGGAAGCGGAGGCTATGCTGCGCGGCCGGGCCTATGCCTGACGCCCCCGCTACCGCCGCTCTGCTCGACAACCGTCCTTCCCGCCGTTTTTCTACCGTCATTCCCTCTTACGCGGGAAGGACGGCAAAGAGGGCGGACGGAAAGGCCGGTTTCCCTATGCCCTCGCCCGGCAATCCGGCCCCCTACTTCCGCACCCGGTAGATAGCGCCGTCGGCCAGTTCCGCTACCGATTCCAGTCTTGGCGCGGCCCGCAGTTCCGGGGGGCCGTAGTCATAGACCTGCGCGTTGTCCCAGCGGTGGTTGAACCAGACCAGGTAAGCCCCGGGCGGCGCGGTGTCCAGCCAGGCCGCCAACTGCGCTTGGCCGGTAGCGGTATTGCCCAAGTCAAGGCGGCGGTCGCCGCGGCGGCTTTGCGGCAGTTTCCGATGCACGGCGTCTCTGGCATTGTGCAAATAGGCCAGAACCGACAAGTTGCTATACACCAGGCCGTCGAGGGGATTTTCCCGCAGGTATTGCACGGTGGCCGCGGCCCAGGGCGGCGCGGCGTAACCCCGCTGCTGCCCGGCGGAATTGACCAAGCGGATGTCGTCCACAGTGGCCGCAATTTGCCCCGCCATCCACAGGGCCAGGGTCAACAGCAGGATAGCCGCCGGCAGGGTCGGCATTTTTGCGCCCGATAGCCAAGTTCCCATCAGCGGCATAGGGTCAAAGCGGCCCAGCAGCGGCCGCTTGCGTTCATAGCCCAGCAGCCGATCCAGCGTAAAGACGGCGACAATCAGCAGGGGAATATACAGCGGCGCCGCATACCGCTCGGCTACCCCCAACTGCTGGTACAAGATGCTGCCGGATTGAAAGGCCGCCAGCATTAACAGCAGGTAGGTCAGGGCAAAGAGGCCGAAAATCCAAGCCGGTCGCCAATCGTCCCAGGTTTGCGCCCGGCCCCGTTCCTTGAGGAAACGGACGGCGATCGGCAGCCAAAGAGCGGCGGTCAAGACCAGGGCGGCCCTTGTCCAGAACCGGCTAATCCGGGGCAGGTCAAAATCGAGCCACCGGGCCAGGGCCGCCACCACCTCTGTCAACACCGTCAGCAAAGACTGCTCGACCGGCATTGCCGCGCGGATAAATCTTTCCGTAACCAGATAATTCCGCAGCTGCCACGCCGCCATCGGCAAGAGGGCTACGGCCGCCACCAGGGCAATGTGCTTGGCCCGCTGCGGCCAGGCCGCCCCCGGCTGGGTCAAGAGCAGCAAGCCCACCGCCACCGGCACGGCTACGCCGATATAGCGGGTTTGCCAGGCCAGGGCGCTGAAAACCGCCGCCCCTAATAACGCCGCCCTTTGTCCGCCGGCCAGAAAGCGGTCGGTTTGCATCAGCGCCAGGGTAGCCAGCAGAATGAACAGGGATTCGGACAAGGCCCACGCCGCCAAGCCGGCCAGGGGGATAGCCATGGCCACGACCAGACTGGCCGCTACCGCCAGTATGGGATAGGCCAGCCGCCGCCGCAGGTATTGCCCCACGACGAAAATAGTCAATCCGAACAGGGCTACATTCAGCGGGCCGGCTACATTCAGCGGGTCGAATATCCCTAAACTGACCGCGGCCAGGAGCAGGGGATACAGCGGCGGCCACATCTTATAAAAGCCGCCCTGATGATTGGCAAAACCCTGCCCCTCCAGCAGATGGCGGGCCGTGGCAATGTAGTTGACCGAATCATCATGCAGGGCTACCCCATAGGTTGCCATCCGCGCCAGCGCCAGCCCCGCCCCCAGCGCGGCAATGCCGGCCAGCAGCAGGGTAAAACGGTCGATGCGGGGGAAAGGCAATCCCATCAGGAGTCTCCGATAGGGGGAAACCGGCCGCCGCCAGTCCGGCGGCTACGGCCGGGTGGAGCCGGCCCGGCGGAACCGGGAATGTTGCCGGGACGGATAGTCGTCAACTTCTTTCCGCCGCCTTTCTACCGTCCTTCCCGTCTTTCTACCGTCCTTCCCGCCTTTCTACCGTCCTTCCCGCGCAAGCGGGAATCCAGAACGGTATTGCCAAACACCGGCCTACTACCCATCAGGCATTTCTGGATTCCCGCTTGGGCGGGAAGGACGGTAGGGCGGCCGGCCGGATGGTAGCAGGGCGGCCGGATACGCCGGCAGGCCGTCCTTGGCGTATCCTTTCCGCTCATCCTTCAACCAGTTCAGGATGAGCGGAAGGAATACGCCAAGTTCAGGATGGGCGGCCGGATACGCCATAAGCCGGCGTCAACCCGCCCGGGCGGCGGTTAGTCGCCGTGATAGATGCCGATGACCATCCGCTGCACGTGCCGGGCGAAAGAGGAATCGTAGTTTTCCCAATCCTGATACTGGGGCAGCTGCAGGGTTTCCGGCAGGGTGTCGTAGAGGCCATAGGCCGCAAAGGGCGAGCCGCCCTGGGCAATGGCTTGGTCAATGGCGGTCTTGGCCGCATCATACAGGTCGTTGTAATACTCCACATTCTCCCGCAAATCCTGCGGACTGGTGCCGGGCGAATGGGCATTGACCGCGTGTTTCAGTTCCCACTGGCTGACGGTGTTCAGAATGTGGCGGACGCCGACGAAGTTCTTGTCGTCCACCCAGTTTTTGTGGGTCAAGGCCCGCGGCTCGTACAGATCCGAAGTAACCACAATCTGCTCCGCCGGCAGATAGATGATGGTCGTGGCGTCTCCGTCCCCGGGACCCAGGTAATGCAGCTGCACCACCGTGTCGTCCACCGTCAGCTCGAGCAAATCATCGAAAATCTGATCCACCTCCGGCAGATCGCTGCCCGGGGCGGCCAGGTCAAAATGGGCTTGGCAGTTGCGGTGGCAGATAACCTTGGCCTGGGGGAAAAGCCCGGTGCCGCCGACATGATCCAGATGTTCGTGGGTCAGGGCAATGGTCGTTACCGGCTGATCGGTAATCTTGCTGATTTCCTCTTGCAGCGACTGGCCCCGCAGCGAATTGTCCGGGTCGGTAATCAGCACGCCGTCAGCGCCGACGACCACCAGGCTGCTGCTGAAAAATCCGAAGTAGTGATAGACGCCGTCGGCCAGCATGGTCATGGTGGGCGGCGGGATTTGCATCGCCGGAGCCGGCGCGGCCGTCGTCGGCGGCAGGGTCGGAGTCAGGGTGGCCGTCGGCGCCGGGGTCAAGGTGGGCGGCGGCGCCGGCGTGGGCGTAGCCGCCGCCGTGCAGGCCAGCATCAGGGAAAAAAGCGCCAAGCCGCAGCCCAGCAAAGCCAACTTCAGTCTTTTCAGCATCCGGATCGATACCTCCGCAAGCAGAGAAAATAGGGGTTTAACCGGGTCGGTTATCCACTATAACCGATGGCTGCGGGCGGGTCAAGGGCGGGGAAAGGGGAAAAGACAGGGGCGGCTGCAACGGCAAAGGCAGAAAATCGGCGGCAGGGGAATGGTGGGCGGTAGTGGACTCGAACCACTGGCCTCTTGCGTGTCGAGCAAGTGCTCTGACCAACTGAGCTAACCGCCCCGGAACAACATTATTAGTTTAACCGGATAAAAGGGCGGTGTCAATACCCGAATTTGCCGAATTTCGGGGCAATAGTCGCTTAGGAAACCGACTTTTGCGGCTGCGCGGGAATCCAATGGCCCATAGAACCGTCTTTCCCGCGTAAGCGGGAATCCAGAAATGCCTTGCCATAAGCCGGCTTGTCTTTCGCAGTATCGTTCTGGATTTTCGTTTTCTTGGAAATGACGATTGTATAACGAAGGTTTCTATAGTAAAATTGATTTGCAAATAGTAGCACCAAGGGGATTGACGGCAGTCTTTGCAACCGCCATAATCCCCCCATCAATCCTTGGGAGGTCTAAAGGATGGCATCGCTGGAGGAACGGGTAAGCCGGCTGGAGGCCGCCCAAGGGGATTTGGTCACCAAGTCCGATTTGGCAAAAGCCAAGGGACAGCTGATCAAGTGGATATTCGGGGTTGGCCTCGGGGTAGCAGTCCTGAACAGCGCCGGAGGGATTATCGTCCTGCGGCTGATGAGCTGAGGGATACAGTTTCAACGCTCAGTCAAACCCGGGGCCGGGAAACAAATCTACCGAGGAGGTCGAAGGGATGGCGTCACTGGAGGAACGGGTAAGCCGGCTGGAAGGCGGCTACGAGCATCTGGCCACCAAGGCGGACATCGCCGAGGTGAAGGCGGACATCGTCAAGTCGAAAGTCGATACGATCAAGTGGGTTGCCGGGATTGGCATCGGTGTCGCCGCCCTGAACAGCACCATTGTCCTCATCGGCCTGCGGATAATGGTGGGCTAGGCCGGCCCTTTCCCGCCGGCAAATCCCGAACCTAGAACCCAACACAACCGAATAAACCCGAATACGCCGTAGAAACCCGGTCTCCGTTATAGAGGTAATGGCATCCCGTTGCGGGAGCCGCCGGCCGAGGCGCAGCAACATTCCGGTTTCCCGCGCATTAGCAGCGCGCCGCCGGTTTCCCTGCGCCCTCAGTGGACGGCGTGGGGAATTGTTTTATAAGGAGGTACGCCTTGCCAACACCGGCTAAAATCGAGCGCGTTGCGGAACTTCAGGACAAGCTGGAACGCTGTTCCATTGCCCTGACCGCCGGCTATGCCGGCATTCCGGTGAACGCGATGACCGACCTGCGCCGCCGGATGCGGGACGCCGGAGTAGAGTTCATCGTGGTCAAAAACACCCTGGTGCACCGGGCCGCCGTCGCCGCGCAAGTTCCTCAGTTCCAGGAAATCGTAGAGGGGCCGACGGCGATTGCCTTTGGCTACGCCGACCCGGTGGATGCCGCCCGCGCCGTCCACGACTACATCCGGGCGACCCGTTCTCCGTTGACCATCCAGGGGGCTATCCTGGGCGGCGGGACGCCGCTGCCCCGGGCCGAAGTGGAACGATTGGCCGCCCTGCCCGGCAAATCCCAACTGGTGGCAACCCTGCTGGGCCAGATGCAAGCCCCCTTGCAACGGCTGCTGGGCGTGCTGAACGGCCCCCTGCAAAACCTGGACGGCCTGCTGCAAGCCCGCATCCGCCAACTGGAGGAGGAACAGCAAGAGGCGGTACAACCGGAGGCGGCGCAACCGGCCGCCGCCGAATAAGCCCGGCCGTTGCCCATCCCGGGTTACACCGGCAACAAAACCACGATTCCCGCCCGGCGCGGGAATAATCAAGGAGGCATTTATGACGACGACCCTGACCAAAGACGAGATGCTGGCCGCCATCAAGGAGATGAACGTCCTGGAGTTGTCCGACCTGGTGAAGGCCCTGGAGGAGGAGTTCGGCATTACCGCCGCCGCGCCGGTGGCCGTAGCCGCCGTTCCCGCCGGCGGCGCGGCGGTAGAGGCCGCCCCGGCCGAGGAGGAAAAGACCGAGTTCGACGTCCGCTTGCAGGAAATCGGCCCCAACAAGATTAACGTCATCAAGGCCGTCCGGGAAATCACTTCCCTGGGCCTGCGGGAAGCCAAGGAACTGGTGGAGTCGGCGCCGGCCCGGGTCAAAGAGGGCATTGCCAAGGACGAGG
Source organism: Dehalococcoidia bacterium (assembly GCA_965203435.1). Classification (GTDB taxonomy): domain Bacteria; phylum Chloroflexota; class Dehalococcoidia; order Lucifugimonadales; family UBA3495; genus CBDBCU01. The sequence goes on along the minus strand of CBDBCU010000008.1, from coordinate 398,035 downwards.
CGGAAAGCGTCAAGTCCAAGCTGGAGGAAGCCGGCGCCGTGGCCGAAGTAGCCTAGCCTGACCGCTACCGGCGGCGGCCGCCGTCTGAAACCGCCGGCCGCCATCACTCAACCGGCTCAAGGCCGGGGCGGATTGACAACCCGCCCCGGCTTTTTTATCGAGGCAATGGCGGTTGTCAGCTGTAGGCCACTGCCCTAGTGATGAACCTGGGCGTTGAACTCGGCGGTTACGCGGGTACCGGGCGTCGCCACGGCGACGGAACCGTAGAGAGGTCAACGCCGTTTCCACTGATTAACCAGGTATTGCCCCTGGTCATCGTCCAGCCCCCACATCTGGAAATGGACTTGGATGGCGTCGTACAGGGTCAAGCCGCCGGGTTCGCTGCCCGGCCCCTTGACCGGGTCCCGATAGGCTTCCACGCCCACATCCATCCAGTGCAGGGGGATGGTTTCCTCCGCGGCGATGCGCTCCACCATATTGACGGCGCAGGCGGCGATGCCGGACAGGAACAGTTCTCCGGCCCCGACCTCCTCGCCGCCGGCTCCGTCGGCCACAAAATGATGGCCGCGGGCGTTGCAGATAGCCCGCCCCGGCGTGCCGGTGCTGTAACTCCGCACCCGATAGGCTAAAGTCAATTCCGTCATAAAGCCAACCTCCTGGCGTAGGATGGGGCCGCCGCAGCCGCCCTTTGCCCTGACCCGGCTATCATAACGGCAGCGGCCGCCGGGCGCAACCGCCGCCTCACTACCGGCAATGGCCTATAACAACCGTTATTACTGCCCCACACCCGCCTTTCCCGACGCCTCGCTACTGCCATTCCCGCCCCGCTACCGTCTTTCTCGCCCTCGCTACCGTCCTTCCCGCGTAAGCGGGAATCCCGAACGGTACTGACAAAGACAGGCATATTACTAATCGGGCATTTCTGGATTCCCGCTTACGCGGGAATGACGGTAGTGAGCCCGCCCCCTAACCATCCCTCAGCCGCATCGTTGCCGTCTCAAAGGCGAACAACTCGGCCACGGGGAGGTTTAAGGCTGCGGCCAAAGCGCGGATGTTTTTGAGGGACGGGTTGCGTACGCCCCGTTCAATGCCGGAAAGATAGGTAACATGAACCCCGGCGCGGTGCGCCAACTCCTCTTGCGTGAAGCCGCTTGCCTCCCGCCAACGCCGCACTTGACGGCCAAAATCCCGCTGAAAACCGATAACATCCATCCTCCAGATCACCCCCCGCCGCCCGCCGCCACCGCCCCATCCGTCATTGCCAGGGCGCGGCTGCTTAACGCGGCCAGGGCCGGGTCGTGGGTGGCGGCGATGACGGTTACGCCGCGCTCCCGGGCGGTGTCCCGCAGCAGGGCGGCGATGGCGCTGCCCGTGGCGCTGTCCAATTCCCCGGTGGGTTCATCGGCAAATAAGGCCGCCGGGTTGATGACCAACGCCCGGGCCAGGGCCACCCGCTGCTGCTCGCCGCCGGAAAGTTCGTAGGGCCGATGCCCCATCCGGGAATCCAATCCGACTTGCGCCAACGCCTGCGCCGCCCGCTGCCGCCGTTCCCGCCAGGGAACGCCGCCCAGGTGCAACGGCAGTTCCACATTTTCATAGGCCGACAGCAGGGGAATCAGGCCAAAGGATTGAAAGACAAAGCCGATGCGGGCGCGGCGCAGAGCCACCATTTCCCCCTCGGCCAAGTCCACCAGGTTGCGCCCCTCAAAAGTTACACGGCCGGCGGTGGGCTGATCCAGGCCGGCCAGCAGGTTGAGCAGGGTGGTTTTGCCGGAGCCGGAACGGCCCATTACCGCCAGAAACTCGCCGGGGGCAATATCCAAGTCAATGCCCTTGACGGCGGTAACGGCGGCCGGGCCGGAACCGAAACGGCGGGTAAGGCCGCGGGCCGACAGCAGAGCCGGCCCGGCCGTTGCGGCGGCCGCCGGATTGCTGCCGCTATAGGAGGGAAAAGCGGTCATCAGTCTTGCTCCGGAGCCGCCGGGCGGCGGAATTGCCGATGGGGGTCAGGATCCGATTCCGCCGGCGGAGCGGATTCTGGCGGGATAGATGGCGCGGCCGGCGGCGTATTTACCGGGTCAGATCCGCCGGCCGGATCGGACAAGCCGCCGCCCGGCCGCGCCGCCGGTTTCAGGGTAATCTGCCCATTGGCTAAATCGGCGGCGGCCAGGCCGGTCAAGCCGCCGCGGCCCAGCTGCTCCACATAATCCCGGGGCAGTTGCAACCGGCCGGCCCGATCCACTACCAGATATTCCTGCTGCACCCTATCCCCAGCCCGGCGGAAAGTGGACTCTCGAAAACTTTCCGAACTGATGCGCCCGTCCCTAATATGCACCACCCGGTTCACATATTCCGCCACGCCGGGATAGTGGGTAACGACCACCACCGTTACGCCGAAAGCGCGGTTCATTTCCCCCAAGAGTTGGAAAATTTCCCCGGCCATCTGCGTATCCAATTCCCCGGTGGGTTCATCGGCCAGCAGCAGCGGCGGCTGATTAGCCAGGGCGACGCCAATGGCGGCCCGCTGCTGCTCGCCGCCGGAAAGTTGGGCCGGGAAACGCTGGGCTTTATCGGCCATTTGCAAGGCATCGAGCAATTCGGCGCTGCGCTGGCGGCGGCGGGAACGGGATACTTGGGCCAGAGCCATCGGCAGCTCGATGTTGTCCCGCACGGTGAGCCAGGGCATCAGGTTGCGGGCGGCGGCCTGCCAGACAAACCCTACTTCCTGGCGGCGGTAGCGCACCAATTCCCGGTCGGATATGTTCAGCAAATCCCGATTGCCGACCCGCACCTGGCCGGCCGAGGGCCGTTCCAAGCCGGCCAGGATGTTGAGCAGGGTGGTTTTGCCGCTGCCGCTGGCCCCGACAATGGCCGCCAATTCCCCCGGGGCGATTTCCAGATCCACGCCGCGCAAAGCCACCACTTCCAAGTCCGCCGGCTTGAAAATCTTGAACAGGTCGCGGCACTCCACATAAGCCATTGCCTTTTTCCTTTATTTACATGGATAGACAGGATAGACAGGATTTTGGTCTGCCCAGCAGATTGACTGCCCGCCCCACCGTCATTCCCGCGCAAGCGGGAATCCCGTCCTCCCTACCGTCCTTCCCGCGCAAGCGGGAATCCCGTCCTCCCTACCGTCCTTCCCGCGCAAGCGGGAATCCCACAGTGGCTTGCCAAGACTGCGGCATTATAAGGCAGTACCGTCCTGGATTCCCGCTTACGCGGGAATGACGGTGGGGCGCGGTAATTATACCCCCTCGCCGGCGCGGAGGACTTGCTGCACTTCCAGGCGGGCGGTGAACCAGGCCAGCCCCAGGCCGTTGCCCACCGCTACGGCGGCCAGGGTCAGATAGGCCGCCAGCAAAGTCAGCCCGTTAGTTTGCAACGCCATCGGCGGCGTAACCCGCATCCCGCCCTCAGCCACTTCCAGGGCCGGCAGCAGGGCATTGCCGATTTGCTGGCCGGCCCAAGCCCCCAATCCGACGCCGCAAACCAGAATCAGCAACAGGTTAAACCATACCATACCATTCAGCTGCCCGCCCGCCGCGCCCATCGTCCGCAGCAAGGCAAACTCCGTCCGCCGCTCCCGGGTTTCCACAAAGGAAAAGAAGGCTACCCCGGAGGCGCTGGCTAAAGTCAAGGCCAGAAACATCAGCGCCAGCAGACCGCTCCAACTGGCATTGGTCAGGGGCCGCGCCGCCCGCCGCTGAATTTCCGCGGCGGCTTGCCGGGTTTCCTCAATTTCCAATCCTTTGTCGGACAAAGCGGCGGTGATGCGGGATACAGCGGCGGCCTTATCGCCGCCGGAGGGCAAGGCCGCCCACAGTTCCTCCGGGCCGCCGGCCGGCCGGCGGCCGTGCCGGTTGGCGTAGCCGGCAAAGGCTTTCCCGTCTATAACGATAAAGGTCTGTTCCCGGGGATCCAGAGTCGGGAAATAATCGGCGATGGCGGCGATCCGTACCGGCATAGCAAAGTTGCCCACACTCAAAGTCAAGGTATCGCCGAGGGCGGCGTCAGCGCTTTCCAGGATGGCCGGAGATACGATAACCGGGGCCGGTTCATCCCCCGGGCCGGGCCGGATCCCGCGCAAACCGATGCCGCCCGGAGCCCAGCTGAAAGCGATGGCGGCCCGGCCGTCGGCCCGGCTCAAGGCCGGACTGGATTCCAACGCATACAAGCCGGGCCGGGCATAATCCGCAATAACCGCCCAATTTTCCAAAGATTGAAAATCGGCGATGCTTTGCCGGCCGGCCGGGGTAACGGCGGCCAATTCATCCAGAAAGAGGACGCCCGGCTCCTCCAATCCGAACCGGCTGTCCACCTGCAAATTCAGCAGGGTAAAGGGCGGCGTCAATTCCGGCGGCGGGGCATTGCCGCGGCGGCGAAGGGGCGTCAATTCTCCGGTCAATTGCTGCCAACCCAAGGCATCCGGCTCGCCCAGGAAAGCGTCAAAATGATAGCCGTTAGCATCCCGCAATCGGGCCAACAATACCAGCCGATAGCCGGGCCGCCCCGGATTAGCCCATACGGACAAGGCTGTGGCCGCGGCCGGCAGTTCTATCCCATAATCGGCATCGGTACTGGCGGCCGCCGGGCCGGTATCGGATTGCAAAGCCGCCATCAATTCCGCCAGGGATTGACCGCCGGCAAAATCGGAACGAAACCAGGCGGCGGCGGCAAAATTGGCGGAATCCACGGCCAACACCGACAAGCGGGTACTACTGATACCCTGGGTCAACAAAGAGCCGCTGCTCCGCCGTACTTCCGCCATTCCCGCTAATTCCGGCCCGGATTGCCCGGCGGCGGATCCGGCGGCCGCCAATCCATAGTCCGTTACCGGATGGCGGTCGCCGCTGTGCTGAATTCGCAAATCCGCCCCCACCTGATAGCGGGCTTGGTCGGCCTGGCTGCGCTGCAAAGTGGCGGTAAAGGCGCTGCCAATGACGCCCAACGCCGTAGCCAACATCAGCAGCGCCACCAGACTGCCGGGGGCGATGGGATCCCGGCCTACCCGCCGCAAGCCCTGCACCAACCAGACCGGCCCTATCGGTTCCGCCAAGCGGGAAAGCAGGGCCATTGTCCACGGGAAAAAGCGCAGGGTAAGCAGAGCCAAGGCGACCAGGCCCAGGGCCGGGCTTAGCAGCAGGGTAAAGTCAATTTCCAGTTCTCCGGCCCCGGCCGGCCGCAGCAGAAAGGTATCGCGGCTCTGGATTTGCCACCACAGGAGGCCGATAAACGCCAGCAGCAGCAAGTCCAGATAGTAGCGGTGAAACCAGGGCGTCCGCGGCGGCCGGGCTCCGGCTTGTCGAAACTCCACAATGCTTTGCCGGGCCGCCGCCCAAGTGGACAGGGTAAGCACCAGCGTCGCCAGCAAGGCCCCGCCAGCCCCCAGCAGGAAAGCCCGGTAGGATAGGGAAATCAGCCCGCCGCCGCTATCCAGGTCAAAGAACAGACGGCCCAATAGCCCGGCGGCCGGCGCGGCCAGCAAAGTCCCGATTACTACCGCCGGCGCGGCTAATACCAATCCTTCGACCAACATCAGCAAAGCCAGCTGCCCGGTGGTCGCCCCCCGGCTTTTCAGCAGCGCCATTTCCCCGCTGCGGGCGCGCACGGTTAAACCCGACACCAGGGCCAGATAGTAGGCCAATATGCCCACCACCAGAAAGACCATCAAGAACAGGGGGATGCGGGCCAGGGTCAGCTGTTCCGAATAGCGGCGCAGCAGCCGATCCAGTCGGATGCCGACGGTGGAGTTTTCCAATCGGGCGGCAATATCCTGCCGGGCCGCCGGGATGGCCGCTTGCAGATAGGCTACCTCCCCGGGCCGGATGCCTTGCCGATTCAGGTCAAAAATCCAGGTGGCGTTGGCATAGAGACCGGGATAGACGGCGGCCATTTGCTGGAGGATGGCGGCCTCGGTGGTAAAGAGGGGTACGGTAGCCCACTGGTCATTATGATGGCTGAAACTGCGTTCCCGCCCGTGCCAGAAATCGTCCTCGGGATTAACCCGGTCAAACAGCCCCACAATCCGCGCCCGGGTAGTTTCTTGATTCAGCGCGCCGGCCGTAGGGATTAAATCCAATTCCTCCCCCACGGTCAAGCCAATCAGTTGGGCGCCGGCATTTTCAATGGCGACTTCGATGATTGGCGGCGTAGTGGTACCGGCCGGGGATGGCGGCGGATTAGGCCAGCGGCCGGCGGTCAGTTGACTGCGGTCGGCGGCGAATAAGCCGGTCATATACTGCACCCGGCCGCGCGGCCTTACCGCTTGCGGCAGCTCAAACCGGGCCGCGCCGCCAAAGAAAAAGGTCGCCGTTTCCAACAGCCGCGCCTCGCCCTCCAGATAGGGCCGAAACCGGGGACTCACCTGCCCCTCGACAAAGTCAATCGCCGACTGATAGGGGGTATCCCGCTGGGCGGCGGTAGCCGGCTCCTCCAGGTTGTGGTAGATGCGTACCCAGAAATTGACCTCCTCGGCCGGGGCCTCCTGCAAAGCCCGGCGCAGGGCGGCGGCCGCCAGCAAGTCGGAAAAAACGACGCTGCCGGACAGGATGGCTACGGACAGCAGGATGCCCAGGAACAAGACCAGTTCCGGCCGCCACGCCGCCGCCACGCGCCGCCGCGCCATCAGCCCGGCCAGTTGCAAAAAGGCCATAACCGCCGTTACTCCCCGCCGATTGTATCCGCCCATCCTGAACTGGTTGCAGGACGGGCGGAAATGTATCCGCTCATCCTGAACTGGTTGAAGGATGGCAAGTGTATCCGCTCATCCTGAACTCGTTGCAGGACGGGCGGAAATGTATCCGCTCATCCTGAACTTGTTGAAGGACGGGCGGGAATATATCCGCTCATCCTGAACTTGTTGAAGGATGGCAAATGTATCCGCTCATCCTGAACTTGTTGAAGGACGGGCGGATTTGTCATTCCCCGCCGCGCAGTATATCCGCCGGGCGCAGCCGCAAGGCGGCCGCGGCCGCCAAGCCTATGGACAGCAGCACGGCCGCCCCTAGACTAATCAGGGCGGCGGCGATTATACCCTCTTGCAGCGTCAAAGCCATAGGCGGTATCAGCGGCCGGCCGGCGGCGGTCTGTCCCAGCAAGCCCAAAGTCCAGCGGCTGAGCAGTACGCCCAGGATAGCCCCGGCCGGCAAGCCCCCGGCCGCCACCAGCAGCCGCTCCAGCAGCAGGGCGGCCGCCAATTGACGGCGGGAAAAGCCCAAGGCCCGGGCCACGATTAACTCGACCCGCCCGGCCCGCACGGCAGCTAGAGCGTGGACGGACAGAGCCAGGGTTGCCGCCAAGACCAGGGCCGCCAGACTGAGCCATGTAAGCCCATCCCAACCGCCGCCGGCCAACGGATTGCGCCGGGCCTGATCCACCAGCAAATCCCGGTCGCGGATCGTGGCCGATACCGAAGTGGCCTCCCGGGCCGATTGGATAACTTGCGCCCGGTCGGCATCCGATTCCAGAGCCAGCCAGTATTCCCGAGGCAGCCGGGGCAGGCCCTGTGGCAAACGGGCGGTATAGGCATCCCATGCGGCCAGGGATACAATCAGAAAGGGCTGGCGGCCGCCGCCGGCCGTGGGGAAATAGTCAACTTTATCCGCAATAACCACCGGGACTAATTGGCGGCCGGTATCCAACCGCAGTTGCTGCCCTACCGCCAAGCCGGGGCCGCCAATGGCCGGCAAAGGAAACGGGCCGGGCGGCGTCAAAATCCCCCGGGGTTCGCGCAGGATGGGATCCTGCCAGGCAAAGGCTAACCCATTGCCGCCGTTGCGCCCGGCTTGCTGACGGATTTCCAGAGTGTCGGTGGTTTCGCCGGCTTGCGGCATTGCTTGCCAGCGGCCCAATTCCGCAAAATCCTCAATAACCATTCCCTCCGGGCTACCGGGCGGGCCGGGTTCTGCCGTCAAGTCGTCCAGATAAATTACCCCCGGCGGCATCCGATAGAGGGATTTGCCGATAAAGTAAAGGGCGGCCACGCTATAGGGCGGCTCCAACCCGGCTTGGTCGACCGGCAAATCGGCGGCGTAGTAAGTCCAGGCCGCCGTATCCCCATCGGTAGGCGGGGAGGTCGTAGCCGGGGGAAAGCCCAATCCCCGGCCGGCCAGGTCAATATCGCCCAAATCCAGACTAGTATAGCGGCCGCCGGCGTCAGCGATGCGGATATTCAGGCGCAAGGTTTGGGTTACAATGCTGCCGCCCAGCGCGGCGGTGTTCACCCAGATTCCCACTCTTTCCGCCGATTCCGGGATTAGTACGCCGCCGGCGCGGCGGCCGCTCAAATCCGGCAAAGGGGATTGGCCGCGGCGCAAGGGCGTCAGCAGTTCTGCTAAATCTTTGCCCGGCGGGGCTAAATCCGCCCGGAACCAAGCCGTTTCCGGGAAAGTAGCTGGGTTCACCGCCAATAATCCGGCGGAACGGCCGGGCAGCCCGTCCAGCAAAGTTACGCTTTCCCGCAACACCGGACTGAAAGCCCGCACCGCCGGCAGCCCGCGCAGGTTGTCCGCCATATCCGCCGTGGGGGCTACCACTGTAACCACCAAGTCGCCGCCGGCCCGGAACAGGGCTTGTTCCTGCTGGCTGCGGGTCAAAGTGGATTGGAAAGCGGCCCCGAATACCCCCAAGGCGGCGGCCAACATCAGCAGCGCCGCCAGGGCTGCGTAGGGCAGCGGATCCCGGGCCATTCGGGTTAAGGCCCAGGCGGCCCAGGCCGGCGCAATCCGGCGGGTAAGCCAAGCCAACATCCGCAGCAGCATAGGCAATAGCCGCAGCAGCAACACCGCCGCTGCCAGCAGCGCCAAAGCCGGCGTCAACAGCAGAGCCGGGTCGAGGGCTATTTCCCGGCCGGCTAATTCCCGGTCCAGAAAGCCGCCGCGTTGCGCGGTCTGCCAGCCGACTAAAGCCAGCAACAACAGCAGCAGCAAATCCAGATAGTAACGCTGCCACCCGGGACGGGTCGGCGGCCGCGCCCGTTCCCGCAGAAAGTCCAGCAATCCCCGCCGGGCCAAAGCGGCGTTGGACAGCAGCAGCACCGCTAATCCGGCCAATCCCCCCAGCCCGCCCAGCAGAAACATATCCGCGCCCAATCCGACCGCATCGACATTCAACCCGCCCCAAGGGTCAATGGCCGCTTGCAGCAATCCCCGGAAAATCAGCAGGGCCAGAAAGGGGCCGGCCGCTATCGCCAGCAGGGTCAACAGGATTTCCGCGGTGGTAAGGACGCCGCCCACTTGTACGGCGGCCGCCCCCCGGCTCCGCAGCAGGCCCGCCTCGGCCCGGCGGGTTTGCGCCAATAATCCGGCCACCAGCGCCAGAAAGTAGAGGATAACCAGGGCCACCAGGGAAATGAACAGGTAAATAGGCACCCGGGCCCGGATTAAGGCGCGCTGATAAGTTGCCAATAATCCGGTGTCGCGGCTGTTTTCCAGGCGGGTCAAGGTCAGGGAACGGGGGACTTTTTTGTTGAGCTCCCGTTCCAAACCCTGGATCGCGGCCCGGGTGGATGCCACCTTATCCCCGGTCAAAACAGCGGTGTCCAGATAGAGATGCCAACCGTAATCGCCGACCAGGGTGGGATAGCGCGCCCCCAGGCCCTGGGCAAAGGCGGCCTCTGGCACATAGAGCGGCATCAGAATTACCTCGGCATATTCCCGGGGCGAAAAATGGACGGGAAAGCCCATCCAATACTCCGCCGCCGGGTCAATCGGTGCGGCGATGCCCACCACGACCAGGGCGATTTGCTCGAACAAATCCGAGGGATAGGGCAGCAGGACGGCTTGGGATCCGACCTCCCACAGCATAGCCCCGGCGGTCTTTTCCCCCACTACTACCTCCAGAGTCAAGCGGCCGCTTTCATCCGTTTGCGGTTCGGGATTAGGCCAGCGGCCGGCGAGCAGGCGGGAATGTTCTTGAAAGCCGGTAAGGAAAAAGGGACGGCCGGTGACGCCGCCCAGCAGGGGAGAGGGGATTACCGGTTCGTTGGTCAAGGGCAAATCGGCCGCAGTACGGCCGAATCGCTGCATATCCCGCAGGATAAAGTCCAGCCGGGTTTGGGCTGTTTCCTCGACCAGGGGGCGCAGCCTTTGATAATCGGCCGGCCCCAGGGGGCGGTTTTGCGCCACAATCTGGATATTCAAGCTGACCGGATCGGCGGCGGCCAAGCTATGCCGCAGGCCGCCCTCGGCCAAAGCGCGGGAATAGAGGGCGCCGGTAGCCAGCACCGTCACCGCCGCCAATATGCCGCAACCGGCCACAGCCAGCAGCAGCCCCGAGGCCCGCAGCCGCCGGGGAATCAGCCAGAACAAGACGCCGATCCAGTTCATCCGCCCCCTTGGCCGTCGCTGTCAACTTTTTTCCGCTCATCCTGAACTGGTTGAAGGATGACCCCGTTGCTTGCCGGGCATTATTCCGCCCTGTTATTAGACATCCATCCTTCAACAAGTTCAGGATGAGCGGAATAATGCCGGGTTAGTCCCCATTCCCACTGCGGATTTCCCGCACCCGGTTCAGGAGGGCCGTCACATCCCCATTGACCGTTTCCCGATAGCCGGGAATGTGGGATATGGGATTTTCCGTGGGGTCGTATTCGTCCCGGCCGGCGTACTGATTATAGATGCCGCCGTCGATGCCTTGGGCAAAGGGAAAGTCCGGATCGGCCGCCAGGGCGTCCCGGGTGAGGATATGAATGTTGTGAACGTGCTGGTAGCTGCGGCCGCTGGCCGAAATCAGGGCTTTAAGGGCGTGTTCCATCGCCGCGTGGGCCTGCTGCCCGATCAGGTCGTCGGGAGCGTCAATCCCAATCATTCCGTTGAAACCGAAAAGGTGCATTTCGGCGTGGCGGACCCGTTCATCCGTAATGCTCCATTCATAAGAATGGTCGTCCGTATCCGACTGCCGGCGGTTTTCCTGTTCCGGGGGCATAATGACTCCATCGCGCAGGGCGTGGACTACCACGTCGTTGAGGGTGCGCCGCATCCGGTCAAACTCTAGGGAGGTTTTCCAGACCACCTGCACCGGCACCGGGCGGCCGCAAAAGCGTTCCGCCGCCGCCAACGCCGCCCGTTCCACCCGGCACTGCTGCTCCCTAGACGGCCGCTCCGCCTGCACCAGCATAATGTCAATGTCGGAAACATATTCCCGGTAATCGCCGCGGGCCCGGGAGCCGAACAGGATGGTCAGCTCCGGCTGCTCGCTCCGGTGCAGTTCCCGGGCGACTTTGAGGGCGCGGGGGTCGCATTTGTTCCGGGACATAAGGGATTCTCCTGACTTTGCGTCAACGGGCGGGGGCTGGCGGCTGATGCTATGTTAGGGGGTTGGGGGCGGGTAGTCAATGGGCGCGGCAAGGCGGGGTTAGATCCCATACCGGACAACCTATCCTACCGTCATTCCCGCCCCTCTCTACCGTCCCTCACGCCACTTTGCTACCGTCATTCCCGGTCCCCCTACCGTCATTCCCGCGTAAGCGGGAATCCCGTGGTTGCTTGGCAAGTATGCGGCATTATAAGGCAGCGCCGTTCGGGATTCCCGCTTACGCGGGAAGGACGGTTGAAAAGCCGGCGGGAATGACGGTTGCGCCGGCCGCCCGGCAATCCCTACCCCCCCGCCGCCTCCAGCCGTTCCTTTTCCTGTTCCCGCTGATACCACATTATCATCACTATGCCGGCGGCGATGATGCTCATCATATCGCCGATAACCCACAGGAACAGGCCGCCCAACTGCTGATCCACCAGGGCATCCAGAAAAATGGGCTGTTCCACTTCGGCATAGGATTGGTAGAGCAGCCCCCGGGCAAAGGTGATGCCCGCCCCCAGCACGGTGTTGGGCAGCACAATCAAGCCCAGATACAGCACCCGCAAGCCGTAATGCAGCCGGGAACGATGCGGCTTGGGGTCAATGACCAGCCACCAGAACAGGAAACCGGTAAAGAGCATGGTAAAGTGCATCACTTCGTGGACATAGTCGTTGCGGACCGCCAAATCGTGCAATCCCGGCACCTGCCAGAAGTAGAGGGCGACCAGAAACAGGGCTACGGCCGCCACCGGATTGGTCAGGTACTGATAGCCCTGCCGTACCCAGGGTTGCCGCACCAACGGACGAACCGCGCCCTGCCGCAACCACAAGGGCAATCCCCGTAGCATCGGCGTCAAGGGCGCGCCCAGCAATACCAGCAGCGGCCCGACCATCCGCAGCAGCAGATGCTGAACCTGGTGGACAAAGAAGTAATGCTCGGCCAGGGGATCCAGGGGCGATTGCAGGGCCAGGAAAAGCACCAAGATCCCGGCAAAGAACGAACCCTTTTGCCAGGCGTTGATGGGATGGCTGGGCTTATCCCATTTGCCCAGGCCGTTGACATAGAGCAGGGCCGCCAGAAACAGCGCCAGGGTCGGCAGGGGATTGGTGGTATTCCAGGCGGCCCACAGGTTATCCCCCGGGGCCACGCCGCCATGGGCATAAGCTACCGGAATGGCGGTCAAAAACTGCCATATCCCCAGCAAAACCAGGGCGGGCAGCAGCCAGGGCAGGAGGGGCCGCTTTCCCCATCCATCCTTCAACAAGTTCAGGATGAGCGGAAAGATAAGCAGTTGCCGGATGAGCGGAAACTTGGATAGCCCCTTGTTGGCAGGCGGGAAAGGATTTTCAGCCGGCATTGGCCGCCTCCCGCCGCCGTTGGGCGCGGCGGATGTCCCAGATTACATAGCCGGTGATGAACAGCAGGATTACGCTGACCCCGGCGAATACCAGGGTGCCAACCACATACTGGCGGGGTTCCGGGACGGTGATGGGGCCAATCGCCGTTTCGGTCGGCCCCAGCGGCCCGTCCACCGCCACGCTGACCTGCCAGGGGCCGGGATATTCCAGTTTCATCCGAGCGCGATATTCCTCCGGCCGGGCCGGAACGCTGAGCGCCGTGGCCCAGCCGGTTTCCTCCGCAATCAGATGGCGGGTATGGATTCGCACCTGGGCATCGGTAATGGGCTGGCCGCTGGCGGCGTGCCGCAGGGTAACGCTGAACTGGGCGCTGCCCAAAGACAGGTTAGAGGCTTCCCCCGCCACCGCCACATCATAGCCGCCGGTCGTAACCCGCTTAATCAGCAGCTTGGGGTCGTCCGGATCCGATTGGGCGGATAGGATCGCCGCCCCGTACGGCGGCAACAGCAGCAGCAGGGCCAGGCCCAAAGTCAAGGCAAAAGCAATAATCGGCAAGGATTTCAAGGCAGCCATCCTGAAAGAGGATAGTACCATTGTAACAGATTTTGCGGATTCAAACATGGATATACAGGATAGACAGGATTTTTGTATCGGATTAGAACGGTACTGGCGGCACCCCCACCGTCATTCCCGCGTAAGCGGGAATCCCGACGGTACTGCCTTATGCCGCCGCAGTCTTGGCAAGCCACCGCGGGATTCCCGCTTACGCGGGAAGGAAGGTTGCAGGGCGCCAACTCCTTTCCGCTCACCCTGAACCCGTTGAAGGGTCATCCTGAACTTGTTGCAGGATGGCCCGCCGCCGCATCGGAAAGTCTTGCCAAGGAATCCGGAGCCGGCCCTAACCGGTTGACAGCCCCCCGCCGCGATGTTAACATATCCGGGTGATTGCGGATTTTGCCGACCAGGGGACTGCGGATATTTTCCACGGCGTCAACAGTGCCGCCGCCCGGCGTACCTGTCCCCGGCCGCTCCATTCCCTGGCCGCCGACCTGCTGGATACCCTTAACTCGGCCGACAACCTGAACGAGCTGAGCAATCCTCCGGGCAATCGGCTGGAAGCCTTGAGCGGCGACCGGCGCGGCCAGCACAGTATCCGCATTAACCGCCGGTATCGCATCTGTTTTGTCTGGAATCCGGGCCGCGTCAGCGCTGTAGAAATCGCTGATTATCACCGCTAGCCCGGCCTTATCCGCCGCCAGGAGTAGCCGTTATGCCTCGGCTGATACCCACCCACCGGGAACCCACCCATCCGGGGGTAATGCTGCGGAAGCATTACTTGCAGCCCCTGGCTATAACCGTCGCCCAGTTCGCCGTCGCCGTAGAACTGCCGGAGCCGCAGGCCGGCGCAATCCTCAACGGCCAGGAACGGGTAACGGCCGGCATCGCTTATCGCATTGCCAAGTATGTTGGCACCAGCCCCGATTTCTGGCTGAACGGCCAAATGGTGTGGGATATGTACCACGCCCAACGCGCCGAGGCAGCCGTCCTGGAACGAATCCATCCGCTGGAGTGGGAAAGTTTTCCCGAACCGGAGGAGCCGGAGGGACTGGCCGCCCCGGCTGAGGAAGTGGCCGCCGCCGGCTGAACCCGGCCGCCGGGAATCCGGATTAAAACATGGATATACAGGATAGACAGGATTTTTGTATCGGATTAGAACGGTACTGGCGGTCAATAACCGTTCCCGGCAGATATAAGAATCCTGTTAATCCTGTATATCCATGTTTTAATCCGTAAGGATGGCAAAAATAAAATTTTTCGAATTCCCCCCTCACCCCCCTTGCAATTCCCCAAACCTGTGGTATAGAATAAACGCAAGTCAGGGCCGAATCGCCAAGGCGATTCGGCCCTGACTTGTTTTGGGGCCTCTTGGGAGGTTCCCTTATGCCCAAGTTCTTTCCCCAGGTTTTCATCACGGGCGTCCTTCTTTTCCTGCTAATGGGGGCCGGGTATGGCATTACCCAAGCCGCCCGGTCCATCCCCTGGGACTGCGCCGATTGGCAAGCCTTTGCCCACGACGACCGCACCACGGCCATCCTGGAATCCTTGGCCGAGAACCGGGGCAAGACCCTCTACTGCGGCATTGACCAGTCCGACACCTTTGCCAAGGCCGAAACCTGGGCGGCCGGGCGCGACCGCAATGAACGGGATGACACCGTATATTTCGGGGAACGCGGCCAGTTCCGGGGTTTCATCGCCGCCCAGGAGGGTTGGCTGACTGATGGCGAATCCGGCATCACCGGCATCAGCCTCGACCGCATCTTTGAGTTTCCCCGGGAGAAAAAGAAACGCCGCCGCAAGAAAGAGCCCTACCTGGACCTGGTGTATAACCAGGCGTATCCGGGAAGCACCCTGGAGTATCGGCGATTTCTCGCGGACGGCGGCAATGCTCAAAGCGGTCCGCGCACCGGTTATCTGATCATCGGCACCGGTCAGGGTTCCACTCATATTAATGGCAACCGGATAGATACCCCGGCGGATGATGCGAATGCCTATATCCGCGCTTATGGCCCCAACGGCGGTTCGGCAAGCGCCAGGAGCGCGGCGCAGACCAATGCCCGGGCGGCCTATGCGGTGACCGACGCCCAGATCGTCAACTGGATCCGGAACGGCAATGGGGAGGACCCTAATGAACGGACTGTAAGGGGAAGTTTCGAGGTGGATAGCGCTACGGCGGAGTGCCGAGCCCTGGGCTACCGCCGGCCCATCCGGATCCGGTGGTGGTACCTCGCCAACGATTCCGGCGTTCCCTACACCCTGACGCGGGTAGTGGTCAACACTTCCCCGTACGTGTATCGCGCGTACCGGATAGTGTTATACGAGGTCCGCTGCGTGGGCCGCTACACGCCGCCGTCCGGGGGGTAACGGGCGGTTGTCCTGACGGAAACCTTTTTGCCGTCCTTTCCCGGCAAAGCCGGGAAGGACGGCAAAAGGCGGCATTGCCCGACCATCATCCTGCCGGGCAATGCCGCCTTCTACCGTCCTTCCCGCGTAAGCGGGAATCCCGACGGTACTGCCTTATAATGCCGCAGTCTTGGCAAGCCGCCGCGGGATTCCCGCTTACGCGGGAATGACGGTAGGGGTTCGGGAATGGCGGTAAGAGGGCACTGGAATGACGGTAGGGGAATTCCGCCGGCAAAGGCCAGGGCACGCGGCTTAACCGGCCGCCGCTTTTACCGGCGGCCGCGTCTCTATCGGCGGCCGGCCGTTAGAAAGCCGATCCCGATCCGGGTCGCTGGTGGGCTGTTCCAGGGAGCGGATCCGGGCTTCCGTAGTTTCGTTCACATAGGGGGGCTGGTAGTAGGCGGCCAGGGTCGGCGTTAGGGCCGCCACCAGTTCCGCGGCCGCCGCCAAGGCCATGCCCAAGGTTCGCGCGTCGTACTCGTGGCGGTAAAAGTTAAAGTGGGCGTCCCGGGCCAGGGAATAGTAGCCCATAACATCCAGCCGTCCCAGTTCGGTGGTGATGATTTCGGCGGCCCGGCGCATTTTCCAATCGGCTTCGTTGAACCAGCGGCGCTTTTCGGCGACGGCCTTGACCGCAAAGGCCGTCGCGCCCCAAATCTTTTCCGAGGCTTGCAGCAAATCGCCGCCGGTCAATTCCTCCCGGGCCGCGGTCAGCAGCTCATAGCAGATGCCCGCATTGCGAACCGCTTCCTCATCCGGCGAGGGGCCGGGGCCGTATCCAAAGGCAAGGTCGTCATCAGCAACTCCTCTGTTCAAGGCGGATAATAGGTTCAGTGTAACCGGGTACGGCGGCGGCAGCAAGGGGGTATGGCGGCAATTTCCGGGCAATTGCCCCTAGCAACCGTCCTTCCCGCCGCCGTTCCCATCCTTCAACGATGTTCAGGAGGAGCGGAAAGGGTGCAGCCGGTTCAGGAGGAGCGGAAAGACTGCCCCCCCCCCCCCCCACACCGTCATTGGTATGTTGTAATAGTCGGGAGAACCGGCGGATTGGCCGGATAGGGGCGCGGGGGCGGTGCCGACCGTCATTGGGCGGCTCCGGGAACTTATCCGGAGGGCGCCGTGCGGGAGTAGGGCAACCTCCACGCCTCAAGGATTGACCTTGAGCAGTTCACCCTGCACAGCGTTCCCCTGATCAACCTCCACGCCTCCCAGGATTGACCGCTCCGAACGGATGATTGGGGCCAGAACCCCGGATTTGCCAGTGGGGAGGGTCAATCCACCCGATTAACAACTTAAACCTCAAATCAAGGGAGGTCAACCTATGGCGGAACAAAGCAAGGTAGTACCGGGGTGGATGTGGGCAAAGCCACCCTGGTGGCGGCCCTCCGCACCGGCGCGGATCAGGAGTTCGCCAACACTCCGGCCGGCCGCCAGCAGCTGCTGGCCTGGCTGGAGCAGCGGAAAGTGGATCTGGTGGTCTGCGAGCCCTCCGGCGGCTACGAAAAGGGCTTGGTGCTCCGCTTGCATCGGGCGGAGCGGGCGGTCAGCCTGGTCGCGCCGGGGCGGGCCCGGGCCTACGCCAAGGCGATGGGCCAGGCGGCCAAGACCGACCCGTTGGACGCCCGCCTGTTGGCCCGCTACGGGGAGAAACTGGAGCCGGAGCCGGCCCCGGAACCGGAGCCGGAACGGGAAACGGTCAAGGAACTGCTGGCCCTCCGGCAGCCGCGGGTGGAGGAGCGGGTGCGGGAACGCAATCGCCTGGAGCAGGAAAAGTCCTTTGAGGTAGAGGATTCCCTGTTCCGGCACCTGGAG
This sequence comes from Dehalococcoidia bacterium, assembly GCA_965203435.1. Classification (GTDB taxonomy): domain Bacteria; phylum Chloroflexota; class Dehalococcoidia; order Lucifugimonadales; family UBA3495; genus CBDBCU01. The sequence continues at coordinate 380,608 of CBDBCU010000008.1, read as the reverse complement.
TGGCTGGAGCGGGAGATTGAGCAGCTGGATCGCCAGTATAAGGAACTGCTGGAAAGCAGCCAGGCCCTGGCCCCGGCGGTAAAGCTGTATTGCAGCGTCCGCGGGGTAGGGATCCAGACCGCGGGCGTCCTGCTGGCTTGGCTGCCGGAACTGGGCCGGGGGGACGGCAAGGGCCTGACCGCCTTGGCCGGCTTGGCCCCCTGGCCTAAGGACAGCGGCAAGCAGCAGGGCTACCGGGCCATCAAGGGCGGGCGGGCGGTCGTGCGCCGGACTTTGTATCTGGCGACGCTGACCGCCCTGCGGCGGAAGGACAACGATCTGAGCCGGTTTTATTACCACCTGCGGGAACGGGGCAAGCCGGGCAAAGTGGCGATGGTGGCGGCCATGCGGAAGTTGCTGCTGCACTTGCACGCCATCGCCCGCCGGGGTACGCCCTGGACGCCGCAGGTCGTCCCGAATTAGGCCGTCAATTTCCCGAAAACCCCTTGACGGCCAACACGGATACTCCCGCGTAAGCGGGAATCCGGCCGCCCCCCACCGTCATTCCCGCGTAAGCGGGAATCCATAAATCCGTTCATCCTGAACATCGTTGAAGGAGGAACCGGCGGCTAGTCCCCCAACCTCCTTGTTGCCTTGCTATTCTCTTTATCAACCGTGGGTTCATCCTTCAACGATGTTCAGGATGAACGGATTCTCCCTATTCCGCTCATCCTGAACATCGTTGAAGGATGAAAATTACCCAAAAATAAAATTTTTCGAATTCCCCCCAACCCCTTGCAAATCCCCAAACCTATGGTATAGAATAAACGCAAGTCAGGGCCGAATCGCCAAGGCGATTCGGCCCTGACTTGTTTTGGGGCCTCCTGGGAGGTTCCCTTATGCCCCAGTTCTTTCCCCAGGTTTTCATCACGGGCGTCGTCCTTTTCCTGCTAATGGGGGCCGGGTATGGCATTACCCAGGCCGCCCGGGCCATCCCTTGGGACTGCGCCGATTGGCAAGCCTTTGCCCATTCCGACCGCACGACCGCCATCCTGGAATCCCTGGCCGAGAACCGGGGCAAGACCCTGTATTGCGGCGTCGACCAGTCCGATACCTTTGCCAAGGCCGAAACCTGGGCAGCCGGGAAAGACCGCAACGAGCGGGATGATACCGTCTATCAAGGGGAACGCGGCCGATTCCGGGGCTTTCTGGCCGCCCAGGAGGGCTGGCTGACCGAGGGCGAATCCGGCGTTACCGGGGTCAGCCGGGATCGCATCTTTGAGTTTCCCCGGGAGAAACGCAAGCGGCGCACCATCCGCCGCTTTGTACCCGCCGATCCCTCCCGCGTTGCCGAGGGTCCCGAAGGGACGCCCCAAAACCGAAATGGCGATCAAAGCCTGAACGAAGCTAACGGCACCAGGCACTTTGCCCAGTGGCGCTACTCTCAAGACAACATTGGGTACGGCGCTCCGTACGATGACCGCCTCGACTGGGAGCAGCTGGCTAAAGAGGCCGCCACGGCTTACTGCCGGTCTATCGGCTACACCCGCGCCCGCAATGTCGACTACATCCACCCGGAGGGTTTTGTTACTTATAGCCCAGGCAATGCCTTTAGTCTGGTTGGCTACGCCTACAAAAGGTACCCGGCTCAAACTCCGGTTGAAAGTTACACTCAGGCGCAGTCCGCGCGTCTGGTTCGCCAGTATACGGCCACCTGCGAAAAGAAAGGCCCCCGCCGCTAGACGGCCGTTGCCTGCCGGAAACCCTTTTGCCGTCCTGCCCCGTTTCCCGGGGGAGGGCGGCTTTTTGCGGGCTATTGTCCGGCCATCATCCCGTAGGGCAATGGCCGCCCCTACCGTCATTCCCGCGTAAGCGGGAATCCCGACGGTACTGCCACAGACCGGCATACCACCAATCGGGCATTTCTGGATTCCCGCTTACGCGGGAAGGACGGTAACGAGGGCGGCGGGAATAGCGGCCAAGTAAAGCCCCAGCAAGCCGCCGGCAGTCAAGGCCGCCAGCGCCGGCCCCCTAACCCGCCATGGCCCGTTCCAAGCCCTGCCGCCAAGGGTCGGTTATATCGGCTAGGGGCAAATTCAAGTAGCGGCCCAGGCGGAAACGCTGGCCGCCGGTTTGTCCCAATTCCCGTAGCGGGACGGACAACTCGGCGGCCAATTGCCGCAGTTGCGGAATCTGTTCCGGGAGCAGGGATACTACAATGCGGGATTGCCTTTCGCCGAACAGGGCGGCGTCCCACCGCCGAGGTTGCCGGGCCAGGGCCGGGCCGCCCTGAAAGCCGACGCCGCCCCTTATCACGCTTTCCGCCAGCGTTACCGCCAAGCCGCCCTCGGCGCAGTCGTGGGCCGACCGGATTAGCCCGGCAGCAATCGCCCGCCGGCCCAATTCCTGCACCCGCCGCTCCAAATCCAGATGGATGGCCGGCCGGCCGGCGGTCAATCCTTGCAGCGTTTCCAGATATTCGCTGCCGGCCAGATCCGACATCCGAGGCCGCAGATTGTCCGTCCCCAGCAGAAACACCGCCAATCCCGCCTCGGGAAAGGCCGCCGCCGTATGGCGGGATACCTCGGCCAGCAGACCGAGGCCGCCGACAATGGGCGTGGGCATAATGTCGCCGCCGCTGCCGGTTTCCGCCCTTTCCGCCGCGTTGTAAAGGCTGACATTGCCGCTGACAATGGGAACGCCCAAAACCCGGCAAGCCCGGGCCATCCCCCGAATGCACCATTCCAGTTGATAATAGACCTCGGGCCGTTCCGGATTGCCAAAGTTCAGGCAGTCGGTCAGGGCCAGCGGCTCGGCCCCCACGCAGGAAAGATTGCGGCAAACCTCAGCCACGGCGATTTGCCCGCCCCGGTAGGGATCCAGGCGGCAGTAGCGGCCGTTGCCGTCAATGCTCAGGGCAATGCCTTTCCTGCTGCCCTTAATCCGCAGCACGGCCGCCGCGCCGCCCGGCCCGGCCACGGTGTTGGTCTGCACCTGGTGGTCATAGCGGCGATAGACGCTTTCCTTGCTGGCGATATTGGGCGCGGCCAGCAAATCCAACAGGGTTTGCGCCGGGCCGGCGGCGGGCAAGGGTATATCCGCCAGGGAAATCCGCCGCCATTCGGCATAAGCCGGGTCGGGCCGCCCCGGCCGCCGGTAGCGCGGGGCCTCAGTCAAAGGTTGGATGGGCAATTGGGCCAGCGGCTGCTCGCCGTCAAGAATGTGGGCTTGAGGTTCGGGAATAACCTGCCCGATTTCCCGGCAGGGAATATCCCACTTGGCAAAAACCCGGCGGACTTGTTCTACCCCTTCCGGCGGCGCTACCAGCAACATCCGCTCCTGGGATTCGGACAGCATCACTTCGTAGCCGGTCATTCCCGGCTCCCGCCGGTGTACCTGGGCCAAGTCCAGGATGATACCCCGGCCGCCGCGATAGGCCGATTCAATGGCGGCGCTGGTCAATCCGGCGGCCCCCAAATCCTGCATTCCGCTAACCGCCCCGGTGTCCAGGGATTCAAGGCAGGCTTCGATCAGGATTTTTTCCAGAAAGGGATTGCCGACCTGCACGGTGGGGCGCAATTCCTGTTCCTGTTCCAGGGGGCGGGAGGCCAGCCCGGAGGCGCCGTGAATTCCATCCCGCCCGGTATCCGCGCCCACTAGCAGCAGGACGCTGCCGGCGGTGTCGGCGGCCGCCGAGGTCAGCCGGTCGCGGGATACCAAGCCCACGCACATCGCATTGACCAGGGGATTTTGGGAATAAGAGGGATCAAAGCCGATTTCCCCGCCCACATCCGGGACGCCGATGCAGTTGCCGTACCAAGAAATGCCCTCCACCACGCCTTGCAGCAGATAGCGATTGCGGGCAGTGGTCGGCGGGCCGAACCGCAGGGAGTTGAGCAGGGCGATAGGCCGCGCCCCCATGGCCAGAATGTCCCGGACGATGCCGCCAACGCCGGTGGCCGCCCCCTGCAAAGGCTCCACCGCCGAGGGATGGTTATGGGATTCCACCTTGAACACTACGGCCAATCCGTCGCCGATGTCCACCGCCCCGGCATTTTCCGCTCCGGATTGGGACAGCACGCGGGGGGAACGGCTGGGGAAAAACTTCAGCAGCGGCTTGGAATGCTTATAGCCGCAATGCTCGCTCCACAGCGCGCCGAACATTCCCAACTCCAGGGGATTGGGTTCCCGGTCCAGCCGGTCGACAATCAGGGCATACTCGGCGGCGCTGAGGGCGATTTCATCCAGAATGGCTTGGGCAACCGGCATAATTAAGCGCCGCCTTTCGCCTTCCGCGCCAAAGCCTTTTGGTATTGGGCTGCGCAGTCGGCCCGGTATTTAGTCCGGCACTCGGCGCACAACTCCCGTTCCGGCAGGTAAGCCCAGGGTTCCATTACCGCCTCGGTCAGAGCTTCCTGCACCTCCGGATCCGACCAGAACGCCTTGGCTTCCGGAGACATTTTCTTCCACGCCTCCTGCTGCAACTGCTCGAAAGACTTGGGCGGCGGCGGCGTATAATCCGGGCAGGGCGTCAACCGCAGCCACGGCTGCCCGTCCCGCGTAATGACGACTTCCTCGCCCTGATGGGCCGCATCGCCCAGATCCAGGAGATGGTGGTTTTCTAATCGGTGCATATTTACTTCTTTCAAGAATCGCCTCCCCAAGGATATATTGGCCGCGCCCGCCGGTCAGCGCCGCGCGTTCAGGGTAGGAACTTCGTGACGGAGCATATCCCGGTCCGCCGTAATCAGTATAAGCCCCTCCGTCAAGGCTTGGACTACCAGCATCCGGTCATGAGGATCGCTGTTGGAATAGTCCATCCGCCCGGCCCGTTCGGCGTGCAACGCGGTCAAGCGCAAGACGTGAAAGCCCCGACCGGATATTGCCACCTCCAGATTGCCGGGAACCGGCTTTTCCAGCCGCCCTTGGGCGTACTTATAGGCAATCTCGTAAATGCTGACCGGGCTGACGAACTTCCGATTGCCCGGGTCAGCGATAAAGGCCCGGGCCGCCGGCCCCAGCCGCGGGTCGTTCCAGAGCAGCCACAGCAAGGCGTTGGTGTCCATAAGGCAATTCGGCATTACTCCTCTACCCCGGCAGCCCCGCCCCTTCCGGCAAGGCCAGCATCCGGTTCAGGTTCTGGATGGCGGCGCCGCTGGCAATTTCGTCCAGAACGGCTTGGGCAACCGGCATAATTAAGCGCCGCCTTTCGCCGCCGGCACGGTGTCCCGGTGGTATTTAGCCCGGCACTCGGCGCACAAATCCTGTTCCGGGAGCAATGCCCACGGCTTACGCAAAGGGTTCGCCGAACCCTTGTAGGAGCCTTGAGGTGCGCCCATTTTTGCCCGGTACTCCTCCCGGGGTTTTACCGGCGGCGGCGTGTAGTCCGGGCAGGGCGTCAACCGCAGCCACGGCTGCCCGTCCCGCATAAGGACGACTTCCGCGCCCTGATGGGCCTGGTCGCCCAAGACAGAGAGCTGGTGCGGCAGCAGTTCCCATACATCGTTTTGCTGCATTGAATCCCCCAAGGTATGCGTATCCAACAGGAAACGCGTCCCGTCCGCCAATGCCGTCAGCATAACCGACTATCCGACCTCCAATTTACGGCAGCCCCGCCCCTTCCGGCAAGGCCAGCATCCGGTTCAGGTTCTGGATGGCGGCGCCGCTGGCCCCCTTGCCCAGGTTGTCCAGCAAGGCGGTGAGCAGGATATGGCCCGCCGGATGCGGGGCAAGGTGCAGCCGGATTTGATTGCTGTCGTTGCATACCTGCGGGTCAAAACTGCGTTCATCGTGCTGTCCCGGCTCCGGCAGGGGATCCACGACGACAAAAGGCTCCCCCTGATAGCGTTCCGCCAGCGTTGCCCATACCCGGGCTCCGTTCGTCCCCGGCCGCAGCAGGGCGGCGTTGACCGGCACCTGTACCCGCATTCCGCAGCGAAAGGGGCCGACCGCCGGCACAAACTGCGGCTCTACGCTGAGCCCGGCATACCGCATCATCTCCGGAATGTGCTTGTGCCGCTGATAAAGGCCATAGGGCGCGGCATAGGGCAGGCCGGCCAGGGCGTTAGCCGGATTTTCCCACTTTTCAATCAGTGCCTGGCCGCCGCCGGAATAGCCGGAAAGGGCGTGGATGGTCAGCGGCGCATCAGCCGCCAGCAGCCCGGCGTCAATCAGCGGGCGGGTCAGCAGGATGAACCCGGTGGGATAGCAGCCCGGATTGGCGACATATTTGGCGCGGCCGATGGCCTCCCGCTGGCCGGGATGCAGTTCTGGCAGGCCATACTCCCACCCGGCGGCGACGCGATGGGCGGTGCTGGCGTCAATCAGCCGGGTAGCGGCGTCCTTGACCCACCCGGCCGCCTCGCCTGCGGCGTCATCCGGCAGGCAGAGGATGGCTACCTCCGATTCCCGAATCCGCGCCTGCCGTTCCTCCGGATTGCGCCGCAATTCCGGCGGCAGGGTCAATAATTCCACCCCCGGATGCCCGGCCAGCCACTGATGAATCCGCAGGCCGGTGGTGCCGGTATGGCCGTCAACAAACACTTTAGGCAGCATAAGCGGTCAGTCCTGATGCCATTATTCGGAAAATTTTACCGCTCTAGTTTAAGCCCTGGAACGGCGGAAAGCAAGGGGCGGTATAGGGTTTCCTCACCCGGCAATCCGGTATTCCAAGCCGGGCTGCGGCGTGAAGTTGGTTATCAGGGTTTCCCGGTTCAGGGTCGGCCCGCCTAATGACCCCGCGGTTGCAGCAGGCCGCCAATATCCGGGCGGTCGGCTACGAATTGGGCCATCGCCGCCAGGGCCGCGGCCGCCGTGTCAAAGCGCAGCAGCAGCATTTCATCCTGGTCGGTTTTCAGCAGAATTTCCACTTCCGATATGCGGTGTGGCAGCTGGTTAAGGTCCGTTTCCAATACCTGCACAATATCCGTTCGCAGCCGCGCCACAATGTCGGCGGTTATGGCATCGGCTATTCTCTGCCGGGCCGCGGCGTCCAACCCCTCATAGGTTTCCCACGCATTAAGCGGCGTATGCTGGTCTCCTTTCGGCCAGTCAAAAGGTATATCGTAACGGGCCAGGGCCGCCACTATAGCCGTAAAAGGGATTTCCGCAATCCCAATGCCAAAACTGCGAACTATCGCCTTGGTGGATTTAGACCACTTGCCGGCCAAGACGGCGATGGACTTCCTAATCGTAGGATAGTTCTTACAGAGGTTGTAATGGGCCACGCAAATCCGACTGCCTTTGTCCCGGTTGGCGTGCGTGGAGCGGATATACTTGGACTCAATGATGATGACCGGGTTGTCATCACCATCGGAAACTACCGCGTCAATCTGATAGGTGATACTCGCCTGGTCAGTCAGATTGCGCGAACCGATAGTATAGCCGAGGGCCTCCACCGTTTCCCGCAGTCCCTCGACTATGGCTGCCTCGATCGACTTGCCGATAGCGTCGCCCAAGGCAATGACAGGGTTTGGCATCCCATCCCCCTTTACTTGACCACCGTCAAGATGCTTTCCCGCAGGGCTACCTTGTGCCGTTGTGGGTTGTTGGCCCACTTGTCGCCGCGGGCGCGGATTACCTCAATATCGTAATGGGAAAAGCCGACGGCCACCGCCAGTTCGCCGATAATTTCATCGGTGCGGATGTGGACGCCGTAGGGCGCGGAATCGCCCAATACCAGGACGAACTGCCGGCCCGGTTTCAGCGCGGCATAAGCCCCCCGCAATACCGGCAGCATATCCTCAAAATAGCCGGCGGCCATCAGGTCATAGGTTTTCTTGCCGCCTTTGGATTGACGCAAATCCGCCAGTTTATCGATGATTGCCGTCAATTCCCGGTGGAGGGCCGGATGCGCCGCCCGAATGTGGGGACACTCGCGGATGCCGTTCATCCGGGAAAGGCGGATTTGCGTGGTGGCGGCGATAATCAGCTTGTCCCGCACTGCCCGGGTAATGGCCCCCCAACTATCGTATAGCCCCCAGAAATAGGTTTCCATCCGGGTGCGGTCGGCGTAATCGTAGTTGTTCAGATAGGGCGGCGAGGTAACAATCAAGTCGATGCTTGCGGCGGCGCAATGCCGATCCAACTCCCGAGCGTCGCCTTGGATCAGCCGGTGTTCCGAGGGCGGTATGCCCTCAAACTGCACCTGGCGGATGTCGGCAATCATCGCGGCGCACTGTTTATTGAACTCGGTCAAGGCATCCCGGACTACCGCCCGCTGCCCGTGCCGGTTGACCGCGATGTAGGGCCAGCCGGCTCCGGCGCTGGTGGCCGCCCGCAGCGCGCCGGTCAAGGCCAATTGCAGCAAGTCGCCATAGGGCGCGGCCAAGTCCAAATCCAGGATAACCTGCCGCAGGGCATACAGCTGCCGCAGGTTTTCGGGACTGAAACACTTGTAAATCAGGGCCGGCCAGACGCCGCTGACATCCGGGACTGGATAGGCCGCGGCGGCGGCGCTGACCTGGGCCGCGGCGGCCGCCAGCTGTTCCGGGCAGCAGTCAAAATTGAGCTTGGTTTGGGCTACCCGGAACACAAAGGGATGGGCTTCGATGCCGATAGAGTTGCGGCCGCTCAGTTTGGCGGCCAGGGAAGTGGTGCCGCTGCCCAGGAACGGGTCGGCAATCCAATCTTGCGGCGTCAAGGCATTTTCGGCGATTTTGGCCTGCACCAGCTTATAGGAATAGCCGGCCGGATAGGCGAACCAGCGATGCACCGGCGCTTTCAGGCTGTCCTGAAAGGAGCCGTACTTTTCTTTAGCCGTGACTGATGCCGTCGCCAAGATTCTGCCCCCGCAAAACGAATATCTTACCGTCCTGCCCCCTACCGTCATTCCCGCGTAAGCGGGAATCCAGAACGGTATTGCCAAAGACCAGCCTACCCCCAATCGGGCATTTCTGCATTCCCGCTTGCGCGGGAATGACGGTGGGGAGCCGGAGTGACGGTAGAAGGGCGGCGGGAAGGACGACTAAAGGTAGTCAGCCGCCCCCACCCACCGCATCGACCACGGACCCCAGGATGAAATTGCCGTCCGCGCTGCCCAGGAGTTCCTCGCAGCTGCGTTCCGGATGCGGCATCATCCCCAGCACATTGCCCTTTTCGTTGATGATGCCGGCGATGTTGCGGGCCGAGCCGTTGGGATTGGCCGCCGCCGTTACCGCCCCATCCGCAACGCAGTAGCGGAACAATACCTGCCCGTTGGCTTCCAACTGATCCAAGGTCGCGGCGTCGGCGTAGTAGTTGCCTTCGCCGTGGGACACCGGAATCCGCAAAGTCTGGCCCGGAACGCAGCGATGGGTGAAAGGAGTGTCGGCGCGCTCGGTACGCAGATAAGTCTCCTGGCAGCGATATTCCAAATGGCGGTTTCGCATTAGCGCCCCCGGCAGCAGGCCCGCCTCGCACAGCACTTGAAATCCGTTGCAAATGCCCAAGACCGGCCCGCCGGCGGCGGCGAAATCCCGCACCGCCGCCATTATCGGCGCCCGGCCGGCAATAGCCCCGGCCCGCAGATAGTCGCCATAGGAAAAGCCGCCGGGCAGAATTACGCCGTCAAAGCCGGCCAGGGATTCCTCCCGATGCCAGACATAGGCCGCTTCCTGTCCCAGGATGTGGCTGACCTGATAATGGCAGTCGGTATCGCTCCAGGTGCCGGGAAAGACGATGATGCCAAAGCGGGCGGGCATAGCCGGGCTTACCCGCCGGCTTCCAGGCGCTGCGTTACCAGGGCATTGACCAGCGCGCCGTCGGCCTTGCCGCGCACCTGCGGCATCAGCCGGCCCATCACCTTGCCCTTGTCCCGGATGGTGACCGCCCCCACCTGGCCGATAACTTCCTCGACCAGGCGGACAATTTCGGCTTCGTCCAGCTGCGGCGGCAGATACTCCTCCAGCACCGCCAGGTCCGCCGCCTCCTTGGCCACCAGGTCGGCCCGGTTGCCTTGCTCGAACATCCGGATGCTGTCCCGGCGGTCTTTGACCTGGCGGGTGACGACTTCCACCACGCCGGCGTCGTCCAGGGTAGCGCGGGTGTCGATTTCCACCCGGTTAATGGCGCTTTTCAGGTAGCGCAAAGCGTCCAGGCGCTGCTGATTGCGGCTCCGCATCGCCGCCTTGATGTCCGTTTCCAATCGCTCGCGTATCGCCATAAAAACCACCGCCATAAAAGCCGCAGGATTAAGGATTGGGGATTAGGGTTTGGTAGATTATATTAGGTATGGGGATGGGATGTCAAAGGGGTAAAAGCCGGTTGCCGGCAATTGCCTATACCCAACACTTGCCTTAACATTATTCCTATCTTTATGCCGGCAGCAGCAGCAAGGGGGTATGTTATGCAAATCGGGGCCATTTTTCCGCAGACCGAAATCGGGTCGGATCCGGGGGCCGTCCGGGAGTATGCCCAGACCGCCGAGGCGTTGGGCTATTCCCATCTGTTTATCGCCGACCATGTGCTGGGGGCCGACGCCGGGCAGCACGCCCACATTGCCGGCTCCTACTACACCCACCGCAGCGTCATCCACGAAACCTTTACCCTGATGGGCTACCTGGCCGCCGTTACCGCCGAAATCGGCTTGACCAGCGGCATTTTAATCCTGCCGCAGCGGGCTACCGCCCTGGTCGCCAAGCAGTCCGCGGCGGTGGATGTGCTGAGCCGCGGCCGCCTGCGCCTGGGCGTGGGCGTCGGCTGGAATGATGTGGAGTATGAAGCCCTGAACCGCAATTTTCACGACCGGGGACGGCGCAGCGCGGAGCAGATTGCGCTGTTGCGCGCCCTGTGGACGCAGGAAGTGGTGAACTTTGCCGGCCGTTGGCACAAGGTCAGCTACGCCGGCATCAATCCCTTGCCGGTGCAGCGGCCGATTCCGGTCTGGCTGGGGGCCGGCAGCAGCGCCCAACCCTTGCCGCCAGAGCCGGTTTTGCGCCGCATTGCGACTATATCCGACGGCTGGTTTCCCAACTTTCCCCCGGAGGAGCCGGGACGGGCCGCCATCGCCGCCCTGCGGCAGTATGTTAGAGACGCCGGCCGGGAACCCGGAGCCGTCGGCATTGAGGGTCGCATCCGCATTGACGGCAAGACGCCGGAGGATTGGATTGCGGAGGCCCAAGGCTGGGCCGCCCTGGACTCCGTTGCCGTCACCGTGGAAGCCCGCCGCGGCGGATTAAGCACGGTAGAGGAACATATCCAGGCCCTGGTACGGTTTCGGGAAGCCCTGGCCGAAGTGGGGGATTGGCGGTGCTAAGCGGCGCGGCCGGTATCCGGGAATAAAGCGGGGCGGCGGCGGCCGCCCCGTTCTTTTTGCCTTGACGATTCCCCTTGCGCGGGAAGGACGCAGAGGCGCCGCCCGACTCTTTTGCCTTGACGCTCTTTACGAATTTCGTTACAATGCTGACGAAATAATCCGAAACAATCCCTTTCCCTGTCGTTAATCGCCCCCCGAAACTTTGATAATGGTATTCAATAATTTGATAATAAATTGCCTGAAATATCCCTTGACAGCATATTGATAAGGGTATATCATTGTATTAGATATTAAAAGCCGGTTAGTATTACCCTGCCGGCTAGAGAAAGGAGGAAAAGGATGATGCACGCGCATTTCAGCGTCCATTGGAATCACGGCCATGACGGGCTGCTCAGCCGGGTGGCCCGAGACCTGGGCGCGGCCTATGCCTGGCTGACCGGCCCGGCCCTGTCGGAACAGGAACGGCAGCGTCGGGAACTGGCCGAAATCGGCGCTTGGAATCACTTATCCGGCGCCCTTTAACCGCATCCCCAACCGGCGCGGCCCGCCGCCGCGCCGCCAAACGAAAAGGAGAAACCGCAATGACTACGCCCGAAACCCGCAACCTCAATCAGGAAACCGCCTCTTTCCTGGCGCGCATCGCCAAAGAGGTCATCGTGGCCTACGCCTGGGTCTCCGGCCCGGCCCTGTCCCAGCAGCAGCGCGTCCAGCAGGATTTGGCCGAAGCCCGGCGCATTGAGCGGGAGTTGGATGCCCTGACCGGCGGCGTCTAACCCCCCGGCGGCGACTAATTCCCGCCCGGACAAATCCGCGCCAATAAAGGGTGGCCCCCGGCAATCGATTGCCGGGAGCCACCTTTTATGTTTTGCCGGCGGCAAGTGGCCTGATGGGGCTTGGCTTAACCCGGTGTTACCCGGTCGGTAGTTAAATTCCGGCAATTCTGGAAAATTGGCTTTGCCAGCCCTTGACACCGGTTCAGGCTAGGGTTAGACTGGTATTGATTTCCTCCCCGCCCGCACGGACTTGATGGTACGCCAAGACAGCCCGGTTCGTCCGCAATGTCGTGGTTGTACGCAAGACACCCCGGGCGGGTGTAATTTTGAGCAATTCAGAAAATTGCCAGCGAAACCCCTTGACAAGGGTTTAAGCTAGTGATAAAGTAATCTTGATTTCCTCCCCGCCCCTTGGGCTTGGCCTTGTCCAAGATTCCCGGGGCGGGTGTGCTTTTTTATGCGTACCATCGTTTTTATTGACGGCCAAAACCTCTATCACCGGGCCAAAGCCGCTTGGGCTGGTACAGTTTCCGTAAGGCCCAACCCTTACGAGTTGCCCAACTACGACGTGGAAAAGCTGGCCGCCGCTTTGGTATCCCGGTCGCCGGGGCGCGTCCTTTCCGAAACCCGTTTTTACACCGGCGTACCTGACCGCAGCCGGACTTTCTTGCATAATTTCTGGTCCAGCAAGCTCCGGCACTTGCAGAGTCGCGGCATATACACCTACCGGGGACGGCTGAACTCCGGCGGGCAGGAAAAGGGCGTTGATGTGAGCTTGGCCCTGGACTTGGTGCGGGCCACTTATGAGCAACGCTACGAAGTTGCCATCATCGTCAGCCAGGATTCGGACTTTGGCCCGGCGGTGAGCCTCGCCAAAGAGATAGCCCAATCGCAAAACCGCTCGCTGCTCTTTGAATCCGCCTTTCCTTTCAACCCCGGCATGAATCCGCGGGGTGTCCCCGGAACTACCTGGGTTCATATCGACCAAACCACTTATGATGCCTGTTTTGACCCCAGGGATTACCGCCCCAAAGGGGGTTAGCCGGCCTTTCCTAATCCCTTAATTCCCTTTTTCCGCCGTCCCCTTGCCCTTCCGCTCATTTCCTAGTATCCTTGCGCCTATGGCAGCGCAGGAAGGGCAATACCGGGTTATCCGGGAACGGAATGTTATGGTGCCGATGCGGGACGGAACCCGCTTGGCAACCGACATTTTCCGTCCCGACGCCCCCGGCCGCTTTCCCGTGCTGGTCAATCGGGGGCCTTACGGCAAGGATGATTATGTCGCCAGCCCCGACCATTCGGTCTGGTTCTTTCCCACCCACGGCTATGTGGTACTGAGCCAGGACTGCCGCGCCCGGTTCAGTTCCGAGGGGGATTACTACCATCCCCTCTTTCAGGAAGTAACCGACAGCTACGATACGGTGGAATGGGCCGCCCGCCAGCCCTGGAGCAACGGCCGGGTAGGCACGACCGGCCAATCCTATCTGGGCGCGACCCAATACACCCTGGCGACCAACAATCCCCTGCCGCCCTCCCTACAAGCGATGGCCCCGGTTTCCGCCTCCTCCGACTTTCATCAGAGCTGGGTTTATCACACCGGCGGGGCTATGGAATGGGGCTGGATGGCGCCTTATGCCATTCACAAGGGGCGCAATACCCTGGAACGGCTCGGCCGCCATGACCTGCTGGCGCAAATGGACGCCTATGTGCTGGCGCCGGGCAACTTCGGCCGGCCGCTCAAGGATGAATGGTATCGCCACTTGCCGCTGCGGGATTGGATTGGCCGGCTGCAAGAAACCGCCCCCTATTTCCGCGAATACTTTGACCAGGAATTGGATGGCCCCTACTGGTGGCGGCTGAACCTGCTGCGCAACCTGGCCGGCATCAAAATCCCCCTGTTCCACATCAGTTCCTGGTACGACATCTTTTTGGAGGGGGCGCTGAACGCCTATACCGCCATCACCGAACGCGGCGGCAGCGAATTGGCCCGCCGCAGCCAGAAACTGCTGGTCGGCCCCTGGGCGCACATCCGCCCCTACACCCGGCCCACTTCCGGCGACACCGGAGACATCGACTTTGGCCCGGCCGCAGCCATTGAACTGCATGACCAGCTGCGCCGCTGGTTTGACTACTGGCTGAAAGATATTGACAGCGGCATTATGGCGGAGCCGCCGGTTTCCCTTTTTGTGATGGGCGAAAACCAATGGCGGTCAGAACATGAGTGGCCCTTGGCCCGCACCCACTATGTCCCCTGGTATTTCCATTCCGGCGGGGCGGCCAATACGCGGGACGGCGATGGCGGATTGTTGACCGTCCCGCCCGGATCCGATGAGCCGGCCGACACCTATATCTATGATCCCCGGGATCCGGCGCCCACGCTGCGCGGCAATACCCTGATGATTCCCCACGGCGTCGCGGACCAGCGGCCGGCGGAAAGCCGCCCCGATGTGCTGGTCTATACTTCCGAGCCGCTGGCCCGGAATTTGGAAATTACCGGCCCCATAAAGGTGCAGCTGTTCGCCGCCACTAGCGCCCCGGATACCGATTTCACCGCCAAGCTGGTGCTGGTACGGCCCGATGGCTACGCCCAGAACTTGCAGGACGGCATTATCCGCGCCCGCTACCGCACTTCGGCCCGCCAGCCGTCCTTTATCACGCCGGGGCAGGTTTATGAATATAGCATTGACCTTTGGGCGACCAGCCAGGTTTGCCCGGCCGGCCACCGCCTGCGGGTGGAAATTTCCAGCAGCAACTTTCCCCGCTTTGACCGCAATCCCAACACCGGCGCGCCGTTGGGAATGGATGACCGCCTGGAAACGGCCCGCCAAACCATTAGGCACACGGCAGAATACCCGTCCCATATCGTTCTGCCGGTAATTCCCCGGTAGGAAATAGATTGATACGGCCTTGCCGGGAATATCCCCAGGCCCCCGGAGGATTGACTTATGACCAGCAGCGGCCACCGCATTTTTACTGAGGAGCAGCGGGCTTTGCTGACCGCCGCCCTGAACCGCCTTGTGCCGGCCCAGGATAAGTTTCCCGGAGCCGGCGATATTGGCGGCGCGGCCTATGTAGAGCAGGCGGTCATCGACCGGGCCGCCGCCGATAAAGCCGCCGGCCGCCATCCCGACCTGCGCCGCCTGTTCACCGAAGGCTTGACGCAACTGGAAATCGCCGCCGCCCAACGCGGCCCCGGCCCCTTTGCCGAACTGCCGCCGGCCCAGCAGGATGATATTCTGCGGCAAGTAGAGGCGGAACAGCCGGATTTCTTTGCCGCCCTGGTGCGGCAGGGCTACAACGGCTATTACACCAACCCGGACATCTTTGAGCTGATTGGCTATGTCATCCCTAATCCCCAGGATTATAAGCCGTTGCCCTTTGACGAGCGGCTGCTGGATCCCCAGCGGCGGCGGGGGCAGCTATGGCGGGAAGTTTAGGGCTAAGCCGCCGCCTTTCCCCTCGTCCTTCAACAAGTTCAGGATGAGCGGAAAAGCGGCGGCCTTTCCGTTCCCTCTGGCCTGATTGCCGGATAGGATGCCAAGACAATTTAATCCGCTTATCCTGAACCCGTTGCAGGGTCATCCTGAACTTGTTGCAGGATGAAAACCGCAGTAGCGAGGTACGATACCCTTTCCGCTCATCCTGAACTTGTTGAAGGATGAAAACGCAGTAGAGAGGAAAAGTTATGCTCCGCGTTGACTTGGACCGCCAGTTGACCCACCTGCAAACCGAGGTGCTGCTGCTGGCCGATCTGGTGAACAAGGCCATCGTCCGCGCCGTGGATGCCTTGAAAAACCGGGATCTGGCCGATTCTCGGCTGCTGATTCAAGAGGACGACCACATCGACCGCAAGCGGTACGAAATCGAGGACTTGTGCGTCGACCTGATTGCCACTCGGCAGCCTATGGCCGGCGATTTGCGGGCCATCATCGCCCTGCTGCATATCACCGTGGAACTGGAGCGGATGGGCGATTATGCCGAGGGCATTGCCAAAATCAGCCTGCGGATGGGCGACGACCCGCCGCTGAAACCGCTGATTGACATTCCCCGCATGGCCGACAAGGCCACCGAAATGCTGCGGGACAGCTTGAGCGCCTTGACCGCGCGGGACGAAAGCAAGGCCAACAAGGTGCTGGACGATGACGATGAAGTGGACGCCCTGTACGACCAGGTGTACCGGGAACTGCTGCTCTTTATGATCCAGGATCCGCGCAGCATCGAGCGGGCTACCTATCTGCTTTGGGCCGCCCACGACCTGGAGCGCATTGCCGACCGGGCCACCAACATCGCCGAGCGGGTAATTTTCCTGATGACCGGCCGGATGACCAAAGAGAAAAAGTCGGTATACTGAGCGGGATGGCCGGGCCGGCCGTCTCCCGTCCGCTCATCCTGAACTTGTTGAAGGATGGGCCGCCGCCATTCCGATCCATCCTGCGTTTCCCGCCGCCGTTTCCATCCTTCAACAAGTTCAGGATGAGCGGAAAGAAATTTGCGGCGCTGCAACCGTCATTCCCGCGTAAGCGGGAATCCCGAACGGTATTGCCTTATAATGCCGCATCCCCGGCAAGCCACCACGGGATTCCCGCTTACGCGGGAATGACGGTGGGGGGCGGCCGGAAAGGCGGCAAGGGAATCCCCTCAGGCAATCAACGCCAGCTGCCTTTGCCGCTCCTGGCGGGGGGCGCGCAGGTTTTTGGGCGCCGTTACCGAGGGCAGTTCCCAACGCTGGCGGGCATCATCCACTATTTCCAGCACCCCCTTGGTATAATCCTTGTCGCCGTAGGTCTGGCGGTAAAGGCGCTGATAGCCGGCGGTCAAGTGGGGATAAGCCTCCCGAATCAGCGGCATAAACCATTCCTTGGAGCCGGGCTTGAGAAAGAGCAGGTTGGCCGAAAGGAATTGCGCCCGATGCTCGACCGCGGCGGACACCGTGGCATTGATACTCTCGGCGGAATCGGAAATGCCCGGCAGCAGGGGGGCCATCATCACCCCGGCCGGAATGCCGTTCTCTACCAGGAACTGCATGGCCTCCAGCCGGGCTATAGGGCTGGGCGTACCGGGTTCCGTCCGTTTCCAGACCGATTCGTCAATGCTGCCCACGCTGAAAATCACCTGCACATCGGCGGCGTCATACAGCTCGCGCAGCACATCCCCATCCCGCCGGGCCAGCACCCCTTTAGTGGTGATGGAGGCCGGGTTGCAGTGGTCGGCCAGGACCTCGATGATGCGGCGGGTCAGCCGGTATTGGGCCTCGGCCGGCTCGTAGGGGTCGGATGCGGTGCCAATGGCGATGGGTTCTCCCGTCCAGCGGGGGGAGCGCAGTTCCCGCTCCAGCACTTGCGGCGCATTGACCTTGGCGAAAACCCGCTGGTCAAACTCGCTGCCGGCGTTCATCCCCCAGAACTCGTGGGTGGGCCGGGCGTAGCAGTAGCGGCAGGCGTGCCGGCAGCCCCGATAGGGATTCAGCGTCCAGCGAAAGGGAAAGCCCGGGACATCCACCCGGTTCAGCAGGGACTTGCAGGTAATTTCCTGAACCTCGGCCTCGGCCATAACACACCCCCGAACCACGATATTGGAACTTAAGTTTAGAACTGATTTTCCAATAATAAAAAGGCTTATACGCCTTGTCAAGGGGTAAATGTCAGAAAATGGAACGAATTTTCGCAGGATTTTGGAATTGGCCGGGGTTTAAGGGGGAAGTGGAGCGGGTGATGGGAATCGAACCCACGTAGCCAGCTTGGAAGGCTGGAGCTCTACCACTGAGCTACACCCGCTTGGCGGCGGCGATTGTTGCGGCTACTATTATATACCATAATGCCGGGCAAAAGATAGCCCCCGGCCCGGATTCGTTGCCGGATAATTGTCCATAGCAACCGTCCGCCCGCCCCCTTATGGTAATATGGGCGGCGGCAATTTATCCCAACTTACCCAACTCCACTAGAGCAGCAAGGAGGCGTCGTTATGCCCTTTGGCGGGATTGACTGGCTGGAATTGACCCAAGAGGAAACCCTGGAGCCGGATTTGCCCATCTGCGACCCCCATCACCACTTCTGGGACTTCCGCGCCGAGCGCATCCCTTATCAGCGCTATCTGCTGCCCGAACTGCTTGCCGACCTCGGCAGCGGCCCTAATGTGCGCTCCACTGTCTTTATCGAGGCCCGGTCGATGTACCGGCCCGACGGCCCGGAGGAACTGCGGCCGGTGGGCGAGGTGGAGTTTGTGCAGGGCTTGGCCGCCGCCGGGGCCAGCGGCATTTATGGCCCGGCCCGCCCGGCCGCCGCCATTATCGGCGCGGCCAACTTGGACTTGGGCGCGGCGGTGGAGCCGGTTATCGCTGCCCTGCAAGCGGCCAGCCCCAACCGCTTCCGCGGCATCCGCGCCCACTGCGGCTATGATCCCCACCCGGAAATTGAAAGCCGCGCCGCCCCGGAGCGGATGGGGCAAGAAAATTTCCGGGCCGGGGCCCGGATCCTGGCGCAAAAGGGATTGCTGCTGGAATTGACCGCCTACTTTCACCAAGCCGAGGAAATGGCGGGTTTCGCCCAAGCCGTCCCGGACTTGCCCCTGATTTTTAACCATATCGGCGGGCTGCTGCGGATTGGCCCCTATGCCAACCGGGATGACGAGGTGCTGGCGCAATGGCGGCGC
Organism: Dehalococcoidia bacterium; assembly: GCA_965203435.1. GTDB lineage: Bacteria > Chloroflexota > Dehalococcoidia > Lucifugimonadales > UBA3495 > CBDBCU01. The sequence continues at coordinate 361,975 of CBDBCU010000008.1, read as the reverse complement.
GGCATTGACGCCGTGGCGGCCTGCCCCAACATCTATATGAAACTGGGCGGCGTCGGCCAGCCCCGCTACGGCTTTGACTGGCATGAGTGGAACCAGCCCATCGGCTCCGCGGCCCTGGCGGCGGATTTGACGCCGCTGCTGGGCTACTGCATCGAGCAGTTCGGGCCGCAGCGGTGTATGTTTGAGAGCAACTTCCCGGTGGACAAGGTTTCCTATTCCTACAAGGTCCTGTTCAATGCTTTCAAGCGGCTGTCCGCCGGCTACACGGCGGCGGAACGGGCCGCCCTGTTCCACGATACGGCGGTAAAGCTGTACGGGATAGGGTAGGGGGCGGCGGCCTTATTGCCGTCCTTCCCGCATAAGGGGGGACGGATTCCAACATGGATAGACAGGATTAACAGGATTCTTGCATCCGTATAGAACGGTACTGGCGGTCAATAACCGTTCCCGGCAGATATAGAATCCTGTCTATCCATGTTTGAATCCGTTTCCCCCTTTTCCCCGGAATAGGCTATACTGGCGGGTATGTATGAACTGCTGACCGATTTTCTGCGGGATTTCAGCCGGGCTTATCCTTTGCCCTGGGCTTTGCTGGTGATGGCGGCGTTGGGCCTGGCCGGGTTGGGGCTGCATCTGTTCTGGCAGCTAATCCTGCGCGGGGCGGGACGGCTTTTCGGCGGCGGCGCGGCCGGCAAGAGGGGCGGAGATAGGGGCGGCGGCTCCGGCGCCGGGGGGCATTAAAATATGCTCTTTCCCAATGCCGAGGTGATGGTTCATCCCGTCCTGCTGCTGCTGCTGGGGCTGATTGTCGGCACCCTGGGCGGCTTTTTTGGCGTGGGCGGCGGCTTTCTGATTACCGGCGGGCTGATTGTGTTCGGCGTGCCGGAAAGCTACGCCGTCGGCACCGGCCTGGCCCTGATTATGGGCTCCTCCATCATCAATATGCTCAAGCATCGCGGCCTAGGCAATGTGGATTTCAAGCTGGGCCTGCTGATGGTGGCTGGCAGCATCCCGGCGGTCTATCTGGCGGAACGGCTGAACAATACGCTGGAAATGGCCGGATTGGCCGGGCCGGTCATCCGCTATGTCTATGTTATCGTCCTGCTGACCCTGGCGACTTTCCTGATTTATGACTATTTCAAGACCCGGCGGCGGCCGGCCGCCGGCCGGGATGATGGCTCTAATCCCGGCCCTAAGGACCGGGTCGAGGCGGTGTCCACGGCGGGATTGGCCCGGCGGGTGCAGGCGTTGCGGATACCGCCCCATTCCATCCCTTTGCCGGGCCGGCCGCCGCTATCCACCTATGTCGCCCTGCCCACGGCCGGCCTGGCCCGCATATCGGTATTCATCCCGATCCTGGTGGGCTTTGGCATCGGCTTTTTCGCCGGATTGCTGGGGGCCGGCGGCGGGTTCATCCTGATGCCGGTATTGGTGTTCGTGCTGGGCGTGCCGACCACGGTTGCCATTGGCACCGACCTGTTTCAAGTCATCATCACCGGCTCCGCCGGCACTTTCAACTACGCCTGCGGGGGGGCCGCGCTGTTGGGGCAGGATTGCGTCAATCGGGTGGATTTGCTGATGGCGTTAATCGTTCTGGCGGCGGCGGCGGTGGGGTCGCAAATCGGGGCGACGGCGACGCGCTATGTGGACGCCGGACGCATCCGCATTTTGTACGGGATAACGGTGCTCAGCGGGGCGGTTGCCATCGCCCTGGGGCAAATTGCGGAAACCGTGCCGGGGATGGCATTTCTGACCGTGGTGGACAATTGGATTTTGCTGGGCGTGCCGGGGCTGATGAGCCTGATAATAACCGCCCTGCTGCTGCGGGCGCTGCGGCGGGGGCGGACGGGGTAGGCTGAGGGCGCTGGGCGGGAATTACAGTAGGGGGCTAGTCGGGACGGTAGGGGACGGGTCAAACAGGGGGCGGCAATCAGGACAGCAGAGGTAGTTAATCCGCTACATAGCCCTTTTCCCGGCCGATGGTTGCCGACCGCAGCCGCTTTTGCGCGGTCAGCTGTTGGATTGCTTGGCGCACTTGGGGGTCGCCGTGCCGGCGGAAGTGGTTCATTATTTTGCGGGCCGTCTGGGGGCGGGCGCAGTATAACCAGACCGCCTCCGCCAGGTCGTCCCCGGCGGCCGGCAGGGGGTTCAGGCGGACAATCAAGGTGTGGCCCGGATTGCCATCGGCCGCCTCGCCCGGTTGATAGGTCAGCAGTCCGGCCTGGCTTTGCCGTTCCAGATAGTTGCGGAGACTGACCCGCAGACGGCCGCCGCTGCCGCTTTTGCCGTAGCCATGCACCACTTCCAAGGCGGCGCCGGGGGCGGCGGCGGCATAAAACTCCCGAAAGGCGGTCAAAGCCTCGGCCCAGGTTTTGCCGTGCAAATCCAAGGTTGCGGAGGACATGGGCAGTTTCCCAATGGCCGCGGGCCAAACGAGGGAGGGCTTTAGAACTCTAGGTTAAGGCCGGCGGCGGCCAGAGTAGCGGACACCAAGGCCAAGGGTATTGGCCCTTTGCTGAAATCGAACACCAGATACCCCGCCGGCATACCCGGGTGTTCGTAATGCGCGAATCCCTCCGGGGCCGCGACCCGGACGGTGTAACCCAATTCCCGGAGGGCGCGGGACAGCTCCTCCTCGCTCAGCAGCCTAGGCGGCGTCAATTACCACCCCCGCCGCCACTTGCACCGGGCGGAGGCCCTCCGGAAGGGTCGGCCGGGTTTCGCTGTATTCGGTATAGGAATAGGGAACTCCCCGGGCGTCCAGATACGCCTTAAAGCGTTCCGCCCCGGCTTTAGTTCCGCCCACCGCATTGGCCGTCATAAAGTCGATGGCCGTCCCCATCCGCTCCAGGGCGGCCGCTTCCGTATCGCCAAAGACGATTACGCCCAACCGCTGCGCGCTGGCCGCCCAGTGTTCTCCCAGGTCTTGCGTCTTTACCTGGAGGTTTATGTTGAAAATCGCGGTGGCTTTCCCCCCGCCCCGTAGCAGCATAAAAAACTCCTCGGAAATTCCTTTCCTGAATAGCGGACTTTGGCTCCAACCGCCATTATTGTAATCGGATATTAACTCCGAGTCAAATTCATAGCCTATTCCCCCATCCCGCGCCCCTTGCCCTCATCTGCTATAATACCCCCGGCCGGAAACTTTTTCCCGGCTCCATTCCAACCTTTTTGGAGGTGTCCCTGATGGCTGAAATTCTTGGCTTGGGCTGCACCCATGCCCCGATGATTCTCAACCCGCCGGAGGAGTGGGTTAATATGCGGCGGCGCATCTACGGCGGCATCCCGGAATACGCCGCGCCGCCGGAAATGCTGGCGGAATTGGCCGACGACAACGGCTTGGCCCACGACCGCAAAAATCAGCAGCGCATCGCTGACGCCTTTGCCGTGCTGAAGGAAAAGCTCCACGCCTGGCGGCCGGATGTGGTGATGATTGTCGGCGATGACCAGGCGGAAAACTTCCAGCGGGAAAACCTGCCCACTTTCTGCCTGTTCACCGGCGACCGGGTGGACGCTTATCCCTTTCACCGGCCCAGCGGCCACAAGAACCTGTGGAACGCCGCCCCGGACGCCAAGTATTCCTATAACTGCCCGGCCGAGTTCTCCCGGGAAATGCTGGCTTACCTGATTCGCGAGGGATTCGATATGTCCTCGGCGACCCAGCTGACCGGCTGGGAATGGGGGCTGCCCCACGCCCATGTCAATCCGCTGACTTTCCTCGATCCGGAGGGGGAGTTGACCATCCTGCCGCTGTTTGTCAACTGCTATGGCGAGGAGGCGGGCGAGGGCTATCCGCCGCGGCCGACGGCCAAGCGCTGCTACGAACTGGGGCAGGCCATCCGCCGCTTTCTGGACACCCGGGCCGAGCGGGTAGCCATTATCGGGTCGTCCAGCTGGTCCCACAGCTTTTTGACCCACAAGTTCAACCGCTCCCGGTTTGACACCGAGTTTGACCGGCGCAATCTGGAACTGCTGCAACAGGGCCAGGGCAGTCAAATCGCCGAGTTGACCCCGGAGGAAATTCAGCAGTCCGGCGATCACGAGTTTCTGAACTGGCTGGTGCCGCTGGGCGTAGTCGGCGACCGCCCGGCGGAAATCGTCGATCATCTGGAGGAGCAGTCGCAAATCTCTTTCAAGGTATTCGCCATCTGGGACTAGACCGGGGGCGGATTCAAACATGGATAGACAGGATAGACAGGATTTTTGTATCTGATTAGAACGGTTCTTGACTTCCAGAACCGTGCCAGTCAGATATAAACATCCTGTTTATCCGGTCTATCCATGTCAATTAAAGGCGGGGGAAATGGCCCGGTTGTTTGGTGATGGCAAGGCATTTATCGGCGTCATTCATCTGCCGCCGCTGCCCGGCGCGCCGCGGTGGGGTGGCAGCATTGATGCCGTGTTGGAACAGGCCGAGCGGGAGGCCCAGATCCTGGCGGCGGGCGGCGCGGACGGCATTATCGTGGAAAACTTTGGCGACGCCCCCTTTCGCGCCGGCCGGGTGGAGCCGGAAACGGTGGCAGCGATGACCCGGGTGGTGACCCGGGTCGTCCAGTCAACGGCTTTGCCGGTGGGCGTCAATATGCTCCGCAGCGATGCCCTGGCCGCTTTGGCGGTGGCCGTGGCCGCCGGGGCCCATTTCATCCGGGTCAACATCCACTATGGCACGATGGCCGCCGATGAGGGATTGACCACCGGCGCGGCCTATGAAACCTTGCGCCGCCGCCGGTTGCTGGCCGCCGAGGATATAGCCATCCTGGCCGATGTGCTGGTGAAACACGCCGTCCCCCTGGGCGATATGGACCTGGGTTTGATGGCCCGGGAAACGGCTTATCGGGGTTTGGCGGACGGGCTGATTGTAACCGGCCCGGTAACCGGCCAGCCGGCGGTAGCGGCCGAGGTAGCGGCGGCGCGGCAAGCCGTTCCCGACCGGCTGTTGCTGGTGGGCAGCGGCGTAACCGCCGCCAACGCCGCCGAGTTCCTGCCCTATGCCGACGGCGTCATCGTAGGCACCAGCCTGAAAAAGGACGGAATCATCGCCAATCCCATCGACCCGGCCCGGGTCAAGGCAATGGCGGCGGCCGTTGGGGGGGGGGGGTAGGCGGGGATGGCTGAATCCCGGTTGACCGAATCCGGCCGATTAGCCGGCGCGTTTTCGGCGGGTGATTTGTTTATTTACCCCGGTTATACGCAAGCGGTAATTCATCAATTGCTCGCTGACGCCATAAGCCGCGCAGGTTTCCCTGGTGGGCTTTCCCATACTTCGCAGACGCATCAAGGCGTCTCGCGGCAAAAGCAATGTTGCGGCCAACCAATCGGCTTCGGCTTCAGCTGACTGGTTGTAGCCGCGCAATGCTTGCCCCGCTTCTCCGGCAAAAAACATAATGCCGGGCTGATGCCCCAGCAGAATGTGCGCCAATTCATGCATAACGTCGCTGGAATAACGCCCGCCGCGATGACCGGGGTGAACGATTATGGCCTCCCGCCCCGCTGCGGAGATGGTAATTGCCGACCAGGAATCCGGGTCTATTTCCAGCAGCTGGTTAAGGTCCGCGCTGGCAAGACCCAACTCAGTAACCGGCCATATTGGAATATCGAGATAGGCGGCCAGTTGGTCCGGGTGCAAAGGGTCGGCCCCTTTCAGCCCTAACTCAGCGCGTATGGAGCGGGACATAGCCTCGCAGCGCGTCTTAAACCCTCTTTCCATCGGACCTCTCGGGCAAATCAGCCAGCATAACCTGGGCGCGGAGGATGGCATTAGCCAAGGCGCTGGCGGTCTTGGGGTCGATTTCCCGGCGGGCTTTCAGGTGGGCCACCGCCGTATTCGGCGGCGTGGTCGCCACCGGCTTGGGGTTAACGCCGAGCAAGGACGCCGGATCCACCTCCAGCCAACGACACAACTTGCCGAAGGTCTGAAGATCGGGCATTTTGCCCCCTTCGACCCTGGAAAGCGTCGGCGCGCTGGTGCCTATTTCCGCCGCCACCGCTCTAAGACCCCGGACACCCCGCTTGTCGCGGACGATAGTCCCCAAGTTTTGCAGAGTGACTTTAGCCATGTTGCCCTTCCCGTTACATTTATGATACACTGTTTTAAGCGCTTGACAAGCGGGCCAAAGCCGGTTAGGGTGACCATGAGGTTGATGAAAACCCTGCGCCAATGATAATGTCCGGCAAGGCGGATAGTCAACACTTAATCCGGGAAACAACCGGAATCAGCGTGAGTTCCCGAGTTCAGCCGGAGCTTAACGTGTCCGAATCGGAAACCTTTTACATCCTGTCCCTGGACGGCGGCGGAAGCCGGGGCATCTACCCGGCCCAGGTGCTGGCTAACCTGGAGCAAAAGTTGGGCGTCGGCGTCAAAGACTGCTTTGACCTGATTGCCGGCACCAGCACCGGCGCCATCATCGCCGGAGCGGCCGCCGCCGGCTTGCCGATGACGGAAGTTGTAGGGCTGTTTGAGCGGGAAGCGCCGCGCATCTTTCGGAAACGGCCTTGCCGACTCGGATTTTTCGGCAGCAAATACTCGGCAAAGCCCTTGGCGGCCATAATTGGCAAACTTCTGCCAACGGCAACCCTTGGCTCAATAAAGACGCCCCTGCTGATAACCAGCTCCGACCTAAGCACTGGCGGGGTGTATGTCTTTAAATCCCGGTATCTGAAAGACTTGGGCGAGGAGTATGTAAGGGACGGGGATACCCGGTTGAGCGACGCTATCCTGGCATCCTGCGCGGCCCCTTCTTTCTTCGACCCGGCAAAATTGGGGGATTATCTGTTGGCGGACGGAGGATTGTGGGCTAATAACCCGTCGATCATTGCCTTGACCGAGGCGGTATCCAAATTCGGCCAGGCGGTAGAGCGAATAAGCATATTGTCCATTGGAACGGGACGGGAAACCCGTTTCTACCGCCGGCATAAGCATTGGGGCATCTTGACCGGTTGGGAACGGCAAAAGCTGGTGGCCTACTTCCTGAACCTCCAATCCCAAGCCTCGGCTAATATGTCCGGGCTGCTGCTGCAAGACCGGTATCTGCGGTTAGACCCGGAGATCGACGATTGGCCTTTGGACGACACGAAACACCTGGGCAACCTGAAAGCCCTGGCCGACCGGGATTTTGCCCGGAATTCCGGGCAGATTTCGGACTACATTAAAGGAGTAAGAAAATGAAAGACCCGAAAGCCCTTGACGCCTTCCTCAAGGAGGAGGTCAACATCAACCCGTCCCGCCTTGACCGGTTGAATACCAGCGTGCGGGCAGTAACGGAGTACCTGAGCCAAAACCTGGACGGCTTCCAAGGCGCCGAGCCGCAGGGTTCCAGCGCCTTGGGCACGGTTATCAAGCCGGTCGCCGCTAACGACGAGTATGACTCCGACCGCTTGATTTTTATGAAGTACGACCCGGCCAAGCGGCCTGCCGATTACATCAACGCGGTTTATCACTGCCTGCGGCAGAACGGGAACTACGCGGACAAGACGCACCGGCGGACTCGGTGTGTCTATATTGACTACGCCGGGGACTTTCACTTGGACCTGGTCCCGTGCGTTGCAGTGAACGGCCGGCACTTCATCTGCAACAACAAGACTCACCGGTTCGAGGAAACGGACGGCGCGGGCTATCAGAAGTGGTTCAACGCCAAGACCCGGCGTACCAACGGCCACCTCAAGGGCGTTACGCGCCTGCTGAAGTATCTGCGCGATCACAAGGACAACTTTACCGCGCCGTCCATACTCTTGACCACGCTCATCGGCAACAGCGTGTACGAGAGCGACAACCCGTCCCTTTTCCGGGATCTCCCGGAAACGCTGCGGATCGTGTCGAACCGCATCAACGATTTCCTGCAAAGGAATCAGTCCATGCCGGAAATCCGTAACCCGGCGCTGCCCTCGGAAACCTTTACCCGACACTGGGACCCGGCCAAATACCGCAACTTCCGGGAGAAGTTTCGGATTTACACCGAAAAAATCAACGCCTCCTATACGGAAACGGACCCGCAAAAGAGCGTTCAGAAGTGGCGGGATTTGTTTGGGGACGACTTTGGCCGGTCGGTAAGCCGTTCCAACGCAACCCGAGGAACCGCTCCCGATAAATCCCATCGTCCGGGTAGCGGTACGGCTTCGACCACTGCCGGCAGCGTTGCCGGCGTCAACCCGTTGCCGCCGCGGTCGGTAACTCCCCGGAAACCTTACGCGCGATGAGGATACGGAGCAGCGACGCCGCGTGGCTCAACAAATTTCTCCCGAACTTGCTGTACGCTGCCGAGGAACAGCAAATATCGGGAGAGCTGAGCTTTTGCGCCGCTTATGAACGGTCGTCGGGGAAGTTGCGTAGCGGCGACACCCCCGACAATCAAAATTTGCCCACCTTTCTCTGCGATACTTTCCAAGTGTCCATACATTTGGATTGCAGCGACCGCAACGGCTGGCCCAAGGTGTACGAGACTGGCGGCCGTTGCCAAGCCATCGCAGAGAGCAGGGGACTCCCGCTTATTGACCTGCATCTTTACGATGACGATGGGGCTTGTTGCTTGGGTCAAAATTGCGCCTCCGCCGGCAACTTGACCCTTGGGGATTTCATTGAGGAGTTGGTTATTCCTTTCCTTTACCGTCTTTCCTATGTGGACCGGTTTGGCTTGGAAACCGCCCGAAACGACCTCTGGGGTGAATACTTCCACGGCGTTATAGGTTCCTGGGAATACCAAGAGGAACTTCGTCGTTTCGCCCGAGCCAACCCTGGCCGGAATCAAACCTGCCCCTGCGGTAGCGGTCGGAAATACAAGCGGTGTCATTTAGAGGAGGTGGAAGCGGCGAAACGCAACGGGTTAACTTGGTAAGCCAAAAGCTGAGAAAACCCGTCCCCCGGTTGCCTTTAACTATCCCGTCTCTTGGCTTTACAGTGGCGGCCTAATCCAACAAAGAACCGGAGGCTGCTGTGAACGCCAAGACCATCATCATCGGGCTGGTCATCCTGGCTGTGGTGATAAGCGTCATCATGACTTGTAGCCAGTCGGGGGCGGCCTAGCCGCCCTCCGCCCCCGCCCAGTAATCGGCCAGGGCCAGCACCATATTGCCCATGTGGGGGTGGGCCGGCTCCACATCCACCCGCAGGCCGGCGGCAGTCAGTCGGCGGGTGCAGACCGGGCCGATCGAGGCTACCACTACCGCTCCCGAGCCGGGATTGGCGGCGTCTCTTGCCGCCGCCGGCTTTGCCCCCTCGGGATACCCGATCGCCTGGCGCAAAGCCGTTTCCCGGCCGGCCCGGGCGGCGATGTCCAGCAGATTGCCTACCTGCGGCTGACTGGTAAAGGCTAGGGCGTCAATGTTGCCTTGGGCCATAGCGTCCAGCATCGCCACTACCGGGGTTTCATCCGCCGGCAATCCCCAGGTGTATAAGACCACTTCCCGCACCTGCGCGCCCCTTTCTCGCAAGCCCTGCACCAGCGGCCGATTGGGGCCGCCGTAATGCTGCACCGCCACCGTCTTGCCGGCCAAGACGATTTCCGATTGCGCCAGAGCGTTCAGCAGGTCGGCGGTGGTAAAGGGTTCCGGGGGCATCAGGTCAATAGGGATTTGGTGGCGGCGCAGCACCCGGGCCGGCTTGGGACTGCGGGCAATGATGGTAAGCCGGTTCAGGGCCGCGACAAACTCGGATTCCTGCCCCATAGCGGCGGCGGTCTGAATCAGGGCATTGGCCCCGACGCCGGTCAGCAGGGCCACGGCGTCCACTTGGCCGGCGCAAATGTCGCGGATCAGCTGCTGCGCTTCCGGGCTGTCCTGGCAGTAGATTTCCTGCAAGGCCGGGGCCGGATAGGGAACGCCGCCGTGCCGCTGGATTAACCCGGCCAGTTCCGAGGTCATCCGGGCTTCGACAAAGGCGATAGTTTTGCCGTTCAGGGTAGGCAAGGGTGTTACTCCGTTAGCAATAAGGCTTGGGTTATTCCGCGCCGGAGCCGGACTAGTCAAGGCATAATGCTACTGGAAAAAGGAATTTTCCGCAACTTGGCAAAAAGGTGTTGACAAGCCTCGGAAAGGCGGTTAAACTATCGGCAAATGCTGAAACTTACCGCCCTCCGCTGCTGCTGCGCTTGTACCTGTCCGCCCGAAACGGGGGCGGGTTAAGTCTCTGCGTCCAGCGCATACGACGGACATCCCTGCGCCCACCGGCCTTTGCCACGCCCGGTGGGTTTTATTTTTGCGCTGAACCCGGCCCGGCAATCCAGTAAATCAAAGCGCCGCCGTAGCCGCGGCCCGAAACATCCGAAAAACCGCCCGCCCACGCAAGGAGGCCCCGTTGACCAGCATAAGCGAACTTACTCAAGCGCCGACCCAAGAGGAAATCCACCGCCAGAGTATGGACCTGGCCCCGGCCGCGCCCGGCATCATCCCCTTTATGGAGGCGGAAGTGCAGCGGTTCGAGGGGGAATCGGCCCGTTTCCAAGCCGGGGAACAGGATAATGCCGAGTTCACTCCCTTTCGTCTGCGGCAAGGGGTGTACGGCCAGCGGCAGGCCGAAGTCCAGATGATTCGGGTCAAAATTCCCGGCGGCATCCTGTCTCCGGCGGCCTTGGCAGCCTTGGGCGAAGTGGCAGAAACCTACGCCCCCCTGGGCAAGGGCCACATCACCACCCGCCAGAATGTGCAGTTTCATCACATCCCCCTGCCGCAATGCCCGGCCGTGCTGCGCCTGCTGGGGACGGCGGGCTTGACCAGCCGGGAAGCCTGCGGCAATACCGTCCGCAATGTGGTCGGCTCCCCTACCGCCGGCGTGGACGCCGACGAAATTTTTGACCCCACGCCCTATCTGACCGCCTATGTGCGCTTTGGCGTCCGCCATCCCATCACTCAAACCTTTCCCCGCAAGTTCAAGACCGCCTTTACCGGCATTGACGCCCGGGATACGGTGGCCGCCGCCATTCAGGATTTGACCTATGTATCCCAAATCCGCGACGGGCAGCGGGGGTTCAAAGTCTATGTGGGCGGCGGCACTTCCATTATGCCCCGCCTGGCGAAACCCCTGTACGACTTCCTGCCGGAAAAGGATTATCTGCGTCTGGCTCTGGCGGTCTGGACGGTCTTTGACCAGGCGGTATCCCTCCGCAAAAATCGGATGATGGCCCGCCTCAAGGTGCTGATTGACCGCATTGGCCTGGACGAATTCCGCGTCTTGGTGGAGGAACAGTTGGCGCAAATCGGCCCCATCGACCCGGCGCCCTTGATGGGGGAGGAGGAAATTTTCCCGGAGACGCCGCCGATGACTCCGGCGGCGGCAGGCAACGGCCGCAACGGCGGCGGCGATTATGGCTACTGGCGGGAGACCAATGTGGCCGCGCAAAAGCAGGCCGGCTATAATGTGGTGTATGTCAAGCCGGTGCGCGGCGATTTGACTCCGGATCAGTTCCGGGGATTGGCCGCCATTGTGCGCCGCTATACCGGCGGCCGGGCTCAGGCTACTCAGGAACAGAACCTGGCTTTGCGCTGGGTGCCGGATGCCTGGCTGCACGAGGTTTGGGAAGTCCTGGGACAAATCGGCCTCAACGAACCCGGCGCCCATACCATCACCAATGTGGTCTCCTGCCCCGGCACCGACAGCTGCAAACTGGGCATTACCGCCTCGATGGGCCTGGCCCAAGCGATGCGGACGGAACTGAATTCTTGGGACGAGGCCCTGCTCAAAGATGAGGGGGTCAGCAAAATCCGCATCAAGATGAGCGGCTGTCCCAACGGCTGCGGCCTGCATCACATTGCCAACATCGGCTTTCACGGGGCGGCCATCAAAGGGCCGGAGGGCAGCCAGATTCCGGCGTATGAGCTGTTCCTCGGCGGCAACTATGGCGACAATCGGGTCGAGGATTCCCGGATTGGCACTCGCATTCCCAAGGTCAAGGTGCCGGCCCGGCTGGCCCCGGAGGTCGTCCGGGAAATCAGCCTTTACTACCGGGATAACCGCCAGGCCGGGGAAAGTTTCAACGGCTTTCTGGATCGGGTAGGCGTGGCGGAAGTGACGGCGGTGGCGGCCCGGGCTCAGGAAAAGGCCGGGGCCGCGGAATCCGGCGGCGAAATGTATATCGACTGGGAACGCACCAACGCCTATGTGCTGGAACGCGGCGAAGGGGAGTGCGCGGTGTAGGGGGTGGGGTTGGCGCGCCCGGGCCAAATCCAAGTCCTTACCGGCCGCAACCCATATCGCTCCGGAAGTACCCGTATCCCTCCGACGCAAGCCAGGGCCTTCCGAGCGTAACTCCTATGTCATTCCGAGCGTAGCCGAGGAATCTGAAATGCCCGGCCTTGACTCCATTTCAAGACTTTTAGATTCCTCGGCTACGCTCGGAATGACCTAGGAAAGGGATGGGTTATCCGAGGCATCAACAAGTAGAGTGAACTCTCCCTAGGTCATTCCGAGCGTAGCCATATCCCTCCGACGCAACCCAGGTCCTTCCGGGCATAGCGCCTAGGTCATTCCGCGGGCAGCCATATCCCTCCGACGCAACCCAGGTCATTCCGAGCGTAGCGCCTAGGTCATTCCGAGCGTAGCCGAGGAATCTAAAATGCCGCGCAATCAGCCCTGTTCCCGGCATTACTACGTATACATTATGGCTAACCGCGCCCACCAGCCTTATGTCGGGATAACCAACGACTTGGAGCGGCGGGTGTTCGAGCACAGGAATCAACTGACCGGCGGTTTCACCAGCAAATACCGCCATACGATGCTGGTGTATTACGAGGAAACTTCGGATGTCCATTCTGCTCTGGCGAGGGAGAAGCAGTTGAAAGGCTGGCGCCGGAGCAAAAAGGCCGCTCTCATTGAGTCGGTCAATCCCCAGTGGGTTGACTTGGCAAGGAACTGGTATGACTAGGGCGGCCTTGGCGGAGGGCGCAGCGCCCTCCGCTGCCGCCCTCCGCTGCCGTTCCTAGCCTTTACTGTATCATTCTGATGCCGAGCGTTATCCGTAGTAGCGAGTTGCTGGGGAGTATGTTGGAAATCCGCAGCCACCCCTATGTCATTCCGAGCGTAGCCGAGGAATCTAAAATGCCCGCCGTTGACTCCATTTCAAGATTTTTAGATTCCTCGGCTACGCTCGGAATGACATAGTAAGGTGATGGTCTGTTGGGGCGGCAATAATTAGTGGGAACACGCCCTAGATTCCTCGGCTACGCTCGGAATGACATCCTTCAACAAGTTCAGGATGAGCGGAAAAGGGATGGTCTATTTGGGGCGGCAATAATTAGTGGGAACACGCCCTAGGCATTTACCGAACCCGCCGGCGAAAAGTCACCGCCCGGGTGAAAAGCCGGCAAGCCGAAAGGATTGCTCGGGAGTTGAACAATATCGAGCGTTGGCACTCCCACGGTCACGGCATTTCTATGGAAGTTTTGCGTCGGGACCTCCAGGTGAAGATCGACGATTACGACGAAAACCCGCAGCTTGGCAAGCAGGTCAAAGACTACTATAATCTCTTTGAGGATTACCGGCCGCGGAGGAGCGGGGTGGTGATTTTGCATTACCCCGGCCGGTATATGCTCGTAGCTTAAAAGGAGGAGGGTATGAACACTGCGGAGGAAATTCTGAAGCTGATCGGGGCCAATCCGGGCGTGGATATGAAAAAGGTTCGGGAGGCTTTGGAACAGGCGCGGGCCAACGGGGTCACCCCCCCCGGCTACCGTTTGGCTTCCCCCCTCGACGCCCACCGCTATCGGGTGCGGGTGCAGGACCCGGACCAGACCATCAAGTTGCGGGATCGGTAGCCTCGGCCCGGGCCAAAGGTATCCCCGCCAAGAACTTAAACTTAAAAAGGGCGGCGCATCCCTTATGACGCGCCGCCCCTTTTTATCAGCCGCCGCCCGGCCGCTGCTGCTGCTTGTCCTTATGCCGGCCGTTGCCTGCCTTTACTCCGGCAGCACTTGGGCGATGCCCAGATAGACGCCTTGGGGGTCTTTGATAAAGGCAAAGCGGATGTTGGCCTCCTGCGTTGCCGGGACGATGACCTCCGACCCCAGGCTTACCGCCTGTTGCAGGCTGGCGTCGCAGTCGTCCACGCCCAGGTAGATAGACCAGTTGGGCGGCACTTCCCTCCACTCCGGCTTGATTTGCATCATCCCGGCTACCGGCTGCTCCCCGTTCTTAAAGATGGTATATTCCTCCTGTTCCGGGCCGACCCGTTCCCGGGAGGAAGTCCAGCCGAACAGGTCGGCGTAGAACTGGGCGGCCGGGGCGGTCTGGTGGGTATAAAGTTCGTTCCAGCCCATAGCCCCGGGCTGATAAACCAGTTGGGCGCCCAGATGCTCTTTGGGCTGCCAGAGGCCAAAGGCGGCGCCGGTGGGGTCAACGGCCATAGCCGTCCGGCCGGCGTCAAAGACATCGAACGGCTCCTCCAGCAGGGAACCGCCAACGGCCTTGACCCGCGCGGCGGCGGCGTCCGCGTCGGCTACGGCGATAAAGCTCTCCCAACGGGGCAGGCAACCCTGTTCCCGCATCCCGGCGTCCATTTCGTACAGGCCGGCGACATTTTTGCCGTCCTTTTGCGCCATGCTATAGACCATATCCGGCCCGGCCGGGGCGTCGGAATAAGTCCAGCCCAGCAACTGGCCGTAAAAGGCTTTGGACGCGGCCGCGTCGGTGGTGGCCAGGTGAATCCAGCAAAAGTTTCCGGGGGCGTGGTTGGCTACTTCGACCATAAAGGAAAATTGCTCCTTGGGTAAAAGGATTTGGAACTCTTGTGCCAATATATTACAACCCGGCTCCCGGCGTCAAGGGGCAACTGTCAGCAGTTTGGAGGGTTCTGTAGCATTTTGCTGGGTAGTTTGGATTTACCAATCCCCCCGCTTGAAAAGGGACTTGATCCACTGGAGAAATCGGAACCGGGGATTTGGCGCCGGCTTATCCTTGTAGAGACGCATTGCACACAGGGGCAATAGGGGGGATGAGCATCACGGTATCCATAGGGCGTCCATTCCTCAAAGTCCAGAGGGCTGCCCCGCGCCCGTTGCCCAGAACCCAAGCAGACGGGACAACGGATTTCCCGCCCATCCGAATAGCGGATGACTTTGCCCCTGATGCAACGGTTGCATTGCATAGAATCCCATTATAAGGAACTACCCAGCAAAATGCTACAGAACCGTGGTTGCGCTGGCGCGGCCTTTGTGTTATCATCAGCCCCAGGAGGCAAAGGGGATGGCAAAGCGCATCAGCATCATCAACTTCAAGGGCGGCGTAGGCAAAACCACGCTGGCCTTTCACCTTGGCACCGGTCTTTCGTCCCTTATGGGTCAGCGGGTTCTGCTTATTGATGTGGACCATCAGAGCAGCTTGTCCCTCTTGTGCCTTGGGGCCAGTGGGTGGGACCGGGCGGTCAATAGCAGCCGCACTGTCGACGCGGTCTTTCGTACTTTCGTGGGTGATGAACATACCTTGCCCGGAGCTGAAATCATCGCCCGTTCCCCGATGCGCCGCCGCGACCCGGACTATGACCGTATGGACTTGGTACCGGCCAGCCTGCATCTGGATGATACTGAGATCGAGTTGACCGCGTCCCACCAAGGCAACGCCATCCGCTCCGAATGGAACAAGCGGACTCTGCTCTGCCGTTGGCTGGAGGAGACCGGCGTTGACGATGAGTATGACTACATCGTCTTTGACTGCCCGCCGGCTACCAAGATCGTCTCTCAGAACGCTATCGCCGCCAGCCACGGCTACATCATCCCGGTCGTACCGGAGGCGGTAATGGAGCGCGGCGCCCCGCATCTGCGCGATATGATGCGGTCGGGCATTGACACCCGGTTACGCGCTTTGGCTCCAATGGGAGATCCTCGGTCTATGTATGTTCCCGACACGCAGTTGGTCGGTTTGGTCATTACCCGGATACAAACCTCCGGCGGGTATAGCGGCTATACTGACGACCACGCCCAGCACTTGAACTCTTTGCAAAGGCATTGGGGAACGGCTTTGCTGGAGCCTTATATCCCTCAAGGCACCGGCATATCTGCGGCTTTGTCCGATGGTCTCCCGGTCTATAACTATCCTCAAACTCAGAATATAGGCCGGCGGGGGATTCACGAGGACTACCAATTCTTGACCTACCACATCCAAGCAAGGATTGACGCCCTATGAAAAACGGCCAATCCAAACTGAACCCGAACCTTTTGCCGGACACCCCGGAGGGCCAACTCCTGGTCTCCGACGTGGCCCGCTATTTGACGGGACTGGCAAAGTTGCAGGATGGCGGCAAGACCGGCAATCCGGCCTTGAGCGAAGGCTTGCGCGCAGTAGCCCAAGCCCTGCGCCCCTTTGCCCATTGCCCGGCGGCCGACTTGCCCGAGGCTATTAAGCAGAAAAATGCTCCGGCAATCGGCTCCAAGATAGTGACCGCCGTAATTAAGGCGGAAATTCCGACGGAAACCGCCGCTGTCCTAGAATCCCTCAGCCCGGAGGAAGTGGTGCAAATCCTCGACGACCCCGGCAGCGCCAAGCCGCTGGTTGCCGAATTGGGTTTCCGCCGTTTCGGTATTTCCCGCGCCAAACTGGAGCGGCTGTCCAAGCGAGCTGCCCGGGATGCTGTCCACGCGGCCCTGGAGCATGAAAAGTCCCTTGATACAATTTCCCGGGAGTCTCGCAAAAGCGGACAAGCCCGGCGGGGCTGATGCCGCGAAATCCCCGCCCGCCCGGAAACTTGCCAAGTGCCCAAAACCGGGTTATAATAGGTTATCCATCCTAACGATAGACGATACCCAGGGCCGGGCAATATCAGGTTTGCCGGCCCTCGCCCGGCGGAGGGGTTATGACCCAGCAAGAAGTGGTGACGCAGCTGCGGCGGGGCGGCGTGCGCGTTACGCCGCAGCGGCTGGCTATCGCCGAGGCGGTGCTGAACTCCACCGACCATCCCTCGGTGCAGCAGATTTACGAGCGGGTGCGCGACCACTTCCCGTCCCTGACCCTGGCGACCATCTACTCCACCCTGGGGGTGCTGGAAAAGAGCGGGCTGATTCAGGAACTGCCCTTTGCCAAGTTGTCCCGCTACGAATCCAACCTGGAGCCGCACGTCAACCTGGTGTGCATCGGCTGCGGCAATGTGGCGGATACCGACCTGGGGCAGGAGGCGGTGCTGCGGCTGAAAGCGCAGATTGCCCAGGAATCCAACTTTGATGTGGCCTGGCAGCGGGTGGATTTCCACGGCTGGTGCCGCCGCTGCGCCGCCAGCCGGGATAAGCAAGGAAAGCCGCCGGCGCCGCCGGCGGATCCGGGGGAATAATGATTGCCGGCGTCGTGGGCATTACCCTGTGGACGGACGACCTGGCGCGGTTGTACCGGTTCTATCGCGACCTCTTGCAGTTGCCGCTCCATTCCCATCACGGCGACTTTATCGCCTTTCAGCTGGGCGACAATATGCGCCTCAACCTGGGCTTGCACAGCCGGGTAGCCGGCCCGGCCCGGGATCCCTACCGCATAATGCCGCATCTGGAAGTGGCCGACATCCACGCCGCCCACCGCCGCCTGGCCGCCGCCGGAGTACCGTTCCTGCGGGAGCCGGAACAAGAACATTGGGGCGGCTGGGTCGCCACCCTGCAAGACCCGGACGGCAACATCCTGCAACTGCTCCAATTCCCGCCCAGTTAGGCGGCGGATTCCCTTTTGCCCTTTCCTGTATCCCTTTGCCCCTTTGCCCCTTTTCCGCTCCCTCTACCGTCCTTCCCGCCCCCCTACCGTCATTCCCGCGTAAGCGGGAATCCCCACGGTACTGAAAAGACCGGCCCTTTGCCATCCAACCGCCGCCGGATTCCCGCTTACGCGGGAAGGACGGTAGGGGATCTGCAGCCACCCCACTATGTCATTCCGAGCGTAGCCGAGGAATCTGAAAATCTTGAAATGGATTCAAGGGCGGGCATTTCAGATTCCTCGGCTACGCTCGGAATGACATCCTTCAACAAGTTCGGGATGAGCGGATAGGGATTCCCGCTTACGCGGGAAGGACGGTAGGGGATACGCCCCCTCTACCCCCAACCCCATTCAATTATTGTGATATTCCCCTTGACTTATTATTAACCGGCGGGATATTATACGGGGGACTTATGAAAGATTCCCCTGCCGCTGCCGCTCCTGAAACCGCCGCGCCGGATGCTGCCGCCGGCGGCCGGCCGGTTGAAACCGCCCGGCCGCGGCCGCCGGGCCGCTTCTTTTACGGCTGGCGGGTAGTCGCCGCCGCCTGCCTGCAAGGGATGTTCGGCAACGGCGCCATATCCACCGGCTTTCCCCGTTTCTTTGAACCCATCCGCGGCGACTTGGGCCTTTCCTACGCCGCTATGTCCCTGGTATTCAGCCTGGCCCGGGCCGAGGGCGGCTTCGGCGCGCCGCTGGTCGGCTGGCTGGTGGACAAGTTCGGCTCCCGGCCGATGATTCTCTTTGGCGGCCTGACCGCCGGCCTGGGGCTGATGCTGCTGGCCTTGGTCCAGGAATACTGGCAGCTGGTCTTTCTGTTCGTCGGCGTGGTGTCCGTAGGCAAAACCGCCGGCCTGGGGCAAACCCTGATGGCCACGGTCAATCAGTGGTTCGTGCGCCGCAAAGCCATCGCCCTGTCCACCCTGATGACCTCCTTTGCCGGCGGCGGAGCCATAGTGGTGCCGCTGCTGCACTTCGGCATCACCGAATTAGGCTGGCGGCCGACGGTCTTTATCATCGGCCTGTTCATTGCCCTGCTGACCCTGCCGGTAGCCTACATCATCCGCAGCAAACCGGAGGATATGGGCTTGCTGCCCGATGGCGACCGGCCGGCGGCGGCGGCCCGGCCATCGTCCCGAGCCGGCGGCGGCCACCATACCCCGGCATCCCGAGCCGGCGAGCCGGCCCGCCACGATTTTACCGTGCGTCAAGCCCTGCGGACTTCCGCTTTCTGGTTTCTGCTGGCCGGCGTCATCACCCGGGTATCGGCCACCAATTCCATCATCATCCACCTGTTTCCCCTGCTGACCTGGAAAGGGGTGGACGAGCCGACGGCGACCCTGGCGGCGTCGGTAATGTTCTTTATGGCGATACCCCTGCGCTTTCTGCTGGGCGTGGCCGGCGGCAAGGCGTCGCCGCGCAAGCTGCTGTTTTACGGGATGAACCTGGGCGCGTTGGGCCTGGTGGGATTGTGGATTTTGCCGCAATGGCCGGCCCTGATTGTGTTCATCCTCGGCCTGGCGGTGGTGGAGGGGATAACTTCGGTGAACTGGATAATGGTGGGGGATTATTTTGGCCGGGCCCGCTTTGCCAGCCTGATGGGGGCCATGAGCATTTTCCACAACTTCGGGATGTTCGTTGCGCCCATCTACGCCGGCTGGATTCGGGACACCACCGGGGGCTATGAAATTGTGCTGGCGACCTTTGCCCCCACTTTTGTGTTAAGCGCCGTGATGTTTGCCCTGGCCCGCCGCCCGCCAGCCCCGGATTAGGGAGGGGAAGGACGGTTTCTATTATGCAATTGCTCGGTAGATAATTGCCGGCAGCCCTTGACAAACCGCTAATCGGGTATTATCATATTAGAAATGGCCGGCCGGTTTCCCTTGCCGACCGATGCCGGGCCGGAAATGCTGCCGGTTCCGCCGCGCCAATTCTGGGGATTAGTCCAGTGGTAGGACGCCTGACTCTGGATCAGGAAGCGGAGGTTCGAGCCCTCCATCCCCAGCCATCCTAAACATAAAAAGGAGTTCATCCACTATGCAAGAGCCGAACATAAACGATATTCTTTCGGTCAATGGCCCAGTAGAAGCGTTAGAGCTGGACGACGCTTTTCAGCAGCATCTCAGAGAAAGGGGAACTTACCCCAAACACCGGGTATCTTTGACCGAGATTGTCCAAGTCCATCAGCTGAATCCCAGGCTGTTTGTCAATCCATCGCACACCGGCCGGGCGCCAGTTGTTATGATAGGCGCTACTGGAGCCGGCCGTTTCCTTTGTATTCCCATAGAACCCACCGGCAAGTGGGGCATCTGGCGGCCGCTTACCGCTTTCGAAGCCAATGCCCACCACCGGGAAAAGTATTGGGGAGAATAGCTATGACTAGCGAAGTCAGCGAAACCTGCGTCCTGGGCCAAGACATCACCGCCTTGGCCCTGGGCCAATCCCGGGATAGCGTCGTCCTTTCCGTCCAAATACCGGTAGCCGAGTTTGCCCATCTGGAAAAACTCTGCGAAACTTCCGGCAAATCCCTGTCGGAAATCGTCCGGGCGGCCGTGGCCGCTTACCAAGCCGAACCCGTTGCCCGGTAGCCCGGATTGTCCCGCACCATCCATCCCCGCACCACCCACCATTAAAGGAGGCCGCCCGTTTATGCAGCTAGGCGCTATTTTCCCGCAGACCGAAATCGGCAACGACCCGGCCGCCGTGCGCGATTTTGTCCAGGCCGCCGAAGGGCTGGGCTATGAACATCTGCTGGTTTTTGACCATGTGCTGGGCGCCGACGCCAGCCGCCGCGCCGAGTGGAATCGTCCCTACCGCCATACCGACCCCTTTCACGAACCCTTTGTCCTGTTCGGCTATCTGGCCGGCTTGACCGAAAAAATCCAGCTGACCACCGGCATCCTGATCCTGCCGCAGCGCCAGACTGCCCTGGTCGCCAAGCAGGCCGCCGCGGTGGATGTGCTGACCGGCGGCCGCCTGCGCCTGGGCATCGGCGTGGGTTGGAACGATGTGGAGTTCGAGGCTTTGGGCGAAAACTTCCGCAATCGCGGCCGCCGCTGCGCCGAACAGGTGGCCGTGCTGCGGATGCTGTGGACGCAGGAAGTGGTCAACTACAACGGCCGCTACCACAAAATCAGCCACGCCGGCATCAACCCCCTGCCGGTGCAGCGCCCCATCCCCCTCTGGTTCGGCGGCGGCGCCGACCGGGTAGTGGAGCGGATTGGCCGCCTGGGCGACGGCTGGTTTCCCCAGTTTCAGCCGGACAGCGCCGGCCAGGAGCGCATTGCCCGAATGCGGGAACAGGCCCACGCCGCCGGCCGCGACCCGGCCGCCATCGGCATCGAGGGCCGGCTGAACATCGCCGGCGGCAATCCCGACAGCTGGGCTCGGGAAGCGGCCGCTTGGGCCGAGGCCGGGGCCACCCATATATCCATCAACACTATGCGCGCCGACCTGCCCAATCCGGAGGCGCATATCAAAGCCATCGCCGATTTCAAGGAAGCCGTTGCCGGCTAGCGGCCGGAGGGCGGCGATGCCGGCGCTAAAAGGCAGCTATGCCCTGATTATCCGGTTGGAAAGGGATACGCCGTTGACTATTGGCCGGTTGGGAAGTTTCGCCTTTCCCGCCGGCCTTTACCTTTATGCCGGCAGCGGACTGAACGGCCTGGAAAGCCGGGTACGCCGCCATTTGCGCCGGGATAACGACAAAAAGCGGCATTGGCATATTGACCATCTGACCGCCATCGCCCCGGTTTGCCAAGTCTGGTGGGCCGCCGATGAAATGCGGCGGGAATGTGCGTGGGCCGGGATAGTACGGGAAAGGGGCGGCCGGATAGTGGCCCCGGGCTTTGGCGCGTCCGACTGCCGCCGCTGCCCGGCCCATTTGCTTTATCTGGGGAGGGATGGGATGGACGGGATCGCTGGGATGGATCCGGCGGCGTTGACGCAACTGCGGGCGGCCCTGCTGGACGGGTTGCCTCCAGAGACGCCCCGGGGCATCTTTCAACCGGATGCCGCGCGGATAGCGTAGCCGGGTTCATTCCTACCGTCATTCCCGCGTAAGCGGGAATCCGGCGCCGCGGATAATGAATCCGGTTTCATTTCTTAAACCACTTGGCGGCCCGCGCCAATAGGGACGGGCTATCCGATTCGACCGGCCGCCCCCGCCAGTATTGGCCCTGATTAGCGCCGCCGCGGGGCCGGATAAAAAACAGCAGGTAGGCAGCAGCCAAAGCCAGCAAGCCAACCCAAATCAGCGGGGAAAAGAGGGACAGGCCAAACCACGGCAACATCAGGCCGCAAAGCAGCAGGGCTATCCCGGCCAAAGCTACCCGGCCCGGCGAAAAAGTCCGCCAGCGGCGGGAGGACGGCGTGGCCCGGGCCGGTTCCGCCTCCGGCTCCAGGCGCAGGGAGGGCTGGTCGTCCGGGATGGATTGGCGGCGGCCGCGGGATTGCGGCAGGGGCGCGGTTTCCTCAATCCCTTTCAGGATTTCCTCAATTTCGTCCTGGTACTTATCGGGCATAACGCTCCCCGCCTCTCCCGGTCGGCTATCGGCTGCTCGCCGCCAATTATACAACATCCGGGCAAGGGGGGAAAGGATTTTCGGAAACTTGGGGAAATTCAGCATCCGCTCATCCTGAACTTGTTGAAGGATGTCCCATTCCTTTCCGCTCATCCCGGATTGGTTGACGGATAGCCCATCCCTTTCCGCTCATCCTGGATTGGTTAGCGGATGGCTTATCCTTATCCGCCCGTCCTTCAACAAGTTCAGGATGAGCGGATAAGGATAAGCCATCCGCCAAGTTACAAAGTGGCGTGGCCGTCAAGCCAGCAGATGCCGCAGACCGGGGCCCGCGGCCGGGTCTTGAAATTGCGGCAACCGCATTGGCAGGTGCAAAGGATTTTCTCGCCGTGTTTCTGCTCGTAGTAGCAGGCCGGGCAGAGGTTGTGTTCCGGGTTGGCTTTGCGCCCTTTGCACTTGGGACATTCCATAATTTCGTTGGCCCGGCAGTCGGCGCAAAGGGGATAGTGCACCGGTTTCGTCCCCTGGCAGCGGGGGCAAATGGAATTGCGGGCGTTTTCCCGATTGCGGCAACGGCCGCAAAGCGGCTGCGCCGGCGGTTTCCGTTCCCCGCAAGACGGACAAATCAGCTGTTGATACTCCCGGGCCGTTAAGGGCGGCATCGTCAAAACTCCAATTAAAGGATGTAGCCGCTACATTATAACACAGCGGCCGGGTGGATAATAGATGGCCGGTCGGCTGGTTTCCGGGCCATTGCATAATAGCAACCGTCCTTACCGCCGCCTTTTTACTGTCATTCCCGCCGCCCCACCGTCATTCCCGCGTAAGCGGGAATCCGGCGGTGGTTTGCCGAGGATGCGGCGTCATAAGGCAGCGCCGTTCGGGATTCCCGCTTACGCGGGAATGACGGTGGAATAGGGCGGGAATGATGGTAAGGGGGCGGGCCGGCCAGTAAGCAGGGCGGGAATGACAGTAGAGAGGGAATCTACCCCTTGCCTCAGCCGCCCTTTTCCAGTAGAATGGGCGGCAGTCCATAAATCCGCCGGCCCGAGGGCCGGGAACCGAGGCAACCTAAATGTCCGCTACTACTCCGGGCCCCCAATACTATACCGCCAATTTGACCTTGACGGTCAACGGCCAAGACTATCCGCTGCAAGTCCGTCACCACTGGACGCTGCTGGATGCGCTGCGGGAGCAGCTGGATTTGACCGGGGCCAAGCGGGGCTGCGATCGCGGCGAATGCGGTTCCTGCACCGTGCTGCTGGACGGCCAGCCGGTCTATTCCTGCCAGCTGCTGGCCGTGCAGGTGGGGGCGCGGGCCATAACCACCATTGAGGGCTTGGCCGGCGCCGACGGCGCTCTGGATTCGGCGCAGCAGGCTTTTCTGGATAAAGACGGCGGCCAGTGCGGATTTTGCACGCCGGGCTTTGTGCTGGCGGCCCGCGCCCTGCTGAACGCCAATCCCAATCCCACCGACGGGGAAATCCGCCAGGCCCTGGCCGGCAACCTGTGCCGCTGCAACGCCTACGGCCGCATCATCGCCGCCGTAAAAGCGGCCCGGCAAGGGTAGAAATCCCGGCAAGGATAGGCAACCCTTTTCCGCCGGCCGCCTTACCGTCCTACCCGCGCTTCTACCGGAATTCCCGCCATCTTTACCGTCATTCCCGCGTAAGCGGGAATCCCGAACGGTACTGCCATAGACCGGCCGATTATCCATCAGGCATTTCGGGATTCCCGCTTGCGCGGGAATGACGGTGGGGGAGCCGCAGCCACCTTGCTATGTCATTCCGAGCGTAGCCGAGGAATCTGAAATGCCCGCCCTTGACTCCTTACAAGACTTATAGATTCCTCGGCTACGCTCGGAATGACATAATAAAAGGGGGCGGACAGGCATAAAAGGGGGCGGACAGCGGGAAGGACATTAGCGGGATATGCTATAATCCCCCCTATGCTGCCGCCCCTGCGCCAACTATTTCCGCCCCTGGCCGGCAAAAGCCGGGCCGCGCTGAACTTTCTTATTCTCCATAGCGGGCTGCTGATTTGCGGCCTTTTTCTACTGGCCGGGCTGGCCCTGGCCGACGATTATGGCGGGGATTATGGCGACTCCGGGGTGGATAACCGGTTTCAGATTGACACGGTCCAAGACAACCTGAACTATATCCTGGGCCGGGCCGACGGCGTACATACGCCCACTTACCACGACCGGGCTTACAGCGTAGCTTTTGAGCTGCCGCTGCTGCTGGCCCAGCAATACCTGGGGGCCGCCCGGACGCAGCCGGAATTTTCCTGGACCGAATGGCTGGATCAGGATCCCCTGGGGTCGGCGATTTCCCCGGACACTTTCAGCGTCCGCTTTTTCCTGACCCACCTGTTCTTTATCGTCGCCGCTGGGTTCTGCTACCGGCTGGCCTACCGCCTGTTCAACAATCGGCTGCTGGCAATTCTGGCCCTGCTGTTCTTTCTGCTGCATCCCCGCCTTTACAACCACTCTTACATCAACACCAAAGACCTGCCCTTTCTCAGTATGCTGATGATTGCCCTCTATCTGCTGGAACGGGCTTTCCGCCGGGATACCTGGGGGGCTTTCATCCTGCTGGGCATCGGCGTGGGCCTGCTGACCAATCTACGGATTATGGGGATAATGCTTTTTGCGGCTCCCCTGGCAATGCGGGGAATGGATTTGTTTTATGCCCGGAGTTGGGCGCAGCGGCGGGGCATATTGCGGACGGCCGGGCTGTTTCTACTGGCCGGCGGGCTGACCTTGTACGCCCTGGCCCCCTTTGCCTGGACTAATCCCCTAGAGTACCTGCTGGTTAACCTGGCGATAACGGTCGAACACTCTACCATTGTAACAGTGCTGTTCCAGGGAGAACGGATCCTCAACGACGAACTGCCGCCGCAATACACCGCCGTCTGGTTCGGCATCACCACGCCGCCGCTGTTTCTGCTGCTGGGCGGCCTGGGCGCGGCCGCCGTGGTAGCGGCCGGGCTGCGCCGGCCCGGAGCGATTTTCCGCAACACCCGGCTGCGCTTTGCCGGGCTGCTATTGGCCTGCTTTCTGCTGCCGGCCCTGGCCGCCACCGTGCTGGGCTCCGTCCAGCAGGACAACTGGCGGCATCTCTATTTCCTCTATGCGCCCTTTTGCCTGCTGGCGGCCGGGGGGCTGCACTGGCTTGGTTCGGCCCTGGCCCGGCCGGCCCGGCGCGGCCGCGCCGCGGCGGAGCGTTGCCTTTACCTCCCCAGCCGCTGTTTTGCCGATCATCCTACAGCCAGCCGCGGCGGCGTTTATGGCCTGGCTGGGGCCGGCTTGATATTGATTGTCCTCCAGATGACGCAAATCCATCCCATGCAGGATAGTTACTTCAACTTTCTGGTGGATCGGACGACCCCGGAGTACCTGCGAACGCAGTACGAAATGGGTTCCCTTAATGTGAAAATCCAACCGATTCGGGAATATCTGGAGAAACGCCATCCCGGAGAGACTTTATCCGTGCTGGGCTACTGGGGCGGCGGGCAACTGGCCGGGGCCGACCCGGACGCCGATTATGCCCTGTTTTATATCTGGGATGACGGCTATCAGGATTTGGCCTTTAACGCCCTGCCGGTGGGTCGCCTTTACAACAATGCTCTGGCCGCCGTGAAACCCCTGAAGGATTCCCGGATGACGGAATCCGCCATCGCGGCCTACCGGGAGTTTTACCGGCAGGCGGTGGCCGGCGAACCTATTATTCGGGCCGCTTACGATGTTTATCTCGCCGGCCGAATTGTGACCTTTGTCCGGGAAAACTGTTCGTGGGACGCCCAGCGGCGGCAGGTCTTTGTCAAGGTTCTCCTGCCGGATCTGGAAGTGTTCACCGGCACGGCTTACTATTTCCCCAGTCACGGAGTGCGGATAGGGAATCTTTGTCTGGCGGTTGTCCAACTGCCGGCCTACGCCCAGGGCGACCTGATTATCGGCCAGGATTATGCGGACGCGGGCCGGTGGGCGGAACTGTACAGTCTGGCCCCGCCGGGCCTGCTGGAACGCATCGCCCGGGCGCGGCAGAAAAATCGCCAGCCCGCCCTGCGGCAAGACTTTGATGTTTTCCTGGAATCGACGGCCGAGGGCCGGCAGCGGCTGCTCTACGCCAAACCGGACTGCGCCCCGGGGGATAACGGCACTCCTATATTCCTGCATATCTTCCCGGTGAACCCGGCCGAACTGCCGCCCTACACCGACACTACCAACAGCGGCTATGCGGTGCGGGAATACTACCTGCGTCAGCTCGGCAACTATCGCGTTGGGCCCGCGGCCGAATGTCTGGCGGTAGTTGCCCTGCCCGACTACCCCAGCGGCATCCGGGAAATCCGCACCGGGCAGCCCGACCGCTGGCACGGCAGCATATTCCCCCCGGCGGATCCGGATCCCCTGCGCCAGGCTTACGCCGCCCTGGCCCCGGTTCAACCCGACCACCGGGCTGATTTTGATGTGTATTGGCGGGACGGGCATTTGACCTATATCCGGGAATCCTGCGCGGCGGCGGATACCGCCAACCCGTTCTTTCTGCACCTATTCTTGGCCGATGACGATTTGCTGGCCGGGCCGCCGGCCGACCGGGATAATTTGGATTTTGAATTCGGGCGCTGGGGCGGCCTTTTTGACGGCAAATGCCTGGCCGCCGTTCCTTTGCCGGATTATCCCATCGCCGCCATCAAAACCGGGCAATATGCGCCGGAACAGGGCGCGCTGTGGACAGTGAATTTAATCGCCCCGCCCGACCCGGCTCCGCTACGGGCGGCCTGGGCCGCCGCGGCCGCCGGCCAATTGCTGGCCCGGGATTATTTTGACCTGTACGAATTGGACAATCGGCTGCTTTTCCGGCGGGAAAGTTGTGCGGCGGCGGATGCGGCGGCCCCGTTCTTTCTGCACATCCTCCCGGAAAATCCCGCCGCCTTGCCGGCGGAATTGCGGGCGGGCGGCGGGGAATGGTTGGGCTTTGACTTGCCACAGCGCGGCGGCCGCTTTGACGGCAAATGCCTGGCGGCGATTCCCCTGCCGGATTATCCCATAAAGGAAATAAGCGCCGGGCAGTATATCCCCGACCAAGGCAATTTGTGGTCGGTAGATTTAGTGGCCCCAGCCGACCCGGAACAGCTGCGGGCCGATTACGCCGCCTTGTCGGGACTGGAACCGGCAGTCCGGGATTATTTCGACTTGTATCAACGGGATAACCGCTTGCTTTACTTGCGGGAATCCTGCGCGGCTGAGGATACGGCGGCCAAGTTTTTCCTGCACATCATTCCGGAGAATGTAGCCGACTTGCCGGAGGAACGGCGGGCCGCCGGCGCAGCCTGGTCGGATTTTGCCTTGGTCCGAAATGGCGGCCACTTTGACGGCAAGTGTCTGGCGGCGGTTCCTTTGCCGGATTATCCCGGCGGCATCAAGGAAATCCACACCGGCCAATATATCTCCGGCCAGGGCAACCTGTGGTCGGTGGAGTTAATCGCCGCGGCTGACCCGGAGCAGCTGCGGGCCGACTACGCCGCCCTGGCCGCTGCGGAACCGGCGGCCCGGAATTACTTTGACCTGTATCGGCGGGAGAACCGACTGCTTTACTCGCGGGAATCCTGCGCCGATGCGGATACGGCGGCCAAGTTTTTCCTGCACATAATCCCGGAGAATGTAGCCGATTTGCCGGTGGAACAGCGGGCGGAGGGCGCGGCTTGGTCGGAGTTTGCCTTGATTCGCCAGGGCGGCCGTTTTGACGGCAAATGCCTGGCGACGGTTGCCTTGCCGGACTATCCCATCAAGGAAATCCACACCGGCCAGCATATCCCCGGCCAAGGCCATTTGTGGTTGGTCGAGCTAATCACCGCGACCGCCCCGGACAAACTGCGGGCAATTTACGCCGCCCTGGCTAATGTGGAGCCGGTGGCCCGGGACTATTTCGACCTGTACCTCTTGGGCCATCAGTTGATTTACCTGCGGGAAAACTGCTTCGTCGCGGATACGGCGGCTTATTTCTTTCAGCATATCATCCCGGAGGATTTCGCCGATTTGCCGGAGCAGCGGCGGAATGCCGGCTTTGCCTATGGCGGCTTTAACTTTGTCCGTCAAGGCGGCCATTTCGATGGCAAATGCCTGGCGGCCGTTGCCTTGCCGGACTATCCTGTCAAAGAGCTGCGGACGGGGCAGTATATCCCCGACTATGGCGATCTGTGGTCGGTGGCGTTAATCACGCCGGCCGACCCGGATCAGTTGCGCGCCGATTACGCCGCCTTGTCCACTGAGGAATCGGCGGCCCGGAATTACTTCGACCTGTATTGGCGGGACAACCGGCTCTTTTACCTGCGGGAGAACTGCACGGATGCGGATACGGCGGCCCCGTTCTTTCTGCAAATCGTCCCGGCAGATGTGGCCGATTTGCCGGAGGAATGGCGGGCCGGCGGCCTGGGCTATGGGGATTTTGCCTTTGTCCGCCGCGGCGGCCGCTTTGACGGCAAATGCCTGGCCACGGTTGCCCTGCCGCATTATCCCATCAAGGAAATCCGCACCGGCCAGCATATCCCCGGCCAGGGCGCGCCGCTGTGGCTGGTGGAGTTGACGGATGCGCCTTAATCCGTGTTCACGCTATTTATTGACGCCCCGGATAGCCGCCAACTCCTTTCCGCTCATCCTGAACTTGTTGCAGGATGTCATTCCGACGGTAGCCGAGGAATCTAAAATGCCCGCACCGGACTCCATTTCAAGACTTTTAGATTCCTCGGCTACCCTCGGAATGACATAGTAGGTTGGTTGCGGCTCTACCACCGTCCTTCCCGCGTAAGCGGGAATCCCGAACGGTACTGAATAGACCGCCCTTTGCCGTCCCGCCGCCGCCGGATTCCCGCCTGCGCGGGAATGACGGTAGGGGGACGCCTCTTTTACCGTCCATCCCACCGCCGCCCACCGTCATTCCCGCGTAAGCGGGAATCCCGAACGGTATTGCCAAAGACCGGCCTTTGCCGTCCCGCCCCCACCGTCATTCCCGCGTAAGCGGGAATCCCGAACGGTATTGCCAAAGACCGGCCTACTACCCGTCGGGCATTTCGGGATTCCCGCTGGCGCGGGAATGACAGTAGATGGATATGCTATAATGCCGCTTATGCTGTTGACGCTGCGCCAGATACTCCCGCAAATTTCCCGCCTTATCCGCCGGACATCTATTTTACCCCCCCCCCTATTGTCTCCAACTTGCGTTGGCCTGGCGGTCTGCGCCCTTTTCCTGCTGGTCAGCTTGGCTATGGCCGGCGATTATGGCATTCCCCGGGATGAACCTACCCAGCGGCGCATTGCCCAAGCCAATCTGAACTACATCTTGGGCCAGGCCGACCGCATCGAGACGATTAACTATCACGACCGGGTGTATGGCGTGGCCTTTGAGCTGCCGCTACTGCTGGCCGAGCAGGGCCTGGGCTTGACCGATAAAGACGACATAAGCCACCTCCGCTCCCTCCTCATCCACCTGTTCTTTGTAATCGGCGGCTATTTTTGCTACCGGCTGGCTTGGCGGCTGTTCGACAACCGGTGGATTGCCCGGTTTGCCCTGCTGATTTTCCTGCTGCATCCCCGCATCTATGCCCACTCTTTCGGCAACTCCAAAGACTTGCCCTTTCTCGCTATGTTCATCATCGCCCTCTACCTGCTGGAACGGGCTTTCCGCCGGGATACCATCGGGGCTTTTGTCCTGCTGGGCATCGCCGTGGGCCTGCTGACCAACCTGCGGATTATGGGGATAATGCTTTTTGCGGCCGCCCTGGGGATGCGGGGACTGGATTTGTGCTATGCCGGGAGTTGGCCGCAGCGGCGGGGCGTACTGTTGACCACCGGGCTGTTCGTATTGGCCGCTGGGCTGACGCTGTACGCCGCCGCGCCCTACGCCTGGGCTAATCCCGTCGACTACCTGGCGGCGAGCCTGGAACTGACCGTCCATCATCCCAATAGGGTGTGGGAATTGTTCCAGGGGGCGCGGTTTCTTTCCACCGAATTGCCGCCGCAATACAACCTGGTCTGGTTCGGCATCACCACGCCGCCGCCGCTGTTGCTGCTGGGCGGCGTCGGGATAGTTGCGGCCCTGGCCATGGGCCTGGCCCGGCCCGGATCGGTTTTCCGCAATACCCGGCGGCGTTTTGCTTGGCTGTTGCTGGCTTGCTTTCTGCTGCCGCCGCTGGCCGCCGCCCTGCTGAGTTCCAGCCAGTATTACGATTGGCGGCATTTCTATTTCCTTTATGCGCCTTTCAGCCTGCTGGTGGCCGGAGGGCTGTATTGGCTTGGTCGTTCGATTGCCCGCCGCCGGCAATTTGCCAAGCCGGTTTTGCCGGCCGGCGCGTACGGCTTGGCCGGGGCCGGCTTGGGCTTGATTATCCTCGCGATGACGCAAATCCATCCCTTGCAGGATCTTTATTTCAACTTCCTGGTGGATCGGACGACGCCGGAATATCTGCGAACCCAGTATCAACTCCGTTCCCCGAATGTGGCGGCAGCGGCGGCCCGGGAATATCTGCGGGAACTGCATCCCGACGAAACCGTGGCGGTGCGGGGATACCGGGGGCAGCCGGGTTTTCATCAGAATTTCGCCGCGGCGGATTATGCCCTGTTTCATGTCCGCGACGACGGCCATCAGGATTTGGCCTTTAACGGGCTGCCGGGGGTGCGTCTTTACAACAATACCTTGTTTGCCGTGAAACCCCTGCGGGCGGCCCGGATGACGGCGGCGGCCTGGGCAACTTATCAGGAATTTTACCGGCAGGCGGTGGACGGAGAGCCCATTATCCGGGCGGCTTATGATGTTTATCTCACGGGCCGTACCTTGACCTTTGTCCGGGAAAATTGCCAATGGGACGACCGGGCGCGGCAAGTCTTTGCAAAAATTTTCCTGCCGAGCCGGGAATGGAGCATCGACGCCGCGATTACCCTACACAGTCGCGGGGTGCGCTGGGCGGACACCTGCCTGGCGGTTATTCAGCTGCCGGCCTACGCCCAAGGCGACTTGATTATCGGTCAGGATCCGGCGGCGGGAGAATCCCGCTGGGAGGAACTATACAGCCTGGCCCGGCCGGGGTTGGGGGAGCGCATCGCCGCCGCCCGGCAGAAAAATCGCCAGCCGGCCCTGCGGGAAGTTTTTGATGTTTTTCTGGAACGGGATGCCGACGACCGGAATTGGCTGCTCTACGCCAAACCCGATTGCACGGAGGAGGAGTACCGAACTCCCATAACCTTGCATATCTACCCGGAGGAGGGGGCGGATTTGCCGGCGTTGCGGCGATCCAGGGTCCGCCGGGAATCGGATCATGAAAACCGGGACTTCTATCTGCGTCATTTAGGCGGCCGGCCCGGCGGCGAGTGCATGGCCCGCGTCCCATTACCGGACTATCCGATCCGGGAAATCCGCACCGGCCAGCCCGGCCATTGGAGTGGCAGCCTCTATCCCCCGGTCGATCCCGGCCCGTTGCGGGCCGCCTACGCCGCCCTGGCCGCCGTTCCCCCGGACTTGCGGGCCGCCTTTGACTTATATTGGCGGGACGGGCAGCTAACCTATATCCGGGAATCCTGCGCGGCGGCGGATACGGCAGAGCCGTTCTTTCTGCACCTATTCCCGGCCGCCGCCGATTTGCTGGCCGGGCCGGCGGCCGAGCAGGACAACTTGGATTTTGCCTTTGGCCGCTGGGGCGGCCATTTCGATGGCAAATGCCTTGCGGCGGTTCCCCTGCCGGATTATCCCATTGCCGTTATCCGCACCGGGCAAGCCGGCCTCTGGGAAGTCAATTTTTATCCGCCGGCCGACCCGGAACCGCTGCGGGCCGCCTACGCCGCCTTGGCCGACGGTCAACCGGTAGCCGATTCCCATTTTGCCTTGTATAGGCAGGATAACCGGCTGATTTACTTGCGGGAATCCTGCGCGGCGGCGGATACGGCGGCCCGCTTTTTCCTGCATATCATCCCGGAGAATATCGAGGATTTGCCATCGGAACGGCGGCCGGCCGGCTTTGCCCATCAGGATTTTGAGCTTGCCCGCTGGGGCGGCCATTTCGATGGGAAGTGTCTGGCCGCCGTTCCTCTGCCGGACTATCCCGTTAAGGAAATCCGCACCGGCCAGCATATTCCCGGTCAAGGCGATTTGTGGTCGGTAGAGCTAATCATCCCGGTCGACCTCGACCAACTGCGGGCCGATTATGCCGCCCTGGCCGCGGCGGAACCGGCGGCCCGGGATTATTTCGACTTGTATTGGCGGGATAACCGGTTGACTTACCTGAGGGAAACCTGCGCGGCGGGAGATACGGCGGCCGCATTTTTCCTGCATATTGTACCGGAGAATCCTACTGACTTGCCGGCGAATCGGCAGGATGCTGGCTTTGCCCACGGGGGCTTTGAATTTGTCCGGCAAGGCGGCCATTTTGACGGCAAGTGTCTGGCGACCGTTTCCCTGCCGGATTATCCAATCAAAGAAATGCGGACGGGACAGTATGTACCCGGCCAGGGTGATTTGTGGTCGGTGCGGTTAATGGCCGCGCCCTGAGCTGCCGCCGGCAACCGTCATTCCCGCGTAAGCGGGAATCCGGCGGTGGTTGGACGGCAACGGGCTGGTCTTTTCAGTACCGTCAGGGATTCCCGCTTGCGCGGGAATGACGGTGGGGGCGGTGGTAATTCGGCAACGGGGGACTAAATTCCCGCGTAAGCGGGAATCCCGGCAAGCCGGTTGTCCGGCATAGGCAATTGCCTTATGTTCACATCCCCAAGCCGGTTGACACTTTTTAATGCCAATACTAAACTTGCCGGTATCAGCAGACCGCGCCCGGTAGCGCCGGCCTTGACCGGCCGCCTCGGGACGCGGTACATACCCACCACAGCGTAAGGAGCGTTAAATGACGGCTACTTTGGAACATACCCACGGCCAGAAACATACCCATTACCACCAGCATTCCCCGGCCACCGGGGAAATGGCCGCCGCCGCCAGCCAGTGGCTGGACAGCCTGGCCCCGGAGCAGCGGGCCAAGGCCACTTTCAGCTACCTGGACGGGGAGCGGCTGTTCTGGTACTACCCGCCGCTGAACCGCCACGGCCTGCCGCTGCGGGATATGAACCCGGCCCAGCGGGATTTGGCCTACGCCCTGATGGCGGCTACCCTGGACGCCGCCACCTACGAGAAGGCCGCCGCCATTATGCAGCACGAGAACATCCTCGGGCCGCTGGAAGTGGAGGAGGGCACCGCCTCCTGGGATCGCAACCCCCTGCTTTACTACTGGACGGTGTTCGGCAGCCCGGGCAACGCCGCCAACGAACCCTGGGGCTGGCGGGTGGAAGGGCATCATGTCTCCCTCCACTTCAGCGTCTGGGGCGACGAAGTCACCGCCGTTACCCCCTTTTTCCTGGGGGCCAACCCCGCCGAAGTGCCGAAAGGCCCCCAGCAGGGCCTCCGCATCCTGGGCCATCGGGAGGATCTGGCCATCGAGCTGATGTCCACCCTGACCCCGGAACAGCGGGCCAAGGCGGTCATCCACGACAAAGCCCCCTGGGACATTCCGATGTATAACGCCACCCGGGCTGCCGTCCACGAAGGCGAGGGCTTGGCCGGGGCCGAGATGAACGGGACGCAAAAGGAGCTGCTGCTGTCCCTGGTGACGGAGTATGTCAATCAGGTGCGCCCGGAGGTGGCCCAGGAACGGCTGGAAGCCATCCGGCAGCGCGGCGTGGACAACTTCCGCATCGTCTGGGCCGGGGCTACCGACCGCAGCCGGGATCACTACTACCGCATCCACGGCGGCAGTTTCATCGTCGAGTTCGACAACATTCAGAACGGGGCCAACCACATTCATTCCGTCTGGCGGGAGGTGGACAACGACTTTGCCCAGGATGTGCTGCGGGATCACCGCCTGATGTACCACGTCCTTTAAGGCGGCGCGGCGGGTTACGCTCACCCGGCAACCATATCGGCTTGTCCGCATTGAGCAGCCCGCCGCTTACCCGGCAAGGGCTTGTCGCACCATCCTGAACCGTCCCGTCTGCTTACCCGGAAAGGGCCGGTCGTGCCATTCTGAACTGCCCCGTCCGCTTACCCGGAAAGGGCCGGTCGCACCATTCTGAACCGCCCCGTCCGCTCATCCTGAACTTGTTGAAGGAGGGGCGGACGGGCAACATTCTGCTGACCAGGAGCAACTGCAATGACGACCACCCCCACCCATCCGCCGGAAACCTACGCCAACCAGAGCCGGGAATTCATTGCCCTGGCCCATCAGGAACTGGAACAGGGCGACCTGCTCCAAGCCTCGGAAAAGGCTTGGGGCGCGGCCGCGGCCGCCATCAAATCCGTGGCGGAAATGCGCGGCTGGCAGCATAACGCCCACACCCTGATCAACTCCGCCGTTTGGCGCATTTCCCGGGAACACCGCCGGCCCCGGCTGCTGGAACTGATGCCGTGGGCCAACACCTTGCACCAGAACTACTACGAATACTACCTCGGCGAGGAGGAAGTAACCATGGGCATCGCGCGGGTAGAGGAATTGCTGTCCATCCTCGAGCAGGTAAAAACCGAAACCCCGCGGCCTTTCCGGCCCGGCAGTCGCCGCGACCGCCAGCGTATCGGGATGCTGGACGGCATCCTGGATTTGCGGGGGCGGCCGGTGGTTTCGACGGAGGGGTAGGCGGCTGGCGGCGGCTTTTGCGCTGCTATGGCGTTCCTTTCCGAAATCTGATGCTATAGTATAGGGCAGGATGCCAAGGATCCCTGCCCCGGAGGAAAGAGCCGGTCTAGTGAAATTGCCCAATGCCGCGCAGGCTATCGTTGAAAGCCGGAAAATTACCCACTACCTGCTGGACAAGACCAGCCCGGAGGGGGCTGATAAAGCCGATTTCTTGCTCAGTTTCGGCTTTCATCCCGAGCGGTGGGAAGTCTTTGCCGCCGCCTTGAAAACTCACGGGATAGCCGGCGAAGTCAGCGAAATCCGGGAAACTGACCGGGATATAAGGTACGGGGTAGTGGGGCCACTGGAAACGCCCGATGGCCGTAATCCCCGGATCAAGACCGTTTGGCAGATAATGCGAAACGGCTCCATCCCCCGGTTTATCACCGCGCATCCCTACCGGCGGAGGTGAAAAGTGTTCCAAGAATATGCCAGCATTGCGCTCACCGAACCGGTGCCGTTGCAGCGCCTTTACGATGTCCCGCCGGACAGCCCGTTATTGGCCGCCGCCAACCCCGGAGAGGGGTTGCGCCCGGGCGACATTGGCATCGTCATCGACATCAATCCCGATGGAAATTCCTTCTTGGCGGAGTTCCTGGAACCCGGTGGCTATACCGTGGCCTTGGCGGACCTCCGTCCGGCGCAGGCGCGCCCGGCTACCGATGCCGACCGGCGCAACTACCGGTTTGGCCGAGCCGCCTTGTCCCGACGCCCGGCGGCGTGGCGCGGCGGCGATGCTTTTGCCGAATATACCAACATCGTCCTTACCGAACCCTTTCCCGGTTCCGCAATTCGCCAGATCCCGGAGGGTAGCCCTTTACATCCAGCGGCCAACCCGGAGGGCGGCCTAGACCCCGGCGTCATCGGATTCATCGCCAGCATTGACCACAGCGGCACCGCTGCGGAAACTTTGTCGGTGGACTTTATGGATGCCGACGGCCGCCTGTTGGCGGCGGCCAAAATCCGCCCCGCCCAATGCCGCCCGGCAACTCCGGCCGACCGGGCCAACTATTACCGGCGCGCCCCAGCGGCGACGGCCGGCTAAAGGAGTCAACTCAAAAATGACCACCGCCATAGAATATAACCCGCCGGAAACCTATGCCCCTCGAGCAGGTAAAAACCGAGACCCCACGGCCCTTTACGCCCGGCAATCGCCGCGACCGCCAAAGCCTCGGGATGCTGGACGGCATCCTGGACTTGCGGGGGCGGCCGGTGGTTTCGGCTGAGGGGTAGGCGGCCGGCCTCCCCTTGGAACCGGCCCAGCCTTTGTGGTATATTCCGGTAACTTTGAGACGGGAGCGGGGCAGCGATGGCAACCTCAACGCAAAAATCCGCCCTTAACATCCGGGCGCGGCTGGATGAACTGCGGCAG
This sequence comes from Dehalococcoidia bacterium, assembly GCA_965203435.1. Lineage (GTDB taxonomy): Bacteria > Chloroflexota > Dehalococcoidia > Lucifugimonadales > UBA3495 > CBDBCU01. The sequence goes on along the minus strand of CBDBCU010000008.1, from coordinate 325,743 downwards.
TTGACCGACGGGTGGGCCGACGGTATGCAGGCCGCCGCCGATTGGGGCAACGGCTACGGCAAAGCGCCCAGCCCCGCCGGGTTGGATTGGCTGGCCGCCGGGTTCGATCGGCATTACCCGGACTATGCGCCGCTGCCTTGCCTTTATCCGACTCCCGAGGGCGGCGTACAAGCGGAGTGGTCTTTGGGGCCGCAGGACATCAGCCTTGAGGTGAACCTGGCAACCGGCCAAGCCTGGTGGCATCGGCTGGATTTGTCCACCGACAATGACGCGGAACGGGATTTGACCCTGGACGCCGCCGGCTGGCAGTGGCTGGTCGGCGAACTGCTCCATTGGGCAAAGCAGGCCGAATGAACGACGCCACCCTGCTTTATCGGCAGGTAAATCCCAACTTTATTCGGATAGACCCCCCTACCCGGCAGGAACGCTGCACCGCGCAGGCTTTTTATCCGTCGGCGCAAGACCAGAAACTCTCCGTTTATGACGGCGACCGGATTACTGCCGAAAACTCCTGACGCCACTTCACCAATGCCGCGGGACTGCAATCCGGCGGTGTCGTGGCGGTTACGGTGCAAGACTGCCGCGAATTAGAGCTGCCGGTTATTCCTGATGGGATTCCCTATCCGGAACACGTTTCCATTGACTTCACCGCTTTAAGGAGCCGAAATCAAATAGCGACCAAAGCCAAACTGCTCCGGGCCGCCGCGGTCAAGTACGGTTGGCAATTCCGCCCCGACCCCGCAGCTTGACCGCGGCGACCCTTGGGCATACAAACCAATTGTCCGGCAGTCCGACAGCGGACGCCGGCCCTTGGCCCTAAAGGAGGCATCAGGAAAAATGACCACCGCCATAGTGTATAACCCGCCGGAAACCTACGCCAACCAGAGCCGGGAATTTATTGGCCTGGCCCATCAGGAACTGGAACAGGGCGACCTGCTGCAAGCCTCGGAAAAGGCTTGGGGCGCGGCCGCCGCCGCCATCAAGGCCGTGGCGGAAATGCGCGGCTGGCAGCACTACGCCCATACCCTAATCAGCGCCGCCGCCTGGCGCATTTCCGAGGAGTATAACCGGCCCCGGGTGCTGGAACTGATGCCGTGGGCCGGCGATTTGCACCAGAACTACTACGAATACCGCTTGGGGCCGCGCGAGGTTGCCCTGGGCATCGCCCGGGTAGAGGAATTGCTATCCATCCTCGAGGCGGTGAAAACCGAAATCCCGACGTCCGTCATCCCGACCAATGCTTTCGACCGCCGCCGCCTCGGGATGCTAGATGGCATCCTGGACTTGCGGGGACGGCCGATAGCCCCGGCCCAAGGGTAGGGTTGCCCGGACTACGATCTTAAAGGAGGCATCAGCCGAAAATGACCACTGCCATAGAATATAACCCGCCGGAAACCTACGCCAACACCAGCCGCGAGTTAATCGCCCAAGCCCGGATCGAGCTGGACGCGGGGGATTTGCTGCAAGCCTCGGAAAAGGCTTGGGGAGCGGCGGCCGCGGCCGTCAAGTCCGTGGCGGAAATGCGCGGTTGGCAGCACTACGCCCATACCCTAATCAGCGCCGCTGTCTGGCGCATTTCCCGGGAACACCACCGGCCCCAGATTATGGGAATGATGGTGTGTGCCTATGATATGCAACGCAACTCTTATGAGGACCACTACGGTGAGGAGGAAGTGGCTGAGGGCATCGCGCAAGTCGCGGAACTGCTGTCCATCCTCGAGCAGGTAAAGACCGAAACTCCGACGCCCTTTGTCCCCACCGGCCGCCGCGATCGCCAGAGCCTCGGGATGCTGGACGGCATCCTGGATTTGCGGGGGCGGCCGATAGTACCGGCCGAGGGGTAGGCGGCCGGCAAAGGCTTGACAGCGGCGGCCAAATGGCATACAAAAGGATTGCCCGGCCGCCGGGAATCGACCGCCGGCCCTGGCCCTTATCCCCCATTCAGATTTAGAGGAGGCGCAACCCTTATGGTAGAGTTCGGGGAACTCAAAGGAGTCGATTTGCGGCAGGCTTGGCCGCACGAGGCCAACAATTTTACGCCTTGGCTGGCCGAAAACCTGGACAAGTTGGCCCAAGTCATCGGCATCCCGATGGAATTGGTGCAGACTGAGATGTCCGTGGAACAGTTCTCCGCCGACATCGTGGCCCGCAACCCTCGTAACGGTAGTCTGGTCTTGATTGAGAACCAGTTGGAGTGGACTAACCATACCCACTTGGGGCAGGTTCTCACCTACCTAGCCGGTACGGAAGCCCAAACCATCATCTGGATTGCCCGGGAGTTCACCAATCCCCATCTCTCGGCCCTCCGCTGGCTGAATGAGCATACTTTCGATCCCTATGCTTTCTTTGCCGTGCGGGTGAAAGTGGTTCAAATCGGCGATTCTCCCTTGGCGCCGCTTTTTGAGGTGCTGGAACGGCCCAACGATTGGGACAGGGAAATCCGCGTCGAGCGTGAAAGCGGAGGACTCAGCGAACTCCAACAGTACCGCCAAGACTTTTGGGAGTTCTACAATCAGTCCCACCCCGGCGATTTGCCGGGATGGCGTCCCGGCTACCGCGATTCTAACGTCTATATCAAGATAGACGATCTTGTTGTCGCCCTCGGCCTGTTTTCTTGGGGAATAAGGCGTTACCTGTCGAACAGGCAAACCAGTAACGACCCGGAAGTCCGGCGGCGTTACAATTACGTGCAGCCGCTTTTCCCTCAAGAGGATAAGGGACTGACCCGGGATTACTGCCAAAACCGGGAAAACTGGGCAGAGATGGCCGGGTGGCTGCACAACGCTCTGGAGAAGTACCGGAAACTTATCGCGGAGTCGGCCACTGCGGAGCTGGAATCTCCCCCCGAACCCCAATCCTGAAAAAGGAGCCGTCCCCCTTATGACCACTGCCCTGTCCGTTGTTGGCCGCAGCGTTCCCCGCCGCGACTTTCCCGAAAAACTTACCGGCGCCGCCCGCTATTCCGCCGACCTGAAACGGCCGGATCTGCTGCACGGGCATATTCTCCGCAGTCCCCATCCCCACGCCAACATTATCCGCCTGGACACCGCGGCCGCCGCGGCCGTGGACGGCGTATTGGCGGTCATCACGCCCTTTACCATCCCCCAGCGGCCGGTGTCGCCCATCGCCGCCGACACTTTGCCCCTGGATACCCGGGTGCGTTTTGTGGGCGATGAAGTGGCCGCCGTCGCCGCCGTGGACGCCGACACCGCCCGCTACGCCGCCTCGTTAATCCAGGTGGAATACGAAACCCTGCCCTTTTACACCGACCCGGACGCCGCCCTGGCGGCGGACGCCTATCCCATCCATCCCGGCGGCAACCTGGCAATCAACCCGCCGCTGTCCATCGGCCGGGGGGATGTGGAACAAGGCTTTGCCGATGCCGACCTGATTTTCGAGGAAACCTATCGGATTGCCTGCCATTCGGCCACGCCGATGGAACCCCGGGCCGCCATGGCCGCTTGGGAGGGCGATAGTCTGACGGTGTGGAAATCCACCCGCGGCGTCCATGTCGACCAGCTGGCCCTGGCCCAATGCCTGGATTTGCCGCTCAATCAGGTGCAGATTGTCGGCCCCTTTCTGGGCGGCGGATTCGGCAACAAGGATGAGTCCCGGATGGCCGCTATCGCCGCTCTGCTGGCCCGGCAAGCCGGCCGGCCGGTGCGGATCGAGTATTCCCGGGAGGATGAATTCATTGCCGGGCGCACCCGCCACGCCGGGCGCATTCAGCTGAAAGTGGGCGTCAAGCGGGATGGGACGATTACCGCCATTCACGGCATTTCCACCCTGAACACCGGGGCTTACGCCGCCTCCGGGGCTGGCGTGGCCCGCCGCGCCGGCCAGGGCATCATCTATCTGTACCATTGCCCTAATGTCCGCTACGAATCCTGGCTGGCTTATACCAACTGCCCGGCGGCCGGCTCCTATCGGGCCTTGGGCGCGCCGCAGGGCCACTTTGCCCTGGAGACGCTGATGGAGCGGGCGGCGGCGGCGTTGGGGATGGATTCGTTGGAGTTCCGCTTGAAAAACCGGGTGCCGCCGCAGGGGCAGCCGGGGCCGCGCCTTTCCCCGCCGGATCAGGTGGTCGACAGCCAGCCCATTGAGGGCGGCATCCCCTTTTCCAGCAACGGATTAGAGGAGTGTTTAATCAAAGGCGCGGCGGCCTTTGGCTGGAATCAGCCGCTGGAGCAGCCGGCGGATCCGGCGAAAAAGCGCGGCCAGGGGATGAGTATGATGATTTATCGCGGCGGCCCCGGCTCTCCGTCCGCCGCCGCCGTCAGCGTCGCCAAAAGCGGTCAAATCTCCCTGCTCAGCGGCCTGATGGATGTGGGCGAAGGGGCCACCACGGTATTGCCGCAAATGGCCGCCGAAATCCTGGGCGTCCCGGAAACCGATATTGTAACGGTGTTCGGCGATTCGTCTGGCACGCCGGAAGCCCCCATCACCGCCGGCTCCACCGCCACCTTTTCCACTGGCAGCGCCCTGCTGCCGGCCGCTCTGGAAGTGCGCCGCCAACTGCTGGAACTGGCCTCCGACGGCTTGGAGGCGCCGGTACAGCAGCTGGACATCCGGGACGGCCGGGTCTATGTAACCACCGATCCGGAGCGCAGTATGGCCTTGACCGAGGTGGCGGCACGGATGGATGGCGAGGCTATTGTCGAGGAAGTTACCATTGCGGCCCCGGGCAGCGCCGACTATATCGTCAATTCCTTTGGCGCCCACTTTGCCGAGGTGGAAGTGGATACCGACACCGGGCGGGTGCGGGTGATTCGCTATGTGGCCGCCCAGGATTCCGGGCGCATTATGAACCCGCAAATGGCCTTGAATCAGGTGGAGGGCGCGGTGTCCCAGATGCTGGGTTTTGCCCTGTCCGAGGAACTGGTGACCGACGGCCCCACCGGCGTAACCCTGAACGCCAGCTACCTAGAACACAAAAGCCCGACCATTATGGACTACCCGGATTTGCAGGTAATCTTTGCCGACATCGTGGATCCGGTCGGGCCGATGGGCGCGAAAGGTTTGGGCGAAGTCCCTTGTCCCGGCGTAGCCCCGGCCATCGCCAACGCGGTCTATGACGCCATCGGCTTGCGCCTGACCGAACTGCCCCTCACCCCCGACCGGGTGCTGCGGGCTTTGGCGGGGTAGGCCGGAACTGCTTGCCGGGATGATATACTTATCCCGTCAAGACGGGATAAAGGAGCAGAGTGATGGCAACGGAATTGGCCGCCGAATATACCCCCCTGGAATACCTGTCCCGGGCCGACAAGGAACTGGCTTTCGGCAATCATCAGAAAGCCGCCGGCTACCTGTGGAAAGCCACCGAAGCCACTTTCATCGGCTTGGCCCGGGCCCGGGAACTGGACTGCGGCGACCTCAGCGCCGTGGCCGTGGCTTTGGATGCCGGCCGCCCCGCCGTCAAGCAGCGCTATCTGAGCGGCCTGGCCGACGCCAAAACCGTGCGGGAACACGCCGAATCCGAGTGTCTGGAGGATTACCAGATCGATATGTTTTTCGGGGCCACCCGTCAGTTCTTGGTGAAGTGTCACGGTGAGCCAGAATAATCCCCCTCCCGGGGAGGAAAAAGCGGCCCGCCACGCCGCTCAGGCGCGGGAATACCGGCGGCTGGCGCAATTTTTGCGGGAGCAAGCGGCCGCTCCCGAAGCCGCTGGAATTCTGCTTTACGAAGCAGCCAAGCAGTGCATCAACGCCTTGGCTAACCAGCAGGGCGACGACCCCCACGCTACCGCCGCCAAGGTTCACTTTCTGCGCCACTGGATAGCCGGCGATACGGCTTTGGCCGACCTGGTGGAAAACTGGCGGGCCGCTGACCGCCTCCACATCAACGCCGACCGCCTGCACCTCGCTCCGCCAGAGTTCGCCGAAGCCTGGGAAAAGGCGCAAACTTTCATCGACCAGATGCTGGCAATTTATGGCGGCGGGGGGTAGGGGCGGTGTAAAAAGGAGGAGGCGTTTCCATTCTAATAAGCGCCGGAAATCTGCAAGTAGCAGCGTTCCGGGAAATCGTCGGCCGCAGGGGGCGGTTTGTACCAGCGAGCCAAGGAAACCCGCACTAATGCGCCGGCGCCAATCTGGTCCGGCGGACGAGCCACTCCGACATAGGATATGCGGAACGGTTCATATCGGTAATAATAACGGCGTATGCCGTTATAGGGCGAAACCTCATATTCGGAAACCAGATCCCGGTCGGGCATCCAGAAACCTACGCTCTGCTGGGGGACGTCGTCCTGAATATACCCGCTGCCCGAGGATGTGGGGCCGCTGATTTTCCCGTCAAAGAGGTCGGCCACGCCGCCCCGCCAAGGGCTTATCCACCCGGGCAATCGTTCCGCCAGATCGGAGCGCGAGCTGACGAGTTCAGCGGCGGTGACCAGCACATCCTCCAAGTGAGGAGCAGTCAGGTCGGCGCAAGGGGTGTAGGATAGTTCCCAAATCTGCCCGATTGCATAAGGGGTATCGTGGGGCAGAAAAGGGAAACCGTCCTGTTCGGTCAGGCGCAGATTCGAGCGGTCGGCGGCCAAAGCGCCGACGCAAACCGTATTGCGGGCTGCGGTTTTGGAAACAATCAAGCAACGCATGGCCGCAAATCTACCACCGCAACGCCGAAATACGCGGCGACTCTGCCGGCAACCAGGGAACGGTGGCACGCCTGAGGCGCCTCCTCGACGCAGAAAAAAGCTATGCTCTCCACATCCTGCAAGGAATCGGCAAACTCCTCTATCTCCGCGTCAAAAGCGGACAGCACTTCATCCTGATAGGCCGCAATGAAAGACGGGGACAGTTCAACGCGCTCCCGTTTCAAGACCCCTTCGGCAAGGTCCTCCTCCTTTTGCAGTGCCCGGATGTCCGAAGTAGGCGCCAGTTTGCTGAGATGGCGATACTCCTTGCCCATGCAGGCCAGGGACTCTTGCAACCGGCTCTTGTTGAGGAAAGCGTACTTGGCGCCGCGCATACCGGCCCGCTGGCGAAGGTCCAGGAAAAGGTCAACATCCGCCGCTTCTAGGGCGGCAAGAAAGGAACTTTCATCAAAGCCGTAGCCGCCGATGGTAAAAACTCGCATCAATTCCCTCCCAGCCGGGAAACCGGTTTGCTGGATACTTGACCAAAACCGGGCAAGAGCATCCGCCCGTTAGTGCGGGCCTGCATCACCTCGGATTGAGATCGTACGCCCCCGTCCGGCAGCAGATGAATCACTTCCACGCCCCGGCTTTCCAAGGCATCGCCGATAAGTCCGGAGCGGTGGCAGTTCCGGGGATTTCCCTCGCTGCACAGCAGGGTCAAAGTGTAACCCCGCTGGCAGCCGGTCAGCAGCCGACGGATGCCCTGCTGAAAAAGGGAGTGCAGGCGGTACACTCCATAATCGACATTCCCATTTTCCGTGTAGCAGGAAGGATCAGCCGGCCGGCCGCCCAACTGGTCGCCCATAAAGAGGTATTCCAGTCCCGTGCCGGCCAACCCGCGTTGCAGGGTCTCCCGGGAAAACTCGGGCTGATGCCGGGAATAGGGTTGAGAACGGACATCAACGACGAACCGGATTTCCCAGTCTTTCAACTGGGTTACAATGTCGTCCAAAGCGCGACCGCCGTGACCGATCGTGAAAACTCGATAGTTCAGCATAAGTTTCACTATATCACAGAATCCGGGAACCTGCAAAACCGTGGCGTCATCGCAAAATACCGGTCGGGCCGGGTATCGGGAAATCCGCATGGGATACACCTTTGTCCAGCGAAACTGAATTACCCCGGCATCCGAATATGACTACCCCACCCCCTACCCCACCGCCGCCAAGTCCTCCGGCGTGGTTACTTTCCGGTTGCGGTAGGAGCCGGGGAAGATCGTTACCCGGTGGCCCAGGCTTTCTAGCATTGTTGCGTCATCGGTGGCCTCGCCGGTGAATTGGGCGTGGGCTTGGCGCAGCCGGGCGTAGCGGAAAATCTGCGGGGTTTGGGCGGCATACAGCGTGGCCCGGTCAGGGGTGGCGGTGATTTCCATTGCCGGGGATACTACTTTGATGGTGTCTTTTACCGGCACGGCGGCAATGGCCGCGCCCTCCGGGGATTGCTTGGCGGCGGCTAATCCCCGGTGCAGCAGGGCGGCATCCACTCCGGGCCGGGCGCCGTCGTGGATGATAACCCATTGGCACGGCTGCAAAGCATCCAAGCCGGCCCGCACCGAATCCTGCCGCCGTTCTCCCCCGGCGCAGATTTGGGCAATCTTGCGGTAGCCATAGCGGCGTACCAATTCCCGGCCTTGCGCCAAAGAATACGCCGCCAGCACCAACACAATCTCCCCCACCGGGTCGAATTCCTCAAACCGGTCGAGGCTATGCGCCAGCAACGGCCGGCCCTTTAGCGAGGCAAAGATTTTATCCACGCCGGCCATCCGGGAACTGCGGCCGGCGGCGACAATGACCGCGCCTACGGAATTGTCCATAGCCCTCTGTCCCTTTCCGGGAATCGGTTGCCGCCCTTTCCGATAGCCGGTTTCCGGCCGGTTTCGGGACTAGCCGCGGCCGCCCGGAGCCGCCGCTAACTTTCCCCTCGGGATGCGGCGGCTCCGGGCTTAAAATCCGTTGCGCCGGTCAGCGTTGGCGGGATTGGGCAAAGATGATGCGCCCGGCCGCCGTTTGCAACACCCGGGTCACCGTTACATCGTGAAAGGCGTTGATATACCGCTTGCCGCCCTCCACCACCACCATCGTCCCGTCATCCAAGTAAGCCACCCCCTGGCCGGCCTCCTTGCCCTCCTGCACAATGTTGACCCGCATCTCCTCGCCCGGCAGAACGATGGACTTCAGGGCGTTAGCCAGTTCGTTGACATTCAGCACCTGAACGCCCTGAAACTCGGCCACCCGGTTCAGGTTGTAGTCGGTGGTCAGGATGGGCGCTTTCATCGTGCGGGCCATCTTGACCAGCATCGAATCCACTTCATCGCCGTTGGCAATGCCCACATCCAGGATGTCCAGGGTGACATTTTCATCCCGGCGCAGGCGGCCCAGCACTTCCAGCCCCCGGCGGCCGCGATTGCGCCGCAGGGGATCGCTGGAATCGGCGATGTGCCGCAATTCGTCCAGCACAAAGCGGGGGATGACCAGGCTGCCGGCCAGAAAGCCGGTGCCGGTCAGGTCGGCGATGCGGCCGTCAATGATGACGCTGGTATCCACCAGGATTTTCCCGTTGCGCCCGGCCGGGGCCGCCGTAGCCCCGTTGCGATGGGGAGTCTGTTCCAGGGCGGGAAAGACCGCCGGCAAATCCCGCCCCCGCAAGCCGCCCAGCAGCAGGCCGGTCAAGCCCAGGGTAACGCTGACAATCAGGGGGATGCCCCAGGCCATCCAGCTGTTGAGGGTGTAGAAAGGAATGGAGATGAGGGCGGCGAAAATGAGGCCCAGCAGCGCGCCCAAGGCGGCCGACAGCAGGGTCGACCCCGGCATGGCGTTGAGGTAGCCGACGCTTTTGCGCCACGGATTCAGGGCCAGATAGGGCAGCAGCAGGGCTCCGGCCGGCATTCCGACCACGGCCAGGATAATGCCCCAAGGCACCAGTTGCCGCTCGCCGGCGGAAAGTTCCGGCAGATAGGCCCCCAGCCGCCAGCCCAGGACGCCGAAACCGCCGGCGCCCATCAAACGAAGGGTCCACAAAGCTAACACGAAAATACCCCCTTCCCGACGCTGCCGGCCCCGGCCGGTTGTTCCGGCCGCCCCTGTTGGCCGGCGGAATTGCCGGCCCGTCCGCCCGTCGCTGCACTACCCCCCAAGCCGCGGCCCGCCGCCGGCCTATCCGCCGGCCCGCGCCGGAATAAAATAAGATTAGATTAGGTAAGGAATAGGATGGGAGCCGCCGCCCCGCCCGCCGGCAAATAAGAAAAAGTCCCGGCGTCAAGGCAATAAATCCGCCCTCCGCCGCCCGAAAATAAAGCGGGTCGGTCGGAAACGGGTTTCAGCATAACATAAAGTTGCGAAATAGGAAAGTTTGCCGGCGGAATTGGGGAAAATTGCGGGGGGATGGGCGATCCGGAGCATAAACAATTAGTGTGAACCCGCCCTAAATCCCCCCCAAAAGGAATTTTTACCAATTTTTGCCAAAACTATAGACAAAGGCCGCAAAACCTTGTATAATGGTTTTTACAGCGTAAGCGGCAGTGGCTCAGTGGTAGAGCATCTCCTTGCCAAGGAGAGGGTCGTGGGTTCGAATCCCATCTGCCGCTCCATTTCTTTCGACCTACTTTTATCCCTTTCCGCTTGCCCGGTTCAAGGCAATTGCATATCGAAACCGTCCTTCCCACTCTCAATTACCGTCCTTCCCGCCGCCCCCTACCGTCATTCCCGCGTAAGCGGGAATCCGGCGGTTACTTACCGAGATGCGGCATCATAAGGCAACACCGTTCTGGATTCCCGCTTACGCGGGAATGACGGTAAGGGGGGCCGCCGTAACGCCGCAGACTCGGGATTCCCGCTTACGCGGGAAGGACGGTAGCGAGGGCGGTAAGGACGGTAAGGATGGCTAATCCCCCGAATTTTCCACGGCCATTCCCCGGTGCATCCATTCCAAATAGGAGCCGTCGTACAGGCGGACTTCCATGCCCAGTTGCTGCAAGGCCAGCCAGCCTACCGCCGCCCGGATGCCGCTGCGGCAGTAGGCGATGACTTTATCCGGCGGATTTATGCCTTGGGCCGCCAACAGTTCCCGCAGGGCGGCCGGCGGTTTCAGGTAACGGCCGCTGCCATCTACCAGTTCCGTCCAGGGCAGGTTGACCGCGCCGGGAATATGGCCGGGCCGGGCGTCCAGGTCGGGCAGGCCGGCATATTCGGCGGCGCTCCGCAAATCCAGCATCTTTATCCCGCTGTTGGGACTGCTGTCCCCGGCCGCTACGGCCGCCGCTACTTCCTCGAGAGTGGCCCGGCCTTGCGGGTTGACTTGGGGGCGGAATTGATTGGCGGTAGGGCGCACCGGGCGGTAGAACTTGGGCCGCCCCTGCGCCGCCCATTCCTCAAAAAAGAGGTCCATAATGCGGACATCGTTATAGCCCAGATAATCCAGCGTCCAGGTCACCAACGCCGCATTGCGCCCGTCGCCGCCGTCGTACAGGGTCAGGGAAACATCGTTCCCCAAGCCGACGGAGCCGAAAAACTCGGCCAGTTCATACACCGACAGCAGCCGGCCCTCCCGGTCAAAAAGGCGGGCCGCCGGCAGGTTCACCGCCCCCCGCAAGTGTCCCTGCATATAGCGCATCGGCCCCCGGGGGTCGAGCAGCAGGGAATGGGGGTCGTCTAAATGGGCTTCTACCCAATCGGCGGATACGAAATGGGCCATCGGTTGCTTGCTCCCAAAGGTTGGTAGGGATTGGAGCCGGGGCCGCCCTGGGCGCGGCCCCGGCTTAGCTTACGGGTTTTGGCGGCCGGGCCTAGCCGACCATCTCGAAGTCGGTGGACACGGCGGTGGCGTGAGCTACGGACTGCGTAACCGGGGAACCCTCGACCGCCAGCCGCCAGATTTCCCGCAAGGTGGCTTCGTCGGCGTCAGCCCGGACAAAGCATTTGGCGGCGATGCGTCCGTAGCCGGGATTGCCGGTATCCTCGACGCCGGCCCACTTGCGGATGTTGTCGAAGTAGCCCTCGACCGCCACTTCCAGGTCGTAGATGCGGACGCCCTGCTTGGTGGCGTTGACCACAAAGCCCACGGTCATACAGCTGCCGATAGCCGACAGCAGCTGCTCGTGGGCGCTGGCCGCCACATCGGTAGCGGTCAGGTCGCCGGGTTCATCCATATCCACCTGGTGGTTTCGCATATAGGCCCGGGCGCGCATCCCGTCCTGCCACACCACCCGGGACTTCCAGGGGCCGGTGACGGCGTTGAAAACCTCCGGATCCTTGAAAGAATCCAGCACCTGGGCCAACTTCTCCCGGGGGAGGCCGTTAAGGTCCCGTTCCTCAGCCATTTTATTCCTCCTTATTTTCCGTCTAGGGGTATCAGTGTAACCGGCCGGGCCAGGGGGCGGCCATTGGATTCCGTTCCGGCCAGGCAATTGCCTATTGAAACCGTCCTTCCCGCGTAAGCGGGAATTCAGGGCGGCAATGCATAATGATGCGTCGCCTTTGGCCGGTCGACCTACCGTCATTCCCGCGCAAGCGGGAATCCGGCGGCGGCTTGACCAGGTTGCAACATTATAAGGCAGTACCGTTCGGGATTCCCGCTTACGCGGGAATGACGGTTGCTGGGTTATCAGATATAGGCAATTGTCCATCCGTTGCGGCGTGGTCATCCTTCAACAAGTTCAGGATGAGCGGATAACGAGTTCAAGACTACCCGGCAACAAGTTCAGGATGAGCGGATAACGAGTTCAGGGCTATCCGGAAACAAGTTCAGGGTAATCCTTCAACAAGTTCAGGATGAGCGGATTGGTACGCCGCAACGGAATGGAAACCGCCCCCTAGCCGTACTCCCGCCGCAGTTCCTGGGCCGCTTCGGCAATGACTTGCATTTTGCGGCAAGCGCCCTCCAGGGAATTGATGTTGCGCTCGGCAAAGGTGCCGAAACCGCAATCCGGGTTCAGGTAGATTTTATCCGGGTCAAAGTAGGCCAGCATTTCCTTGACCCGGGCTACAATCTGCGCCGTAGTTTCCAGTTCATCGGTGCGGGGATTGACCACGCCGAACCCGATTTCCTTTTCGTTGGCGTACTCCTTGAAAACTTCCATTTCGCCGGCCCGAGGCGTGGCGCATTCCAGCACCAGCTGATCCACATTCATCTGCACCAGATAGGGCAGCAGGGGGCCGTAGTTGCCGGTCAGCAGCACTTCCTCTTTCCGGCTCCAGTTGCCGCGGCAGATGTGGACGCCGGTTTTAATCCCGTCAATGCCCTCGGTTACTTCGTTCATCAGGCGCAGGGCAAACTCCAGCTCGGTGGTCGGGTCGCGGCGCTGCGGCAGGGCGGCGCACATAAAAGTCTCGCTGCTTTCCTCGCCCAGCACCACCTGGGTCAAGATGGGTTCGTCGTACTGGATAAAGTAGGCGCCGGCGTCGCGCAGGGCGATGGTTTCCTCCCGCAGGATGGCGACCACATCCCGGGCCAAATCCTCCGGGCGGGGATAGACCCTATCGGAAAGCCCTTCGAACCAGCTGGAACGGGTCAGCATATAGGGGCCGGGCAGGGGGATTTTGACCGGCCGGTCGGTATGCTGTTTCAGGAAAGCCAGTTCATCCCGGGACAGGCCGTCCGGGGCGGCGATTTTTTCGGTAACGATGGGGCTTTTGATGGCAAAGGCCGGCACATCCAGGGCGCGCAGGGTTTCCTCCAGCCGGGCGCGGTCGCGGGCGTAGTCCAGCAGCTGGGAAACTTGCATCAGCTGCATCCCGGCGATTTTGCCGACCACATAGGAATAGAAGTTGTCCCGCCGCTGCTCTCCGTCGCTGAGCAGGTCCGTGCCGGCCGCTTCCTGGGCGCGGATAGATTCCAGCACCGCCTGATCGGCCACGGCGTTGAACTCGGCGGCGGAAATTTCGTCGGCCTGCCGGCGGCGCAGGGCTTGAATCAACTCCGGCGGCCGCGGCCAACTGCCCACCACGGTTACCGGGAACAGGGGTAGCTCTGCCATATCTGTCCTCCCTTTTGTTTGGATACCGGGGAAACCTGGGGTTAGGGACTGACCTGTTACCGTCCTTTCTGCCGCCACCCTGCCGTCCTTCCCGGCCCTCTACCGTCATTCCCGCGTAAGCGGGAATCCGGGGACAGCCTTGCCCTAAATCCGACTTGTCTGACGCAGTACCGTTCGGGATTCCCGCTTACGCGGGAAGGACGGTAGGGGCGGCGGGAAGGACGGTTTTATATGCCCTTGCCTTGTCCGCCGCCCTTGCCAGTGCCTAATTAACCCAATGGGGTTCCCGCTTTTCCAGAAAGGCGGCGATGCCCTCTTGCCCGTCCGGGGCCAGCAGGTTGGCAACCATCGTCTGCTGGGCTATGGCGTAGGCCGCCGGGCGGTCGGCGGCTTGCAACTGCCGGTAAAAGGTTTCCTTGCCTACCGCCAGGGTGTAGGCGCTGGCCTGGGCAATGTGCCGGGCCAATTCCATAACCGCCGATTCCAGCTGCTCCTCAGGCACCACCCGATTGACCAATCCCCACGCCAAGGCGGTGGCGGCGGGGATGGGCTGGCCGGTCAACAGCATTTCCATAGCCTGTTTCGGGTTCACCGCCCGGGCCAGGGCCACCGCCGGAGTGGAGCAGAACAGGCCAATGCGGACGCCGGGGGTGCAGAAAGCGGCGTTTTCCGCCGCCACGGCCAAATCGCAAGTGGCCGCCAGTTGACAGCCGGCCGCCGTAGCCAAGCCCTGCACCTGGGCAATAACCGGCTGCGGCAGCCGGCGGATGGCTTCCATAACCGCGGTACATTCGGCGAAAAGGCCGGCAAAACTTTCCCGGTCGTCCCCCACCATTTCCCGCAGGTCGTGGCCGGAACTGAACACCGGCCCGTACGAGCGGATTACCGCCACTCGTACCGCCGGGTCGGTTTTGATGCGTTCCAGATGGGCTTTCAGGGCGGCCAGAGCCGGGCGGGACAGGGCATTGCGCCGTTCCGGGTTGTTCAGGGTCAGCAAGGCAATGGAATCCGCCAGTTCGTAGAGGACGAGTTGCTCAGCCATAGCGGGCGCACCTCTTTATCCGGATGCCGTCTAGTGTAGCGCTTGGGGAGGGCCGGGTCTAGGGGGCGGAGAGTATATCCCGGGCATCAACAATTCGGGAGACTAGGCCCTTAAAGCCGCGAGCGGCGATGCCAACCGGCTAATCCCCGAAAACCGCCGCCAAGGCCACGGCCAAGCCCGGCAGCAGCGGCGAGGTCAAAGTTTCCCGGCCGCCATAAAGGGCATAGCGGATAAAGCCGCCATTCCCTGGCGTCAGCACTTCGATGGTTTCCAAATCCGGGTCGACCAGCCAGTATTCCCGGACGCCGTGCCGGGCGTAGAGTTCCTGCTTATAGCCCCGGTCGTAGCCCTCAGTGCCGGGGGAAAGGACTTCCACCGCCAAATCCGGCGCGCCCTGGATATTGGCGGCGGTGATGATGGCATCCCGGCTATGGGAAACAAAGAGCAAATCCGGCTGGACTACATCGTGGTCGGAGAGGACCACATCGAATGGGGCAATCCATACTTTGCCCCAATCGTTGCTGCGGACAAAGGAGCGCAGACTGGCCGCCAGGGTCAGCAGGATACTCTGGTGCTTGTTGTTGGGCGCGGCGGCCAAAATCAACTCTCCGTCCAGCAGTTGGCAGCGGACGCCCTCCGGCGTGTCCCGATAGTCGGCCACGGTCAACTTTATCCTGGGTTTGGTGGTCATTATGCTGCCCCCAATAGGGATGGGATGATAGGGCAGAAAACCGCCCCAGGCCAACCGGCTATTCCCCGAAAACCGCCGTCAAGGCCACAGCCAAGCCGGGCAGCAGCGGCGAGGTTAAAGTTTCCCGGCCGCCATAAAGGGCGTAGCGGACAAAGCCGCCCTCCCCCGGCGTCAATACCTCAATGGTTTCCAAATCCGGGTCGACCAGCCAGTATTCCCGGACGCCGTGCCGGGCGTAGAGTTCCCGCTTATAGCCCCGGTCGTATCCCTCAGTGCTGGGCGAAAGCACTTCCACCGCCAAATCCGGCGCGCCCTGGAGGTTGGCCGGGGTACGGATGGCGGCCCGGTCGTGGGATACAAAGAGCAGATCCGGCTGCACCACATCGTGGTCGGAAAGGACCACATCCGAGGGGGCAAAACGGATTATCCCCAAGTCGTTGCCGCGGATGAACGGGTGCAGGGCAAAGAACAGTTCCCCGACGACGGTCTGGTGCTTGTCGTTGGGGGAGACAAGAAAAATCAACTCTCCGTCCAGCAGTTGGTAGGCGGCCCCTTCCGGGGTTTCCAGATAGTCGGCCACGGTCAACTTTACTTTGGGTTTGGTGGTCATTGCGCTGCCCCCCTTTTAAGGGATGGGATAGGGACGGAAAACCGCCTATTGCCAACCGGCTATTCCCCGAAAATCGCCGCCAAATCCACGGCCAAGCCCGGCAGCAGCGGCGAGGTCAAAGTTTCCCGGCGATTATAAAGGGCATAGCGGATAAAGCCGCCATTTCCCGGCATCAGCACCTCGATGGTTTCCAAATCCGGGTCGACCAGCCAGTATTCCCGGACGCCGTGCCGGGCGTAAAGTTCCCGCTTATAACCCCGGTCGTAGCCCTCAGTGCTGGGGGAAAGCACTTCCACGGCCAAATCCGGCGCGCCCTGGATATTGGCGGCGGTGATGATGGCCTCCCGGCTATGGGAAACAAAGAGCAAATCCGGCTGGACCACATCGTGGTCGGAAAGCACCACATCGAAGGGGGCAATCCATACTTTGCCCAAATCGTTGCTGAGGACGAAATGGCGCAAGGCAACGAATAGCGACCCGACGACGGTCTGATGCTTGTTACTAGGCGCGGCGGCCACAATCAATTCTCCGTCCAGCAGTTGGCAGCGGACGCCCTCCGGGGTGTCCAGGTAATCGGCCACGGTCAACTTTATCCTGGGTTTGGTGGTCATTGCGCTGCCCCCTTTGCAAGGGATGGGATAGGGATGGGATGGCGGACGGAAAACCGCCCATTGCCAAGCGGCTATTCCCCGAAAATTGCCGCCAAGTCCACGGCCAAGCCCGGCAGCAACGGCGAGGTTAAAGTTTCCCGCCGATTATAAAGGGCGTAACGGATAAAGCCGCCATTCCCCGGCGTCAATACCTCAATAGTTTCCAAATCCGGGTCGACCAGCCAGTATTCCCGGACGCCGTGCCGGGCGTAGAGTTCCCGCTTGTAGCCCCGGTCGTAGCCCTCAGTGCCGGGGGAAAGGACTTCCACCGCCAAATCCGGCGCGCCTTGGAGGTTGGCCGGGGTGCGGATGGCGGCCCGGTCGTGGGATACAAAGAGCAGATCCGGCTGCACCACATCGTGGTCGGAAAGGACCACATCCACAGGGGCAAAACGAATTATCCCCAAGTTGCGGCTGCGGACGAACTGATCCAGGCGAGTCGCCAGATGCAGGATGATTTTCTGGTGCTTATCGGCAGGAGCGGCGGCCAAAATCAACTCTCCGTCCAGCAGTTGGCAGCGGACGCCCTCCGGGGTGTCCAGGTAATCGGCCACGGTCAACTTTACTTTGGGTTTGGTGGTCATTGCGCTGCCCCCGTTGCAAGGGATGGGATGGCTGACGGAAAACCGCCCATTGCCAACCGGCTATTCCCCGAAAATCGCCGCCAATTCAACAGCCAAGCCCGGCAGCAGCGGCGAGGTCAAAGTTTCCATCCGGTTATAAAGAGCGTGCCGGATAAAGCCGCCATTCCCCGGCATCAGCACCTCGATGGTTTCCAAATCCGGGTCGACCAGCCAGTATTCCCGGACGCCGTGCCGGGCATAGAGTTCCCGCTTATAGCCCCGGTCGTATCCCTCAGTGCTGGCCGAAAGGACTTCCACCGCCAAATCCGGCGCGCCCTGGAGGTTGGCGGCGGTGATGATGGCATCCCGGCTATGGGAAACAAAGAGCAAATCCGGCTGGACTACATCGTGGTCGGAAAGGACCACATCGAAGGGGGCAATCCACACCTTGCCCCAATCGTTGCTGAGGACGAAATGGCGCAAGGCAACGAATAGCGATCCGACGACGGTCTGATGCTTGTTACTAGGCGCGGCGGCCAAAATCAACTCTCCGTCCAGCAGTTGGCAGCGGACGACCTCCGGCGTTTCCAGATAGTCGGCCACGGTCAACTTCACTTTGGGTTTGGTGGTCATTGCGCTGCCCCCTTTGCAAGGGATGGGATAGTGGGTGGAAACCGCCCATTGCCAACCGGCTATTCCCCGAAAATCGCCGCCAAGGCCACGCCCAAGCCCGGCAGCAGCGGCGAGGTCAAAGTTTCCCGGCCGCCATAAAGGGCGTAGCGGACAAAGCCGCCATTCCCCGGCGTCAGTACCTCGAGGGTTTCCAGATCCGGGTCGACCAGCCAGTATTCCCGGACGCCGTGCCGGGCATAGAGTTCCCGCTTATAGCCCCGGTCGTAGCCCTCCGTGCCGGGGGAAAGGACTTCCACGGCCAAATCCGGCGCGCCCTGAATGTTGGCGGCGGTGATGATGGCATCCCGGCTATGGGAAACAAAGAGCAAATCCGGCTGGACTACATCGTGGTCGGAAAGCACCACATCGAAGGGGGCAATCCATACTTTGCCCCAATCGTTGCTGCGGACAAAGGAGCGCAGACTGGCCGCCAGGGTTAGCAGGATCGTCTGGTGTTTGTTGTTGGGGGCGGCGGCCAAAATCAACTCTCCGTCCAGCAGTTGGCAGCGGACGCCTTCCGGCGTTTCCTCATAGTCGGCCACGGTCAACTTTATCCTGGGTTTGGTGGTCATTGCGCTGCCCCCTGTTCAAGGGATGGGATAGGGATGGGATGGCGGAGAAAAACCCGCCCAAGGCCAACCGGCCTATTCCCCGAAAATCGCCGCCAGGTCCACGGCCAGTCCCGGCAGCAACGGCGAGGTCAAATTTTCCCGCCGGTTATAAAGGGCATAGCGGACAAAGCCGCCAGTCCCCGGCGTCAGCACTTCGATGGTTTCCAAATCCGGGTCGACCAGCCAGTATTCCCGGACGCCGTGCCGGGCGTAGAGTTCCCGCTTATAACCCCGATCGTATCCCTCGGTGCTGGGGGAAAGGACTTCCACCGCCAAATCCGGCGCGCCCTGGATATTGGCGGCGGTAATGATAGCATCCCGGGCGTGGGAAACAAAGAGCAAGTCCGGCTGGACTACATCATGGTCGGAAAGGACCACATCGAAGGGGGCAAACCACACTTCCCCCAGGTTGTGGTCGCTGATGAACCGGTGCAAGACAAGGAGCAAAGACCGGGTAATGCGCTGATGCTGATTGTTGGGCGCGGCGGCCAAAATCAACTCTCCGTCCAGCAGTTGGCAGCGGACGCCCTCCGGCGTGTCCCGATAGTCGGCCACGGTCAACTTTACTTGGGGTTTGGTGGTCATTGCGCTGCCCCCGGTGTAAGGGATGGGATGATGGACATTATACACCTTGTCCGGTTCGGTTTTGCTGCGGCGCATTTCGTCCGTCCACCAGTTCCGGGCAATCCTTCAACCAGTTCAGGATGAGCGGATAGACGGCCGGCCCCTTCAACCAGTTCAGGATGAGCGGATAGACGGCCGGCCCCTTCAACAATTTCAGGATGAGCGGAACGGCGGCCGCTTACACCGCCCTAGCCCGGGGTTCCATTACCGTTACCTGCATATTGGCCGGCAGGTTGGATGGCGTTACGGTCAGGCTGCGGCGGGGCTGGACTTCGCTGACTCCCATCAGCCGCAGAAAGGCGTCCAGACTGCCCAGCGGCTCTTGGACACCGGGAGTCTGGTAGTGCATCGGGATGACTATTTTGGGATCCAAATCCTGCATCAGTTGCAGGATGCTATCCAGGGCCAGGGTGCAGCCGCCGCCGGCCGGGGCCAGCAGCACATCGACCGGCTGCAACTCCTCGGCCTGCCGGGTGGTCAGCGGCGCGGCAATATCCCCCAAATGGCACACATTCACATTGTCCAGCACAATGGAATAAGCCACATTGCGCCGCTCCCGGGGCTGCCCCTCCGGCAGGGTAGTCATCACCCCCCGGGCGGCGATGCCGGAGTATTCGTATTCCCCGGGAGTGTCAAAAATCTTGGGGGAGCCGCCCACTTCCAGGGCGTTGTTGTGGTGGGGATGGGAATTGCTGACGGTGACCACCGCCGCCGGCCGGCTTTCCGGGCGCAGGCCCAGGGCGGCCGGATAGGGGTCGGTTACTACCACCAGGTCGTCGGAGCGGAGCCGAAAGCAGGCATGGCCCTGCCAGGTGATTTCCATAATTAACCTTGGCGTTCCTTAATCAGATTGACCAACGCCCAAGCGCCGGGCAGCAGCAGGGCGGCGGCGAACAGCTTGAGCAAATCGCCCAGGATGAAGGGATACAAACCCCATTCCAGGGTAGTGGCCCAGCGGCTTTCCGCCGGCGCGGCGAATATCCCCAGCCACAGCAGGCCGGGAATATACAGGATAATGTTGCCGGCCAGCATTGCCAGCAAAATCCAAGGCTTGCGATCCCAGCCCCGTTCGCAAAGCCAGCCGACGACAAAGGCCGCCGGCACAAAGCCGACGATGTAGCCGCCGGAGGCCAGGCTGCCGACGAATCCGGAGACTCCGCCGGCGTAAAAGGGCAGCCAGGTACCGGCGATCAGATACAGCAGCAAGGCCGCCGCGCCGCGCCGACTGCCCAGGGCCGCCCCCACCAGCAACACCGCCAAGGTCTGGCCGGTTACCGGCACCGGAGTAAAGCCCAGGGGGATTTTGACCTGCGCCAGCAGGGCGACCAAAAGGCAGCCGCCCCCGACCAGCAGGGCGTCCCGCCGCCAGCGGCCGGCGGCCCTTTCCGCCGCCGGAAAGACGGCATCGGCCAGGGCCCGGGGGGGTTGCCGCCCTTTTACCGCCACGGGAACAGGTTCCAGCAGTTGCCGTTGGCGCAAGTCAGTTTCCGGGTACGCCCGTGGAGTTCGAAGGACACCGTTTCCGTTACCAGGATCCAGTAGGATTTGCCGAGCTCCATTTCGGCCAGGGTGCTGACATCGGGAGTCGCCGGGTCGTACCAGAGCCAACTCTTGGTAGAGTTCTGGAAATAGAAAACCCGAACCAGCTTGTTGCCCAGGGGCTGGAAGGCTTGGGCTACCGGGGTCTTGGCCGGGGGAGTGGGCGTGGGAGTGGGCGTACTGGTCTGAGCCGCCACCGGGGAAACGACCGTTTCCGGCGGCGTCCAAAGGGCCGCCGTCGCTACGAGGGCTACGATTGCCGCCGCTGCCAGGAACGGCGCCATTGCCTTGCCGATACTTGCCATTTAACCTTTCTCTCCTGGTTTTAGAGGATGGGGTTTAACCGTTTTGCCGGCCGCCTTATTCCCGGCGGCCGGCCGGGCTACCATACTATCAGATTCCAACCGTTGCCGGCAATATGGGACAGTTCCTGATAGTTGCCGTTCAGGGAAACGCCGACGCTTTCCGATACCAGTATAAAGTAAGCCCGTCCGGGAATAAAGGTTTGCAGGGTATTGGCGTCCCCGACTGCCGGGTCATAAAAGAGCCACTCCTTGGCGGCGTTGTCAAAGGTAAAGGCCCGGATAAACTTGCCCGCCAGGAGTTCCTCCATTTCCGTTCCCGAACCGTACCCTGTGCAGGGGCCGTCCTTAGCGGTCAAGGCGATCTTAAAGGTTCCCCGGCCGGAACGGCCTGAGAAAAGATTCTCCCGGGTGCCCATTTTGCCAATCCGAAAGGTTATGAGGTCTGCAATGCCGATTATTTGCAGGGTAAAGCTGCCCTCCGCTCCGGCAAGGGTGTAGCCGATTTGCCTGGGCGGGCCATCAAAATCCTGCCAAGCGGTTATCGGCGTACCCGGCGGCGCCGGCCAGCCGTTGACCGTGGCCTTGCCGGTTATTTCATGATAGGGCTGCTCAACTTCCGCCAAGGCCCTGGCCCCTGAGGGCAGGGCAAAGCAGGGATCGGCGGCATTGCTGGCCGTCAAGATAAACCCGTGATCTCTAGTGCCTAGTTGCCAGGAAGCGCTCTGCTCGGCCGTTAATTCACCAATCCGAAAGGATAGGCTGTCCCCGGATGCGGCGGAAACCAGCAGGCTGAATCGCCCGCCGCCGCCGGCCTTGGTTTCCGCGGCTTGCCGCGCCCCGACCCAAGCGGTTATCGGAACGCCGGCGGCGACGGGAAACCCGTTGACCCGCGCCGTTCCGATGAATATGTGCGGCGGCGGTTCCGTGAACTGGGCCTGCGCCAGCCCAGGCAAGGCCGCCAGCAAAACGGCTATTGCCAACAGCGGCCAGGCGATGCTTTTCTTTCCGTTCATTATCCTCAGATCCGCCGATAAATACGCCGCTTAACTCCGGCGGCTCCTTTCGGGTACCGGGTATTCGTCCTTCAACAAGTTCAGGACGAGCGGAACGGAACCAATCCGCATTGCCTTGCAGTATAATGGACAATCGGCGCTTTGGCAATGCCTTGACATTCCCGGGTTTCCGGCGCTAACTTCCAATGGACGGCCCTATTAGCGGGCTTTGCCGTCAATTTCGGGAAAGGATTAGGGGGATTATGGCAACTTTTCGCAAAGGATTGGCAATTGCCGGGCTGATTATCGGCTTGGCGATTCTGCTGAACAACTACTTTTTCATCTTTACCCTGGCCGCCGACCCGGAGGGCGGCGGGGCCGGCCAGTTCTTTTGGGACATCATCGATCCGCTGGTGGTGATTGTCCTGGCCGCCATCACCCTGACCCGGGCCGCGGCCGCCCTGCGCGGCGTTACTAGTTGGCCCGCCAACCTGCTGACCATCGCCTTTGCCGTAGTAGCGATGTATTACCTGCACAACTACCTGGTCAAGCTGGCCCTGGGCTGGCAGAAAGCCCCGGAGCTGACCTGGTATCTGCTGGTGCCGGCGGTAATAGTCCTGTTGGCCGCCTACGCCATTGAGGTTTTTCGCAAGGATAGGGCGGGGTAGCGGGCGGAAAGGGGGGTAAGACAAGCCGCCGAGGATAGGCCAACGCCTTAACCCGGCCGGCCGCGGCCGCTTGCCGCATCCCCCGGCCAAGGAGTAAAATAGCAGTATGATTCCTGAATCCGCCCGGCCTTGGTGGTCGTGGGCGCCCAACTTTCCCAAGCCGGCCATCATCGCCATAGCCTTGGCCGTCGACCTGATTATCGGCGGCACCTGGTTTTATGGCATCTTTATCCGGGACGCGGCCACCTTTGGCAGCCCCAGCCCGGTGGGGGATGTCATCATCAACGCCAATCCGATGGCCAATGTGGTCACCGCCCTGGCCCTGATCCAACTCAATCTGGAGGTGATTTATATGATTCTCACCAAACGGCGCAACCTGTACGAAAAGGAACAGGCCGAGGCCCGGGCCAAAGCCGAGGGCATTGCCCAAGGCAAAGCCGCCGGCATCGCGCAGGGGCAAGCCGAAGCCGAGGCCCGCATCCGGGAATGGTACGAAGCCCACCGCCACGACCTGACCAATGCGCCGCCGCCGCCTTTCAGCAACGGCTACCAGAACGGCGCCGGCAGCCAGCCCGATTCCCCCGACCAGGAGTAAAAGGGCGCCAGAACCGCCGCCGCCCTGGTGGTCATGGGCGGCTTACACCGTCCTTCCCGCCGCCCCTTTACCGTCCTTCCCGCGCAAGCGGGAATCCGGATTCAAACATGGATAAACAGGATAGACAGGATTCTTATATCTGCTGGGAGCGGTACTGGCCGCCAATACCGTTCTACCGATACCCCAAAATCCTGTCTATCCGGTCTATCCATGTTTGAATCGTCCCCGGACAAGGTGTATAATGCTGCCCGCAATCCAGCGGGAAAGGGGGCGTTTATGGAAATCCGATTGGGCAGTTTGGCGCGGGACGCCCGGGCGGCCGCCGGCACGATTATCGTCATTGATGTTTTCCGGGCCTTTACCACCGCCGCCCTTGCCTTTGACCAGGGGGCGGCGGCCATTACCCTGGTCGCCGCGGCGGCGGATGCCTTGGC
Source organism: Dehalococcoidia bacterium (assembly GCA_965203435.1). Taxonomy (GTDB): domain Bacteria; phylum Chloroflexota; class Dehalococcoidia; order Lucifugimonadales; family UBA3495; genus CBDBCU01. Next base: position 302,139 of record CBDBCU010000008.1, on the reverse strand, counting down.
CATGTATCGCAGCGGCGTAGGGGATATTTTGCTGGGCGAAGTGGATGGCAAACGGCCGGAGGGCTTTGACTACGGCAATTCCCCTTACGAAATAACCGGCGTGGATTTTTCCGGCAAATCCCTGGTGCAGTCCACTAGGGCCGGCACGGTGGGGGTCGCCGCCGCCTTTGCGGCCCCGGCGGCTGCTACTATTTACCTGGGTTCCTTTGCCGTCGCCGCCGCTACCGTCCAGGCGGTACAGCAGGACAACCCGGCCTTGGTGACCATCCTGGCGATGGGCGACCAGGGCGTTGTCCGCTCGGATGAGGATGAACACTGCGCCCTGTATCTGCGGAATCTGCTGGAGGGCCGCCAGCCGGATCCGGCGGCGGTGCGGCAGCTGATAATGGCCGGCGGGGCTACGCAAAAGTTCTTTGACCCGGCCCAGCCGCAATACCATCCCCAGGATGTGGAGTTGGCTCTGCAATTCAGCAAATACCCTTTTGCCATGCGGGTCGGTCGGGAAAACGGCCGCCCGGTAGCCCGCAAAGTAGCGGTCTAACGGAGGGATAAGGAGCGGCGATGTTGATACGGTGCGGCTGTCTGCTGCTGGGGGGGATGCTGGCGGCGGGCTTTCTGCTTTGGATTATAGTAATCCGGTTTACCGGCGGCGGTTTCTAGAACCGGGCGGCGGCGGGCAACATTTCAACCGCTCATCCTGAATCCAATCGCTCATCCTGAACACTCAATCCGCTCATCCTGAACTTGTTGAAGGATGGGCAGAAAGGCTTTCCGATTCCTCAGGATTTTCCTTATCAGTGCCGGCCATCCTTCAACAAGTTCAGGATGAGCGGATGAGGGCGGCGGGGCCCCCCACCGTCATTCCCGCGTAAGCGGGAATCCCGAACGGTACTGAAAAGACCAGCCCGTTGTCGTCCCGTCGCCGGATTCCCGCTTACGCGGGAATGACGGTAGCGTGGCCGGGAATAACAGCCGGCCGGCCATTATATGCCATTGCCCCAAAAATTCCCCCACCGCAACGGTTGCCTAAATCCCCCGGGCGTGGCATAATTTTCCCCAATTCCGGCGGCTAGTTGCATTGCCGGGAAAATGGGGTTATACTATTGCCCGATTAGCCCGGTCAAGGGTCATCCCGGCTAATGGCGCAGTATCCGGGCGGCGGCTGGCGGTCAATCCGCGGCGGCCCGGCAGTTTAACGGCAGGCAAGCAAGGTAAGGAGGGGCAAATGGCGGCAGGAAAGTACGATTTCTCCCTGGCGATTGGGGGGGAAGCGGGACAGGGGATAGCGACGCCCGGGGACATCCTGGCCCGGATTTTCGTCCGCCGGGGGCTGCACCTTTACACCTACAACGCCTATCAGTCCATCATCCGCGGCGGCCATATCTTTCTCACCGTCCGGGTGTCCGACCAGCCGCTGACCAGCCACGGCGATCAGCTGGATGTGCTGCTGTGCCTGAATCAGGATACGATGAACCGCCATCTGAACCTGATGGGGCCGGGCAGCCGCGTCCTTTACAACGGCGACACCGTTACCCCCGGCGCGGCCAACGCCGGCGTCCACCTCTGCCCCCTGCCCATCGCCGACCTCAGTGCCAGCCGCAACCGCCTCATCCAGAACACCATCGCCGTGGGGGCCATTATGTCCCTGCTGGGCTTGGATTTTGAGATTCTGGAGGAAAGCCTGACCCTGCGTTTTCGGCGGCAGGGACAGACGATTATCGACGACAATGTGCGGGTGGCCCGGGCCGGCTACGACTACGCCCGCGCCAACTTTGCCCCCTATTTTGACCCGATGCCGGCCGGCCCCAAGCCGCTGGCGGTGTGGGCCGGCAATGACGCCATGGCTATGGGCGGCGCGGCCGCCGGCGTCAAGTTCTACTGCGCCTATCCCATGAGTCCCTCCAGCGGCATCCTGCATTGGATGGCGCAGAACGCCCGCAACCTGGGCATTATGGTGCGGCAGGTGGAGGATGAAATCGGCGTCGCCAATATGGCGATTGGCGCGGCTCATGCCGGTTGCCGGACGATGTGCGGCACTTCCGGCGGCGGTTTTGCCCTGATGACCGAGGCCGTGGGCGCCGCCGGAATGATGGAAATTCCGGTGGTCTTTATCAATGTGCAGCGGGCCGGCCCCTCCACCGGCGTTCCCACCAAGACCGAACAGGGCGATTTGTGGCAGGCTTTGGGGGCCAGCCAGGGCGATTTTGAGCGCTTTATCGTCGCCCCCCGGGACGCTTTGGACTGTTTCAACACGATGCCGGAACTCTTTAACTTGGTCGACCAGGCCCAGTGTCCGGCCATTGTGCTGTCCGACCTGCTGATTGGCGAGGGCCGGTTCAGCGTCGACCCGGCGGACATCGATATGCATCCGGTCATTGACCGGGGGGAACTGATTACCCGGGACGCCGCGCCCAACGGCTATCAGCGTTATCAGGATACGGACAGCGGCGTTTCCCCCCGGGCCTTGCCCGGCGTAGCCGGCTATGTCCATGTGGTCGCCACCGATGAACACGATGAAAACTCGATTCTAATCAGCGACGAGTTCACCAATCCGCTGAAACGGCGGCAGATGGTGGAAAAGCGGGCGCGCAAGTTTCAGGATGCCGTCCGCGCCATTGCCCCGCCGCAACTGGAAGGGCCGGCGGAGGCTGAGGTTACGCTGGTCGGCTGGGGTTCTACCTACGGCGTCATCAAAGAGGCTATCGAGCAGTTGGCCGCGCAGGGCGTAACCGCCAATCAGCTGCCGATTAAGTGGATTGTCCCGTTCCACGCCGACGCCGTAACCGCCATCCTCAAGGCGGCGCAACGGGTCATCATCGTCGAGAACAATCATTCCGGCCAGTTTGCCCGCTATCTGCGGAGCGAAACCGGCCTTAAAGCCGACGGCCACATCCGCAAGTACGACGGCGAGCCTTTTATGCCGCATCACATTGCGGCCGGGGTGCGGGAGCAGTTGGCCGGCGTTACCGACCGCTATGTACCCACTCAGGAAATCATTGTGTAGGGGGGATTGCCGATGACTACCATTCAAGCCAGCGTTAGCGAGCCGGGCGTAGTAGCCTTGACGGCCCGGGATTTCAAGGGGCCGGTGGATCCGGACTGGTGCCCCGGCTGCGGCGATTTCGGCGTGCTGAACAGCTTGCAGCGGGCCGTCGCCGGCTTGGGCTTGCAGCCGCATCAGATTTTGACCATCAGCGGCATCGGCTGCTCCTCCAACCTGCCCGGCTACTTCAACAGCTACGGGATGCACACCCTCCACGGCCGTTCCCTGGCCGTGGCGACCGGAGCCAAACTGGCGAATCACGAGCTGACGGTTATCGTCACCGGCGGCGATGGCGACGGCTACGGCATCGGCGGCAATCACTTCACCCACACCGCCCGCCGCAACATCGACCTGACCTACATCGTGATGAACAACCAGATTTACGGCTTGACCACCGGCCAGATTTCGCCTACCAGCCGGGACGGGATGAAAACCAAAAGCACCCCTTTTGGCAGCGTGGAAATGCCGGTCAATCCCCTCACTTCGGCCATTATGAACGGCGCTACCTTTGTGGCCCGGGGCTACAGCGGCGATGTGCGCCATCTGACCAGCCTGATGCAGCAGGCCATTGAGCATAAGGGGTTTGCCCTGGTGGATGTGTTCAGTCCCTGCGTTACCTTTAACCTGGACAACACCCATAACTTTTTCAAGGATCGGGTGGTCAAGCTGGAGGACGAGGAGCATAACGCCGGCGATTGGAAACTGGCTTGCGAAAAGGCGATGGTGTGGGGGGATACCATCTACACCGGAGTCTTTTTCCGCCAGCCGGAAACCCCGCCGCTGAACCGCCGGGAGCCGGTGCTGGACGATGGCGGCCCCTTAGCTTTCCGCCCCCTGGGCCTGACGGCAGAACAAGCCCAGTCCCTGGTGGGGCGGATGATGTAGGGGTGGGGGTGTAGAGGGCGGGCGGTTAGACGAACAAGGGGGCGCAACCCAGACTGCGCCCCCTCCTTTTGGCAGCGGCTAATCGTTCCGGATATAGCGCGCCGGCTTAGTCGTTTGCCGGTACTTGCCCTCCCGCACCAAGCGTTTCAGCCAGTCATTGGCCTGGCTTTTGGAAACATCCAGATACGCGGCTACCGCATGGTCGGTGGTAGGAGTTTCGATAGACGCCAGCAACCGCCGCACCTGGTCAAACAAGGCCTCGCCCGGAGACATTGCTGCCGGGGCAACCGTTTCTACCGGCTCCGAACGCAGGGCCGGCGGTTCCGGGGCAGATTCCGCTTGAACAGTAGCAACCGGATCCCCGGCCCTTTCGGCGAAAAGGGAAAGGGCCGGTTGCTGGGATTCCCCTCTTTCGGTTAGCGCCGGTATTTCGGTTGAAACCGGCGCGTTAGCCAGAACCGCCAGGAATTCCTCAGCGGTTCGGGGATTGGGCCAAGAACCGGCGCCTTTCCGTTCCAGCCCTTGTAAGCCCGGCCCGATTTCCCCCGCCGAGCGGACATAAACCGGCACATTGCGGAACTTGTCCAGCTGCTCCACGGCTCCCGTCCAAGTGCCGCCCTTATTGTGGTCGGATTCCACCACTAACGCGGCGTCCGCCAGGGCATAAATCAGTTTGTTGCGCTGCATCGAATTGCCGGCATTAAAACCGGCCCGGGGGTCATAGGGGGAAATCAATACCAGCCGTTCATCCAACAGGACCTCCCGGTTGTCCCGTTCCAACGCCGCCCGTTCCAGCTTATCGGCCAATACGCCGATCGCCGTCCCGCCCTCGGTTAAAGCCCCGCACATCGCGGCTTGGTCAACGCCCCGGGCTCCGCCGGATATGACCGGATAACAAGCCGCGGCGGTCAATCGTCCTACCCTTTCGGCGTATTCCAACGCCGGGTCGTCGGCATTGCGGGAGCCCACCACCGCCAACCCGCCGAAGTCCAGCAAGTCAGGGCTGCCGCAACCGTAAATTACCGGCGGAGCCAGCCGGCCCAAGCGTTTTTTGTAGCGCAACGGGTAATCCGGGTCAGCCCGGCTGACTACCCAAATCGCCCGCGCTTTCCAATCCTCGACGGCTTGGCTCAGCAGGAAACCCCGCGCCAGCAATTGCTCCAGGCGTTCCCGGTCAACCGCCGGGCGCAAGTCGCTGAGCAAGGCCGCCGCGCCGGGTCCCAGCAAATCCTCCGGCTGCCGATTATGTTCCCGCAGCCCTTGGGCCAACCGGCTGTATTCCACCGTTCCCAAAGGACGGGCCGAAGTTTTGCCGTTCCCCACCAGCAAAGGCGCGGTCAGCAACAGGATGGCCTTAGTGTTGTCGGACAATTCAGCGTGCATAACCTACCCCGTTCCGGTATCCGCCAGCGCATAGGGAAACACGGCGTTGCAACCGGCCGCGCGCAGCAGCGGGGCCGCAACGGTGAAAGTCCATTTGGAATCCACCATATCGTCCACCAGCAAAACCGGGCCGGGCATCACGGAATCCCCTACAACGCTCAGCGATCCCTCCACATTGCGGGCTTGCTGGACGCTGTTCGCCATCTCTTTCTGCGGCGGCCGGTCTTGGGTCTTGACCAGCGCGGCCCGGAAAGGCAAATCCAGAGCCTTAGCCAGGCGTTGGGCAAAATCCGGCACCAATCCGGGATGTTTCCGGGAGGGAATACAAGCCACCCAGGTTGGCGCCGGTTGCGGACTCCATTCCCGGATCAATTGGGCGGAGGCGGAAACCAGGTCGTCGGCAAAGCGGTTATCCCGATACTTGCCGGAACGCACCAACTCGCCCCAGCCGGCATCGCCCCAATAGCAGAGGACGCGGCCGATTTGGGCTTGTTGCGCCGCCGGAATGTGGCGGCGATTGGCCCATCGCTTGCGCGGGTTAATCGGTCGGCTGGTACGCCGCAGAAATTCGACGGCCTGATGCACGGTTTCCGGTTTTACTTCCGCCGGTAGCGGGGGCAAGTCCGGCTGTTGGATATTTTCCGGGTTGCCGTCCAACGCCCGGATCAGAAATTCCATGTGGCCCGAATCCAAAGCCACATATTCCTGCATCTGCTGCTGCTCGGCGTAGCGCAAAGCCGTCAGCCGTTCCGCGCGTTCCCAAAACTCGTTGCTCAGCCGCGCGGCCGTCAACCGCCACCGGCTGCCTTGCCGGGCCAGGGGGGCCGGCGCTTCCAGGGACAACAGTTTAACGGCCTGCTCGATGCGACTCCAGCGGACATTTACTTCCGCCGCAATCTCCGAAAAAGTCAGTCCTTGGGGAGATTCCCCGAGGGCCGCGAGGATTTGCCCGACTTCCCCTCGGGTCGGAAAAGCGCTGCGAATGAAAAAATCCGTAATTTCCGTATCCTCAACGCCGCTCAACAGCACTCCATAAGCGGAGTCCACGCTGCGCCCGGCCCGGCCAACCTGCTGATAGTAATGCACCACCGACCCGGGCGTTTGGTAGTGGATGACAAAGGCAAGGTCCGGTTTGTCAAAGCCCATGCCCAAGGCCACGGTTGCCACCAGAGCCTTGACCTGATTGCCCAGCAATTCCTGCTCCAAGTGTTCTCGTCCCTCGGATTGACTGGTATAGGATTCCACCTCCAGCCCGCAGGATTGGAGCCAACGGGTTACTTGCTCGGCATCCCGGACGGTCAGCGTGTAAATAATGCCGGAGCCGGGAATTGCCGCCAACCGCTCAGCCAGCCAAGCCAGGCGTTCTACTTGGCTGTCCATAGTAAGGGTTTGCAGGAAAAGGGAGGGACGATTCAGGTCGCCCCGCATAACGGCAATATCCGGGCCAAGGATTTCCACCAAGTCGTCCATAACCCGATTGTTAGCCGTCGCCGTCGTTCCCAAAATCTGAATGTTGGCCGGCAAGTTGCGTACCGTCCGCTCAATCCGCCGGTAATCGGGGCGGAAATCATGCCCCCAGTCGGAAATGCAGTGGGCTTCATCGATGACCAGCAGCGCCACCCGCCCCGCAATGCAGGGGAGAACCTGCTCGCGGAAGTCGTCATTAGCCAGCCGCTCGGGAGCGATAAGCAGAACATCCACGGAGTCGTTCTGCAATTGGGTTTCGACGCCCTCCCAATCCGCCGTGTTGCTGGAATTGATGGTTTCCGCGACAACCCCCATCCGCTTGGCGGCGGCAATCTGATTCCGCATCAGGGACAGCAAGGGCGAAATCAGCAGAGCCGGGCCGGCGCCGCTTTCCCGGAGCAGCTTGGCGGCAATGAAATAGACAAAGCTTTTGCCCCAGCCGGTCTTTTGCACGACCAGCAACTTACCCTTGCCCTCTACGATATGGCGAATGGCATCCTCTTGGCTTTCCCGAAATTCAGCCTCGGGAAGGCCGGAACCAAGGCGCAGTAACTCTAGGGCGCGGGGCGCGTTATAGTCCATTGCCAAAATCCTCGGGACGGATGCCGGTATGTTAAAGACGGGGCGGCCGGATTGTCAAGCAACCCGGCGTCACTAATTGAGGGAAACCGGCGCCGTCTTTGTAGGGATAGTGACCCGCCCCACTCCCCCCTCAGTGCATATACTGCTGCACCGACGCCGCTACCGATATTTCAATGTCCTGGATGGCCTGGCTCATGGCTTGGCCGATGAGGTCAAAACGGCGCACCTCCTCAATGCGCTCCGTTACCTGGTTCAGCTCCCGCCGGGTCAGCAAGTGGCTGAAAATGCCGCAGGCATCGGCCAGGCAAATCAGCATTATATCCCGGGGGTCGGGAATTTCATCGCTGAACAGCACCCCCATAATCCGCAACTTCACCTCCCGCTCGGCCACCCCGTCCACCGCCGGATAGCGCCGGGAGCGGAACACCCACAAAAGGCGGTCATCCCGCCGTTCCAGAATCCCCCCCTGCACCAGCCGCTCCAAGGCCGCCTCGTAGATGACCTCGGCCCCGTCGGCAATGCGATCCAGCCAATAGGCGGCGTCGTGCTTTTCCTCCGCGGCCGCAATGCGGGCCAGCACCGGATCCAGGATGTTGTCGCCCACCGGGGCGGCGTCAATCAGAATCAGGCTTTCCGGATCGGTGTCGATGCGGTTTTCCATGGCCAGGTCCATCAGGGCCCCCCCGGCCAGGGCGTAGTTCAGAGACCAGGCCGGCACCCGGGCCAAGCGCCCGCCCTCATCCCGGAGCAGCAGCAGGACTATTTCCTCGACAAAGCGCAGCATCAGGTTCGCTCCCTTTATCAGATTTTCAACGGGCCCCGCCGGCCGCCGGGCAACCCGGCTAGACAGCGGGCTATTGCGGCCGCCCGCCCTTGCCCCGCAAAAGCCGACCGCAAAACCGGCCATCGCCAAGGGGTATTTTTATAGTTGGGGCAATGATAGCCGGTAGGGGATAGCGGCGTCAAGATGGGGGGATATAATGGGCGGCAAGGCCCGGGTTGCCTGCTGCCGCAACGGGAATTATACCCTCAGGCCGCGCGGCGGATTGCCCTGGCCGCATCCCGCAAGGCCCTTATCTGATTTGCCAATTCCCGGGCGCGGTTAAGGGTTTGTTCCAGAGTGCCGGACAAATCCAGGGCGGCTACTTTCAGCGCCTTGCCGCAATGCCTTACAGTGTAATCCGCCGTTTCCGCTTCCCCCTGGGCATAAATCAGCATACCGCCGGGCAGGTTAAGGGCGGTAACATAGGCCAGCAACTGGTACAAATCCGAATTGGGAATGTGGTTATTATCGGATTCGCGGGTCAGGTTTTTGTATTTTACATCCCCCACGAAACAAGGTTTGCCGCCCTCCCGCCATACCAGGTCGGGAAGGAGCTTTATCGCGTGGGCGTCGCCGTCATCCAGGCTGGCAATGCTGCTTTGACCGAAGGTCCTGGCGGATGCCGGCAGGGTTTCCTGCAAGGCTACCGTTACGAACTCCTGAAAGACCTGGTTCATATCCATCAGGAAACCGGCAGCCCGCACCGTCCCCCGGGTCGCCTCAAAGGCGCTGTGCCGCAGGATTAGCCGGGACAGCCCCACTACATCCCGATAGTGTTCGCTAAGCCGGTCAAAAGGCACCTCCGGCACGGCGTTGGCGGGATATTCCTCCCAAGACACATTATAGAGAACCCCGGCCACCTTTTCCAGACCCCGGCGCGCTTCCGCAGAGCGCAACCCCATCTGCCGCAGCCGGTAGGCCGCCGCCTTTACCATACGATTGGCTAATATGTCGTCGGTGAACTCGTTATACCGCACCGCGACCGGCAACGGCATATTGAAACGGCGGCGCAACTGTTCGTCAAACCGGATCCGTCCCCGCACCGTATAGAGGGATTCATCCCGCCGGCGGTAGCCGTGGAGCAATCCCCGCGCAAAGGCCCGTTGCGCCGCCGTGGCCAGAGCGCGGGCCAATATGTCCGGCAAGGCGTCAGCCTGCTCAAACTCGAAAATGCTTTTGTTGGGAATGAAAAACCGGATGGCATAGCACGCCAGCGACAGCAGTTGCAGCACATCTAGCTTGGGCTGGATCCGCAGCGACAGGTTCCCGGCATTAACTGCGCCAACGATGGCGCCGGGTTTCAGCCGGTAGGAATCGTCCCGCTCAATGCGATAGTCAATATCTGCATCGAGCGAGAGGAGCGTGTCCAATTCCTCCGGGCAAAGAGTGATGGGCTTGCTCCACTCATATTCCCGCAAGTCAATCGGGAGCATTACTCCTCGCCATTGCCGGATTCGTTCCCGGCCGCTCCACTCGAATCAGCGGTATCGCCCTCCCCGGGCTGACTGGAAACCTGCCCCTTCAGACGCTCCAAGTCAAAGTTAGTACGGACGTCGTCGTTGCCGTACAACCGCTCCTCGATATACGGAAGTACGCTATGCTTCCAAATCAGAGCTACCTTATCCGCCGTGAGGTTATCCTGCATAAAGTAGCTCGGCCCGAGGGCGGCATCGGAATCACTCAGCAGTTCGTTGGCCCGCTTCACGACACCGTCCACCCATGCCACCTGCGGGGCATTTTTCTGCAACCATTTGCTGAGGACGTCCTTGACCGGATCCGCGTCCGGGCTAAACTCTACGAAGTAGAAGCGGCGGCGCAGGGCCAAGTCCACCAGGGCGATGGAACGGTCGGCCGTGTTCATCGTCCCGATAATGAACAGGTTTTCCGGCAGGGAAAAGGCATCCTCGGAGTATTGGAGCTGCATCTTTGCGCCCCGATACTCCAGCAGGAAATACAATTCCCCGAACACCGCCGCCAAGTTGCCCCGGTTTATTTCATCGATGATGAGGTAGTGCTTGGCCTCCGGATCCTTTTCCGCCCGTTCCGCCGCCCGCAGCAACGGCCCCTTCCGCAAAGTGAAACCGACTTGCCCGGCATCCGACGGCTTGGGTCGGAAACCCTGCACAAAATCCTCGTAGGCGTAAGAGGGATGGAACTGCACCAGCGTAACCCGGTTGTCGGCATCCGCATCGCCGCCGGCCAAAACCCGGGCCAATTCCCGGGCCACGAAAGTTTTGCCGGTACCCGGCGGCCCCTGGAAAATAACCTGCCGCTTTTCCGCCAGCAACTGCTCGATTCCCTGGAGAAAATCGACGGGCAGGTAGGTTTTGGCGGCTAGGGGTTGCAAGCCCGTCGGTTCCGGCGGTTTCGGCCCGTCCCCGTTCTGTAGGGCTTTAGAGGGATCCCAAAGCACCCGGATGTCGTCATCCCAGAACTGGAAATCTTTCCGGATATTGGTTTCGAGGGCTTGGCGGATCTGACCAATTTTGCGGTCAACATCGTCGTCACTGGTAGTGACATAATGCGCCAATTTGTCCGCGGCTACAATCGTAGCCTTATAACCGTCCGAAACTATCCCCTCGAAGGTGTCGGGGTGTACGAGGTGGAGGATAGCGTGGCGTTGGACGCTAGTCTTGGCTGCGTACCCGGAATTACTCAAAAGTTCGCTACGGAAGTTGACTCCCATCACGAACTTCTTGAACTCCCAAGGATCTCTCAACCTGACTTCAATTTCGCTCGGGGCTTGTTGCTTCCACTGTTCAACAAACTCGACGATGAATCCAATGTAAGCAGCGATCCCGGAGGAAACCGCACGGCCAATTCGGGCAATACCAGGCGCCAAGCCGGCAACGAGTGGAGTAGGCACCTCCAATCCCTGACCAGCCCACTCCAGCACCCGATTAACCCGCGCTCGCTTCGTCGACCCCTTTATGCTCACCTGATGGGGCATAAGGTACACGAAGTAGAGGGCTTCCGCAATCAACTGGCACACCCCCGGCGGGGCACGACCCTCGCGGCTGTGGACCAGTTGGCCCTCTAGTTTTTCAATGTACCCACCCCCGCCTTGGTCAGGCCGGTCCAGAAACCAAGGGTAAGTCTCGCCCAGCAGTTCGGGCGTCCAGATAGGCTCGCCGGGCGTAAAGAGGGAGTCGTCCGACTCCAAGGCGCAACGCACCCACTGCTGAGCCGCAGTATAGACCTGCTCGACGCCGTCCCCCGTCCTTCTGGCACTCATAAAGAAACCTCCAGCCGGCAGTATAAAGGCGGTTAAACCGAAATGCAACCCCAAATCCTATCCCCCAAAAACCCATCCCTTCCCGCCCCTTGCCCTTTTCCGAAAGGGGTGGTAAATTAGGCGGCGGACACTTTCGGGCAGATTATCGGAAAGGGGTGTTGCAAATGGCAGAAACCACGAGTCCCTTGAGCGGCATTCGCGTCATTGACCTGGGCCGGCATCAGGCCGGGCCGCGTTGCGCCCAGGTGCTGGCCCGCCTGGGCGCCGAGGTCATCAAAGTCGAGCGTCTGGGCGGCGAGGAAACCCGCTATCACGGCCCCTGGGTGCGGAAGCAGAGCGCCTACTGGGTGCAGTATAACAGCGGCAAGAAGTCGCTGAGTATGGACCTGCGGAAAGAGGAGGGCAAGGAAGCCCTGCGGAAACTGGTCCAGGTTTCCGATGTCCTGCTCCAGAACTTCCGCCCCGGCACCATCGAAACGATGGGTTTCGGCTACGAGACCCTGAAGGCCCTGAACCCCCGGATCATTATGGTCAATGTCTCGGCCTACGGGCAGTTCGGCCCCTACCGGGATCAGATTGGCTACGACCCCATCGGGCAGACCATGTCCGGCATCGCTATGATTACCGGGCCGGAGGGCAGTCCGCCGATTCGGGCCGGCGTGCCGATTATCGACCGCACCACGGCCCTGCACGCCGCCATCGGCACTTTGGCCGCCCTGCACGAGCGGGAAACCTCCGGCGAGGGGCAGTGCATCGATGTGTGCCTGGCCGACACCGGCTACAGCTACACCGAAATTCCGGTCACCGCCTATCACGGAGCCGGAGTGGAACCCCGGCGCGGCGAATCGGCGGCTCCCCCCAGCGGCACTTATCCCTGCAAGGACGGCTGGGTGCTGATTGCCGCCGGAGACCAGCATCACTGGCATCGGGTCTGCAATGCCCTGGGCAAGCCGGAGTGGCTAGAGGATCCCCGCTTTACCACCCGCCACGAGCGGGCCAATAACGGGGAAGCCATCAACGCCGCCATGCGGGAATTGATGGCCGACTTGACGATGGCCGAAGTCATCGCCCACTTCACCCGCCACGATGTGGTGGCGGCCCCGGTGAACACCATTCCCCAAGCGGCCGCCGACCCCCATCCCTGGGAACGCGGCGCCTTGCAGGAAGTGCCGGACTTTCTGGCCGGCACCATTGCCGTCTCCGGGGATTTCTGGCATTTCAGCCGCACTCCGGCGGTGGTGGGCAGCACTCCCCAGGTGGGGGAACACAACGCCGAAGTGCTGACCGACCTGCTGGGCTACAGCCCCGAGGAAGTGGCCCAACTGCGGGAATCCAAAGTAATCGCCGAGTTCGACCACTACGACGAAGTGCCGGGCTAGGGGGGACAACAGGTTTCTACCCCCCGGCAAGGGAAACCGCAAAGCCCCGGCCGCCAGCGGCCGGGGCTCGGTCCGTACTATAACTGTTGGGACTGCTGCAACTGTTGGGACTGCTGCGCGGTATTCGTTCCGCCCCTCCGGAACTTGTTGAAGGACGAGCGGATTACCGGTCGACCGGCATTCCCCCGCTCATCCTGAATTTGTTGAAGGACGGGCGGATTACCGGTCGACCGGCATTCCCCCGCTCATCCTGAACTGCGTTGAAGGACGGGCGGATTGCCGGCGGCCGGCATTCCCCCGCTCATCCGGAACTTGTTGAAGGACGAGCGGATTACCGGTCGACCGGCATTCCCCCGCTCATCCTGAACTTGTTGAAGGACGAGCGGGGGGAAGGGCCGCCGGTTAATCCCGTTCCGGCTCCGGTTCCGGCACCTGGAGGATGGCTACGGCGCTGTCGGCGGCCTGGCTTTCCTGGGGTTCAGCGATCAGGTTGCCGATGGCGGCCGGGAAAGCGGCGGCCCCGGTAACCGCGGCCAGGATGTCGGCCCGCTCCCGGGCCCGGGAGATGTCGTATTCCTTGATAGTGCGGGAGGCTTCCACCACCACATAGGCCGGCTCCCGGGTATCCTTCCGCACCCCCCGCAGGATAAAGTCGGTCAATTGCAGCTGGCAGTTCTGGCGCAGGCTGATCTGGCCGGCGTCCTCGGCGGCATCCAGCTGCTCGTACAAGCCCGGATCCATCTGGAAAAACCGGCTTTTCAGGATAATCGTCCGCCGCAAGCCAAAGCGGTTGGCAATCAGCGGCACGATGCGCCCGTGCAGCCGATTCTCCAGCAGATCCCCCAGATAGCTGCCCAGCCGGTCGTCAAACCGATCCATCCGGAACTTGGCCAGCTCGTTGTGTTCCCGCATTTCCAGCGTGAACTTCTCCATCCGCTCGTCGGCCCGCCGGTTGTATTCCCGCATCTCCAGGATGAACTGGTCAAAGCGCTCCATCCGCTCGTCGGCCCGGGCGTTGATTTCCCGTTGCTCGGCGATGAACGCCCGCAGTTCGGTGGTGAGGGCATCCATCCGCGCGTCAGCCCGGGCGTTGATTTCCCGGGTCTCCCGGATGAACTGGTCAAAGCCCGCGGTCAGCCCCTCCACCCGTTCGGTCAGCTGCGCCAGCTTTTCCGGCTGGGTCAGCACCTCCCGGGACAAGAGCAGAGAACGCAAAGTTTCCGCCCACTCCGGCCGTTCCGCCAAAATCCGCGCCAAATCGCCGATGTCGTTAATTGTAGTAGCCGTAGTCATTTGGCCGCCCCTCCTTATTATTCCCCCATTATAGCGCCTTTCCGCCGCCTTGTCTCCCGCCCGGCGTCACCAATTTTGGAAACGGCCGCCTAGCCCCTCCTTCAACAAGTTCAGGATGAACGGGGGTGGCGGGTGGCCGCCCATCCTTCAACAAGTTCAGGATGAACGGAAAGGGCAGTTCAGGATGAACGGGGGTAGCGAGTGTCCGTCCGCCTCTCCTTCAACAAGTTCAGGATGAGCAGGGGTGGGGGCGGGAAGGACGGTTATATAGGCCCTGGCCCAAGCTTGCCCCCCAATCCCCCTTGCGCCGCCCGGGCGACAGCGGCTATCATAAATTGCCCTGGCCCCAATTGCTGCCTTGCCCCCGGATTAAGCAGGGGGCGGCCGGCTTGGCGGCCGACTTGGCGGCTGCCCCCTGGAACCGACCCGGAAAACGAAAAGTCCCATGCCTTTCCGCAAAAAAATCCTCTACTACGGCCTGCTGCTGCTGCTGACCCTCCTGGTCCTGGAGGGGATGGCCCGGATTGCCTACTATGCGGCCTATGGTCAGGGATATGGCGGCAGCCGGCCGGCGGTGCCGTCGGATTCTCCCGCCCTGCCCACCAGCCCGGAGCCTTTCGAGCCCTGGCTGATCCCCCATCCCTTTTACGGCTTTACCCACCAGTACCCCTACCACGCCCTTAACGCCACGCCGCCGCGGCTGCGCCGGGAGGACACGGCCGTGGTCGGCCTCCTCGGCGGCTCGGTCGCGGAGCGGATCGAACCCTTTCTCCAGAGCGCCCTGAACCGCTGGTTCGCCGCCAACGCCCCGGCGCGGCGGCCCCTCGTCCTCGGCCTGGCGAACCGGGGGGCCAAGCAACCGCAGCAAACCCTGATTGTCGCCAATACCCTGCTGCAAGGCGGCGAGTTTGACCTCATCGTCAATCTGGACGGGTTCAACGAAATTATCTCCAGCATAGATGGGGAGATCATATTTCCCTTCTTTCCCAAATGGTGGGATAAGCGGGTGGGCCTGACCGGCCAGGAGGTTTTGCGGACTGGGCGCCTCGGAGTGTTGCGCCGGGAACAAGCGCGGCTGCGGGCCGCCGGAGAAACTTCTATCCTGCGCGGGTCGGCGGTTTTCGGCCTGGCGAACCGCTACCGCCAGGAAAGGGTCGCCGCGGAAATTATCCAATTGAACCACGAACTGGCGGCCGCCGCCGCGGCGGCTTACAACTTCGAGCGCCAAGGCCCCAAAACCCGGCAAGAGATAGAGGAACTGCGGCCCGCGGCGGCCCGATTCTGGTATCGCAGCTCCCTGATGCTGGCCCGCCTGGCCGCCTTGGGCGGCGCCGACTATTACCACTTTCTCCAGCCCAATCAGTATGTGCCGGATTCCAAACCCCTGAGCCCGGAGGAACTAGCATCGGCCTATGCCCCCCAGGAAGGGTTTTTGCCCCTGGTGACCCAGGGCTATCCCCTGCTGACCGCGTTCAACCCGGATTTGCAAAGCCCGGGCGTCCATTACTTTGACCTGACCGGGATTTTCGCCGACCACCCCGAAACCCTTTATGGCGATCCTTGTTGCCACCTGAACGACCGGGGGAACGAACGGCTGGCGGCGGAAATGGTGCAACGGCTGGAGCCGGCCCTGCGGCGTTTGACCGGAGCCGGCCCGGCCCGCCCGGATTCCCCCCTGGCCGCCGCCCGCCGGCCGGCCGAATCCCCCGCCCCGTTAGCCCCCCTCGCATTCCAAGTGTACCTGCGGACGGAGGGCAACTATCTGGAATATGTCCGGGAGAACTGCGATCCGGAGGACACGGAACCCCGGTTCTTTGTGGATTGGACGCCGCAGGATTTGGCCGACCTGCCGCCGCCCCTCCGGGAACGCGGCTACGAAACCCGCCTTTTCAGCTTTGCCGACGCCGGCGGCCGCTTTTCCCCCGAGCGCTGCACAATGCAAATCCCCCTGCCCGATTACCCCCTCGCCCACATCATCACCGGCCAGTATCTGCCCCTATCGGGACAGCTCTGGAACACAGCGGTACCGGTACCGGAATAAGGCCGCCCCCACCGCCCCGGGGAAACGGATTCAAACATGGATTAACAGGATACACAGGATATTTTTATCTATATAGAACGGTACTGACGGTCAATAACCGTTCCCGGCAAATATAGAATCCTGTCTATCCTGTCTATCCATGTTTGAATCCGTCCCCACCCCCGCTCATCCTGAACTTGTTGAAGGATGACCCCGCTACCCGCGGCGCGGGCCACCCCCCCTCACAGCAGCTTGATGGCCGCCACCGCCAAAGCCACCGACGCGATGATGGTGCCGACATTCCACTTGATAATCCGCAGCTCCGCCGCCCGAATCTCAGCGCGGATTTCCGCCAGCAGCCGCTGCTCCGAAGTCTCAACGGCCGCCCGCAGCTCCTCCCGGGTAACCATATTGCTCACCACGACGGCGAACTGGCGAAACACCCCCTCCAACGGACGGCCCCGTTCCTCAATAGGCGTCATTGACCGCCCTCCTTAATTTGATTTCCTGGGACAACGGCAGTATAGCGCCTTTCCCCCGCCTTGTCCCCGGGCCAGCGTCACTAATTTTGGAAACGCCCGCGCCGCCCCCCACCGTCCTTCCCGCCCCCTCCCTACCGTCATTCCCGCGTAAGCGGGAATCCCCACGGTACTGAAAAGACCAGCCCCTTGCCCGCCAACCCCCTCCCCACCGTCCTTCCCGCCCCCCACCGTCATTCCCGCGTAAGCGGGAATCCCGACGGTACTGCCTTATAGCGCCGCATCCTCGCCGCCCCCCACCGTCATTCCCGCGTAAGCGGGAATCCCGAACGGCATTGAAAAGACCAGCCCTTTGCCCTCCAACCCGCCGCCGGGATTCCCGCTTACGCGGGAATGACGGTCGGGGTCTGCCCCACCACCCCCGCTCATCCTGAACTTGTTGAAGGATGAAAAGGCAAAATGAACCTTTTCTTAAAATTCCCCCAAAATCCCTTTTCCCGCCCCTTTTATGCCTTGACAAGCCCTATTCCCGGGTGTTAAATCTATTGCCAACGGCTTTTTTCCCGCCTTGCCCCATCCTTCAACAAGTTCAGGATGAGCGGATGGGACGCCCGGCAACGGGTTCATCCTTCAACCCGTTCAGGATGAGCGGATACGGACGGACAACCCGGACGGAGAAAAAGCCCCGGTTACCCTTATCCCTAACCGGTTTTGCGCCAGCAAAGGAGAGCCTATACCCCCAGAGCCGGCCGCCTTCTGCCCGCCCCCCGGCGGCAAAAAGGCCAATCCCAAACCCGGCCCCGCCCGGTAACACTGGCGTAATACTTCCCCGGTTATCCTGCGCCTACCCTATTCTAAAGGAGCGGATTTTATGGCAAAAAGACTTACCCCATTCATCGGCTTGGCCGTGGTGGCAGCCCTCGCGCTGGCCGCCGCCTTCGGCGCGTTCAGCCTCAGCCCGGCCTTCGCCGGCTCTGACGCCCCCAACGCCCGCGGCCTCGCCCAACCCGTGGACTTCCAGTCCCAGACGACGGCCTTGCCGATCCCGGCTTTCGCTGAGGAGACCCAGGATGGCCTTGCTACCGCCCTTGTGGCTAGCCGGTACCAAAAAGGCACCAACGCGCCGGCCAATATGCGCTTGGCCGTAGGGGACACCTTTACCGTTGACCTGGCGGACATCGTTCAGGATATTACCAAGGCCACGCCCGCGGCGGCCACTGAGATTGACAATTGGCGGCTGTATGAAACGGGGTTGAACACGACGGACCCCGTGGTTACCTTGACGGCCGCGGTCCCGCAGACGGACGCCACGACCGTGGATACCACGAACATCCCCGTAAGCGCCAGCAGCACCGAGGTTACCATCACGGGAAAGAAGGCCGGCACTGCCACGCTGAGGGTTCAGGGTTGGGATTTTAGCGACCACTCGGCTCGCACGCAACACGCCACTTACGGTGCCGAGGGCGAAATTTCGGCCTCTCAATACACCTTCTCGGTGGTCGTGATGGACAACACCCTCGCCCTGTCCGGCGTGAACCCCGGGTCCAACACCGCGCAAACGGTGCGGTTCATCGCCCCGGCCGACCTGGTCTCGGGCATCGGGGAAATCACCATCGAGCTGGAAGACTTCGGCTTCCCCGGCAGCACCATTCCCACCGCGGTCGGCGTGTCCAGCGATGCCCGGTACAACAACGATAACGACCAGCGGGTGGATGCGACCGAGAACACCGCGGATCTTACTGCCGTCGCCCGCTACAACACTGACGGCTCCCTCGCCAACGAGTCCGGCTATACCGGCGGCCTCATCGCCCCGTCCGATATATCCATCAGCGGGGAAGAGCTGACCGTTACCGTGCCGGATATGAACCCGGAAAACGACCGGGGCGACGACATCATGGCCGGCGACCTGGTTACGGTTCTCATTCGGCAGGGCGCCGGCGTCAGCAACCCCAGCGAGGGCGGCGCTTACCCGGCCAAAATCACCACCAGCGCAAACACCCCGGAACTGACCACCAACGAGGTCACCGTCCCCCGCCGGGTTGTGCTGTCCGAAGAGGATGGCGGCCGCGGCACCTCGGTCACCGCCACCGGCGAGGGCTTCAAGAACGGCACTTCCTTGGGCTTTTTCCTGGACAAAGCCCCCCTCAACGGCCGTCGGGATCCCGGCGAAGTGACCCTGTGCGATGTAGCCCAGGTCGGCAGCGACGACACCGGCTCCTGCACCTTCACCGTCAACAATCCGCCCTTCGGGGTCGGCGACAACTTCGTCGGCGCCGTGGACGGGCGCGGTCAGGGGGCCAACAAGTCGGCCACCCATAATGACGACAAGCAGAAGTTCGAGCTGACGCCCACCATCTCGGCCTCCCCGGCCAGCGGCAATCCGGGCGACAGCATCCTGGTGCAGATGTACGACTTCCCGGCCGGATCCCCGGTAACTTTGGTGGACCTGGCCCGCCAGGTTGCCACCCACGGCGCCACCACTCCCAACAAGGTCGTTTGGGGCGCCACCACCACCGGCAGCGATGGCAGCGCCAACTTCCGGATGACCGTGCCGAACTGGGCGCCGCAGGGCGTGCTGGACCTGCAGGTCACCGCCGGCGGCAAGAAGGACAACATCACCATCACCATCGGCGGCCCGGTAGTGAAGTCCACCCCCAGCACCGTGCTGGCTAACCAGCGCATTAACCTGGTGGGCACCGGCTTTACCCCCAACAGCCGGGTTTGCTGCGGCGCTATTGAAGGGAACGAAACCGTGACTCCGCTGATGACCATCGGCGGCGAAACCATCCCGGTCGGCCGTATTAACGACGGCGATGATGTCCGGGTGGACAGCGGCGGCAACTGGTCCGCCTCCATTGACCTGCCCCTGACCCAGGTAACTTCCGATGAAGGGGTACGGGAGATTGTGGTCCGGGACAGCCGCGGCCGCACCGGGGATGTGGATGTAACCATCCCGACCCGCACCGTAACCATTGACCCGCCCACCGGGCGGGGCGGCACCGTCGCCGTGGTACGGGGGGAGAACTTCCCCAGCAAGAACGACAGCGGCGACAGCTTCAACGTGGAAATCACCTATACCTCCAGCGCCGGCGACCTGCGGGTCAGCACGACCCCGGACGCCAGCGGACGGTTCGAGGCGGATATTACCATCCCCCGGTTGGCGACCATCCCCTCCACCAACACCGTCCGGGTGGTCTATGAGTATGGGGAGAACGACATCCCCGTCACCACCACGGTAACCCACCAGGTGCCGGAGGGTGACCTGTCCCTGTCCCAGAGCAGTGGCCCGCCGGGCACCGTGGTAACCGTGCGCGGCCAAGGCTTCCGCTCCAGCACTCCGGTCACCGGCGTTGAGATTGGGGACATCGAGATCCCCCTCAGCCCCGCGCCTTACACCACCCGCACGGGCGGCCTGGACTTCGACATCCGGATCCCTGACCTGGATACCGGCGTTCAGACCATTGAGGTGAGCATCAGCGGCGGCACCACCGCCAGCATCGGCTTCACCGTAACCGCGGGCGACGCGGTTGGCGCGGAAACTCCGGCGGCCGTGGCCGTGGCCAGCATGGGCGAGAACTTCCTCCGGGCCTTCTACTTCAACAACACCACCAAGAGCTGGAGCTTCTACGATCCGGAAGTGGAACAGGACGCGGATGCCGACAGCGCCTTGGTAAACTTCATCGCCGGCGCCAGCTACTGGGTACTGATCGGCGCCGACCAGGAAGTTATCCTGAACCGGAAGACCCGCAACCTGACCTGCGTCGACGGCAACTGCTGGAACCTGGTAGTCTGGTAAGCCAAGGCCAGGAAACCGCATCCCCTCCGCCGGCTTAACCGCCGGCGGGGCGGATGCCCCCGGAAAGCCAGTCAAAGAGGAGGAATCAATGGCAAAACTCAGCAGAATCCTGGCCTTGCTTGCCATCGTGGGGATGCTGTCGGCCCTGCCGGCGGCGGCCTTGGCCCAGGAGGCCCGGCCCCACATCTTTATCGGCAAGGCCACGGTTAACGGCATCCCGGCGGCGGCCGGCAGCACGGTAACGGCGTGGGACGGGGACGAGCAAATCGGTTCCAAGGTCGTCTCGGCCGGCGGCACCTTTGTTATGCTGGTCTCCCGTTCCGACGGCCCCATCACTTTCAAGGTGGACGGGGTGGACGCTAACGAGTCCCATCCCACTTGGCAAAGCGGCGATCGCACCGGCACCTCTGCCGCTCCCTTTGCCCTGACCGTCCAGGGTCAGACGGCCCCGCCCGGCGCCCCTGGCCCGGCTGGCCCCGCCGGCCCTAAGGGGGACAAAGGCGACAAGGGCGATAAGGGCGATCCCGGCGCGGCTGGCTCTCGCGGCCCCCAGGGTCCGGCTGGCGCTGACGGCCCGGCCGGTGCCCAGGGCGAGGCGGGCATCCGCGGCCCCGAGGGTCCCCAAGGCCCCCAGGGCGCCCCCGGCAATGACGGCGCTCAAGGCCCGGCCGGCAATGACGGCGCGGATGGCGCGGCCGGCGCCACCGGCCCGGCGGGTCAGCCTGGCGTTAATGCCAGTGGCACCACCGGCATCATCGCCATCATCATCGCCGTCGTAGCGGTCATCATCGCCATCGCCCTGCCCATGACCATGCGCCGCTAAAAAACGGCAACAGCAACGGCCAACCGCCGCAATCGCGGCAAAGGCCAACCAACCCAGGCATACCCACGCAAAACCATCCCCCCGGCAACTGCCGGGGGGGTGTTTTTGTGTCAACTGCCCGGCCGCCCGGCAACCGTCATTCCCGCGTAAGCGGGAATCCCCGCCGTTGCTTGACAAGGGTGCGGCATTATACGGCAGTACCGTTCGGGATTCCCGCTTACGCGGGAATGACGGTAGGGATGGCCGGGGAATGGTTTTATATGTTACAATAACCCCCAATCCACCCCCCGGCCCGGAGGCCCCAAATGCTCCAAACCAACACCGTCAACGAACTATTCCAAACCGCCCACGCCCACCACGCCCAAGCCCTGGATCTGTTGGAACAAGGGCAGTTGCGCGAGGCCGCCGCCCAAGCCTGGGCGGCCGCCCTAACCGCCACCAACGCCCTAATCCTGTCCCGCACCGGCCAGCAGCCGGAGGATTTGCGGGAGGCCAATGTTCTGATGCAGCAGTTTGCCCAGGACAATCCCTCCCAGCGGCCCCTCTTGACCCACTACAATCTCCTGCGGGACTTCCTGCTGCACCAGGACGGCTTGTACGATTTTTCCAGCATTCTGGCCGGGGGCATAGCGGTCGACATCCGGGACGCCGGCGCCTACCTGCGGGAAGTCGAAAAATTGGCCGCCGCGCCGCAAAGGGCTGCCGGCCCTACCGTCAAAGAACTGTTCCACGCCGCCCATAACTGCCACGCCCAAGCCTTGGCATGGCTGGAAAAGGGCCATTCCCGGATGGCCGCCCGCAAAGCCTGGGACGCCACCTGGCTGGCTACCGATGGTCTAATCCTGGCCCGCACCGGCCAGGAACTGGCCGAGGAATCCCAGGCATCCAGCGCCCTCTCGCGGTTAAGCCGGACAGAGCCGGAACTGGCCGATTTGGACCGGCGCTACTCGACCCTGGGCGGCGGCCTGTTCGAGGGCTGCCTCTGCGATGGTATCTGCGGGCCGCCGGAGGGGATGGCTAGGGATGTGGCTTATGCCCACAGCTACATTAAAGACGCCGAAAGGTTGGCCGGGAGGGAGCCGGAATGATGCAGAAACCGGAACGGGTAAGGTTTCTCTTTGCCGACGCCCGGGAGCTGTATGCCGATGCCTTGGAGCAGGCGGCGGCCGGCAAGCTGCGGAATGCGGCGGAAAAGGCGTGGGGGGCTACCAAGCGGGCTACCGATGCCCTGCTGGTGGCCCGCACCGGCCATGAACCCGGCACCTCCGGCCATACTTACCAGGACCTTCGCCGCTTGAGCCAGGTTGACCCGGCCCTGGCCCCCTTGTGGCAGACTTACGTGGAACGACAGAAATTTCTGCACGGCGAGTGTTTCTATCGCGGCGAGTGCGAACCGGAGGATCGTTTGATGGCGGAAATCCGAGGCACCCGGGACTACATCCAGGACGCCGAAAGGCTGGCCGGGGCGGCGGCGGAATGATGGCAACCGATAAAAACGCCGCCGCCCCCATCCTGCTGGCAACCGGCAATCCGGCCAAGCAGGCGGCTTTGCGGCAGCTGCTGGCCGGCTTGCCGCTGTCCCCAGTAACGCCGGCCGCGGTGGGCTTGGCCGCCTTCGACCCGCCGGAAACCGGAGAAACCCACTACCAAATCGCGGCGGACAAGGCCATCCAATGGTCCCAGCAAACCGCCCTGCCGGTCATCGCCACCGATGGCGGGTTGGTCGTGCCGATATTAGGGCCGGCGTGGGAAAGCCGCTACACCCATCGCTTTGCCGGCCCGGCCGCCGATGACGCCGAACGCCGCCGCCGCCTGCTGGAACTACTGCATCCCTACGCCGGCCCGGAACGGCAAGCCGCCTGGGTCGAAGCCCTGGCTATTGCCCACGGCGGCCGACTGCTGAAATCCTGGGAAGTAGCCGGCGGCCAGGGCATCATCGCCGCCGAGCCGCCGCCCGGCCCGCATCCCCCGGGGTTCTGGGTATTCCCCCTCTGGTACTTCCCCCCGCACGGCAAATACTACGGCCAGCTGACCGCCGGAGAAAAGGCCGCCCTGGGCGACCATTGGGCCGTCCTGCGGGAACGGGTGCAGGAATGGTGGGCGCGGCCAGAATGGGGGACGGGTTGAACCGGGGTTTTCGGGCCGGATGGCGGCGGCGGCGGGCCGGTTGAATAGGGTATAATGGGCGGGAAAATCAGGATTGCTGGAGGCAGCGTTATGACGCGGCGGATACCGCCCGTTACCCGGGAAAGCGTCCCGGAGGAATTGCGGGCTACCTTTGATGCAGTGAGTTCCGGGCCGGGCGGCATTGGCACTGGCCCCATGTCCATCCTCAAAAACAGCCCGGAACTGGCCCGCCGGGCTATCCCCCTCTTTGAGTATGTCCGCAACGAATCTATCCTGCCGCCGGCGGCCCGGGAATTGGCGATGCTGACCACCGCCCGCTGCCAGGATTGTCCCTACATCTGGAATGCCCACGCCGCCCTGGGCCGGCAGGCCGGCTTGAGCGATGCCCTGGTGGACGCTTTGCGGGACAATCAACCCCTGCCGCCCTTGTCGGCAACTGAGGCCGCCGTAATCAACCTGGGCCGGGAGTTTTTCGCCCACCGCCGGGTCAGCGCGGCCGCTTTCAACGCGGCGCTGGCGCAGTTCGGCGTGCAGGGGGTGGTGGAATTGATTACCCTGATGGGCTTTTATGCGCTGCTGGCTTTTAACGCCAATGCGGTGGATTTGCCGCTGGCCGGCCCGTCCGCGGAGCCGTTGTTGCCGGTGTAGGGCCTTCATCCTTCAACCAGTTCAGGATGAGCGGGTTGCCGGCACCGGGCCTACATCCTTCAACCAGTTCAGGATGAGCGGCCTAGGGGCAAGCCGGGGTTCGGTCTATCCGGATGAAAAAGTCTGCGCCAGGGGCTAGAATAGGGGACGGAGGGATGGCAGAGTGGACGATTGCGGCGGTCTTGAAAGCCGCTATACCTCCGGGTATCGTGGGTTCGAATCCCACTCCCTCCGCCAGCGGGATGGCTTATCCAGCCCGCATAATGCGTTTCCCCAGCCGGCCGATAGCTTGCCCGGTTAAGGCGTCATCCAGCGTCTTGGCGTGCCGTATTTCCCGCCCTCGCCGCAGCAGGATGGCGTGGATTTGCTGGGTGATGTAGTCGTTGCTGCCGGCGAAAATGATGCCCTCTCCCCGGGAACGGCTTTCCCCCTCCGGACAAAGCAGGCCGATAAACTCGTCGATAAAGGACGGACTGGCGAGATTCACGCCGCTCCAGTCCACAATCAGCTCCGGGCGCGCCGCCGGTTGCCGCTCCCATTCGTTCTGGAGTTGGCTGAACACGGCGCGGCCTTTTTCCCGGGTAGCGTTGGAGCTGCCAAAGTTTCCCAACTCGAATACTTTTACTTCCGCCATATACACTCCCCCGGCTCCCTCGGCCGGTTTCCCTGGGGGGCAATTTACAGAGGTATAGTTACGCCGACGAGCGTACCCGGATAGGCTGTTGGCGAAGTTTCCTCTTGGATTGCGCCGTTGCCGGACAAGGTAATTATACCACTGCCGGAGCGGATTGCCAGGGTGCGACTCGGTTCCAGTTGCGTATTAGCCGCCACATAACCCAGGCCAACCCCCCGGTATTTATCTCCTGCGGAAGTTACGCCCTCGGCCATTGCCAGCCGGATGGCAGCGCAATCGGAGTCAATGTCGGCAAAGGCCGGCGCTTTGGCCAGGGAGTTCCTGATGCCGATGCCGGCGTCGGCAACAGCCAGTTCGATAGCCGGCCCGGCGGCATATTCGCAGTATTGGGCCAGAGCAAAGCCGCCGTTGCTGTCAGCGTGATAAATCACGTTGGTTATCAGTTCGGTGAAAGTTTCGCCCACATTATCCAACAAACTGGCGTAGCCGCCCAAAACGGCGCTAAAGCTGTATTCCATTTCCGCCAACATCCGCTCCACATCCGACGCATCCCGAAAGTGGCAACAGCGCACTATCGGCTTCAGCGACCGGCTTTGCGGTAGGACGGGCGCGCCGGCGGTTTCGGGCCAACGGCAAAACTCCCGCAGGGCATCCCTTACTCCGGATGCCTGCCAGCAAGCGATTACTTTCGGGCTTTGCGGCGGGATTAACGCTATAGGGCGGCCATCCCCTGGCCGTCCCTGCCCTTCCAACACCGCCAGCGACCCTACCTTCCCGCCGGGCGGACGCCAGTGGTTGCAGAGAAATCCATAGCCATCAGTCCCGGGGCGATAAAGGGATCCACATCCTGAACCGTGTTTAACTTTGCCGGGGCTATCCTGATTTGTTCCGCCAACTTTGCCGCCGCCCTAATCGGATTGATTGATACGCTCAATCCTCCGCCGCGCTGACCGCGCCCTTTCCGCCATTATAAACCCTAACCGGCGCTTTGGAAAGCCTTTAAGGCGGCGGATTCGGTTTCTATTATAGGGCATTGTTCCCCGGCGGGCAAAATCCCCATGACCATTGCATATACCTGACGAACCTATCGCCGCCCTCCCCCGGCAAAGCCGGGAAGGACGGCAAAGGTTTCCGGTTATGGCATCGATATTCATTCCGCTCATCCTGAACTGGTTGAAGGACGAGCGGAATGAATACCCTATGCCAATCCCCTACTTCCGGGTGCGGCGGATGGTTTTCTTGCAGGTGGCCGTCCAAGTACGGCTTTGCCGGGCTTGGTAGGCCCTGGCGTTAGGGTTGCCTTGAGCCACTCGATAGGTGTAAAACCAGCCCAAGCCGACCCCGGTCCACTCCGCCGAATTGGCGGCGGGCTGATTGCCGTCGTGGCCTTTGCCAAAAGCCGCGCTGCCGGCGACATACCGGGCGCCGCGGGCCCGGCAAGTTGCGGTGGCCGCCATTTCCGCCAACGCCTGCCATCCGGCGGCGGTGGGACGCGCAGTGCCGGCGGTGGTAGGGTTGTTCGGATCCGACACATTCGTTATAGCCTGCGTTTCCCAGTTGATCCGCCGATTATCAGCATTAAAGCCCGCCTGCGCGCGCCGGGCATCCCGTTGCGCCTCCCCATAACCGGCGGCGACAAAAAAAGTGCTTTCGCCGCCCGGCTCCGAGCAAATCAGGCCGTTCACCTGCCCGCAGCTCGCGGCGGCGTCATCGGGGAGGGTAGTGCCAACCTCAATCCGTTTGACCCGCTTGGTGCGCCGCCGTTCCTCCCTCGGAAACTCAAAAATGCGGTCAATGCTGACCCCGGTAACGCCGGATTCCCCCTCGGTCAGATAACCCTCTTGGGCGGCGATGAAACCCCGGAATTGGCCGCGTTCCCCGAAATAGACGGTGTCATCCCGTTCGTTGCGGTCTTTGCCGGCCGCCCAGGTTTCGGCCTTGGCAAAGGTGTCGGACTGGTCGATGCCGCAGTAGAGGGTCTTGCCCCGGTTTTCGGCCAGGGATTCCAGGATGGACGTAGTCCGGTCGGCGTGGGCAAAGGCTTGCCAATCGGTGCAATCCCAGGGGATGCTCCGGGCTTGAGCATCCTGATACCCCCCCCCCAGAAACGCTTAGCAACAGGATTAAGAAAGGCAGGACAAGCCAAGGCTTGAGCATAGAAACGCCTCCTTTACATAGGGTTGGGGCTTGCCATTGGGGAAAATTGTAAGCAAGGGTACAAGGTTTGTCAATAGGTCGCAAGGGGGGTTATTTGCGGCAATTTCCAAAATCAATTTTTCCGTTTCCCGCCAGCATCCCATCCTTCAACAAGTTCAGGATGAGCGGAAAAATGGCAACTGGTTTCAGGATGAGCGGATGGGGCGGCGGCGGCTCCCCTACCGTCATTCCCGCTTACGCGGGAATCCCGCAGTGGCTAGCCAAGACTGCGGCATTATAAGGCAATACCGTTAGGGATTCCCGCTTACGCGGGAATGACGGTGGAGTGGCCGCCAGCGCCGTTCTATACCGACCCAAAATCCTGTCTATCCGGTTTATCCATGTTTGAATCCGCTCCCCCCTAGGCGGCGCGGCTAGGGCAAGGCCGACGGCAAGCCCTGTTGCTGAGCCTTTTGTAGGCAATGGGGGCAACAGTCGGCGGCGGTAAAGCCCTCGGCCGTCCAGATGTTTTCGCTGACCAGGCCGCAGAGAAAAACCGGCACGGTTTCCTCAATGCCCACATCGGCCACATAGTGGACATAGCCCGCCTTGGCCTCCGTGGGCCACCACCAGACCGGCATTTGCCGGGCCATTTCCTCATAACGGGATTTGGCGTCGTCCCGCCAGCCCTCCGGCGGCAGTTCCACCAGCCAGGTACGGCCGTGGGCCCCGCCCTGTCGCCAAGCGTGCAGGCGTCCCTCGCGAATGTAGCGGCGGATTTCGGCCTGAGACAGGTTCAGTCGGTACGAGGCTTCCTGAATAGTTACCCTTTCCACTGATTGCCTCCGCACGGTGGGCTGTTTGGCGGCGGCCATTTTAACACAACGGCATATACCGGACTACCCCCCAGTGCCATCTTTGCCGCTGCCCCTCTACCATCCTTCCCGCGCCAGGGGGAATCCAAGCATGGCCGGACGGAGTCCGGCCGCCGCCACCGTCATTCCCGCGTAAGCGGGAATCCCGAACGGTGATGCCTTATGATGCCGCATCTCGGCAAGCCACCGCCGGATTCCCGCTTACGCGGGAATGACGGTAGGGGGGGCCGGGAATGACGGTAAAGAGGGCGCGGGAATGACGGTAGAGGGGACGGAATTGCCGGTTTCTTACCGGCAATTGCCCGGTTTAATTCATTCGCCGAATCGCCAAATCAATGTTGACAGCGGCCGGCGGCGGCTTTATGATTAGGCCGCCAACTCTTTGGAAAACAGGAGCATTGCCGCGCAATGGACGATTTAGACCAGAAACTTATCGCCCTGCTGCAACGGGACGGGCGGGCCTCCAACGCCAAAATCGCCCGGGACGCCGGGGTCAGCGAGGGCACGGTGCGCCGCCGCCTGAAAAAACTGCTGGACGACGATGTGGTGCGGGTGGTCGCCGTCCCCAATCTGGAAAAGCTGGGCTATTCCACCACCGCCCTGATTGGCATCGAAACCGGCCCCGGCACCTCCAGCTCCGTCGCCGAAGCCCTGATTGACCTGCCCGAAGTCCACTATGTGGCCGTCACCACCGGCCCCTACGATGTATTCGTCTGGGCCGGCCTGGAATCCACCGAAAGCCTGGGGCAGTTTCTCACCGGCAAAATCGGCCACATTCCGGGCGTCCAGCGCCACGAAACCTTTGTCAACCTGTCCATCAAAAAACGCACCTACGGCATGGCCCTGTAGGGGGGGATGGGCGGCGGGCCGGGGCAATTGCCTATAAAGCGGGCCAAGGCAATGGCACAAAACCTTCCTTCCCGGATCCACCACCGTCCTTCCCGCGTAAGCGGGAATCCCGAACGGTACTGCGTCAGACAAGACTACTGCCGGCCGCCCCCTACCGTCATTCCCGCGTAAGCGGGAATCCCGCAGTGGCTTGCCAAGACTGCGGCATTATAAGGCAGTACCGTTCGGGATTCCCGCTTACGCGGGAATGACGGTTGCGGTGGCACTTTGCGCGGGAATGACGGTGGGGGTGACCGGGAAGGACGGTAGAGGAGCCGCGGGAATGACGGTGGCAGGTTAATCAGGTATATGCCATTGCCCGGAATCCACTTGCCCGGCCTATCTTGCAAATCGCCCGGTTTGTGCTATAATTATTTCCGGCTTATCCGGGCCGTCCCCCGATTATCCCGGAAAGCCCGGCCCCACGGCGGGCTTGACCCTTATCCCAGCCAGTCAGAGGAGCAGCAGAGCAATGACTTACATCATCACCGAACCCTGCGTCGGCGTAAAGGATGCCGCGTGCGTGGACGTTTGCCCGGTGGACTGCATCTATACCACCGACGACGACGATATGTTCTACATCAGCCCGGACGAGTGCATCGACTGCGCCGCCTGCGAGCCGGTCTGCCCGGTAACGGCCATCTTTGCCGAGGACGCCGTTCCGGGCCAGTGGGAAGCCTACATCGCCAAGAACTACGACTACTTCAAGACCACCAGCCCGGACGCCCTGAAACGGAAGTAGTCCGCAGCCTTGGCCCGCCGGCCAGACCGAAAAGCCGCCCTCCCGGCCGGGAGGGCGGCTTTTTACGCCGTCGGAGGCAAATCCCGCCGCGCCCGTTCCAGCAGGATGGTCAAATCGGCCACCACATCCTCCCGGTAAGTGGGGGAATGGGTCATCGGGTCTTGGGGCGGATAGTGGTCAACGCTGCGGCGGTATTGCAGCAAAGCGCGGAAGTCGGAGCGGGGGACAAAGTTCAGTTCCGGATCGGCGGCTTGGGCCTGTTGCAATAGGCGGTGCAGGTTGTGGGTGCGTTCATAGCGGGATCCGGCGGCGGAAATCACCGCTTTCAAGGCGTGTTCCATTCCCTCCTGCGCGTTCTTGCCCAGCATCCGGTCGCTGCGCCCGCCCTCCGCCAGCAGCTGAAAAGTATCCAAATGCTGCTCGGCGTTGCGGACGCGTTCCGAAGTCACCGTCCATTCGTAGGAATAATCGTCCTCCGCCGGGTCGTCATAATCCGCCAGGTTTTCGGGCATAAGCACTCCGTCGTCGATGGCGCGAGCTACCAGATGATTGACCGTGCGGCGGCGCTGGCGATATTCCGCCGCCGTATTCCAGACCAGCTGCACCGGCACCGGGCGCTGATACTGGGCGGCGGCGCACCGCTCCGCGGCGGCGCATACCTTTTCCTTGTGGGATTCCGCCGCCGGCTCGTCGGTAACAATAAGGATGTCAATGTCCGAATCCTCCCGGTGATCGCCGCGGGCCCGGGAGCCGAACAGGATTAACCGGCGCGGCCGGGCGGCGCCGTAGATGGCTTGGGCTACGGCAACGGCCCGGCCATCGGGCTGCAAAACCGGCGGCAAAGTCTTTAACTGCATAGGGCTAGGATAAGGGCAAGGGATAGCGGGCGTCAAGGCAATTTTCCCGGCCAAGACAACCTGCTTAACCGTCATTCCCGCGTAAGCGGGAATCCCGAACGGTACTGAAAAGACCAGCCCTTTGCTATCTAACCGCCGCCGGATTCCCGCTTACGCGGGAATGACGGTAGCGGGCGGCGGGAATCCAGAACGGTACTGCCCAAAACCGGCTTACTACTAATCAGGCTTTTCGGGATTCCCGCTTACGCGGGAATGACGGTAGCGGGCGGCGTAGGAAAGACGGTTGCTATATGCCATTGCCCCGGTTCCCCACCCGCCCCCCGGTTGCATAATTCCCCCTTACCCCTTATTATAAGCCAGCCCCTAATCCCATACCCGATAAGGCGCGGCTTAGTACGCCCCGCTCCATTCCTATAGATACAAACCCCGGCGCTCCGGAGGGCTTTTGCTCAACTTTAACCTGCGTCCCTCCCAACTTTCGGTCGGCGGCCGGCCTATTCATTATGCCTGGGTTATCGTCATCGTCGCCGCCCTGATGCGGCTCAGTTCCTCCAGTTTCCGCACTTCCTCCAGCGTGCTGATTCCCCGGCTGGTGGAAACCTTTGGCTGGAGTTACGGCGTGGTGGGCGGCGCTTTTGCCCTGCAATGGGTGGTCTCCGGGCTGTTCGGCGCGCCGGCCGGCTGGCTGGGCGACCGCTACGGCGTCCGGGTAGCCATGACCGTCGGGGCATTTCTCTTTACCCTCGGGATGGTTTTGACCAGCACGGTCAATCACTGGCTGCTCTTTTACCTCTACTTCGGCGTCATCCTCAGCGCCTCGATGGGCATTTTCCAGGTGCCATTGACCGCCGCCGTTACCCAATGGTTTCACCGGCGGCTGGGCGTGGGAATGGGCATCCTGCAAGCCTCCCAGGGCTTGGGGCCGCTGGTCGCCGTCCCCATCATCCTGTTCATCGTGGAACTGTTCGGCGGCGGCGAAGGCGGATTGCGCGCCGCTTTCTGGATCCCGGGCATTGGCGGCGGCCTGCTGCTGTTGCTGCTGATCCGTCTGTTCTACAACGAACCGGCCGACCTGAACGCCCGGCCCCTGGGCGCGGCCGCCGATACTCCGGTGCGGCGATTGCAAAGCGGCGCCCCGGCCCAATTCCGGGCCAAGGTCTTTTTCCGCCAGGCCCTGCGTACCGCCGCTTTCTGGAATCTGATTGGCATCCACTATTGGGGTTGCGCCGGCCATGCCATTGTTATGGTCTTTATCGTGGCGATGGCCGAGGCCGCCGGCGTGGCCAGGGGCTTGGCCGCCGGCACTTTTATTGTGCTGACGATGACCAGCACCCTGACCCGCTTTGCCGTGCCTATTCTGGCCGACCACTTGGGCAGCAAAGGGGTGATGGGCGTCTGTTTCTTTTTGCAGGTGGCCCCGGTTTTCCTGCTGTTCTTTGCCGATACCGCCTGGATGTTCTATCTGTTTGCGGTGCTGTTCGGCATTGGCTTTGGCGGCGAAATGACCGCCTTTCCCATCATCAACCGCCAGTATTACGGCAACGCCCCCATTGGCACGACCTACGGCTTTCAGATGATGGGAGCCGGGTTCGGGATGGCCTCCGGCTCCTTTATCGGCGGCTGGCTGCGGGACTTTTCCGAGGGGATAACTTACCCGGCGGCTCTGGCGAATTCGGCTCTGGGCGGCTGGCTGCCGGATTTGTCCCGGGGCATCAGCTATCCGGATTTTCTGGCCTCCGGCAACTTTACCGCTACGATTGTGGCCTCGTTGCTGTTCAGTTCCATCGGAGTATTGTCCATTCTGCTGCTGCCGCGCACTTCCCGCCGCCAGCTGCCGGATTGGGAACAGGCTTTGCCCGAGGAATACCGCAGCGCCCCGGCCCGGGAAGGCCCGGCGGCCGCTGGGGATTAGGAATCCAATCCGCTCATCCTGAACTGGTTGAAGGATTGCCCCTTTTCCGCTCATCCTGAACTGGTTGAAGGATGGGAATAGCGGCGGGAAACCGGGGTATGTTACAATAAGAGAAACCCGAGACAAGGGGGATTTGCCCACCATGACGGACAACCCTGACGGCAGCAATGGCAACCTGCCGGGCGTGGAACATCACCTTAAAACCAGCCGCCGGCTGATTCGGCAGGCCCGCTATGAACTGGAAAAGCGCGGCGACCGGGTGCAAGCCTGCGACAAAGCCTCCGGGGCCGTAGCCCACGGGGTTAAAGCGGCCGCCGAATCCCGCTATTGGCGGAGCGATTCCCACAACTACCGGCGGCGGATTGTCCATTTGCTGGCCGCCGAGTACGGCCAGCCGGACTTGTCGGCGATGCAGGACACCGCCGACAAGCTGCACGACAACTTTTACGAGGATTTGATGTTTGAGGAGGAAGTGCAGGAACGGCTGGAGCGGCTGACCGGCCTACTGGAAACCTTTACCGGCCTGCTGGATCGGGAGCCGAATCCCGACTTCGCGCCGACTCCGGGGCAGGAACAGATGCTGTCCCGCCTGCGCTTGACCGCGGAGGAAATTGCGGAACGGTGGGCTACGCACTATCCCCCGCCGCCGCCGGATTTGGACCCGGAGGAGGAGGATTAAGCGGCCGGCCGATAGCGGCTCTGCCGACCGAAAAAGGAGGAACGGCCCACCATGACATTCAACCCTGACGGCAGCAACGGCAACCTGCCGGGCGTAGAACATCACCTTAAAACCTGCCGCCGGCTGATTCGGCAAGCCCGCTATGAACTGGAAAAGCGCGGCGACCGGGTGCAAGCCTGCGACAAAGCCTCCGGAGCCGTCGCCCACGGAGTCAAGGCCGCCGCCGAATCCCGCTACTGGCGGAGCGATTCCCACAACTACCGGCGGCGGATTGTCCATTTGCTTGCCGCCGAGTACGAGCAGCCGGACTTTACGGTGATGCAGTCCTTTGCCGACGACCTGCACAACAACTTCTACGAGGATTTGATGTTTGAGGAGGAAGTGCAGGAACGGCTGGAGCGGCTGACCGGCCTGCTGGCGACTTTTACCGAGCTGCTGGATCAGGAGCCGAATCCTGACTTCGCGCCGACTCCGGGGCAAGAGCAGATGCTGTCCCGCCTGCGCTTGACCGCGGAGGAAATTGCGGAACGGTGGGCTACGCACTATCCCCCGCCGCCGCCGGATTTTGACCCGGAGGGGGAGGATTAAGCGGCCGGCCGCCATTTACGGCCGCCCCCCACCGTCCTTCCCGCGTAAGCGGGAATCCGGCGGCGGTTGGATGGCAAAAGACGGGTCTTTTCAGTACCGTTAGGGATTCCCGCTTACGCGGGAATGACGGTAGGGGGCCGGCGGGAATGACTGTAAGCAAGGAAAGAAGGTTCCCCTATCCCTTTACCCATAAACCCGCCCCCTACCCCATACCCCCAGTTGCCGCCATCGTGTATAATTGGGGGTATGGCAAAGGGGCGTTGCGGCTATCGGATAATTTTGGGCTTGGCTTTCCTGCTGGCTTGGGCGGCCGGCGGCGGGGCTATGCCGCCGCCGTTGACCGCCCAAGGGGAAATGCCGCCTACGCCGGCGGCTACCATCGCCGCCGACAATCGCCAACCGGCGGCCGCCAGCCAATACACCGTCGCCTTTACCGCCGCCGCCAACTTGCCGCCGGGCAGCGACCTGCCAATCATCCTTACCCTCCACGAGGATATTGGCGTCCCCCCGGGCATCAATCCCCAAGAAGTGCGGATAACGGCCAGCCATTTGACCGATCTGGATGGCACCGCCCGCGGCTCCGGCTCCGGCCCGCCCTTGGATCTGGCCCTGAGCGGGCATACGGATCCCCGGGATCCGACGGTTATAACCCTCTTTCTGGGCGATTTGAGTCCCAGCGATGGCTTGCAGCAAATCGCCGCCGGGGCTGAGGTGTCCATAATTTTCAGCGTCCGGGCCGGCTTGTCCAACCCGGCCGAGGGCGGCCGTTTTTCCTGGACGGTTCAGGTGGGCAATGCCGCCGACCCCATAGCCGCCGCCCATCCCGATCCGTTGGTGCGGCAGGCTTTCGGCGAACCGGCAATGCCGGCCACGGCGGCCGACCTGATTGCCGGCTTGCTGGTGGATCGGGAAGTGGTTTTGAGCAGCCCCAGCGCCGGCCGGGGGACCGATATTGTCGCCATTGGCCGGGGTTTCAAGAATGACACTACCCTGACTTTCTGGCGGGATGGCAACTTTAACGGCGCGCGGGATGGCGGCGAAAGTATCCTCTGCGTTACCACCGTGGGCCGGGACGACATCGGCTCCTGTTCCTTTCCGGTGCAAAGCCCGCCCTTTGTCCCCGGGGCCGGCGACTGCGCTATCCGCGCCGCCGGCGTAATTTCCAATCCCGACTGCAATCTGGTCAACGCCGCCGACGGCCGGGGGGCCAGCGCCACCTTGGTGCTGGCCGGCGACAACCTGGCCGATGTTGACGATATCCCCATTCTGGAATTGGACGGATTGGTGCAGGCCGAGTTCAGTTCGGCCCATCGCATATTGATTCATCTGGCCCACTTTCCGCCGGGCCGCCTGTCCGCCGTAGAATTGGCCGGCCGGCCGGTAGCGTTTCCCGAGCTCAGCGTTGGCGCGGGCGGTACTTTGTCTTTTACCATTGCCGCCCCGCCGGATTTGCGGACGGGACACCGGGATTTGCGGGTAGTGATAATTCGGCAGGATAATGGCGCGGAGTTTGCGGCGCGGGCTACCATCGCCGTGGTCAGCGGGCCGGTAATGCGGGCCAATCCCTGG
This sequence comes from Dehalococcoidia bacterium, assembly GCA_965203435.1. GTDB lineage: Bacteria > Chloroflexota > Dehalococcoidia > Lucifugimonadales > UBA3495 > CBDBCU01. The sequence continues at coordinate 267,276 of CBDBCU010000008.1, read as the reverse complement.
GATGTCTTGCCCAATCAGCGCCTGCACCTGGCCGGCAACGGCTTTACCATCGCCGCCGCTGCTGCGGAGGAGCCGGTTACGATTGAATCCATCACCCTTAACGGCCATCCCGTGGCCGCCGGGCGCATTTCCGGCGGCGCTCAAGGCAGCCGGGAAACTATTGCGGTGGACGCGCATGGCAACTGGTCGGCGACGATTGATTTGCCGGTGAACCAGGCGACCACTACGCCGGGGGAGGTGGAAATACGGGCGAGGGACAGCCACGGCCGCGCTGCCTCGGTAATCGTGGCGGTGGAACCCCGGCAACTGATCGTTACCCCGGCTTGGGGCCGGGTCGGCAGTACGGTAACGGTGTCGGGCCGCCACTTTCCCAGCCGCAATGACCAGGGTTCCAGCCTGCTGCTGCAAGTTATTTATGATGCCGGCTCCAGTCAGACCTTGACCACCGCCGCGCCAGACGGCAAGGGGGCTTTCTCCGCGGAAATCCGCATTCCCCGGGCGGCGGCCATTCCCTCGACCAATACGGTGCGGGTCGAGTTCCGGGATGATGACGGCGTACTGGTTTCCACTATCGCGGCCCATGATGTGCCGGGGGCGGCGGTAACTTTGTCCCCGGCCGCCGGGCCGCCGGGAACGGTGGTAACGGCGGCGGGGCAGGGCTTTCGAGAGTTTGTGCCGGTTCAGTCGGTAAAAGTGGGCAATCTCGAGGTTACGCCGGCCCCCCGGCCGGCTACCGATGGCCAGGGCAATATAGCTATGCAAATCCAAATTCCCGGCTTGGATGCCGGCGTACAAACGGTGCAGCTAGCCGTAGCCGGCACCACCGCCAGCGCCGAATTTACGCTGACCACTACCGGCGCGGCCGCCGGCACCGCTACTCCCCCGGCCGCCGCTTTGACCAACCTGGGCGGGATATTCCTGCGGGCTTTTCACTTCAACAACGCTACCAAATCCTGGACTTTCTACGACCCGGCGGCCGCCGAGGTTAGCACCCTGCATAATTTTATTGCCGGGGAAAGCTACTGGATTCTAGTGTCGGAAACGACCGATGCTATCCTGAACGGCAAAACCCGCCCGCTGACCTGCGTATCTGGCAACTGCTGGAACCTGCTGGTGTGGTAAATCCGTTCGGCAACCAGTGCAGGAGGAGCGGAGCGAATAAGTGCCAACCTGGGAAACCCGGGTTTAGCCGGCCTTGACCGGTTGCGGCGGGAACGGTTAAACTGGCCCGGCAAAAGGAGGTCGGATTATGCCAAAGGAAGTAACCTTTGCCGTCGAGGAGGATTTGGAAAGCGGCGGCTACTGCGCCCGGGCCTTGGGCTATGGCATTTTTACCCAAGCCGAGGACTGGCCGGAGTTGCGGGAAATGGTATTGGACGCCGTAGAATGCCATTTTGACCCGGAGGAACGGCCGCAGCAGGTCAACCTTCACTTCGTTTGGGACGAGGTGATTGTAGCGTGAGGCCAATGTCATCCCTATTCTATAGCCATGTCATTCCGAGCGTAGCCGAGGAATCTAAAAATCTTGAAAGGGATTCAAGGGCGGGCATTTCAGATTCCTCGGCTACGCTCGGAATGACATAGTAGGGAACTGCGGCTCAGTGGCAGCGACTCTATCCGTTATCATCCGAGGCTGCAATGGCGTTCAAGGAAATCCTTTTCCGGGTTGAGGATGGGCCGGAGGGCGGCTATGCGGCTTGCGCCATCGGCTATCCCATCGCTACGGCCGCCGCCACTTGGCAAGAATTGAAAGACCGGGCGCGGGAGGGGCCGTAGCCGCCTACTTCGACCCGGCGGAAAAGCCGAAATTGATTAACCTTCATTTCGTGCGGGATGAAGTGGTCGCGGTAGGGCCGAGGCCGGAGGGTGCGGCGGCGCAAGAGGGCGGACCGGGCCGGGTAGCTTTGGCCTATAGCCGTCCGTCCGTCCCGCGCAAAGGGTAAGGACGGCAAGGCATTAGTCAGATATAGGCCCTTGCCCCCATTCATCCCCCCAGGAGCGGCTTGACTATGACGGTTTTGCGACCTTTCCGGGGTTGCCGTTACAATCCGGCGGCATTGGCCGGCGGCTTGGCCGCCGTGCTTTGCCCGCCTTACGATATGATTGGCCCAGAACTGAAAGCCCAACTGCAAGGGCGCAGTCCCTATAATGCGGTGCATCTGGAGGGCGGCGAGCAGCCCGACCCGGTGAATCCGGCGGCCGGCTATCGGCAGGCCGCCGCCCTTTTTGCCGAATGGCTGGCGGCGGGCATCCTGCGGCCGGAGACGGAATCCTGCTTTTACCTGATGCGCCATTCCTATCGGTTTCAGGGGCGGGAACGGAGTAAGTTGGGGCTGTTCGGCGCGGTATTGGTCGAGGATTACGGCAGAGGGTCGGTGCTGCCGCACGAGTTCACCCGGGAGCCGGCGGTGCAGGATCGGGTAGCCCTGCTGTCCGCCGCCAAAACCCAATTCAGCCCGCTGCTGACCCTGTATCGGGACGCCGACCGGGAATTGTCCCCCCTATGGCAACGGGTAACGGCCGGCCCGCCGGAACTGGAAACGCCGCCGATACCGGAATGCAACATCGGCGCAGTAGCCTTGTGGCGGATAGCCGACCGGCCCACGCAGCGGCGCATAACCGACTTTTTTGCGGCTCGGCCGGTCTTTCTGGCCGACGGACATCACCGCTACGAAGCGGCCTTGCGTTACCGCCAGTTGCAAGCGGCCGCCGCTGGGGAATCCAATCCGGACGCCGCCCACAACTATGTAATGATGTCCCTGACCGAGTTTGACGACCCCGGCCTGCTGCTGCTGCCCTATCACAAGGTTATCGGCGGCCTGACGCCGGAACAATTGGCCGCCGTGCAGGATCGGCTGTTGGCATTGTTTGACGCAGAGCCGGTGGATTTGGCCGCCATCGGGGGCATTGATGGACTGGCGCAACTAGTGATTGACCGGGGACGGGAAAGGCATACCGTCGGCCTGGTCGGCCCCGGGACGGAGCCGCCGCAACTGCTGACGCTCAAAGCCGCAGTGGATTGGCAAAGCTGGGGCGCCCTGGCCGTTTCCGAGGCGTGGGTGTTGGATGAACAGGTCATCAATCCGCTGCTGGGCGCGGCCGCAGCGCGTTATGTGGATTACAGCCACGATGCCGGGCGGGCGGCGGAATTGGTCGCCGCGGGCAATCGGCAGCTGGCCTTTCTGCTCAAACCCTTTCCCATGGCATCTTTCGAGGCGATCGTCGTCGGCGGTCAGCGCCTGCCCTCCAAATCCACCTTTTTCTACCCCAAACTGCCCACCGGCCTGGTCCTCAACCGGCTGGATGGGGTGTTGTAGGTATAATTGACATGGATAGACAGGATAGACAGGATTTTTGTATCTGATTAGAACGGTACTGGCGGTCAATAACCGTTTCCAGCAGATATAAAAATCCTGTCTATCCTGTCTATCCATGTTAATTGGGCTTGCCGGCGGCCCGGTTAGAAACCGACTTTGGGCAAAGTGCGCTGCAAGGCGTCCAGCACTTCCTGAATGTCGTCCTCGCTGACATAGCCCAAGTGTCCGATGCGGAAAATCTGCCCGGCCAGCTTGCCCTGCCCGCCGGCCAGCACCACATTTTCCTCGGTACGCATAGTGGACATCAATTTGCCGCCGTCAATGCGGGCCGGCATTTTAACAGCGGTTACGGTGTTGGAGGCGCGGGATTCGTCGGCGCACAGCAGTTCCAAGCCCAGGGCGCGCACCCCGTCCCGGGTGAACTGGCCGATGCTGCTGTGGCGGTCATAGACGCTTTCCAGCCCCTCGGCAAAGATGTTCCGCAGGGCCGTCCGCAGGCCGAACATCGCCGCCACATTGGGCGTCCAGGGGGTTTGTCCCCGTTGCAGATAGTTGCGGGCCTCGGCCAGGTCAAAGTAGAACCGGGGCAAGGCCGCCGTTTCCTGGGCCGCCCAGGCAGTCGGGCTGAAACTGATAAAGGCCAGGCCGGGGGGAATCATAAACCCCTTTTGCGACCCGGTAGCCACCACATCGCAATCCCAGCCGTCCACCGGCAGCGGCAGGCAGCCCAGGCTGCTCACCGCGTCCACCAGCAGCAGCTTGCCGAACTCGCCCTTGACAATCCGGGCGATGCTTTCCAGGTCGTGGGTAACGCCGGTGGAAGTTTCGTTATGGGTAACGGCTACCGCTTTGATTGCCGGGGCGGCGCGCAGGCTCTGGCGGACAGCTTCCGGGTCGATGGGTTCGCCCCACTCGAAAGTCAGCCGCTGCACGGCGGCCTCGTAGGCATCCAGGGCGTCGGCGTAGCGGTCGCCAAAGGAGCCGGCGCTGACCGCCAGGACTTGGTCGCCGGGGGAAAGGGTGTTGACGATGGAGGCTTCCAGGCCGCCGGTGCCCGAGGCGGTCAGGATAAAGACATCGTTCTGGGTCATAAAGACCTGGCGCAGCCGCGCGGTACACTCGGTAATCAGCTCAAAAAACTCCGGCCCCCGATGGTCAATCATCGGGTCCGACATCGCTGCGTAAATATCCTCCGGGATGGGGGTAGGCCCCGGCGTCCGCAAGTTCTGGCTGCCAATCGTCACGATTCCTCCTAGGGGGCGGTGGATGATTAGTGGGTTTGAGGCCATTATAGCGCCGTTTCGGGTTGGTTGCATTGCGGGGATTTTCCGATTGGGCTGAAAGCGGCGGTTAGACAAGGGATTGCTCAAGGCCGCCGCAACCGGCGGCCGGACAAATGGATAGCCCAAGCCGCCGCAACCGGCCGGATTGCCGGCCGGTGGCTAATCCTCCTCTTGGAACAGGGCTACGCCTAGAGCCGCGGCCCGTTCCCGCTGCGGCTCCGGGATGATAGCTCCGATGACCACGGCGCGGCCTTGAGTGCCGGCCGCGGCGGCCAGCAGGTCGGCCCGTTCCCGGGCCCGGGTGATGTCGTCATTGCCGACGGTGCGGGAAACCTCCACCGCCACATGGACTTGCTCGGTAGAATCGGGCAAGCGGGCGCGCAGCAACAAATCGGCCGCCAGGACTTCCCCGACGCCATCCTTGGGAATGACGCCGCCATCGGCCGCCGCCAACAGCAAATCCCACAGGGCTTCATCCGCCTGGACGCGTAAGCTCATGATGACTCGCGTTTGGTGCGCGGGCAAGCCCAAATGCCAGTAGAGCAGGCTGTAGATTTTGCCCTGAATCCGGTGCTCCAGTAAGAAATTATACATACCGCTGCCCCAGATTTCCGCGGTAGTCATACCTTTATGCCCTCCTCGGTTTGGCGTTGTGGCCCATTGAGTATAGCGCTTTGGCGGCGGTTTTTACAGCGGAATGGCGGCGGCTTTTCCCGCCCCTTCCGCCGGGAAGCGGCGGCCGGACAAATAGACAGCCCAAGCCGCCGCTGCCGGCCGGATTGCCGGCCGGCAGCTAATCCCCCTCTTGGAATAGGGCTACGCCCAGAGCCGCGGCCCGTTCCCGCTGCGGCTCCGGGATGATAGTTCCGATGACCACGGCGCGGCCTTGAGTGCCGGCCGCAGCGGCCAGCAGGTCGGCCCGTTCCCGGGCCCGGGTAATGTCGTCATTGCCGACGGTGCGGGAAACCTCCACCGCCACATGGACTTGCTCGGTAGAATCGGGCAAGCGGGCGCGCAGCAGCAGGTCGGCAGACAACAGCTGCCCCACATCAGTGGTGGTGATACGGTTCTGGTCGACGGCGTCCTGCAAGAAGTTGTGGAAGGACTGATTCGGAGGGTTGCTCCGACTCATAAGGATTTGGGCGCCGCGGAACTCCAAGCGGCGATAGATTAAGGAATGGATTCTACGTTCGACCCGGGCCTCGAGCGCGTTGCCTTGCAGGTCGCCGACCTGGGTAGTCAGGTTGTCGATCCGGCCAGTCAGGTTGCCTACCTGGGTGGTCAGATTGCTGACTTGGGTGGTCAAATTAGCGACTTGGGTGGTCAGAGCGCCGACTTGGTCCTCCAGTCGGGACAAGCGGATTTCGACCGTCCGGTTGAATTCCCGTTGCGCGGCGTTGAACTCCCGCTGCTCGGCGTTGAACTTCCGCTGCTCGGCATTGAATTCCCGCTGCTCGGCGTTGATGGCTTCCTGAGCCATTATGAACTGATCCACCCGCTCGGTCAGCGCGGCCAACTTTTCCGGCAGTTTCAACAGCTCCTGGGTCAGCAACAGGGCGCGGGCTTCCTCCCGGAAACCCTGATCTTCCCGGAGGGCCTGGAGAAAGGCTTGACGATTGGCGGGAGACATAGTGGTGGTCATAACTGGTTGCCCCTCAGTTCAGAGTTTCGGTGCATTAAGTATAGCGCTTTGGCGGCGGTTTTAACAGCGGAATGGCGGCCGGCTTTTCCCGCCCCTTCCGCCGGCAAGTGGCGGCCGGCCGGCAGAACCCGGCAAAAATCCGCCAAGCCGCCGCCGGGCCAACCGCCGCCGTTATTCCGCTATTCGGCTAAACCGGTGGATTTGGTACCGGCTACCGTCGGTTCCATACACCACTGATTTCGCAGGATTGCCAACTGCTCTATGGCGGTTTCATCCAGGCCCAACACCTCAACCAGCAGGCGGCGATCCAGTTCCTGCCGTACCGGGTCCCGGTAGGCTTCGTTGGCCGGCAGCATTGCCTCCCGGCTCAGGTCATCGTAGATTTGTGCGGCGGCCGCCAATTGCGCCGCCGTCAACCGCCGCAAATCCAGGGTCGGGATGTTGGGAATAGCCGTTACCGTGGTAGTGCCGCGGCCCCCGGTAGTGCGATTGCTTTCCAGCCAGTAGCTAATCATCCCCAGAGTCCCATTCAGCCATACGCAGGTAGCCTTTTCCTGCTCCAGCGTATCCATTTGCACATTGGGCCAGGCCCGGCCGCCGGCGGTTATCCGTTCGGTAAAAGCGGCCGCGGTCGGATTGGCATTGAACCGGAAATCCATATTGATATGCAGATGGCTGGCCTGGGCCCAGATCCTGGCCGAATCCGCCGCTTTGCCCGCCCGGATACCGCCGGCGCTGTCCGCTTCGGTAGCCATCCGGACCTGCGTCCGGCTGTTCTGATTCCAGAGCATCGGATATTCAGTCCCGCTGTTGGCTCCGGCTTTGCGCTCGAAAGCGTTCAGGATGGCCCGGTGTACCGGCCCCACCCGGCCGATTTGCCCCATCCGGGTTATCGGCACGGCTACCGGCTCAATGCGCTGCGGCAGGTACAAATTGCCCCGGGCCAGAGCCCGGGCGGTCCGCGCCAGGCCAATGTTGGCCAGGCGGGCGGTAGTCCATTTCTCAAGAGGATTGATGCCCTCCAGCCGCGCTGTGCCAATTTCGGTACGGCCGACGGTGATAGCGGTATCGGTATCCGTTGCGGTCAGCCGAGGCAGGGCTAGGCGGAGGGCCCGGGCCGTTTCCTGGGCTTCCAGTTTGTTGCGCGGCCGGGCTTTCAGGTTGACGAAAACGGCCCGCCGCGCCGGCTGCTCTGCCGCCGCCAATCGCCGGGCAATCACCATAACCTCGGCAATGTCGGTGTCGGCGGAAAAGGCCGCCGCCCGGTTTTCCGCCTGGGCAATGGTCAGCAGGATCAGGTCGTTGTAGCCCTCGGCCAGCAACTGCCGCAGTTTCTGCCAACTGCGGGCCGTCCGGCCGTCATAGCTGCCGCCGAGCAGGGCGGATATAGGCAAAATCAGGGCAATATGGCCGTTGGGCTTGACCATATTGTGGGCAATGGCGGTGAAATAAGTTCCCAAGCCGGCGTAGCCATCGCCGATGGTGTTGCGCCCCAACTGCTTGGTGCGGTCGCTCATGGCTTTCTGCTCGGCCGGCGTGGTCTGGAAAGCGGCAAAGGCCGGATTGAAAGGCTGGACAACCGGCTCTATCCCGGCGGCCGCGGCCGCCTCAGTAAAGGGCGCGATATTGGTCGGCGTGGTAAAGGGCGGGTTCATAATCACCAGATCCTGGCTCAACGGCGACATATCCACTTCGATCACGCTCTGCTCGCCGTTGCCACCCATGGCCATCTGCTCCGACAGGGGCAGTACCGCCTGCTTGCGGGTTTCCTGCAAGTCCAGCAGCTCCAGGGAACCGATGTTCACTTCCGGATTGCCCTTTTCGTCCACATTGCCCGTCCCGCCGTAGCCGTACAGGACGCTGCGGGTCTTTTCGTAATGCTCCCGGGGGGCTACCGAGGACAGCAGAGACGCCGCCAGGTGGACGCCGGCCGGCATAATATCGCAGGCGGTCAAGGCATTTTCCATCATCCAGGAATGGACGGCGTCGGGATCGCCGCCGTAACTGCGATGCAGTTCCCGGGCCCGCTGATAGGCGGCCAGAACCAGCCCGCCGGTGCCACAGGCATAATCGGCAATCTGATAGTTTTTCAGGGTTTCCGGGTCGGCCCAATCAAGATTTTCCGGCACGGCCAGACCGGCGGCCAGGGTAGTGGATTCGGGCCGGGTATAGTAGGTAGCCAGGGTTTGCCGGTCGGTAATCAGCTGCTGAAAGACCTCCCCGGCTATATCGTGGGTGCGCACCGCTTCCTGAATGTTTTCGGCGGCTTGGGACATCCGTTCCAGAATCTGCACCGCCGGATAGGGGGTCAGCGGCAGCAGCAGGCGTTTGGCAATGTAAAAGATAGGCCAGTAGTTGATGGACAGGATGTAGTTCCACTGCTCAATAACCGTACTCTGGTTCAGCCCGGATTCCTCCCGGATTTGGCTAATGCCTTTGATGCCGCGATGGCCGGCCAGGTTCTGCTGATAGGCCATAGCGTCAATCATAATGGCCGCCGCCATCCGGGTGGTCTGAGTGCGCTGGCGGTACTTCTGCTGGGCTACTTCCGGAGAATCCCGGTCGTCGGCCAGGGGATAGGGCTGCCGCAGCTGCTGCCCGATAGCCAGGCCCGATACCGGGCGGCAGGAAACCATAATCAAGGAAGCCGCGTCCTCGGCGCCTTCGCGCAGGGCGGTCGCGGCCTTTTTAATCAGATCCCGGGCCTCGGCGGCCGGCTTGATAAAGTCCACCATTTCCCGGACGGAGCCGGTGAGGAACCCCGATTCGGGAAAGCGGGTGAACATATTGCCCTGATAGACGGCATAGTCCAGGGCGGCCCCCCTTTCCAGCATAGCCTGGGCCTGGTCGCCATCGGCGCAGTTATGCAGGGCCTCCGGGGAACGAATGGCAATCACGGTACTGACGCGGCCCGTGCTGCCGGCTACCGCCGGCTCCAATTCCCGGCCCATTACCCGTTCGCAGTCGTCAACCAGGGTATCCGCCGGGGTATATTCGTTCTCCAGGATGATGGGCGGCCCGGCGGCCCGGGTAATCAGGATGTCCGGCTTGCGCTTGGGGCCGCGCAGGGCATTCCACAGTTCCTCCTGCACCGTCCAATCCAGCCCTTTAGTCATCGGGCGGATAACGCTGGCAATGCGCCCGTTCAGTTGCGGTTCCTCTAAAGGCATCGGGAAACCTCTACGCCCTAAGTTGAGGGAAATTATATGCGGTTTTCCTATACTGGCAAGCGGCCGGGCGTCACTAAAAGCGGCTGGAATTCTAAAGGCAATTGCCTATAGAAACCGTCCTTCCCGACCGCGGCCTACACCGTCTTTCCCGCCCCCCTACTACCGTCCTTCCCGTACTTTTACCGTCATTCCCGCGTAAGCGGGAATCCCGCGGTTGCTTGTCGAGGATGCGGCATCATAAGGCATTACCGTTCTGGATTCCCGCTTACGCGGGAATGACGGTAGTGAGCGGCGGGAATGACGGTAGCGAGCGGCGGGAATAACGGTAGGCCGGTTGTCCGGTATATGCCCTTGCCCGGCCGGAATTCCCCGAAAACCCCTATCCCTACTCCGCCACCTTTTCCAGGCGGGCGTAGCTCAGCAGCAGGCGGCGCAGGTCGCCGCCCTCAAACAATACCGCCGTTTCGTAGTCGTTGCCCCATTCAGCGCAGGCCATTACCGTGCCTTCGCCGAACTTGCTGTGCCGCACCCGGTCGCCGATTTCCGGGATATAGGAGGGCTTGGGCGGCGCGGCCGGAGCCGCGGCGGCCGCCGCCGGGCGGCGCTGCCATTCGGTCAAAGGATTGGATTCCGCCGGACGGGAGGGACGGCCGGCGGGATGGCCGGCGTTGGCGGCGGCGCTGACCCGGCCCGGCGTCCGGGCGTAAGCCGTCAGTTCCTCCGGGATTTCCTCGAGAAAGCGGGAGCGTATAGTAGGGCCGCTGCTGCCGTACAAAGCGCGGCGGAAAGAGCGCAGCAGATACAACCGCTCCTTGGCCCGGGTAATGCCCACATAGCAGAGCCGCCGTTCCTCCTCCATGTCCGCATTGCTGTCCATCGCCCGGCTGTGCGGCAGCAAACCCTCCTCCATCCCCACGATGAACACCGCCGGAAACTCCAGACCCTTGGCCTGATGCAGGGTTATCAAGGTAAGGGTGTCCTCGGATTCCTCGTAGCTGTCCGCATCGGAAATCAGGGAAACCCGTTCCAGCAGGGCGGCCAAGCCCTCGGCCGGGGCGGCGGTATTATATTCGGCGGCCAGAGCAATGAACTCCCGCAGGTTTTCCAAGCGTTCCTCGGGATTATCGTCGGTGCGCCGGATGTGGTCGGCTAATCCCGATTCGTCCAAAGTCATCTTGACCAATTCGTCCGGGGGCAGCTGGTCTTTCAGGGCGGACAGACGCAGCAGCAGCTCGCCGAACCGGCCGGCGGCGGTATAGGCCCGGGAAGCCAGCGGGGCCGGGCAGGATTGGCCGGCGGCCCGGCTTTGCGCCAAGACCCGGAAAGCGTCAAAGAGGGATAGATCCCGGCCGGCCGCCCAGCGGCTTAAATCCTGCATGGACTTGCTGCCCAGGCCCCGCGGCGGCGTACTTACCGCCCTAGCCAGGTTCACCTCGTCGGCCGGGTTGTGCAGGATGTAAAGGTAAGCCAGCAGGTCTTTGATTTCCCGCCGCTGGTAAAAGCGGATGCCGCCGATAATGCGGTATTTCATTCCCTGCCGCAAACAGGCTTCCTCGAGAGCCCGGGATTGGGCATTGACCCGGTACATTACGGCGCAATGGCCGGCGGGAATGCGCTGCCGCCGTTGCAAGTCGCTGATTTGCCCGATTACAAAGGCCGCTTCCTCCTCCGGGGTATAGGCTTCGTGGATGACCACTTCCGGGCCGGCGGGATTGGCGGTGGTCAAATCCTTGTGCAGCCGCCAATCGTTGTGGGCGATCAGGCTGCCGGCGGCTTGCAGGATGGTTTGGGTGGAGCGGTAGTTCTGTTCCAGAGCGATAGTGCGGCAGTCCGGATAATCCCGCTGAAAACTCATAATGTTCCGCAGGTCGGCATTGCGCCAGGAATAGATGGACTGATCCGGATCGCCCACCGCGCACAGGTTCTGGTCGGGGCCGGTCAGCAGCCGGGTCAACTGATACTGGGCAATGTTGGTATCCTGAAACTCATCCACCATCAGGTAGCGATAGCGGGCCTGATATTCCGCTTTAATATCGGCATTTTCCCGCAGCAGCTGCACCGCCCGCAGCAACAGATCGTCAAAATCCACGGCGTTGTTGCGGGCCAGCATTTCCTCATAGTGGCGATAGACCCGGGCCGAAACTTCGGCAAAATAGTTGTCGTCCAGTTGCGCCTGGCGGGTCAAGGCTACCGAGTCCTGCAACAGGCTTTTGGCTTTGGAAATGGCGGACTGGACGGCCCGGGGATTGTAGCGTTTGGGATCGACTTCGGCCAATTCCATCGCCTGTTTGATAAAGGCGAACTGGTCGTCGGCGTCGTAGATGGTATAGTTGGATTCCAGGCCGACGCCGTCGCCGTAGCGGCGCAGCATCCGGGCGCAAAAGGAATGAAAGGTGCCGGCGAAAATGGCCGCCGCCGCGCCTTCGCCGACCAGGCCCTGAATGCGTTCCCGCATTTCCTTGGCCGCCTTGTTGGTAAAGGTAACGGCGGCGATGGCGTAGGGGCTGACCTGGTTTATGCGGGTCAGGTAGGCAATGCGGTGGGTGATGACGCGGGTTTTGCCGCTGCCCGGCCCGGCCACCAGCAGCAGCGGCCCCTCGGTATGCAGCACCGCATCGGTCTGGGCCGGGTTCAGCCCGGCCAGCAATTCCCTTTCCGCCGCAACATTCATAAGCGGGATTATAGCATAGATTTTGGGGTTGTCTCTCACCCCTTGTCATCATTCCTGCCGCCTTTCTACCCGTCGTACCCGCCGCCCCTATCTACCGTCAACCGCCTCTACCGTCATTCCCGCGTAAGCGGGAATCTAGAAAAGCCGGATGGGTAATGTGCCGGTCTTTGGCAATGCCGTCGGGATTCCCGCTTACGCGGGAATGACGGTGGGGTGCCCGTCTCCCGGGTCAGGGGAAAGTGTCGGCGGCATACAGCCGGTTCCGGTTGGCGTGGCGGGCCGGGTCTAAATCTTTGTTGTGCAGGGCGGGATGGTCAGGGCCGTAGCGGTGCGCCCGGAATACGCCGTTCAGCGGCGGGCCGCCGCCGGCCGGGGCCTCGCCAAACCAGGGATTGATATATTCCCAGACGATTTCCCCGGCGGCCGTTACCTCGAAAATCCGCCCCGGCGCGCCCTCGCAAATGACGGTGTTGCCGTTGGGCTGCCGTTCCGCGCTGCTGATGTTGTAGCTGAAAAAGGATATGTTGGGCGTTCCCTGATATTCCCAGCCGATTTCGTTGCTTTCCGGATCCACCTCAACAATGCGGGAATGGCTGGGGGCGCCGCGGCGATGGCAGCCGTTGTCAAAAAGCATTACCCGCCCGTTGTCCAGCCAGGTGGGATGATGCTGATGATAGACCTGCCCCGGCCCCCACTTCCACTTGAAAACGCCGCTGGCCCGGTCGACAATCCCCACGGTGCTGGTCTGGCGGTAGCTGACCAGCAAATCGCCGGCCGGCGTGAGGTTCAGGGCGTTCTGATGCGTCCACTCCTTGCGCCCCTCCAGGGGGCAGATGACATCCTCCGTCACATCCAGAAACTCCCAGGAGTTCCACTGCCAGACCACTTCCCCGGCCGGAGTGATTTCCTGCACCACATCCCCGTACATCTGCGCCGGGTCGTTATCGGTGCGGAAACCGCCCTGTACTTGGGCGGTCAATTCGGCGGGCAGCGGCGTCCAGAGCAAAATCAGGGTGTTGCCGTTGGGCAGGCGCTCAAAGTCGTGATGCAGGTGCATTTCCGGGCTGCGGTATTCCCACGCCACCCGGCCGTCCCAATCCAGTTCAATCAAGGAACGGGACTGGCCGCCGCCCACTTCCGTTTCGCCGGAGCCGGGCCGGGGCGGGGCGCTGCGAAAGAGCAGATGGCCGTTGGGCAGCAGGTAGCCGTAGGCAATGCCCTCCGGATGCTGCCAGCGGTGGCAGACCCGGCCCTCCAGGTCAATGAGGTGGGCATAATCACCGCCGCGATTGGTTGCCAGCAGGGTATAGCCCCGGTAGCTGTGCTCGGGGTTGGAGTGGATCAGTCCCAGGGGATGATGCCGCGACCAGCCCATAAGCGCGCCTCCTGTGCCGCTGCTGCGGTTAGTTGCCGATTGCCGTTGCCGCGGAGTTGCCGTTGCTGCCAGTAGGGGACAGGGTAAGGGATGGGGGGCGGTTTGGCAAGGGGTTATGGCGGCGGTTGCCCTCACTCCCGGGCTCTTATCCTATCCTCCTCGACTATCCAAAGGTTTCCCTGCAAGCTCGGGTCAAGGTTGGGAATCAGCCAGGAAAAGACCCGCAAAAGGTTAGGCTTGTCCTGATTGTCCAGCCGCATTACTACCGCGCCCGGCAGGGATCCCGGCGGGTAAAACCGGATGTCGGCAAAATCCAGATCCAGGGTAATCAAAATCCGTCCTTCCTGCCGGCAGACCGCAGCGATTTCCGGGTCGGCCGCGCCGCCCAATCGCTCGCCGGGAACGGTACTGGCATCGTGTCCCGCCGCCGCCAGCAAGTCAGCCAGTTCGGGTGGCAGGTTCTCGTCAATCTTGAACTGCATCAAGAAAGCGCCCCCGCCCCTTCCTGGGCCTTAGCCAATTCCGCCGCATAGGCTACCGCCGCCCGGACGCCGGCCCCGGTCAAAGTCGGGTAGGCGGCGACAATTTCCTCCGGCGTCAATCCGGCGGCCAGGTTGTCCAATACCACCGACACCATAATCCGGGTGCCGGCGATGCAGGGTTTGCCGTGGCACACCTGCGGGTCGACGCTGATTAGCCCTTTCCATTCCATTAAAACCTCCGCGGCCCGGCTTTACTTCCATTCTACCATCAGGCAATTGTCTATAGAAACCGTCCCTTGCCATCCTTCAACAAGTTCAGGATGAGCGGATGGGGGCGGCCGGTTCGGGAGGAGCGGATGGGGCCGCCGGTTCAGGAGGAGCGGAATAGGGCGGCCGGTTCAGGAGGAGCTGAATAGGGGAATCCGTTCGTCCTGAACATCGTTGCAGGAGGAACGGATAGGGCGGCCGGTTCAGGGTGAGCGGAATAGGGCGAATCCGCTCATCCTGAACTTGTTGAAGGATGGGGAATGCCCCCTACCGCCGGCTGCGCCGGATGGTTTTCTTGCAGGTAGCCGTCCAGGTCCGGCTTTGCCAGGCTTGGTATTGGTGAATCGCACCACCGTCCTGATCATCAGTGTAAAACCAGCCCAAGTCGTCCCCCTGTCGCCACGCGCCGGCTCCTTTGCGGTTGTCGTGGCCGGGGCCGAAAACCGCGCGGGCCAGCCGGTAGCCCCGTTCCCGGCAAGCCGCGCCGGCCACTTCGTCCGCCAGTTCTTGCCAGTAGTCGACGCGGTGGGTCTCCCAATCGATGCGCGCGGTGCCGCCGGTTTGTCCCCAGTTGGTAGTGGTGGAGAGGTAGCCGAGCTGATTATTCCGGGCGCCTACTTCCGCCCCAGCTTGCCCCGTAGCAGACCCCGCGGCGCCCCTAGCCGAACAGAGCAGGTCGCCGGGGTTCGCGGCGGCACTGTGGCAGGACTCTCTAACGGTACTGTCGGATTGACCGCTGATGTTAAGCCGCTTGACCCGCTTAACCCGCCGCTTTTCCCGGGGAAACTCAAAGATGCGGTCGATGCTTACCCCGGTAACGCCGGATTCCCCGTCGGTCAGCCAACCCTCTTGGGCGGCGATAAAGCCGCGGAACTGGCCGCGTTCCCCGAAATAGACGGTGTCATCCCGTTCGTTGCGGTCTTTGCCGGCTTGCCAGGTTTCGGCCTTGCTGAAAGTGTCGGACTGGTCGACGCCGCAGTAGAGAGTCTTGCCCCGGTTTTCGGCCAGGGATTCCAGGATGGCGGTCGTGCGATCCTCGTGGGCAAAGGCTTGCCAGTCGGAACAGTCCCAGGGGATGGCGCGGGCTTGGGCTGATGGATACCCCCCCCCTGCGAAAAATGCTATTAGAAAGGCAAGGGCGACCACTGCATTGCGTAGGGACATGGCAATTTCCTCGCGGCTGAGGTTAGGGGGCTTTGATTGCTAACCAGTATAACCCCGGCGGCGGGATAGGTCAAGGCATTTTCGGGGCGATTTTAGAAATCTATTTTACTAGGAAACCGTCATTCCCGCGTAAGCGGGAATCCCACGGTTGCCTGTCGACAATACCATCCTAAGGCAGTACCGTTCGGGATTCCCGCTTACGCGGGAATGACGGTAGGGGCGGCCCGTACCGTTCTAATCCGATACAAAAATCCCGTCTATCCTGCCCCTCCATGTTTGCCCCATCCCCCCATTTGACCCGCCCCGTCTTTGCTACTATACTGGCCCCGAACCAAATCTATCCGGCGGAGGATTTACCCGATGAATGTTATGCAAGCCGTGGCCCGCATCCTGAAACTCGAGGGGGTGGAGTGGGTTTCCTGCTTTCCCTCGAACCAGCTGATTGAACACGCCGCCCAGGAGGGCATCCGCACCATTATGTTCCGTCAGGAACGGGGGGCGCTGATGGCCGCCGACGGGTTCAGCCGGCTGAACGGGCGGGAAAAGTTCGGCGTCACCATCACCCAGGGCGGCCCCGGCTCCGAAAACTCCATGGGCGGCCTGGCCCAGGCGTACAGCGACAATGTCCCCCTCCTCTACCTGCCCGGCGGCCCGGCCCTGGGCCAGTACGCGGTCAAGCCCAACTTTTCCCCCACCCGCACCTACCGCACCGTCTCCAAGTTCGGCGAGGTTATCGTCCAGCCCGGCCAGGTGGCTAATGTAATGCGCCGGGCCTTTCACGCCCTCCGCAACGGCCGCCCCGGCCCGGTTATCGTGGAAATTCCCGCGGATGTGGGGACGATGGAAGTGCCGGAAACGGCGATGAACTATCAGCCGCCCAAGCGGTTGCGCCAATCCCCGGACGCCGCCGAAGTCAAAACGGCGGTGAACCTGCTGCTGAACGCCAAAAAGCCGGTCATCTGGTCGGGAATGGGCGTCCTCTTTGCCGGAGCCACCAAAGAACTGCAAGAGTTCGCCGAGTTGACCGAAATTCCGGTCTATTGCACTATGCCCGGCAAATCCTCCTTTGACGAGCGCCATCCCCTGGCCCTGGGGTCGGGCAGCAGCAGCACCTCCCTGCCGGCCCGCACCTGGCTGCAAGAGTCCGATGTGCTGTTTGCCGTCGGCTCCAGTATGACCCGCACCAGCTACGGCCAGCCCATTCCCGACGGCAAGGTCATCATCCACAATGTGGAAAGCATCGACGACATCAACAAGGATTATTTCGTGGATGTGGGACTGCCCGGCGACGCCAAGCTGACCCTGCAAGCCCTGATTGCCGAGGTCAAAGCCCAGGCCGGGGAAAAGGGACGGAAAGGGACGACCAATATCGCCGCCGAAATCGCCGCGGTCCGCGATTCCTGGTTCGGCGAATGGGCCGACATCCTGAAAACCGACGAAGTTCCCATCAGCCACTACCGGGTCATCGGCGAATTGGAGCGGACGCTGGATAAGGAAAACAGCATCGTTACCCACGACGCCGGCGCCCCCCGGGACACCATTATGCCCTTTTACCCCGGCACCACGCCGCACAGCTATATCGGCTGGGGCAAAACCACCCATCTGGGCTACGGCATCCCCCTGATGATTGGGGCCAAGCTGGCCCGGCCCGACAAGTTCTGCCTGAACTTTATGGGGGATGGCGCTTTCGGGATGTCCGGGCTGGATATCGAGACGGCGGTGCGGGCCGGCGCGCCCATCACCACCATTGTGCTGAACAACGGCGGGATGGCGACTTATCCCGGCGGCTATCCCACGGCCAACGAGCTGTACGGGGCGACCCGGATGACCGGGGATTACGCCAAGATCGCCGAGGGCATGGGCGCGGTGGGCCTGACCGTAACCCAGCCTGGCGAGGTAGCCCCGGCCTTGCAGCTGGCCCAGCAGCTGAACGCCCAGGGCCGCACCGTGCTGATTGACATCCACACCGGCCTGGAGGCGCGGCGCTCTAACTTTTAGGGGGTTGGCGGCGGCCTGATTTCCCGGCCGGCCGGCATAAATCCCCGGCCGGCGGTTTCTCAACGGCCGCCGGCCGGCTAGGGCGGCCGGACTTTTTAAGAGGCGGTTTATATGCCGGGCCATATTCGGCGCAACCTGCTGATTTTCCTGGCGCTGCTGATGGCGCCGGCGGCCGTTGGCGCATTGCACTGGCTTTTGCCGGCCGGAGAACTGAAAGATGCGGCCGGCATCGTCCAGGCGGTCCTCACGGCGATGGCGATTATCGGCGGCGGCCTGGTCGCCGCCTACAAATTGCAGCTGTTCCGGGACTTTGCCCCGCACCTGACCATCACCCACGAAGTTTCCCACCGGCCGGTAGGGGACAGCTATGTGCATATTGCGGTAAAAGCGGCGCTGCATAACGGCTCCCGGGTTAAGGTAGAGTTGCGGGAGGGTTTCTTTCTGCTTCAGCAAATAGCCCCGGTGTCCGACCCGGAAGTAGAGGCCCTCTACGATGCGGTATTCGTCGACCGCGACGATGCCGACTTTCAATGGCCCACTCTGGACGAAGTCGAGCGGCGGTGGGAAAGGGATGAATGCGTCGTCGAACCCGGCGGAACGCATCAGGAACTGTGCGAATTCCTAGTAAAGTCGGATATTAAAACGGCGTTGCTTTATACCTTTTTCACCAACTCGGGATTTCCCAAATCCTCCCAAACCCAAGGGTGGGCCGCGGCCACGGTCTATGATATAATTGTCGTGGAATGATTTATGGGACGCTCCGGAGGTTCTATGCCGGCCAATACCGCCAGCCAAAAGAGGGTAGTGAAGTCGGGAACCGGGCCTAAGAAAAGGCCCGCTAAATCCTGGCCGCCCGGCAAGCCGCCCGGCGGCCGCCGGCCCGCGCAACCCCGTAAATCCTGACCTGGTTTCCTTGCGGCTGTCTCTTGCCCAACCGGGCCGGGGACAACTGCGACATTCCTGAAAAACGGGAGGACGCCCGTTAAGGAGGTTCTCTGATGCCGGATCGCGGCAATCCTGAAAACCCGAGGCAAAAGCCATTACGCCGCGACAGTGGCCCTCGGGTAGCCCCGCCCCCGGTAGAGCGGGAGCCGGGCAAGCCGCCGGGGGCTTTTCGGCCTAAGCCGGAAAAGCAGTCGACCAAGCCCTGACCGCCGGCCGGCTTGTCGCCGGCAAAAGTCACCGCATGGATTTAGCCCGGCGGTTTTGACGGCGGCGGCCGGGCTACGGTCTGACTTTTGAGGGGTGGGGGATGACGACCGTTTATGAGAGGTAGCTATGGGTTTCCGCATCAGTAAGGAAAAAGAACGGCAGAACCGGAAACCGACGCCGCTGGAAAAGGAGTTAGGCGCGCCGGTGCTGAACTTCGGCCTGGGCCCGCGCAAGGCTCCGGCCCTGTTGATTAGGAAAAGGGAAAAGCCGGCGGCGGCCGGAAAAGAGGCGGCGGAAAACTCTGATTAGCCGCCCCCTACCACAAAATCCCGCTCTGAACTCTGACCGGGCAAAGCTGCCGCCCGGACGGATTCATTAGTTGCCGGGTTGACCGGAAAGAGTTAAAGAATCGATGAATTTCCTTAACTGGCCGGCCCTGGCCCTGATCCTGATCCTGGCCGCTGCTTGCGCCAACAATGCGGCGGCTACGCCTACCGTACCGACTAGCCCCCCCTTGCCGACTACGGCGGCGGCCGTTGACGGCGCTGTCCCGGCTACCCTGCCGGCGGCGGAATTAGTCCCTTTAATCCGACTGGCCGTCGGGCATAAGGACCAATGCGGCTTGACGGCGGAGGGCCGGGTGATCTGCCAGGGCGGCGACCGCTTGACTTGGTGGCATCAGCCGCCGTCGGCCGTCTATCGGCAAGTAACCGTTGGGCAGGATTATGCCTGCGGCTTGCGCCGGGATGACGGCGCTATCGCCTGCTGGGGGGCTACTACCTATGATAAGGATGTACCGCCGCCGGGACAATTTACCCGGGTATCCGCCGGCAAACAGCACGCCTGCGCTCTAGACAGCGCCGGCTATGCCCAATGCTGGGGCTGGGCTGCGGACGGGCGGGCCGCGCCGCCGGCCGGCGTAACCTTTGCCACTATCGCCGCCGGCGGCGTCCACAGCTGCGGCCTGACCGCCAACGGCGCTTTGCGCTGTTGGGGGAAAAATGACTTGGGCCAGGCCGATAATCACCGCGGCCCCTTTCAATCCCTGGCCCTGGGCGTTTGGAACACCTGCGCTTTGCGGCTAGATGGAGCGGCCTGGTGTCAAGGGGATAATGCCGCCGGCCAGTCCGATCCGCCGCCGGGGGCTTTTACCCACATTGCCGCCGGGAGCGATTATGCCTGCGGTCTCCGTCCCGGCGGCCGGCCGGAGTGTTGGGGCGGCGGTTTCGGCGCGGAATTGGGAGAGCCGGCGGGGATTTTCACGGCCCTCAGTGCCGGCTGGGATACTTTCTGCGCCCTGAAAGCCGGCGGCTATCCGGTATGCTGGCGCTATCAACCGGGTTCCGCCCCGCCGCAGCTGCTGCCGGAACTGACCTTTCGCACCCCCGCCGTCACGGCAATCCAGCAGCCGGTAGAGCTGTTTCCCTGGCCCGGCGGCGGCTTGGCCGTGGCCCAACGCTCCGGTTCCATCGTCTTGTGCCGCCCCGATGACCAGTCCCCCTGCGCGGCCGGCGCCCAGCCGCCGCTTCTGGATTTGACCGACCAAGTGGAATTCGCCGCTTCCGAAAGCGGTATGCTCAGCGCCGCCCTGGATCCGGATTTTGACCGCTTTCCCTTTCTTTATGTCTATTACACCCTCCGCTCTGACTTCCGGCGGGTGCGCCTGTCCCGTTTTCCGCTGATTGACGGCCGGGCCGACCGCGCCGGGGAAATGGTTATCCTGGAACTGCCCTATCCGGATATTTACCATTATGGCGGCGCTATCCGCTTCGGCCCGGAGGATTTGCTGTATCTGGGCCTGGGCGACAACCGCATCCGGGAGGATCCCCAAAACCTGGGCAGTCTGCGCGGCAAGATAATCCGCATTGATGTACGCGGCGCTTCCCCGGAACAGCCCTATAGCATCCCGGCGGACAATCCGATGCTGGCGATACCGGCGGCCCGGCCGGAAATCTGGGCTTACGGCTTGCGGAATCCCTGGCGGATGTCTTTTGACCTTGACGGCCGGCTGTGGGTGGGCGATGTGGGCCATAAGGGCGCGGAGGAAATATCCATTGTTACGGCCGGGGCCAACCTGGGCTGGCCGGTTTTTGAGGGCAATCTTTGCTTTAGCGGACAAGCGCAGTGCGCCGCCTTGACCGATGCCACGCCGCCGGTATTTACCTATACCCTGGATGAGGGCAATTGCGCCATCATCTGGGGCGGCCAGTATCAGGGCGCGGCCTTGCCCGCCTTGGCCGGGGCTTACATCTTTGGCGATTTTTGCAGCGGCCGGGTCTGGGCCTTGACGCCGGACGAATCCGGCGGCTGGGCGCGGCGATTGCTGACCAATACTAACCAGTACCTGGGATCCTTTGGCGTTGACGCCGCCGGAGAAATGTATCTATTGCCCTTTACCGCGCCCATCCTCACCCTGGAAAATGCTTTGACCCGGCCGGGGGAATAGCCGGATTGAAGCCAGGGATTATAGCCGGCCTCTTTCCGCTTATCTTGAACCGCTTTTCCGCTCATCCTGAACTGGTTGAAGGATGGGAACGGCGGCGGGAAAGACCGGATGGTACGGAATGACGGCGGTACATCCTTCAACCAGTTCAGGATGAGCGGAAAGAAATTTGCGGCGCTATCTGCAATAGCCCGGCCCTTCCCCCGCCACTACATTTGACCCACCGGCGGCGGGTGTGTTAAATTAGCCCCGGTCAATTCCCTTTATCCCAGCCAAGAGCCGGAGGAACTGAGGAACAATGCCCCTGAAACCGCTGCTGGTCCTGACCCTTTTAATCCCGCTGGCCGCCCTGGTCGCCGCCTGCACTCCGGCCGCCACGCCGACGCCGGTACCCACGCCGGCGCCGACGGCTACCCCTATCCCTACCGCTACTCCGCTGCCGGAGCCGTTCCGGATGGGGTTTCTTTACCAGCGACTGTTCGACCAGCTTTTCAACGGCGTGGCGGTGGGCAGCGGCGATGGGCCGGTAGTCCGTTCCATTCTGCTGGCGGTTCAGCACGTCAATGCGGCCGGCGGCGTTTTCGGGCAGCCGGTAGAGTTCCATTTCCGGGGAGACGCTCCGGCGGAACTGACCCGGGCCGTAGCCAATGCCACCGAACTGCTGGATGCCGGGGGCGTCCACGCCTTTGTCGGGCCGCCGGCCAGCGTCCATGTGATTCAGGTGGGGGAAGCTCTGGCCAAACCGCGGCGCATACCCTTTGTCAGCCAGTCCAACGCGCCCTCGGTGTCCCATCTGGAGGATGACGGCTTTGTTTTCCGCACCAGCATTTCCGACTTGGCCCAGGGGCAAGCCCTGGCAGACTTGGCCGCGGCGGAGGGTTTCGACCATGTAGCCCTGGCCCACCGGGATACCTTGTGGGGGCGGGATCTGGCGGCGGCGTTCAAGGCTCATTTTGACGGCGAAGTTACCGAAGTAGCCCTGCACCCGGAGCAGGCCAGATTTCCCCTGGAACTGCATCAGATTTCGGCCAGCAATGCGCCGGTCTTGGTCCTCCTTACTTCCCACGAGCAGGCGGTACCGGTACTGGCGGAAGTGGCGGAACATGGGCATTTTGACGAGTTTCTGCTGACCGCCGACCTGCGACTGCTGCCCTTTCTGATGCAGTACCCGGAACTGCTGGACGGGGCTAAAGGCGTAGCCCCTATCGGCAAGCACGTAAGCGAGGCCGAAGGGCATTGGGAAGCCGATTTCGCCGCCGCCTACGGGGAGGAGCCGCACGGCAGCTATATGCGGGAAAGCTATGACGCCGCGATGGCCCTGATGGTGGCGGCCGAATATGCCGGCTCCACCGATGGCACCGCCCTCCGGGATGCCCTGCGAATTATCGGCAATCCGCCGGGCCAGCGCTTTCCGGCCTCGGCGGAGGGCGTCAAAGGCGCCCTGGAAGCCGTCCGCAACGGCGCGGATATTGACCTGGAGGGGGAAGCCACCGACCTGAATTGGGATGACGGCGGCGACATTATAACCGGCCACATGAGTGTCTGGCAGTTTCAGGACGGGGAAATCCTGGACTTGGAACACTTTGATGTGGACTTGTCGCAATAGGGATGGGCGGCGGCCGCTCTCTACCGTCATTCCCGCGCAAGCGGGAATCCCGAACGGTAATGCCAAAGACCGGCCTATTACCCATAGGTTACAATGGGGAAAACTTGGAAACGGAGGCGATGGGGATTATGGCGATTAACCCTGAGAGCAATGCCGGCGGCGCTGCCCTGCCGGGCGTGGAACATCACCGCAAAACCAGCCGCCGGCTGATTCGCCAGGCCAGCTATGAACTGGAAAAGCGCGGCGACCGGGTGCAGGCGTGCGACAAAGCCTCCGGGGCCGTGGCCCACGGGGTTAAGGCGGTGGCCGAATCCCGCTGTTGGCGCAGCGATTCCCATAACCACCGCCGGCGGATTGTGGACCTGCTGTCCACCGAGTACGATCTGCCGGACTTGCTGGTGATGCAGTCCTTTGCCGACGACCTGCACAACAACTTTTACGAGGACTTGATGTACGCGGGGGAGGTGCGGCGGCGGCTGGCGCGGATAACCGGCCTGCTGGCAACCTTTACCGGCCTGCTGGAACGGGCGCCCAATCCCGACTTCATTCCGGATCCGGAACAGGAACGGATGCTTTCCCGCCTGCGCTTGACGGAGGCGGAAATTGTGGCGCGGTGGGAGATAGACTATCCGCCCCCGCCGCCGGAGGATGCGGAGTTGGCTGAGGAGGAGTGAGCGGCCGGCGGCCATTCCCGCGCCCGCTTACCGCTCCCTTTACCGTCATTCCCGCGTAAGCGGGAATCCCGAACGGTACTGCCAAAGACCGGCATACTACTAATCGGGCATTTCGGGATTCCCGCGTAAGCGGGAATGACGGTGGGGGGCGGCGGGAATGATGGTAGAAAGGCGGCGGTCAAGGACGGTAAAGAGGGCGGCCATTCCAACCACTGCATTTGACCCACCGGCGGCAGGTGTGTTAAATTAGCCCCGGTCAATCCCCTTTATCCCTGCCCAGAACCGGAGGAACTAGGGAACAATGCCCCGGAAACCGCTGCTTGCTCTGACCCTTTTAATCCTGCTGGCCGGGCTTGTGGCCGCCTGCACTCCGGCCGCTACACCGACGCCGGTACCCACGCCGGCGCCGACGGCTACCCCTACGCCGCCGCCGGAGCCGTTCCGCTTGGGGGTTATCGACCTGAGGCTGGCGGACTTGGTGCTGAACTCCGTCGACCCGGCAGAGCAGACCGGGCCGGCGACCCGTTCCCTGCTGCTGGCGGTCAAACAGGTCAATGCGGCCGGCGGGGTGTTCGGGCAGCCAGTAGCGGTTCACTTTGCGGACACTTTCGCTGGCACGGCGGCCGACCATGCCAGCCGCTTGCTTTCGGAAGCCGGCGTGCACGCCTTTGTCGGGCCGGCCCGCAGTGAAAGCCTGGCGGAAGTGGCGGCGGCCCTTGCCATCCCCCAGCAAATCCCCTTTATCGGCCCGGTTTCCACCGTCCCCTACATCGCCGATTTAGAGGATGACGGCTTTATTTTCCGCACCGCCTTGTCTAACTTGGCCGAGGGGCAGGCTTTGGCGCTGTTGGCGGCGGCCGAGGGTTATGACCATGTCGCCCTGGCCCATCGGGATGATCCTTGGGGCAACGCCTTGGCCGGGGCTTTCCAGTCCCACTTTGCCGGGCAAGTGTCGGCGGTAGCCCTGCATCCGGGCCGGGAAAGCTACGCCGCGGAACTGCATCAGATTGCCGCCAGCGCCGCCCCGGCCTTGGTAATTCTGAACTTCCACGATGATGCGGCGGCGGTATTGGCGGAAGTGGCGGAACATGGGCATTTCGCGGAGGTTCTGCTGCACGGCGACCTGCGCGCCCCGGATTTGGCGGCGCAGTTTCCGGGGGTATTGGCCGGGGCCAAAGGGGTAGCCACCACCGGCAAGCACGTAACCGAGGCCGAAGGGCATTGGGAAGCCGACTACGCCGCCGAGTATGGGGATTTGCCCCAGGGCCTTTATATGCGGGAAAGCTATGACGCCGCCGTAGCCCTGATGCTGGCCGCCGAATATGCCGGCTCCACCGATGGCGCGGCCATTCGGGACGCTCTGCATATTATCGGCAATCCGCCGGGCCAGCGCTTTCCGGCCTCGGCCGCGGGCATTAAGGGCGCCCTGGACGCTATCCGCAGCGGCGCGGATATTGACCTGGAGGGGGAAGCCACGGACCTGAATTGGGACGACCGGGGGGAAATTGTAACGGGACACATGGGCGTCTGGCAGTTTCAGGACGGGGCCATTGTCGACCTGAACCACTTTGATGTGGACTTGTCTCAGTAGGAACGTGCGGCGGCCTATAGCAACCGTCCTTCCCGCCGCCTACCGTCCTTCCCGCGTAAGCGGGAATCCCGAACGGTATTGCCAAAGACCGATATACTACCAATCGGGCATTTCGGGATTCCCGCTTACGCGGGAAGGACGGTTGCTACCCATGAGCGTCTGGTAGTATAAGGACGGGAAAATCCTGGACTTGGAACACTTTGATGTGGACTTGTCTCAGTAGGAACGGGCGGGATATGCAGTACCAAGAAGTCAGCCCCGATTACTTTGCCCGGCGGCGGTTGCGCCGCTATGCCGGGTTCTGGTCCCTGTGGGCTTTGGGCGTGGGCGCGGTCATCTCCGGAGACTTTTTCGGCTGGAACTTCGGGCTGGGCGTCGGCGGCTTTGGCGGCTTGGCGATTGCCACCGTCATCGTGGCGGTGATGTATCTGGGCCTGTGCTATTCCCTGGCCGAAATGGCCCCGGCCCTGCCGCACGCCGGCGGCCCCTATTCCTTTGCCCGGGCCGGCCTGGGGCCGTGGGGCGGGTTCCTTACCGGCCTGGCCGCCAGCATCGAATACATCCTCACCCCGGCGGTCATCGTCGTGGGCATCGGCGGCTATATGGGGGCGGTGGTCAACAGCCTGTTCGGGCTTAACCTGCCGGCGCCGCTGTGGTGGCTGCTTTTCTATGTGATTTTCGTGGGCATCAACATTTGGGGCGTAGCCGCCACTTTCCGGGTCACCGTGGCGGCCACTCTGCTGGCCTTAGCCATCCTGCTGGTGTTCTGGATTGGCGCTATTCCCCATTTTAGTTGGGATCTAGCCTTGAACATTCCCCCGGCGGCGGGCCAATCCCCTTGGCTGCCCTTTGGCTGGGGCGGGATGTTCTATGCCCTGCCTTTTGCCGTCTGGTTTTTCCTGGCCATCGAGCAGGTGCCTTTGGCGGCCGAGGAGGCGCAGCAGCCGCGGCGGGATTTGCCGAAAGCCCTGCTCTGGGGGATTTTGACCCTGTTGATTGCCGCCGCCCTGACCCTGCTGCTGAACTCCGGCATTGCGCCCGGCGCGGCGGCGGTAGGGGTATCGCCGGATCCCCTGTTCGACGCCTTCAAGACCATATTTGGCGATGGCATTGGCGCGGTAGCCTTGTCGTTGGCGGCGGTAGCCGGCCTGGTCGCCAGCTTTCACGCCATCATCTACGCCTACGGCCGCAACCTCTATTCCCTTTCCCGGGCCGGCTATCTGCCTAAAGGTCTATCCCTGACTTTGCGCGG
Source organism: Dehalococcoidia bacterium (assembly GCA_965203435.1). GTDB lineage: Bacteria > Chloroflexota > Dehalococcoidia > Lucifugimonadales > UBA3495 > CBDBCU01. The sequence goes on along the minus strand of CBDBCU010000008.1, from coordinate 241,189 downwards.
CCGGCAGACGCCGCATTTGGCCCTGCTGGCCGGGGCGGTTATCGGCTACGCCATTGCCCTGCTGATTGCGTTCGGCCAGGAATGGTTCGGCCCCACCGTGCCGGTGGCCGCGGTGCTGCTGAATATGGCGGTGTTCGGGGCAGTAATTTCCTATGTGTTGCAGATGGCGGCTTTCATCCGCCTGCGGCAGCGCTTTCCGCAGATGGAGCGGCCCTATGTCAGTCCCTTGGGGATAGTCGGAGCCGCCGTAGCCGGGATAATCGCCCTGCTGGTGCTGGTCTTTTCCCTGCTGAACGCCGACTATCGGATGGGCCTGTACGGCTGCGCTTTGTGGTTTGCGGCCGGCCTGCTCTACTTTGCCCTGAAAGGCCGCCATCAGCTGGTAAAATCCCCGGAGGAGGAATTCGCCGCCGGGTTGTATTAACATGGATGAACAGGATTTACAGGATATTTTGTCTGCCGGGCAAAGTTCTCCGGGGCAAGGAAAAACCGTCCTCAGCAGACGACAAACATCCTGTCCATCCGGTCTATCCATGTCAATAAAAGGAATGAAACGCGGTTTTGTCTTTCCGCCGGAAAATCCTCTACTACGGCATAATGCTGGTTTTGACCCTGCTATTTATCGAGGGGATGGCCCGCTTGGCCTATTACGCCGCCTATGGGCAAGGGTATGGCGGCCAGCGTCCGGATACGCCGTTGCCTGCGCTCCCGCAAAAGGCGCGTTACAGCTACGACTTGCCGCATCCCTTTTATGGCTTTGCCCACGCATCGCCGGAACACGCCCTTAATGCCCCGCGGCCCCGCCAGCGTCGGGAGGACACGGTACTTGTCGGTCTGCTCGGCGGCTCGGTAGCCGAGGATGTCGAACCCTATCTCCAAGTTGCCTTGAGTCGCTACTTTACCGCTAACCGGCTGCCGCGGCGGCCGGTCGTCCTCGGTTTAGCCAGCGGCGCCCTGAAACAACCGCAGCAGACGATGATTGCGGTCAATACTCTCTTGCTGGGCGGCGAGTTTGACCTGATCGTCAATCTGGACGGGTTCAATGTGCTGAATGGCAGTTTGCAGGGCAACTTTGAGCAAGGCGCATTTCCCTTATTTCCCGATTGGTGGCCTAAGCGGGTAGGGCGGAGCAGCGCCGAGGTTTTGCTGGCGGGACGCATCGGAGCCTTGCGCCGGGAACAGTCCCGGCTGGCGGCAGGGCGGGAAACCTCTCCCCTGCGCCGGTCGGCCCTGTTCGGCCTGGCGAACCGTTATCAGCAGGAAAGAGCTGAAAGACAGATTATTCAATGGCATCAGCAACTAGCGGCTACCGAGGCGGCCTACAGCCTGGAGCAACACGGCCCCCGCAGTCGGTTGACGGCGGCGGATGCCGTGTTTGCGGCGGCGGCCCGGATCTGGTATCGGGGTTCGGTAGCCTTGGCCCGGCTGGCGCAACTGGCCGGAGCCGAGTATTACCATTTCTTGCAGCCCAATCAGCATATTCCGGATTCCAAACCGCTGAGCCCGGAGGAGCAAGAACTTATCTTACCCCCCCCCCCCTCACGCTTCAAATTCATTGTTGAACGGGGTTATCCCCTGCTGACCGGGTTTAACCGGGATTTGCAAAACCAGGGCATCCATTACTTTGACCTGACCGGAATTTTTCTTGACCACCCGGAAACCCTCTATCGGGACAATTGCTGCCACTTGAACGACCGGGGCAATGAACTGCTGGCAGCGGCTATGGTAGAGCGGATGGAGCCGGCCCTGCGGCGATTAGGCGAGGAAAGCCCGGCCCGGCCGGTTTCCGGCTTGGCCGCCGGCCGGCGGCCGCCGGAACCGCCGCCCTCCCCGGATTTTCAAGTATCCTTGCAAGAGGATGGCAAAGAGCTGCGCTATATCCGGGCCGGCTGCGCCCCGGAGGACATCGCAACCGAGTTCTTTCTGCACCTGATACCGCGAGACCCGATGGACTTGCCGCCGAATCGTCGGGAACGCGGCTTTGACAACCGAGGTTTCAGATTTGCGGAAGTCGACGGCCGCTTCGCCCCGTGGCAGTGCGCGGCGCAAATACCCCTGCCCGACTATCCCATCGCCGCAATCCGCACCGGCCAATATGTCCCCGGGCTGGGCGATTTGTGGTCAACAGAGTTAATCCTCCCGGCCGACCTCGACCGACTGCGGGCTGACTACGCCGCCCTGGCCGCTATGCAGCCGGCGGCCCGGGATTATTTCGACCTGTATTGGCAGGATAACCGGCTGCTTTACTTGCGGGAAACCTGCGTTGCGGCGGATACGGCGGCCAACTTTTTCCTGCATATCGTCCCGGTAGATGTAGCCGATTTGCCGGCGGAGCGGCGGGATGCCGGCTTTGCTTATGGCGGCTTTGCCTTTGTCCGCCGGGGCGGCCACTTTGACGGCAAATGCCTGGCGGTGGTTGCCTTGCCGGATTATCCCGGCGGTATTAAAGAAATGCGGACGGGGCAATTTGTACCCGGGCAAGGGGATTTGTGGTCGGTGCGGTTAGTTGCCGCGCCCTGAGGCGGCCGGGGGTGTAATTGACATGGATAGACAGGATTTACAGGATTTTATATCTGATTAGAAAGTTTGTTGACGGTCAGAACCGTTCTAATCAGATACAAAAATCCTGTCTATCCGGTCTATCCATGTCAATAAAAACTCAGGTGCTGGCGGTTACATCGGACGGGGTGGCGCCGAAACGAGCCGCCAGCAGCTGGTCGGTGGTCGAGGGCGGCGTGGCGGCCAATTCATCGGCCAAGCCCTCCGGCGGTTCCAAATCTTTCAGGGCCGGCAGCACTTCCTCGCCCATCAAGCGGATGGAACGCATAATCTTTTCATGTTCCAAGCCGCCGAACATCATCCAGTTGCTGACATTGGTAACGCCCAAGGCGGCGGCCTGGCGGAATTTTTCAATCACCGTATCCGGGCTGCCGAAATAAAGGCGCTGCATAAAGCCGTCATCGTCCAGTTCCCCGGCATAGGGGCTGACCTGCACCCGGCCGTTGGCGACTTCCAAGCGGTTCAGGGCGCGGCCGGCCCGGTTCTGCCAACGGGCATAGGGCAGCTCTTTGCGGGCCGCGGCGTCCGTTTCCGCCACATGGGTAATGGACTGCAAGCCCAGCTCCAAGCCGTGAATGGATTTGCCCAATCCTTTGCGGGCATGAATCAGCGAGGCGAAGTGGGTGCGGACGCCGGCATCGCCCAGCAAGCCGGTGGTCAGCGGCATCATATCCCACTCCGCCGCCAGCTGCATGGACTCGACGCTGGTGCCGGCAATCCAGAAGGGCGGATGGGGTTTTTGCAAGGGCTTGGGCCAAACGGTGGTTTCGTGCGGCACCTGGATAAAATCCCCGGCGTAGGTAAAGGATTCATCCTGCGTCCACGCCTTAACCATCACATCCAGGCTCTCGACGAACTTCTGGCGGGAGTCCTCCAGGGTAACGCCGAAACGGGACATTTCATGCGGCTGATAGCCGCGGCCTACGCCGCAGATAAAGCGGCCGTCAATCAGGTTGTCCAGCACGGCCACTTCCTCGGCCAGCCGCAACGGATCCCAGATAGGCACGACCAGGATGCCGGTGGCGATTTTGAGCCGCCGGGTGCGCTGGCCGATGTAGAGGGCTTGCAGCAGGGGGGCGGGCGAGTTGCCGTAGTTGGAGAAGTGATGCTCGGCAATCAGGCAATAGTCGAAGCCCAGCTCCTCCGAGTATTGGATTTGCTCGACGCCCTCCTCGAACAGGGTTTTCCAGTTCCGCAGGTTAGGATTCGGCCATTCGTAAAAGAGGCCAAACTTCATAAGGGAATCGCTCCTTGGGGTTTTGGATGGGGGAAAGGATACCGGAAGTTGGGGGGTGGGTCAAGGTGGGGGGCAGTGTCCTGGCAAAGGATGACGCCGGCCCAATGTTGGCCGCGGATCCGGCATTTGCCCCCAACCTTTTCCGCAAGGATGGATCCGGCCCTTATCCCCCTAACCGACGCCGCCCTTTCAATGCGGATTTCCCCTCTTATCCCCAAGGGCAAAGACCATTAGCGGAAGCCGGTCACCCGCTGATTTCCAGGCCGCCGAATACCAGTTTGCCGGTGATGGTCAGTTGGCCGGCGGTGTCCTCCGGAGCCGGTTGAGGGCGGTTTTCCGTGACGCCGCCGATATGGGTATTGCTCGTCACCGTGACCTGCCAATTCCCGGGAACCTGGATTTTCACGCTCCCGAAAACCACCTCCAGGGCCAGGGTAGCCCCGTCGGCCGCCAACGCCGCCTCCCGCAAATCCAGTTCCAAGCCCCCGAAAGTCACCGACAAGTCGCCGCCCTGAAAGTTTTGCGAAACCGCCCGGCTCGCCCCGCTGCTGAAGGCCCAGGAACCGCTCAAAAAGTCCCGCTCCTCCTCTGCGGCCAGGGATTCCGCCGGCGGATTAGGCAATTCCCGGCCCTCCCCAGCGACCAGGGGTTCAGCCGGGGAATTGTCCAACGGCCGGGCGGCGCGGCGGCGGGAACGGCGGCGGCCGCGGCGGCGCAGCAATATCAGCAGGCCGGCCAGGACAATCAGCCCCGGCCACAGCCGCGCCAGATTGCTCCATTCCCAAAAGCCCAGTTCCGCCAGCTGGAAAAGGATTCCCAGCAGCAGCAGGATTACCGCCCAGCTACGAAACCGCAGGCGGCCGCCGCTGACCAGCCCGTACAGCCCCCAGAACACCAGCAGCAGCGGCCACCAATCGCCGATAAAACCCCAGTCCAGGTTCAGCGGCAGCAGGCCGGTGGTGGACAACAGCAGCAGCAAGCCCAGGATTACCAGTACCCCGCCGATTACATAGCGGGCCATGCTGGATTGCATCGAATAACCTGCCTTTCAAGATGAATTCGGCCCGGAGCCGCCGGCCGCCGGCGGCTTTCCCGGCGGCTCCGGGCCAAGCCAAGATAGACTAATCGTTAGCCGGTACGGACTAACGGCCGGACGGCACCGGCAAGCCGGCAGCCAACAGGGGGACGCTGCCCAAAGTGTGGCGGGTGGTGAAAAACAGGGTTTGCCAATCGCCGCCGCCAAAGGCGACATTGGTCGTGCCGGCCTGCCCGTGATCGATGATGCCCAGGGGCCGCCCGGCCGGGTCAATAACCCAGATGCCGCCGGCCCCGCCGCAATAAACATTCCCGGCCGCATCCACTTTCATCCCGTCCGGATTGCCGGGCCGGTCGCCGCCCAGGTCGCAAAACACCCGGTCGGTCGCCAGCAGCGGCATCCCGTTGGCCTCCAGGTCAAAGGCGCGGATGTGCCGGCGGCGGGTGTCGTTGATGTAAAGGATGCTTTCGTCCGGGGACAAAGCCAAGCCGTTGGGACGGGTAAAATCCCACACAATCAGGGTAATCGTCCCCAGGTCGGGGGTAATATGATAGACGCCGTTCACATCCAAATCCAGCCCCGGCGCGGGAAAGCCGGGGTCGGTAAAGTAGATGTCGCCTTTAGAGCTGACGATGACATCGTTGGGGCGGTTCAGCCGGCGGCCGCGATAGCTGTTAGCCACCACGGTAAGGCTGCCATCCGGCTCGGCGCGGGTAACGCGGCGGGTTTCGTGTTCGCAGGCCAGCAGGCGGCCCGCCGGATCCCTAGTCAAGCCGTTGGCCCGATGGGTGGGTTCCAGCGCCAGGGATACGCCATCGGCCGGCGTCCAGCGCAGCCGCCGATTGTTGCCGATGTCGCTGAACAGCAGATAGCCGCCCTCCTGCCACCACAGCGGCCCTTCGGCCGGCCCGGCGTCACCGCCGTAGCCGCTGCCCAACTCGGCAATGGGGGCGTCGGACGCTACAATGGCGTCCAGTTCCGGGGCAAATCGTTCAATGGGCATATTAAGCCTCCTTTATTGACATAGATAGAGCGGATGGCCCGGAGAGAGGGCATTATACCGGGTAAAGGGGGAATGGGATAGCCCGGCGGCGGCCCGGATGGGGGATGGATTAACCGCGGCCGGTGGGCTATAGTGGCGGCGGCGCGGCTTGCCGAAAATTTTTCCCGCCGTTTGGCACTTGACAACGGGGAAACCGGGTTATATAATTTGGCAAACCACTGGAAAGGAGGCACTGAGATGGCTTGGGACCCTAAGGATCTCCCTCGGTGCATCGGCTTGGAAATCAATGGTTATGGTGCCGATGGGCTACCCATCGAGCCCTTTTGGGAACCCATCGGGTTCGAGTTCGACCCGGAGGTCAATGTATTCATTGGCCCCAATGCCACCGGCAAGTCCACTATATTGCGGTTGCTGTGCCCTCAGTTGAAGGAGTGGCAACCGAGTGGCGGTTGCAAACGCAGCTATAGCGATCCTCGTCCGGGTGTTCCTCATCCGGATCGCATACCGCACATCTACTTCCCACCAGTGCGGGAAGTCGCGCCGCTGAACACCTCCGGCTTGAGCAATCCTCTGACTCCGGGTCCCGACGAAAAGCCGAGGTATGATGAGTGGCTATTTAACATCCTTCTCGACCCCGAACCCGACCTCGATGACTTCGGGGATGACCGCCGCGATGATCCCGTGGATGACCACCTCGGTGAGTTCGTCGGACTTTGGAAAGACAGGGATGAAGATGTTGCTTGGGACCAGCTCTGCAAGTACGGGCCACCCGAAAAATTAGGGGAGGTGGTCGAGCCTGGATGGTTGAGCCGCGAAGCCAGGGCAACGTTGCGTAGGGCGTCTCCCTACAAGTTCAATCCGGCAGTTCTTTGGCGTGCGTTTAACCGGATACTCGCTCTCGGCGGGGATGTCTGGATCGAACAGGTGGCTTGGGCCGCTGAGCAAACCGACAAATGCATCCTTGCCATTTGTCCCGAAATGGTTAAGGGCGGCCTGACTAATCTAGTGTATGATGCCAAACGTCTCCCCGACGATGCTAGCCCGACCCGGCGAATGCTCGCTCGGGGAGGAAAAACCTATCCCCTCTCGGCCATCCGGACGGTTGATCCGGTAGCGGTAGAAGGATCTGCCGAGTACTGGCTAGGCGAACTGAGTACGGGAACTCAGGGTTTGATCTGGTGGATTTTCAACGTAGCCCTGAGTTTGGCGTTTCACGGGCAAAATTCGCTGGACCGGATAAGGGGTGGCGAGAGCATTCCCGGGGTTTTGTGCATCGACGAGATCGAAAACCACCTGCACCCCACTTGGCAGCGGCGGGTAATTCCGGCTTTGCGGAAGCACTTTCCGGGGTTGCAGATTTTCGCCACCACCCACTCGCCCTTTGTAGTGGCCGGCCTGAAGCGGGGGCAGGTGCATCGCTTGTACCGGGAAAAGGAGGTTATCAAAACCGACCAACTTACCGAGGAGGAGAAGGAGCATAAGCTTGTAGGCTGGACGGTGGAGGAAATCCTGCAGGAATTTATGGACGTGGAGGATCCTACCGACGAGGAAACGGCGCTGGCGGCGGCCACTTTGCGGTGGTTGCAGGAACGGTTTCCCCCGGACGACCCGGACGACCCGCACTACTTGGCATCCGATTGGGTGCGGGATAAAATCCTCAGGAGACTTCGAGACAACCCCGAACGGTTGCCGGAGGAAGAGCAGTCCCTGCGCTGGCTGTCCGAGAATCAGCCGGATGGTCAATCCGATGACAGCGTCGAGGACGAGAATCAGCAGGACAGCCAGTCCAGTGCCACCACCGAGGACGAGAATCAGCCGGACAGCCAATCCACCGCCAAGGATCTCACTGCCAAGAAATGGTGGCTGGACACCATCGAAAAGTTGCGCTCTGCGACTGGCCCGAACTTGGAAGACTGGGGTCCCATCGCCGCCCGGGCGGATCGGCTCATGGAGGAGATCCGTCGCGTGGCTGACTACGGGATTGACGAAGAACCGGAGGACGAGGAGGGTTAGCGATGCATTTCGTGGACTGCGGCGACGAACCGGCGTGTCTGGTGAGGTTGAGAAATTCGCAACCGGACCCGGACTGGGATAAGGCAAACACCCGTCCCGTTAAGGATTACCTCGGGAAGAAGTTCAACAACCTTTGCGGTTACTGCGAACGGTTCTGCAGGGGTGCCGAAAATACGGATAGCAGCCCTTCCGTTGACCACTTCGAACCCAAGGGCCGCAAGGGCACCCCCCGTTATCGCCGCCTCGCTTTCAAGTGGGACAACTTGGTCTATGCTTGCCTCCGGTGCAACACTAAGGTCAAGAAGGACCGTTTTCCGGCAGGGGAAGATTTGCGGGCATACGAAGGGCGGCTTGACCTTATCAGGCCGCAGTCGGAAATTAAGCGGCTTGTTGAAAAGTTTCGCAAGCCGTTCCTGCCCATTTCCGAGAAAGAAGGCTACGTGAACCCCAGAGACGACACGGAGCTGGCCGAGAACTTTTTCGCTTTTAACGCGGCAGGCGACATTCTCCCGGTCGAGGATTTGCCTAACGACCGTGACGACCCTAAATGGTCGAAAGCGGTTCGCACGATTGCGGATCTTGAGCTGAACCCGGATAATCGGGGAAGGCTTCGTACCGGCCTAGTTAGTCAGCGAGCTACATTGTGGAAGGTTGCGAAGGGGCTGAGTGAAGACCCTGCCTTGGCGCAAATGCCCAGGCCCGAACGGGACCAAGAGTTGGAAAAACTTTTGGGTAAAAAATTTCCTTTTCCTACTTTGGTTAATTGGGTCCTGGACCATCCCGATTAGCCGTGCGGTTTCTCGCGTCCGGCCCTAGTCGGCTTTCCACCCCGATTGCCGGGGTGTCCCGGCTCTTGGGGTTGTAACGCCCGCCCTAATCTTGCGGCGGCCGCCGGGGCCGCCGCGCTGATTTCCCCTCACCGGTCCGTCGGCACGGGAATGCCCGGCGCTTTTACCGCCACGCTGCCCAAGGTGTTCCAAGTGGTAAAGAACAGGGTTTGCCAATCGCCGCCGCCAAAGCCCAAGTTGGTGGTGGCCGCCCCGCCGTGTACCACAATCCCCAAAGGCTTGCCGGCGGCATCCAGAATCCACAGCCCGCCGGAGCCGCCGCAATAGACATTCCCGGCCGTATCCACTTTCATCCCGTCCGGCACGCCGGGCCGGTCGCCGCTCAAGTCGGCAAAAACCCGGTCGGAGGCCAACGCCAAGCCGCCGGTGGGCAGCAGGTCAAAAGCGCGGATGTGGCGGCGGCGGGAGTCGTTGATATACAAGACGCTTTCGTCCGGGGAAAAGGCCAGGCCGTTGGGCAGGACAAAGTCGGACACCAGCAAGGTCAGCGTCCCCAAGTCCGGGGACAGGCGATAGACCCCGGAGAAGGTCTGTTCCCACTGGTTAGCCGGGCGGGGAAAAGTCCAGGGGTCGGTAAAGTAGATGCTGCCGTCGGATTTGACCACCACATCGTTGGGGCGGTTCAGTTGACGGCCCTGAAAGCTGTTGGCCAGCACCGTGGCCCGCTGCCCGTCCCGGCTGAAACGGCAGACCCGGCGGCTGTCGTGTTCGCAAGCCAGCAGGCGGCCCTGCAAATCCCGAGTCAAGCCGTTGGCCCGGTTCACCCCCTCGGCAAAAACGGTCAAGCCCTCGGCGGCGGACCATTTCATCCGCCGGTCGTTATGAATGTCGCTGAACAGCAGGTAGTTGCCCTCCTGCCACCACAGCGGCCCCTCGGCCGGGCCGTTGCTGCCGCCGCAGCCGCCGCCCAACTCCTTAATTTCCGCATCCAAGTCGATGATGTCCGCCAGTTCCGGGGAAAGCTGTTCAATGGGCATAATTCTCTCCTTTAATTAACATGGATAGACCGGATAAACCGGATTCTTTTATCTGATTAGAACGGTAATGGCGGTCAATAACCGTTCCCGGCAGATATAGAATCCTGTCTATCCTGTTAATCCATATTTGAATCCGCCCCACCCCTGCCTACAAGGCCGGCAGGTAGCGTTTAATTTCGTAGTCGGTGACCGTGGCCCGGTATTCCTGCCATTCCTTGCGCTTGTTGCGGATGACGCTGTTGTGGATGTGTTCGCCCAAAGCCTCCCGCAGCAATGCGCTGTCCTCAGCCAACGCTATGGCCTCGCCCATACTGGCCGGCAGGGTCTTGATGCCCCGGGCCGCAAACTCGGCCCGACTCATCCCCTCTCCCGGAGCCGGCACCGCATACTCCTCCTCAATCCCTTTCAGCCCGGCGGCCAGCATCGCGCTGAACGCCAAGTAAGGATTGCAGGCCGGATCCGGAGCGCGGTATTCAATCCGCACCGAGGTTTCATAGCCGGGCTTGTAAGCCGGCACCCGCACCAAATCCGAGCGGTTATGCGCCCAGGAAATATAGACCGGGGCCTCGTAGCCCGGCACCAAGCGCTTGTAGGAATTGACCCACTGATTGGTAATCAAAGTCAACTCCGGGGCGTGGCGCAGCAGCCCGGCGATAAAACGCTTGCCCACCAGGGAAAGTTTATATTCATCCTCCGGGTCAAAAAAGGCGTTGTTTTCCCCCTGAAACAGGGATTGGTGGGTGTGCATCCCGGAGCCGTTGACCCCGGAAAAGGGCTTGGGCATAAAAGAGGCGTAGTAGCCGCGCAGTTGAGCCAGTTCCTTAATCGCCAGTTTAGCCGTTACCACGCTGTCGGCCATGGTCAGGGCGTCGGTATATTGCAGGTCGATTTCGTGCTGGCTGTGCGCCCCTTCGTGGTGGGAATACTTGACCGGAATCCCCAGGTCGGAAAGATTCAGCACCGTATCCCGGCGCAGGTCGGCGGCCGGATTGCTGGAAAGCTGGTCAAAGTAGCCGTCATAATCCAGCGGCTCCGGCTTTTCCGAATCTTTCAGATAGAAAAACTCCAGTTCCGGGCCGACATAGTAGGTAAAGCCGCGGCGGGACAGGCGTTCCAGGTTGCGTTTCAGGGCCAGGCGGGAATCGCCGCGGAAGGGTTCGCCGCCGGGGGCGTAGATGTCGCAGAACATTCGGGCCACGGCGTTTTGCCGCGGCCGCCAGGGCAGCACGGCAAAGGTCGTCGGGTCGGGAAAGGCCCGCACATCGCTTTCGTCAATGCGATCCGATTCGCTGGCCCGGGCAAAACCCTCGATGGCGGAGCCGTCAAAGCCCACGCCGCGCTCAATGGCGTCGGCCAGGTCGTCCCCGTTAATGGCAAAGCCCTTGAGATTGCCCAGAATGTCGGTGAACCACAGGCGGACAAACTTGACATCATTGTCCCGGGCGCGGCGGAGGACATACTCCTGCTCGGCGGATTGGTCGCCCATCATGGCCAGACCCTCCAGATTAACGGGGCGGTTCGTCCGGGTTTCGGGGAGCCGACAACCCCATTCCGTTCATCCTGAACATCGTTGAAGGATGGGCGGACAGTAAGGGGGCCGGCAGTTCTCTTTAGCGGCCGCCCGCCCATCCTTCAACGATGTTCAGGATGAGCGGATTTCTGTTCCCCTTGTCCCGGCCCCGGGTTTGCGGTTTCCCGTTCATCCTTCAACGATGTTCAGGATGAGCGGATTTCTGTTCCCCTTGTCCCGGCCCGGGTTTGCGGTTTCCCGCTCGTCCTTCAACCAGTTCAGGATGAGCGGAAACCACTAGCAACCCGCCCATCCTTCAACAAGTTCAGGATGAGCGGATTTCCGTTCACCCGGAACCGGCCGCCGGGTTGGCCGTTTTCCGCTCATCCTGAACTCGTTGAAGGAGGGGCGGAAAACGGCCGGTTGCCTTGCCGGAATGAAACCCGGGATGCTTTAGGCCGTAGCCGCCGCGCCCACGGTTTCCATAATCAGCCGGGTTACTACATAGGGATCGCAGTTGGCGTTGGGCCGGCGGTCTTCGATGTAGCCCTTGCCGTCCCGGGCCACCTGCCAGGGAATCCGCACCGAGGCCCCCCGGTCGGAAACGCCGTAGCGGAACTCCCGATAGGAACAGGTTTCGTGCAGGCCGGTCAGCCGTTCCTCGATGCGGTCGCCATAGTTGGCGATATGCAGGTCGTGGCGGCCTTGCAGAGCCTCGGCGGCGGCGACGCAGGCATCGTAGCTGCCCCGCATCTGATTGGTGGAAAAGTTGGTATGGGCCCCGGCCCCGTTCCAGTCGCCCTTGACCGGCTTGGGATCCAGGGTGGCGCTGATGCCGCGGCCAGTGCCAATGCCGTTGCCGATGTCAATATCCTCGGCGATGCGGTACAGCAGCCAGCGGGCGACCCACAGATGGTCGGCCGCTTCCGGCGAACCGATGGGGCCAATCTGAAACTCCCACTGGGCCGGCATCACCTCGCCGTTGATGCCGGAGATTTCCAGGCCGGCTTCCAGGCAGGCGTCCAGGTGCCGTTCCACGACCGGCCGGCCAAAGACTTCGTCGGAGCCGACGCCGCAGTAGTAGCCGCCCTGGGGGGCGGGAAAGCCGTTGTCCGGCCAGCCCAGGGGCTTGATGCCGTCGAAAAAGGTGTATTCCTGCTCGATGCCGAACCAGAAGTCCAGGTTGGCATACTTTTCGGCGGCGGCGGCGCAGGCGGCCCGGGTGTTGGAGGGGTGCGGCGTCATATCGGTGAGCAGCACCTCGCACATCACCAGCTTGTTGTCGCCGCCGCGCACCGGGTCGGCGCAGATATAGACCGGGCTCAGCACGCAGTCGGAGTTCTCCCCCGGGGCCTGCCCGGTGCTGGAGCCGTCAAAGCCCCACAGCGGCGGCTCCTCCCCCATCGGAATCACCCGCCCCTTGGAGCGCAGTTTCGCCGTGGGCTGCTGGCCGTCCACCCAAATGTATTCCGCTTTGTAAAAACCGCTCATACTTCCTGACCTCTCTTACCGGATTTATTCCCCCTGCTTCCGGGGAACTTGCCGGCCCTATTATAGCGCTTTTCAGGAAATTTGCCAAAAGGCAAAATTTCTTTGGGGAAATTCCCGGCCGCCCCGACCGCGCCAACGGGAATCCAGTCCATCCGACCACCATTCCCGGCCATCCCCTACCGTCATTCCCGCGTAAGCGGGAATCCGGCTATTCCGGCGATCATTCCCGCGCCAACCGGAATCCAAGCCATTCTAACCGTCCTTCCCACGCTTTTCTACCGTCCTTCCCGCGCTTTTCTACCGCCCTTCCCGCGCAAGCAGGGCAATTGCATTTTAATTCGTAAAATTCGGTCTGCTCTACTTTCAAGGATTTTTCGCCGACTGAATTCTCCGCAAAGGAAACTCTCGGCGGGAAAACACGGCTCCTCCAGGGAAAATTGCGCTCAATCCGCCTGATTCCAGTCCATTCGAGGAATCGCTTGCAGAGTAATATCACAAAATGCAATGTAGATTATATCAAAAGTTGGTATTCCCAGCACGGGCAGGCATGGTAAAATAGGGGGTAAAATCCTATCCGGCCAGGAGGAAAATCGGATGCAACGGGTCTATCGTTCTGACTTGCGCTGCCCCCACTGCGGCTCGAATTGGATGCCCAAAGCCGGCTTTTCCCACGGCAAACAGACCTATCGCTGCGGGGAATGCCACCATCGCCACAGCCCGGAGGGCAATCGCCATTACCCTCCGCCCCAGGTAAAGAGCCAGGCTTGGGAAATGTACGGCGAGGGGATGAGCATCGCGGCCCTTAGCCGGGTGCTGAACCTGCCGGAGTTGACGGTGCACACCTGGATTAAAAAAAAGTCCGTCAGGCCGGGGCCGAGTTAGAGCAGCGGGCCGAGGAACTCCTGGCGGCCCGGGAGCCGGAGCAGGCGGCGGCGGTCATTTCCCTGGACGAGATGTGGACCTATCTGGGGCGGCGGATCGGGCCGGGCCGGCGCTGGCTGTGGATCTGGACCGCGGTGGTCGAGGAAGCCGATGGCCGGCGCTGGCGGCTGTTTGAGGTGGGCAGTCGCAACGGGGCTACTTTGCGGCGATTGCTGGCCCGCTTGCCGGCGGCGGAACGCTATTGCACGGATCCTTACCCGGTTTATCGGGCTTTGCTGCCGGCGGAACGGCATCAGGTTGGCAAGGGGCCGGAGACCAACCGGAACGAGGCCACCCATGAGGTGTTGCGGCGCAAGCTGAACCGGCTGGTGCGGCGGACGCAGGGCTACAGCAAAAGCCTGGCGATGCTGGTGGATTCTCTGGCTCTGGTATGGCTGAAACAGGGCTGGATTCAGAATGCCTGCCCGTGCTAGGAATACCCAAAAGTTTAATATGCAATTGCCCTGCCCGCGCAAGCGGGAATCCGGCCCAGCCCTATGGAATTCGGTATTTTCTATCAACGTCCTTCCTGCGCGCGTGGGAATCCGGCTATTCCGGCCATCCTTCCCCCGCCAACCGGTATCCAAGCCATTCTAACCGTCCTTCCCACGCTTTTCTACCCTCCTTGCCGCCCAAACGGGAATCCAGTGGTGGATTGCCGAGGATGCGGCGGCATAAGGTAGTACCGTTGTGGATTCCCGCTTGGGCAGGCAGGACGGTCGGGATGGCCGCCGCCCTATGCCCTAGTTGGTGACGGCGGCGTTTTTCGTTCTGTTTGCCATCATTCCCGTACTATTTCTACCGTCCTTCCCGCGTAAGCGGGAATCCCGACGGTACTGCCTTATGATGGTATTGTCGACAGGCAACCGTTAGATTCCCGCTTACGCGGGAATGACGGTCGAGAGACGGCCCCGGCGGGGCAGGAACCAGTCCCTAGCCATCCTTGACCTTTGCCATTTTTACCGCTATGCTGGATGGCAATTTCAAGGCAAGGATGCGCCCCTATCGTGAAAATCAAAGAGCTGCTGCAAAATCGCCGCACCGTTTCCTGCGAGTTTTTCCCGCCCCGGGAGGAATCCGGCATTCCGGCCGTTTTTCGGGCTATTGACCGGGTGCGGGCTTTCAATCCGGACTTTATTTCCGTTACCTATGGGGCCGGCGGCTCCACCCGGGCCTATACCGAGGCCATTACCGCCCAGGCGCAGGCCGAGACCGATTTGACGGTGATGGCCCATTTGACCTGCGTGGCCCAGACGAAAGGCGAGGTTCACGGCGTCTTGGAACGGCTGGCGGCGGCCGGCATTGAGAATGTCATCGCCCTGCGCGGCGACCCGCCCCGGGGGCAGGAAACCTTTACGCCGGCCGACGGCGGTTTTCAGCACGCCGACGAACTGATTGAGCATATCCGGGCCAACTTTGCCTTTGGCCTGGCCGCCGCCTGCTATCCCGAAGGCCATACCGAATCCCCCGACCTGGACACCGATATTCACTACGCCCGGGTCAAGGTGGACAAGGGGGCGGATTTTCTGATTACCCAGCTGTTCTATGACAATCGCCATTTCTACGCCCTGCGGGAACGGGCGGAACGGGCCGGCATTGGCGTTCCCATCATTCCGGGGGTATTGCCCATCCTGAACACGGCCCAGGTGCGGCGTTTTACCGCCTTGTGCGGCGCGACCATCCCGCCGGAACTGGATGCCCGCTTGGAGCGGTATGCCGAGGATGATGCCGCGGTGCGGGAGTTGGGCATTGAGTACGCCAGCGAGCAGGTGCGGGATTTGTGGGCGCAAGGCGCGGCCGGGGTGCATTTCTATGTGCTGAACCGCAGCTATTCGGTGTCCCGCATCCTGTCCAACCTGAATTTGGCCGGGCATCAGCCGCCGGATTAGGGGGAGGCGCTTTCATCCTTTGCCGTCCTTCAACCAGTTCAGGACGAGCGGAAAAGGGGTGTCCCGCATCCGGCCCAACCGGAACTTGGCCGGGCATCAGCCGCCGGATTAGGGGGGTATGATGATGCGTGGCGGCGCCGCTACCGTCATCCGGGCCGCCTCCTACCGTCATTCCCGCGTAAGCGGGAATCCCGCGGTGGCTTGTCGGTGATGCGGCGGCATAAGGCAGCGCCGTCCGGGATTCCCGCTTACGCGGGAATGACTGTGGGGGCGGCGCAACTCTTACAATGGCAAAGGCAAGGATTGCCTTGATGGACACTTTGACCACCGGCGTTGACATTATTGAAATTTCCCGCATCGCCGGGGTTTTGGCGCGGTATGGCGGCCGCTTTCTGCGGCGGGTCTATACGCCGGGGGAGATTGACTATTGCCGCGGCCGCCCGGCGAACCTGGCGGCCCGTTTTGCCGCCAAGGAGGCGGCGATGAAAGCCTTAGGCACCGGCATTCGCGGCGTGGGCTGGCAGGATATTGAGGTGGTGCGGGCGGAAAGCGGCGCGCCCTCCCTGCGGCTCTACGGGCGGGCCCAAGCGCGGGCGGATCGGTTGGGCGTCCGGCAAATGGCCCTGAGCCTGTCCCATTCCCGGGAGTATGCGGTGGCCTTTGTGGTGGCGCAATCCAATCCTGCGATGGGTTCAGAATAACCTTTCAGCAAGTTTGCGGCCATCCTTCAACAAGTTCAGGATGAGCGGATGATTGAGTTTCGGGATGACCCGGCGGCAAGTTCCGGGTCATCCTTTAACGGATCCAGTGTGAGCGAAATGGCCCATAACCTCAAGGTAGTTACCGCCGGGCAGATGGCGGCCTTGGAACAGGCGGCCGCCGGAGTCGGAGTGTCCACCGACGCTTTGATGGAACAGGCCGGCTTGGCCGTGGCTCAGGCTATACGGGAACGGTGGGGCGGTATTGCCGGCGTGCGGATATTGGTCTTGGCCGGGCCGGGCAACAACGGGGCCGACGGGCTGGTGGCGGCCCGGCATCTGCGGCGGTGGGGCGCGGAAGTTGCCGTCTATCTGGCAGCCGGTTGGCCGGCCAATCCCCATCCGGATAACAAACTGGCGGCTAAAGTGGCGGCGGCCGGCCCTTATGCCATCCCCCTCCAATCTCCGGATACCGACCCGGACTTTGCCCTCCTGGATAATTGGCTTGACAATAGCCGGCTGATTCTCGATGCCGTATTGGGTACCGGCCGTTCCCGTCCCCTGGCCGGGCCGGTTAAGGAAGTGCTGCGGCGGGTCAGCCTACGGCGGGAAAAGCAATCCCGGCCGCTGCTGGCGGCTCTGGATTTGCCTACCGGCTTGGATGCCGATAGCGGGGCGGTCGATGACACTACCCCGGCCGCCGATTTTACTCTGGCCCTGGCCTATCCCAAAGTCGGCTTGCTTACCTTTCCCGGCGCGGAAAAAGTCGGCGAATTGCAAGTTCTGGATATTGGCTTGCCGGCCGGCTTGGGGGAAGGGGATATTCCCCTGGAATTGCTGACGGCGGATTGGGCCGCCGGCCGCCCGCCGCCGCGGCCGTTGCAGGCCCACAAAGGCACTTTCGGCCATGCTTTGATTGTAGCCGGTTCCCGCCCTTATGCCGGGGCGGCGGTATTGGCGGCCGCGGCGGCGGCCCGGGCCGGGGCCGGCCTGGTAACGCTGGCCGCGCCGCAAAGCGTCTATCTCCGGGCGGCGGCCCTGCGGCCGGAAATCATCCACTTGCCTTTGCCGGAGGATGCGGCCGGGCGGGCGCAGCCGGCCGCGGCGGCGGTTATCCGGGCGGCGTTGCCGCGCTACAGCAGTATGGCCGTGGGCAGCGGCTTGGGACAATCGGCGGGCGTGACGGAATTCATCCAGCGGCTGTTGCTGACGCCGCCCTACCCGCCTTTGCCCACGGTGGTGGACGCCGACGGGTTGAATTGCCTGGCGCAAATTGCGGATTGGCCGCAGCGGATAGCCACGCCGCTGATTTTGACGCCGCATCCCGGGGAAATGGCGACTCTGACCGGCTTAGCCACCGCCGCAGTGCAGCAAGAAAGGATCAACCTTGCCCGCCATTATGCCGCCGAATGGGGGGCCGTAGTGGTCTTGAAAGGGGCTTACACCGCCATTGCCGAACCGGGATGGCAGTATCCGGCGGGATTGGCGCGCCTATCCCCCTTTGCCAATCCCGCCCTGGCGACCGGCGGTACCGGAGATGTGTTGACCGGCATTATCGCCGGCTTGCTGGCCCAGGGCTTGAACGGCTTCGATGCCGCCAGTTGCGGGGTGTATCGGCACGGCGCGGCGGCGGCCAAGCTGCTCTCCGGCGGCCTGCTGGCCGGGGATTTGCTGGCGGCGATTTGAGCGGGTATTAACATGGCTAGACCGGATTAGGTTGGGCTGGCGGCGTATCCTCCGGTTCGTCCTGAGTTTGTTGCCGGATGAATGGGGTGATACGCCGCCGCCGGGAATAAGCCGGGGGTGTGTTACAATGGGCCATCCTTCAACAAGTTCAGGATGAGCGGACGGTGCGGACGGTCGTACGAGCATCCGGCAACCGGTTCAGGATGACCCGGCAACAAGTTCAGGGTGCGCGGAAAGGCAACGGGAAAAGATAGCGGAGGGAATAGCGGCGGCTATGTTTTTTGATTCCCGGCGTTCTCCGGTATTGGCTAAAAACGGGATGGTGGCGACCAGCCAGCCTTTGGCGGCCCAAGCCGGGCTGCAAATGCTGATTAACGGCGGCAATGCGGTGGATGCCGCCGTAGCCGCCGCCGCCGTCCTTAATGTGGTGGAGCCGGAATCCACCGGCGTGGGCGGCGATCTGTTCGCCCTGATTTGGCTGGATCGGGAAAAGCAAGTGCGCGCCCTGAACGGCAGCGGCCGGGCTCCGGCGGCGGCCAATATCGGCCAACTGCGCGCTGCCGGTTACTCTCAAATGCCTACCGACGGCGTCTTTTCCGTATCCATCCCCGGCGCGGCGCACGGCTGGGAAACCATCCTCAATGCCTATGGCACTATGCCCCTGGCCGCCGTCCTGCGGCCGGCCATCCGCTACGCCGAGGAAGGGTTTCCCGTTACCGACTACATCGCTTATCAGTGGTCAGGCCAGCAGGAACGCCTGGCCGCCTTGCCCTCGGGCCAGGAGATGCTGCTCAACGGCCGGCCGCCGCGGCAAGGGGAAGTGATGCGGCTGCCGACCTTGGCCCGCACCCTGCGCGCCATCGCCGAGGGCGGTTCCGACGCCTTTTATCGGGGGGAAATCGCCGCTAAAATCGCCGATTTTGTGCAGGAACAGGGCGGCTGGATTGCTACTGAGGATTTGGCAGCGCATACTTCCGATTGGGATGAACCGATCAGTACCGACTATCGCGGCGTTACCTGCTGGGAATGTCCGCCCAACGGCCAAGGCATCGCCGCCCTCGAAGCCCTGAACATTGTCGAGGGCTTTGACCTGGCGGCGATGCGGCCGCAGACGGTGGACACCTATCATCATCTGATCGAGGCGATGCGGCTGGCCTTTGCCGACGCCCATCGCTATGTGGCCGACCCCCGCCAAGCCGCCGTTCCCATCCGACAACTGACCGACAAGGGCTATGCGGCCCAGCGGCGAGGGCTGATTGACCCGGCCCGGGCCATGGACTACGCCCCCTTTGGCGATTTGCCGGCCGGCGGCGACACGGTCTATATCAGCTGCGTAGATGGCGCGGGCAATGCCTGCTCTTTCATCAACAGCATCTACATCAACTTCGGCAGCGGGCTGGTCGTTCCCAACACCGGCATTGTCCTGCAAAACCGGGCCTCCCTCTTTTCCCTGGAGCCGGAACATCCCAACGCCCTGGCCCCGGGCAAGCGCCCCTATCACACCATCATTCCGGCGATGGCTACCATTGACGGCGAGCTGCACCTGTGCTACGGGGTGATGGGCGGGTTTATGCAGCCGCAGGGGCATTTGCAGGTGATTTGCAATCTGACCGATTTCGGGATGGAGCCGCAGCAGGCTCTGAATGCCCTGCGCTTTCAGGTTATCGGCGATACTACGCTGATTGAGGAGGGCTTGGCCCCGGAAGTGGTTAGCGGATTGCAGCGGCGGGGGCATAACCTGCAACAAATCCGCGGCCACGCGCGGGTCGGAATGGGCGGCGGGCAGATAATCCGCCGTCACCCGGCCAGCGGCGTGCTGTGGGCCGGCTCCGAACCGCGCAAAGACGGCTGCGCCGTGGGGTATTAACATGGATAGACAGGATAGGCAGGATTTTGAGGTATGCTAATCAGGATTCTGCCGGGAAGGAAAGAATCTTGATTGGCAGATACCAAAACCTCCTGTCTATTCGGCAGGATCATTTCCCTACCGGTAGAACCCTGATTAGCAGACAACCCAAAATCCTGTCTATCCTGTTCATCCATGTTAATTCAGCGGACTACGCTGGCAATGCGGCGCTGGGCGGCCCGCAAATCCGACCGCAGTTGAATCAGTTCGTCAAGCAAGCGGTTGATTTGCCGCCGCATAGTTTCCAGGCTGGTGTAAAAGCGGTCGAGGGTTTCCTGCCGCGCCCCGGAATAGCCCATTCGGTAGTATTCCGCCAGGCCGGCATAGTACCGCTCCAGCAAATCCTGCCGCTCCGCCCGCTTTTCCCGATAGGCGGTCAGCAGCCGCTGATGTTCCGCGACATATTCATCGTACCGGGCCTGGTCAAGGACATAGACATTCTTGTTAACCGCCACGACCCGAAAGATGACGCTGTTTTCGCTGACCAGGCAAGGGTCGCGTTCCGGGTTGTTGTCGCCTTTGGTAACATAGCGGGGCGGGCTGGAGCCGCGCACATTCTGCTGGATGCGGTGGATGATGTATCGGGTGCCGCGCAGGTTGGGCGCGGTGAACAGAGAGGAACAATCCTCGTCCACCGACACATCGGCCCGGCTGAGGCGGAAAGTGATTATATCGCCGGTCTGCAATTGGCCGCCCCGGGGCGCCGGCTCAAAGATAACCTCATCGCCGCAGTCAATGACCGGGCGCATACTGCCGGTGCAGGCAATGCGTACCGGAAACTCCTCAATGTCAATATAAACATTGGCCTGAAACCAGGCGGCGGTGGGCGCCCGTTTCAGCCGATCCCGTTCCACATAGATTTGCCCCCGGAAGTAGCCGTTGCGCTGGCGGGCAAAGATAACGATATATTCCTCGTAGCCCGGCTGGGGGAAATACATTTCCACCTTGCGAACCACCTGCTCCTCGGCAACGCCGGGCAGGTAGATGCTTAATTCCACCAGATAGCCGAAGTTGCTGCCGGCCAAGCGGACGACCTGCGGCTCCCAAACCGGCGTCGGCGTGGGCCGGGGCGTGGGCGTTGGTGTAGAGGTCGGCCGCGGCGTCGGCGTCGGGGTAGCGGTCGGCCGCGGTGTTGGCGTGGGGGTAGGAGTGGGTGTCGGCGTCGGAGTTGGCGTTAAAGTTGGGGTAGGAGTCGGCGTAGGGGTAGCCGTCGGAGTTGGCGTGGGCATAGGCGTATCAGTGGGAACCGGCGTGGGGGTAGCGGTCGGCGCCGGCGTAGCGGTGGGCGTGGGAATCGGGGACGGCGTGGGCGTCATCGTCGGGATGGCGGCGGTCAGGGTAACAACCGGCCGCTCTATCGGCGGCGGCGCAATGGTTGCGGCCGGGATGGCGGCCGGCGGCGTTCCGGCCCGGCACCCGGCCAGAGCCGGCAACAGGGCCAAGGCCAGCAGCAGCAAGGGCGGCAGGAGGAACCGGCTTAACTTCAATCAAACCCCAACTTTTTCTCTTTCAGGCTCACATAGCGGCCGCCGCTGCCGATAACGATATGGTCGAGGAGCTCGATATTCAGCAGTTTGCCGGCGGCGGCCAATTCCCGGGTGACGGCGGCATCCTCCGGGCTGGGCGTCGGATCCCCCGAAGGATGATTGTGGACGATTATAATCGATGGGGCATTTTCCCGCACGGCCGGCCGAAAGACTTCGGCGGCGCGGACGATGGAGCTGTTCACATTGCCCACATAGATGTTGTGGACGCGCAGCACCTGATTTTTGGTGTTGAGCAGCAGGGCGCGCAAGTGTTCCTGCTCCAGGGTGGACATTTCGGCCTGGAGCAGGTTGGCTACATCCTGGGGAGAATGGATGACCGCCCGATCCTGGGGGGACAGGGAGCTGAAACGGCGGCCCAGTTCCAGGGCGGCCATCAGTTGGCAGGCTTTGGCCTCGCTGAGGCCGCGCTCGGCGCAGAGTTCGGCAAAGGCGCTGCGGCCCAGGCCGGCCAAGCCCTGAAAGCGGGCCAGCAGGCGGTTGGACATCGCCAGCACATTCTCCCCCTGAATGCCGGTGCGGAGCAGAATGGCAATCAGTTCGGCATTGCTCAGATGGCCGGGGCCATAGTCGCGCAGCCGTTCCCGGGGCCGTTCCCCCTGCGGCATATCCCGCAGCTTGGGCTGATAGACCGGCGGCGGCATTTCCGGGACAGCGGCCGCCGCAATAGCCGCCGGATCGGGTAAATCGTCCACTATGGGGACAATCGGGGGAGCCACATTACGCCGGTCGACCGGCGCGACTTGCGGGGCCAAGGCAGTAACCATAAAAATCCCCTCCCTTTCCGCGGCGGCCGGGGCCGCCGTTATGTAAATTAGGGTTGGGAATTATTGTGACCACGACCTTAGCGGCGGCGCAAGGGGGGCAGCGTCACTGACGGGGAATTGGCCGGGATGGATTTTTGGCGGTGGTTTTACCGTCCATCCCGCCCCCTACCGTCATTCCCGCGTAAGCGGGAATCCCGACGGTACTGCCTTAGGATGGTATTGTCGACAGGCAACCCCCAGATTCCCGCTTACGCGGGAATGACGGTAGAGCGGGGCGGGAATCCCGACGGTACTGCCTTATAATGCCGCAGTCTTGGCAAGCCGCTGCGGGATTCCCGCTTACGCGGGAAGGACGGTAGGGGGCCGCAAATTTCTTTCCGCTCATCCTGAACTTGTTGAAGGATGGCCCGTAGTCATTCCGGCCCATCCTGCCTTTCCCGCCGCCGTTCCCATCCTTCAACAAGTTCAGGATGAGCGGAAAAGGGGCAACCGGGTTTCAGGATGAGCGGATGGTGGGGTTGCGGCCGCCCTCTCTACCGTCCTTCCCGCGTAAGCGGGAATCCCGAACGGTACTGAAAAGACCGCCCGTTGCTGTCCGTCCGCCGCCGGATTCCCGCTTACGCGGGAATGACGGTAGGGGCGGCCGGGAATGACAGTAAAGAGGGCACCGGCAAGCAGTTCCGCCCATCCTTCAACAAGTTCAGGATGAGCGGAAAGAATACCTTAGGCCCCCTACCGCTAACGGGTGCGGCGGATGGTTTTCTTGCAGGTGGCCGTCCAGGTGCGGCTTTGCCGGGCCCGGGCGCGATACTGGTTCATATTCGTGGAATGTTGCTCGTTATCGTAAAACCAGCCCAGGTTGTCCCCGTGCCATTTGTTGCCGCTGCCGCGATTCGCGTTGTGGCCGCGGCCGAAATCGGCGCTGCCGGCCACATACCGGGCGCCCCGGGAACGGCAAGCGTTGACCGCCGCCGTTTCCGCTTGGGCCATCCATTGCTCCGGCGTAATGGTCGTCGCCGTACCCGCGGCCGTGCGCTGGCCCTGGCTATTCCGGCGCATCAGCGCGCTTGTGCGCCAGTCCACTTCCCAGAGGATATTCGAGCCGCCGATGCCGACCCGAATATGCCGGGCCTGCTGGTAGCGCGCGAGGCGGTCGCCGTAATAGTTGCCCCAGCCGCCCCAAGCGCTGCAAAGCAAGTTGCCCGGCGTCCGCCCCGCCGCCAAATCCGTCATGCAGGTATCGGCCTCCGCCGCGCCGCTGCCGACTCTAATCCGCTTGACCCGCTTAACCCGCCGCTTTTCCCGGGGAAACTCAAAAATGCGGTCAATGCTGACCCCGGTAACGCCGGATTCCCCCTCGGTCAACCAGCCCTCTTGGGCGGCGATGAAACCGCGGAATTGGCCCCGTTCTCCGAAATAGACGGTGTCATCCCGTTCGTTGCGATCTTTGCCGGCTTGCCAGGTTTCCGCCTTGCTGAAAGTGTCGGACTGGTCGATGCCGCAGTAGAGGGTCTTGCCGCGGTTTTCGGCCAGGGATTCCAGAATAGCCGTAGTCCGGTCGGCGTGGGCAAAGGCTTGCCAATCGGCGCAGTCCCAGGGGATGGCCCGGGCTTGGGCTGATGGATACCCCCCCCCCTGCGAAAAACGCCATTAGAAAGGCCAGGGCGACCACTGCATTGCGTAGGGACATGGCAATTTCCTCGCGGCTAAGGTTAGGGATCTTGGATTGCTGACCAGTATAACCCCGGTTGCGGGGTATGTCAAGGCATTTTCGGGGCGATTTTTAATTAACATGGATAGACAGGATAGACAGGATAGACAGGATTCTGGGTCTGTATAGAACGGTGGTTGACGACTAGTACTGTTCCCGGCAGATATAGAATCCTGTCTATCCTGTTAATCCATGTTTGAATCCGTATTCCCCTAGGGCGGGAAGGACAAATGACAGTGGTAAGGATTTGCCCGGCCCCGGCCCTTGCGGGAAACCGCCCCCGCCGCTATCCTTGCATAAAAGGCGCGGACGGTTTATTATCCGAATGGCAGTAATTCCCATTCCCTCCGGCAGAGGCGCAGCGATGACTACCCAAACGGCAATAGCCCCGGCCGCTCCAGCCCCGCCGCCGCCGGCCTTGGTCGTACCGGCGGCAAAACCGACGGCAGAACCGATAGCCGTCCCGGCCGCGCCGGCCCGGCAAGCCCGCAAGTTCACCGTTGCGGAATACTACCGGATGGTCGACGCCGGCATCCTGCAACCCAGGGAGCGGGTGGAACTCATTGAGGGGGAAATTCTGACTATGCCACCCATCGGCCCGCTTCACGCTGAGGGCGTGGACGATTTTCTGGCGCTGTTTTCCCGCTACGCCGCCGGCCGGTTTCGCGTCCGCATCCAAGCCCCGGTTCACTTGGGCGAACATCTGGAGCCGGAGCCGGACATCGCGCTCTTGCGGTTGCGGTCCGGCGGCTACCGCCGCGCCCATCCCACGCCGGAGGACATCCTGCTGATTACTGAGGTGGCGGACAGTACCCTGGATTATGACCGGGATATTAAAGCCCCTATCTACGGACGGGCTGGTATCCCGGAGACCTGGGTGGTCAACCTGCGGGAGGATTGCCTGGAAGTGTTTCGCAGTCCCGGCCCCCAAGGTTACGCCCAGCATATCCTTTACCGGCGGGGCGATAAGATTAGTCCGGTAGCCTTGCCCGACCTGGAGTTTGCGGTGGCGGAACTGCTGCCGCCGGCCCTGGAGCCGGCCGGCTGATTATCCCGATTTAAGCCGCCATTCCTTTCCCGAATACCGGGGAATTGGCGGCGCAGCGCAACAAAGATCCCGGCCCGGCGGCCGCCGGGCCTGGCTATACCCACCCTGAGGAAACCCGCCCGTGATTAGTCGCGAACCGGCAACCCTTGATACCGGATTGACGCCGGCGGCGTCTCCGGATCTGGATACGATTATTGCCCGCTGCCAGGGCTATTTCCGCCGCAGCCAGTATGCCGCCGGCTACTGGTGGGGGCCGCTGGAATCCAATCCCACTATGGAAGCCGAATATCTGCTGCTGTCCTATTTTCTGGATCGCAAGGATCCGGAGCGGTGGCGCAAGGTGGTCAACCACATCCTCAGCAAGCAGCAGGATAACGGCGCTTGGGGGCAGTATTACGGCTCCCCCGGCGACCTCAGCACTTCGGTAGAGTGTTACTTTGCCCTGAAACTGGCTGGCTGGTCTGCCGATGACGAACCCCTGCGGCGGGCCCGGGCGTTCATCCTGTCCAAAGGTGGCGTCCCGGAAACCCGGGTTTTCACCAAAATCTGGCTGGCCCTGTTCGGGCAGTGGGACTGGAAAGGCACGCCCAATATGCCGCCGGAACTGATTTTGCTGCCGCCCTGGGCCCCCTTTAACATCTACGAGTTTTCCAGCTGGGCGCGCAGCACCATCGTGCCAATGCTGATTATCCTGACCCACCGCCCGGTCTGCCCCATTCCGGCGGCGGCCGGCATCGATGAACTTTATCCCAAGCCGCGGCCGGAAATCGACTATTCCTTGCCCAAGCCCGACTCGACCCTCAGCCTGGCCGGATTGCTTTACTATCTGGATCGGCTGGTGGGCATTTATCAGCAGTGGCCGCTGAAACCCTTCCGCGGCCGGGCCGAACGGAAAATCGTGGAGTGGGTGTTGCAGCATCAAGAGGCCGATGGCTCCTGGGGGGGGATTCAGCCGCCTTGGGTCTATTCCCTGCTGGCCTTGCGGAATAGGGGCTTTCCCGCCGACCATCCCGCCCTGGAAAAGGGCTACAACGGCTTTGACCATTTTGCCGTCGAGGATGAAAACAGCTGTATGATGCAGGCGTGCATTTCCCCGGTGTGGGATACCTGCCTGGCGCAGCAGGCTATGCTGGAATCCGGCATTGCCCCGGAGGATCCGTGTCTGCGTAGCTCTACCCGCTGGCTGCTGGCGCAACAGGTGGACACTCCGGGGGATTGGCAGGTGCGCGCCCCCAAGGCGCAGCCCGGCGGCTGGTCTTTCGAGTTCAACAACAACCTGTATCCGGATGTGGATGACGGGGCCGAGGTTATCATCGCCCTGGCCCAAGCCCGGCTGACGCCGGAGGAGGAACCGGGCCGGCAGGCGGCCATCCGTCGCGGCGTGGATTGGCTGCTGGCTTTGCAGAGCAAAAACGGCGGTTGGGCCGCCTTTGACAAGGATAACAACCGCAAATATCTGGCAAAACTGCCCTTTTCCGATTTCGGGGAAGTGCTGGATCCGCCCAGCGCCGATGTTACCGCCCATGTGGTGGAAATGCTGGGCCGCCTGGGTTATGGTCGGGACTTTCCCCCCTTGCAGCGGGCTTATCGTTTCCTGCGTCGGGAACAGGATGCCAACGGTTCCTGGTTCGGGCGCTGGGGCGTCAACTATATCTACGGGGCCGGGGCCGTCCTGCCGGCTTTGGCCGCCATTGGCGAGGATATGCAGCAGCCCTATATCCGCCGCACGGTGGATTGGCTTTTGGAGCATCAGAACGCTGATGGCGGTTGGGGGGAAAGTTGCGGCTCCTATATCAACCCGGAACTGCACGGCGTCGGCCCCAGCACCCCCTCGCAAACCTCTTGGGCGTTGCTGGCCCTGCTGGCGGCCGGCGAGGAAAACCATCCGGCTACCCGGCGCGGCGTGGCTTATTTGACCACGACTCAGCAGGAGGATGGCTGCTGGGAGGAGCCTTACTTTACCGGAGCCGGCTTTCCCGGCTACGGCGTCGGCGAGCCGCCGAAAGATTTTGCCAAGGCCGCCGCGGCCGCGGCGGCGGAGGACCGGGACTTGTCCGCCGGGTTTATGATTAACTATCAGCTCTATCGCAACTGCTGGCCGCTGCTGGCCCTGGGCCGCTACCGCCGGCAAAGGGGCGGAAAGGGTTAAATGGCAACCGTCCTTCCCGCGCAAGCGGGAATCCGGCAATCGGGGGAAATAGTAACCGTCCTTCCCGCGCAAGGGGGAATCCGGCCGCCGGGGGAATAGCAACCGTCCTTCCCGCGTAAGCGGGAATCCGGCAATCGGGGGAAATAGACAACCGTCATTCCCGCGTAAGCGGGAATCCGGGACGGTATTGCCTTATGATGGCATTGTCGGCAAGCAACCGAGGGATTCCCGCTTACGCGGGAATGACGGTAGGGTCGAGCGGGACACCAAGAAAGGGAACGATAGGCCGTGGCGGCCGGATTCCCGCTTACGCGGGAATGACGGTAGAGGCGAGCGGTACACCAAGAAAGGGAACGAAAGGCCGCGGCCGCCGGATTCCCGCTTACGCGGGAATGACGGTAGAGGCGAGCGGTACACCAAGAAAGGGAACGAAAGGCCGCGGCCGCCGGATTCCCGCTTACGCGGGAAGGACGGTAAAGGCAAGCGGAACGCCAAGAAAGGGAACGGGATGAAAACCAAATCCTTTTGTATTCAGCTGGACACCGGGCCGGCCCCGGATTTTATCGACATCACCGCGCGGGTGGGCCAGTGCGTCGCGCAGTCCGGGGTGGGCGATGGCTTTGTGGTGGTCTATTCCAAGCACACCACGGCGGCGGTGAAAATCAACGAAAACGAGCCGCTGCTGCTGCGGGATCTGGCCGCCTTTCTGGAACGCCTCAGCCCCCGCAACGGCCCTTACCAGCACAACGACTTTTCCATCCGCACCGTCAATATGACCGCGGAGGAATCGCCCAACGGCCACGCCCATTGCCAGCACCTGCTCCTGGGTTGCAGCGAAACCATCCCCTTGCTGGCCGGGCAAATGCAGTTCGGCCGCTATCAAAGCCTTTTCCTGATTGAACTGGACCATCCCCGCCGCCGGGAGGTGATGGTGCAGATTGTCGGGGAATAGGGACGGAATTATGCCGCCGGCCGCCGATTCCGCCCGCCCAATTTCCCCGGCTGCGCCGCCGCCGGCCGCCGCCGGGAATGTGGCCGCTATCCCCTTGGCCGCTGCCTATGCCTATTGCCGCCGCCTGGCCCATAGCCACTACGAAAACTTTACCGTGGGCTCGCTGCTGCTGCCGCGGCAAATCCGCCCCCATATCTATGCCCTCTATGCCTATTGCCGCACCGTAGATGATTTGGGGGACGAGGCGATGCCCGAAACCGCCGCCGGGCCGGCGTCAGCGGCATCGGCAGCGGATACCGCCGCCTATCGCCTGGCCTTGCTGGACGAGTGGCAGGGGGGGCTGGAAAGCTGCTATGGCGGCGCGCCGCAGCATCCGGTTATGATTGCTTTGCAGCATACCATCCAAACCTTTGACCTGCCGCCGGAACCCTTTATCCAGCTGATTGCCGCCAATCGGATGGATCAGCAGGTTCAGCGTTACCCCACTTATGCCGATTTGCTGCATTACTGCGCCCATTCGGCTAATCCGGTCGGCCGCCTTTTCCTCTATCTGTTCGGCTACCGGGACGCCGCCCGGCAAGCCCTGGCTGATGCGACCTGCACCGCCTTGCAGCTTACCAACTTCTGGCAGGATGTGGCCCGGGATTATCAAAAGGGGCGGATCTATATTCCGCAAGAGGATTTGGATTCCTTTGGCTATACGGAATCGGATTTAGCCGCCGGCCGGGTCAATCCCGCCTTGCGCCATCTGCTGGCTTTTGAGGTAGAACGGACGCGGGAATTGTTCCGGCAGGGGGCGGCTTTGCCGGATACCCTGGCCGGGCGGGTTAAACTGGATGTAGCCCTGTTCACCCGGGGCGGCTTGGCGGTATTGGCGGCTATCGAGCGACGGGATTATGCTGTATTGACGGCGCGGCCCGCCCTGTCCCGGCGGCGCAAGGCGGCCCTGTTTTTGTCCCCCGGGCTGCGTTGGATCCTGGGCCGGAGCCTGGCTTTATCCCCGGCGGCGGATGAAAGGAGCGGCTGATGGCGGTCGAACTGGAACGGGCCTATCGGGAATGTCAGCAGACCACCCGCCGGGCGGCCAAAAACTTCTACTACGCCTTTTTGACCCTGCCCCCGGCCGACCGGCAGGCCATTTATGTGGTCTATTCCTTTTGCCGTTACTGCGATGACGCGGTGGATTCCGAAACTTCCGCCGACCGCCAAACGGCGGCCCTGGATCAGCTGGGCGCGGCCTTGACCAACAGCTACGCCGGCCAG
The DNA here is from genome assembly GCA_965203435.1 of Dehalococcoidia bacterium. Classification (GTDB taxonomy): domain Bacteria; phylum Chloroflexota; class Dehalococcoidia; order Lucifugimonadales; family UBA3495; genus CBDBCU01. Next base: position 211,981 of record CBDBCU010000008.1, on the reverse strand, counting down.
GCCGAAACCCCGGTCTTTCTGGCCCTGGCCGATGTAGCCCGCCGCTACGCCATCCCGGAACAATACTTCCGGGAAGTGCTGGCCGGCGTGGAATCGGATTTGACGACCGACCGCTACCGGGATTTTGCCGAACTGCGGCAATACTGCTACCGGGTGGCCGCGGTCGTGGGCCTCATCTGCCTGCAAATCTTTGGCTATCGGGACGACCGGGCCAAAGAGTATGCCATTGACCTGGGCTTGGCGATGCAGTTGACCAACATTTGCCGGGATGTTAAAGAGGATTGGGAAATGGGGCGGGTCTATCTGCCGCAGGAGGAATTGGCGCAGTTTGGCTATACCGAGGCGGACTTGGCCGCCGGGATTTGCAACGCCGCCTTTGGGGAATTGATGCGCTTTCAGGTGCGGCGGGCGCGGGAATACTTTGCCCGCGGCCGGGAATTGCTGCCTTACTTGACGCCGCGCTCCCGGGCCTGCCCGGCGGCCCTCGGCGGCATTTATGGCAAGGTATTGGATCGCATCGAGGCCGCCGATTATGATGTGCTGCATCGCCGGGTGCAGGTGTCCACCGCCGCCAAGCTGCGGGTAATGGCCCAGGCGTGGCTGGGCAGTATCGCCGCCCGGCCGCGGCGGCTGTGATGACGGCCCCGGGCGTGGTCATCCTCGGCGGCGGCGTGGCCGGCATAGCCGCCGCCCTGCCCTTGCGGGACGCCGGCCATCCGGTGACCCTGGTCGAAACCCGTTCTTTCCTGGGCGGCCGGGCCTTTGCCTTTCCGGACGCCGCCACCGGGCAGGCGGTGGATAATGGGCAGCATTTCATCGTCGGCCGCTGCCACTGTTTTTTGCAACTGCTGGAACGGCTGGGCGTCCGGGATAAGTGGCATCTGCAATCCCGGCTGAATATCCCGGTGATCGACCGGGCCGGCAAAACCGCCCGGCTGCGCGCTTGGCCCTTGCCTAAACCCTGGCATCTGCTGCTGCCTTTCCTGGGCTATGGACACCTGAGCTGGGGGGAAAGATTGCGCGCCTTGTCCGCGCTGGCGGCGGCCCGGCGTATCGACCGGCAATCCCCGGAATTGGAAAAAATTACTTTCTACGCTTGGCTGCGACAGCGCCGCCAATCGGAACGGGCTATCCGCAACCTGTGGAATCTGCTGATCGAGCCGACGCTGAACGACAAAGCGCAAGCGGTAAGCGCGGCCATGGGATTGATGATTGTCCAGGAGGGATTGCTACGCGAGCGCAACGGGGCCAATGTGGGCTATCCAAAAACCGACCTGCAATCGGCGTTGGGGGCACCGGCCCGGCAGGCCCTGGAACAGGCCGGCGTCCGCCTGCTGCTGAGCCACCCGGCCCGCTGTATAATCGTCAAGGATGGCCGGGTCGACGGCGTGGAACTGGCCGATGGGCAACGGCTGACCGGCCAAGTTTTTATCAGCGCCTTGCCCTTTGATATTCTGTTGAACCTGCTGCCCCCGGAAACCCGGCAGCAGGACTATTTCCGCAACTTGGCCGGCTTGGAAGGGTCGCCCATCGTCAACCTTCATCTCTGGTACGACCGACCGATAATGGCGGCGGACTTTTGCGCCTTTATTGACCGCCCGTTGCAATGGGTGTTCAATAAAAGCCGGATGCTGGGCTTGGCCGGGCCGGGCCAATATCTTTGCATTTCCCTCAGCGCCGCATGGGAATATATTGAGCAGTCCCCGGGGGAATTGGCGCGGCAATTGGCGGCGGAAGTGGCGGCCGCTTTCCCCGCGGCCCGGGCTGCGCGGTTGGAGCAGGTTAGAGTGGTGAAACAACGGACGGCAACTTTCCGCTGCTTGCCGGGGGCGGCGGCCCGGCGGCCGGGGCCGGCTACGCCGCTGCCCAATCTGTTCCTGGCCGGGGAATGGACCGATACCGGCTGGCCCTCTACCCTGGAAAGCGCGGCCCGCAGCGGCGGCCGGGCGGCGGCAGGGGCGGCGCAAATCCTGGCCGAGGTTTCCCGATGATGGCCGACGGCGGCAAAGTAATCGCCGTTACCGGGGCCTCCGGCTATATCGGCTCCTGGCTGATGCAGCAACTGGAGAGCCTGCCCGGCCGCGGCAAACTGGTGGCGTTCGACATCAAACCGCCGCCGCGGCCCATCCACAATATCGCCGTGTACCGCCAGAATGTTACCCAGCCCATTGCCGACCAACTGCGCCAGCATCAGGTATCGGCCCTGGTGCATCTGGCCTTTGACTCCCGCCTGGGCTTTACCCCCGGCGAGACCAACCGCATCCGCGGCAACAACTGGCGGGCTTTGGAAACCACCCTCGAATCGTGCAGCATGGCCGGGGTAAAGCAAGTTATTTACCTCAGCGCCAACGCCATTTATGGGGCTTACCGGGATAATCCGGTGCCGCTGACCGAGGATTTAGGGCGCAAAACCCTGCCCATTTCCCCCTACGGACGGGATATTTTTCAGGCGGAACAGACCTTGACCGCGTTCAGCGAGGGCTATCCCCACATTGCCGTCACCGTGCTGCGGATTAGCCCGGTGCTGGGTTCGTCGCAGGGCAGCCCCTTGACCACCCGCCTTTTTCCTGGCCGGCTGTGGGGGGCCGGCCCCAATACCCCTTTCCAGTTCCTGCACGAGGCGGATTTGGCCCGGATTATCCTGGAGTTCATTCACCGGGGGACGCCGGGGACTTTCAATGTGGCCGGGGATGGGGTGGTTTTTCTCAAGGAAATCGCCGAATTGACCCACCGCAAGCTGACCCATTTGCCGGCATTTCTGGCCTATGGCGTGGTGGGATTGTCGCGCCGGCTGCTGCTGCAACCGGGGGCGGCCAAGGCGGAATTGGATGCCCTGCGCTATCCGGTGATAATGAGCGCCGCCAAGCTGAAACAGACCACCGGCTTTCGTTTCCGCTACACCTCTCTGGAAACCCTGAACGCCTTTGCCAAATACACGGCGGAGTAGGGCGGTCAAAGGCTTGTATTTGCCGAAAGGCGGTTTGCGGTTCCCCTACCGTCATTCCCGCGCAAGCGGGAATCCAAAACGGTACTGCCTTATGCCGCCGCAGTCTTGGTAAGCCACAGCGGGATTCCCGCTTACGCGGGAATGACGGTGTTACTGCGTGGGAAGGAGGTTGCGGCGGCCGGGGGTATGGCGGTAGGGATGGCTGCCCCCGTTACTGACCTAACCGCCCCGGCGGCTTTACCGGCGGCCGTTCCTCTATCGGCGGCCGTCCGTTAGTCAACCGATCCCGATCCGGGTCGCTGGTCGGCGATTCCAAGGAGCGGATGCTGGCTTCCGTGGCGGCGTCGACATAGGGCGGCTGGTAATCGTCGGCCAGGGTCGGCAGTAGCGCCGCCGCCAACTCCGCCGCCGATTCTAGGGCCATTCCCAGCGTTTTCGCGCCGTACTCGTGGCGGTAAAAGTTAAAGTGCGCGTCCCGGGCATGGACATAGCAGCGAATAATGTTAAGGTCGTCCCGTTCGGCGGCGATAACTTCCGCGGCCCGGCGCAGTTTCCAATCCGCTTCGCTGAACCAGCGGCGCCTTTCCGCCACGGCCTTGACCGCAAAGGCCGCCGCGCCCCAAACCTTTTCCGAGGCTTGCAGCAAATCGCCGGCGGCCAATTCCTCCCGGGCCGCCGTCAGCAGCTCCGCGCAGATTCCCGCATTGCGAACCGCTTCGGCATCCGGCGACGGGCCGGGAGCCGTATCCAAAGGCAGCGTCATAAAGAAATGCCTCCCGTCTAAATCAGCGGTATTGTAACATACCGGGCAAGGAATTGCCCGGCTACATCATCCTTCCTACTGCCCCTCTACCGTCATTCCCGCGCAAGCGGGAATCCAGAAATGCCCGAGCGGCGTTTTTCCTATGGCTATGCCGCCCCGGCCCTGGTATAATTCCGGCATCGATTAAAGCTGTTCCAAGTGTTGCTACAAGAGGGACAAAATGACCCAACTTAACCCGGAAGTCAAAATCCCCCTAGCCAACGACCCGAAACTGCATATCTGTTACGACCGGGAATCGGATACGCTGACCCTGCACAACGGATTGCCGGCCGGCTATGGCGCGACGGTGGCGGAATACCTTACCGCCGAGCTGAGCGGGGCCAGCCTAGCCGAGGAGGGCGAGGTGGTGGGGATGACCCTGGAACACGCCGCCCGGCTACTGCGGCCCTACCTTTTCCCGGAATTGGCGCAGAACGGCAACGCGCCGGCGGAGGGCGGCCAACCCGCTTAACCGGCCGCCCAAGCTGCCAACAAACGGGCGGCGGCCATCCCGATTAGCCCGCTTAATCCGCCGCCCCGGTTGCCAGCAGGGCGTTGCAGGTTTTGACCATCATCGGATGCACCAGCAGGCCGCGGCCGGTCAAGTCAATTATCTGGCGGGTCAGAAATTCCAGGAGGGCGGCGTCCAGGTTTTCCCGGGCCAATTCCATTAGCCGGGGTTGGTAGGGATACTTTTTCAGCTTGTTGGGGTCGAGCTTGTCCGCCAGAAACACTACCTTGCCCATAGGGTCCAAGCCGGGATGGGCGGTGGTGTGCCAATAAACGGCTTGGTACAATTCCCCCCAATCACTATCACTATCCCCATCCTCCCCGGCGGCGGTCAAACCCTCCTCCCGGCGCAGGATTTCCGCGCCGACCGGCCCGTGCAGCAGCACCGGAACCCGCCGGTCAACTATGCCTATCGGCAGGGCGAATTGGGCGGCGCAGTGCAGCAGTTCCGACCCCGACATCGCCCGGGCTACATCGTGGGCCAAAAGGCCCAGGGCGGCCTGCTCCGGGGGGACATTATGGTACGGGGCCAGTTCCCGGGCCACCTCTTGGGCCCGGGCGATATGGGCTTGCAGCTTGGGCGGCAAATTATCCACCCGCCGTTGGATGCGGCGGGCCAGATCCGCGGCCGCCATCGTTGCCCTTGCCATCCGCCTAACCCATCCCTTGCAAGGGGCGGCCGCCCAGCAGATGCAGATGCAGGTGGGCAATGGTTTGGGCGGCGTCCGCGCCCTGGTTCAGCGCCAGCCGATAGCCGCTGCCGGTGACGCCCTCCCGCCGGGCCAGTTCCTCGGCCACCACAAAGAGATGCCCCATCAATGGCACTTGCCCCGGCCCGATGTAGGCCAGGGAGTTCAGGTGCATATTGGGAATCAGCAGCAGGTGGACGGGGGCTTGCGGGTGGATGTCGCGCAGGGCAAAGACCTGCTCGTCCCGATAGATGGGCGCCGCATGGGTCGGATTGCGGGCAATGCCGCAGAAAATGCAATCGCTGCTGGTAGTCATTGCGATTCCTTTCCCGGCCGCCGGGCCGGACTGGTCTGGCGGTTTCCGTCCCCCATTCCGCTCGTCCTGAACTTGTTGAAGGATGAACGGAAGGGGGGGCTAGCGGTTTCGTCCCATTTCCGCCCCATCCTTCAACGATGTTCAGGATGAACGGAAGGGGCCGGGCGGTTTCATCCCCATTCCGCTCGTCCTTCAACGCTGTTCAGGATGAGCGGATTGGTGCTAGCGGTTTCAGTCCCCCTGCCGCCCCATCCTTCAACGGAGTTCAGGATGAGCGGATGGGGCCGGGCGGTTTCCGTCCCCCTGTCGCCCCATCCTTCAACGGAGTTCAGGATGAGCGGAACGAATTTGGCAGTTTTCGTCCCCCCTTCCGTTCATCCTGAACATCGTTGAAGGATGAACGGAAGGGGGCTAGGCCGCGATATGCCGCAGGGCCGTTTCCTTGTGCCAGTTCGCATCGCCGTAGGAAAGTTCCTGCACCTTGGCCCGGCGGGTGTAAAGCTGCAAGTCATGCTCTTTGGTAAAGCCGATGGCCCCATGACACTGATGCGCCAGATTGCAAACCCGCTGATAGGCGCTGCTGACCCAGGCTTTAGCCATGGCCACTTCCCGCTCGGCCGGCTCTCCCGAGGCTATTTTCCAAGCCGCTTGATAGGCAATATGACGGCAGCCCTCTACATCGGTCGCCATATTGGCGCAATGGTGCTGGACGGCTTGGAAAGTTCCCACCGGCCGGCCGAATTGCGTGCGCTGCTTGGCGTATTCCACGGTCATTTCCAAGACCGCCGCGGCCCCGCCCAGCATTTCCAGACATTGGCCGGCCACCGCCCGCTGCAAAGCCCGCTGAAGGATAGGCCAACCCGCATCTACTGCGCCCAGCACGGCGGCGGCCGGCGCTTGTACGCCTTCGAGGATGACCTCGCACTGGCGGTCGGCGGATATGGTCGCCAGTGGGTTGATGGTCAAGCCGGCGGAATTAGCCGGGATCAGGAAAAGGGTTATGCCTTGAGCCGGGTCGGCGGATTCGGCAGTGCGGGCGGCGACCAGCAACAAGTCGGCGGTATGGGCCTGGGGGACAAAGAGTTTAGCCCCGTCGATGCGGAAAGCGCCGCCCTCCCGGGTGGCGGTAGTGGCAATTCCCCAGGGTTCATAGGTAGCGCTGGCCTCGGTCAGGGCCAGGGTCAGCAGCAACTGACCGCTGCACAGGCCGGGCAGGATTTCCTGTTTCTGCGCGGCGGAGCCGGCTTCCAGGATGGTCAGGCCGCCGAGGACGACGGTGGCGAAAAAGGGGCCGGGCAGCAAGGCGCGGCCGGTTTCCTCGAGGAGGACGGCCAAGTCCAGAAAATCGCCGCCGGTGCCGCCGTACTGCTCGGGAAAGGCTACCCCCGTCCAGCCGAGGCCGGCCAACTGCCGCCACAGCTCATCGGTATAGCCGCGTTCCTCCGCCTCCATTTCCCGCACCAAGGTCAAGGGACATTCCTGGGCCAGAAACTCCCGGGCGCTGTTCTTGAGCATCTGCTGAATTTCGCTCAGCCCCAAATCCATCTGCCAACTCCTGCGGCCGCGCCAAAGCAGCCGTCCCCGCCAATAAAAATTGCTTGGGGAATAGTATAGCGCCAGTTGGGGGATTTTGCATCTGGGGTTTTGCCATCAGACCCCACAACCCCCGCAAGCCCAAAGCCCGCCTTAGGGCCGCGCCGCTACAGCTCCAGCAAGCGGCGGATATAGTTCAGAAACTCCTCCCGTTTCCCGCTGTCATTGAGAACTTCGGTCAAGTTGAAATCGGCGTTGACTACCCGGTCGCTGGCAATGCGGCGGCGCACTTCCGGGGTTACGCAGCTGGCTAAATACACATTGGACACCCGGGTATTTTCCCGGATGGCCTCCTCAAAAGATTTCTTGGCCGCGCCATACCGTTCCAGGGCCGCCGCCGGGTCTAATCCGTACTTGATTTCCACGGTGCCGACCAGGTGGCCGTGAGCGTCCCGCAGGGCCACATCCGGCTCGCTGCTGAAAGCAATGGTACTGCCATTGGTCAAGCGCAGTTCCCGAACCGACTGCTCAGCCACAGCCGGGCCGGGGGCCACTTCAGAACCGTCGTCCAGTAGCATACCGGCAACCACTTCCCGCTGCCAGGCGAAAGCCATCAGCAGCTGCTTTACCTGCCGCCCGCCCTCGCTGCCCACCTCGTTGCGCCAAGAACCGTTGATTTGCGAACCCAGGTTGAGCAGGGCGGCGGTGTGGGATTTGCTCAACTGCCAATGGGGGTCGGCGTCAATCAGGGCACTGATCAGGCTGTTGACCGTGACGGCAATGCGGCCGGCCCGGGCGGCGTTCAACCGGCCCCGGCCCTCCTCCAGATTGGCGGTATTGACCGCCAGCAGCTGCATACCCTTTTGCGGCAGCAGCGCCAAGCCGCGATAGTAGGCAATCAACCGAGGCTGCGCCGCGATGACTTCGGGATGGCAGAACACGCTGACCGGGGCGGCACCGGCCTGCTGAACCTGCGCCCAAGCCCTTTCCGCAATGCCCCATTCAGCCCGGTCGGCCCAATCGGGATTGCCGACGCTATCGAGCAGCTCCAGCAAGCCGTCCCACTGGCCGTACATCCGATAGTAATAGGACGACCGCAGGGCATAGCGGGCTTGTTCCGCTTCCCGCTGCAAGGCTTTGTCCTCCGGGGACGGCGTAGTCATTCTTTCCTCCAAACCAGGATGCTTTCCCGCACCGGCGCTCGTCCGTACTTGCCCATCTGCTGGGAACTGTTGCCCTTGTAGCGGGCCACGATGACCTGCTCGGCGCGGAAACCGTGCCTTTCCGCCAACTCCGACAGGATTAAATCCACCGGAATCATTTCCCCCTCAAAGCGCACATTGTCCACCACCAGAGCCACCGGCGATCCCGGGGCCAATACCCGCCGCCATTCCCGGATCGCCTTTTCCAAATCCACAAAATAGGCGGTCAGCATAGCGGGGATGCGGGCATTGTTCAGGCTTTTGCGACTCAGGGCGGCCAGCACTTCATCCAAAGCCGGATGATTGGGGTAATCCTCCAGGGCGATTTTGGATTCGATGTGGGAGCGCAAAATGCTGTGGCGCAGGGCGCGCAATTCGGCAAAATCCCGCACAAAATCAAAGCACAATTCCAGGCAGTAGCTGCGGGTGTAATCGTAGCGATTGGCGTAAGGCGGCGAGGTAATCAACAGCGTCGGGGCCGCAGCCCAATCCCCGTCGTCCAGACCCCGGGTATCGCCCAGGATAACTTGCGGCAACGCCCGTTGGGACGGATAGCAATGGATACCATCGGAAGGGGCGGCGGTTAAATCCTGTTCCGCTTCGGCTATTTTTTGCCGAAAGGCCGTATCCGGATCTTGGGGAATCTTGTCCCGCCGCAGCCGCAGAAACTGCCCGTCCTTGACGGTGTAGCTGGTATCCTCGAGGATGGCAAAGAAAAGCAGTTTCAGCGGATCCTGCCTTTCGTCCGTCCAGCCGTCGATGGCGCTTTTCCACTGGCGGAGGCGATGCAGAACTGCCGGGTCAAAGGCTACGCCCATAATGGGAACATCGGCAGCGACCGGGGCCAGCGGGCAGCCGTCCACCGTCGCGGCCAGCTGCTCAAAGGCATCTTGCAGACTGCCCGGTTCCAGGGACAGAAACTGGGGCAGAGTCGCCGCCGCAAAGGCCGCCACCGGCAGGCGGTCAATGCCTACGGACGGAATATCCCGTAGCATAGCGGTGAACAGGGTAGTCCCCAATCCGGCAAAGGGATCCAATACCCGGTCGGCCGGAGACGCCGCAAAGCCGTCCAGAAAGTGATTGACCAACTGGGTGGAAAAGGCTTCCTTGTAGCGGTACAAGCGGAGAAAGGGGATTTTCTTGTTGCCGCCGTAGGAAACCAGCCGCCCCAGGTCAAAATCCTCGGTCATCCGGGAGTGGAAACGGCTTTCCAGCCGCGCCCGTTCCCTTTCCGCCGTCGCCGGCATTGCAATAGTCAAACCGCGCCCGCCCCCGGTAAGGTTTGGCCTATCATATCAGTTGCCGGGCGGATAATAAAGGGGGCTGGCCAGGGCAATGTTAAAGGTCTGCTCATGCATCCGCCCAAGAACCGGATCCATACCCTCGAACTGCGGCTGGTTCGTCATTAGGACCTCCCGCCGGCCAAAGCCAAAGTTTCCAAGCCGGGTTTCCAGGAATGGGCAAAGCTGGGCAAAAACTTCCCGGCTGAAATATAGCGCCGGTTTCCCGTGGCGGCAACTGGGGGGGCGGCCGCTTGACAAAGGGCATCTTTAGGAGTATATTGCGGATATGACCTCCCCAAGTTTGCTTGCAACCTTGGGATTTCTGACCACCCCGGGTTTGCTTGCAACCCCGGGCCGAAAACCGGAAGGGGCGGACAAGGCCGCCCTTTCTATTGCAACCCTTTCCGGTTTCGCGCTGTCCGCCGCAATTCCTTGCCTACCCCCATAGCAAAGCAATGTCCCTCCGTGCAGAACTCTACGCTGAACTGAGCCGCTACCTGTCCGGCGCAGCCGATGCCGCCGCGTTGGAGGATTGGGTCGTGGCCCAGCTCCAACTTATCCTGGATTCCGGGGACGCCGTCGCGATCAGCCTGGCCGATGAACTGGATGTTTCCCTGGTGAAACTGGGGGAGGGCATTATCAGCCCGGCCGCTTTCCGGGAACGGCTGGCCCGGCTGGAAAGTACCATCCCGGTGCCTTTTCCGGCCGCCGGCCGCTAACCCCCTATCCCCCTTAAACCAGCTTTCCCACAAAGGCGGCCAGCCGTTCCAGGGCTTTGCCGATGTTTTCCTGGGAATTGGCGTAGGACAGGCGCACATAGCCCTCGCCGTATTGCCCGAAAGCCGACCCGGACAGCAGGGCGACCCCGGCCTCGCGCAAAGCCCGCTCCTCAAACTCGCCGCTGCTCAGGCCGGTATCCTGGATGCTGGGAAAGGCGTAAAAAGCCCCCTCCGGCTCCGGGCAGCGCAGGCCGGGAATGTTGCGGAGGCCGTCGGTAATCAGCCGGCGGCGCTGGGCAAACTCGGCGGTCATTTCCTGCACCCCATCCTGCGGCCCGTCCAGGGCGGCAATGGCGGCCCGCTGGCTGAAAGAGGCGGCGCAGGATACGCTGTTCACCGCCAGCCGGGTGATGTGGGGTACCAGTTCCTCCGGCATAATCCCGTAGCCCAGCCGCCAACCGGTCATCGCATAACTCTTGGAAAAGCCGTCCAGGATGATGGTCTGCTTTTCCAGGTCGGGAAAGGCGGCGATGCTGTGATGTTCCCCGGTATAGAGGATGTCCTTGTAAATTTCATCAGCCAGCACATACAAATCCCGCCCCCGGGCCAGGTTGGCGATGGTTTCCAGCTCGGCCCGGGTCAGGGCGGAGCCGCAGGGATTTTCCGGGGAATTGAGGATAATCAGCCGGGTGCGGTCGGTGATGTTGGCGGCCAGGTCGTCCAAATCCGGGTGATAATCCTTTTCCTCGAGCAGACGCATGGGTACCGGCGTGGCCCCGGAAAAGCGGATCATCGACTCGTAGATGGGAAAGCCGGGATTGGGATAGATGACTTCCACCCCCGGCTGGGCCAGGGCCAGGATGACATAGAACATAATGGGCTTGGCCCCGGGTGTTACCACCACTTGACCCGGTTCCGTGTTGATGCCGCGCACTTCCCGGCTGTTGCGGGCGATGGCTTCCCGCAGTTCGGGCAGGCCCGGCGTGGGGCCGTAGTGGGTATAGCCCTCCTGCAAGGCCCGGATGCCGGCGCCCACGATGTGCCGGGGGGTGTCAAAGTCCGGCTCGCCAATTTCCAGATGGATGATTTCCTGCCCCTGGGCCTCCAGGGCGCGGGCTTTCGCCAGCACCTCAAAGGCAGTCTCGGTACCCAGGTTCAACATTCGGTCGGCAAGGGTCATAAAAACCTCCGGGCGGTTAGCCCCATAGGGTTCGGGATGTTTCGGATGTTCGGGATGAAAGGCTGCTATTCCAGCGTTACCCGGCCGGCGCGGAAGTCAATAGTCAGTTTCTGCCCCCGGAAAAAGTCCAGGCCGAGGACTCCGTCCACAGGAGCGCCGGCGGGCAGGGTGTGGCACAGCATCGGAAAAGCGCGGCGTTCCCGTTCCAACGCTTCCACCCGGGCAAAGTCGATGATCGGCGCCGTTTCTATGCCGCTGCCGGTAACGAAGCTGGAAAAACTGACAGCGGCGGCCAAGTCATAGCCCAGCTGGAGGGCTATATCCTGACTGACCAGGGAACGCGTTGCGCCGGTATCCAGCGCAAAGTCGGCATACCAAAGTCCCGCCGGCCCGTACAAATGTACCTCAACGGCTATGACTTGGCCTACCGGGTCGAACGGCGAGCTCACAGAACCATCTCCATCCCTTCCGGCAGGCCGCCGAGATACTTGATGGCGTGGTTTACCCGGGTCAGCTCCGCCATTTTGACGCTGATTTCGGCCCGGTCTTTGCTGTGGAAAATGACCTTGCCGCGGACGAATTGCGGCCCGGGGGAGAATTCCGGGTCCTCAATCAGCACCCACTCCCCGTTAAAGGTTTCCTTGATTTCCGCCCAGGACATTACCTCGTCCATTGTTTCCTCCTTGTTGCGCCGGTTAAGCGCGGAGAACCATCTCCATCCCTTCCGGCAGGCCGCCGATATACATGATGGCGTGGTGCATCCGGGTCAGCTCCGCCATTTTGGTATTGACCTCGGCCCGGTCTTTACTGTGGAAAATGACCTTGCCGCGGATGATTTTCAGATTCGGGGCGCACTCCGGGTCCTCAATCAGCACCCACTCCCCGTTAAAGGTTTCCTCGATTTCCGCCCAGGACATTACCTTGTCCATTGTTGCCTCCTTGCGCTGCCGGTTGCCGGGGCGCAACTGTTGCCACCGGGTAGCGGCTTGCCGTCCTAATCCGGCTGGGCTTGGTTTTGGGTGCGTACCGGCAGGCCGTAGATGCTGATGAAACCGGCGGCGGCGGCGTGGTCGAACTGATCCGCCCGGTCATAGGTCGCCAGCTGGTACTGATACAGGGCTTGCGGCGCCCGCCGGCCCACTACCGTGCAGACGCCCCGGTGCAGCCGTACCCGTACCTCGCCGCTGACATAACGCTGGGTGCTGCGGATGTAGGCATCCAAATCCTGGCGGTGGCGGGTGAACCACAGGCCGTTATAGACCAGATCGGCATATTCCTGGGCAATGCTGGCTTTGGTGCGGGCCTGGTCTTTGCTCAAGGTCAGGGTTTCCAGGGCTTTGTGGGCGGCGTGCAGCGTTACCGCCGCCGGCGTTTCATAAACCTCCCGGGACTTGATGCCCACCAAGCGGTTCTCTACATGATCCACCCGCCCGACGCCGTGTTCCCCGGCGATGGCGTTCAGATGGCGGATTAAATCCACGCCGGCCATCGTTTCCCCATCCACCGCCGTGGGTACGCCCTGCTCAAAGCGGATTTCCACATAGGCCGGCGTCTCCGGAGTTTGGCTTACCGGGTTAGTCCAGGCATAGGCATCCTCCGGCGGTTCCAACCAGGGATCCTCTAGTTCCCCGGCCTCGGCGCTGCGGCCCCACAGGTTTTCATCCACGGAAAAGCGGCTTTGGCTGGCATTGATCGGCAGATTGCGGGCTTGGCCGTAGGCGATTTCATCCTCCCGGCTCATCCCCCAATCCCGGATGGGGGCGATGACTTTCAAGTCCGAAGCCAGGGCGGCGACGCCCACATCAATCCGCACCTGGTCATTGCCCTTGCCGGTGCAGCCGTGGGCTACGGCATAGGCCCCCTCGGCCCGGGCCGCCTCGACCAAGTAGCGGGCAATCAGGGGACGGCCCAAAGCGGTCGCCAGGGGATACTGCTCCTCGTAGATGGCCCCGGCCTGCAAAGCGGGAAAGAGAAACTCGTTGACCAGGGTTTCCCGCCCGTCCACCGTCCGGGCCTGGGCCGCGCCCACCTGCAAAGCCCGTTCCCGGATGGCGGCCAAATCCACCATTCCCAGGTCAATGGTCAGGGTAATGATGTCGGCGCCGTATTCCTCTTGCAGCCAGGGGACGGCCACCGAAGTATCCAGCCCGCCGCTGTAAGCCAGGACAATTTTATCTTTTGCCATCAGGGTTGCCTACCTCCGAATGGGTTTAGGGCCGCTGCCTTGGAGTCCGGCGGCCGCCGGCCCGGCGATGCCTGAAACGGCGGTTGTTGAAACTTGCCTTTTCCTCAGTGACCACGACGAAATTGTCGGCCACCAGAGGAGTGGCTTGCTCCAGCAAGTATTGGAGCATCGCTATTTTTGTGGCGGGGCTTTGATCCTCCATCCGCAACAAAATCACCCCCCGGTGCGGCTCGCCGCGATGGAAAACCAGTTCGCCGAAGTCTTTATCGCCGGTAACTACGATCCGCTCCTCGGCCACCGCCCATTGCAGAACGGCAAGGTCCTCCAACCCCCGGTAATCCGGGCTGACGGAAAGGACTTCATGCTCCTGCAAATACAGCCACTGGGCTACCGCCGGGCCGGCGCATTCGTCCACCAGGAAACGAATTACACACCTTCCGCTACGCCCAGGGGCATAAAGGTGATGTCCTCCAAGGACTTCTGGGCAAACAGCAGGCAGGCCCGGATGTCCTCTTGGCTGATATGGGAATACTCGGCCAGGATTTCCTCGACGGTCATCCCATTCCCCAGCAGGCCGATGATGAAATCCACGGTCAAGCGGGTGCCGCGAATAACCGGCTTGCCCACCTTTACCTCCGGGTTCATCGTGATGCGCTCCAGCAGCGCCTGGTCTTTCCCGTTCATAAAACCGCTCCTTTCGGGACTTGGCTTCGAGCCGTACCCGGTTCAGCCCGGGGAATTACACTCCCGCCCGCGCCGGCAGAAAGGTATTCCGGGCCATTTCCTGCTCCGCATAGCGCAGGCAGGCCAGGATGTCCTCCCGGCTGATATGGGAATACTCCGCGAGGATTTCCTCGATGGTCATCCCATGTCCCAACAGACCGATGATGAAACCTACGGTCAAACGGGTGCCGCGAATGACCGGCTTGCCTACCATTACTTCCGGGTTTCTGGTGATGCGCTCCAGCAGCGCTTGGTCTTTCCCGTTCATAAAACCGCTCCTCTTACCGTCATTCCCGCGTAAGCGGGAATCCAGAGTCCACGTCGTCTCTGGTACATTTCTGGATTCCCGCTTGCGCGGGAAGGACGGTTTTATATGCGATTGCCTTACCCATCCCGCGATCAGGAGTTTGATTGTGGCCGCCCCCGGTTCAGTCCAGGGGCATAAAGGTGATGTCCTCCATAGTTTTCTGGGCGAACAGCAGGCAGGCCCGGAGGTCCTCCTCAGTGACCGGAGGGTGCTGCTTGACGATTTCGACCAGGGGAATATCCCGGCTGAGCAGATGCAGGACTTTCTGCACGGTCAGGTCGGTGTTGCGGATAACCGGCTGGCCCACCTTGGGGTCGGGATTAAGGGTTATCCGTTCCAGCATTTCCAGTTCTTTGCGGTTAATCATAAATGCCTCCTTGCCCTTGACTTACCCGGCCGGGGATATGCCGGGCAACTCCCAAGAGGTTGCCCTTGCATTATACCCCAACCGGTTCGCAGTTCAGGATGAACCGTTAACCAACCGCTCACCCTGAACACTCACCCCCCGCTCATCCTGAACTTGTTGAAGGATGGGCAAGCCGCCCCCCCTAAATCTGCGCTAGGGCCTGTTCCAGCCGGCTTACCCCCTCGTCAATTTCCGCCCGGGTGATGGTCAGCGGCGGCATAAAGCGGATGGCGTTGGGGCGGACGGCGTTCAGCAGGATGCCGGCGGCGTTGGCGTTGGTCAACACCTGCCCGGCAATATCCTGCTCAAACTCTACGGCGGCCAGCAAGCCCTTGCCGCGCACTTCGGCAACAAAGGAAAAGCGGGATTTCAGTTCATCCAGCCGGCCCAGCAGATAGGGCTCCAATTCCTTGACCTGGCCGGGGATGTCGTTATCGATCAGAAACTTGGTGCCGGCATAGGCGGCGGCGGTCGTCAAGGCATTGCCGCCAAAGGTGGAGCCGTGATCCCCCGGCACCAAGGCCATAGCGGATTCCTTGGACATAAAAGCGCCGATGGGAACGCCGTAGCCCAAGCCCTTGGCCAGGGTCATCACATCCGGCTCGACGCCATATTCCTGATAGCCGAACAGACTCCCCAAGCGGCCCAGGCCGGTCTGCACTTCATCCAGAATCAGCAGCAGGCCCTGGCGGTCGCACCAATCCCGCACCCGTTGCAGGTAATCGTCCGCCGGGATGACGACGCCGCCCTCGCCCTGCACCGGCTCCAGAAAGACGGCGGCCGTGCGGTCGGTGGTCGCATTCATAATGGCTTCCACATCGTCAAAGTCCACATGGACAAAGCCGGGCAGCAGGGGGGTAAAGGATTCCTGATAATGCGGCTGGCCGGTGGCGGCCACGGTGGCCATCGTGCGCCCGTGGAAGGAGCTGAAAGCGGTAATCACTTCATAAGCCCCGTCCCGATGCAGCTTGCCGTAGCGCCGGGCCAGTTTCAGCGCCCCCTCGTTGGCCTCGGCCCCACTGTTGCCGAAAAACACCCGATCCAGGCAGCTGTTTTCCACCAGCAGCTCGGCCAGTTGCAGCTGCGGCACGGTGTAGAACTGATTGGAGGTTTGCAGCAGGGTGCCGGCCTGCTCCACGATGGCCTGGGTCACCGCCGGATGGGAATGGCCCAGGTTGTCCACGGCCCAGCCGGCGACGAAATCCAGATATTCCTTGCCGTCGGCGTCCCAGACCCGGGAGCCTTCGCCGCGCACGATGACCACCGGCTGGCGGCGCACCGTTTGGGCGTAATAGCGGTTCTCGACGGCAATCCAGTCGCTGCTGACGCTCATAACTATTCTCCTCTCAAGGTTTGGCGTAGGTTTTCCAGGGACTGCTCCAGGGCGGCCAGTTCCGCCGCCATTTGCCCCAGGGCCTGCTCGATTTCCGCGACCCGGGCCGTTGCGGGCGCGGATCCGGCGGCGTCTGTTGCCGCTGCCGGCGGCGGCCGGCCGACCAGCCGGGCCAGGCCCTCCTCAAGGGTATCGGCCATCACCAGGTTGGTGTTGTCGGCCAGTATAACCTTTTTCAACTCCGGGAAAGCCAGGGCCGTGGATTGCAGGTACAACGGCTCCACATAAACTATTGTATCAGCCAGGGGCAAGACCAGCAGTTGCCCCCGGATGATTTGGGAGCCGGAGCCGTCCCACAGGGTGAACTGCTGGGATACTTGCTGGTCGTTTTCAATGCGGGCTTCGACCTGGCTGGGGCCGTCAATCTGCCGGTCGTCGGGCAGTTGCAGACTCAGCAGTTGGCCGTAGTTTTCCCCATCGTTGCGGGCCAGCAGCCAGCCCACCAAGTTCTTTTTCTGCCCCGCCGGGGTAAAGGGCAGCAGCAGCACGAACTCCTCTTTTTCCGCCCCGGGCAGCCGCATTACCAGATAGGTGGGCGTTACCGGCGCCCCGGTTTTGCCGATGCGGGTTTCCCGGGGCAGGGCCCACTGCTCGGCCTGGTTAAAGAATACCTGCGGATCGGTGATGTGATAGCGCCGGTACATTTCGGCCTGGGCGGTGAACAGGGCCGGCGGATAGCGGATATGCCGCCGCAAATCCGCCGGCATTTCCTCCAGATCCTTGAACAGGCGGGTAAAAACGCCCCGATAGATTTTCGCCATCCCGTCCGCCGGGTCGGCCACATAAAAATCCACATCGCCATTATAGGCGTCCACCACCACCTTGACGCTGTTGCGGATATAGTTATACCCATTGCCGCTGGGCGTAGCGTAGGGATAGCGGTCGGTGACGGTATAGGCATCTTGAATCCACCACAGCTTGCCGGCAGCGTCCAGTACCGGGTAAGGGTCGGGATCGAGTTTGAGGAAAGGGGCGATGGCCCGCACCCGTTCTTGCACCTGGCGGCGATATTGGATGCGGCTTTCCGGCTTTATCTGATCGCTGAGCAGGATATTGATGTCCAGGAAACGCAGGGCAAAGACGGCCCGCCGCCACCGGGAACTCAGCGGCACGCCGCCCTCCCCGGCATAGCCGGCATAGGCGGCGTCCGGATTCACTTCCCGCAGCCCGCCCTTGACGATGGCAAACTTGCCGGGACTTTCCCCGTAATACACTTCCGGCCGCGACACCGGCAGCTCCCCCTGAATCGGAATATCCTGAATAAAGAACTCCGGCCGCCCTTCCCCGGGGGTAAAGCCGGTGGCCGGACTCATGGCTACCCCATAGCCGTGGGTGTATTGCAGGCGCTGATTGACCCAGTTGCGGGCCTCCGCCGGCAGGTTTTCCGGATCCAGTTCCCGAGCCCCAATCAGCACCGGCCGCAGCTGCCCGTCGATGACATAGCGATCCGAATCCATATTCCGAAAGGTATAGTAAAGCTCCATAAACTGGAGCTGATTGTAGGCGTCCCGCAAGGGGGCCGAATCCCACAGGCGGATGTTGTCCAGGGTATCCCGGTGCTGCGGTATCGCCGCCGGGTTCAGGGCGGCCGCGGCGGGATAGACCGATTCCGTCACCTGATCCAAGCCGTAGGCGGCCCGGGTGGCCTCTATGTTGCGGCGGATATAGGGTTCCTCCCGGGCGAATTCATCCGGGGCTACCTGAAAGCGCTGAAACAGCAGGGGATAGACCAGGCCGGCCAGTACAAAGAGCAGCAGCCACAGGCTGAACGCCCCGGCCATCAGCCGAAAGCCGGCGTAGCGGATGCTGACCGCGAAAGCGGCGGCGGCCAGCAATGCTATGGCGGTCAAAAAGAACAACGCCGGCATCCGGGCCTGCACATCGGTATAGGCGGCCCCGAACACGGCCCCGCTATCGGAATAAAGCAGGTTGAAAACATCGATCGTATGCCCCCAGGCCAGATTGACCATCAGGCAAATGCCCATTACCGCAAAGTGGGTCGTTACCTTGGGGGTTACGATAAAGCTGACGCCGCGCAGCCAGTAAATCGCCCAATACAGGGCCAGGGTTGCGCCGATATTGACCAGGCACTGCCAGAACAGCCAATTCTGGAGAAAGTCCATCATCTCCAGATTGACCACATACCAGCTGACATCCAGCCCGAATATGGGGTCAGCGGCGTCAAAGGATTCCAGCTCGAACAGGAGCAGCATTGGCTCCCAGTAGTTGTAGGCATAGAACCCCAGCGCCAGGCCGGGGGCGAACATGGTTATCATAAGGCCGGCCCGCAGCAGGAAAAAGAGCAGCCGCATAAAGTCCAGGGGGATGATGCGGGTGGTCGTGCCTTGTTGGGACAGGCGCAGGGCAATCAGCTGATTCAGGCTGATGAAAAAGGCGGTGATGGAGACGCCCATCGTGAACATCCCGGTCTGCATCACCCGCACCCGGGCCAGGGCGCGCTCGTAGCCCAACTCCCGAAACCAGAGCCAGTCGGTATAGAAGTTGACGGCCCACCAGAGGCCGAGGGCGGCCACCACGACCAGGGTCAGGATGGTAATCCAGCGGCTGAGCTGATTGCGCTGGTTTTCGGACAGGCCCGGCAGCGGCGGCCGCAGCGGCTGCTCGGCGTCATTAGTCAGGTCATAGCTCACAGTGCAGTCTCTTTTCCTCTTTCCCCAACGGGGCGGCTGACGGCTGCGGCTATTGTAAGGGAAATGCCCGGTAGTTGCAATGGGGGGCAATAACTACCGCGTAAGCGGGAATCCAGAACGGCCAATAGAAACCGTCCTTCCCGCCCATCACTACCGTCATTCCGGCCCCCCACCGTCATTCCCGCGTAAGCGGGAATCCGGCGGCGGCCGGATGGCAAAGGGCTGGTCTTTTCAGTACCGTTCAGGATTCCCGCTTACGCGGGAATGACGGTGGGGGGCCGGAATGACGGTAGTGATGGGCGGAAAGGACGGTTCCAAGGTGGCGGCAACAATCAAAATAACCATTCCCGCAAAAACTTGCCCTTTTGCCGCCGGGCGGCTATACTAGTGCTGTTATGACTACGCCGCTGGACATCCCCCGGGACGATTTGACCGCGCTGCCGCTGTTTCCCCTGAACCTGGTGCTGTTTCCGGGGATGCGGCTGCCGCTG
This sequence comes from Dehalococcoidia bacterium, assembly GCA_965203435.1. GTDB lineage: Bacteria > Chloroflexota > Dehalococcoidia > Lucifugimonadales > UBA3495 > CBDBCU01. Next base: position 192,644 of record CBDBCU010000008.1, on the reverse strand, counting down.
CATATCTTTGAGGAACGCTACAAGGCCATGATTGGCGACTGCCTCGACCGGGATGCCCCCTTTGGCGTGGCTTTGATTAAGGAAGGGCCGGAAGTGGGCGGGCCGGCGGAACCCCATCCCATCGGCACGACCGCCCGCATTGTCCAAGTGGAGCGGCTGCCGGAGGGACGGCTGAACCTGCTGGCGGCGGGAGAGCGGCGCTTTCAACTGGTCGAAATCATCCAGCAACTGCCCCATCTGATTGGCTTGGTACATTTCATCCCTGAGGGAATCGGGGAGCCGTCGCCGGATTTAGTGGCGGACACCCGGGCCGAATACGCCGCTTTCCTGCGGCAGTTGTCCGATTTGGCCGGCAGTTGGAACGCTCCGGTATCGGCGCCGGAGGAGCCGCTGGCCCTATCCTTTGCGGCGGCGGCTACCTTGACGGCCAGCATTGACCTGCCCTCCGGATTGCGGCAGGAATTGCTGGCCGCCGACACCGCCGGGGCGCGGCTGACCCAACTGCGGCCGCTGCTGCGCCGGGCCAACGAACTGCTCCGGGAGCAGACCGAAAAGAACAATCCTTATCGGGGGGCGCGGCTGAATTGAATCAAGAACCGGGCCAATCCCCTTTGTCCGCCTACATCCTTTCCTTTGCCGTGGGCGTGGTACTGCTGGTCTTTTGCGCCGCCGGGCTGACCGCTTTTGCCATGAGTATGTTCGACATCCAGGGCTATTTTATGCCCTGGAACGGCCCCTTTGACCTTTTCCTGAAGGTCGACCCCATGCTGGTGGGCTGGATTCTCCTGGGCATTTCCTACGCCCTGCTGCGGGTATTCCGCCGGGTCTATCCCAAGGAACTGGAGCCGAAAGAACGCCCCTGGTGGCGGATCTTACCCTGAAATTCCGCCTTTCCCTATGCCGGGGTAACGCCGGTAAAAATCATCCTTGCCGCCCATAAAAATCGTTCATCCCGCCCTACTGCCATCGCGCCCTATTGCCATCCCGTCATCTCAGCCTTACCGTCCTTCCCGTCGCCTCTACCGTCATTCCCGCGTAAGCGGGAATCCAGAAATGCCTTGCCCTAAGCCGGATTGCCTTACGCGGTACCGTCCTGGATTCCCGCTTACGCGGGAATGACGGTAGCAGAGCCGCAATCACCCTACTAGGTCATTCCGAGCGTAGCCGAGGAATCTAAAAGTCTTGAAATGGATTCAAGGCCGGGCATTTCAGATTCCTCGGCTACGCTCGGAATGACCTAGTAATACGCTTCGGAATGACATCCTTCAACAAGTTCAGGATGGGCGGATAGGAAGGGTCTATCCAAGCAGGCACCCACCCCCATTATATACCCTTTAACCGGCCAATTCGGACTGCTCCGGATCCGGCGGCGCTACAGCCGGCAGGGTAAGGGTAAAGACGCTTCCGGCCCCGGCCGGGCTTGCCCCTATCAAGTCGCCGCCGTGGGCCCGGGCCAACTGGCGGGCAATGGTCAAGCCCAAACCCACGCCGCCGCTGGCCCGGGCCCGGGACGGATCCACCCGGTAAAAGCGGTCAAAGATATAGGGCAAGTCGGCGGCCGGGATGCCGGGGCCGCTGTCCCGCACGGATACCGCCATCCCGCCATCAGCCGCCGGGCCGGCCGTTACCGCTACCCCGCCGCCCTCCGGAGTGTGCAGCAAGGCATTTTCCAACAGATTGCCTACTATCTGCCGGATCCGGGTCTGATCCAGCCACAGCAACGGCGTATCCGGCTCGACTTCCAGGGTAAGGCGCAGTTCTTTGCTTTCGGCCCGGGGGCGGAAATCATCTATAGCCGTGGCCAGCAGTTCCGCCATAGCGGTGGGAGTGTGGTGCAGTTGCAGAACGCCGGCCTCGGCCTGGGCCAGCAGGCGCAAATCCTCGACCAGGGCAATCAGATGGGCGGTCTGCTGCCGCAGGGCGCTGATCGTGGTTTGGTCGGCTGCGAGCAAGCCATCCTGCACCGCTTCCAGATAGCCTTGCAAGTTGGACAGCGGCGTCCGCAATTCGTGAGCTACATCGGCCACCAGACTGCGCCGCTGCTGCTCGGCGGCTTGCAGATTTTCGGCCATAGTGTTGAAAGTGCGGCTCAGGTCTTGCAATTCCCGGGGGCCGGCGGCCGGCACCCGCTGCGACAAATCGCCCTGCCCCAAGCGGCGGGCCGCGGCGTTGAGCCGCTGCACCGGCGCCAGGATACGGCGGGACATCAGGGAAACCAGCAGGATGCCGGCGGCGGCGGCGGCCAAGCCCGTCCACCACAGGGAACGCTGCACTTCGGCGGCCAGACGGGCGGCGGCCGGCTCCCGGTTTGGCGGCGGCCCGGCCGGGCCGGCCGGCAAAAAGGCGGCCGGAAAGATGCCGCCGCCGTTGCTATCCCCCTCAATAGCGGCATCATTGTCCGGGGCCAACGCCAGTACGCCGACCTGATGGTCATCGACGACGATAGGGCGGCTCCGTCCGAAAAACTCCGCCTTTTCCCGCGTTTCCCACCGGCGTTTTTCCGCGGCGGCCGCCCCCTCCGGCGCAAACTTGTCGTGGGAATCGACGATTATCCGGCCGCTGCGGTCGGTAACGACCAGGCGGCGGCCGTAGAGGTTGGCGGCCTGTTCCAGCCAGGGCTGCAAGCCGGCCCAATCCCGATGTTCCCGGTAATGGCGGGCGATAAGGCGATGCACCCGGTCGGCGCGGAACTCTTGACTGCGCCGCTGGAAACGATTGGTTTCCTGCTCGGCGGCGAAACCGACGAACAGCCCCACTCCGGCCAGGGCCAAGGCCAAAGCCAGGGTAAAGGCCAGAATCAGCCGAAAGCGCAGGCTGAAAAACCAGCCCGGCGCCCTCAATTTTCCCCCGCGTTCCATAGTTTATACCCCACGCCATAGAGGGTGTGGATGTAGCGGGCCGGCTGCAAGGGCCGCTCCAGCTTGCGCCGCAGGGCCGAAATGTGCGCGTCCACGGTGCGGTCAAAACCCTCGAAATCGTAGCCGAACACCCGCTCGATGATTTGCTCCCGGGTAAAAACCCGGCCCGGCTCCCGCAGCAGCATTACCAGGATGCGGAACTCGGTCGGGGTCAAGGCTACCGGCGTATCCCCGGCCTGGGCAGTGCGTTCCCGCAGATTGGCCCGCAGGGGGCCGTAGGTCAAATCGCCGCCGCCGCTTTCCGCCGCCAAGCGGGCCGAGCGGCGCAATACCGCCTTGACCCGGGCCGCCAATTCCCGGGGACTGAACGGCTTGGACACATAGTCATCCGCCCCCATTTCCAGCCCGGTCAGCCGATCCTCCTCCTCGACCCGGGCCGTTACCATAATGATGGGGACATCGGATTCGGCGCGCAGGGCGCGGCACAATTCCAAGCCGTCCAGCCCCGGCAGCATCAAATCCAGCACAATCAAATCCGGCCGTTCCGCCCGGGCCTGCCGCAATCCCTCCGGGCCGGTGGCGGCCGCCAATACCCGGTGGCCGTCCCGGTTCAGATACAGCCGCGCCAACGCGGCGGCGTGAGGGTCATCCTCTACTATCAGCACGGTGTTCGGCATCAGGAATCCTCTAGCCGCCCGATTCCGGGAGGGCGGACAGCAGCACTTCCACCTGCACCTCATCCTTGACCTGAATCCGGCCGGGAATGTTGGGCGGCGGGATTTCCAAATCCGCCCAAGTAAAGGTGGTACGGCCCAGGATGAACAGGGCATTGGGATCCCGGCGGGCTTCCACGGCAAAGGTCAACGGTTTGACCACGCCGCCAATGGACAATTCCCCGGCCACTTCCCGGGTGATGACTTCCCCGGCCGGCAAGGGATTAGGCAATTCCCCCAAATCGGTTACGGTAAAAGTGGCGGTAGGATGATTGGGAAACATCCGCTGCCTTACATAGCGATCCCGCCGATCCGAGTCGCTGGTCAAGGAATGGAGGTCAATATCCACTACCGAGGGCCGGCCATCCAGATAGACCATGCCGGACAGGGATTCAGTCCGCATTACGGCATCATTAGGCAAGTCCAGCCAGGCCAGTTTTTCGTTGACGGTAAAGGTAGCCGCAGAACCGTCGCCCACAATGAAAGCCGGCCGGCCGCTGTCCGTAGCCGCCGGGCTTTCCGGGGCGGCGGTAGGCGGCGGCTCAGTAGCGGCGGCGGCCGTTGGCGGCGGATTAGTTGCCGCCGGCGCGGCGGTAGGGGCGGGCGCGGCCGCCGTTGGCGTATCCGTAGCTGCCGGAGACGGGGCCGTAGTGGCGGCCGCCGGCGGCGGAGTCGGCGCGGCGGTCGGCGGCGGCGCGGCCGTGGGTTCGGCCGGAGCCGGCGCGGCCGCTCCGCCGCAAGCTACCACCGCCAGGGCCAGCAGCAGGGATAAAGCCACCAGCAACGCCGGCCGGGCGATGCGGCGGATCAGGATTTGACCAAGAACCGGAGGGACTGCGGGCATAAAACCTCTCTTAAACCTCGTCGGATAAGCCGGATAATGGGATGGATAGGATGGATGGAATATAGGGCAACTGCCGGGCGGCCGGCGGCGGCAATTCCAAGCCCCCGCCGGGCTGATCGCCGCTTTCCCGCCAAGCCCAGCCCAGGGTCAAGGCCAGGATGATAACCGGCAGGGCCAACCACCAGGGCAGATTAGGCCCATAGCGGCGCAGCAGCACAGCGCCGCCGCCAGCCCCCCCGAACAGCGCGGCGGCTAGAACCAGGGTAAAAGCCCAGTAATTTTCCAGACCGCTCGCCGCCATTCCATAAAGGGCAACTCCGGTCAACCCGATAGCCAACGGCAGCCACAGCAGGGCAAAAAGCCGCGCCCCGGCTATTCCCTCCCGGCGGCCGGCAAAATGCCCGATTATCCCGGCCAGGGCCGATACCCCCAAGCCGGCCAGGGCCACGCTGGCGCTGTTAAAAAGGCCGTCATGGGGAGAAACCAGCGGCAGGGAAAGCAACACCGCCAGGATGGTGGCAATCCCCCCGGCCGTCAAACCGGCAAACATAGTTAGTTGTCCCCTTTCCTTAAACTTGGGGCAATGGCATATACCGGACAGCCCCTTACTTGCCATCATCCCAATCCCTTTGCCATCATTCCCAAGCCCCCTTACCGTCCTCCCAACCCCTTGCCGTCATTCCCGACCCCTTTACCGTCATTCCCGATCCCTCTACCGTCATTCCCGCGTAAGCGGGAATCCCGAACGGTATTGCCAAAGACCAGGTTGCTATCAATAGAGCCTTTCGGGATTCCCGCTTACGCGGGAATGACGGTAGAGGCAGCACTAGGACGGTAAAGACGGCCCCAAGATGGTAAAGAATGACACTAGGACGGTAAGGATGGCGCTAGGTATAGGCAATTGTCCCTTTCCTTGAATCAGGCGGCCGGCAAAGTTTTGCCGCCCCGGATTATAAAGGATGGGGACGGGATACAACATCCCGTCCCCATCCCCGGAATTGGGGGGTGTCAGTAGAAATCGAACCCGCCGAAACGGGCGGCGGCGCCGTCCCCATCCCGGTCGCCGCCGCGATTATGGCGGCGGGCATTGCCGCCGTCCCGGTCGCCTTTACCCCGGTGACCGCCGCGATGCGCCCGTTCCAAGCCCTCCGGCAGTTCCGGCCGGTCGTTGTACCAGGAAACGATGCCATCGGATTGGGCTTGGGTAATCCACTCCTTTTCCACCAGGTGGGCGAGTTTCCGGGTCAGCCGGTCGGCATTGTCGGCAAAACCGATGGGGCGCAGCCGGATCAGCTCGGCATAGGGCCAAGCCCGGAACCAGTCCATAATGGCGTCGGCCTCCGCCTGGGCCACTTCGGCGTCCTCCAACTTCGTCTGGAGGTGTTCCTCCTGGAGGTCGGCGGTGGCGGCGTTAAAGGCGGTCTGCATCTGCGCCGCCGAAATTTCCTGATCCTCGGTCAGCCCCAGGGCCGCGTTGAGCTTTTGGGCCACCCGGCCGGCGAAGTCGTTGACCGCGCCGAAACCGGAGCCGGAGCTATGCCCATAGGCCGCCCCGGCGACGACCAGGCCCGCGCCGCCCACCAATCCCAGCGCCATCAGGCCGCCGGCGGCCATCAGGACGAACTTGTTTTTGAGGAACCTCTTGAATCCCATTGTCAAACCTCCTGAGTTTTCCGTCCGCTTTCCGCGGCGGTTGCTGAGGAGCAATATAAGGGGAAATGTTGAAGGAATTGTGAAGTTTTTTCTTTGTCGGGGAATTGGGAAATTCCGGGTTTCGGGCGTACTGACACCGATTATTGACGCCGCGGAATAGCCCATCCCCCTACCGTCCTTCCCATGCCGGCGGGAATCCCGTGCGCCCCCTACCGTCCTTCCCACGCCGGCGGGAATCCCGTGCGCCCCCTACCGTCCTTCCCACGCCGGCGGGAATCCCGTGCGCCCCCTACCGTCCTTCCCACGCCGGCGGGAATCCCGTGCGCCCCCTACCGTCATTCCCGCGTAAGCGGGAATCCCGGACGGTACTGTGTCAGACAGGACCGTTGCCGGCAAGCAACTTCGGGATTCCCGCTTACGCGGGAATGACGGTAGGGGCTGCGGGAATTACGGTCGGCGGCGGGAAGGACGATGGCCGGGCCGCAATCAACCCACTGCCCAGCAACCCGGTAACTGCGGGCAATGTTTCAGCAGCCGGGGACACCGGCCCGCAAACCTCACTCCACAGCGGCCTGTTCCTCCCGCAGGTGGACGAACCAGTGGGCCAGGCCGACAATTACGCCGCCGCCGATAATGTTGCCCAGGGTCGCCGCCACGATGTTATGCGCCGCCCAGGGCAGAGTCATCCGCGCCGTCTGCTCGGCGGTCAAGCCGGCCGTAGCCATAGCCTCCGGGTTGTGCGCCAGCAGCACGCCCAGGGGGACGAAATACATATTGGCGATGCTGTGCTCAAAGCCGGCGGCGATAAAGGTGCAGACCGGCAGCACAATGCCCAGCAGCTTGTCGGTCAAAGTGCGTCCGGCCATCGCCAGCCAGATCGCCAGGCAGACCAGCACATTCGCCAGAATGCCGCGCACAAAGATAATCTCGAAAGAGAGGTCGACCTTGGCCTGAGCCGTGGCAATGGCGGCGTGGGCAAAGGCATAATCCCCCTGCGCCCACCAGCGGCTGAGATAGACCAGCAGCACTACCACCAGGGCCCCGGCCAGATTGCCCACATAGACCAGAGACCAGTTGCTGCCCAGTTCGCGCAGGCTGATGTGGCGGCTGACCAGGCCCATCAGCATCAGGCTGTTGCCGGTGAACAGTTCGGCCCCGGTGATGACCACCATAAAGAGGGCCATGGCCAAGCCGATGCCCATCAGCAGTTTGGTGGGGCCGGTACCCAGCTCGGAGCCGACGGCAATGGTGCCGGCCAGGATGCCGCCCAAGCCGATGAAAAAGCCGGCCAGCACGGCCAGGGCCAGAGTGGAAACCACTCCGGTCTGGACTTTGGAGGCCCCCAGTTCGGTCACTTTGCGGGCAATTTCGTCCGGCGACAGGGCATCTACGATAAACTCGGCGCGGTGGCGCGGTTCCATTAGCCATTTCCTCCTGAAAGGGATGGTATCTGCCTGCGGAAAGGGATGGTATCTGCCTGACGAATCTATCACCGTCCTTCCCGTTCTGCCACCGTCCTTTCCGTTCCATCACCGTCCTTCCCGCCCTTTCTACCGTCGTCGCCCGTTCCATCACCGTCCTTCCGGCCTCCCCCCACCGTCATTCCCGCGCAAGCGGGAATCCCGAACGGTATTGAAAAGACCAGCCCATTGCCCGGCCGCCCCTCTACCGTCATTCCCGCGTAAGCGGGAATCCCGAACGGCACTGAAAAACCAGCCCATTGCCCGCCAACCGCCGCCGGATTCCCGCTTACGCGGGAATGACGGTAGGGGGACAGCGGGAATCCCGAACGGTATTGAAAAGACCTGCCCATTGTCCGCCGCCTCTCTACCGTCATTCCCGCGTAAGCGGGAATCCCGAACGGTACTGCCGTATAATGCCGCAGTCTTGGCAAGCCACCGCGGGATTCCCGCTTACGCGGGAATGACGGTAGCGGCGGCCGGAAGGACTGTAAGAGGATGGTACTGACGGTTGCCATGGCAACCGCAGGCAGCCCTAGTCCATTGCCCTACCCCACCCGCCTACAAGCAGCGTTCCGCCTCGGCCTGAATGTAGTCGCGCAGTTCTGGCGGCAGGGCGGCGGCCTTGCCGCCGGCTTGGGCGTTTTCGGCAATGCGGGCCGGCTGGGAAGTGGTGGGGATGGCCGCGCTGACCCGCCGGTCGGAAACGACCCACGCCAGCAATGCCTGCGCCCAAGTATTGATGCCGTATTCGGCCAGCGGCGTCAGGTCGGGCGGGGCTTTCAGCGAGCTGATATAGCGCCCCTTTTGCAGCGGCTCCATTACCAGAATCCCGATGCCCAATTCCTCGGCCAGCGGCAGCAATTCGTCGGCCACCGCCCGGTTCAGCACATTGTAGGGAATCTGCACCGCGTCCACCCGGCCCGCCCGCATCAAGTCCATAATCGTGGGATAGGCTTCCGGTACCATAGCGGTAACGCCCACCATCCCGATTTTCCCGTCGGCTTTCAAGGCTTCCAGGGTGGGCAACTGGGTTTGCCAGTCAATCATATTATGCACTTGGAACAGGTCGATGTAGCCGGTCTGGAGCAGGGCAAAGGAACGGGCAATCTGGGCTTCCCCGGCTTCCTGGCCCTCGCAGCGCACCTTGGTCGCCAGGGAAAACCGCGCCCGCAGCCCTTGCGTAACCTGCCCCACCACCGCCTCGGCCTGCCCATACCAGGCGGCAGTGTCAATCAAATTGACCTGCTGGTCAAGGCAGGCCGCCACGATTTCCCGCCGCCGATCCAGATCCCCGGCGTCGGTTACATCGAAAGTACGGAGCGTCCCCAGCCCGATGGCGGACACTTCCAACTGGCCCAACTTGCGAAACTCCATGTCTGCTTACCTCCTTATGCTGCCGGGCAATGGCTTATGCCGGACAAACCGGCCGGCCCAAGCGCTGCTACCGGTCTGCCATCCTACCCAATCCCTGCTGCCGGCCTGCCATCCTGCCCAATCCCTGCTGCCGGCCTGCCATCCTGCCCAATCCCTGCTGCCGTCATTTCCAGCCGCCCCCTACCGTCATTCCCGCGTAAGCGGGAATCCCGAACGGTACTGCGTCAGACAAGCCGGATTATAGCAAGGCATTTCGGGATTCCCGCTTACGCGGGAATGACGGTAGGATGATGCCGGATTCCCGCTTACGCGGGAATGACGGTAGGGGCCCGGGAATGACGGTTTCTATAGGCACTTGCCTACCCTTGCGATGCTTGGAATGGAATCATCCGGCGGTATTATACAACGCCGCCGGCCCTTACCGCCGCCATTCGGCAATGTTCCACAAAGCGCTGTCCCAGCCGTTGCCCCGGACGCCGTGCAGGTCGTTGGCATAGGCCGACACCAATCCCCGGTTGACCAGGGGGATTTCGTAGTAGCCGCCCACCTGCAAATCGTTGAGCCGCTTGACCAGGGCCGCCCGTTCCGGGCCGGCGGCGGCCCCGGAAAGTTGGGCAAAGAGTTCATCATAGGGCGGATGGCAGGAACGGGGGATGTTGCCGCCGGCCCAGCGGTTTTCCCGCCGTTGGATGCTGGCGCAAAGCTGGTCGGCAAAGTAACGGCGAGGGTCGATGCCGGAACTGGCGGCATACATCTGCACATCGGCAAAAAAGCGGCGATAAGAACTTGCCGGGTCGACTTCCGGATCGCCGCCGAAAAACCGCGCGGCATCGTGCTGAATCAAGGCGGTTTCAATGCCGATTTCCCGCCACCAATCCCTAATCAATTCCTGCGTGGCCCGCCGCACCGCATTGTCCGCCGTCTGATAAACCAGCCGCAGGGGTATCCCCTGATATTCCCTAAGGCCGTCGCCATCGCTATCGACTACGCCCTGGTCCTCCAGCAAGCGGTTGGCCCCGGCAATATCCTGTTCCAAGCAGGCATTGTTGGCGGTGGAACGATAGGCCGGCGGGCCGTCCACCAGATTGCAAGTGGGAACGGCGGCAAAGCCGTACAGCTCCTCCGCAATCCGGCGGCGGTCAATCGCCAAGGACATGGCCCGGCGGATGGGCATAAAGGTCAGAAAGGGATGGGGATTTTGCCCCTCCTGATATTCGGAACGATTTGCGCCCAGAGCCGGGTCGGGATTGGTCTGATTGACGGCAATGCGCTCGACGGTACTGGCAAAGGCGACGGCTACCGAACCCCGGCCTAGCCTTTCCAATTCGGCCAAAGTATCCGGAGCCATTTGCAGATTCCAGGCATAATCGGCCGCGCCGCTTTCCAGGACGGCCCGGGCGGCCTCCTCCGCCGTACCGCCGCCTTGCAGCAGCACCCGGTCAAACCAGGAATTGGCCCCCCGGTAATAGGGATTGCGTTCATAAGACGCCGTAGCGTTGGGAGTGAAAGCGGTGATGTAATAGGGGCCGGTGCCGGCCGGGGCCTGGTTTTGCGCCGTGCAGCCGGCGGCCGCCGGGCCAAGACAGCCGGCAAACTGCGCCGCTTGGATAATGGGCGTCCGAAAGCCGACAAAGGGGGTATAAGGCCAGGGCGTAGGGGCGGCAAAGCGGATTTGGACGGTCAAATCATCCACTGCCGCCACGCTTTCCACGCCGGCAAAGGCATCCAAAGCGGTGCAGCCCGACCCGGCGGCCGTGCAGTAGCGCCAAGTAAAAACCACATCAGCGGCGGTCAAGAAACTGCCATCCGACCACTGAACGCCGGGTTTCAGTTGCCAGGTAATGGCCTGCCCATCCGGGGATATGCCGCCATTCTCCCGGGTGGGAATGGCGGCGGACAGGGTCGGAATCAGCTGCCCGGCCGGGTCAATGTTAGCCAGCGGCTCCAGGGTGATGGCGGCCGCGTCCCAATCCTTGTTGCCCCCGGAAAGATAGGGAAAGGGCAGGGAAGGGGCTTGCCAGTAGCGGAGGGTCAAAGTTTTGTCCGCCGCCGGGGTTTCCGTAGCACTGGCGGCCGGGATTGGCGCAGTCGTGGCGGCCGGGATTTCCGCAGTCGTGGCGGTCGGGGAGGGCGGCGGCGTCTCCGGGGAGGGCGGCGGATTGCCGGAATTGGCGCAGGCCGCCAGCAGCAACAGCAGGGGAAAGAGCAGGGATAGGGCAAGGAATCGGTTAAGCATTGGGGACATTAGACAATCCTGCGGCGATTTCCCGGAAAGAGGGGAATGGTGGGCCGTGTGGGGATCGAACCCACGACACCCGGATTAAAAGTCCGGTGCTCTACCTAGCTGAGCTAACGGCCCTGAAAAGCGGCGCGCCCGGCGGACGCTCCTTATCAGTATAACACAAGCCGGAGGGCAAGGGAATAGGCTGCGGGGCGGTTTTTGCGGGCAATTTTTATATTGGATAAATCCTGCACCATTATTGTTCCCGCCGCTTTTCTACCGTCATTCCCGCGTAAGCGGGAATCCGGCGGCGGTTGGAGGGCAAAGGACGGGGCTTTTCAGCACCGTTCGGGATTCCCGCTTACGCGGGAATGACGGTAGAGGGCGGGAATGACGGTGGGGAGGCCGGGAATGACGGTAGCGGCCGCCGCCCCTTTCCCCCATCACCCCCCATAATCCCAACTGCTGCTGGAACGCATTTTCCGCAACTGCCCCAACAACCGCTCCCCCGCCGCCCCCCCATACCCCAACGCCCCCAAATGCAGCCAATCCAATTCCGCAATCAACGCCGGCCGCAAGTGGAAATTTACATTTTGCCAGTCGTTGCCCTGCTGGTGATTGACCACGATGCACTCCGGCCACCGTCCTCCCCACCGACACCCCCCCACCGTCATTCCCGCGTAAGCGGGAATCCGGCAGTGGTTGGACGGCAAAGGACGGGGCTTTTCAGTACCGTTCGGGATTCCCGCTTACGCGGGAATGACGGTAGTGATGGCGGAAATGACGGTAGGGGGTTGGGCAGTAGGGTTAACCCAACCCCCCCGCCAACGCATCCCCGGTGAAGGTTTTGCCGGTGATGGACGGCTCGCTCGCCAGGGCAATGCGGGCCTGCTCCATTACTTCCCCCGGGATGCCCAGGGCTTGGGCTACCGCTTCGTCCAGCTCTTTGCGGGTGGCGCAGGTCAGCATATTGCGGAGTTCCTGCAACTCTTGGCCGCAAAGCCCATCATAGGCGGCAACCAAGGCTTTGACCGCCCGGGCCGACAACTTTCTCCAATCCGGCACCGGCAACAAATGCCAGTCGTAGATGGACCAGTTGGGGTAGATGATTTTCTTGTTAGAGGTGACGCCCAGCATTGCCGTTATTCCGACCGTGCTGTTGAGGTAGGCAACCGTAGCCTTTTCGAGGTCGGCGATAGCGTGTTTTCCCGATACCGGACGATAGGGAAAGAAAGCCGACCCGGAGACAGTAGGTTGGTCAGAAAGTACGGCGGTCACCCGGGTGTTGGTGATGCTGAGTCTCGAGCCGACCATTACCCGTTGCCGTTTGGCATAATGCCGGTCGGCCTGTTCCCGCTTGCCCGCTTTGGGTTTGATATAGACATCCGGCTTTGACGCCATCGTCCGCTGGACATCGGTCTTGTGATGCCAAAGGGCGCGTTGGGTAGCGCTGCGGTCGCTTTTCTCAAAGGTATCACGGATGACCCGGCTGTCCTGCACTGGATAGCCAACGCCCTTGCCGGCGGCAGAGGGAAACCATTTCCCGGCGCTGATGCCTTGCCAGGTTTCTACCAACTCCGCCCGGACGAATTGGGTAGGAAACCAGTCGCCCGCCGCCATCCGCGCCTGCGGCCAATAGGTAATGTCGTAATCCTCGGATTTTTCGCCGCGCAGGATGGCCTCGCCCATCGCTTGGGCTTGGGCCGGCGTGGGCGGTTTCCGCAGCACCTTGACAAAGGCGGTGCGGTCCGCCGGGCGGGGTTTGCGGTTCTGGGCAATCAGCAGCAGCTCGCTGATGGCGGTATTTTCGGAAAAGGCCAGGCCCTGGGGGTCTTTGAGGATAACGACATACTCCACGCGCATTTTGCCCAGCATCCGGCGGATTTGCAGGCCGGAGGCGGCTTGGGCCACGGAGGCCGGCAGCACGGTGGCGATGCGGCCGTTGGCTTTCAGGTTTTGGGAGCCCAGCACGACGAACCCGTTGGAGCCGCCGGAACGATGGGCTTCCGTTTTGCCCAGCAGTTCCTCCTCCCGCGCTTTTATGGCGATTTCCTCCGGCGCGGTGAATTGGTCGTAGCGCAGGCTGTCCCGGGCGAAAGGCGGGTTCATAATGAACAGGTCGGCCGGGGCCAGGCGCGGCCCCTTTTCCAGGCGGGTCTCCACCTGCTCGCTGATTTGATATTCCGGCCACCGAATCAGGGTCGGCTGGGCCGCCAGCCATTCCAGGCTGCCCACTTGTGCCGGCAATACCGGCTGCCCGCGGCGGATTTCCGGCGGCCCCAGGCGGGTGCGGTGGACATTCATATTCTTAAACTGGGTAGAGGGCGACATCAGCCCTAAAGTCGTGGCCGCCATGTGGGTGGCGGTCAGATTGATGTCGTACAGATGCAGGGTCTTTTCGACCAGAATTTCGGCCAGGCGTTCCGGATTCACGCCCCGGGCCAACTCCCGAATTCGGGCGGCGGCGGCGATGGGCAAGGTGCCGGTGCCGCAAGCCGGGTCGGTAACATTCATCCCGGCGATAGCGGCCGGATTGTTCCAGTCCCGATCCTCCGGGCGGATGGCTAAAGTAGCCAGCAGGGTAGCCCCGGCGGTGCCAGTATAGTAGGAGCCATCGTAGCGGGCGGTGTCCAATACCCGATGAAAGATGCGGCCCATCACATCCTGGCGGCCGCCGGCTTGGTCGTTAACCAGGTTGCCGGCCGCCGCGGCCATAATTTTCAGGCTTTCCCGCCAGTTTTGGTCATCGTTCGGGGCTTTCAAGCCGGCGATGGCGGTTTGGAACACCGGCTTGTAATCCAGGGCCATTATGGTGTCCCACGCCTGCTGCAAGGCGTCCACGATGTCCGGCACATCCCGGCACTCGCCCAGCCGTCGCGGCGGCCAGGGGCCGCTATAGGGGGCGGCCGCCGTTTCCCGGGCGTCAAAAGCCGGCTGGTTTTCCGGGATCAGATAAGCCCCCAGCCGGGCGTGGAACATCATGGCGCTGGCCAGGACCAGGCAGCCCCGGATGGCGGCGGTGTCGTACTTGGCATTTTCCCAATGCTCGAGGGCCCGGTTATAGGCCGCCGGGGTCTTGTGCTGTTTCCGCTGCGGCTGCGGCGTAATCGGCAAATCCAGGGCCCGGGCCAATTCCCGCTTTTGCCCGGTGGACAGCTTGTCCAGGACCTTATCCAGCTCGCCGCGCAGTTGACTGGCCGCCAGGTCGGCGTTGCCCAGTTGCCCCGGAGCCATTTTGACGGCGGCCGCCAGCTCGGCCGCCGTGCCGGAAAGCCACGCCGGAATCCGGTTGTCCTTGTCGAGGATGGCATACTCCAGGCGGGCCGACCGAAAGGAGGCTTGGCTGAATTGGCCCGGCGGATAGCACGCGGCCAGGGCCGCCGTGCAGTGATTGTTATCCAGCCGCCGCAGACCGTCGGCCAGGGCGGCCCGGCGGTCGCTTTCCGTTTGCCCCTGTTTAGCCTCGAGGATGATAGTTCCTTGCCGCCCCAGCCGAATCAGGAGGTCGGCTTTGCCGCCGCCCTGGCCTTTCAACGGGGCTTGGTTTTCCACCTCCAGCCCGTGTTTCTGGAGTTCCAGGGCCAGGTAAGTGGTCAGGGTGTCCTCTTTCTTGCCGACCGTCGTGGGCATTGGCTAACCCTCCTTTCCCGGAGTTTCCCGCCCGGATTTTCCGCATTGTAGGCAATGCCGCCCGCGCTGTAAATAACCCCAGCGTCACCAATTTATCAGCCGGTTTTGATGCTTACCCCGCCGTCCACCGCCCAGGTTTGGCCGGTTACATAGGCGGCGGCCGGCGCGGCCAGGAAAATCGCCAGCCAGCCCACTTCCGCCAGGTTGCCCACCCGGCCTAATGGCACCTGGCTTTGGGCCGCCTCCTGCCGGGCCTGATAAGCGGCGGCGGACATCTGCTCCGGGTCGGGAAAGCTGCCGGGGGCAATGGAATTGACCCGGACGCCGTAGGGCGCCCATTCCTGGGCCAGGGATTCGGTAAAGCGCATTACGCCGGCTTTGGCGGCATCGTAGGCCGCCGACCCCTGGCGGCCGCGAAAGGCGGCCCAGCCGGAGATGTTAATCACGCAGCCCTGCCGCCGTTCCAGCAGATGCTCGCCCAAGGCCCGGCAGCCCTGAAAAGCCTCGGTCAGGTTAATATCCACGATAAAATGCCACTCGTCCTCGGACATTCCGGCCACGCCGACGCCGGGCAGTTTCACCACCGGCTTGCGGATGGCATCGCCCACGCAGGTAATCAGGGTGTCAATATGCCCGAACTCGGCCAGAACCTGCGCGGCGATGGCGTCCATGGCGGCGGCTTGGGTGGCGTCGCCGGTCAGCGGCAGGGCGGCTTGCCCCAAAGCCCTCACCTCGGCCGCCACCTGATTTACGCCGGCCGCGTTCAAGCCGGTAACGGCCACATCGGCCCCGGCGGCGGCAAAAGCCAGCGCGATGCCCTTGCCAATCCCCCGGCCGGCTCCGGTAATCAGCACCTTTTGCCCGGCCACCCCAAAAACCTCCAGACTCATAACGCCGCTCCTTTCCCCCAAAATCCGGCCGATAACCCGGCCCGCCCCTACCGTCATTCCCGCGTAAGCGGGAATCCCGAACGGTACTGCCTTATAATGCCGCAACTTGGGCAAGCCATCGCGGGATTCCCGCTTACGCGGGAATGACGGTAGAGCGGCCGCAGGATTCCCGCTTACGCGGGAATGACGGTTGCTATATACGATTGCCCGGCTCAAAGACGGCCGGCCGCCTTGCTTTCCGGGCCTAGTGTAACGGCAAAGGGCTGGGGCGTCAATTGCCTTAAAACCGCCCCTTGCCCTCCCGCAACTACAGTGGTATCCTTGCCACATCATTAACCTAGGGAGGCTTTAGGATGACCACCATGATTGATCCCCGCTCTATTTTGGAACGGGTCGCCGCCTTGGAAGAGGCGGTAAAACACTTGGCGTCCAAGGAGGACTTGGAACGGGTACGGTCCGAACTGCTCCTTGCCATCGAGCGGGGCCAAGCCCGGCACACCCGCTGGACGGTGGGAACCATCATTGCCACCGGCGCTTTTGTCGTGGCGGCCATCAAACTGCTCTAGTCGTTGTTTAAGCCCGCCGCTCTACCAAGCGGCGGGCTTTCCCCCTTATCTACCGCGGCGTCACCACCAGAAAGCCCAATTCCAACTCCCCGCTTTCCCCGCCGTCCGCCGCCGCCGCCGTTTCGTGGTTATGCCCGCCATCCGCCGCCGGCATTGCCCTAGCCATCCCATCGTCCGGCGCGCCCTCTACTACCGTGATGGCAGCCGCTACCGGTTGGCCTTGCCAGTGATAGGGGCGGCCATCGCTGTCCCGCAGGGCTACGCTGATGGTGTGCGTTCCCGGATCCAGCGGCGGCAGTTGCAGCCAATCGGCATAAAGGCGGGTTGCAATTGTCCCGTCAAGGCTCAACTGACCGTAGCCCTGGCCGCCGCCAAAAGCAAACCCGGCGGGAATAACTTGCAGATTGTAGCCGCCCGGGGCATCCGGATGCGCCCGCAATTCCAGGGACATGGGCTGTTCGGCGGCGATGGGTTCCGGGTCGGCCGGGATAGCGGCGGCGGCTTGAGCCGGGATGGTTACGGCGGTCTTGGCATCCAGCGGCGCGCCGTTGACGGTCAAGGCATTATGGGCATTGTCGTTCAAGTCCACCCGGATTTCATACTGCCCCGGCGGCAGGGCGGCCACATAATGCTCCGGCCCATAAATCCGGCTCAGCTTTTCCCCATTGGCATAGATATGGGCATGGCCGACGCCGGGCCGGGATTTCTGATTGACTTCCTCCGGGGCCCACTGCCAGTTTTCGGTGCTGATGCGGATATGCAAACCGCCCGCCGCGTCGACTTCGGCCGCCAGTTCCATACTAACCGGCACGGTGGACTCGATCGGCCCGGGTGCCATAGCGCTGTGGTCGTGGCTGTGTTCCCCGCCGCTATCCGCCGCCGTTTCGTGGAAAGTTATGGGAAAGCGCCCGGTGGCGTTGGCGGTGAACTGCAATTCGGCGGTTTCCCCCGCCGTCACTGCCCGTTCCAAATCGTAGCCGTGAAAGTGGACGACCCCGGCCCGGTCGCTTTCCAGCCACGCCGTAATAGTGTCGCCCTGGCGCACCGCCACCGTATCCGGCGTCATCCCGCCGTTGGCAATCCGCAAAGTCCAGTCCAATTGCGGCGGCGGCGCGGCCGCCCCGCAGGCGGCCAGGGTCAGCAGCAGAAACAGGGCCAAGGCCAGGGCCGGCAAACCCTGGTGACGATAAAAAGACAGCATAAATCAACTCCCGGTCCGTAGGTTGGCGCAGGGTTTAGGGATAGGAATTTCAGACCGGGATTAGCGGCGCGGCGGTTGCCGCGGCGGGGCTACATAGGCTCCCGGCGGCCGCCGTTCTGCGGGCGGCCAACCCCAACGCCGGGAATCGTCCCCCTCCTGGGGAAAGCGCAGCCGCGGGGCCGCAGTGGTCAAGGATAGATAGGCCGGAGTAGCGCCGGCCCCACCGTAGGCGGTCAGATAGACCAGGCCGGCGGCCGGGGCGGCCCTATTGCCGGCCGCATCCGCCGGCGGATGATGATGTCGTCCGCTGATTTCGTAAATGTGGCTGTGGGCCGCCGGCCGGCCGGCGGCGTAAATATGGCCGTGCTGATGCTGCCACTCTACAAAGTGATGATCCAGCAGCGGCCCGAAAATCGGCAGCAGCAGGGCGTAGAGGGCAATAATCAGGGCGGGACGGATTAACGCCGCCATAGCGCTGCGCCCCTACCCGGCGGCCGCGGCCGGCCGCCGCCGACCCCGGATGCGGTCATAAGTCCAGAGGCCCACGGCCAGGGCGGCTACGGCCACGGCCGCCACCAGGATCAGGTTTATCGGTTGGCCCTCCCGCACCAGCAGCGGCACCCGCACGATTTCCGTGCCTAAATCGCTGGCGATGCGGAGGGTCAGCTGCCACTCCCCCGGCACGGCAAAGGGCAGGGTAGCCTCGTAAAATTGCGGCAATACATCATTGACCGCCGGGATCGGGCCAAAGGCGGCGGATTGGCCGGCCGCATCCGCCGGGCCGGTGGCGGAAACCAGTACCGCCGCCGCGGTCAATTCCGCCCCGCCGCGCAAATCCGTTACCCGGACGCTGAGGTGGGTGTTGTTGACCACCGCCCGGTTGGGCAGAATGCTCACTTCCACCCCATACGGCCCCTGCTCCTTGCTGGCGATAAGGGTAGCCCGCCCGTTGGCGGCGGCCAGGGCCGGCTCAAAAACCGCAAAACCGGCCGCCAGCAGCAGCAGGATGGGCAGGATAAACCGGAACGGGCGGCGGCCCCAAAGCCGGCCGCCAACCAACAGCATTGCAGACAAGGCAAACAACCGTTAAAGACAGGATGACCGGGAAAGATTGACCCCAGTATGATAGCACAGCAGATTGGCCGGCGGCAATGCCCGGCCGCTGCCGGATTTCTTACCGTCATTCATTCCTTTCCCATCCCCGCTGCTGTCATTTCCTGCCTCTCTACTACCGTCCTTCCCACGCCAGCGGGAATCCCGGGGGTAATCGGAAATACGGTTTTAGCCGGGACTAGGCGGAAACGGGCGGCCTTTTCCCTTGAAACCGGGGCGGCCGGGGTTTTACAATGGCAATAGCCGGATGATTTTTTGAGGAGGCGGGCTATGGTGTCGGTAGCGGAACAAGCCCAGGAGGAGGTTGAACGAGCCAAGGAAATGTCCCCGGAGGAAGTTGCGGAACGGGGAGAAGCCATCTATGCGACTCTGGCGGAACGGCTGGAGTCGGAACATTACGGCCAGGTCGTGGTCATCGATGTGCTCAGCGGCGACTATGTCCTCGGGAAAAACGACTTGGAAGCTACGGTGGCTATGGACGAGTTGCATCCTAATTCCTGGAGTTGGGGGCGCAGCGTTGGCGGGGACGGGGCGGTGGCGCAGCTCAGCCCGGCGATTACCCTGGCGTACCTCGAACACCGGGAAAAGCAACAACAGGAGGAGCTGATACAGAAAGGGGAAGCCCTCTACGCGGGACTGGCCGCGCGGCTGGAATCCGAGTGTCGCGGCCAGGTTGTCGTTATCGATATCCGCAGCGGCGATTATGTTGTCGCCGCCGATAACCTGACGGCTACGCTGCGGATGTTGGCGCGGCATCCCGAGGCCCTGAATTGGGGGCGCATTATCGGCAGGGCCGGCAAAGCCGCCCCGTTCCGTTCCCGGATGACCCTTGAGTACCTCTAGGGGCGGCCACGGCCAGGTCGTGCTGGCAGGGCAGTCGCCGACGGTCAACATTCTGGAGGCGCGGATTTCAGTAGCGGTAGCCGGCCCCAACCTGGAGTTCCGGGAAGTGGAAGTCGTGATCGATACCGGGTTCTCCGGCTGGCTTACTCTGCCCGCCGTTGCAGTTCGGGAAATGAACCTGCCGGCTTACCGGATCCAGCAGATGCGGATCGCCAACAATCGGACCATCCTTATGACGACTTTCCGGGCCGTGGCGCAATGGCAAGGCCGGCAGATTGACATCCTGGTGTATCAAACGGAAAATCCCCGGCCGCTGCTGGGTACGGCGATGCTGGAGCATTGCCGCTTGACGGTGGATATGCGAGAGGGCGGGCCGGTGACGGTAACGCCATTGGTGGGGTGACGGATTTGGGCAAGGCTCACCCTATGGCCGGCTCAGAGCTTGCCGCCTATTTCAATTCCACTACCGTTACCCCGTCGCTGCCTTGCTCGGCGGCCGGGCCGGCGTGGGCTACCAGGGGATGGCCGTGCAGATGTTCCCGGATGGCGCGGCGCAGGGCGCCAGTGCCTTGACCATGGATGATGCGGATTTGCGAAACGCCGCTTAACGCCGCCTGATCGAGCAGGTTTTCCAGCTGGTCTAAAGCCGGTTCTACCCGTTGGCCGCGCAGGTCGAGATCAGTTTTTACCTGCCGGGGCGAAGGACGGCGGTAATAGACGCCGGCATCCCGGTTGTGCCGGAAACGGGGACCGGTAGCGGCCTGGTCGACCGGCGACGCGGCGGATCCGTCCCGGGCCGCCGATCCGGCCGGATCCGGGGAAACTTCGTCCTGATTCAAGCCGGCGGCGGGCCGCTCCAGCTGATAGACCGGGATTTTGGCCCGCATCGTCCCCAGCAGCACCTCGATTTGTTCGTCGGCGTCCAGCGGCGTGATTACTTCCACCGGGCGGGGGATGCCGCGGATATAAACCCGGTCGCCGCTTTGCAGTTTTTCCGGCCAGGGCGTCCGCTTTACCGCAATGGGCTGCCACTGGGCGGCGCTGACTTCCCGCCGGGCCTGAGTCAAAGCGGCCTGCCGTTCTTGTAGGGCATCAGCGGCAGCGGCCAATTCAACGGCAGCGCCATCCTTGCCATCCCTATCAGCACTATCGGCGGCCCGGCTTGGCGGCGCGGCTTGCTGCGCGGCCTGCGCTTGCTGCACCGCCCGTTCTGCCTGCTGCAACTGTTCCAGCAAAGCGGCGATGCGCTGCTGCAACTCCTGGCGGGCCGCCTCGACCAGTTCCAAACGGGCGGCCTCCACTGATGCCAAGCGCTGCTCCGTTTCCGCTTGCTGCGCCCGGGCCTGGGCCAAAAGCCGCTCCGATTCCTGCCGCATTTGCGCCACGGCCTCCCGCTCCGCCTGCAATTCCTGAATCAGTTCATCGGCGGCGGTCAACGCCGGCGATACCAGAGAACGGGCCGTTGCCAGAATATCCGCCGGCAAACCGAGGCGGTCGGCGATGGTCAGGGCATAGCTGCGGCCGGGCAATCCCTGGGTCAGGCGGTAAGTGGGTTCCAGAGTGCCCGGGGCCAGGTCGACGCTGGCGTTTATCATCCCCGGCTGTTCCTGCACATAGCGGGCCACGCCGCGATGGTGGGTGGTGGCAATAGCCAGCGCGCCGCGCTGCCGGAAATGGTCGAGGATAGCCTGGGCCAGAGCCGTCCCTTCCTCCGGGTCGGTGCTGGCCCCCAGTTCGTCAATCAGCGCCAGGGAATGGGGGGTAATTTGCGCCAGAATGGATTGCAGGTTGCGGATATGGGAGCTGAAAGTGGACAGGGATTGCTCAATGCTCTGCTGGTCGCCAATGTCGGCGTAGATGCCCTCCAGCAGGGGAAAGACGGCGGCCGCGGCGGGAATATGCAGGCCGGCGTGGGCCATCAGGGCCAGCAGGCCGACGGTTTTCAGCGCCACGGTTTTGCCGCCGGCATTGGGGCCGGTGATGACCATTACCCGCCGGTCGCCGCCCAATTCCAGATTAAGGGGAACGACCGGCTCGGCCAAAAGCGGATGGCGGGCGGCGGTAAGGCGCAGGGGGGCGGCCGCCCGTCCTTCAACAAGTTCAGGATGAGCGGATGGGGCGGCGGATTCCGGATGACCCGGCAACGGATTCCGGGTGGTGTCCCATCCTTCAACAAGTTCAGGATGACCCTTCAACGAGTTCAGGGTGAGCGGGGGTGTGGCCGGTTCAGGATGAGCGGATGGGGCGGCGAATTCATCCTGACCCGGCAAGGGATTCCGGTCTAGCGGATTGGATCGATGGGGGATGATGGTGGGGGCTACGGCGCGGCGGTCGGCAGAGTAGCGGCCTTTGGCCAGGGCCAAATCCAGCCGGGCCAGCAAATCCAGAGCCAACAGCACCTCGGCGCTGCGCTGTTCGACCTGGGCGGTCAAGGCGCGCAAAACCCGTTCCTCCTCCCGCTCCTCGGCCAGGCGGGATTCGCGCCACAAGTTGCCCGGCTCAATGGCGGCCAAGGGCTCGATAAAGACGGTGGCCCCGCTGTCGGAAACATCGTGGACAATGCCGGGGGCTTGGGATTTGAAATCGGTTTTAATCAGCAGCACCAGGCGGTTGTTGCGCTGGGTAACGATGGGTTCCTGCACCACGGCCCGCTGCTGATAGCGGCGCAGGCTGCGCTGCATTACCGCATTCAGCTGCTGATAGGCATCCCGGCTGGCCCGGCGCAGTTGCCGTAGTTGGGGGCTGGCATCATCCAGCAATTCCCCGGCGGGACTGACCGCATCCCGGATGGCCTTTTCCAGTCCGCTCAAATCGGGCAGATTGGCGGCCAAAGCGGACAGCAGCGGCAAATCGGCCCGGCGGCGCAGGCTGCTGCGGTTGTGACCGACGGCCTGGGCCAGTTGACGGATTTCGTTCAGCTCGCCGCCGCGCAATAAGCCGCCCAAGCCGGCGCGTTGGGCATATTCCCGCAAGTCAGCGCCGGGGCCGAACTCCAGGGAGGGGCCGGAGCCGCCGGCGTCAATAAAACGGCGGGCCTCGGCGGTTTCCTGCTGGCGGCGGACGATTTCCGGGTAATCGGCGGTGGGGGTCAGGGCCAGGGCATACTCCCGGCCCAGGAGGGTGCGGGCATAGCCGGCCAACTGCTGGCGGATGGGGTCAAACTCCAGCAGAGCCAGAGCCGGCTCGCAGCCGTTGAGTTGCGGTGTAGGCGTTTCGGCAAGGGTCAAAGTTTATTCCCGTCCCCGGATTTTGGGATTGCTTAGCCTATCAGAAAGGTTAGCGCCCCCGGCCGTTGGTGTCCAGAGGGAATCCGGATTCAAACATGGATAGACCGGATGGACGGGATTTTTGTCTGTATAGAAAGGTGGTTGATGGCCCCCACCGTCCTTCCCGCGTAAGCGGGAATCCCCACGGTAGAGGGCGGCGGTCTCCCCACCGTCCTTCCCGCGTAAGCGGGAATCCGGCGGCAGTTGGGCGGCAAAGGACTGGTCTTTTCATTACCGTCGGGATTCCCGCTTACGCGGGAAGGACGGTCGGCGGACATCGAAAATCACCCCAAAAAAATTTTTCGAATTCACCCCTCAACCCCCTTGCAATTCCCCAAACCTGTGGTATAGAATAAGCGCAAGTCAAGGCCGAATCGCCAAGGCGATTCGGCCTTGACTTGTGTTGGGGCCTCCTGGAGGTCCCTTTATGCCCAAGGTCTTTCCCCAGGTTTTCATCACGGGTATCGTCCTTCTCCTGCTGCTGGGCGCCGGCTATGGCCTGACCACTATCCAAGCCCGCTCTGTCCCCTGGGACTGTTCCGATTGGCAAGCCTTTGCCCATGACGACCGCACCACGGCCATCCTCGAGTCCCTGGCCG
The DNA here is from genome assembly GCA_965203435.1 of Dehalococcoidia bacterium. Taxonomy (GTDB): domain Bacteria; phylum Chloroflexota; class Dehalococcoidia; order Lucifugimonadales; family UBA3495; genus CBDBCU01. The sequence continues at coordinate 169,410 of CBDBCU010000008.1, read as the reverse complement.
AAAACCGCGGCAAGACCCTCTACTGCGGCGTTGACCAGTCCGACACCTTTACCAAGGCCGAGACTTGGGAGGCCGGCAAAGACCGCAATGAACGGGATGACACCGTCTATTTCGGGGAACGCGGCAGTTTCCGCGGTTTCATCGCGGCGCAAGAGGGTTGGTTGACCGAGGGGGAATCCGGCATCACCGGCATCAGCATCGACCGCATTTTTGAGTTTCCCCGGGAGGAAAAGAAACGCCGCCGCAAGGCGGCCAAGCCCACCTTGCGCTACGGCAAAGCCTATCCGGCCAGTACCCTGGCTAATCCCGGCTTGACCAGCAATCCTAACGGGGTCACCACCGGCTATCTGATTGTCAATCCCCGGATTTTGGAACAAAACCAGCCCACTTTTGTTCCCGGCCCTCGGACGACTGGCAATGCCTATGTCCGCGCTATCGGCGCGCCCGGCGCGCAAGGCAACGACGCGGCTGCGGCGCAGGAAAGCGCCCGGATGGCTTTTGCTGACCGGAGCGACGATATAATCGCCGGATGGGCGCTGAATGGCACATCGGCAAACCGTTTCGGGACGCTGGAGGTGCAGGGCGGGGCTACGGCGGAATGTCAAGCCCTGGGCTACGATCGGGCCGCCAAGGTAAAGTGGTGGTATCTGGATGAGGATGGGGATGGCACGCCCAATCTCCAGTTCACCGGCGATCTGCAAGCGGGCGCCCAATATCGGTATGCGATGTTCCGTACGGTGGTCTATACGGCCCATTGCCGGGGTCGGCAGTAGGGGGGCGGCGGCAGCCCTGGCGGCTATGCACAAAATCCCCGGCTGGGGGATGTTAACCGTTCGGGCTTGGCGGCTTAACCGGCCGCCGCCTTTAGTGGCGGCCGCGTTTCTATTGGCGGCCGGCCGTTGGTCAGCCGATGCTGATCCGGGCCGCTGGTCGGCTGTTCCAAGGAGCGGATCCGGGCTGCCGTGATTTCGTCCACATAGGGCGGTTGGTAATCGGCGGCCAGGGTCGGGAGCAGGGCCGCCACTAGGGCTGCCGACGATTCCAAGGCCATTTCCAGGGTTCGCGCGTCATACTCGTGGCGGTAAAAGTTAAAGTGGGCGTCCCGGGCGTGGACATAGCGACTGATAAGGTTGGGGTCGGCCAGCTCGCGAGTGATGATTTCCGCGGCCCGGCGCAGTTTCCAATCGGCCTCGTTGAACCAGCGGCGCTTTTCGGCCACGGCCTTAACCGCAAAGGCCGTCGCCCCCCAAATCTTTTCCGAGGCTTGTAGCAAATCGCCGCCGGCCAATTCCTCCCGGGCCGCGGTCAGCAGCTCGTAGCAGATGCCCGCATTGCGAACCGCCTCGTCATCCGGCGAGGGGCCGGGGGCCGTATCCAAAGGCAGGGTGGTCATACAGTAGTACCTCCGTCCAGGGCGGATAATAGGTTCAGTCTAACCGGGTTTGAGGGCGGCGTCAAGGGCGGTAGTGCGACGATGGGAAGGATGGTAGGAGGGAGCGGGAAGGACGGTAGGGATGGCTAAGGGAAGGGCGGCTTTTGCCGTTTCCGCTCACCCTGAACTGGTTGAAGGATGGCCCGCCCTGGCCGGGGCAAAGCCCATTCCCTCCCGGAAATGCCGGGCCACGCTTGCCCGCACCGCCGCCATAGCCGGCCCTTTTCCGCCCAAAACTTGCGCCATAGAAGTAACCGGCCGGTCGGCCAAGCCGCAGGGGATGATGTGGTCATACCAGGACAGGTCGGGGTTCACATTCAGGGCCAAGCCGTGATGGGCAATGCCCCGGCTGATTTTCACGCCGATGGCGGCGATTTTGGCATCGACCACCCAAACTCCGGTCAAACCCGGCTCTACTCCGGCGGCGATGCCAAAGTCAGCCAAAACCCGCATTAGGATTTGCTCCAGGGTGCGGACATATTGCAGCGGCCCGCCCCAGCCGCGCAGGTTGACCACCGGCCAGGCGACCAGCTGCCCCGGCCCGTGCCAGGTAACTTGCCCTCCGCGGTCGGTATCCACTACCGCCGCGCCCCGGGCCGCCAGCTGCTCCGGGGATAAGCGAATATGCTCCGGCCGGGACAAGCGGCCGCGGGTATAGACCGGGTTATGCTCCAGCAGCAGCAGGGTAGGGGGCTGCTGGCCCCCTTGCACGGCCGCCACCAGCCGGGCCTGCCGCTGCCAGGCTTGGCAATAATCCACCCGGCCCCAATGTTCCACCCGGCAGAGGGGTTTGCTTTCCGGCATAGTATCCTGAACCCGGTTTAAGGATGGCGTTGCGCGACCCGCCGGGGAATCGGAAAGAACCGCCAACGGCTAGAATCCCGGCCGCCCTTGACGGCCGGGACAGCGTCAAGTCCTTGACGGCCCCTAACCGATGGGCGCCGGCGGCGGCTCGTCAAAGGGCAGGCCCTTTTCCCGCGCCGCATCCTGGCGGGCCAACCACCCTTTCCACTTCCGATCCTGTTCCGCGATAGCTTCGGCCCTGGCTTCTGCGATGCCTTTCGCAATGCCTTTCGCAAAGCCCTCATCCCATGCCTCCGCCCACACCTGGGCACGCTTCCGCTCCCGGTCGTAAAACAGTACTGTCTTCGCGGCCATACTTCCCTCCTACTTAACTCCCACTATACAACAAATAGGCGGGCAAAGGCAAACCGCCCCCCTAGCTCAGGGCGGCGTCCGGGTTTATGCTTTCCAAGCGGCTTTTGATGGATTGGATGAAAGCGCCGGCTTCCGCCCCGTCGTTGATGCGGTGGTCAAAGGACAAGCACAGGTTCATCATCGAGCGAATGGCTATGGCGTCGTTGATAACGACCGGCCGTTTCTGGATGGCTTCGGTGGTCAGGATGGCGGCCTGGGGATGGTTGATGATGGGCTGGGACACGGTGGAGCCCAAGGCGCCGGTGTTGTTCAGGGTAAAGGTGCCGCCCTGCACATCGGCCAAAGTCAGCCGGCCCTGCCGCGCCCGCTGGGTCAAATCGGCTACGGCGTGGGCCAAGCCGGCCAAACTCAGCCGGTCGGCGTCCGGAATGACCGGCACCACCAGCCCGCCCGGGGCGGCCACGGCCAAGCCGATATTCAACCGCCGTTTCAGGATTATCCGATCCTCGCCCCAACTGGCGTTGAAAGTGGGATTGTCCCGCAGGGCGGCGGTCAAAGCCCGCAACACAAAGGGCAGATAGGTCAGCGCGACGCCCTCCCGCTGCTGAAAGGCGGCCCGCAACGCCGTCCGCGCCGCCACCAGATTGGTAACATCCACTTCGGTGGCGCTCCAGGCGTGGGGGATTTGGCTGACGCTGCGTACCATCGCGGCGGCAATCATCCGCCGCACCGGCGTCAAGGCAATATAGGTTTCATCGCTATCGGCGGCCGCCGAAGCCGCCACCGCCGCCGCATCCGCGGCCGCCGCTCCGGATTCCAGATATTGCAGCACATCATCCCGGGTAATGCGGCCGCCCATTCCGCTGCCGGCCAGGCGGGACAAATCTACGCTATGCTCCCGGGCCAGCCGCCGCACCGCCGGGGACAAGCGGGGACTAGCCGGGGCCGCCCTTTCCGCCGCCGGGATAGAGGGGATTGCCGGGGCTGCCGGGGCCGTAGCGGCCGGCCAGCCAGCATCCGTAGGCGTCTTTTCCGAATCCGCCATATCCCCGGCCCCACCGCCGGTCGGCCCGACCATCGTGGCCGCCGTATTCAGGTAGCCAATGCGGCCGGCATCGGGGGTTGACGGCTCCGCGGCCGCCGGTTGCGGCGGCGGCGTAGTGGCGGCCGGCGGCGTAGTGGCGGCCGGCGGCGTAGTGGCGGCCGGCGGCGTAGTGGCGGCCGGCGGCGTAACGAGGGCGGCCGGCATCTCCGGAACGGATTCCACAACGGAATCCGCCGCAACCGCCGGCGCTGCGCCCGCCGCCGTTTCCACTTCGGCGATGGGCGCGCCCATGGGCACCGTTTCCCCCTCCGCCGCCAGGATTTTCAGCAGCGCGCCGTCCACCGGCGAGGGAACTTCCATCGTTACCTTGTCGGTTACTACTTCCACCAGCGGCTCGTACCGCGCAATGGCATCGCCGGGCTGTTTCAGCCACTTGCCAATCGTCCCTTCGACCACGGACTCGCCCACTTGGGGTAGTTCTATCGTTTGCGCCAAGACCGCGCCCCCCGCTGTTTTAATGGGTTTCCTGATGGGATGACCGGGCCGGCTAATAAGCCGCCAGCCGCCGCAGTTCGGCGGCGATTTTTTCGGTGTTGGGCAGATAGGCGTCCTCTAAAGTCTGGGCAAAAGGCATCGTCGGCACATCGGGGCCGCAGAGGCGGGCAATGGGGGCATCCAGATAGTCAAAGGCTTGATCCGCCGCCAGAGCCGCAATTTCCGAACCGACGCCGCCGGTGATGTTGTCCTCGTGGACAATCAGCAGTTTGCCGGTCTTTTTTACCGAGGTCAACACCGTTTCCGTATCCAGCGGTTTCAGCGTCCGCAAATCCACCACTTCCACTTGCGCCACGCCCTCGGCCGCCAGCTGTTCCGCCGCCGCCAGGCAGTAATGCAGCATCAACCCATAGCTGACCACCGTGATGTTGCGGCCGGCCCGTTTCACTTCCGCCGGGCCGATGGGCAGGGCATAATCCTCCTCCGGCACTTCCCCCCGCACCAGGCGATAGGTTTTCTTGTGTTCCAGAAAGACCACCGGATTGTTGTCGCGGATGGCGGATTTCAGCAGGCCCTTGGCGTCATAGGGGGTAGCCGGGGCCACGACCTTGAGGCCGGGAGTATGGAAAAAGTAGGCTTCCACATTCTGGGAATGGTACAGCCCGCCGCGGATGCCGCCGCCGTAAGGGATGCGGATCGTTACCGGGGCGGTCAGCTGGCCGTCGGTGCCATAATGGGCCCGGGCCGCTTCGCCAATCAGCTGGTTCACCGCCGGCCACAGGAAATCGGCGAACTCCACTTCCGGGATGGGGCGCAGGCCGCGAAAGGCGGCCCCCAGGGCGATGCCCATAATCGAGGCTTCGGCCAGGGGCATATCAATGACCCGACCGGCCCCGAACTCCTCGATAAAGCCCCGGGTCGCCAGAAAGACGCCGCCGCGCCAGCCCACATCCTCCCCCATCACAAAGACGGATTCGTCCCGCTGCATCTCCTCCCACATCGCTTCCCGGACGGCTTCAATTACGCTTTTGACGGCCATATTCCTATCCTTGCCTTAAGGGTTTGACGCCGCGGATAGCCGGTACCCTAGTCTTTCCGTCCCGTTCTACCGTCATTTCCGGCCACCCCTACCGTCATTCCCGCGTAAGCGGGAATCCCGAATGGCGCTGCTGTTATTCCGGCTTTACCGCCGCCATTCCCGTTTTCCTTACCGTCATTCCCGCTTAAGCGGGAATCCAGCGGCTGCCTGCCGACAATACCATCATAAGGCAGTACCGTCGGGATTCCCGCTTACGCGGGAATGACGGTAGGGACGCTGCCTTATACTGCCGCAGCCTTGTCAAGCGCCCCCTGGATTCCCGCTTACGCGGGAATGACGGTACTGGCGCTGCCTGATACTGCCGACCCCTTGTCAAGCACCCCCTGGATTCCCGCTTACGCGGGAATGACGGTACTGGCGCTGCCTGATACTGCCGACCCCTTGTCAAGCGCCCCCTGGATTCCCGCTTACGCGGGAATGACGGTGGCCGGGCGGGAATGACGGTATGGGATCGGTCATTCCATTGCCCAATCAGGGCGCATACACGTGCTTGTCCATTTCCGCCGCGTCCGGGGGGGCGGCTGCTTCCGCCGCGTCGGTGGCGGCGTTCACGGCTTCTGTCGCCGCCTCCTTATAGCCGGCCTGTTGCTCGGCCGTCAGGTAGCCCTGTTCGAGCAGCCAATCCCCATAGGCGATGACCGGGTCGCGGAGTTTGGCGGCGGCCACTTCCTCTTGGGGACGATAGCGGCTGTCATCGTCGTCGGTGGTATGGGGCATCAGGCGCTCGACTTTCATTTCCAGCAGTACCGGCCCTTCCCGCCGGGCGCGGAGGATGGCTTCCCGGGTGGCTTCATAGCAGGCCAGCAAATCCATTCCGTCCACCACCAGGCCGGGAAAGCCGTAGCCCTCGGCCCGGGCGGCCACATCGCCAATCGCCATCTGCAAGCGCTGCGGCACCGATATGGCATAACCGTTGTTTTCGCAGATAAAGACGATGGGCAGCTTATGGACGCCGGCAAAGTTCATCGCCTCGTGGGTTTCCCCCTGGCTGGAGGCCCCGTCGCCGAAATAGACCAGAGTAACCGTGCCATCGCCCAACATCTGGCAGCCCAGGGCATAGCCTACCGATTGGGTCAGCCCGGCGGCCACCACATTGGAAAGCTGGATGATTTTATGTTTCAGGTCGGCCCCTTGCAGGGGAAACTGGCGGGCGTTGCTGTAGGGGTCGCCGGCCTTGCCCATAAAGGAAAGCATCACCTGGGTGGGGGTCAGGCCGACGGACATCTTGATGCTCAAGTCCCGGTAGTAGGGAAAGAGAAAGCAGTTGCCGTCCTTTTCGGCGGCGACCAGGCTGCCCAGCTGCGCCGCTTCGTGGCCCTGGCCCGAGGCGGCGATGGGAACTTTGCCCTGGCGGTTCATCATCCAGATGCGCTCGTCGATGGCGCGTACCAGGGTCATCCGGCGGTAGGCGTCGGTCAAGTCCGGCGGCGTCAAGCCGGCCGGCAAAGGCCAGATGGCGCCGGCGGTCGTCGGATGGCCCGGAACGGCGCCGGCTATCGGTTGGCCCGGCTGGGCGGTTTGCGTCATAGTTTCCCTGCCCTTGTTTGCTGCCCTGGAGGATAAGCCCGGCAACATTATATAACCGATGTTGGGGGATAAGCAAATCCCGGCCGCAACCGGTTTCTACCGGGAAAACGGGAATCCGGAAATACCCGATTGGCAGTTAGGCAGGTTTTGGGCTTTGCCGTTCGGGATTCCCGCGCCAGCGGGAAGGACTATAGAAAGGGCGGCGGGAAGGACGGTAAAAAGGGGCATTGGGAAGGACGGCGAGGGGAACGGATCCCGGCCGGGTTCAGTCAGCGGCCGCTACTTCCTCAGCAGCCACGGCCGCGTCATCCAATTCCTCCGGTTCGGGAAAGTTTTCCCGGGCCAGCGGCTGAATCCGTTCCAGGGCCGCCGCTTCGGCGCGTTGGGCGTGGTACAAATCCCAGCGCCGTTGCCCGTTCAGCCAAAAGCCGGGACTGTTGCCGAAATAGCGGGACAGGCGACAGGCGACGGCCGCCGTAACGCTCTGTCGCCGCTGGACAATTTCCTCAACTTGGGCCGGGGGCAACAAGATAGCCGCCGCCAAATCCTGCGGGGTAATCCCCAGCGGCGTCAAAAACTCCTTTTGCAGCATTGCGCCCGGATGGTTGGGTTCCCGGTGGGTCGGCACTCGAATCATAACTCTCCGCCCCCGTTAAGGTAAGGTAGGATTACCGGTGATAGTCGGTGATGGCCACGGCCGCTGGCTGCCCGCGCTGCCAGACGAAACAGATACGGTACTGGTCATTGATGCGGATACTGTGCTGGCCCTGGCGGTTTCCCCGCAAGGCTTCCAAGCGATTTCCCGGGGGAAACCGCAAGTCGTTCAGTTCGATCGCCGAGTCAATAGATTCCAGCTTATCCGCCGCAACGGAATGGAGTTGCTGCGGGCAGGTACGCCGGGCGGCGGCGCTGTTCACGCCATAGAAAATATCCTCCGTCCCTTGGTCGGCAAAATCCGCAATCACCCGGATATAATATCAGGAAGGGCGGATTGCCGCAACCTCCTCAGCCGCCACGGCCGCGTCATCCAATTCCTCCGGTTCGGGAAAACTTTCCCACACCAGCGGCTGGATCCGGTTCAGGATTTCCGCTTCGGCGCGTTGGGCGTGGTAAATTTCCCATTCCCTTTGACCGTTCAGCCAAAAGCCGACGCTGGTACTAAAATAGCGGGCTAGCCGCAAAGCCAGTTCGGTGGTGACGCCGCGCTGCCGGTTCACCAGTTCCGCGATTTCCGGGTACGGCACAAAGAGGGCCGCCGCCAAATCCTGCGGGGTCAGCGCTAAGGGTTTCATAAACTCCTCGAGCAGCATCTCCCCCGGATGGGTGGGTTCCCGGTGGGTCGGAATGAGCAAAGGCATAGCGGCTCCTCCCGGCAAAGGGATATGGAAAGGTCAGCTGTGATAGTCGGTTATTTCCACAGCGCTGGCTTGACCGCGTTCCCAGAAAAAGCAAACCCGGTATTGGGCGTTAATGCGGATGCTGTGCTGACCGCGCCGGTCGCCGCGCAAGGTTTCCAGACGATTGCCCGATGGCAAGGTCAAATCCGCCAGTTCCTCAGCCCGGTTCAATGCCGTCAACTTTCGGGCGGCAAGGAAATGGAGTTGCGGCGGGCAGGTACGCCGGGCGGCGGCGCTGTTCACGCCGTAGAAAATATCCTCCGTCCCCTGGTCGGCAAAATCCGCAATCACCCGGATATAGTACCACTGGCGGCGGGGGGATGGCAACCGGCTATTGCCGGCATTTCCCCCATTTCCGCCGCTTTCCCTCGGCCATTACTATGGTATCATAATCATAATTGTAACCCTAACCCAAATCCGCGCCGGGGGGCGGTTATGTCCCGTTTGCTGGTCAACCTCTTTATGCTGCTGCTGCCCCGGTTTCTGCCGGCCATTTTGCGCTACGCCCTGCTGGTGTGGCGGCTGACCTTTGACCGCCGGGTCAGCATCTTTCTGCGCGCCTTGGTACCCCTGGCCCTGCTCTACATCCTGTCGCCGTGGGACTTGATTCGGGACAACATTCCCCTGATCGGCCGGCTGGACGACCTGATAATCCTGGGCCTGGCTTTGCTGCTGCTGCTGAAACTGGCGCCGCCGGCGGTAGTGGATGAACACCTGGGCCGCGCCCCCCGCTCGGAACGGCCGGAGGATAAAGACCCGGCTAAAGTGGTGGACGGCAAAGCCCGTTTCCTGGACAACGAATGACGCCGCCGCCAGGAATGCCGGAGATGGATAGCCGGGGGCCGGGCAATAGCCTGTCCTTGTATATCCATATTCCCTTTTGCCAGACCAAATGCCCCTACTGCGATTTCAACACCTACCAGGGCATTGAAAATCTGATGTCCCCCTACTTGGCGGCGTTGGGCGCCGAGTTGACGATGTGGGGGCGGGTTTTGGGCCGGCCGGCGGTCAATACCCTTTTCTTTGGCGGCGGGACGCCCTCTTACCTGCCGCCGGGCGCGATAGGAGATATTCTGGACACGGTCCAGGCTGCCTTTCGGCTCCCTCCGGCGGCCGAAATCACCTTGGAAGCCAATCCCGGCGATTTGACGGCGGCAAGGGCGGCGTTGCTGCTAGAGCAGGGCGTCAACCGCTTGAGCATCGGCGTGCAGAGCCTGGACAATAGCCTGCTGTATATCCTGGGCCGCCGCCACGATGCCGACCAAGCCCTGGCCGCCTTGTCGACCGTCCAAGACGCCGGCTTTGCCAATGTGAATGTGGATTTGATGTACGGCTTGCCGCAGCAGTCGGCGGCCCAATGGCAGGACACCCTGCAACGGCTGGCCGACCGGGAGCCGGCGCATATTTCCCTTTACTGCCTGACTTTAGAGGAGGGTACGCCGCTGCGCCGCTGGGTGGAGCAGGGCCAATTGCCGCATCCGGATCCGGATTTGGCCGCCGATATGTACCACTACGCCCGGGAGTTGCTGGCTGCCGGGGGCTATCAGCATTATGAAATATCCAACTGGAGTCAGCCGGGCGGGGCCTGCCGCCACAACTTGGCTTACTGGCAAAACTTGCCCTATCTGGGCGTAGGGCCGGGCGCCCATTCCTGCCTGGGCGGCTGGCGGTTCTGGAACATGGATTCGCCCCGGGGCTACATTGTGGCAGTGGGGGAATGGGCGGCCGCGGATCCGCCGCCGCTGTTGCGGCCTGCGGCCGCCGCGGCCGGGGATTGGCCTTTGACGGCGGATTGGCTGAAACAAGCCGGCCCGGTCGGGGGACAGGAATATATCGGCCCGGAACTGGCGGCGGCGGAAACCATGTTCCTCGGCTTGCGCCTGCTAGATGGCTTGGATTTGTCCGCCGCCTCAGCCCGCTTGGGCCTTGACCTGGCGGCCAAGTACCAAAGGCCCATCGCCGAGCTATTGGATTTGGGATTGCTGGAACGGCAAGGCCACACCCTGCGCCTGGCCGGCGACGCTTACCTGATTGCCAACCAAGTATTTACCCGCTTTATTGAGTAGGGGGTCGGATTCAAACATGGATTAACAGGATAGACAGGATTAGGTTGTCTGCCGGGAAAGCAATGCCGCGCAAGACAAGCCAAAATCCGGTCTATCCGGCCAATCCATGTAAATTAAAGGAACGAATTATGCGGGACAAGGGGACTATTCGGGAGGAAGTGTGGACGGCTTTGGAACAGGCGCAGGTGGTGCGGCCGCAAAGCGTCCACGATAAAATCCCTGACTTTTACGGGACCGCGGCGGCCGCCCAACGGGTTTTTGCCCTGGACATCTGGCAGCGGGCGCAAGTGGTCAAAAGCAATCCGGATAAGGCGCAGCGGCCGTTGCGGCAGCGGGCTTTGGAGCAGGGCAAGCTGCTCTATATGGCCGTCCCCCGATTGCGGCAGGAACGCTGTTTCATCGAACTGGATCCGGCCCAACTGCGCTGCACCCCGGCCCAGGCGGCCACCATCGGCGGGGCTTTCCAGTATGGCCGGCCGGTCTATGTAGCGGAAATGCGGCCGGTGGACTTGGTCATTTCCGGGTCGGTGGCGGTCAACCGGCAAGGCGTCCGCCTTGGCAAGGGCGGCGGCTACGCCGATTTGGAGTATGGATTAGCCAGCGCCGCCGGCTTGGTGACCGCCGCCACGCCGGTAATCACCACCATCCACCCGCTACAGGTTCTCAATGAACCCCTGCCCCGGGCCGACCATGATGTCCCCCTGACCTACGCCGTAACCCCGGAGGAAGTAATCCAATGCCCCGGCGCCTGGCCCCCTCCCGCCGGCATCTACTGGTCGGCTCTGACCGCGGAAAAAATAGCGGCCATCCCGGCCCTGCAAAAACTGCGGGAAAGCGGGGGTAGGTAAGGGTATGCCGGTATGCCGGCCGCCCTTATTACAAAAAAGGGCGGTTTTTTGTGATAAGGGAAAAGTTATCACAACCGGATGCGATAAGGCGGCCGCGCTGCTATATTGCGGGCCGGCGATAATATGGCCTTGCCAACCCCCGCCCCTACACCGTCCCCACCGCCTCGGCTACCCCCAATTCCTGCATCAGGGCCGTCAGGCGCTGCCAAGTGTCCTCCTCGACATAGATGCCCTCGGCCCGGCGGCGCTGTTCCGTCCGATACTCGATTTCTCCGGGATAAAAGACCTCGCTGAAACCGGCCGCCGGCGGCGAGGTCTTGATGAACTCGACAAACTCCCGCATCTCCCGCTTGAAATCATCCAACGGGCGGAAATGCTCCACATTATAGACCGAAATAAAGACGCCGTCGTTGTGCCGGGCTTGCGGGTCAATGCCAAAGCCGAGGCCGGTCAGCAGGCCGGAAAACATCTCGACCATAAAGGACAGGCCATAGCCCTTATGCCCCTGGTCGGCGCCCACCGGCAGAATGGCCCCGCCGGCGAAATAGTCGTTGGGGTCAGTGGTCGGATTGCCGTCCTTATCCACAATCCAGCCCAGCGGCACCGGCTCGCCGCGGCTGCGTTGCAGGTTGATTTTGCCCATCGCCACCGCGCTGGTCGCCATATCCAGCAGCACCGGCCCTTCCAGGTCGCTGGGAACGCCGATGCAGATGGGATTAGTGCCAAGCCGCCGCGCCCGGCCGCCAAAGGGGGCGGCGTTCTTGGGGCCGGCCCCGGAATCCGCCGTTACTAGGCCAATCATCCCCTCTTGCAGGGCCATCGTGGGATAGTCGCCCACCCGCCCCACATGGCTTTGATGATGGACGGTCAGGGCGGCGACGCCGTGGTCCTTGGCCTTGTCAATCGCCATCCGCATCGCCTTTTCGGTCTGGACAAAGCCGAAACCCCAGTTGCCGTTGATGACGGCGGTATTGGGCGTTTCCCGCTCCACCACAAAGGGCGCGCCGGGGACGATATGGCCGCGGTCAATGCGGCTGCAATACTCGGCCAGCTGGATGATGCCATGGGAATCGTGGCCGACCAGGTTGGATTTGACCTGATGGGCGGCGACAATTTCCGCCTCGGCCGCCGGCGTCCCCTTGGCGACATAGATATGATAAGCGACCCTGTGCAGGTAGTCGTGGGGAAAGACGGGCATAAGAAACCTCCGGGCGTGGGGTAGTTGGGGGGTAGTGTAGGGGATGGGGCGGCGGTGGTCAAGGGGTGATGGCCGGCCTTTCCGGTTCACCCTGCAACGGAGTTCAGGGTGAGCGGAAAAACGGGATGGCGGTCGGAGGGATTCGCGGAAAGCAACGGAAACCTGGTCGGGGCGGGCAGAATCGAACTGCCGACTTCCTGGTCCCAAACCAGGCGCCCTGCCTCTGGGCCACGCCCCGCATACCGCAAGCCAAATTGGTCGGACGGACGGACAGGATTTAGGGAAAGCGCCGCGCTACTGCCGGCGGGGTAGGATGGTATGGTATCCCCGGAGAGGGTCGAACTCTCATCTCTGGCTCCGGAGGCCAGCACTCTATCCGTTGAGCTACGGGGACCCGTTGAAACTGCCTTTGCCAACATTATATCACGCCGCTACTCCCTTTGGCAAGAGGTTGGCGGAAAGTCGTTTGCCCAATCTTTGGCCCCTTTGCCGGGCGGCCGGGCGCGGTTCTAGCCGGGCGTGCCGCCGCTGCCGGCCGCGCCCTTGGCATAGCCCGGCGGCGGTTCGTCAAAGGGCAAGCCCGCCTGCTGCGCCTGTTTCATCCGCGCATACCACACGGCTACGGCCCTCCGTTCCTGTGCCACCGTCTCCGCTACCATCCTGGGGACTTCCTCGGCGACGGCCTTGGCTACCGCCGCCGCTTGCGCCGCCGCCGCAACCTCGGCTTGTACCGCCATCTCGGCTTTCACCGCGGCCTGCGCCGCCGCCGCCATCTCGGCTTGCGCCGCCATCTCGGCTTGCATCTTGCCCACCGCTTTGGCTACCGCCTTGGCGATAACCTCGTCGTTGTGCATCCGGGACAGAACCATGTTGACCTCCTCATAAAGCAGATAGCCCAAGGCGTTGCCCAGCACAAACAGCCCCAGGACATTGCCGCCGGCCAGTTTGCGGTAGGCGGTCGTCAGCCAATTGCTGCCGGACAAGTCCGCTAGCAGCCAGCCGATAATTCCGGCCAGCAGCAACCAGGCCAGTTCAATCTGGATCAGGGCGTTGGGCGATATGCGCCACCGCTTTCCCGTATAGTCGCTCGTTTCGGTCAAGATAATTAAATCACTTCCTTTCCCCCGCCGTCAATGCCGGGGGCGGTTGATTTCGGCGGCCAAGCATACCACACCGCCGGCCTTTCCCTGGAACGGGAAAAGCCGGCGGCTCCGGCTGGTTTCGTTCTGTTACGGCGTATCCCTCCACCTCTCCGGCAACCAGTTCAGGATGGGCGGACAAATACCCCCAACAAAACCAAACGCAAAAATCCTGTCTATCCTGTTAATCCATGTTTGAATCCGCCCCTACACCTGCCGCAACCGCGGATCCAAAGTGTCGCGCAGCCAGTCGCCGAACAGGTTAAAGGCTACTACCGTCAGCATTATCGCAATGCCGGGCATCGCCGACACCCACCACGCCGTATCCACATATTCCCGCCCGTCCGACACCATGCTGCCCCAAGCCGGCGTCGGCGGCGGTATGCCCGCCCCCAGAAAACTCAGCGACGCCTCGACGATAATCACCCAGCCCACTTGCAAGGTCAGCAGCACCAGTAGGGTGTTCACCGTGTTGGGGAAAAGATGAAACAGCACAATCCGCAGATGGGAGCAGCCGGCCACCCGGGCCCGGGCGATGAAATCCCTTTCTTTCAAGGACAGCACTTCCCCCCGGATGACCCGGGCATAGCGCGCCCACAGTACCAACGCAATGGCGATGACCACATTCGCCATATTCGGCCCGATGGCTACCACCAGCAGGATGGCGAACAGGATGATGGGAAAGGCCAAAGTGCTGTCGGCGCTCCGCATCAATACCGCATCCACCCGACCGCCGAAATAGCCGGCAATCAGCCCGATGGCCGTGCCGAATCCGCCGCCAATCAGCAGGGTAAATACCGCCACCAGCAGGGATACCCGCCCACCGTACATCAGCCGCGTTACCAAATCCCGGCCCAGGGCATCGGTGCCTAGGGGATGACTCCAGCTGCCGCCCTCCTGCCAGGCCGGCGGCGTCAGCCGGTCGGCCAGGGACGGGGTGGTCGTGGAATAGGGGGTAAGCAGCGGCGCAAAGACGGCGGTAAAAATGACGATGGCAATGATGACCAGGGGAATCAGCGGGGCGCGGCGCAAAGTCCTCGCCGCCCGCCGGCTGCGTTCCAACAATCCCTGGCCGCCCGCGGCCGCCGCGCTTAAAGTCGCCAAGACGCTATCTCCTAATCCCTGGTAATTCCGTTCAGTTTCATCCTTCAACAAGTTCAGGATGAGCGGAATAGCCAAGTCCGTTGCGGTTTCCTCTGCTGCCGGTCATTCCCCCCGCTATCCTTTGCTGCCGGTCATCCCGTCCGCTTATCCCGCGCTGCCGGTCATCCCATCCTCTCATCCGGCGCTGCCGGGTTTTCATTCCGCTCATCCTGAACTTGTTGAAGGACGGGCGGAATGAAAACCCGGCAATAACCGAACTCAGTTGTACCGGATGCGCGGGTCAATGTAGGCATAGGCAATATCCACCGCCAGATTGACCGTGATGACCGCCGCGGCAATCATCAGCACCAGGCTTTGCAGCACCGGGAAATCCCGCCAGATGATGGAATCGTACACCAAGCGCCCCAAGCCCGGCCAGGCAAAGACCGTCTCCACCAGAATGGCCCCGGTGATAAAGGTCGCCAGATAGGTGCCGGCAAAGGTCAGCACCGGAATCAGCGCATTCTTAAAGGTATGTTTCCAAACGATTTTCCACTCCGGCAAGCCCTTGATGCGGGCCATTTTGATATATTCCCCATCCAGGGCCTCCAGCATACTGGAACGCAGCAGGCGCATAATGGCGGCGGCCACCCACCAGCCCAGGGTAAAGGCCGGCATTATGTAATGGGTTATGCCTCCGGTGCCGGCCGCCGGCAGCAAATCCAGCTGCACGGTGAACAGCTGAATCAGCATTATGCCCACCCAGAATTGCGGCAGGGATTGGCCCAATACCGCAATCAGCTTGGCTCCGCCGTCAAAAAAGGTGTCCCGCTTGACCGCCGCCAGCACCCCCAGGGGTATGCCGATGGCCAGGGTAATGGCCATGGCCGTCAAGCCCAGCCGCAGGGAATTGCCAATCTTGGGACCAATCAGGTCCATCACCGGCCGCTTGGCTTTGATCGAATCGCCAAAGTCAAAGCGGACGGCGTTGCTGATAAACTTCCAGTATTGCACCGGCCAGGACTGATCCAGCCCCAGGGAACGGCGCAGAATATCCTCGGCCTCCTGGGTGGCGTCCGGCGGCAGCAGCAGGATAACCGGGTCGCCGCTGACCCGGCCCAAGGCGAAAATAATCATCGACAGGATAAGCAGGGCAATCAGCGACTGGCCGAGCCGCATTACGATGTAACGCTGCATATTCCCTACCTGCTCCTTGCCCGGATTCCCTCTTGCGCGGGAATCCGGCTACCTGCCGTCCTTGCCCGCGCTACCTACCGTCATTCCCGCGTAAGCGGGAATCCCGAACGGTATTGCCAAAGACCCGCCGGTTGCCGGCCGGGATTCCGGGGTTCCCGCTTACGCGGGAATGACGGTTCCATCCCGCTAATTGCCTACCGTCATTCCCGCGTAAGCGGGAACCCCGACACCTGCCATCCTTGCCCGCGCTACCTGCCGTCCTTCCCACGCCGCCCCTACCGTCATTCCCGCGTAAGCGGGAATCCCGACATCTGCCGCCATCCCCGCGCTACTTACCGTCCTTCCCGCCGCCCCTACCGTCATTCCCGCGTAAGCGGGAATCCCGAACGGTATTGCCCCAAACCCGTTGGATGCCGGCCGGGATTCCGGGATTCCCGCTTGCGCGGGAAGGACGGTCTTACGCGGGAAGGACGGTTTCTATAGCCGTCCCCACCCTACCGCAAATCGGGAAAGATGAGGCTGTCCATATTGTTGTCGTAGGAATCCTTCCCGGTGTTCCAATAGGTGATGTCCGCGATGGTGGCAAAAGCCGAATCCACCTCGAACAGGGGGATGCCGTAGTAGTCGGCGTGCAGGAACCGCTGCATTTCCCCAATCAGGCGCTTGATTTCCTCCGGATCCGTCGAGGCGAAAGCCTGATCCATCAGGGCATCGAAGTCCGGGTTCTTGTAGGTGGTATAGGGCGCGCCGGAATACTCCAAGGCCCGGGTGATGCTCAGGATTTCCGCCGGAGCCGCCCGATTGTGGGTACCCCAGGGGCCAATCCAGCCGCCGCCCAGTTCCCAGGCCCGCCGCATACTCCGCAGCGTCCCATATTCGGTCGGCTGGAAGTTCACCTTGACCCCGACCGCCTCAAAGTCCGCCCCCATCGCCTCGATCATCCGCGGAAACTCGGCAATGCCGCCAAAGGAGTAAATCGCCAGCTTGACCTCCAGGGGATTGTCCTCGGTATAGCCGGCGTCAATCAGCAGCTGCCGCGCCAGATCCGGGTCATAGGGGTAGGAGCTGAGGGTCGGGTCATAGCCGCTTTCGGCGGCGTAGCTGCCCATGGGATACAGGGTAGTGCTGCCCCGGCCCAGGAAAATATGCTCCAGGATGGCATCCCGGTTGATGGCGATGTTCAGGGCCTGGCGCACCCGCTGATCCTTAAAGGGATTGCCCTCCTCCCACTGCTGGAAAAAGTAAGCCCCGGACAGCAAAGCCCGTTCCTTGTAGAAAATGTTGAACCCATCCTCGGCCAGGTTGGCAATCCGTTCCCGGCTGACATCGATGACATCAGCCTGGCCCGATTTCAGCATAGCGATCCGGGTGGTTTCCTCGGACACCCCCAGGAAAGTCAGGGTTTCATACTTGGGGATGCCGCCGCGGAAGTGGGGTTGATTGATCGAATCCACCCGCACCGAGGCCCCCAGCACCTGCTCGGTGAACTGATAGGGGCCGCTGCCGATGGGCGCCTTGGCGAACTCGGCCTCGCCCACCGCCTCGTAATGGGCTTTCGGCACAATCATCCCCTCGGTGCCGCGCACCCCGGAGAAAATCCAGGGGGCATACAGGCAGGGCGTATGGCAGTAAATCTCAAAGGTATAGTCGTCCGGGGTTTCGTACTTCTCCCACAGCGGCGTCAGTTCCTTGATAAAGGCGTTCTGCGCGTCATCCTCCATCACTTCCAACGCGCTGAACATCACATCCGCCGCCGTAACTTCCGCCCCGTTGTGGAACGGGACGCCTGGCCGCAGGTTGATGGTGTGGACTTTCCCGTCCGGGGTCAACGACCAGTCGTTAGCCAGGCCGGTGTCCTTGCTGAAAGCCCCTTGCGCGTTGGAGCCGATGACCACATCGTACATCGTGGAATTGACATCTTTCCCGCCGGCGTTGACATTGCTGGCCTTGGGATAGACGCCGTCGCTACCCAGGGAAGTGTAGGTAATGCGGAGATGGCCTTCCGACACGGTAGCGGCGGCCGGGGCCGCCGCCGGCGTGGGCGTCGCCACCAGGATTTTATCCACTTCCCGGATTACCTCGACCGGGACTTCCCGGACTACCTCCCGCACCACTTCCACCGGGACTTCCCGCACCACTTCCACCTCCCGGACTATTTCCTGCGGCTCGGCCGTGCCGCAAGCCGCCAGGATCAGCAGCAGAATGGCGGCGCTGAAAGCCAGCAGCCGGCCGCCAATGCCCTTCCGGTATCGCGCCATAATTACCCTCCTCGCCGGACGGATTTTCCCCTAGTCTATCGTCCGCCGTTCCGATTTCCCCCGGCTATCGTCCGGAGTTCCGATTTCTGCCCGCGCCGGGCGGTAAAGTTTCCCGATTGTAACACAAAACCCAGGATGTAATGCAACCTTTTCCGCAAATTTCCGAAAAGAACGGCGGTTATGCTACGATTTACCCCTACAATGCCGACTATAATCGGCAAAATAAGGGCAAATAGCAGCGAAAAGCGTAAAGGGGTTGTTTGGTATCCCCGGCGCAGCAACCTCTGGATTCCCGCTTACGCGGGAATGACGGTAGGGGGCGCAGGAATACCGTGGGGACTCGAAACCGTCATTCCCGCGCAAGCGGGAATCTCGACGGTACTGAAAGACAATCCTGTCGCCCTCCGCACCGTCCGGGATTCCCGCTTACGCGGGAATGACGGTAGAGGGCGCGGGAATACCGTGGGGACTCGAAACCGTCATTCCCGCGCAAGCGGGAATCTCCACGGTACTGAAAAGACAATCCTGTCGACCTCCGCACCGTCCGGGATTCCCGCTTACGCGGGAATGACGGTAGAGAGGGCGGCGGGAAGTACGGTAGGGGGCGCAGTTTTTCCGCTCATCCTGAACTTGTTGAAGGATGGGCCACGGCGGCGGTAAATGCAGGATGGGTCGGAAACGGGCGGCCCATCCTTCAACAAGTTCAGGATGAGCGGAAAGGGGCGGCCGGTTCAGGCGGCGGATAAGGATATGGGGCGGCCCAGCCGCCGCCTACCCATACTTGGTAACATTCACCACCGCAAAGGTTCGCACCCAATACTCTCCGGTGATGTAGCTCCAGCTAGCGGCGTAGTTGTGCTGGATGTCGTCGGCGAACTGCTTGCGGAGATTGCTGCCCTCGTACCAGCGCAAATCCTCCGCCGTCCGCCAGACGCTGAGCGACACGGCTTCCTCGTCGCCGTCAATGCCGCGCAAAATCGACCGCCCCAGCAGGCCGTCAATCTTTTCGTTGTAGGGAAACACCTTATCCCGGTAATAGCCGGCGTATTCCGCCCAAGAACCGGGTTTCAAGTGTCCCCAGACCATCCGAACATACATTGTCTCTGGCTTCTCCCTCCGCAAGGGCCGCGGTTTCCGGCGGCCGGGTTGCGTTTCCGCTGATGGGGTATTCGCCTGCTGCGGGGTATCCGTCCCGCCCTACCGTCCTTCCCGGCCGCCCTTGCAACTGTCCATCCCGCCCTCTACCGTCATTCCCGCGTAAGCGGGAATCCCGAACGGCGCTACCTTATACCGCCGCATCCTTGGCCCGCCACCGCCGGATTCCCGCTTACGCGGGAATGACGGTGGGGCGGTTGCGGGAATGACGGTAGTAGGCTGGGATGACGGTAGGGGTTGGAAACGAAACCCGGCGCAGCCCTAACCCCACAGGCAGGTAACGGTGTTGACCACCCCGTCGATGGCCCGGACGCGGTTTCGCAGCAAGGCGGTAATATCCTCCTGGGTATCCGCCTCGACCTCTACGATGGCGTCATAGGGGCCCAGCACTTCCTGGACAATCGCGCCGGGCAGAGCGCTCAGCTTGTCCAGAGCCGCCCGGGTTTTGGCCGGCTCCAGGTTAATCAGAATGTAAGCGTTGGCGGCCATTCGGCACCTCCCTTGGTAGTAATCAGCGGGCATTATAACAAAAACCCGGCGGCAACAGCCGCCGGGTTTGCTTTTTCTTTTTCCTACCGTCATTCCCGCGTAAGCGGGAATCCCGGCCGGGTGGGCGATTGCTGCCCCCTTGCCGCTAGGAATCGCCCTGGCGCAATTCCCGTTCGGCGCTGATGGTCAGGTGGGTCAGGGTTTCGGCGTAGCGGTTGGCAAAGAGGCGGCCAATGGCGGCGTAGAGCCGCATCCCCACTTCCGGCTCCCGGGAGCAGAGCAGCAGCAGGTCGGATCGGGGGATCGCCAGCACTTCCATATCGGTCAGGGCTTCCCCGGAGGTAATCAGGGAGCCGGAACCCAGCAGGGCGGCCAGGGGAAAGGCTTCCCCGGGCTGGGCAATCCGCACCGAAATTTCCCCCACTTCCGAATGGGTGGTCAAGTGGGCTTCCCCCTCTAGAATCAGGAACATATTCTCGCCCAACTCGCCGGCCGCGCCCAGCCGTTCTCCGGCGGCCACATTAAGCCGCTGGCCCAAGGCCGCCACCCGGTCAATCTGCTCGGCGGACAGGTCGCTGAACGCGTCAATCTGCCGAAAGACCCGAGAGTCGCCGCCGGCCGCCGCCGTTTCCGCCGCTGCGCCGGCCAGCTCGCTCAACTCCCGAGTGCCGAAAATCCGCACTTCCCGGCCGGCCCGCCGCTGCACTTCCCGGGCAATGCTGCGCTTGATATGCCGGGCCAGCAGCTTGCGGTCATGGGTATACATCGCAATGAAATCCACCCCTTCCCGGCCGGCCAGCCGCACAATGCCCTCAGCCACCGAATTGTCCACTTCCACCTCAAAACGCCAGCGGTCGGCTTCCCAATCCTGCTGGCGGCCCACGGAGCGCAGATAGCTGAGGGCCTCGTAACGATTGGCCTCCTCCTGCTGACTGCCCAGGATGATATGGCCGCCCACCATCTGGGTTTTGGCCGGCGGAATGACCTGCACCAGGATGACCTCTCCCGCCGGATCCAGTTCATCCTTGACCAGGGGAAAGACCTCCTCGGCTTCCTTGGAACCGTCCAGGGGTATCAGGGTTTTGCGATACATAGCTGCCTCCTTGGGCTGGGGCTGGCGGACGCGGGCGGCGGGACAAGGGGGGCGCCGGGATTAGGCCGCCGCCCGTTCCAGTTCCCGTTGCGGATCGTTCTGCCGGGTCAGTTCCCAATCCTGGGCGTCCCGGTCGGCGGCCTGCTGACGGCTGAGGGAGACCTGCTGGCGGGCCCGGCTGCTGCGATAGGCCCGGCCCTTGTAGCGGGCGGCGGCCAGGTTCAGGCTGTCGGCGGCGGCGTTGATGGCGGCCAGGGCCGTGGGGCCGCGCTGTTCGGCCCGCAGCCGGCTGCCGTTGACTTCCAGGGACACCTGCACCAGGATCCGCTCCCGATAGGCCCGGGTCGGCTCGTAGGCTACGGCGACCAGGGCCAGATCCGCCGTGGGCAGATGCCGCTGCACCGCCGCCAGCTTGCGCTCCAGCAACCGCCGCAGTTCCGGGGTGATTTCCAGGTTGCGACCGGCAATTTTAATATCCACGCTAAACCTCCGGCAAAGATAAGGATGTTGTCCGGCGGGATACCGATAAGGGAAAGGCGGCCGGGCCGGATGCGGGATAGGGAAAGGCAGTCGCCGCGGCCCGGCCCGGCCCGGCTATCCGGCCGGGAAAACCCGGCCTCGGGGCGGGCTAGTTGCGGCTCAGCAGAGCGTTGATATAGAGGGGCGCGGCTTCCAGCCGGCGGGAGTGGGGGACAAAGGCATCGGCCCCGTGACCCAGGGCCAGGGCGCCATCGGTTTCCCGGCCCGAACCCACCAGCAGGATAGGCACGGAAGTCAGACAGCGCAGGGCGCGCAGCAGATTGCGGGCGGCCCCCTCGGGCCGGTTGGCGCAGATGATGATGACGCTGGGGGCATATTCCAGCACGTGCTTGAGACCGCGGCGGCTTTCCGTGGCCTCGATCACCGCAAAGGCGGTGCCGCGCAGGGATGCTATGATTTCGGAACGCCCCCGAAAGTTGCCGATGACCAGAGCTTTGGGCTTCGCTTGGGCAACCATAATCCTCCCCCAATAGGCGGCCGGGAAAGCCGCCGGTTGTGTCAGGATGTATATTTCGGAAAACACTTTATACACACTTTCAGCGATTAGTCAACATTGTGATAAAAAGCACGAAGTTTATCGTAGCAATTGATAATTTATCGCAACTTTTATCGGTTTTTATGAATAAATGTGACGAAAAGCGTAATTGAAGTTATTCCTTGGGTAACCGGCCACTGCTACCGTCATTTTCCCGCCTCCCTCTACCGTCATTCCCGCGTAAGCGGGAATCCCGAACGGTACTGCCTTATGCCGCCGCAGTCTTGGCAAGCAACCGACGGATTCCCGCGTAAGCGGGAATGACGGTAGGGGGCCGGGAAGGACGGTTTCTATAGGCAATTGCCCGGCACGGCCATACATGATACTCTGTTCATGCCGGGTTTCCCTTTGACTATATGCCGGCCCCAGGAGAACTGCCGATGCGTTATGATGTTGTGCTAATCCGGTCGGACGAGGGCTATGCCGTCCATTGCCCGGCTTTGCCGCCCTGCTGGTCGCAAGGGGCGACGCGGGAGGAAGCCCTGGAAAACATCCGCGACGCCATCGCCGAATACCTGGACTATAGGGGCGAACAGGCCGCCCAACGGAAAGCCGAGTTGGTAGCCGAGGCGCGGCGGGAGGGCTGCCGGGTCGAGGAATGTGTTGTGGCGGTAGAAACCGGGGTCATGGTCTAGATGCCGCGCTGTCCCGGCATAAACCACCGGCAAGCCATCCGCGCCCTTGGCAAAATCGGGTTCCGGGTGGTTCGGGAAAGCCGGCACATAGTTATGACCAACGGGCAAACCACCTTGATAATTCCCCGGAACGACCCGGTTAACGCTTTTACGATGGGCGGGATAATCCTTCAGGCCGGCCTTACCGTCGCCGAATTTCGCGATTTGCTGTAGGGGTTTGACCGCTCCTTTCTACGGTCACCCCCACCGCCTCTACCGTCCTTCCCGCCCCTTTCTACCGTCCTTCCCGCGTAAGCGGGAATCCAGAACGGTACTGCCCAAGACCAGCATACTGCCGGCCGCGTACTCTGGATTCCCGCTTACGCGGGAATGACGGTTAAGGTGCGCCTTTGCCCGGCCGCCCATCCGTCCCATCCTTGCGCCATCATCCCCAATCGGGTAGTATTGCCCGGCACTCAGGCAGCCGAAAAATCAAGGGAGGGAATTACGCCATGGCGGAGGGAATGCCGGTCAACATTTACGAGTACGAGGAAGTGGCCCGCCGCAAGCTGGGCCAGGGGGAGTACGATTTTATCGCCGGGGCGGCGACGGATGAAATTACCCTGCGCCGCACCCGGGCCGTGCTGGATTCCATCGTGATGAAACCCCGGATGCTGGTGGACATCAGCCAGCGGGATTTGTCCACCACCGTCCTGGGCCAGGAAATCAGCTTTCCGGTGATGCTGGATCCGGCCGGCAATCACAGCGCGGCCCATCCCGAGGCCGAAATCGCCACCGTCCAGGCCGCCGGAGCCGCCGGCACTCTGATGGCCCTCAGCGCCCAAGCCTCCCGCACCCTGGAGGAAGTGGCCCAGGCCGCCCGCGGGCCCATCTGGTTTCAGCAGTATTTTTTCAAGGATCGCGGCCTGACTTTGGAAATGGCCCGCCGCGCCGAGGAAGCCGGCTATTCCGCCCTCTGCCTGACGGTGGACGCCAAAATCAAGCCCAAGCGGGAACGCAACATCCGCAACGATTACCGGGGGCCGGCCTCGCCCAACTACGCCGCCGACCTGAACATCGCCGGCAGCAACTGGAGTTTCGGCCTGGACGCCCCCACCGGGGCCAACGACATCCGCGACCCGGCGGCGGACTGGGCGGATTTGGATTGGCTGGCGAATCAGACCCGCCTGCCGCTGGTGGTCAAGGGCATTATGGCCGCCGAGGACGGCTATCAGTCCGCCGAATATGGGGCCAAAGGGGTTATCGTATCCAATCACGGCGCCCGCTACCTGGACACCACTTTTGCCACCATTGAGGTGCTGCCGGAAGTGGCCGACGCTACGGCCGGACGCATTGAGGTTTATATGGACGGCGGCATCCGGCGCGGCTCCGATGTATTCAAGGCGTTGGCTTTGGGGGCGCGGGCGGTATTGATTGGCCGGCCGCTGTTCTGGGGCTTGGCGGTGGACGGCGCGGCCGGGGTGCTGGCGGTGCTGAATATGCTGCGGGACGAACTGGACGCCACTATGGGAATGTGCGGCAAAACCACCATTGCCAGCATTGACCGGGATTCCCTGGGCGGCGTATCGCCGCTGCTGGGCGTTTTGCCGGTAGCCGAGGGGTTTCGGTAGGGGGCAAATCGCCGTCCTGAGCGGCCGGGCCAATCATACGAGGAGGAGGAGTCGGAATGACTGATCCGGAACGGAATCCCTTGTGGGATGCTAAAGACCAGGCCAACGGTACCTGGCTCTTTTACACCTATATGCTGGAACTCGACGACGGGGCGGACTACTATGTCGGCCATACCGACGACCTGAAAGCCCGCTTGGCCGAACACGCCCTCGGCAATACCGCCGCCACGGCCGGCCGCGCCATCCGCTTGGTGTGGTTTGAGACCCGCAGCACTCGGGAGGACGCCGCCAAGTTGGAATCCCGGATGAAACGGGCGGTGAAACGCAGCCCGGAACGGGTGCGGCCGTTCTGCCAGACTTTCCGCTCTTTGTGCGAGCTGATCGCGCCGCGCCCTACCCTCGAGGAACTGGAACAGGAATCCCGGGAGCGGGAAAGCCGGATGAGGCGCGCAATGCACTTTGACACCGGCATGGGATACTATGGCCGTACCCCTGCGTTCTGCGGCTGGCATCCCAAAGTATTCGGTCAGGGGGTATATGCGACCGGTACCTGGTCAAATGTTACCTGCGCCGACTGCTTGGACAAGGGCGGTATGGTGCGGATTCCCCCAGTGCCGGCCCAGGTCATTCCCAAGACCTCTACGCCAGCCGCGGCCGGTTAGAAATCCCGTCCCCCCATAATTCCAACCGAGGGGACATTCGGCAATGGCATATATCTAACTACCCCCTTACCGTCATTCCCGCGTAAGCGGGAATCCCGACGGTACTGCCAAAGACCGGCCTACTACCCCTCGGGCATTTCGGGATTCCCGCTTACGCGGGAATGACGGTAGTAGAGTACGGGAAGGACGGTTAGGATAGGCCGGGAAGGACGGTAGGGGGTGGGTAATGACGGTAGCGATTGCGATTGTCCTGAGTAAAACCCCATTCCCCTCCCACCCCCTTTATGCTATCCTTACTAGCGGCGGGCAAAATCCCATCTCCCGCCCTCGACTAACGAAAGGAGTTGGCTATGGCGACCAAGCGCAAGGGCGAACGCTATTGGGGCGAGGAACTGCATATCCCCCTGTCCGCCGACGGGCAGGTAACGGCTTATGTCTGGCCGCTGCGGATGTTGACCATTCGGGAACGCGGCTGCGGCGGGCCGACGATTGGCGTCAATGTGGGCAACGAGGAGGCCCTGCGCTTTGACTGCCACGCCGATATGGGCCATTGGCACGGCGGCGGCTATGACCGCCTGGGCAGTCCGGGCAATTCCCAGCGCCCCTTTCCCGAGGGATTGACCGCCGTAGCGGACCAGGCGGATTGGTCTCTGCGGCAAATCCGGGAACGGGCCGGGGAACTGTTGCTCGAATCCGAACAGCCGGCGGCGGCCCAAGCCTTGGATCCGATGCTGGTGGAAACCGGGATGGTCAGCCTGCGGCAGCATCTGGAAAAGACTGCCTACCTGCGCGCCCGGGCCATTGCCGAAAACCTGATTGCCGAGTGACGGAATTAACATGGATAGACAGGATAGACAGGATTTTGGGTCGTCTGCTGTTGGGGCGTATTCATCCTTCAACAAGTTCAGGATGAGCGGACAATGCGCCCGGCAGTCAACCCCAAAATCCTGTTTATCCTGTCTATCCATGTTTGAATCCCCGGCTAAATCCCCAGCAGGGCCTCCAGGTTTTTCCAGAGGATGGCCTCTTTTTCCGCTTGGGTCAGGGATTGCAGGCCCAGCACCCAGGACACCGGCCAGTCGATTTGCATATCGGCCGGCCAATCGGTACCGAACACCACCCGGTCGACGCCGACGCAGTCAATCAGATAGCGCAGGTCGGCCTCGCTGTGGGTCAGGCAGTCGTAGTAGAACTTCCGCAGGTAGGCGCTGGGCGGCTGGGGGATGTTGACCCGGGCCTCGGAACGCACCTGCCAGCCCCGATCCATCCGCCCGATGCCGTAGCAGGCATAACCGCCGCCGTGGCACAGGCAAATCCGCAGGTCGGGATATTTATCCATCACCCCGCCAAAGACGAAACTGGCAAAGGTAACGGCCCGGTCGGCCAGGTTGCCGATGGTGTTGGACAGATGATATTTGCGGTTGCGGGGGCTGACCACCGTCGGCCCGTCCTGATGAATCAGCATTACCGCGCCCAGCTGTTCCGCCGCCGCCCACAGGGGAAAGAACTCCGGATCATCGTAGGTTTTGCCATTGACATTGTCGCCAATCATGGCCCCTTTCAGCCCCAGCTCCACTACGGAGCGCTCCAGCTCCGCCACCGCCGCCGGCACATCCTGCATCGGCAGGTTCGCCAAACCGGCAAAGCGGGCCGGATACTCCCGGGTCAGTTGGGCCACATAGTCGTTGCACTCCCGATCCATCGCCACGACGGTGTCCAAGTCGCCGTCGTAGCAGTAGAGAAAGGAATGGGTGGACAGGATGTGGATGTCGACGCCCAGGGAGTCCATATCCTTGATCCGTTCCGCGGGCGTCCACATCCCCCGGGGCGTATAGTCGGCAAAGCGGCCGGCCACCAGTTCCGGGGAAAGGGCATAATAGCCGTGGCCCTCCCGCATCGCGGTCAGGCAGTTTTCCGGGGTAATGTGGGCGTGGATGTCGATGCTACGCATAATAGGCCAATCCTTTAATGATGATGGGCTGTGCCGGTCAACCGGGCTAACGATAGCGCGGGGTGGCGGCGTAATCCGTTCCCTCCGGGGGTATGGCCCAGGTTTCTCCGCCGGCCAGTTCTCCGATGCGCTGATAAAGGCGCGTCAAATCCTCAGTAACGGCGTTAGCCATAGCCGCAAAGTCCCGTACCGGAGACAGCAGCGGCCCGTAACGGCTGCCGCCGGCAAAGCTGTTCAGCTGCGTCAGGTCGCTGGCAAAGGGCCAATCCGTCCCCGGATCATACTGCCGGATGGCGGCCGCTTGCAAATCCAGCCGGTGGTTAGGTTCATAGGCATAGCCCAGGGCGGAAATCAGGGCTTTCATCCCGTGTTCCAAGGCCTGGTGCGCCTGATAGACCACATTTTTGTCGGTCATTCCCGCGTCCAGCAGGCTGTGCATTGCCATGTAATGCATATTGGCATCGCCGAGGCGGCGTTCCCGCTCGGCGTATTCCTCGCTCAAATCGGTTTCCGGCTCCTCCGGCAACGGGTCAACAAAATCGGCGGGATCGCGCGGCATAATAACCCCTTCCCGGCGGGCGTGGCGGGCTACGCTGTTAAGGCTGCGCCGGCTTTTCCGCTCGTAATCGGCCCGGGACATATAGACAAAATCGATGCCGATGCCGCCGGAATAAAGCTCGGCGGCGATGGCGCTGGCTTTTTCCTGGCCGGCGAAAATCGTCTCCGGGGAGGGCAATTCCCGGGCGATGACCAGCAGGTCGATGTCGGACTGCGGCCGCCAATCGCCGCGGCTGCGGGAGCCGAACAGGATGACCGCCTCGGCGTCAATGGCCGCCCGGAATCGCCGCGCCACGGCCACGGCGCAGGGATCGGGGCCGGAGTCCGGCGGCCGGCGGCCGGCGGCCGGCGTTGCATCGGCAACCGTGGCGGTAGGCTGTAAAGTGCGGGTGGTCATCATCCCAACCTGAAACCATTCCCTGAAATCAGTTGGCGCCAGTGCATTGTCCCGGATGGCGGGTAGATTGTCAACCGGAATCATTGACACCCTCCGCAAAAACGCTTACCCTAGCCTTATCCAACCGGGGCTGGGAGGCGCGGCTATGGCCGCCTTTAATGCCATAAATCGCGGCGTCTATATCGCCGACAACCTGAACTTTCTGCGGTCGCTGAACAGCGAATGCATCGACTTGGCCTGCATTGACCCGCCCTTTGCCAAGAACGAAACCTTTACCGGCGACCGCCTGCGCCCCAAGCTCAGCGACCTGGAAAAGGCCAACGAACAGCGTTTGCTCCGAATGTGGGGCCTAACCAATAAAGAGGAAGCCGCCGCCGCTGGCCTGGTTTGGCCGGATGGCGATCCGGCCCTGGGCCGCCGCAATGCCCGCGGCGGCTACAGCGACATCTGGTCCTGGGAGGACGACATCCATGAGGATTGGATGCTGGAATTGGAGGGCCGGCCGCACTTGTCCAGCCTGCATAAGATTATTGACGCCACTCGCTATGTTCACAGCGACGGCGTAGCGGCCTATCTCTGTTATATGGCGGTGCGCCTTATTGAAATCCGCCGGGTTCTCAAGCCGACCGGCAGCCTGTTTCTGCACTGCGACCTTACGGCTAACGGCTACCTGCGCCAACTGCTGGATGCGATTTTCGGCGGCGACAATCTCCGGAATGAAATTATCTGGTCCTATCGGACGGGCGGGGCCTCCCAACGCAGCTTTTCCCGGAAACACGAAACCCTGTTCTTTTACTCCAAGTCCGCTGCTTACACCTTTCATCCGCAAAAGGAAAAATCCTATACCCGGTCGCGCCAGCGCCGGCCCGGGGTAATCAACTACGGCGGCGGCCGCGCCGAGTTTTTTGAGGATGAACGGGGGGTGTTCAACTATGTGAACGCCCGGGATGTGTGGGATCTGAGCTATATCGGCTCGACGGATCCGGAGCGCACCGGCTATCCCACGCAAAAACCCTACCGCTTGGCCGAGCGGATTATCCGCGCCGGCACGAATCCTGGGGATGTGGTGCTGGACTGCTTTGCCGGCTGCGCTTATGTCGCCGTGGCGGCGGAAATTATGCGGCAGGCGGATCCGGACGATGCCCGGCAGTGGGTGGCCTGTGACTTTAACCTGCGGTCGTGGACGGTCTTTAAGCGGCAGTTCAATAAGAAAGAGCTGGTTTTGCTGACCTGCAACGATGAAACCACCGGTCAGCAGGTGCTGGGCAGCGAACCCACGGTCACCTTGCACGGCCCGGGGGAACTCCCCCAGCGGAAATCCCCGGTTACGGACGACTGGCAAACCGCCGCCAAGTTGGGGCAGGTCAAGCCCGCGCCCACCTACAAGGAAAAGGCTCGGGATGTCTTTGACGACCGCCAGATGCGGCAGCACTTGCTCCAGATGTCCGGCTATCTGGCTTGGTGTTGCGGCTTTGCCAATCGGCGGCCGGACGGGTCGGTGATTGAAACCCCTGACAACTTCCACTTGGATCATATCCGGCCCAAGTCCAAGGGCGGCAGCGACCGCATCTACAATCGGGCGCCTATGTGTCTGCGGCACAACACCAGCAAAGGCAATCGGGAAATCAGCCTGGAACGGCTGCGGACGGAAATCGCCGCCCAAGGGGAGCTGCAAGCCCCCTTGGATGATTTGATTGACCTGGATTGGGCCTACGACCGGGCCATGGAAATTTGGGCCATCGAGTTTGCCGGCCAGCACGCCCCAGCGGCGGTTTAGGCGGGAGTATGGCAATCACCTATATCCAACAACCCGCCCTACCGTCCTTCCCGCCGCCCCACCGTCATTCCCGTGTAAGCGGGAATCCCGACGGCGCGGCCTTATTATGCCGCATCCTTGTCAAGCAACTACCGGATTCCCGTTTTCCCGGGAGAGCCGGGAGGAGATAGGAATAACGGTAGGGATTAGTCAGGATAGGCTCTTGTCTGCCGCCGCCTCACGGTGCCGGTTTCAATTCCCGCGCCCACAATTCCCCCTGGCCGGGGATATGCTGGCCGGTACGGATAGACGCTATGGGATATTCGGGCAGGGGGACTATCGCCACACATTCCCCCTCAGGCCGGCCGCCGTAGTAGTCCAGGGGAAAATCCCGATTCTCAAAGCTGCTGCCCCGGCTGTGCGGCGGCAAATCCGCCAAGTTCACCGGCGCGATATGCAGGAATATCCGGGTTTCGTAGTCGGCTTGGGTACACTCCCCTTTGGCATAAAGCAGACGATTGCGGCCGTCATCCCGGTCGATGAAAACCTCGAAAGCATCCACCCCAGCCGCCGCCGGCATCTGATTCCGCCGCCCCGCGGCAATCAGTTCCCGCAAGCCGGGTTGGGTAAGGCTGTAAAGTTTTTCCCACAAGGGCAACCCCACCGGCCCGTAGTTGCTCAAATTGCGCTGCATCAGGATAATATCGCCCGCCGCATAATCGGGCAGCTGAATTACGGCCAGGCAAACCTCCCGCAGCCGTACCCGGTGGTTATGAAAAGTTACATAGGAACCGGGCCGCCACAAATGCGGCGGCAAAGTTTCCGGATCCGGCGGAAAAAGTTTTACCCCCAGCCAGGCATCCCGGCTGTCCGCCGCGCAGTTTTCCTGAACAAAAGTCAGCCGCCGGCCGTTACGATAAACCTTATAATCGGCGCGGACAACGGGTTCGCCGGCCAGGGCTTGGCGGTAAATTTCCCGATAGGCGGCGGCCGCCGCCGGCGTCATCAAGGAAT
Organism: Dehalococcoidia bacterium; assembly: GCA_965203435.1. Lineage (GTDB taxonomy): Bacteria > Chloroflexota > Dehalococcoidia > Lucifugimonadales > UBA3495 > CBDBCU01. The sequence continues at coordinate 139,073 of CBDBCU010000008.1, read as the reverse complement.
CCTCCAGCGGCCGCACCGCAATCACGGCATTGCGGTAACGGCGGCCGTACAGGGAATTAAAGGCCAAATCCGGCTGGGCCGGATCCAAGCGGTGGGTCAGTTCATAATCGGCGCGGTGGCGGCCGCCGGTGGCCAGCAGAAAGCGCTGCCGCTCCGCCGCCGGCAAAATGTTCCGATGCCGCGGCCCCATCCGCACCACCAGCGTCTCCCCGGAATGGCGCGCCAGCAAATGCTCCAATCCCTCCCGATAGGCCAGCCGCCAATAATCCATTTCATACTGCGTCCGCAGATATTCCGGCGTCGTCCGATCCACCAGAAAGTTGAAATAGACATACTGCAAGGGATAGAGCTGCGCCATCTGGAGCAGCAGCAAGCCCAATCCGGCCGCCGTAAAAGCGTACATCCCGATCCGCCAGGGCCGCCGGCCGGCAAAAAGCGCCGCCAACCCGCGCAACCCTACCGCCGCCAGCAGGCAAAGCGGCGCATAGACGAAATAAAGATGCCGCCAGCCGCTGTATTGGTTCGGCCCCAGCAGGGCGGCGGCCAACGGCGGCAGCAGCAGGGCGGCCAGCAGCAGCAACAAAAATCGCCGCCGGGTATTGCCGAAAACCGTCCGCGGCCGGGCTATGCCTCCCGCCGCCGCTACCGCCATTCCGACCAGCCCCAGCAGCATTATCAGCGGCGGCGTGGTAATGCCGAACCAGGTTATTCCATAATGCGGCGGCATTGCATCCGAGGGCCGGATTTCCCCTTGAAACAGCTGCGGCCACACTTGCGGATGATTGACCGCCACTTCCAGGCTGCCCGCCAGATAGCCGATCGGGTTCGTCCAGGCGTAGGGGGTTATGGCGTAAAAAGCCAAGACGCCGGCCAGGAAAAACAGCCCGGCCCGCCGCAAAATGCCTTGCCGTTCCGGGCCGCCGGCCGCCATCCCTAAATCCAATCCCCGCAAGGCCAATATGACCGGAAATAGGGCCAACCCCATAATCCGCAGGTTGGTCAGCAGTCCCACCGCCACGCCCAGCAGGATAAAAGCCCCGGCCGTTTCCTTGCGAAATGCCCGTTCCAGCAGGTACAGTACGAGGACGAACAGGGTGAGAAAGGGCAGGTCTTTGGTGTTGACAAAGGAATGACCATACAGGCGGGGATGCAGCAGAAAGAGCAGCAGTATCAGCAGGGCAATCCGCCGGCTGCCGCCAAGCCGATACGCCAGCCGATAGCAAAAATAGCCGCCGACAATAAAGAACAGGTGGGTCAAAAACAGGCGGAGCCGGTGGACTTGGGCATAATCCTCCAGGCCCAGAACCCGCTCGGCCAGTAGCAGGGGCAACTCAAAAGCCGCGCCATAATAGGCGTGGGGATGCGGCAGGGCGTCAAAAGCCGCGCCCTGGCCCAAGATATAGTCCAGATTGGCCGTAGCAATCCGCCGCTGCGGCAGTTCATCGGGGCCAATGCCATAATCCCCGGCTTGCAGCAAACCGGCCAACGCAAAAAGGGCGCAAACCAGCAAGCCGCTGCGGACGGTCAAAAATTCCATAACCGCCGCCCGGCTAAGGCCGGCAAAGCGTGGGGATATGGGCAGCGGCCGGTTAAGCATAGGTGGGATTGTAGCACATAGCAACCGTCCTTCCCGATCCCCTACCGTCCTTCCCGCCGCCTCTCTACCGTCATTCCCGCGTAAGCGGGAATCCCGAACGGTACTGCCTTATGATGCCGCAGTCTTGTCAAGCCACCGTGGGATTCCCGCTTACGCGGGAATGACGGTAGGGGGCGCAGTCTTTCCGCTCATCCTGAACCGGTTGCCCCTTTTCCGCTCATCCTGAACTTGTTGAAGGATGGGAACGGCGGCGGGAAAGGCAGGATGGGACGGAAGGGCGGCGGGGATGGTATAATTTGCGGGTGATGTTCCGGTCTTTGCCACGCCGCTTGGGGCCGGCCGCTTTGCCGGCGGCCGTCGCCCTTTTCCTGTTGCCGGCCCTGCTGTATCTGCCGGTCTTTTACTATTCCCTGACCACCCCCTTTGCCCTGGTGGATGATTATCAGGATTGGCAGTTTGCGGCCCTGCTGGATAGCCCGGAGCCGCTGTTCCGCTGGCTGCAAGGGGTCTTGGGGCTGGCGGAGCCGGAGAGACGCTACCGCCCGTTCTGGGAGTTTTATAATGCGGTAGCATGGAAAGTCTTTGGCGCTAATCCGGCCCTGCACCACTTGAGCCGCTGGCTGTTCCATTTCGGGGCGGTCTTTTGCTTTGCCGCCGCCTTTTGGCGCATACACCAAGCCGGGCGGCGGCGGGGGAATTCCGCAACGGACGGCCCGGCTTGGCACTATCTGCATCTGCTGCCGCTGGCCTTGCTGGTCTATATTTGCCTGTTCTTTCCCAATGTACCGGCGGCGCGGCTGGCACCGCAGGAAGTCTATACCGTTTTCTTTCTCGGTCTCTGCAACTGGATGGCGGCGCTGCTATTGACCGCTGACCGGGATAGCGGCGGCGGCCGAATCCGTTGGTGGCATTCCCCCCGATTGCCTTATGCCCTGTTCGTGCTAGGCTACCTGGGCTTGGCACTGTCCAAAGAGGTGAACATTGCCGCCGCCCTGGTGCTGCTGGTTTGCTGGTATCCCTTGGTTATAACCCGCTATGGCCTAGCCGGCCGCGCCCTGCTCAGCGGCCTGCCTTTGCTGCTGATTTTCGGATTGGCCCTGTTCAATATCTATGCGGCGGCCCAAGCCGGCGGGGTCAATCACGCGCTTACCCCGGAATTATTCCGGCAAAACGCCGGGCAGATTTATGCCGGCCTGCTGCAAACCGAAACCTCCGGGATTATCGCCGTCGGCTTTATCCTGCTGCTGCTGGTACTGCTGACGGCGGTTATCGGCAAAATTATCCGGCGGCGGTGGGACAGGGAACTGGGGTTTATCCTGCTGCTGTTGGGGCAAGGGATGGTGCTTTCCCTCCTGCTCAGCGCCTCCTATGGCGTAGCCCTGCGCTACTGGCACATCCTGATTCCGATAATGGCCGCGCTATTGGCTTTGGGCGCCGGGCAGTTGCTGCGGCGGGCGGCGGCCCGTTCTCCGGCCCGGGCCTATGGAATGGGCGCGGCCCTGGCCGCCTTTATCCTGTTCTTTACGGCGGCCAACTATTACGATTTTCTCAGTCAGACCATCGTTCAGCACAGTACCCGGCAGGTAGAGGCGGCGGCCATCGCCGCGGCGGCCGAGTGGCACGATGCCGGGGAATATGTGCATATAAACATTTTCGGCGGGCGGGGGGTGCATCTGCGGGAGGAGCCGCGCAAGCTGCTGGGGCTGTATCCCGCTTTTGCGGAACGGTTTCATAACCGGCGCTATGCTTTTCATCGGGAGCCGCCAACGGATCCGGCGCAGTCGTGGTACAGCGTGGTATGGCATTTTCCGCCGGCCATCCTGCCCACGGCCTTTACCCAACGCACTCACGAAAACTATCCGCCGCTGCCCTATGCCCGGCGGTTGGCGGCTTGGCTGCAAGGCCAGCCGCCGCATCAGTCCCAGGATGACGGCGCTTTTCGGCTGGGCGAATATCGCATATCCCTATTCCGCCGGCCGGCCGATTTGCCGGCCCTGGCCGCCCGGCTGCGGGACGAATCGGATTTGGCGGCTACGAAGGGCGATTTTGCGGTGTATCTCTTGGACAACCGGCTGATTTACTTTAAGGAACAATGCCGCGCGGCCGACACCGCTGCCGATTTCCGGCTCCACTGGCGGCCGGTGGATGTAGCCGATTTGCCGCCGGAACGCCGGGAATTGGGTTTTGTCAATGCCGATTTTCCCTTTCATACCTACGGCTTGCGGGTGGGGACGGCTTGCCTGGCCGGGCGGGAACTGCCCGATTACCCCATCCTGTCGCTATTAGCCGGCCAATCCCGCCCGGATGGGGGTACGCTGTGGGAAAGCCGGCTTTTCCTGAATCCGACCGCCGCCATCCGGGCCGGGGAATGGGGGCCGCCGCTGGCCCGGAGTGTCTTTGACCTGTACCGCCAGGGCAATACGCTGGCCTATCTCAAGGAACCGTGCCATGCGGCGGATACGGCGGCCCGGTTCTTTCTGCATCTGACGCCGCCGACCCGCTACGCCCTGCCGCCGGAACGGCGGAAATATGGTTTTGTCAGTATGGATTTCGCCTTTGCCGACTACGGCCTGCGGGAGGGCGCCACCTGCCTGGCGGTGCGGGAATTGCCGGATTATGCGGCCCGCAGCCGGATCAGCGCCGGCCAGTTTCATCCGGATAGTGGGGAATTGTGGCGGGTGGAATTGGGCGGCGGGTAAGGGCGGGCAACGGATTCAAACATGGATAGACAGGATTAACAGGATTCTTATACCTGATTAGAACGGTACTAGCGGTCAATACCGTTCTACAGATACCAAAAATCCTGTTAATCCTGTCTATCCATGTTTGAATCCGTTTCCCCTGGGGCGGGAAGGACGGTAGAGAATCGGCAAGGAATGGTATAATGGGGGGCGATGCTGCAACGGATACGCCAACGCTTTCCCCCCTATTGCCCCCCGGAACTGGCCGCCGCCCTTTTGCTGCTGGCCGTGGGGGCGGCGCTGCGGCTTTACAACCTGGGCGGCATACCGCCGGCTTTCTTTAAGGATGAGGCTACGGCGGCCTATGACGCCTGGGCGCTGCTCAACTATGGCACGGACCGCAACGGCTTTTCCTGGCCGGCGCATCTGGCCTCTTGGGGTAGCGGGCAGAACGCCCTGTATTCCTACCTGGCAATCCCTTTTATCGCCCTGGGCGGCCTGACCGAAGGGATCGCGCGCCTGCCGATGGCCCTGTCCGGCGTACTGAGCCTGTTCCTCATCTGGAAAATCGGCGGCCGGGCGGAAAGCGCCGGCTTTGCCCTGCTGCTGTTGCTGCTGCTGGCCCTCAGTTCCTGGCATCTGATTGCCACCCGCTGGGCTCTGGAATCCAACCTGCTGCCGGCCGTGCTGCTGCTGAGCGTCTATTTCCTGTCCCGGCCGGATGGCGGCCGATTCCGGATTCAAGCCGCCGCCGTCTTTTTTCTGGCCTTGTCGGTATATGCCTATGGCACGGCTTACTTCCTGTCGCCGCTGTTTCTAGGGCTGACCCTGCTATGGCTGGCCCTGAACCGGCGGGCGGATTGGCGGCGGTTGCTGGCCCTGGCTGGACTGGCTTTTGTGGTGGCTTTGCCGATAATCCTGCTGGTAGTCGTCAACTTTTTTGACTGGGATTCCCTTACGATTTTCGGGGTAACTATTCCCCGCTACAGCGGCCCGGCCCGCTATGAGGGGGTCAGTTTTTTGTTCCGGCAAGACGGGGGGGCTTTTCTTGCCAACCTGCCCAATTTGGCCGGATTGCTGCTGGGGGGCGGCGATGGCATAAAATGGAATATGGTGGACGGCTACGGCGCGCTGCCGCCCTTTGCCATCCTGCTCTGCCTGCCGGCCCTGGGCGTCATCCTGTATCGGGCCAAAGTCCGCCGGGATTATGGGCTGCATCTGCTGATGGCTTTCTGGTTCAGCGCCGCCCTGCTGACCGCCCTGCTGGTCGCGGTCAACATAAACCGCGCTAATGCCCTGTGGCTGCCGGCCATCTATCTGATCGGATTCGGGATTTTCTGGATCGGCCGCGGCGGCCGCCGCCGGCTGCTGCTCTACGCTCTGCTGGCGGCCTATCTGGTCTATAGCGGCCTTTTCCTCTATCAATACTTCGGGCCGCACAGCGATCCGGTGGACGGCCGGTTCAGCACCGTCGGCCGCGGCGATGCCCTGCGGCGGGCGATGGCCGCCGCCGGCGCGGAAGTGATTTATGTTTCCCTGAAACCGGCGCAACCGGGCATCGACCCGATGTTTTACGGGCAAATCCCGCCGCGGGAATATCTCGACACCCGCATCTTGGCTTTCCCCAACGCCGGCCTGCATTTCCCGCTGGCCTATGGGCAATTTATATTTATTTCCCCCCTGGATCCGCCGTTGCCGCAACGGGAGGCGGGCGGCAAGGAAAATCCGTGGCCCAGGGTGGCCCGGGATGCCTTGGCCCATCAGGGCATTGACCTGAATCGGGTGGCTCACTATATCCTGCATCGCAAAGAAGTGGCGCAAGCGGATACGAGCGGGCTGATTCTGGAACGTTATGGCGATTATTACTATGCCTATAACCCGGCGGCCGCGGCGGACGGAGCTCTACGGGGGCCGCTGCTGCGGATTGACCGGCCGCCGGCGGCCGCCACGCCGCCGCTGGCCCAAGACCGCTTTACCCTCTATCGGCAGGGCCATCAGCTGACCTACTATAAAGAGGGCTGTACCGCCGATGACACCCGGGAGGAGTTTTTTCTGCATATAGTTCCGGCGGATGCGGCCGATTTGCCGCCGGCCGGCCAGCCCTATGGCTTTGAGAATCGGGATTTTGCCTTTGGCGGCTATGGGGCTTTGTACGGCGGGAACTGCTGGGCGGTCGTTCCCCTGCCGGACTATCCTATAGATAACATTAGGACGGGGCAGTATATCCCCGGCCGGGGCGAGGTCTGGCGTGCCGAGTTTGCGGGGGAAAGGTAGGAGTGGGGAATGGGGGCGGGGCTGCTACCGGCCAATGGCACATTCCCGCCGCCCTCTACCGTCATTCCCTCCTTACCGTCATTCCCGCGTAAGCGGGAATCCGGCGGTTGCTTGCCAAGGGTGCGGCATCATAAGGCAATACCGTTCGGGATTCCCGCTTACGCGGGAATGACGGTAAGGGGCCGGGAGTGACGGTAAGCAAGGAGGCGGTAAGGATGGCAGTATCGGCAGCGGCCCGGCCGTCGGCTATCCGGGATTTTTCCCGGCCGCCAAGGCGGCAAAGACTTCCCGCCAGGCGGCGGCATCCCCCTGGCCCATACCCTCCCGGTAGGTTATCGTTCCCTGGGCGTCAAAGGCTATTTTGGTGGATTGGATGGTTACATTCAGGTCGGCCAGCAGCTGCCGGGGGGCTACGGCGACCGGCCAGGGATGGCCGCGTTCCCGCCGGTAACGCTCCAGGGTGGACAAATCCTCGACGATGCCGGGGTGGACACCAACGGCATAAAAGGCAACTTCCGGGGCATAGTCGGGATAAATCGCTTGCAGGCGCTGCAACTCAGCGGTGCAGACCGGTCAAGTAGTAGCCCAGAAAAACAGGAAAGTCGGCCGCCCGGCGGCAATCAAATCGGCCGCCGTAACCGCGCGGCCATCCGCCAATTCCAAGGTAAAATCCGGGATGCGATTGCCCACCCGATGGCTCGGCTCCGGGCCGGCCGCCGGAAAATCGGCGGCGGTCAAGGGGATGGCGGCCGGCGCCGGGCCGCCATCTGCCGATTCCCGGGACTTGTCCGTCGACAAATATATGGACACGCCCAAGCCGGCCAGGGCAATCAGCAGCCCCAGGGCCGGCAGGATGCGGCCAGTGAATAATTTGCCGGTCATAACTTGCCTCGCCGCGCCGGGGGGAGACTTCCGCCCATCCTTCAACGAGTTCAGGATGAGCGGAAGTCTCCGACCTCGACGGCTCTGCTCGGTTGGCGTTTATTCATCCTTCAACGAGTTCAGGATGAGCGGATATATACGCCGCGCCGGCCTAACGGATATGTACGCCGCCGGCCTATTGGATTTGCGCCAAATCTGCCAGCACCTGCCGCCAGACCGCCGGATCGCCGCCGCCGAATCCGTCCCGGTAGGTTATGACGCCGTTGCCGTCAAAGGCTATTTTGGTGGACTGGACGGTTACGCCCAGGTTTTGCAGGATGGCGGCGTCGGCGGGATTGGCGACCGGCCAGGGATGTCCCTGCCGTTGGCGATAATTTTCCAGGGTTTCCAGGCTTTCAATGCGCTTGGAAAAGGTGCCAATGGCGTAGAAATCCACGGCCGCGGCGTATTCGGGATAGATGTCTTTCAGCCGCCGCAACTCGGCGGTGCAGACCCCTCAAGTGGTGGCAAAGAAAAACAGGAAAGTGGGCCGCCCGGCGGCAATCAGTTCGGCCGCCGTAATGGTGCCGCCGGCCGCCAGTTCCAGGGTAAAGTCCGGGATGCGATAGCCCACATCCCGGCCGATTTCCGGCGGCGGCGCGGCCGGGGTTGGCGGTTCAACTTGCGCCGGGGGCGCGGCCGGGGCGGCCGTTGCAACGGGCGCGGCCGGCTCCGCAGGGGCTGGCTCCGGGATAACCGGTTTGGCCGGCTGAGTTTGCGCCGCCGGATCCGGGTTAGCCGGCTGCGCCGGGGCCGGGCTTTCCGGGCGGAGGGTTGCCGCCGGTTGCGCCGGGACGGCCGCTACCGCCGGATCCGGGTTGTCCGTTTCCGCCGGTACTGCCGGCGCAGATTCCGCCGCCGGTTCTTGCCCGACCGCCAGCGTCGGTACGGACGGTATCGCTGGGGCCGGCTTTTCCTGATTGGCGGCGGCCGCCGGCTGCTGCGCCGGCGCGGCCTTAGCCGCCGGTTCCTGATTGACCGCGGATGCCGGGACGGCCAGCGTGGCCGACTCGGCCGTGGCCGCCATCCTTTCCGCCGCCGGCGGGGATTGACTGGCGGAGCCGCAGGCCACGGCCATGCCCACTGCCAGGGCCAGGGTCAGCAACAACCCGGCCCGCCTTGTCCGTACTTTAAGGTTCATCCGATAACTCCTGTTGCGGAAAACTGGGGGAAACCTTGGACTATTATATACTATTTTGCCCATTGGCTTTGTCCGCGCCGCTATAAAAGAGTGGATTCAAGTTTGTCGGGTAAAATAGTATGGGAATTATATACCAACCTAAACCGGGGCAGTTCTAGGCATCCTTGCCGTCCGCCGGCCCCGGTTTCCGCAGGTGTTCCCATTCCGCCGGCTTTTTCGGCGGGGCGCTCAGCAAGGCTCGGGCCACATTTTCCGGCGTGTCCGGTATTTGCACTAGCAACGCCGGCTTTGCCCGACGCCCTTTGCCGGCCTGGCCCCGACTTCCCTTGCCCATAGCTCGCTCCGCTCCTTTGCGCTGCGCTGGATAGACCGCCCCGGCCGGTTGCCGGCCCTGCTCCCACCTTTCCCGGTCAAGCAATCCGGGCGGCGTAGCGCAGCCGCTGGCCCTCCAGTCCCGTTGCCATCAAGACCCTCGGCTTCAGCGTATCCTGCGGCCGCTGATTGGGCCGCCCCTCAAACTCGCTGCTATAACGATGCAGGTGCTTGCGGCTGAAATGATGGTATATCCTGATATAGGCCCGCTTCAGCAAGGCCCAAAAGGACTCTACTTCATTAGCGTGCGCCGTCGGGGCATCCGTAGCCTCAACTACCGCCGCGTTGACCCGGTGGCGCGGCGGTCTTTCACCCCCACCACCGCCGTTTTGCCTGCCATCCCCCGGCCCCGCCTACCCCGGCCCGGGGCGCAAAATTCCCTTTCCCGTCCCGGCATCCTCCCGCCCCCAACTGTGGGGCTAAATCCCCAACGGCTTGCCGTACTTGCGCTGGTAAGCCGCCTGCTTTACCCGCAAAGCGTATTCGTAAGCCTCGGCCAACTTGGGCAAGGCCATACTCGTAATCCCCGCCTTGAACTCCCGCTGCTCGGCCACCAGCGTCCGCAGTTCCTGCAAATTGATGTTGTGGTCGCTTTTCAGCTGATTGTGGGTCGAGCAGAGCGGCGCCCGGTTGACAATATCATCCTCGCCGCCCTTGCTCTTGGGGACGATATGATCCAGTTCATAATCCCCATAAGCCAGGCTGCCGTCGGCGTTGGCGCTGGAGAACCCGCAGCACCACGCTTTGCCGTTGCTGAATTGCAGCAAAGCGGTCAGCATTTCCCCCTTATTCAGCAGGGTGGATTCCCGCTTATACTGCCGCCGGTTGTCCGTCCGCAAGGGCTTGATTTCTGCCGCGGCGCTGGTTGTCCGCGTGGGCAATTCCCCCGGGCCGTGCACGGTAATCGTGGGTTCGCTGCCCAATACCTGCTGCCCGGTCGTCTGGTCGTTGCAGGTCAGCAAGACCAACTCCGGTTTATTGAACTGCCGCTTGAACACCGTCCAGGCCCGAGGATTGATGTCGCAAGCCGCCCAGATCCGCGCTTGCTCCGGATCCGATTGGCGGATCCTTTCCGCCGCCAAGGCGGTATAGGCGCAGCCGGCAAAGCAGTCTAGCACTACATCGCCGGGATTAGTGGACGCTTTGATAATCCGCTCCGCCAGAGCAATGGGCTTTTGCGTGGGATAGCCGGTTCCCTCCTTGGCGCTGACCGCCTGGGTCTGCATGGAATGTATGTCCATCCATACATCGCCCAAGACAAAACCCGCGCCCATCCGCCGCTTGCGGCCGTCGCGCAGCCAGTATTTGCCGAGCTCATCCTCTTTGTTAAAGTGTTTCAGATAGTCCTCAGGGTACGGTTCGTACTGCTTGTTAAAGGGCGCGCTGCCGCCCTTAGTATAGTAGAAAATCGTATCGTGCCGCCGGATCCAGTTCGCGGCTTGGGTCTTGAACCCGGACGGACGCGGCAAGGTCCAGATTATCTCTCGGCGGAGATTGTCCCGGCCAAATACCCCGTCCAGCAACTGGCGCAGGTAGCTGTTGGCCGAGTGGTCGCAGTGCAGGTACAAGCTGCCGGTCGCCTTGAGAATCCGGTGAATCTCAATCAGCCGGATTGCCATAAAGCACAGATAGGCCGCCGTGTCCTCGCCGTGAATATACCGGGTGGCATCCAGCAGTTTGCTGACCGCCGGATGCGTAGTTTCAATCCCGGTAATCCAATCCTCGTGAACATCCTCATCCCAAGCCCAGGTGTCCCGATAGCCGCCCTTGGCCTTGGGGTCATCGGGCCAGGCTACGCCGGCCGCGTCGGCCTGCCCTTGGGTGGCAATGCCCCACTCTTTCAGCAGGCGGAACTCGTTATCCCGCTCGTCCGGCCGCAAGGGCGGCTTGAGCTTGTCCCCGGTAAAGGTATCGTTCTTGGCAAAGGGCGGGTCAATGCAGACCAGGTCGACCGAGGCGGTGTTGACGGCGCGCAGGAAATCCAGGTTGTCGGCGATATAGACGCCGCGATTGATCGCGTTGAACGGATTCCCGGCCGGGGGTGCGGGGTGCGGGGTGCGGTACCATCATAGCGGCGAATGCTCCTTTGTCAAGGGTTTTGGCGGCGGATTTAAGGCAGAATCCGCGCCGGCCGGCCCATTATAAACCCGGGATCCAGCGGTGTAAATAACCACCGCGTCACCAAAATGGGATTGCCGCAAAACCCGGCAAAGGCGGGGCGGCGGCCGTTGCCGCTATCCGCCGCCGGCCCCGGTTGCCTTTCCCGGGAGTTGAGCTACAATAATAATCCCAACCCTGGCGTGAATAGCGACCATCCGCCCTATCCGGACGAGTAAGATATGAATGTTGCCCGGCAGCCCAGCAGCGACCGCACCCCGGCGGCCAATATGCGGGCCAGCCGGCGTTTTCTGGAACAAGCCGCGTTGGAACTGGCTAAAGAGCCGCCGGAACGGTTAAAGGCGTCCGAAAAATGCTGGGCCGCTTTGTCCCAAGCGGTAAAAGCTGTCGGGAAAGACCGCCGCTGGCGCAACGATTCCTACTACCGCACCCACGCCATCCTGAATCAGATTATCTACGAGCAGGGGGACGGAACGGCTGCGGCCCGGGAAATGCGTCGGGATTTCCTGGCCGTTCAGGCCCTGCACACCAACTACCATGAAATTGTTTTCGATGCGCCGACCCTTCAGGCCGGCATTGCGGCCGCGCAACAGCTGGTGGCGCGGTTGGAACAGGTCCGACAGGAGGGCCCCCGGCCCGCCGTCATTAGGGACGCGGAGGGTCAAGGGCGTTTGGCCTACCTGCTGGAAATAAACCATCTGGCCCAAGTGGTGATTGACCAGGTTATTCCCATTGGCAAAAGGTCTGCCGATGGTTTCAAGAAAGACGGGCCGTTGGGACGGGCCGTCAGCCGGGCGCGGGCCGGGAAAGACTTGCCGGGTTCCTACGCCACTTCGTGGGGAATGCCTCAGCCGGAGAACGATGATGGCGGGGATAACGACAACGGCGGCTCTAACCCGCCCGAGGCTGGCCGGGGCAACCGCCCGGCGCCGCGGCCGCGACCGGGCGGTCCGTCGTCAGCCGAGACCTCACAGTCTATAGTGTCGAGATAGATGAGGGGGATGATTGCTCGTTCGTGGGAATGAGTCCAATAAACCGCCATCAGTATTACCCCAGGTACTATCCCGGGGTACGGGATAGGATGCCTGGCCGCTTGTCCCCCGGCGAGACCACTGCCTATAAAGGCTTCGGTGTCGTATTGACGCTGTCGGACAATGTGGCTTTCGCTTTCGATGATATACACGCCGTCTGGGTGGATTTGGGAACGGACGGGGTGCATAAATTCCCGGTTGAAATTTACAGTACGGATGCGAAGCGTCTGCTTGCTCCGTTCGATGTGATAATGCGCGGGTACGAGAGGTAGTAGGGAATCCTATTTGTTTAGTTTGGTATGTAATTCCCAATAGTATATATTCCCCCAAAATAGAGGATTTGACGGGGTTTCCGTCCGCAGGTTTCATAAGGACTTGCTGAGGGACAAATACCCCCAACCGAGCGGAACTTATTCCGCAGCTGCCGGCGGCAGCAGTTCGTCCACCGCCAATTCCATATCGGGCAGGGCTATGGGGCGGACCTTATCGCCCCGCCGCAGGATGGCGTGGCAGGCGTAGCCTTGCGGCCCCGGCGCGGTGAACCGCTCGATGCAATCCTCCGGCAGGTTCAGTACCCAGGTTTCCGGGACGCCGGCCCGCCCGTAGATGTGGGCTTTGACTTCCCGGTCATAGGCCAGGGAGGAATCCGCCACTTCGACGACCAGCAGCATATCCTCCGCGACGGCGTGGGCCAAGGAATAATCATCCTCCCGGAACCGCAGCAGAACCACATCCGGCTCCAAGGCCAGCCGCGCGCCCAGCCGCACCGTGGATTGGGTCAAGACGGTGAACCGATTGCCGGCCCGGAGGATGAAAATCCGGGCGTAACGCGCTACGCCCCCAATATGGCGCGGCCCCATCGGCGGCATAAGCAAAACCTCCCCGTCAATCAGTTCCACCCGCTCCTGGCAATCCAGGATGCCCTTTTCCGCCATACGGAAATACTCCGCCACCGTGAACTTGCGGGGTTTCCGGGCCACTACCGGCGGCGCGGCGGCGGCCGGAGTAGCCGTTGGCGTAGCGGCGGCCGGAGTAGCCGGCGGCGGCGGTTTAACTTGTGTGGTCATAGCTGCGCCTCCTCAAGGCGGCGATGGGATGGCGGGGATGATCCCGTCCAGCGGCCCCGGCAGTAACCCTTATTCTACCGCTACCGGCGGCAGCAGTTCGTCTACTGCCAATTCCATATCGGGCAGGGAAACCGGGCTTACCTTATCGCCCCGCCGCAGGATTTCGTGGCGGGCGTAGCCTTGCGGCCCCGGCTCGGTGAACCGCTCAATGCAATCCTCAGGTAGGTTCAGCACCCAGGTTTCCGGGACACCGGCCCGCCCGTAGATGTGGGCTTTAACTTCCCGGTCATAGGCCAGGGAGGATTTTGCGACCTCGATGACCAGTAGCGTATCCGCCGGCCCGGGCCGCCGCAGCCAATAGTCATCCGCCCGGAACTTCAGCAGGGCCAAATCCGGCTCCGGCGCGGTGTATTCGTCCAGCCCCAGCGGCGCCCGTACCATCAAAGAGAATCTTTCGATCGGGAGACGCCGGAAAACCTGGATGTAGGCCGTAATGCCGGCAAAGTGTTCCGGCCCCATCGGCGGCATAAGCAAAACCTCCCCGTCAATCAGTTCCAACCGCTCCTTGGGGGCAAAAATGTCCGCCTCCACCATGCAGAGGTATTCCTCCGCCGTGAACTTGCGGGCTTTCCGGGCCACTGCCGGCGGCGCGGCGGCCGCCGGAGTAGCCGCTGGCTTAGCGGCGGCCGTAATAGCCGGCGGCGGCGGTTTAACTTGCGTGGTCATAGCTGCGCCTCCCTAAAGGGATAAGGAACTGACTGCATAATAAACCGGCCCGGCCTTTTCCGGCAAGCCGGATGGCTTAATGATTCCATTAGGTTACTGGTTATTCATCCTTCAACAAGTTCAGGATGAGCGGAAACGGTAAGTTCAGGATGAGCGGAAACGAATACTCGGTAGTTCGGGATGACCTTGCAACAAGTTCAGGATGAGCGGATTGAAGATCCGGCAACGGAACGGATATGCCGCGGGGATTATTCCACCGCCCAGACCCGGCTTTGCCGCAACATTCCCGCCACTTGTTCCAGGGTGTCGTGTTTGGGGTCGCGGATGTTCAGGCGGCGGTTCAGCAGCTTGCCTTGGGCCTGATACTGCCGTACCAGGGGGCAGACTTTGCCAAAGGCATTGAGGGTCTGCTTGTCGCCGCCCAGCAGCAGATAGTCCAGGCGGTCGGCGTAGGGGGCAAACCGCGTTTGGGCCGCCCGGCAGGTTTCATCATACAGCTTGCGGGCTTGTCCTTCCCGGATACGCTGAAAACGCAATTGGGAAGTGCCGCCGGCGTGGTGCTTGCCCTTGACATAGCGGGTGTCAGTTTTGCTAACGGCGGGACGCTCCCCCTCAAAAACCGCCGTCAAGTAGCGGCCCAAGCGCAGCAGAATGACGCCGACGGTGTAATCAGTAGCCAGCAGTTGGGCCAGGGGACGAAGATCCCAGCCGGGCAGCGGCTCCGGCCCGACCAGGGCGGCGGTAATGGGAAAGGGCGGGAGGATAGCCAAGCCGCGGCCGCCCGCCCGAAACAAGGCCAAGCCGGTATCGGACTGATGCAAAGCCGCGCCGCCGGGCAACTGTTCCGCCGCCGTCAGGAAAGATTGCCATTCCCGCAAGGCGGCGGCCGCGGCGGCAGTCCCATCCGCCAAGGCGGCCGGAGTCAGATAAAGACTTGCGCCATCCCCGCCGGCCGCCGCGGCCTGCCGTTGCAGCAATCGCAGCAGCGCATCCGGCCCCATCGTTTGACCGGGGTTGAGGTCAAAGTCCCTGGCGGCCGGCGGCGGATTAGCCCGGTCGGAAAATATGCCGGTCACGGCGGTACGCTAGGCCGGCCGGTTAGCCGGGGCGCCAGCAATGACCATCGCGCCAAAATCCCGGTCAATGCCCCGCGGCCATTCCCGGCCTTGGGGATCGCTGATGTGGATGACCAGGGCCGGCCCCAACTCGGCAATTTCCATTCGGATGGTATCGCCATCCTGCACCGCGCCAATCTGCTGATGATTTACCCCGGTGGCAATCACATCTCCCGGCTCCAGGGTAGTAATCTTGGAAAATTCGGAAATCAGCTCGCGGATGGGATGGGCCATATCGCTGGTCGGGAAGTCGTGGCGCGCCTCGTCATTGTTCCAAAGCCGCACCTGCAACTGCTGCGGGTCGGCAATTTCATCGGCGGTCACCAGGGCCGGCCCCATCGGGGCAAAGGTGTCCCAGCACTTGCCCAGGTAAAAGCTGTTGCCCACCGCCCCTTGCAGCCCCCGGGCCGACATATCCAGAAAGTTGGTATAGCCGAAAACATAATCCAGGGCATCCGCCTGGCTTACGTTCGTCGCCGTCTTGCCGATGACAAAGGCCAGTTCCGGCTCGTGATGAAAGATGGACGCCGGGGCCGGCGGCAGCACGCAGGTATCGCCGTTGCCGATGATGGCGGTGGGCGATTTGAGAAAGGCGTCCAGGATGGCCGGCTGCCGCTGCCCGAACTCCAGGTAGTTGAGGGCGGCGCAAATCAGCTTGGTGGGCTTGGGCACCGGAGCGCGCAGCCGAACCGAATCCAGCGGCAGCCCGGCCGCGGCCGCCGCCGCCGTCTCAATCCGGGGGCGCAGTTCGGCCCAACCGGTGATGACCTCCTCCATCATGTCCATAGGCCGGCGGAAAGACGACCCGGCCACCGCCGCCATCGCGTCGTGGATGTGGCCGTCGTGCAGTACGCCCAGTTGATAATCGTTGTAAAGGACCAGTTTCATAGTCGGCCGCGCTCCTCTATTTCAGAATGGGATAAGTATAGCGCTTTCCGGCCCGGATAGCCAGGGGGATGGCGGCTGTGTTAAATTAAGGGCTATGCAAGAAAGCGGAAATGGGCTGGACTTGCGGGAACTGGCGGCGGGAAATATCCCGGCCATCACCGCGGCCTTGGGCGCGGCATTGGCCGAGGCCGGCGGCGTCTGTTTAGAGTCCCAAGGGCATAATCCGGGAGTGATTCTGGCCGTCCGGGGACACCAAGAAAGCCGCTATGCCCTGACTTGGGCGCCGGTCAGCGCGCAAGCCCGGAATCGGGCGTACAACGAGCAGGAACGGGCCACCGAAATGGGGGCGGCCGGTATTGCCGTTCTGCTGGCGCAAAGGATAACCGGCTATCGGGCGTTGGAATCCTGTTGGCGCGGCACCGGTTTTGACTACTGGCTGGGCGATTTAGCCGAAGGGATCCCGGTGTATCGGGTCGGGCTGGAGGTATCGGGCATCCGCGCGGGTTCGGAGGGTCAGATAAGAGCGCGGTTGCGGGAAAAGCGGCAGCAGGTTGAGCAAGGCGGCCGGCAGCAGTGGGCAACCTATGTTATAGTGGTCGAGTTCAGCTATCCCCAAGCGGAGGCGCAGCGGAATGACCCCAGACCTTAATCCCCACGCGCAGGCCATGGAAGCGGCCTTTTTTGCCGATGCCGCCCGGCGGCAGGGCAACCCGGAAAAGGCGGCGGAGTTGTTTGCTCAGGCCCTGGATTGGGAACTCCGTTGCTTGGCGGAAATGAAACCAACCGACGGTTTGCGGTGGTCGGTGTTGCACCGCAGCGCCGGGTGGCTGGCTTTGGATTGCGGCCAACCCCGGTTGGCGGAAAAGTTGGCCTGCGCCGCCCTGGCCGGCGACCCGGACCCGGCTATGGCCGGCCAATTGCGGGAAGTGTTGGCGGCCGCCCATAAGCGGATGGGCGTCGGCGGCAATGCCGGCATTGCATCCCCGGAAAGGGAAAGGGCGCAAGAAAGGGCGGCGGAAACGGGGGAAGGGGCTGCTGGCTGATGGCCGCTTTTGGCGTAGAGTACCGCTCGCCCTGAACTTGTTGAAGGGTCATCCTGAACTTGTTGAAGGATGAATAGGTCAAAAGCAAACCGAGCCACGGCGGCGCTGAATTGTAGGGCTATGCGGGAAAGCGGAAACGAGCTGGATTTGCGGGAACTGGCGGCCGCCGATTTTCCCGGAATAACCCGGGAAAAGGGCGCGGAACTGGCCCAAGCGGCGGCGGTATGTTTGCAGTCCCAGGGCCACGAACCGGGCGTTACCCTGGTGGTGCGCGGGCATTTTGACAATGCCTACGCGCTGACTTGGCCGCCGGTATCGCCGCAAGCCCGGCGAACCTGGAATGACCCGGCGGAAACTACCGAGGACGGAGCCGTGGGCTTGGCGGTATTGCTGGCTTGGCGGCAAATCGGTTGGCCGGTGATTCTCCGCTCCTGGAAAGGCAGTGGATTTGACTATTGGCTGGGCGACCGGGAAACCGGCCAGGTCTCTCCGGCAGAACGGGCGGCAACGGCGGCGTTGCGAAGTCTGCTGCGGGATGATAGCCTGATTGTCCGCGGCCGCTTGGAAGTGTCCGGCATCCGGGCGGGCGGCGATGCGGCGATAAGCCAACGGGTCAGGGATAAGCTGCGGCAAATCGGCCAGGGGGATGCTTGGCCTTTGCCAGGTTTCGTCCTAATTGTGGAGTTCAGCCGCCCCTTGGCCGAGGTTAGCGCAGTATGAGCAAGACTGGCGATTGGCACAATCAAGCGATGGCGCTGACCGACGCCGCCCTGCGGGAACGCCGTCAGGGCAACAGCGCGACGGCCAAAGAGTTTTTCGGTCAGGCCCTGCAACAGGAATTAGCCGCCATTGCCGATTTGGACGAATCCGACCCCTTGGCGCGGGCTATCCTCCACCGCAGCGCCGGGTGGCTGGCTCTGGATTGCGGCCAGCCCCGGTTGGCGGAAAAATTGGCCTGCGCCGCCCTGGCCGGCGATCCGGATCCGGCTATGGCCGGCCAACTGCGGGAAGTATTGACGGCCGCCCATAAGCGGATGGGAGTCGACGGCAATGCCGGCAGCGCCGCCCCGGAAAGGGAAAGGGCGGCGGAACCCGGGGAAGTGGCCGCTGGCTGACCGGCTTACTATCCCTTGACAAACCCCAACCTTGCCCTTACCTTGCAACCGGTATCAATACACAGCCAGGAGCCGTCCACCGCCAGGAGCCGCTTATGCCCAAATATACTTACGACCACATTCACCTGCGTTCCCGCCAGCCGGAGGAAATGGCCCGGTATTTCGAGCGGATTTTCGACGCCAAAGTCCTTAAGTCGGTGCAGTCCGACGGCTTTGTCCGCACCGACTTGGACATTGACGGGTTGCGGGTCTTTATCGCTCCGGTCGCCGCCGATGCGGAGATGGCGGCCAGTCCCCCCGACCCGCACCTGGGACTGGATCACTTCGGCTTTCGGGTGGACAACCTGGATGAAACGGTGGCCGAGCTGAAAAGCCGCGGCGCGGTAATGGCCGCCGAACCCCGCACCATCCGGCCCGGCGTCCGGGTAGCCTTTGTCCGCGCCCCGGACGATGTGCGGATTGAACTGCTGCAACGGGATTAGGCCGGCAAAGTTGCTCGCCTTTGCCGCCAGCGCTAAACTATCCCCCGCAATGCTGCCCCTAGCCTTTAAGCCGCTTTCCCTGATTGCCCTGCTGCTGCTGGCGGCGGGGTTGCTGGGGTGCGCGGCGGATAGGGAATCTGTTCCGCCGCCAACAAAGGCTGCTCCTGCTTTAGTGGGGGAGTCTCAAGGCAACCGGTCGGACCCGAGGACTCCGCCGGGCAGTCCCAAATATCCCAAACTGGATACCTACTTGAACCAACTGGTTGCGGATGGACGGGCGCCGGAACGCTACTACGTGAAAGATGGATTTATTCCTGATAAGTCCGTAGGCGTGTCGATCGACCTTTCCGGCAATGCTGAAACTGTCGCCGCTTGGCTGGAAAGCCAGGGCATTTCCCGCCGGGATGCCGCCAGCGATGATGAAATCTCGCCGTGCCGCTTGGGCGCGTCGAACTATTGCATTGCCGCCCGCGGCGATGCTGACCGCATTACTGCTTACCTGCCGCTGAATTTGCTGTCCCCCTTATCCCGGCAACCCGGAGTGGCCCACGTCCGCGCTATAAATCCTTACCCCAAATTGTCCCGGAGCCTCCGGGAATTGGCGGTAAAGTTTGACGGCCCTATGGAACCGATCTGGGGCAATAATCCCAGGGCCGAGTTGCGCCCGGCTACCCAAGAAGTTTATATATGCTCCTCCGAGCAAACCGACTCAATTACCGCCTGGCTGGAAAGCGAGGGAGTTTATGCCCACCGACCGGAGCTGACATGGGATCCGGTGACTACAGGACGATTGTACCGCTTGGCGACGCGAGTAGCCGGGCGACGCGACACGGTGGCAGCGAATCCAGTGGATCCGCTACTGGCGTCCCCCTTGGCGACGCTGGTAGCCCCGCAACCTGAACCGCGCTACGATACCCTTATTGCCACTATGCCGGTGTCCCTTTTGGGCAACCTGTCGCTGCGGCAAGGGGTTTATCGGGTTCATCGCGGTGGCTTTTGTGAGGGCATCGAGGAAATCGGCGGCCGAGGCCATCCCTGCTACAATCCCGAGGGATGCAAACCGCCTTTCGCAGTAATCGAGGGGCTGGGCAATTCCGAAACTTTTCTCCTGTTCACTAACATCGCCCAGCCGCCGGGCGTCCGGGTCAGCGTCAATTCCCCGGAGGATACGGGAAAGCTCGCTATCGGCAGTTGTCGGGACGGGAACGACTCCACATTCGTCGGACACGCCGATTCCGTAACTATCGTCGGCTGCTCAGCGGGCGATGCCCAAGTACGGTTATCCTTGGATGGCGAACTGCTGGAAAGCTATGCCCTGAGGGTAATAAGCCTGCTGAATTAGCGAAAAGGGATTTTATTATTTCCCGCCGCTAACGGTTGACAATTCCCGATTATTGCATTATTCTTATTACTACCTTATAATTGACTGCAAACAACGGGCTTTCCCGGCCAAGCCGGGCGGGCCGTTGCGGGCAGTCCGGGCAGTTTCCAGCCGGCTTGCCGGCGGCCGTACAACAGCCGCCCGGCCGGCGCGCCCAACCTACCATTAAAAGGAGGATTGTATGGCTGACCAGGATGTAGCATTGATGGCCCACTTGCTGCGGCGGGCCGGCTTCGGGGCCAGTCGCGACGAGATTGAAGCCCAAGCCGCCCGGGGGTATGACGCCGTGGTCGACGACCTGCTGACCCCCCAGAACCGCCCCGGCATCGAGGAAGATCTGCTCATGCGGTACCAGCCCGCCTATCACGAGGCGGCCGCCATCGAGACCAACATCCAGGCGTGGGTCTATCGCATGATTAACAACCCCCGCCAGCTCCAGGAGAAAATGGCCCTGTTCTGGCACATGATTTTCTGCGCCGGCCACAGCAAGATCGACTCCGGCCAGGAAATGGGGCGGATGATCCAGATGTTCCGCGAGCACGGCATGGGCAACTTCCGCCACCTCCTCTATCTCCTCTCCACCAGCCCGGCCATGGTCTATTACCTGGACAACTCCGAGAGCCACAAGGCGGCTCTCAACGAGAACTACGGCCGGGAACTCCTGGAACTCTTTTCCCTGGGCGTGGGCAAGGACGAGGAGTTCAACTATTCCGAGGACGATGTGAAAGCCTGCGCCCGGGCCTTTACCGGCTGGAACATCGCCCCGCCCTACCCGCCTTTCCCCTATGGGCGCAGTCCCTGGCAGTTCCGCTTTGACCCGGCGGATCATGACGACAGCCAAAAGACTTTCCTGGGGGAAACCGGCAACTTCAACGGCGAGGATGTCCTGGACATCATCTGCAAGCAGCCGGCTACCGCCCGCTTTTTGGCCCGCCATCTCTACAACTTCTTTGTGGCCGATGATGTGCAGGTGCCGGCTTGGCGGCTGACCCCGCCGGCGGATCCGGAAGCCATCCGGCTGCTGGAGCAGGCGTACTTCGATTCCGGCTACGAAATCAGCGCCATGCTGCGGGCCTTGTTCAGCGCCGACTTCTTTAAGGACGAGGCGGTCCGCTACGCCAAGGTCAAGAATCCGGCGGAAATGGTGGTCGGCACCCTGCGCCTGGTGGGCGAACACCGGGAAATCCGCCCCGGCCTCTTCGAGCTGTCCCAGGAACCCAAGTATATGGGGATGGACTTGATGAACCCGCCGACGGTGGAGGGCTGGCATACCGGCCGGGAGTGGATTGACAGCGGCACCCTGGTGGAGCGCATCAACTTCGCCTCCGACCTGCTGGGCAACACCGAACTGCCCGGCGTCCGTTCCCTGGTGAACCGCCTGATGGCCCAGGGGGATACCCTGACCCCGGATCAGTTCGTCGCCGGCTGCTTGGATTTGACCGGCCCCCTGACCGTTACCGAGGACACCCGCCAGGAATTGACCGCCCACGCGGTCAAGGGCGGGAATCTGAGCCACGGCAGCGGGGCGGAACAGGCCGAGTTCACCCGCCGGGCTGGGGAAATGTTCCAGATGATTGCCGCTACGGCCGAGTTCCAGTTCGAGTAACCTGCCGGCGGCCGCCCGGCCGGATAGACACTGCCCGGCGGCCGCCCCGTACCCTCTTGGCAAATCCCGTTCAGACCAGTCCAGAGTTCAGGAGGAAAGAACGATGGTTTCCACTCAGAAAGACCCGGTGCTGGCCGTGCTTTCCCTGTCGGGCGGCAACGACGGCCTGAACACCGTCATTCCCTTTACCAACCCCCTCTATAAGGATTACCGGCCCAAGCTGGGCATTCCCGACGACCAGGTGCTGCCCATCACCGACGCCCTGGGCTTTCACCCCACTATGGGGCCGCTCAAGAAGTATTGGGACGCCGGCAAGATGGCGATTTTCCTGGGGGCCGGCTACGAGAACCCCAGCTATTCCCACTTCCGCTCCATGGACATCTGGCACACCTGCGAGCCGGATACCATCGGCACCGAGGGCTGGCTGGGCCGCGCCCTCAAGGAAATGGATCCCCGGGCCGAAAATGTGCTCAGCGGCGTCAACTTCGGCCGCGGCCTGCCCCGGGCCCTGGTGATGGAGGGCGTTCCGGTGGCCTCGGTGGGCAACCTGGAAACCTACGGCCTGCTGACCGGCATCGACGGCGAAGGGCAGCGGGAGCAGGCTCTGGATGTGTTCGGACGGATGTATTCCCCGGCGATGGGCCGCGGGGCCGTTCTGGACTATATCCACAGCACCGGCACCAACGCCCTGAAAGGGGCGGACATCCTCGCCACGGCTCCGGAACAGTATAGCTCCGGCGTGGAGTATTCGGCCAGCGTGGTGGGGCAGTATATGAAAAACATTGCCCAGACCCACTTGGCCGAGTTCGGCAGCCGGGTGCTTTACACCACCTCGCCCTACAACAGCTTTGACACCCACGCCAACCAGGCGTCCCTCCATTCCGGCCTGTGGACCGATGTGTCCAACAATGTGGACACTTTCATCAGCGACCTGAAGGAGCATAACGCCAGCGACAATGTGCTGCTGCTGATGTTCACCGAGTTCGGCCGGCGCATTGGCGACAACGGCTCCGGCACGGATCACGGCGCCGGCGGCATTGCCTTTGCCATCGGCGACCATGTCAAGGGCGGCCTCTATGGGGAGTATCCCTCCCTGGAACTGAATCAGCAGGAGGAGGGCGGCAATCTCCGTTTCAATATGGACTTCCGCTCCATCTACACCACCATTCTGGAGGACTGGTTCGGCCTGGACGCCCAACCCATCGTGGGCGGCCAATTCGAAAAGGTCAAGTTCCTCTAAAAAACCCGCCCGGCCGCCGGAGTAAAAGTCCGGCGGCCGGCTTGGCGGCCTTGGGGAAAGCGGCGGCGGCTCCGGCCGGCCCGGCGATGGGTTGGGAAAAACCGGAGTTGCCCCCTATTCCCGCCGAAACCACGAAAAGAGGTAAGCGTATGAGCACCCATTTCTTTGGGCTGACCAGCCGGACTTTCGAATACAGCCACTCCGTCGGCCGTAACGAGTTCGCCGGCACCGGGCTCCGCAATCCGGTGGATATGGCCCTGGGCCCCGACGATACGGTGTACGTCCTCAACCGCTCCTACGAAAACCGCCCGGATGGGGTGCGGGTCACCATCTGCACCCTGGACGAGCGGCTGGTCACCGAGTTCGGGACTTACGGCGAGGGCGACGGTCAGTTTATCTGGGCTTCGGGCATTGCCCTGGACCGGGACGAAAACATTTACATCTGCGACGAGTGGCTGAACCGGGTAAGCATCTTTGACCGGGACGGCGAGTTTCAGGGCAAGTGGGGCGTCAGCGGCGCCGGGGACGGCGAACTCGACCGTCCCACCGGCATCGCCATCGGCCCCGACGACACCCTCTATATCACCGACAGCCGCAATCACCGGGTACAGCTGTTCACTTTGGACGGCCAGTATAAGGGGCGGTTCGGCCGTCACGGCAACGGCAACGGAGAGTTTGACCTGCCCTGGGGCATTACCGTGGGGCCGGACGGCGCGGTCTATGTGGCCGACTGGCGCAACGACCGCATCCAGGTCTTTACCGCCGACGGGAGTTGGCAGGCCAGCTACGGCCGTTCCGGCGGCGGCGTTGGCGAGTTCAACCGGCCCAACGGCGTGGCGGTGGATGACGAGGGCGACATTTATGTTACCGACTGGCTGAATAACCGGGTGCAGGTTCTGGCCCCGGACGGCCGGTTTGTAACCCAGCTGCGCGGCGACCATGCGATGTCGGCGTGGGGCAAGGAAAAGCTGGCCTCCAATCCGGATATGATTCGGCAGCGGGCTTTGGCCTATGCCAACGATCCGGACTACGAGCGCAACTTTGCCCATCCCTGCGCGGTCAAAGTGGACGACCAGGGCCGGATCTGCGTCCTGGACCACACCCGCGGCCGCATCCAGGTCTATAACAAGGTAAAGGAACCGGCCCTGGTGTAAAAAGCCGGGCAAAGCCGGTTTCCCGAAACCGCCGCGGTTCCGCGGGACATGGCAAAAAGGGGGGCGCATCCCTAGCGGGTGCGCCCCTTACCGTCCTTCCCGCGTAAGCGGGAAACGGATTCAAACATGGATAGACAGGATAAACAGGATTCTATATCTGCTGGGAACGGTTATTGACCGTCAATACCGTTCTAATCCGATACAAAAATCCTGTCTATCCTGTCTATCCATGTTTGAATCCGTCCAAACCTTAATCCGCCGCCGGCCCCTCCG
This sequence comes from Dehalococcoidia bacterium, assembly GCA_965203435.1. Taxonomy (GTDB): domain Bacteria; phylum Chloroflexota; class Dehalococcoidia; order Lucifugimonadales; family UBA3495; genus CBDBCU01. The sequence continues at coordinate 114,848 of CBDBCU010000008.1, read as the reverse complement.
GCATACCGGCGTCAATCCAGGCGGCGATTTCGTCCACTTCGGCGCGGGACAGGAAAGGGCCGCGCAACGGCATCTTGCCGAAAGTTCCCACGCCCCGGTTCAGGGAGCGTACCAGGTGGGTATCCTTGCCCGGCACGCCCGGCTCAATGGCGCGAAAGCCGTTCAGCACCGCGGCGGCCAGTTCCTGCGGCGTTTCCCAATAGTATTCGTGGATGCCGGGATAGGGTTCCCGGCCCCAGCGCTCCTTCCACCGCGCCATAATGCCCTCCAGGATTTCCTTGACCCGGGGCCAATAGACGGGGGCGGCTTCGCTATCGCTCATCAGCCTCTCTCCCGGTTAATTTACATGGATTAACAGGATATACAGGATTATTTTTATCTGCTAATCAGGGTTCTCCCGGCAAGGAAAGAATCCAACCGAGCAGACAATCAAAAAATCCTGTTTATCCGGTCTATCCATGTTTGAATCCGTCCCCCCCTTAAACCGGGTGTTCCTGCACCGATTCCCGGCGCAGCATTTCCAGGGCGTGCGGCAGCACCGGCTTGACTACGCCCAGGGTTTCCGCTACTCCCTTGGGGCTGCCGGGCAGGGTGATAATCAGGGTGTGGCCGCGCCGGCCGGCTACAGAACGGCTGAGCATCGCCATCGGGGTGAACTTCAGGGTTTCAGCGCGCATGGCCTCGGCCAGGCCGGGGACTTCCTGATCCAGGATCGACCGGCAGGCTTCCGGAGTGACATCCTGCCGTCCCATGCCGGTGCCGCCGGTGCTGATAACCAAATCCACATCCGGAGCATCGGCCCATTCCGCCATCCGCCCGGCAATCATCTCCCGGTCGTCGGCGACAATTTCGTAGCGGACGACCGCATACTCCGGCGGCGGCAGCAGTTCCCGGATTTTAGCGCCGCTGGCATCCTCGGCCCGCTGGCCGTGATAGCCGGAAGTGCTGATGGTCAAAATCGCCAAGCCGTACATAGGGCCTCCGGGTTTGCGCTCGGGTTTGGGGAATGGGGTTGCCGCTGTTTTGTGGGGGCCTATCCGCTCACCCGGAACTTGTTGCCGGGTCATCCTGAACTTGTTGCCGTCCGGATACGCCCCAACCAAGACCATCCCGCCGGGGCGGGCCGGTATCGGTGAACCGGCCGGGGCGGGTTATTATCCGCCCCGGCCCTTTTGACCCAGCCAACTTGCGCCGGCTCTACTTTGCCGGCCGCCCCTTGGCTAATAGTTGCCGTAGGGCGTGGCGTAGGGGGACGACGGCTGCGGCGGCTGGTAAGGCGGCTGCGGCGGCGGATACGACGGCTGCGGCGGCTGGTAGGGCTGCTGCGTCGAATACTGGGTCGAGTAGGCCGACGGGGACGAAGCCGGCTGGCTGGTCGAAGCCCCGGCCCGGATATACTGGGCCTGCGGCTTGCTGTGGCCCTCCTTGTAGCCGCCGTCCATAAAGTTGACCGGCACCGGCGGATCGCAGTAGCCGGTGATGTCAATGGCCTGGAGAATGTTCCGCAGGTCGCCCTCGGTCTTGTAGATGTGCAGGTAGAACTCCTCGCCGCGGGAGGGGCAGTAAATGGAGCCGTAGCCGCGCTCGGCGTTGTACCAGATTACTTCCCCGGACAGGCGATTGTCCCGATGCGCCGGTTCCCGGTTCATCTGATCCATCCGCAGATTGCGGGCGTTGTCCTCGAGCTCAAAGAACTCGTAGGAGTCGCTTTCGATGCGGATGCCGATGATTTTGATGTCCTGGCCCTGGAACTCCTTGCTGAAGGTCAGGTTGCCCAGAGCGATGTAGGCGACGGTGGCCGCGCTGTCCAGGTCGGCGCTGGGCGACACCTCGATGAACACGCTCTTGGGGATGATGCGGCCCTGGCGGTGGATCCGCAGGAACTCGCTCTGCTTCCGGACGTCGTCGTCCTTTACCGTGACCTGGACGCCGATGGGCGCGGTAAAGAAGGTGTCCCGGAAGCGGGTGATGGTGAAGTTGACCTTGTATTGGTGCTCCATATTGGCGTCGTAGGCGATGTCACACCATACGCCCAGGCGGGTCCGCAGGCGCTCCTCAAAGTCCCGTCCGCTTATCCTTTTCGAAACCATGCCATCCTTCTCCTTTCTTTTTTCGGATCCGGCATCAATATAATTGACCAGACCGGGCGAAAAATCAAGATAGTTTCCGGCGGTCGCCGGCTTTCCCGGCCCCTGCCGTCAAGGATAATACCACACTTCCGGCGGAAAGGGAATAGCCTTGGCGAAAATTGCCCAAGGCAAATTGTCCCAATTCCGGCTTGCGCCGCCAAGGCGGAATCGGCTATTATCCGAGGGCCTTGTCTCCGGACAGTGGGAGGGCCGGCTCGGGGCCGGCCTCTATAACCGATGGAGAGCCGAAATTCCTTTGCCTTTCCGCAAGAAAGCCCTCTACTACGGCCTGATGCTGTTCTTGACCCTCCTGGCCCTCGAAGGGATGGCCCGGCTGGCCTATTATGCGGCCTATGGGTCGGGGTATGGCGGCGGCGGCGCGGCGGCGACCGACATAGTTACCCCCCCTATTCCCGATAGGACTCAATCAAGGCCGGGAATGATAAATCATCCCTTTTACGGCCATACCCGGAACGGGAGCTACCACGCCCTGAACGCAATGCCGCCCCTCCAGCGGCGGGAGGATCGGGCAATCATTGCTCTGCTCGGCGGCTCGGTGGCCGAGGAGGTTGCGCCTTTCCTCGAGCTCGCCCTGAACCGCTGGTTCGCTGAGCGCAACCGGCCGCGGCAGCCGGTAGTCCTCGGCGCGGCTACCGGTGGGCAAAAGCAGCCGCAGCAGACGCTGATTGTCGCCAACACCCTGCTGCTGGGCGGCGAGTTTGACCTCATCGTCAACCTGGACGGACGCAATGAAGTGGTCGGCAGCGCGCAGCTGGGTTTTTGGAAGGATACCTTTCCCTTTTATCCCCATTGGTGGCGGGGGCAAGTGCGCCTGACGGCAACGGAGCTTTTGCTGGCCGGCCGCATCGGCGCTTTGCGCCGGGAACAAGCGCGGCTGGCGGCGGCCGGGGAAACTTCCCCCCTGCGCCGGTCGGCGGTTTTCGGCCTGGCGAACCGCTGGCGGCAGGAAAGAATCGCGGCGGAGATTATCCGGCTGAACCAGGAGCTGGCGACCGCAGCGTCCGCCTACAACCTGGAGAAACACGGCCCCAGGAATTGGCGGGAGGAGGAGGAACTGCTGCGGGAAGCGGCCCAAGGCTGGTATCGGGGTTCCCTGGCCCTGGCCCGGCTGGCCGAATTGGGCGGGGCCGAGTATTACCACTTTCTCCAGCCCAACCAGTATGCGCTGAATTCCAAACCGCTGAGCGCCGAGGAGTTGGAACGGCACTACCGGCCCGAGGGTTTTCATGGCTACTTTGCCGGGCGGGGTTACGCCCTGCTGACCGGGTTAAATTCTCAGTTGCAAAGGCAAGGCATCAACTACTTTGACCTGACCGGGATTTTCGCCGACCATCCGGAAACCCTGTACCGGGATAAATGCTGCCACCTGAACGGCCGGGGTTACGAACTGCTGGCGGCGGAAATGGTGCAACGATTGGAGCCGGCTTTGCGGCGTTTGGGCCGGGAAAGCCGGGCCGCGCCGGTTTCCGCCCTGAACGCGGCCCGGCGGCCGCCGGAGCCGGATACTCTGCTGGTCGACGCCGCCTTTCAAGTGTATATTCAGGGCGACGGCCAATGGCTGCGCTATGTCCGGGCCGACTGCGCCGCGGCGGATCGGGAAGCCCGGTTCTTTCTGCATTTGACGCCGCGGAATATGGCCGACTTGCCGCCGCACCGCCGGGGACATAGCTTTGACAACTTGGATTTCAGCTTTGGGGAAGCCGGCGGCCGCCTTTGGCGGGGGCAGTGCCTGGCGCAAGTTAGGCTGCCCGATTATCCGGTTGCCTACCTCCGCACCGGCCAGTATGTTCCCTACGCTGCCGGCGTGCTGTGGGCCGGGGATTATGCTTTCTTGGAATAGGGCCAGGGCATATAAACCGTCCTTCTCGGCCGCCATCCCTTACCGTCCTTCCCGCCCAAAGGGGGAGTACGGATTCAAACATGGATAGACCGGATTAACAGGATTCTGGTATCGGATTAGAACGGTACTGGCGGTCAATACCGTTCTACAGATACCCCAAATCCTGTCTATCCATGTTTGAATCCGTCCTCCCCCTTAACCCCGGACACCAGAAACAGCGGGTCGCCCGGCGGACTGGATTCCGGGTTGGTCAATCCGCCGCGAATGTCCGCAAAAGCGGCGGATTCCAGATAGGCGGCGACCAGTTCCAGATGCCCCCGGTCGGTGGTGGCCCGCCAAATCCGCACCGCTTTAGTGGGAAACATCCGATTGGAAAAGGTTACGATGCAGACGCCGCCGGGTTTCAATATGCGGTACAGCTGCTCAAAGACAGCCAGAGGGCGGGTTAGATACTGCACCGACACGGTGATAACGGCGGCGTCAAAGGACTGGTCGGCAAAGGGCAGTTGCGGGCAGCGGTTCAGGTCGTGGACTACATACTCATCCAAGTCCGGATTTTCCGCCATTTCCGCGGCGTTCATCCCCAACCCAACCAGCCGGGCCTTGGGATGTCCCGCCGGCCAGTGGGAACGCCAGCTGCTCATCAAATCCAGCACAACGGAGTCCGGCGGGATGAGGCGGCGGAAAGCCGCCGCCACGGCAGCGATAGCCCCGGCGTCAATATGCACCACCCGCCGGGGCTGGACATAGAACCGGGAATCCTCCTGTTCATCCTCCCGGCCAAAATACTCCGGCGGAAAGGGAAACTGCGGCTGCGTAACGGGCCTCCTGGCGCTGCCCCGGTCAAAGCCGGCGGCGGTTGATTTTTGTATGGCGGCGGGTTGGATGGATGGTATCCCGGTTAGTTGGCTAAAGGCCGGCCTGCTGTTCCGCGTCCCGGATATAATCGTCCGTTTCCCGGATGCGGCGTTCCGTATCGTCCCGAGGTTCGCACATCCCGTTGTAAAAACATTCGCCGTGCAGCTGGCCGATGCGGGTATAGTAGCGGCCTACCAGCGGCGCAAGGGCGGCGTTTTCCCGGGCCAGCTGGCGGATGCCTTGGGAAGTCAAAGCGGTAGTAGCCGGCAGTTCCCCGGTGCGGGCCAGAATCAGGGCATCGGTAGCCCGCTTGGTAGCCCCCCAAGCCTTTTCCGCGGCGTTGCGGATTTTGCCCTGATGCAGCATATCCAGCGCGTCGGTATGCAATACCCGTGCATCGGCAAAAATCGCCCTGACCTGGTTATCCTCCGTCATAAGCCGGCCGCTCCTGGGCCGGGCGGTCAAGTTGGCGGGATTGATTCCCCCTTTGTCCCGGCGGCCGCCATTATACCAATTTCCAAGCCGGCGGTAAAGCGGCGCGGCGAGCTGGAAAACCCAGCCCCTTTGCGCTATAATGGGGTTCGTTCTGTTGCGGGGTATTCGCTCCGTTCATCCTGAACTTGGTTAAGGACGAATACCCCCCAACCGAACAGAACCGCTATAATATCCCCGGCGCCGGCTTTCCCCAAAGCCGAATTATTGCCGGCAAGGAGCGATAAAATGCCCTCCGACGAAGCCCAGCAATTTCTGGACGAACAATCCCGCAGCCGGGGTTATACCCTGGAAATGCACCGCATTATGGCCGAGGCGGATCTGGAATGGGCCCGCAAGTACGGCGATTTCATCGCAGCCACCTACACCGGCCAGCGCACCCTGGATCGCAAGACCAAGGAGCTGCTGCAAATCGTGGTGGAGGCGGCGTTGCGGGCCGATGTGGAGCAGATTCAAGCCCATGTGCGCTTGGCCTTGCAGGAAGGGGCTACCCCCCGGGAAATCCTGGAAGCCCTGCAAGCGGTCATCGCGCCGATGGGCGCCCTGGCTTTCCGCCGCGGCCTGCAAGCCTGGGCTCGGGAAACCGGCCAACTGCCGGCGGATTAGCCGCGCCCGGCCCGCAATCCTTACAACTCCCCATACCACCGGGCCAGGGCTTGCCCCACAGCGGCCGGCGATTCCTCCGGCAGGAAGTGGACTCCGGGAATCGTAACCTCCTGCTGATTAGGCCAGGCCCGGCAGAACTCCCGTTGCGCCCCGGTCAGAATGGCCCCCGGCTCGGCATTGAGGAACAGCTTGGGCCAGGGACTCCGGGCCAGCCCCTCGGCATATTCCTGGACCAAGGCGGCCACATCCGCCGGATTGCCGTCGATGGGTATTTCCCGGGGCCAAGCCAGGGTAGGCCGGCGCGATTCCCCCGGCTCGGCAAAGGGCCGGCGATACACCGCCAAGGCCGCCGGGCTCAGTTCCCGCAAGACGCTGCCGGGCAAAATCCGTTCCACGAACACATTGTTGGTCAAGGCCATTTCCTCGCCGGCCGGAGAACGCAGCCCCTGAAACACCCGCCGGGCCGCCGCCGGCCATTCCCCCAGGGTTAGCGGGCGCACTATCGCCTCCAGATAGGCCAATCCCTTAATGCGCTCCGGATGGCGATAGGCCCAATGAAAGCCCAGGGCCGACCCCCAATCGTGCATAACCAGCGTTACCCGGCCCGCCGGAATAACCGCGTCAAACCAGGCATCCAGATAGCGGCGATGGTCGGCAAACCGATAAGAACCGTCCGGCGTCGGCCCCGATTCTCCCATGCCGGCCAAATCCGGAGCCAGGCAGCGGGCCAACGGCTCCAGATAGGGGATAACATTCCGCCACAGGTAAGAGAAAGTGGGATTGCCGTGCAGAAAAACCACGGCATCCTCCCCATCCGCAACGGCCGCGCCGCCGCCATATCCGGTATCCACATAAGCCATCGCCACGCCGCCGGCGTCCACCCGGTAGCGGGGATAAGGGTCATAAGGGGAAATGTCGGGCGTGGTCAAGATGACTCCTTTAGATTTTTGGCGTGTCCACGCCGGTTAGTGACCCTTTGGATGGTACATCCCTCTTTTCCGCTCGTCCTGAACCGGTTGCCCCTTTTCCGCTCATCCTGAACTTGTTGAAGGATGCCCTGCCGAGCGTACAACCTGCTATGTCATTCCGAGCGTAGCCGAGGAATCTGAAATGCCTGCCCTTGAATCCATTTCAAGATTTTTAGATTCCTCGGCTACGCTCGGAATGACATAGTAAAGGGATGGGTTATCCGGGTCGTCAACGATTAGAGTGAACACGCCCCAGATTCCTCGGCTACCCTCAGCAGGGCATATTCAACCTGTTGACACCAAGGAAACCTTGTGCTACACTGGCATCAGCGGTTGGGAGGGCTGCATAAAGCGGTCCGCGGAGACATGGTTCTCCCTCGGCTGCTTTTTCCTTTTTAAGCGCCTACTAGCCTCGGATGACTCCGGCTCCCCCAAGAGTTAGATTGCCCGGCTCCCAACTTGCGCCGCCGGCCCATCCTATTATATCATTAAATTGCCTTGTACCGGGATGATGGGATAGCCGGCTTGAGGCCAGTAGAACCGCCGGGAGCTGAAAACCCTTTGCCTTTCCGCAAAAAAGTCCTCTACTACGGCCTGATGTTGCTGCTGACCCTGCTGGCGATCGAGGGGATGGCCCGTATTGCCTATTACGCCGCCTATGGCTCGGGCTATGGCGGCGGTCAGGCGGATATTCCAAGCGATGTTACCCCCCCCCCTATTAACGATTTGACCGGGAATTTCGACTTGCAGCGGATACGCCATCCCTTTTACGGCTTTACCGACAGCGCGCCGGGCCACGCCCTGAATGCAATGCCGCCCCGGCAGCGGCGGGAGGATGCGGTAATCATCGGTTTGCTCGGCGGCTCGGTAGCGGCCGGCGTCAAACCCCTGCTCCAGAACGCCCTGAACCGCTCCTTTGCCGCCAATAATTGGCCGCGGCAGCCGACAATCATCGACTTGACCGGCGAGGGAGTGAAACAACCCCAGCAGATGCTGATTGTCGCCCATACCTTGCAGCTGGGCGGCGAGTTTGACCTGATCATCAATCTGGACGGGTTCAATGAAATTACCGCCAGCGTGAGTCAGGGTCTTTATGAGGGCGTCTTTCCCTTCTTTCCCCTCTGGTGGGATAAGCGGGTGGGGCTGACCAGCGCGGAAATTCTGCTGTCCGGGAGTATCGGCGTGCTGCGGCAGGAACAGGCGCGGTTGGCGCAGGCGGCGGCGACTTCCCCCTGGCGCTGGACCGCGGTTTTTGGATTGGCGAGCCGTTGGCGGCAGGAAAGAACCGCCGGGGAAATTATCCGGCTGAATCACGAACTGGCGGCCACCCAAGCCGGCTACATCCTGGAGAAACACGGCCCCCGGAGCCGGCTCAAAAAGGATACGGAATTATTTGCCGAAGCGGCCCGGGTCTGGTACCGGAACTCGGTAATCCTGGCTTGGTTGGCGGAACTGGCCGGGGCCGACTATTACCACTTTTTGCAGCCCAATCAGTATGTGCCGGATACCAAACCGCTGAGTCCGGAGGAACGGGAGTTTGCTTATTCCCCCGATTCGCCGAAAAAGCCGCTGGTGGAGCAGGGTTATCCCCAGTTGCGGGCCTTTAATCCGGAGTTGCAGAATCGCGGCGTCAACTATTTTGACTTGACCGGGATTTTCCGCGACCACCCGGAAACCCTTTACCGGGATGATTGCTGCCACTTTAATGACCGGGGATATGAATTGCTGGCGGCGGCCATGGTGCAGCGGATGGCGCCGGCCCTGCAACGCCGCGGCGGGCCAAGCCCGGCCGCCCCGGTTTCCGAACTGGACGCCGCCCGCCGCCCGCCGGTATTGGACGCCGCCGGCAATCCGGTAGAGCCGTCCACCGCGCCGGTCAATCCCGATTTCCGGGTGTACCTGGCGGAGGGGCGCACCGCCGTGCAGTATGTCCGAGCCGCCTGCGCCCCGGCGGAGGTGGAGCATCCCTTCTTTCTGCACTTGACGCCGCGGGAGATGGCCGACCTGCCGCCGGCCCACCGGGAATCCGGCTTTGAGAACCGGGATTTCAACTTCTATGCGGCCGGCGGCGAATTTCAGGAGGGGCAATGCGTCGTGCAAGTCCCGCTGCCCGCCTATCCCATCGCCCGCCTCCGCACCGGCCAGTATGTGGCCGGCGTGGGCGAACTGTGGATCGCGAATTTCCCTTTCCCGGAGGAATAAGGCCTGGCCGGCTGCCTTGCCCCATGCGGATACGCCCCGGCTCCGGCCCGGCAACCTTTCCCCCTTACTTTTCCCACACCACCGGGTTGCTCAGGACGCCGATGCCGTCAATCTCGATGCTGACCACATCGCCGTCCTTCAGGTTTTCCGGCGCGCCGTCGGTGCCCATCCAAATGACATCCCCCGGATACAGGGTCAGGTACTGGCTCATCCGGCTGATGTAGTGCCGCACCCCGAAAATGGCCCCGGCCATATTGTATTTGCTGACCGGGCGGCCGTTCAGCCCAATCCGCACCTCGCAATTCTCCGGATCCACCCCCTCGGTGACAATCCACGGCCCCATGGGCTTAAAGGTGTCGGTATTTTTGGCCCGCCACATCGTGCGGTCGCCGCGCTGCCACACCCGCTCGCTCACATCGTTGCCGATGGTATAGCCCAGCACATAGTCCAGGGCTTCCGCCTCGGAAACCTTTTTGCACTGCCGGCCGATAACCACCACCAGCTCCCCCTCGTACTGAAAGGTGTCGTGGGCATCGCTGGGGACGATGATGGCATCGCCGTCGGCGACCAGGGCATTGTTGGCCCGATAGCCGATGTCGGCGGCCGGGGGATACTGGGGTTCCTCGCCGCGTTTGGCCGCCATTTCCGCCACGTGTTCCCGGAAGTTAATCCCGGCGGCGTAGAAAGTGGGCGGGATGACCGGGGCCAGCAGTTTGACCGCGCTCAGCGGCCGGCGATTGGCCGTCCTTTCGTAGCCGTCAAAGGGATTGCCGGCCACCTCAATAACCTGCTCCTCCTCAATAATCCCGTAGGCCGCCCGGCCCTCGGACTGAAACCGGCACCATTTCATCTTAACTCTCCTCCCGTTCAGCAATTTCCGACCGCAACCGCAAGAATAAGGTTGCGCCGCCCCCATTCTGGCGCTATCCTAGCCCCTGGTCAAGGGCCGGGTTGATTCAAACATGGATAGACAGGATAGACAGGATTTTGGTGCCGGTATAGAACGGTTTTGACCGTCAAGAAACTTTCTAATCAGACACCAAAATCCTGTCTATCCTGTCTATCCATGTTTGAATCAGTCCCCCCACACCAGGGCGGCCGCGCCCAACATTCCCGCCGCATCGCCCAAGCGGCTGGGCACCAGGCGAAAGTTGCGGTGGCCGTCGCTCATGGCCCTGGCCAGCATCAGGGTGTTCAGATGGGGAAGCAAGCCCTGCCGCACCAGCCCGGCGGAGACGCCGCCGCCCATTACCAGCAGGTCGGGATTGTAAAGATGCAGCACATTTACCAATCCCACCGCCAGGGTTTGGATGGCATCCTCGACAATTTCCCCGGCCAAGGGGTCGCCGCGGCCGGCGGCGGCAAAGACGCTTTCGGCGGTGATTTCTCCGGCGCTGCGGGCAGATAATTCGGAATTAGCCCCCGATTCGGCGGCCCGGCGGCGGGCAATGCGGGCAATGGCGGTGCCGGAGGCCAGGGATTCCAGGCAACCTTGCGCGCCGCACTGGCATTGGGCGGCGGCATTGCTGCGCTCCACTACCTGATGGCCGATTTCGGCGGCCATTCCGTTGGCCCCCAGGAACAGCCGTCCCCGGTCAATGACCCCGCCGCCAATGCCGGTGCTGACGGTAACATAAACCAGGGTGGCGGCGGTGTTCTGCTCCCGGCGGGCGGCCAAGCCAGCCCCATAGCGATATTCCCCCAGGGCGGCCAGGTTGGCGTCGTTGCCAATCTGGACGGGAAAGGGCAGGGCCGGCGCCCAGTGGTCTTTGAGGGATACGCCGTTCAGGGCCGGCAGATTGGGCGGATCCAATAGCGTACCGGTAGCGGCGTCCACCGGCCCGGCGACGGCAATGCCCAAGCCGGCAATAGCCCGGCCGCCGCACCAATCCCGGGCCTGCTCGATCAACCCGGCCCCGGCGGCCAGCAGCTGCGCCCGGTCGGCCCCCGGCGCATTGGGCTGGCGGGATTGCCAGTGGATTTCCCCTTGCCAATCCACTACCGCAATACGATTCCAGGTGCCGCCCCAATCCATAGCCAGCGCCAAATCCGCCTGCTGATTCATCCCGGACTCCTTTGGATCCCGGCCGCCAAGCCGGGTTTGCCCCTTTTATTCATCCTATCATAGCGGCCGCGGGGGGAATTGGGAATAGGGGTTTTGCCGGCCGCGCCATTTCGCCGCCGGGATTTTTCCTTGCATCCGGCGGCGGAAAGTTGCGCTATAATAGGCGCCGAGGGGTTCGGTTCGGTTGCGGCCTATCCGTCCTGCAACAAGTTCAGGATCCCCTTCAACAGGTTCAGGGTGAGCGGATAGTCCCTAACCAAACCGGCCCCCTTAACCAACACCAACGGCAAGGAGCGCGGAATAATGACCGAGCGATTCAGCGGCGTCCACTGGATGCTGGCTACCCCTTTTCAGGAAAACGAGGAACTGGATTTGCCCTCTATCGGCAATCTGATGGCTAAGGCCGCGGAGGCCGGCTGCCAGGGCGTGGTGGCGTTGGGCGTTACCGGCGAGGCGGCCCGGCTGACCGATGCCGAGCGGCGGGCCGTGGCTAAGGAAGTTATCGCCAACGCTAACGGCCGGCCGGTAACTTTGGGAACTACCGCCGCCAGCACCAACGCCGCCCTTGCCTACAGCCAGGAGGCCCAGGAATTGGGCGCGTCGGCGGTGATGATTTCCGCTCCGGCCATGGGCAAACCCAATCCGGAGGCCCTTTTTGCCCACTACCGCCGCATCGCTGAGGCCATCGACCTGCCCATTGTAGTGCAGGATTATCCCCAGACTTCCGGCGTCCACATGGCTCCGGCCTTTATTGCCCGCCTGTATCAGGAAATCCCCCGGGTCCAATATCTGAAACTCGAAGATCCGCCCACGCCCACCAAAATCAGCGCCATCCGTGCCGCCGCCGGGGAGGACTTGGCGATTTTCGGCGGCTTGGGCGGGATGTATCTGCTGGACGAATTGGCTCGGGGTTCCGCCGGGGCCATGACCGGCTTTGCCTATCCGGAGGCTTTGGTGGCTATTTGCCGGGCCATGGCTGCGGGCGACCAGCAACAGGCCGCCGCCGTCTTTTACCGCCATCTGCCGTTGCTGCTCTTTGAGTTTCAAGAGGGCATTGGCGTCGGCATCCGCAAATATGCCTTGCAGCAGCGGGGCTTGATTGCTAGCGACCGCGTCCGGCACCCCGGCCCGCAAATCACCGCGGAAACCCGCCGGGAGTTTCATCAGCTACGGGAAATGGTGGGACTGGAGTAGGGGTTTCCCATTCCGGTATTCCTAGCACGGGCAGGCATTCTGAATCCAGCCCTGTTTCAGCCATACCAGAGCCAGGGAATCCACCAGCATCGCCAGGCTTTTGCTGTAGCCCTGCGTCCGCCGCGCCAGCCGGTTCAGCTTGCGCCGCAACACCTCATGGGTGGCCTCGTTCCGGTTGGTCTCCGGCCCCTTGCCAACCTGATGCCGCTCCGCCGGCAGCAAGGCCCGATAAACCGGGTAAGGATCCGTGCAGTATTTTTCCGCCGCCGGCAAGCGAGCCAGCAACCGCCGCAGGGTGGACCCATTGCGACTGCCTACCTCAAACAGCCGCCAGCGCCGGCCATCGGATTCCTCTACCACCGCGGTCCAGATCCACAGCCAGCGCCGGCCCGGCCCGATCCGCCGCCCCAGATAGGTCCACATCTCGTCCAGAGAGATGACCGCCGCCGCCTGCTCCGGATCCCGGGCCGCCAGGAGTTCCTCGGCCCGCTGCTCTAACTCGGCTCCGGCCTGACGGACTTTTTTTTAATCCAGGTGTGCACCGTCAACTCCGGCAAGGCCAGCACCCGGCTGATGGCGGCGATGCTCATCCCCTCGCCATACATTTCCCAAGCCTGGCTCTTTACCTGGGGCGGATGGTAGTGGCGATTGCCCTCCGGGCTGTGGCGATGGTGGCATTCCCCGCAGCGATAGGTCTGTTTGCCGTGGGAAAAGCCGGCTTTGGGCATCCAGTTCGAGCCGCAATGGGGGCAGCGCAAGTCAGAGCGATAGACCCGTTGCATCTGATTTCCCTCCTGGCCGGACAGGATTTTACCCCTTATTTTACCATGCCTGCCCGTGCTAGGAATACCCCCATTCCTTTACCGTACTTCCCGGCCGCGTCTCTACCGTCATTCCCGCGTAAGCGGGAATCTCGCAGTTGCCCGACAAGGGGGCAACATCATAAGGCAGTACCGTTCGGGATTCCCGCTTGCGCGGGAATGACGGTAAAAGGGGCCGGGAATGACGGTAATCAAATCGAAAAATCCGCCCGCCGGCCTATTGACATATTGCCGATTATGGTTTATGCTGGGTTAGCAACATTCGGTTGTAGGTATCCGGCCCGGTGGTGTAGTTGGCTAACATACCGCCCTGTCAAGGCGGAGATCGGCGGTTCGAGTCCGCTCCGGGTCGCCACGCGGATTAAAGATCCGGGTAGCCGCTGAATCAGCGGCTACCCGGATTGGATTTTGGGTTGCTTTTTCCGCCCGTCCTTCAACAAGTTCAGGATGAGCGGAATAAGCCAGCGGCCCTACCGCATCCTTCAACCAGTTACGGGTTAGCGGAATAAGCCATCCGCCCGTCCTTCAACAAGTTCAGGATGAGCGGAAAAAACCAGCGGCCATCCCGCATCCGGCAACCCGTTCAGGATGAGCGGAATTAAAGTGGCCTACTGGCGCACGTATTTGTCCACGCCTACGCCGTCCGGCACGCCTACGTAGATGTCGCCGTTGGGGGCGATCCAGCTGCCGTGGCCGCCGCGGATAATCCAGCGGGCCAGCAATTCCCCGCCGGCGTTCAGCAGGCTGATGCGGGAATCGGTGTCCTCCGTCCAGCCCTGCCGGGCGTCCCGGCCGCCCTCGCTGATGCAGAAAGTCCCCTCGGCGTCTTGGGAAATATCCATGGGGCGCAGCAGGTCCGTCCACATTTCCTGATACACGCCGTCGGCGCTGAAAATCTGCACCCGGTCGTTTTCCCGGTCGCAGACATAGACCCGGCCGTCGGCGCCGACCATCATGCTATGCACCAGATGAAACTCGTTGGGGTTTTCCTTGCCCGGCTGTCCCCAGGAGGCTTTGAGGTCGCCATTGGCGGCAAAGCGATGCACCCGGGCGTTGCGGTAGCCGTCGGCCACATACAGATCGCCGCCGGCCCCCGGCACCAGTTCGGCCGGGTAGTTGAACGGCCCGGCGGCACGGGGGCAGAGGGTTCCGGGAACTTCGCAGCCGGTATCGGAATGGACGCCGCGCTCGCCCAGGACTTGCAGGGGTTTGCCGTCCAGGGTGTAGCGCAGGCAGACCGAGTCCTCCCGGTCGGTGATATAGACGATGTCGTCCTGGATAAAGATGCCGTGGGGATTGCTGACGGCGCTGAGCCCCCAGGAGCCGGCATAGCTGCCGTCGGGGTCAAAGATGACGATGGGCGGCTCTTTGCGCTGAAAGGCATAGACCCGGCCCGCGGAGTCGGTGGCCACGGCGCTGACCATGCCGAAGGTTTCCCCTTCGGGCAGTTTGGCCCAGCTTTCCACCATCTGGTAAGTGTAACGACCGCTGCCTACGGTAGCCATAGATAAGGTACCTCCAAGAAAGGTTAGGTGGTTGGCACTGGCGGCCAGTATGGGGGATAAAGACGGCGGGGTCAAGGGGGGATTTGCATTAAACCGGCCTCCGGATTGCAATTGCCGGCAACTATCCCCCCATATCCGCCGGCGCCAGAAGCGACGGGGGCCGGAACTAATCCTTGGGCGATTGCAAGCATTGCGGGGAAAGGACCGGCTTTCTGCGGGGGTTCCTTCCTAGGCTGCTGTAGCGGTCAGCGGCCGGCCCTGTACCAACGCCGGCGGGCCGCTGGCAACCCGGCAAGAACAGCTGCAACTCCTGGCCGATGCCCTGGGGCAACGGCAATCCTATCAGGACTTTGCCTTTCTGCTGGCGCAACTCCGCCAATCCCTGCCGGCCTATTGGCCCGGAGATTCCGGCTACAGCCGCTGAGCCGGCAATGCCGGCAATGCCGGCGGTCCTTCCGGCCGGGAGTCTTGGCGCGGGTAAAGTTCGCTCCGGGGTTTCCCGGCCGGTGGCGTATAGCTAACAACCGGCCGCGCCCGCAACCGTCCTTCCCGGCCGCCTCCTACCGTCATTCCCGAGCCCGCAACCGTCATTCCCGCGTAAGCGGGAATCCCATGCGGTGCGGGGAGTATCGGGATTGTCTTTTCAATACCGTTCGGGATTCCCGCTTACGCGGGAAGGACGGTAGGGGTAGGATGTTGGCCGCCGGGAAGTTATGGTAGAATGGGGCGCAACGGCACAGAAAAGAGACTTGGGCCGCAAGGAAAGCGGATATGCGACAGTACCCGGCTTTGGTTGACGGCGAACCCGGAGCCTATGGCGTGGCCTTTCCCGACCTGCCCGGCATTTGCGCTATGGGCTACACGGTGGCGGAAGCCCTGGCCCACGCCGAGGAAGCCCTGCTGGACTACGCCATCGAGACGGAAAAAGACGGCGACGAACTCATCACCCCCAGCCCTATGTCCGCCATTGCGGTGGGCGTCGGGGAACGGCTGGTTTCCGTTCCGCTAATCCGGGCGGCCGCCGGCCCGGAAGTGGCCGGCCAAACGGGGGACTAAAACCTCAAGAGGAGGTTGCCAATGCTGGAACAAGAAAAGCGGAAAGCGTTCTTGGCGGACGCGCTGTCAACGGACCCGGCGGCCCAAGCGGCCCGGGCGCGGCAGTGGGAGGAGGGCCGGCGGAGCCGCGAGTTCATGGCGGCCCATTATCACGAGCTTTTCCAGCAGTACCCCGACCAGTGGATCGGCGTGTATCGGGAGGAAGTGGTGGCCGTTGCGCCAACCTTGCCGGAACTGCTGGAAAAGGGGGAGGCAAAGGGTGTCCCCCGCGGCATTATGCGCGTCCGCTTTATGAACACCAACCGAGGGATTCGGTGCTGGACGCCCTTTCGCATTACGCGGCGGGACTGACCATGACCCTGGTCGGCTTTTATCACTCCGAAGCGGATGAGCCGCCCGCGCCTTACATTACGGCGCGGGTGGTTTTGCCCAACCTCGGCGTTGCGGCCGATGTCGATTTTCTCATCGACACCGGCTCCGATGTAACTATTCTGCATCCCGAGGATGTGAACCGCCTGGGGATTGACTACCGGCAGTTGAATCCGGGCACTCTGGAATCGACGATCGGCATCGGCGGGGAGTCGGATTACTACCGGGAAGCGGCCAAGCTGACTTTTCAGGACAGCGCCGGCCTGGAATTGAGTTGCGAGCTGGATGTATTCATTCTGCAAGGCCCCGCCCCGGCTCTGTTGGACGCCCCCTCCCTCCTCGGCCGCGACTTCCTGAACCGCTGCGATGTGCGCCTGAACCGTTCCCTAAGCTTGGCCCGGTTGGAACCAGTGAACCTGGCCGATGCCGCTATTCTGCCGGCGGAATAGCGCCGGGCTGGGTCGGATGGGAGGGCACTCCAGTTAATCCGGCGGGATAGGATGGCCGCCGGCAAAGGGTTTCCCTGTCTATTCCTGCCTTACCAGCTGCGGGGGGCCGGAGGTGGGGCTTTCCGGGTAGCTTTGCTGCTCGCTGTGGATGGTTTCCAACCGGCCGGCGATGTCCCGCACCTCCGGCTGGTGGGATTGGCAGATTTCGCACCACACTTCCGCATCCACAAAAAGGCGCATATTGTCCTTTTTGACGGTGAGGGTCTCAATTTCGGCGCGGCAGCCGCCGCACAGCCGCACCACCGCCACGGAATCAATGGGCATAACTTTTCCCTTCCCCCTTTGCAAGTTTCCGGCGCTGCTGGGGCTACCGGCCGGCGGCGGTAAGGATACAGGCCGGACGGGGCGGGTGTCAATGCCCGCTTTTGCGGCTATTCCCATCCTTTACTATTTCCCGCCCATCCTTTACTATGTTATTCCGAGCGTAGCCGAGGAATCTAAAAATCCGGTAAGGAGTCAAAGGCAGGCATTTCAGATTCCTCGGCTAAGCTCGGAATAACCTAGGGGTGGGGTTGCGGCCCCCCCTACCGTCCTACCCGCATAAGCGGGAATCCAGAACGGCCGCCCGGTCGCCAAGGGGACAAACATTATGGAACTGAAAGAGTACCAGACCCGCGCCTTGGATGCCTTTGTCCGCTGGCGGGAGGCTTTGGCATCGGCCCGGCTGAAGTCGGAAACGGCGATTGACGCCCTGCGCGGCGTCGGCGCGGACATTCCCGGGGATTTGCTTAACTACCCCAAATCCGCTTGGAAGTCGCTGGCCGGGGCCGGGGAAGTGGCCCATCCCGAACTGCCTTATGTGGAACGCACGGCGGCCGCCGGCTATGCCATCCCCCACCTCTGCTTTAAGGTGCCGACCGGCGGCGGCAAAACCCTGCTGGCCGCGGCCGCCCTGGAACGGCTGAATCGGCCGGCCGGCTTGGTGTTGTGGCTCGTCCCCAGCAATGCCATCTATCAGCAGACCAAAACCGCCCTGTGGAATCGGGAACATCCCTATCGGCAGATGCTGGAACGGGCCAGCGGCGGCCGGGTCAAAATGCTGGAAAAGGATGACTTGTTCACCGCCGCCGACCTGGCCCATTATCTCTGCGTAATGCTGATTTCCCTGCAATCGGCCAATCGCACCAGCAGCAAGGATTTTCTGCGGATGTTCCGGGACAGCGGCCGCTATCCCACCCTGTTCCCGGACAGCGATGATGCCCTGGCCGACGGCCGCCTGCTGGAAAAGTATCCCGATTTGGAACGGGAGGGGGACAACGGCCCGGTCAAGCGCAGCCTGGTCAATGTGTTCAAGATGCGCCGGCCGGTTATGGTGCTGGATGAGGCCCATAAAGCCTATGCCCAGCAGGAAAAAGGCAATGCTCAGTTCGTGCAGGCCATCAGCCGGCTGAATCCCGGCGTGGTCCTGGAGCTGTCGGCTACCCCCCACGCCCGGCGCAGCAATCTGCTGGTGGACATTTCCGGGGTGGACTTGAAAGCCGAGGAGATGATTAAACTGCCGGTGCGGGTAACTTCCTACGAAAAGACCGACTGGCAATATACCCTGGGCGAGGCCCAAGCCCAACTGGATTTGCTGGCCGAGGAAGCCCAATCCTTTCAGCACAACACCGGCCGCTATATCCGCCCCATCGCCGTGGTGCGGGTAGAGCGTACCGGCAAAGACCAGCGGGATGGCGATCATATCCATTCCGAGGATGTGCGCCAGTATCTGACCGAAAGCCTGGGCGTACCGGCCGCCGCCGTAGCCGTCCAGAGCAGCGAGGTCAAGGATTTGGCCGGCGTCGACCTGCTGTCCCCGTATTCCCCGGTGCGGTGGATTATCACCAAGGCGGCGCTGATGGAGGGCTGGGACTGCCCCTATGCCTATCTGCTGGTAATGCTGGACAATACCAGCGCCCGCACTGCCATAACCCAGCTGGTGGGCCGGGTTATGCGCCAGCCCCAAGCCCGCCGCACCGGCCGGGAATTGCTGGATCAGTGCTATGTCTATTGCCAGGACACCGATGTCAGCAATGCGGTGCAGTATGTCAAAGACGGGCTGGAACAGGAGGGGATGACCGGCCTGGAGGACGAGGTGCGGAGCGGGCAGCCGCTGAACCTGAAAACCATGGTTATTCAGCGGCGGGAACGCTTTCGGGAAGTGGAGATCTTTCTGCCGCTGGTATTGCATCGGGACGGCAAAAACGATTGGGCCGAACTGGATTATCAGCGGCATATCCGGCCCGACCTGGATTTTGACGCCATTCACGCCGAGGGATTTCAGACCGAAATGGACAAAGGCCCCCGCGCATCTCAGGCCGAGGTGGATGTGGCTCCGGAAAGCCCGGCGGCGGTGTTCTACGGCCCCCAGGATTTGCAAATCGATACCAGCGTCAAAATCGCCTGGTATGCCCGCCGTCTTTCCGATCTGCTGACCCAGCCCTGGCAAGCGGCCCGGCTGGCCGGGGAAGTGATCGAGCAGCTGCGGGCCGACCGGCAAAGCGACGATGAAATCTACCGGCAGCGTTCTCAAATCATCGGTCGGCTGCGGGACACGGCCGCCCAGCAGATTGAGCGGCAGGCGGAACAGATCTTTAACCGCAAGCTGAAAGCCGGCGACATCCGCTTTGACCTGGAAACCGGCGGCCGCAATCACCGCCTGCGCCAATCCTACGAGGTGCTGGTCGCCGAGCGGGATAATCAGTTGCAGCGGCACGGCGATACGGTGCAGCTGAGCCTCTTTGCGCCGGTGTACGACCGGGATTTCAACGACTTGGAACGCCGCTTTGCCTTTTACCTGGACGAGCAGAAAGCCTTGCAGTGGTGGCATCGGGTGGCGGCCCGGCAGCGCGGCGATTACTATATCCGCGGCTGGCGGCGGGAACGCATCTGGCCCGACTTTGTGGCTATGGCCGGGGAAAGCCACGGCAAACCCAGCGTCCTGGTCTTTGAGACCAAGGGAGAACACCTGGACGGCAATAAGGACACCGAATATAAAAAGCGGGTGTTCGCAGCCCTGGAGAACACCTTTAACGCCGGCAAAATGACCATCCACGAAGGCCCGGCCAAGGGGGTATTCCGCCTGGTTTTTGACCGGGCCGGTTTTCCTGAAGCGGCGGAGGCAATGCGGCAGGTAGCCGGAACTTATAAGGCGTGAGGGGTATTTGGGCCGCCCTACCCCTTGCCCTTTCCGAAAAAGCGGCGTATAATTCCAGGCAACTTGGCGGGAGCGAACCTTGGTTCACCTCTTAACCCTTGGTTTCGTCCCGCCGCCCAGCAAGGAGGGATCGTTATGGCTAAACCCATGCGCGTGGGCCACCTGGTGCTTAATGTCAAGGACCTGGCCGAATCCACCCGGTTTTACACCGACATCCTGGGTTTTGAGATTTCCCGGCAGACGCCCACCGGGACTTTCCTGACCTGCGGCAAAATCCACCACGACCTGGCCCTGTTTCAGGCTCCGGCGGACGCTATGCCGGTGACCAGCGGCCAGCTGGGGCTGAACCACTTCGCGGTGCAGGTGGCCGACCTGGACGCCCTGAAGGAGGTTTATCACAACCTCAAGGGCGGGGAGGTCACCCTCGACCACAACACCGATCACGGGATGACTTCCAGCGTCTATTTTATGGATCCGGACGGCAACCGGGTGGAGTTTTTCTGCAACAATCAGGCCGACCCGGCTATCGGTCTGGCGATTATGGGCGAACCCGGCCGCCGCAACAAGGAACTGGTGCTGGACTAGTTCCCCGCCAATCCCCCCAGCCGGGCGGCGGCCGCCGCCCGGCCTCATTCTCCGCCAATCCCGGCGGCCCCTTAACCGTCCTTCCCGCCGCCCTCTTACCGTCATTCCCGCGTAAGCGGGAATCCCGCCGGTACTGCCGTATAATGCCGCATCCCGGTCAAGCCGCCGAGGGATTCCCGCTTACGCGGGAATGACGGTACTGGCTGTCAAAACCGTTCTAAGCAGACACCAAAATCCTGTCTATCCTGTCTATCCATGTTTGAATCCGTTTCCCCACCTACCCCCCCGCCGCATAGTCTTGAAACCGCTCCCGGAGCAGCTTTTTGTCAAACTTCCCTACGCTGGTCTTGGGGATTTCGTCCAGGAACACCACCTCATCCGGCAGCCACCAGCGGGCAAACTGATCCTGGATAAAGGCGAGGATGGCGGTTTTGTCCAGGGTATTGGCGGCCGCCGGGCGGGGGACGACGCAGGCCAGCGGCCGCTCCTGCCAGGTGGGATGGGGGATGGCGATAACCGCCGCCTCCAGCACTTCCGGATGGGCAATGATGGCCGTTTCCAGATCCACCGAGGAAATCCACTCGCCGCCGCTTTTCACCATATCCCGCACCCGGTCGCCAATCTGCACATATCCCTCCGGGTCAATGGCGGCAATATCGCCGCTGTGATACCAGCCCGCGCGGAAAGTTTCGGCGGTGCGGTCATCCCGATAGTATTCGGCAGCCAGCCAGGGGCCGCGAAACAGCAGCTCGCCGCGCTGTTCCCCATCCCAGGGCAATTCCTGGCCGGCCTCGTCCACCAGTTTCATCTCCAGGCCGGCCACCAGCAGCCCCTGCTTGCCGGCCAGTCGGTCTTTCTCGGCGGCGGAAAGGCTATCCAATCCCGATTTGCGGCGATTGTAGGTAACGATGGGGGCGGCCTCGGTCATTCCGTAGGCTTGCACCAGGTTGATGCCCAGCCGTTCCCGATAGGCTTGGATGACGCTGACCGGCAGGGCCGACCCGCCGCTGATGACTTCCCGCAAAGCCGAAAAGTCGTACTGCGCCCCGGAACGCTCCAGATAGTCCAACACTCCGACCCAGATGGTCGGCACGCCGGCGCTGACGGTGACCCGATGCTGCGCCATCAGTTCGCAAATGGCTTGCGGGTCGGGCCGGGCCCCGGGCATTACCTGATTAGCCCCCACCATTGTGCAGGAATAGGGAAACCCCCAGCAATTGGCGTGAAACATTGGCACTACCGCCAGGGCCGTATCCCGCTCGGAAAAGGCCATCGCATCGGCCATGCACTCGGTCAGGGAATGCAGATACAGGCTGCGGTGGCTATAAACCACGCCCTTGGGCCGCCCGGTGGTGGCCGAGGTGTAGCACAAGCCGGCCGGGGCGTATTCATCCAACTCGGCCGGCGTAAAATCCGGAGCGGCCGCCGCCAGCAATTCCTCGTAGCAAAGGGCCGCCGGCAGGCCGGTATCCGGGGCCGGGCTGTCGGTCAGCAGGATGTAATGTTCTACCGATTCCAGTTGAGGGGCAATGGCGGCGATAATCGGGGCCAAGTCCGGGTCGATCAGCAGTACCTTGTCCCCGGCGTGGTTGATAATATAGACCAGATCGGCGGCGGCCAAGCGGATGTTGATGGTGTGGATGACCGCGCCCATGGTGGGGGCGGCGAAGTAGGCTTCCAGATGGCGGTAGGTGTTCCAGGCAAAAGTGCCAACCCGGTCGCCTTGCCCTACGCCGAGGCCGGCCAGGGCATTGCCCAGCCGCCCCACCCGGCCGGCCAAATCCCGGTAGGTATAGCGGTGGACGCCGCCGTCAATGCGGGTAATGATTTCCTTATGGGGAAAAATGGCCCGGGCCCGTTCCAGCATCCGGGAAACCAGCAGGGGATAGCGCATAGTCATTAGCCGGCGCCTCCTTGGGGGGATTTGGTGGATTGCCGCAACTACGATATAGGGTAGTTGCCGATAGGGGATAAAGGCAAGTTTAATCGGGATAAGGTTAATCGGGCCGCTACGCCGGGTCAATGGCAAACAGGGTATCCCGGAAAAAATCCAGGACGATATGCCCCGATTCATACCAGGCCCGGACTTCCCGAAAGTTGGCGATAGTCTCGGCGGAATGGGCCGTTTCATGCCGCTTCGCCACAATAAGGCCGTAATCCGTGACCGCCCGCGGGTTTTTGGCCAGCCGGGCGGCCCAATCGGCCCGATACCGCGCGCCGAAACTGGCTAACAATTCCGACAGATTACGGACGCGAATGCCGCGATCGTGGTCTTTAATCCGGGCCTCGAAAGCGGCCCGCGCCGCCGCCACTGCGATAGAACCGCTCTTTTCCGCCAGGGCAACCTGAATCTGCTGCTCAAACTCGGCGTAAAGCCGGATGACCAGCGCATAGGTAAGCAGGGTTTCAATGGCGGTACCATAGGAATGGGTGGCTTCCAGATGGTCCGCGCAAACCACCAGAATCCGTTCAATAGAGGGAATCCGCACCGCCGCCCTACCCGAACAAAACCTGCTTGGCCTGGGCCAAACGCCGCTGCACCGCCGCCGGCTCTGTCGTCCCCTGCTCGGTGTCGCGCATAAAATCCGCATCCTGGCGAAGTTGCTGATAGCGGGCCGCCACATCCGCCGGGATCTGATCCAGGTTCTTGGAAAAGGCCACCAGCACGGCATCCATTACCGCCACCTTCAACCCGGCTTTACCGTGAAAGGGCTTTTTGCCCAACGCCGCTACTACCTGCCGGCAGGTTTCCGCAAACAACTGCCCCCTTTCGGCTAACGCGGCTTCCGGTGCCTCCCGATTTTCCTGCATAAACCGGGACAGAAAAACTTTCATCGGCTTCCAGTAACCGCCGCTGTTCCGCAGAGCCAGGAAACGCACCAGCAACTCTACATCCCGCTCCCGGCAGTCCAGGGTCTCTTTCCCCAAAATTTGCCGCCACTGAGGGTCGCGGTTAAGCTCCCGCAGGAACGACACCAAGCGGCCGCCGTTGCCGCCATTGATGCCGTTGCGTATTTCCTGATTGGAAAGGGCGGCGCAACCGCTGTGCAGCCGCTCAAAAATCGGATACACGCTGGCGTAATCCCCCGGCCGAACCGGTTCAATAATCACCGCCCGGAGCAACGCGCCCTTAACCCGTTTCTGATCCCACGCCCACAGCTCGGCAAAAGTCCGCTCCCGGTACGGGCTTTCCGGGTTCAGCCCGGTCAGCCGAAACTCCTGGCCCGCAAAGGGGGTGTCCCCGCCAAAGCGTCCCTCCATAAAATAGAAAACGCTTTTCAGCCGCTGCTGCCCGTCAATCACCAGGCGTTCCAGCGAGCGATATTTGCCGTACAGATAGACCGGCGGCACCGGCAGGCCCAGCAGGAAAGACTCGATCAGCCGGCTGGCCTGAACCGGTTTCCAGACAAAACCCCGCTGAAACTCCGGGAGGAGGATTTCCCCGTCCTGCCACATCTCATGCCAGGTTTCCAAAGGGAAATCCCCCGGGTAAGTGGCAATCTCGCAGTTGGCCGGGGAACTGGCGTAATCCTCCCTCCTCGGAGCTTACCGGCTCCAATTCCAGGTCCGTGTCCCGTTCCGGATCCCACTCCAAGTCAATCCGGGCATCATCCCTTTCCCGTGCAAGCATTTCCTAAAACTCCGGCCATAAGTTGTGGGGCTGAAACAGATTTTACCATTGGCGGCGGCGTTAGTCAAAAGGCGGGCAAGCCCGAATCCGGGCAATCGCATATAGATACCGTCCCGTCGATCGTCATTCCCGCGTAAGCGGGAATCCAGAAATGCCTGATGGGTAGTACGCCGGTCTATGGCAGTACCGTCGGGATTCCCGCTTGCGCGGGAAGGACGAGCTTATATGCAATTCCCTTGAACCCGCGCCGCCGCAAGGGTTTCTTTTCCCGCCGGGCGGTGTTATTATTGTAAGCCCAAGTCAGATTAAGGAGCATTTCATCCGTATGACCACCGAGGCGATCAAGCTGGAACTGGAACCCCGGACGATTACCGGCAAAAAGGTTAAGCAACTGCGGCGGGCCGGGACGGTGCCGGCGCATCTCTACGGGCCGGGCCTGGAATCGCGCCCCTTGCAGGGCGAGGAAAAGCAACTGCTGCGAGCCTTGCAGCGGGCCGGCAGCGCCAATCCCATCACCCTGTCGGTGCGGGGGGAAGCCGGAGAACGGCTAACCTTTGCCCGGGAAATCCAGTGGAGTCCGGTGCGGGAACAACTGCTGCACGTGGACTTTCTGGCGGTGTCGGCGAACCGGCCGGTGGCGGCCCAAGCCCCCATAACCCTCAGCGGCGAGTCGCCGGGGGCGCAGCGCACCGGCGGGGCCGTGGCGCAAGTTCTCTACCAATTGGAAGTGGAAGCCCTGCCCCTGGAAATCCCCAACGAAATTGCCATTGACCTGTCCGCCCTGGTGGATACCAACGCCGTGGTGCGGGCCGCCGATATTGCCCTGCCGCCGAATGTAACCCTGCTGACTGACCCGGAGGCTATCGTAGTCCGGGTGGACGCCGGCCGGGCCGGGCCATCCGATGCGGCCGAGGGCGGCGAATAAGCCGGGCCATTCTAACCGCCGGGGTAGCGGCGGGCAAAACCCATTCTATCCACCGGACGAGGGCCGGCAAAACCCATCCTATCCACCGGGCAAAGGTTTATAAAACCGTCATTCCCGCGCCCCGCTACCGTCATTCCCGCGTAAGCGGGAATCCGGCGGCGGTTGGAGGCAAAGGGCTGGTCTTTTCAGTACCGTTCGGGATTCCCGCTTACGCGGGAATGACGGTAGGGGTGAACGGGAATCCGGGAATCCCCGGCCGGCAACCGGCCGGGCTTTGGCAATACCGTTCGGGATTCCCGCTTACGCGGGAATGACGGTGAGGGTCGCGGGAATGACGGTAGCGGGGCGGTGGGAATGTCAGTAAGATTCACGGGAATAAGGGCAAGGGATTAGTCAAGGATAGGCTCTTGCCCTATCATAATCTATCCGTCCCGGAGCTTGCGGGGAGGCAGCGCCGATGTATATGGTCTTTCTGGGCGAATCGGGCAACACCGGGAACCGCGGCAGCGATCCCGGCCAGCCGCAGCAGGTTTATGCCGGGCTGGTTATCCACGAAAGCCGCTATGTGGCGGTCAATGGGGAGTTCAACGCCCTGTGCCGCCGGCATTTCGGCAGTCCCTTGGGCGGCGATAATGCGCCGTCGGTCCTGAAAATCGCCGACCTGTATCAGGGCCGGGGATTTTTCAATGCCTGGCCGCAGCAGCGGCGGGCCGAATTGATCCAGGACTGCCTGAACATCCTGCTGCGCCGGGAATCTCCGGTCATCGTCAGCTATGTGGACAAAGCCCGCTGGCAGCAGGCCCGGGCTGAGGGCAATCCCGCCGCCGCCGAATGGGACACCCCGGCGGCCGCCATCGTCAGCAAGTTCCTCTTTGCCCTCAATATGTTTCTGGACGAGGCGGTGATGGCCGACACCGATCCGGAGCATATTATGGACGCCCCGGGGCCAATCCGGGATTATGCCCTGGTGGTGGCGGAAAGCGGGCGCTCCACCAAGCCGGAGTATATGCGGCAGTTTCTCCATTCGGAAGTGGAAATCCCTACGCCGGCGGTGCTGGAAAACTTCTGCTACACTCCCGCCGGGGAATCGGTCTGCACTCAGCTGGCTAATATGTGCGCCTATTTCGTCCGCCGCTGGCTGCAAAACCCCGGCGGCGCCCACGGCTACTTTACCGCTTTGCGCGACGGGCGGGTAATTCAGGTTATCTACCCGGTGCAGTTTTAGCCGGGCAATTCAGGAGAAAGAAAATGACCACCACTACCGCCGAAATTCAGCAGTTGCGGCCCTCCTCGCCGGCCCGGTACGAACAAATCAGCCAACTGCGGCTGACCCTGGCCCGGGAGGAATTGGATCAGGGCGACTTGGCCCAAGCCGTGGAAAAGATTTGGGGCGCCATCGCAACCGCCCTGAAAGCCGTAGCCCAGCAGCGCGGCTGGAATCACCGCTTTCACAACCATCTGCGGGCCGTTTCCACTTGCTTGTCCATGGAGTGGAACCGGCCGGACCTGGCGGTGACTTTCGCCGCCATCGACCACCTGCATACCAACTATTACGAGCATCAGATGTTCGACAGCGACGTGCGGCCTTTGCTGGCGGCGGCCGTAACCTACTGCCGGGACCTCGGGCAGCTGCGGCGGCAGAGCGAACCGCCCCGCCCGGCTCACTTGACCCGCCGCTAACGGGCCGACCGGGAACGGCTTTTGCGCGTCTTGACGATGCCGCTGCACCCGAAAGTGGCCTTTGGCCCGGAGCTTACCGAGGAGGAAATGGCCGCCCTGCCGCCGGTGGATCCCGGGGAGTAAAGGGGCGGATGGCGGCAATTCGTCAAAAAACCGCCGCCGGCCTTTGACAAAAGCGATTCCGACCGGATATAATGGATTTTGTCCCCCTTTACTGCGGAGAGGTGCCGGAGTGGACGAACGGGCACGACTGGAAATCGTGTAGGGGCTAACCGCCTCTCGAGGGTTCGAATCCCTCTCTCTCCGCCAGCCATCAAATCCGCCGCCAAGACTATATCGCCTATAGAAACCGCCATTCCCACGCCAGGGGCAACCCGGAAATGCCGCCCATCCCTACCGTCATTCCCGCGTAAGCGGGAATCCGGCAACAGCAAGGACTAACCAATGCCCACAGTTTATGCCACCACCCGCGACCCGTCGCCGGCCCCGCCGCCGGCCGCTTGGCCGCTGCCCTTGAATCAGCCGAACCGCTATGACGGCTTGCAGCTGCTGGCGGAATTGGCGGCGGATTCGATCCCCTTGTGCATTTTCGATCCCCAGTACCGGGGCATCCTGGACAAAATGCAGTACGGCAACGAGGGGGTTAGCCGGGGGCAGCGGCGCAGCGGCTTGCCGCAGATGCCGGAGGATACCATCGCCGCCTTTATAGAGGGCATTGCCCGGGCCTTGATACCCTCCGGCCATCTGTTCCTGTGGATGGACAAGTTTCACCTCTGTCAAGGCGTCCGCCCCTGGCTGGAACAGGAGGGGCTGACTCTGGAAATCGTCGACCTGGTAACTTGGGACAAGGGCCGGATGGGGATGGGCTATCGCACCCGCCGGGTATCCGAATATCTGCTGATTGTCCAGAAACGACCCAAGCGGGCCAAGGGCGTCTGGCAAAGCCACGACATCCCGGATGTCTGGACCGAATCGGTCCCGCAAAAAGCCGGGACGCACGCCAAGCCGGTCAACCTGCAAGCGGCGCTGATCGCTGCGGTAACGGATCCGGGGGATGTAGTATTAGACCCGGCCGCCGGCAGCTATTCGGTAATGACGGCGGCGCAGCAGGCCGGCCGCCAGTTTTTGGGGTGCGATCTATGGTCAGAATAGATGCGGGAAAACCCGGCCGCCGGGATGGCGGTTATGCCCGGATGTTTGACGATGCCGATTTGGGAGCTTTTATTTCCCGTATTCCCCCTACCCGGCCGGTTGCAAGGGCGCTACGCTGAAAATTACCTGAAAGGGCCGGCAGTAGATGATGACGCTGCCGCCCTCCGCCACCGGGTCAACACCCTCGGGTATGGGATAGTTCTGGCTGCCGATGTTGCCCTTGAGGGGGGCCAGTTCCACATAGCCGCCCTCTTGCAGCTCCCCCCGGCTTTGCGGATTGGCCGCCGCCGCCAACAGCACCCGCAAATCCGGCCCGTTGGTAACGCGAAAATCCTCAAAGCGCAGCAGATAAGTGTCGTCGGCCTGGCGGTAAATAGTGGCCGTGCCTTGCCCCCGATGAAAGGAATCGGCGTCCCGGAAATTGCCGGCGGCAACGGCAACCGGCCCGGCCGGCGGCATCGGCTCCGCCATTTCCGGCATATCCGCAGCGGCCGCATCCCGCATTTCCGCCTCGGCCTGAGCCATAGTCATCTCCGGCGGGACTACCGCCATGGCCGCCAAGGGAAACGCCTCGTCCACCTCTTGACTCATGAACAGCGGCGACAGCAGCCACCACGCCCCGGCCAGCACCGGTATCAGGATGATGACGCCGGCAATTATCAGGATGTTCCGTTTCCGCATTCTCAATCCCCTTTTGATTAACATGGATAGACAGGATAGGCAGGATTTTTATATCTGATTAGAACGGTACTGACCGTCAATAACCGTCCTCAGCAGACACAAAAATCCTGTTTATCCTGTCTATCCATGTTAATTCCGGTTAATTCCCATACACTTCCGGGTTGGCGCATTGTTCCATGGGGCGGCCCTCCAGGCCGGCGATCAGGTTGCGGGCGGCCAGGCGGCACATCGCCCCCCGGGCGGCGGTGGAGGCGCTGCCGATATGGGGGGCGATAACCACATTTTCCAGAGTCAGCAGCGGGTCATCGGCCGGCAAGGGTTCCGGTTCGGTAACATCCAACCCGGCGGCGTAGATATGGCCCCCTTTCAGGGCCGCATACAGGGCGGCGGAATCCACTACCGGCCCCCGGGCGGCGTTGACCAGCACGGCGGTAGGTTTCATCAGCGCCAGTTCCGCCGCGCCGATATAGTGGCGGGTTTGCGGGGTCAAGGGCAGATGCAGGGATACAAAGTCGGCTTGGGCCAGCAAATCCGGCAGTTCCGCCCAGGTCAAGCCGTATTGGGTTTCCAGATCCCGGCGGCGGGTGCGGGAATGATAGAGGATTTGCATATCAAAACCCTGCCCCCGCTTTGCCATTTCCAAGCCAATCTGCCCCAGGCCGATAATGCCCAGAGCGCTGCCGTGGACATCCACGCCCAGCCAGCGCAGGGGATGAAAGGCCAGCGTCCAGTGGCCGGCCCGCACCCAGCGCTCGCTTTCGCCGATGCGCCGGGCGGCGGCCAGCAGCAGGGCAAAGGCCAAGTCGGCGGTGGCTTTAGCCAGCACGCCCGGCGTGTAGCCCACCGGCAGCCCGCGCCGGGTCGCCGCCGCCACATCCACATTATCCAGCCCCACGGAAACCTGGCTCAGGACTTTCAGGTTGGGGGCGGCCGCCAGCAGCGGGGCGTCCACCTGATCCATAATGTTGGTCAGCAAGCCGTCCACCGTGGCGGCCTTTTCCCGCAGGATCGCCGGGGAGGGCGGCGCCTCCTCCGGCCACACTTCCATAACGGCGACGGCGGCAATCAAATCCAGGGCTTCCGGAGTAATCCGGCGGGTAACGAAAACTTTCGGCTTGTCCAGCATAACGCCGCCCTCCGGTTTTCAGGTTGCCGGACAATTGTAACCAACCGGCCGGGAATTGGCTAGGGGTGGGGGACGGATTCAAACATGGATAGACCGGATAGACAGGATTCTTGTATCTGATTAGATACGGTACTGGCGGCCCCCCCGACCGTCATTCCCGCGTAAGCGGGAATCCAGAAGTGCCTGACGGGTAGTGTGCCGGTCTTTGGCAATACCGTCGGGATTCCCGCTTACGCGGGAAGGACGGTTGCGGGGCGGCCATTACCGTTCTAATCCGATACAAGAATCCTGTCTATC
The DNA here is from genome assembly GCA_965203435.1 of Dehalococcoidia bacterium. Taxonomy (GTDB): domain Bacteria; phylum Chloroflexota; class Dehalococcoidia; order Lucifugimonadales; family UBA3495; genus CBDBCU01. Next base: position 85,000 of record CBDBCU010000008.1, on the reverse strand, counting down.
CGGTCTATCCATGTTTGAATCCGTTTCCCCCGGCGGTGGGCAGGAAGGTAGGGGGATCCGCAACTTCGGAAATTCCCTCAAAAACCGATTTGACAATTCCGAAAGGCGGTGATATTATGCCTTGCGCTAGGCGGTGAGCGGGATGGTTTGGTGGGTTGTGGCCCTGCGCCTGACCGGATTGGGCTGGTATGTGGCCCTGTGCATCGTGGCCGGGGTTCTAATCGGTATCGCCCTGGATGCCGTGGCCGGAACGGCCCCTTGGCTGTTGCTGGTCGGGGTGATTCTGGGCAGCGTGGCCGCCTTTTGGGGCGTTTACAAGATGATTCTGCCGGTGCTCTACGGGAAAAACCGCCCGGAGGAGCCGGCCGACAAAGGGAGCGACAAGTAGTGCCGTCGGGTGCTGGGGCCAAAAGGTTTATGCTGCTGGGGGTAACGATCCTGGCGGCCTTGCTAATTGCCGGGTTCGTAGTGGGGGCCATTGGCTCCACTATGTTCGGGCTGGAACGGCCCTTCCTGGCGCAGCCGGAGATTCATCTCCCGCCGCAGCCGGTCTTTCCCTTTTCCGCCGTGAAAAGCAGCCTGGGGTATGCGGATACCCATTACCCGGCAACGGAAAAACCCGCCGCCGACCATCCCCCCACCGCCGCGGCGGATACCGAACATCCGGCGGATGCGGCGGCCGACGACCATAGTGACGCGGAACATCACTTTACTCCCCTGGGCCTTACCCAATTCGCCATTACCAATACCCTCCTTTCCGCTTGGGTCGCCAGCCTCTTTATCATCCTGTTTTTCGTCTTGGGGGCGCGGCGGCGGGCGATGACGCCGGGCCGCTTTCAAGCCCTGGTGGAAAGCATTTTTGAGGGGGTGCTGAACTTTGCCGCCAGCGTTCTGGGGCCGGAAATGGCCCGCAAAGCGTTTCCGGTCGTCGCCACCATCTTTTTCTTTGTGCTGTTCAACGCCTGGATTGCCCTCTTTCTGGTGCCGCTGTATCAGGCGGTCGGCTTTGGCAGTGGCGGCCTTTGGGACTTTCAGCTGAAAGCCCATCTGATTCGGCCGGCCGGCACCGACATCAATATGCCTTTGGCCCTGGCTCTGGTATCCTTTGTCTTTGTGGAGTATTGGGGCATTCGGGTATTGGGCCTGGGCTATTTCAAGAAGTTCTTTGCCTTTGGCAATCTGCTGCGGCTGCGGCCCAGCGGCCTGATTGACGCCTTTGTGGGCATCCTGGAGTTCATCAGCGAACTGGTGAGGATTGTCAGCTTTACTTTCCGCCTGTTCGGCAATATGACCGCCGGGGAAATCCTGGTGGTGATGATAACTTTCCTGGTGCCGTTCGTCGCCAATGTATTCGTATTCGGCTTGGAGTTGCTGGTGGGGCTGATTCAGGCGGTAATCTTTGCCGGGCTGACCCTGGTATTCCTGTCCCTGGCGGTGCATCACGAGGAACATTAGGGCGGGCCTACGAACCTGCCCATCCTGAACCGGTTAAACTCCGGCGGTTAAACGATCCGGGATTAGACCCGGATACCTAAAACCCAACACATAAGGGAGGACTCGGAGAAATGGCAGCACTGGAGCTACTACCCCTTCTCTTGCAGCTTGAGCCGCAAGCGGCCAAGTTCCTGGGGGCCGGCCTGGCCATCGCGATTGGCGTCATCGGGCCGGGCATCGGCATCGGCATCCTGGGCGCCGGGGCTATGGGCGCCATCGGGCGCAATCCGGAAGCCGCCGGTTCCATCACCACCAATATGATCCTGGCGATTGCCTTCGCCGAGGCTCTGGGGATTTACTCCCTTATCGTCGCCGTAATCCTGCTGTTCGTGGTCTAGGGCTATGGTAGATCTGGGAATCAACCTGCCCCTGCTGATTGCCTACCTGATTACCTTCGTAATCCTGCTGGGCATCCTCTACCAGTTCGCCTACAAGCCCCTGATGGCGGTGATGGATCAGCGGACGGCCCGGATCCAGGAGGGCTTGTCCGCGGCCGACCGGGCCCGGGAGGAGGCCGCCACTTCCCAGGCGGCCTCGGAGGAGCAGCTGAACGAGGCCCGGCGCGAGGGTCAGCGGTTGCTGGACCAGGCCCGGGAAGCGGCGCAGCGGTACCGGGAGGGGGAAATGGAACGGGCCCGGCAGGAGGCGGAAGCCTTTGCCGAGCGGGCCCGGGCCGACATTGAACGGGAACGGGAGGCCGCTTTGGCGGAAGTGCGGGCCAGTTTCGGCGACCTGGCCATCGCCGCCGCCGAGCGGGTTATCGGGCGTTCCCTGGATCGGCAAGCCCATGCGGAACTGATTGCCCAGGTTCTGGCGGAAGGCGAAAGCCAGCGGCGGGGGTAGGCAGCGATGGCAAAACCGGTAGCCGGCAGCCGCTACGCCCAAGCCCTCTTTGAGTTGGCGGTGGCGCGGGATCGGGCGGAACCGTGGGCGGCGGAACTGGACTTTATGGCGGCGGCGCTGTTGGATGGGGAATTCAACCCTTTCCTGAAACACGCCGAGGTACCCTTGGCCCGGAAAATCGCCGCCCTGGACGCGGTCTTGCCGGAAGTCGACCCCCTGGTGCGGAATCTGGGCGCGCTGCTGATTAGCCGCAACGCCGTGGACAGCATTGGGGAAGTGGCAACCGGCTATCGCCGCCTGCTCGACGCCCGCCTCGGCCGCCAGCCGGTAGCCGTGACCACGGCGGTGGAACTGGAATCGGCCGAGGCCGAGCAGGTGCGGCAGTTCGTCGCCGGCCTAATCCGCAAGGAAGTGGCCTTGACCGCCCGGGTCGACCCGTCCCTCCTGGGCGGCATCATCATTCAGATTGGCGATCGGCTGCTGGACGGCAGTTCCCGGGCCAAACTGGAGGGTCTGCGGAAACAACTGCGGACGGAAACGGCGGGGTAGATTGACGGCGGCCGCTACCGTCATTCCCACCCTACCGTCATTCCCGCGTAAGCGGGAATCCCGAAAACCCCGGCCGGCAGCGGGCTAGTCTGACGGCGCCGCTACCGTCATTCCCGCGTAAGCGGGAATCCCGAAAAATCCCGGCCGGCAGCGGGCTGGTCTGACGCAGTACCGTCCGGGATTCCCGCTTACGCGGGAATGACGGTAACAACGGCGGGAATGACGGTAACAACGGCGGGAATGACGGTAACAACGGTGGGGATGGCCGGGGCGCAGACGGGCGGGATGGAAAGACGGCAAGGGGACTAGACTATACTGGGGCGGCAACCATTAGACTGGATACGCCCTAAAACCTTTAAGGAGAATGCCCCATGGCAATCAGGGGTCAGGAAATCGTTTCGCTAATCCGGCGCCAGATTGAGGAGTTTGGCGGCGACTTGAGCCTGGTGGATGTAGGCACCGTGGTGCAGGTCGGCGACGGCATTGCCAGCATCCAGGGCCTGCAAGGCGTCCGCTCCAACGAACTGCTGGACTTCGGCAGCAACATCCTGGGGCTGGCCCTGAACCTGGAGTCGGATCTGGTGGGCGCGGCCATCCTGGGCGATGCCACCGCCGTCAAAGAGGGTCATCAGGTACGCTCCACCGGCCAGATTATCGAGGTGCCGGTAGGGGACGCTCTGATTGGCCGGGTCGTGGATCCGATGGGCCGGCCGCTGGACGGCCGGGGGCCGCTCAATACCGCCGCCACCCGCCCGGTAGAGCAGACCGCCCCCAATGTGGTGGTACGCCAGTCGGTAGATACGCCGGTGCAGACCGGAATCAAGGCTATCGATGCTATGATTCCCATTGGCCGGGGGCAGCGGGAACTGATTATCGGCGACCGTTCCACCGGCAAAACGGCCATTGCTCTGGATACCATCATCAATCAGCGCGGCGGCGACCTGATTTGCGTCTATGTAGCCATCGGGCAGAAACAGGGCAAAGTGGCGCAGGTTGTCGGCATCCTTGAGGAAAATGACGCGATGGCCCATACCATCGTGGTCAATGCCGGGGCCGCCGATTCCGCGCCGCTGCAATTCATCGCCCCCTATGCCGGCTGCGCGATGGCCGAGGAGTTTATGGCCCAGGGCCGGGATGTGCTGGTGGTTTATGATGACTTGACCAAGCACGCCTGGGCTTACCGCCAGATGTCCCTGCTGCTGCGCCGGCCGGCCGGCCGGGAGGCTTATCCGGGGGATGTTTTCTATCTGCACAGCCGATTGCTGGAACGGGCGGCCCGGCTGGATGCGGAACACGGCGGCGGCTCCATTACCGCCCTGCCCATCATTGAAACTCAGGCCGGGGATGTGTCCGCCTACATTCCCACTAATGTAATTTCCATCACCGACGGGCAGATTTACCTGGAGCCGGAATTGTTCAATATCGGCGTCCGGCCGGCGGTGAATGTGGGCTTGTCGGTGTCCCGGGTCGGCGGCTCGGCGCAAACCCGGGCCATCCGCCAGGTCGCCGGCCGCCTGCGGCTGGACTTGGCCCAGTATCGGGAATTGGCAAGTTTTGCCCAATTCGGCACTTCCGATTTGGACGCCGCCACCCGGGCGCAGTTGGCCCGGGGGCAGCTGTCCACCGAAGTGCTGAAACAGCCGCAGTACCAGCCGCTGCGGTTGGAGCAGGAAGTGATGATCCTCTTTGCGGTGAACGCCGGCTTGACCGACGAAGTGCCGCTGGAACGGGTGAACGCCTTTGAGCGGGAGCTGTTGAGCTATCTGGAAACGACCCACCCGGACATCGGCCAGAGCATCGCCGCCAGCGGCCGGCTGGAGGAGGAAGTGTCCGCGCAATTGACGGCGGCCATCAACAATTTCAAGGCCACTTTCGGCTGACCTAGGGGGCCATCGGCCTATAGAAACCGGAGGACAATTGCACATAGAAACCGTCATTCCTGCCCGCCCTGTCGTCATTCCCGCGTAAGCGGGAATCCGGCGGTGATGGACAGGATTGCGGCGGTATAAGGCAGTACCGTCCTGGATTCCCGCTTACGCGGGAATGACGGTAGAATGGACGGGAAGGACAGTAAGGGCGGGCGGGAAAGATGGGAAGAGGGTTGTCAAGACGGCGGCGGCATAAGGCAGTACCGTCCTAGATTCCCGCTTACGCGGGAATGACGGTAGAATGGACGGGAAGGACGGTAGGGCGGGCGGGAAAGACGGCAAGGGGATTGTCAAGGATAGGCAATTGCCCTGGGGCTAAACCAAAACTGAACCGGGAAAAGCAGGAATGCCAAGTGTAAGGGACATCCGGCGGCGGATCCGCAGCGTGGAAAACACCGGCAAGGTGACGAATGCCATGTCGCTGATTGCCGCCTCGAAAATGCGGCGGGCGCAGAATGCCACGGTGCAAGGCCGGCCCTACGCCCAAAAGATTCAGGAAGTCATCGCCCACCTGGCGGCCCAGCCGCAGGAGGAGGGGGCTTTGCATCCCCTGCTGGCGGTACGGCCGGTCAATCGGGTGGGGCTGCTGGTCATCACTCCCGACCGGGGGCTGGCCGGGGGATGCACGCGGCCATCAACCGGCAGGCGGCGCAGTTCATCCTGGAGCAGCAAGCCCCGGTGCGGAGCATTGCCCTGGGGCGCAAGGGGCGGGATTTTATGGCCCGCTACGGGCAGGATCTGCTGGCGGTCTTTACCGACTTGGGCGACCGGCCGGTGGTGGAGGATACCCTGCCCCTTTCCCGGATGATTATCGACCAGTTCACCGCCGGGGAAATGGACGCGGTTTATCTGGGCTATACCCGGTTCGTCTCCACCGTGGTGCAGCGGCCGGTGGTGGAAAAGCTGCTGCCGGTAGAACCCGGCGCGTTGTCCGGCGCGGCCCGTTCCGGCTACATCTACGAGCCGGATGCTTTGACGGTGCTGGGGGAACTGCTGCCGCAATTCGTGGATATGGAAGTTTATCACGCCTTGCTGGAATCCATTGCCAGCGAGCAGTCGGCCCGGATGGTGGCGATGCGGAACGCTACCGACAACGCCAAGTCTCTGGCCGAGGATTTGACCCTGGTAATGAATAAACTGCGCCAGGACAGCATCACCAACGAACTGCTGGACTTGGTGGGCGGGCAAATCGCGCTAGAGGGGTAGGCAATGCCCGTATCCGGGCCAAGGAAATAAGACGGACAACGGGGCGGCGGCCGCAATAGCCCGCCCCATTCAACCAAACCAGGACAAGGTCAACCAGACCGGGACAAGGCCGCAGGGAGGTCGGAAAGGATATGGCCGGACAAATCGTGCAGGTAATCGGCACCGTGGTGGATGTGGAGTTTCCGCCGGAGCAGCTGCCCAATCTGTTCGACGCTTTGGAGTTGGACAACAACGGGGAACGGCTGGCTCTGGAAGTGCAGCAGCACATCGGCAACAACTGGGCCCGCTGCCTGGCCCTGGGCTCCACCGACGGCTTGGCCCGGGGGACGGCTGTTACCGACACCGGCCAGAAAGTGTCGGTGCCGGTCGGCCCGGAAACCTTGGGCCGCCTCTTTGATGTCACCGGATCCCCCCTGGACAACCTGGGGGCGGTCGAAGCCGGCCAGCGCTGGCCCATCCACCGGGACGCCCCGGCCTTTGACGACCAGAGCCCGGATATTGAAATTCTGGAAACCGGCATCAAGGTTTTTGACCTGATTACCCCCTTTCCCAAGGGCGGCAAGGTGGGCGCTTACGGCGGGGCCGGCGTGGGCAAAACGGTCATCATTCAGGAACTTATCCGCAACATCGGCGCCGTCCACCAGGGGGTATCGGTCTTTGCCGGCGTGGGGGAACGCTCCCGGGAGGGCAATGACCTGTGGCATGAAATGCAGGATTCCGGCGTGCTGGACAGCACGGTGCTGGTGTTCGGGCAGATGAACGAAACCCCCGGCGTCCGCGCCCGCATCGGCTTGACCGGGCTGACTATGGCCGAATACTTCCGGGAGGAGCAGCATCAGGATGTGCTGCTGTTCATTGACAACATTTACCGCTACATTCTGGCCGGGATGGAAGTGTCGGCGCTGCTGGGGCGGATGCCCTCGGCGGTGGGCTATCAGCCGACCCTCAGCACCGAAATGGGCGCCCTGCAAGAGCGGATTACCTCGACCAAATCCGGCTCCATTACTTCGTTCCAGGCCATCTATGTGCCGGCCGACGACTACACCGATCCGGGGATTGTAACCACTTTCGGGCATCTGGATGCGGTGGTGTCGTTGGAGCGCTCCCTGGCGGCTCAGGGTTTGTACCCGGCGGTGGATCCGTTGGCCTCCTTTGCCCGCATTTTGGAGCCGCGGATTGTGGGCGATGAACATTACCAGGCGGCCCGGGGGGTGCAGCAGGTATTGCAGCGCTATCGGGATTTGCAGGACATCATCGCCATCCTGGGCATTGAGGAATTGTCCGAGGAGGATCGGCAAACGGTGTTCCGCGCCCGCAAAATCCAGCGGTTCTTGACTCAGCCCTTCTTTGTAGCCGAGGCGTTCACCAATCAGTCCGGCAAGTATGTGCCGTTGCGGGAAACGGTGCGCGGCTTTACCGAAATTCTGGCCGGCCAGCACGACGACCTGCCGGAACAGGCTTTCTATATGGTCGGAACTATTGACGAGGCCATCGAACGGGCGGAACAGATGGCGGGGGCGTAGGGCGGCCTTTGCCTTCCGGCAATTTTCCGATCACCCCGGTCATTTTTCCGATCGACCCCGGTTGTCTTTCCGCCGGCTCCCGGTTGTTTTTCCGCTCATCCTGAACTTGTTGAAGGATGAACTGGCCGGTTGACGGCGGCTTTCCAACATATTGGCCCCCGGCAAGGAGCAACTAGCTATGCCCATGCGACTGGAAATTATCACCGCCGAGCGGGAAGTTTATGCCGACGAGGTGGACAGCGTCGTCGCCCCCGGCGTCGGGGGGCAGCTGGGCATCCTGCCGCGCCACGCCCCCCTGATGACCGCCTTGCAGCCGGGGGAAATTATGTTCCGCAAGGACGGCGCGCCCGCCTATCTGGCCGTTACCGGCGGCTTTATGGAAGTGATGGGCAGCAAAGTAACCATCCTGGCGGCGGCCTGCGAGTATTCCCAGGAAATCAACGAGGAACGGGCCCAGGCGGCCATGGCCCGGGCCCAGGAACGCTTGCAGAACCGGGCCGGCGATTTGGAATTGGAACGGGCCACGGCGGCGATGCGCCGGGCCCAGGTACGCCTGAACATTGCCCGCCGCCGCCGGCCGCGCAGCGATATGCGCTCCACCCTGGCCGAATAGGCGGCGGACGGAAACCGCCTCAGGTCTATTGCCGGCCATCGGCTGCCGGGGCATCCGCAACCTCCGGTTCAGCAGTCAAGACCGGGATAAGCAGTTCGGCGGCCCGTTCCAGGGTCAGGCTGGAAACTACCCCCCGTTCGTCCTCGAGGAATACACTGCAACCGGGGAAAATTTCCTTGCGCTCCCCATCCAGGCGGCCGTTCCACAGGCGCAGGGTATCGGATTCCGGGTCGTAGGTCATAGCCGCATCCTCGTCCTGTCCCTCGTAGCGGACTTCCCCGGTTACTTCGCCCGTCAGAACAGGCAGCAGGATCTCCTTGGCCTCGTCAAAGGTGAAAGTATTGGCGCTTTCGCACCGAGAGTCGAAAAATACCAGACACCGCAGAGAAAGGTCCATCCCATTGGGTACCGGCCCCCCGTTTCCGACCCAAAGGGTGTCATCCTCCCAAGTGTAGCAGATGTCCGGGGTTACCGGAGGTTGGTGTTCAGTGCTGGGCATAGTTGCCTCCTTGTTGAAATCCGGCCTAATCCTACTACTCCGGCTCGGCGGTCAAAACCGGGATAAGCAGTTCCGCGGCCCGTTCCAGGACGATGGCGGCGACCAGTCCTTTATCTCTTTCGAGAAACACGCCGCACCCTGCGAAAATATCCTTGCGAACCCGCTCGGGAAGTCCGTTCCTTATCCGCAAGGTGTCCCTTTCCGGGAAGTAGGTGATGGTGGCGTTTTCGTCTGCGCCTTCGTACTGCACCGGGCCGGTTACTTCCCCCCGCAGGATGGGCAACAGGATTTCCCCGGCCTCGTCAAAGGTAAAGGCGTTGGCGTTGACGCAACCGGGATCGAAAAAGACGATGCAACGCAGGGAAAGGTCGATCCCGCCCGGCGCCGGCCTCCGGTTGCCGACCCAAAGGGTATCATCCTCCCAAGAGTAGGAGATGTGCGGGGTTACCGGAGGTTGAGCTTGGTGTTCGGCGTTGGGCATATTTTCCTCCTCAACCAAGTATAGGATATGCTTGGGGTAAGGGCAGCCGCAAGCGGCTGCCCTTACCCTGGTGAACTAGGGATAGGGACTACCGCTTTCCCTAATAGGTAAAGGAATTCAGCACCCGGTCGGCAAAGTCCTCGCCGTACTTCCAACGGACGTGGTCACACCAAAATACATACGCGGCGTAGGTATAACCCCCATCTACCTGCGTGAACAGGACTTTGTAAGTCCCGTTGCAATATCGGCCAGTGTTGTGGTACACCCGGTACAACGCAAGGAGGGCGTTGGTGTTTATCTTTTGGAACGACAGTACCTCACCGGCGGTGTAGTTCTGGGAGATGTATTCCAGCATCCAATCTGCCGTGCCGTACAGGTCAAGGCGAGAGGTACTATCGTAAGGCAACCCTACCACCGCGGCGCCTGCTACTTGACCAGTAGCTTCGTACTCCAGAGTGAAATAACCGTCAGTGTCCATATTGCTATAGCCCGGGATAAATCCGAGCGGCATAGAAATGGACACATCGTAGGAACTGTGCGTTACCCAGTCAGCCAAAGGTCCGGGCGTCGGCTCCGGCGTTGGCGTAACGACTTGGTACCGGATGTCCGGCGTCGCCGTGGGATAGGGCGTGTAGGTGGGCAAGGCCGTGGGCGTGGGGTACGGCGTGCTGGTGGGATAAGGCGTGGCCGTAGGTACGGCGGTGGGCGTGGGATAGGGGGTCAGGGTCGGCCGCGGCGTGGCGGTGGGCCAGGGCGTCAAGGTCGGGTAGGGGGTGGCCGTGGGAAGGGCGGCCAGCCGGGCCGTAACCGTGGCCGGGATGTTCGGCGTGGCCGTGGGAATGGGCGTGGCCGTGGGAATCGGGGTCGGCACCGGCGCGGCGCAGGCCAACGCCGCCAGCAGCAGACCCAGGGACAAGACAAGGGTCAAGATTTTCATCGCGAACTCTCCAAGTCAAAGGGATGGGAGGGGCAAGGCGGCAAAGCCCTGCCCCCATTGCCCGGCCGCAATAAGGCGCCGGGGCAAAAGAGGAATTGTTGGAAAGTTCGCGGGTTATTCCCGCAGGGGGATATTGCCGGCGCACAAGGCCGGCGGCGTCAGCCCGGGCGGGCCAAGCGGGAAAAATCGGCTGCGGTCAACCGCAGGAAGGTTAGCCGGGGATCGGGCGCAAACCGGGTTGACGGCCGGCAGTATCCGCCGCAGCCGCCGGTACCAGGGCAACAGGAACAGCAGCGGCAACCGCCAGGAGGCCGGCCGGGCCGATTCCCAGCCGGTTACAAAGAACAGGGCCGCCAGCAGATAGGCGGCAATCCAGAACTGGGTCACCGGCACGGCCAGGCTGATATAAGACTCGACCAGGCCCTTCAGGATGATGTCCGCGGCTTCCCCGGCCGGAACGCTCAGCAAGGCGGCCAGAAAAGCCAGGAATACCATTGCCCCCAACGGCATCAGCGCCGGCAGGAGGGTAGTCCATTTGACCCAGGCTTTGAGATAAGCCAAGAGCTGCTGTTGGCCGTCCGGCGAGGCAAGGTAAAACATAAATTTCAGTATAGCGCCCTCCGGCGGCTAGGGCAAGGGGGGCGGCGGCGGGAATTTCCGTTCTGGTGTGGGGTATCCGTTCATCCTGAACTTGTTGAAGGACGGATACCCCGCAACAGAACAGGGGTGGCGGCCGGAATTGCGGGCAAGGGCATAGCGGTAGCCTCCCCGATTGACGCCCCCCGCTTATGCCTTATAATGGGCGGCAGTGGTCCCACTACCGATTAAAGGCGGCCCACTACCGATTAAAGGCGGCCCACTACCGATAAAAGGCGGCCTCTTCCCGATTAAAGGCGGCCCCCTTTCCCGATTAAAGGCGGCCCGGCGGCCGGGCGGACGGATGCATCTGCTGATTCACTATCTGGCGCGGCGGCTGCCCTTTTACTATGGCTGGGTTATCCTGGGGACGGCCGGCAGCAGTATGTTTGTCCGCAACGCCGCCGGCAGCCTGACCTTTGCCGTCTTTGTCCCCCTGATTGCCGCCGATACCGGCTGGAGCCGGGCCTTGATTGGCGGCGCGGCGGCCCTGGGCGGCCTGCTGGCGACCGGCGCATCGCCGCCCACCGGTTGGGCCATCGACCGCTACGGAGCGCGGCCGGTACTGGTCGGATCCCTGCTGATTATCGGCTTGTCCACGATGGCCCTGGCCTGGCTGTCGGCGCATATCGCCCTGTTTTATGCGGCGATGGCCGTGGGGCGGATAATGTTCAGCAGTCCGCTGAATGTGGGCGCGGCTACCCTGGTGGGACGCTGGTTTATCCGCCAGCGGGGCCGGGCTACCGGGCTGCTGTTCCTATCCCACTCCGGCGGGATGGCGGCTTTCCCCCTGGTAGCGACTGGGGTCAGCGCCGCCTATGGCTGGGAAACGGCGTGGCTGGTAATGGGATTGCTGGTGTATGCCATTGCCCTGGCCCCGGCCGCCCTGCTGATTGCCCAGCAGCCGGAGGATGTGGGCCTGCTCCCGGATGGCGATCCGCCGGCCGCCGCGGCGGATGATGCCGGAGCGGCGGCGTCAGATGGCGGCGTCAGTAACGGCGGCGGCAACGGGATAGCGGCCGCCATCGACCCGGAACCCCAGTGGGATACCCGCGCCGCCCTGCGGACGCCGGCTTTGTGGATCCTGTCGATTGGCACCGGTTTTTTGTTCCTGCTCCAATCCGGCACTAATGTTTATCAAGCCGACCTGCTCTATTCCAAAGGCATCAGCCTGACCGTGGCGCAAGGCAGCATCGTCGCCAACGCTATTGGCACCGGCTTGGGCAGCCTGCTGTGGGGACGGGTCGTGGAAAAGCTGCCGGTGGGCTATACCTATGCCGCCGTAGCCCTGGTGATGGCTTTGGCGGCAGGAATGTTCGCCGTGGTCACCACGGCCGGGCCGGCGTACTTGGCGGCGCTGCTGTTCGGGATCGCGGTGGCCGGGATATTGGTAGTGCCGCCGGTAGCCTATGCCAACTTTTTCGGACGGCAGTCTTTGGGCCGCATCCGCGGCGTTACCGAGCCCTTTACTTCCTTGGGGCAAGCCATCGGCGCAGTAGCCTCGGGATTGATTTTCCAGTTAGCCGGCGCCTACACCGGCGCCTTTGCCGGCTATGCGGGATTGGCAATAATAACCGCCGGGGTGCTATTGCTGGTGCGGCGGCCGCGGCGGGCCGGGGCGGCGGGTTAGAAAGCCGCCGCCTTACCCCTGCCCGTTACGCGCCCCCTACCGCCGGGTACGGCGCACTTTCTTTTCGCAGGTGGCGCTCCAAAGCGCATACTGGTAAGCCCGCCCGGTGTGGGAGGTAGGGCCGTTGATAGTGAACTCGGCATAGCCCCAACCCGCGTTGACCTGGGTGTTGCTGACAACCTGCACAAAGTCCTGGGGGAGCGCGCCGGGGGCAATCCGGACGGCGCGGCTGTAGCCGCGAGATTTGCAGTAAGCCACCGCGGCCGCGGCGGCCTTTCCGTTCCAGTATTCGGCAAATCCGGCATCGGCCCGGGCCGGGGCCTCCCGATTGGCCGCGTTCCAATACGCTAGCCGCATAGCCAGCCGGGCCGCGTTTTCACCCACGGCGTGGGTATTTAAGGGTCCCAAGGGGGACGATACAATGCGCTCGGCGGATTCCGGCACCTTGAGCCGTTTGATCCGCGTAACCCGCCGCCGTTCCTCTTTGGGAAACTCAAAGATGCGGTCGATGCTGACGCCGGTAATGCCGGATTCTCCGTCGGTCAGCCATCCCTCCTGGGCGGCGATAAAGCCGCGGAAAATGCCGCGTTCCCCGGAATAGATGGTGTCATCCCGCTCGTTGCGGTCTTTGCCGGCGGCCCAGGTTTCCGCCTTGCTGAAAGTGTCGGACTGGTCGATGCCGCAGTAGAGGGTTTTGCCCCGGTTTTCGGCCAGGGATTCGAGGATGGACGTAGTCCGGTCGGAATGGGCAAAGACTTGCCAGTCGGAGCAGTCCCAGGGGATCGACCGGGCTTGAGACGCGGTTGCCCCCCCCCCCTATTGCGTTCATTAAAAGGAATAGGGCGAGGGCGGCTACGATTTTGCGGAGGGACATGGCAATTTCCTCCCGGCTGAGGTTAGGGGGCTTTGGCTGGTGGGATTGTATAGGCTGTTGCGGGGTATGTCAATGCTTTTGCGGGGCAATTTCCCGAAGGAATTTATCCGTTTCCCGCCCGACGCTACCGTCATTCCCGCGTAAGGGTTCTGTTGCATTTTGCTGGGGGGTAGTGTATCATAGTTCGCTATGGGACACAAATGCACAAGCCCACATTGTAAGCGGCGGACGGGAGAACGCTGCGATACCTGCCGCGTTGGCGGCGGGGCGCGGTTAGTTCTCCATGACGCTGCCGGCCGGCCGGTCAAGCCAGAGGGCAAACGGCCCCACGCCACGCCCCACGAAAAGGGGGCGGCCGTCGATATGTATTTTGACGGCCTTTCCTATCGCAAGGTAGCCGGCAATATGGAAACCTATTTCGACCGGAAAACTGACGCCGCCACGGTCTATCGCTGGGTGAGGGAATTGACCGGCCAAGCGGATGAAATCCTGCGGCCGATGAAAGTCAACACCGGCCCCACTTGGGTGGCGGATGAAATGGTGGTCAATGTCGGCGGCGAAAAGCTGTGGCTGTTCAATGTTATGGACAGCGACACCCGCTTTGTGCTGGCGGCGTACTTGTCCCCTGACCGCAATCTGCGGGCCGCTACAACGACCTTGAGCTTGGCGAGGGAAAGGTCGGCCACCCATCCCGAGGAAATCAAAACGGACGGGCTTTCGTCTTACCGCCGGGCTTTGCCCAGAGCATTTCCTACCCGCGTGGTCAAGCACACGGTAAGCCAGGGTATCCGGGCCGAAATCAACAACAATATGTCGGAACGGCTGCAAGGCACATTCCGCGACCGGGACAAAACCTTGCGGGGACTGAAAGGGCGGGATACCGGGCAAGCCTATTTGGATGGCTTGGTACTCCATTACAACTATTTCCGGCCGCACGAGGCTTTGGATGACAAGCGGCCGGCGCAGGCGGCCGGCGCGGAATTGCCTTTCGATGACTGGTCGGATGTGGCGGCTGGCAAAGCAGTAGAAAATAAGCCCGCGGAGGCCACGAAAAGTAAGGAGGTTTCGGCTATGCCGAAAAAAATAACGGTTTACCACGGGGCCAGCCGGCCCTTCCCCGATGCGGAAGTGGGGCCGTCCTTTCCGAGTTTTGACGACCCGTATCCTTTTTCCGAACCTGGTCTTTGGGTCAGCACGGATGCTGACAGTGCGGGGTCTTTTATGAACCCCGACAATGATGACCCCAGGGTTATCATTTTGTCCATCGACCCGGATACCATCCGCTATTGCGAAACGGACGAGGAGGCAGCGGCGGCTTATGAAAGCGGCGCTGCTGCGATAGGAGGCGCGGTTTGCGAGGCTGACGCTATTTGGATTCCCCGTCCTGACCTGGCTAGTATGCGGGTAGAAGGACGAGTATCCGACACGGATGAGGAGGCCGTTGCGGTAAAAGAACTGACTGCGGACGAGGTAGCGGAAATCCAAGACGAGAGCGGAACCCCCCAGCACGAGTTGGCAAGGAAGTACGGGGTTTCTATCGAGGCCATCCGGCAGGCGTACAAGAGGGAAATCGCCTATCGGGAAAAGGCCGATTATTCCGGGGAATGGTACTTCTTGGAGGAGGATTAGCGATGGACATTCGGGTATTCCTAAACAAGTTGCTGAGGCGTAAGACGCAGGCCATCGTTATATGCGGTGCTTGCGGTGGCGAGCTACCTTGGGACGCCCTGTCTATCCCGGTGTGGTGCGGGTCTTGTGGTAGGCAGAGTATGCCTATCCGCTGGGGCGAAGGTGAGTAAATCCCCCCCCCAGCAAAATGCAACAGAACCCGCGTAAGCGGGAATCCGGCGGTTGCTTGTCAAGACTGCGGCATTATAGGCAGTACCGTCGGGATTCCCGCTTACGCGGGAATGACGGTGGGGGCGGCCACTACCGTTCTAATCCGGCAAAATATCCGGTCTAGCCCTGTTTGAATCCGTCTCCCCTTAGGGCGGGAAGGACGGTAGAAAGGGAGGGGAAATTGACGATTGCTATATACTATAGCCCGGAGGAACGGGTTTATAACCCGGCAAAACCTTTAAGGCGGGATGATACAATGCACTTAAACCATGCTTTGTGGCTGGGTTTGCCGTTGCTGCTGCTGGCCCTCTTTGCCCTGACCCGGGCTTGGCTGCCCGGCCGGCCCGGCGCCCTGCTGCTGGCCGTCATCATCATCGTCCTGGTGATTATTTTCGTAATGCGATTCCGCAAAACCTTTCGGGACTGACCCGGGCCGGCGGCCGGGCAATTGCCTAGGGAAACCGTCCTTCCGGCCGCCCTACCGTCAATCCGGCCCCCTACCGTCATTCCCGCGTAAGCGGGAATCCAGAGGTGGCTTGCCGAGGATGCGGTGTCATAAGGTAGCGCCGTTCTGGATTCCCGCTTACGCGGGAATGACGGTAAGGGGGCAGGGAATGACGGTAGGCCGGTTGCCAGGTAGTCCGGAGCCGGTTGCCGGAATGATAGACGCCGGAACAGAAACCCATCCCCATATCCTACAAAGGAGGGATTGAATTATGCCCGAATTAACTGCCTTGTCCGCGTCCGTGGGGGCTTTGCTCAAGGAAACCGGGGGAACTTTGGCCGTGTCAGAGTCGGCTTGCGGGGGGCTGATTTCCGCCGCTCTGGTCGCCGTGCCGGGGGCTTCGGCCTACTATGTGGGCGGGGCGGTGGTCTATACCCGCACCGCCCACCGGGGCCTGCTGGCGGTGCCGGATTCCGCGATGGAAGGACTGCGGGCCAGCAGCGAACCCTACGCTCAGCTGAACGCCCGTACGATCCGGGAAAAGCTGGAAACGACCTGGGCGTTGAGCGAAACCGGGGCCAGCGGCCCTACCGGCAATCGCTATGGCGACGCCGCCGGCCACGCCTGCATCGCCGTCGCCGGCCCGGTGGAACGGGTTATCACCCTGGAAACCGGCCGCGCCGACCGGGAGGCCAATATGTGGACTTTTGCCCAAGCCGCCCTGGATTTGCTGGAACAGTGTATCCAAGCGGCCGGGTGAGAATTAACTCGGAGCTCCGGCTTTTTACCAAAGGAGGGGTAGATTGATGGAGAGTTGCTTGTAAGCCGGTTTCTCCGGAATCCGGCCCTAGGGCTAGGGCCGGCTTCCGGAGCTTTGCCGGCGGCGGCCTTAGGGGATGTTGATATAGCGAACTCCCGGGCGGCCCATCGGATAGTCCTGGCCGATATACTGCTTCCGGATGGCGGCCGGGGCCGGCTTTCCGGTAAAGGAGTATATCCGGTTTTCGTTCGGAACCCGGCGCCACCGCAGCGGTTCATATACCGCAACGACTTTGTCCTGGTGGACGGCCAGGACATATTTGGCCTGCTCCCGGGCGGATTGTTTGACCGCCCGGTGTCGGCGCGCCGCATCATAAAGCTGGTTTTCGGTAAGGTTGGGGACATCGCCGTGGGAATAGGTGGTAAGTTTTACTGCCACGGATGGCGGCAGTTCTACCGTCCAATTCCAGGACAGCTCGGCCGAGGGCGCGGCGGCCGGGGCGGCGGCTTTCCGGCGCGGCTGCGGCCGGGCCGCAGCGGCCGGGTTCTGATCCAAGATGGCTAGCCAGGTAACGAGTTCGTATTCAGGCGCGGCGGCCGAATCTGCCGTTGCAACGGCGCTGACTTCCGGCTGGGACAAAAGGTCGCTGTCGTTCCCGGCGGCCAGCGCGCCCTGGAGCAGCCGGTCGTAAGCGGACATATCCTTGCCCTGCTTGGTTTCCTGGTTGAACCGGTCGCAGAGTTCGTTTATGGGCTTGGCAATTCCGGCGGCGGCCTCGCGGAAAGCGTGGATGGTTTCGTGGTGGCTACCCGGCCGGCGGCTGTCCGCGGCATAAACCAGTCGGCATTGCCCGGCCGGTTGTTCCGGGTTGTCCCCACTCTTTTCGCGGAACAGGAAAATAGCGCCGGGATGATAGGCCCCCAGCTTTGAGTTGTCCACTACGGCGTAGGAGCCGTTCGGCACGGCTTCCAGTTCCTTGCGGCGGCTTTGGAGGAAACGCAGCAGTTCGTCGAGATACTGATCCAAGGAGAGTTCGTTGAGGTCGGGGCCTTCGCTCATCTCCTCCATTTCCGGGATTTGGGTCTGCATTTTCTTGAGCTGCCTGGCCCGAAAGTCTTGGCCGGCAGTCAGGGCATCGGCCTTTTCCCCGCCGACGAAGTCGACCAACTGCCCCTTGTTCATAACCCTTGATTGGAGTCCCAGGTAGGTTTCCAGGGATTCGGTCGGCCAGTAGTTGACCATCCGCACTTCCTGATGTTTGCTGCCGATGCGGTCGACCCGGCCAAAGCGCTGGATCAGCCGCACCGGGTTCCAGTGGATGTCGTAGTTGACCACGGTATTGCAGTCTTGCAGGTTCTGCCCCTCGGAAATGCAGTCGGTGGCGATGAGCAGGTCAATCCCGGCCTCTTTTTGTTGCCGGTTAGCACTGCGGGCCTCCGGCGCGAACCGGTCGAGGATATCCTCGTAGGACTTCTTGACGGAAGGGTTCCCTTGCTGCGGCGACTTGTTGTCGGAACCGCTGACCATAGCAGGGTTCATTTTCAGCTGACGGCAGAGGGGCAGCAGACTGGCGTACAGGTACTCGGCCGTGTCCTTGTAAGTGGTGAAAACCAGCAGCTTGCGGGCCGGGCCGGTTTTGCGCGCCTGGCGGCGGATAACCTTTTTCAGGTCGGTCAGCTTGCCATCCCGATCCGGGTTAATTGCGTCGGTTATGCTTTGGATGCCCTGGAGCAGATCCCGGTCGCTTTTGAGATCCCGCAGCCAACGATTGGTGTCCATAGCGGCCAAGTCATAGGTATGCTTTCCGCTCTGGACCTGCTGCTCCAGCGCGTTCTCCAGGTCAGCGAAACCCAGGAGTTCCTGCTCCTCCTCCAAGGTGTCCGCTTCCAACAAATAATCGCTGTCCGGCAGGACGGTTCCAGCGCGGCGGCCTTGCCGCTCGAACCGATCGAGCTTGCGGATAAGGTTTTCCATCTTGACGATGGCTTTGCCCAGGGTTTGGTTGAAAGCCGGGATGGAGCTTTCCAGCCTTTTCAGAAAGATGGTTTTCTGGATGCCGGTCAGGTAGATTTCGGTGTGCTGCTGCCGCTCGTCGTGGCCCATCCCGGCGAGCTGGTTTTGCCCGCCTTTGGTCGGGGGCGGTTGGCTGGGCTTAGTGAGGTAGTGGGCCGGTTTATATACGGCCAGCGTCATTTGGCAGATGGTTTCGGCGATTTGGGCATAGTCCGCTTGGGCCGCGTTGCGGCCGGGGATCGCCAGGGCCGGGGCGCGGCTTTCCGGATTGGCCCGTTGCGGGAAAGCGCCGAACTCTTTCAGGTCGGCGGAGTAGGAATCTTTGATGTGCTGGCGGGAGCGGGCTATGGAAATTGCTTCCAACAGGTTGACCAGCTCCGGGCTGAGCAGCTCCGGGAGTTTTTGCCGGGAATCCGGCGGCTCCTTTTGCCACTGCTTAAACTTGCTCTGCTCCTCTTGGAGCAGCTCGCGGACGCTGGGAATGTCCAGCGCGTCGTTAAAGGCGTCTTGGCGGTCTTTGGTCATCAGGTCAATCTGGTTCTGGAGGTCGGTAAGGGCGTTGTTGACCGGCGTGGCCGACAGCAGCAGAACTTTGGTGTTGCCGCCCCTCTGGATGACCTGATCGAGGAGCTTGTTGTAGGCGATTCCGT
The DNA here is from genome assembly GCA_965203435.1 of Dehalococcoidia bacterium. GTDB lineage: Bacteria > Chloroflexota > Dehalococcoidia > Lucifugimonadales > UBA3495 > CBDBCU01. The sequence goes on along the minus strand of CBDBCU010000008.1, from coordinate 66,080 downwards.
GATTTCGGAAGTTGTGGGACTCGTCGATGACCACCAGGTCATAGTCACTGAAGTTGAAATCTTTGGCCGCGATGCCTTCGATCTTGCCGGTCGTTTTCAGAAGGTCGCTGTGGTTGAGTAGCGTGTACTGCAGCCGGTCTTGCGCCAAGGGGTTGCTGTCCGCGTCGTACTTGGCCTGATAACGGGCCCAGTTCAGATTGAGCCGTTTGGGGCAGAGGACCAGAACCCGCTCGTTGCGGAGTTCGTGGTATTTGATTACGCCCAGGGCGGTGTAGGTTTTGCCCAGCCCTACGCCATCGGCAAGAATGCAGCCGTTATGCTTATCCAGCTTGGTCAAAAGAGCGTTTACGCCATCCCGCTGGAACCCGTAAAGGGTTTTCCAGATTTTGGTCTGGTCAAAGCCGACGGTCTGCATCCGCTGCTGGGTGGCTTCACGTTCCGCCAATTCCTTGCGGAACAGCTCGTAGAGGGTCTTGAAATAGATAAGCTCCGGCGAATGTTCCCGCTGAATCCGGGCCAAGGCGGCCAGGACTTCGGCCTTCACATCCTGGGTGTGGGCCGGATCGTTCCAGAGGTCGTTAAACCATTCCTGCATCTGGCCCAGAACTTGGGGTTGGTTGGTAGCCAGGTTGATTTCCAGATTGGCGTTCGAGCTGCTGTCCACAGCACCGAGGCCGCGGGCGGTGAAGTTGGAACTGCCGATAATGCCGACTTTGGGTTTGCGGCCGCTGGAAACCAGATACATTTTGCCGTGCAGGAACCGCTGGTTCTTGACCGACTTGACCTGGACTTCCGGCTTTTTCAGCCACTGGGCGCACTGGCGGGCGGATTCTTTCTGTTCCATTTTCTGGCTGGGCAACAGGCCGGTTTCGGCGATGCTGAAGGACTGGGTAGCGTTCTGGCCGGGGTTAGGATTGTTGACCGAGCTCGGCTCCCCGAACAGAAAACGGACCAGGCTGGACTGATCCAGTTGGTCGGCCAGCTGCTGGTATCCGTTGACGCTGAAGTAGGCGGATACCAGGTCAATCTGATCCTGAGGTTGGAGGGCCGCTTTGAGACTGAGGGCTACGGTGTTGCCGTGGCGGTTGTCAATCAACCGGTTGGGATCGGTCATTGCCCTGCTCCTGCGTCTAGGTTTGTGGTCGTTGCGGCAATTTTACCCTGGGCGCTGCCCCTTGTAAATACCCGGGATTGGAATGGGCAATTGCCTATCCCGGCCGCCGGCCGCCAGGATGATGCTGACAATTACCGCAACCGTCTCGGATATTCGGGGATTCATACGGGCAACTACCCCCGGCGGTCGTTGCCCTTACTTCCGCCGGTGGATGCCGTAGTAGTCCAGGCAGCCGGGGTCGGCGTACTCTACGGAGATGCCGGGTAGGGGATAGAGGTCCGGGTAGCCCAGCCGATCCATCAGGGACTGGGCATTGAGGTGTTGCGCGCGGTCGCCGGCGCTGCCTTTGGGCCGGAGAAAAAAGTAGGCTTGATGCCATTTGTGCGGCCGCGGCGGAATGTTGTGGCAATCGATGCACTCGGCAAAGAACTCCCAGCGTTCCGGGTCGGCATAGATGGCGGCGGCAAAGCGGCAGTCGGCTTGAGACCAGACCTCATCGCTTTCTTTGGGCAGGCCCATTTCATAGTGGACATTCAGCCAGTCCTGCGGCTCGCCGTGCCGTGGGTCGGCGACGATGCGGATGATTTCCGGGGTATAAATGCCCGGCGGCGGGGTCTGATCCACGCCCATAGCCTGGGCGGCGCAGGGATAGTCGCAGAGCAGCAGCGGGCCGGCGGGGCCGCGCATTATCGAGGCTTCCTCAATGCCGGCCATCGGCCGGCGGCATTGGCCGCATTCCCCGCTCTGGACATTGAAAGCCTGCTCTTTCATTTCCCGAATCAGGAATTCCCGGCGGGCCAGGTCGGCGACCATAAAGCGGGGTTCCTCCGGCGCGTAGCCGTCCGTTTCCAGGCAGGGGGCGCACAAATCTCGGCGGCAGAAAATGCAGGTGTAGAGACCCTCCGCCGGAGGGACGCTGCGGCCGCAGGCGGCGCAGGGCAACGGGCGGGACTGCTCCCGGCGGCCCAGCATAAAGGCGTGGTGGACCAGTTCCGGGGTGTCCATCCCGAACTGGAGGCAGGTGTTGATTTCCGTGGGATATACAGCCAGGGGCTGGTCGGAGGGCGCGGCGTCGGTCGTCAAAGCGGTTTTCCTCTTGGCTCCCGGTTAGGAGCGGGTTGGTTTCCGGGCCGCCCGGAATTACAGCGGCTCCACCGTCAGCCCGTCGGGAGAGTCGTCAATCCGGTACATACGGCCGGTTTCCCGCTCGGCTTGGGGCAGGACGACTTCCGCCCGTTCCAGGTCAATGCCATATTCCTCTTTCACTACGGCCAGGGTGGTGATGGCAATGGGAACTTCGGCATAGGTAAAGGAACGGCCTTCGGTAATGCCGTCTTTGACGATTACCCTTTCGGTATGCTTGCGGGTCAAGCGCGGCCGCTGCTGGGCCCGGGCGGCGACCCGCAGCTGCTTGCAAACGGCCTCGGCGGTGACCGGCTCCAGGCTGAACAGGATGTATTTGACAGTGGCTTCGCCCAGGCGCGGGCCGGGCGCGGCGGCAAAGCCGGCCCCCAGAGACTCAAAGAACTCTTTGGTCTCCAAGGCCGGCCAGGGCCAAAGCCATTGACCCAAATCATCCCGAGGGATGGGCATTTCCGGGCTGTCCGGGAACATAGCGGTTCTCTCCGGGCTGGCGCAATGGCTCTAGTTGAACTCGGTTTTCTGCCCTTTGCCGAACAGGTAGCCGTCGGATACGGCTTTCAGCTTGACCCGGCCCAATTCCCGGTCGCGGCGTTCCTCGGCCGGGCTGATTACCAGCCCCTCCCGCACATGGCTGCCGGAGAGGATGTCCTGGCCCTCCCGATATTGCAGCAGGGTCTCCTGGGAATGGGGGCCTTCGTAAAGCAGGGGAACCGGTTGAATATCCAACGGCCGCAGCCATTCGCAGCACTCCGGATAGGTCAGGAAACGGCCCTGATCCGGAGGCCCCAGGTAGAGGTCAAAGACCCGGTAGCCCTTGGTCCGTTCGTAGCCGTAGGCCAGGTGCTGGACGCCGCGGCCGAAAATTTCGCCAAAGACATAGACCGGCTGGTTTTCCCGGTCGGCAAAAGCGGTCAGTTCAGCCCATTTGCCGCTGTCCAGCCACTCGCTCTTAAAGGTCTGCACATACAGGTTGCGGCGGTTTTCCTCGGCCTCCATAAAACTGGCCCGGGCCAGCATACTCTTGCTGGCAATCAGGGCGCTGCCGTTGACCAGGCGGTCGTCCCGGTGGCCGGGGATGTAGCCGAAACAGGACAGGGTGCCGTGGAGTTTTTCGGTGTAATAGACATACTCCCCGTCCTGGAGGATGTGCGGCCACTTTTTGATGTCGCTGAGGTCGTAGTCCGGGGTCAGGTTGATGGCGGAAAGGGCTTGGCCCTGCATGGCCGCCGGAATGGGCGGCTCGTACTTGACGATGCCCATTTGCGCGCCCACTTCATCGCCAATCCGGGCATCCGGCGGCGGCGGCGCCAGCAGGCCCTGGGATACGGCCCCGCGCAGGCGTACCGCCGTGAGCCGATTGCCGGCGGAGCCGGACAGGCGGCCTTTGCCGGCGGCTTCGTCCCAGAGACCCAACTCCTGGAGCAGGGTTTCCGGCACGATAGCCCCGGTGGGGATATAGACCATTGCCTCCCCGGCCTGATGCTGGCCTTTGCGGACGACGCACTGGTAGTCGTAGCCCTGGATATGGGCAATTTCCAGCAGGTCGGCGTCCGGGTGCTTGACCACTTCGGAAAGTTCCACGACTTTTACTTCGAATTCCATAAGGCAAATCCTTTCAGTTAGTCTTGGCTACAGTTTATCATTAGGGGAAAGGCTTGGCAAGGGGGGCGGCGGGGCCGCCAGGGCCTTTTAATTGTCCGCCGCGACGTCTATTATCCCGTTCCCCTTGAGCTGGTCGCAGATTTGCTTGGCGGCGCGACCAGCTCGCCGCCAATGGATTTATCGGGGACTAATCCGACAATTAAAAGGCCCTGCCCGCCCGCCCCCTCAAAAGCCGCCATCCCCCGTTCCCGGGGAATGGCGGCAAGGGTTTCCTGTTACGGGCAACCGCCCGTTACGCCCCCCTACCGCCGGCTGCGCCTGACCACTTTCTTGCAGGTGGCCGTCCAGGTGCGGCTTTGCCGGGCCCGGGCGCGAAAATGGCCCACGTTAAGGAAATGTTCCTCCTCAGCGAAAAACCAGCCCAAGTTGGCCCCGTGGAAGGTCTGACCGCTGCCGGGATTTTCGTTGTGGCCGCGGCCGAAATCGGCGCTGCCGGCCACATACCGGGCACCCCGGGCCCGGCAAGCATTGCCGGCCGCGGTGACCGCCAAATCCCGCCAGTCGTCCGGTGTAATGCTCCCGATCCCTGCCGATGTTCGGGTCTGACCGCTCCGGCGGGTCAGCGCGCTCGTTCGCCAATCCATATCCCAGTCACTCACCGCGCCGCTTATGCCGGACTGATTATACCGGGCGTTCGGTGGCAAAATGGCCCGGTCGGTGAAAAATACGGTGAAGCCACCCCAATCCGAGCAAATCAAGCCGCCCACCTGCCCGCAACTCGCGACGGCGTTAATGTCAGCGGTAGTGCCGACTTTGAATCGTTTGACCCGCTTAGTCCGCCGCCGTTCCTCTTTGGGAAACTCAAAGATGCGATCCCGGCTGACCCCGGTAATGCCGGATTCCCCCTCAGTCAGCCAACCCTCTTGGGATGCCAGAAAGCCGCGGAAAATGCCGCGTTCCCCGGAATAGATAGTGTCGTCCCGCTCGTTGCGGTCTTTCCCGGCCTGCCAGGTTTCGGCCTTGCTAAAAGTGTCGGACTGGTCAATGCCGCAGTAAAGGGTCTTGCCCCGGTTTTCAGCCAGGGATTCCAGAATGGCGGTCGTGCGATCCTCGTGGGCAAAGGCTTGCCAGTCGGAACAGTCCCAGGGGATGGCCCGGGCTTGGGCCGATGGATACCCCCCCCCTGCGAAAAATGCCATTAGAAAGGCAAGGGCGACCACTGCATTGCGTAGGGACATGGCAATTTCCTCTCGGATGGGGTTAGAGGGCTTGGATTGCTGACCAGTATAAACCCGGCGGCGGGGCAGGTCAAGGCATTTTCGGGGCGATTTTCCAAGTCAATTTTTCCTTTCCCGCCGTCATTCCCATCCCCCTAACCGTCATTCCCGCGTAAGCGGGAATCCGGCGGTGGCTTGGCGAGGATGCGGCATTATAAGGCAATACCGTTCTGGATTCCCGCTTACGCGGGAATGACGGTTGCGGGTGTGGAATGACGGTTTCTATAGTCCATTGCTTGGGTTTGACCACCCCATCCCCCCTTGTTGCATTATCAACCCGATAGCGCTAATCTGCTACTACCTTGACTTTTCAACCGGATTAAGCGGCCGGCACAACGGAAACAATCCGGCGGCCGGCAAGGGAAAAATTAAGCGGCCGGCACAGCGGAAACAATCCGGCGGCCAAGCAAGTAAGAAAGGGGCAGAATTATGGCGGATATGGAACGGCGCATTGGCGTGGCGGCGATGGGCGGCGACAGCCGGGCGGTGGTGACCCGGATTCAGGAATTGGAAAGCCTGGGCATCAGCGCGGCCTGGCTTACTTCGGGCGGGGCCGGCCCGGATGCTTTGACCACCTTTGCCGCCGCGGCCGCCGTTACCGACCACATCCTGCTAGGCACCAGCATCATACCCACCTACCCGCGCCATCCCATCGTAGCGGTGCAGCAAACCCAGGTCGTGGCGCAGCTGGCTCCGGGGCGCTTTCGTCTGGGCCTCGGCCCCAGCCACAAGGTCAGCATCGAGCCGATGTTCGGCCTTGCCCACAATGCGCCGCTGACCAATCTGCGGGAGTATATCGCGGTGGTGCAAGCCCTGTTGCGGGAGGGACGCGTGGATTTTGACGGCCGCCAATATCACGGTCACGCCGCCCTGCCCGGCGCGCCGGCTCCGGAAGTGCCGGTGATGGCCTCGGCTTTGCGGCGGCGTTCTTTCCGGCTCTGCGGCGAAGTGGCCGACGGAGCCATCAGCTGGGTCTGTCCCGGCCAGTATTTGCAGGAAGTAGCCTTGCCGGCGATGCGGCAGGGCGCGGCCCGGGCCGGGCGGGAAACGCCGCCGCTGATTGCCCACGCCCCGGTCTGCGTCCACGAAAACCCGGAGGAGGCCAAGGCCGCCGCCCGGCAGCAGCTGGCTAACTATCCCCGCTCGCCCTTTTATCAGGAAATGTTCGCCGCCGCCGGCCATCCGGAGGCCCGGGAGGGAGCGTGGAGCAACGGGATGCTGGCCGCCACGGTCTTTATGGGCGACGAGGAAGTAGTGGCCGGCCGCCTGCGGGAATTGTTCGACCAGGGCGCAACGGAAATCCTGGCCCATCCCATCACCGCCGGTAGCGACCCGGCGGCCTCGATGCGCCGCAGCCTGAACCTGATTGCGGCCGTAGGCCAGGGTTTGTAATTAACCGGGATAGACCGGATTAACCGGATTGTCTTGTCTGCTAAGCAAGATTTCTCCGGTTCAGGAAAATCCGTCCTCAGCAGACAACAAAAATCCGGTCTATCGCCGGCTGGATCCGCCGGCCCGCTATGAACGAGAAAAGGGCGGCGACCGGGGGCCGGCTTGCGACCGGTCGTCCGGATCCGTTGCCCCCGCCGTTAAAGGGGGCGTGGCGTCAAAGGGAGGCTATTCCCCGGCCGGCTTTTTGCCGTTGGACAATTCGCTGAAAGGCGGCGGCTCGTCGAAGGGCTCGCCTTTGGCCCAGGCAACCTGCTGCCGGGTGTACCACTCCATCGTCCGCAGTTGGAGGGCATGGACTTGCTCCCGGCTCTCCAGGATACCCTGCTCCCGGCCGGCTTGGATACCCTCCGCGCGGCCCTGTTCCCGGCCTTGCTGGATACCCTCCGCGCGGCCCTGTTCCCGGCCTTGCTGAATACCCTCCGCGCGGCCCTGCTCAAGGCCCTCCTCCAGGCCCTGCTCGAGACCCTCCTCCAGGCCCTCCTCGCGGCCGGCGGCCTGACCCTCCTGCCGCAATTGGCGGCGGAGGGGTTCTACGAACTTGTTGTTCAAGTAACGGTAAGTTACCACGATGGCGCCTCCTCCGGTGTCGGCGATGGTTACGGCGGCCAGGGAGCCCAGGGCAATCCCCAGGACGCCGGCGGAGCTTTCGATTACGCTGGCTTTGAGCAGCAGCCAACGGGCAGGATAAGAGCCATAGGTATTTTCCACCCAGACGACAAAGGCCGTCCAGAGCAAGGTCAGCAGGAAAACCAGGAACAGATACCCGGGCAGCCACCCTTTGGCTACGCTCCAGATGGATTCTCTTTTATTGTCCCTTTCCGGGGGCCGCTGGTCTTTTGGCATAGGGCCATTAAAGCACAAGTCGCCGGGGAATGTCAAAGGGGGGCGGCGGCAGAGTTTTCCGTTCCCGGCCGCCCTCTACCACCGTACTTCGCGGCCGCCGCCCCCCTACTTACACCCGCCGCAGCAATTCGTCCTGCAAGCGTTCCCGGTCAAAGGCGGCGTTGACGGCGGCTACTTGGGCGTCGCCCTCCCGCACCATCCGCTCGGCCGCCGTTTCCTCGGGGCTTTCCGGCAATTCCTCCTCCCGGGCCCGGCGGCGCTGCACATCCCGGGCGTGTTCCACAAAGAGACGGCGCATCGCCACCACCACCGAATCCGTCGAGGACAAGTATTCGGGCATATCGTACTGCACATACTTTTCCGCATCATAGTCCTGATTGCGGAAGTTGAAGTTCAGTTCCCAGTTGCGATAGGGCCAGGTAACGGCGCTCCAGAGGCGGCGCAGCGGATTAGGCTTTCGGCTATACCGCTCTACATTGAGATAGACCATCCGGGTCAGGTTGGCCTCCACCGGCACCGCCCAGCGGGTGCTGCGGAAAAAGGCATTGTTGCCGCCGGTGCGGGACATCCCCGGCAGCCGAGTGCCGTTCCATTCGTTGACATCCGGGGAATCCGCCGCCTGTTGCGGCTGGAGCCGGCCCGGATCCTGGCCCTGCCGCCGCGCCTTTCGGTCGAAAATCCAGGTCCACAGCAGCCGCCAGCGGCGCAGCGGCCAGACGCCGTCGACGCCGGGATAATACATCTGATAGGGAATGTGGCCCTCCGCATCGTAGTAATACCGCTCGACGCTGGACTTGCCCCGGCCCGGCCGGTAATGCACCGTCTTGTTGTTGACCAGGTTGACCCGATAGCCCAGGGGCGTGCGCGGCCGGCCGCCCAGGCGGCTTTTCAGGATTCGCAGGGAGTTGCGATGCACCATAAAGGCGTTGTGGGCGTCCATGGTGTTTTCCAGCACCAGGATCCAGTTGCAGTCGAACATGGTAAAGACCGGGCGGTGGATGTTATGTTCCTCGAACATTTCCGGGGGAATATCCTCCTCCGGAGCCACCGGCTCGCCGTCGCCCATCCAGACAAAGACCAGGCCCTTGAGGGTAATAGTGGGAAACTTGCGGGCTTGCATCCCCGGCGCGCCGACCATCCGGGAATCGGGGCCTTCGGTCAGGAAAGCCACGCAGTTGCCGTCCCCGTCAAAGGTAGCGCCGTGATAGGGGCAGGTGACAAAGCCCGGATAGTGGCAGCGCCCCATAGACAGATAGACCGCCCGGTGCGGACACCAGTCCAGCAGGGCCTGCACTTCGCCCGCCGCGTCCCGGAAAAAGACCAGGTCGCTACCCAGCATCCGCAGGGTTTCCGGCTTATCCCCTTTGACATCCTTGGCCGGCAGGGCCGGATACCAGTATTCCCGATAGCCGGTGGGGGGAATACGGCTGCGGCGGTCGCCGTAGTTGTCCGGCCGGCGGAAGGGCGGCGCGGCGTCCACCGGCTGGGAACCGCGGCGCATTTTCTTGTAACCGCCCGGATAGCCGGCCAAAGGTTTAGCCAGCAGTTTCAGCAATCCCATAAAAATCCCTCCTGCAAAGCCAACGGCCGGGGATGGCATAGGCTGGTACGGTAGTGGCAATGGTGCTAATAATGGCAATGGCCCTGGGGCCGGTTAAGGTTTGGGGGAATTATAGCATGGATGGGGGGAGGGCGGTGGGACCTACCGTCATTCCCGCTTACGAGGGAATCCGGCACCGGCTGGTGGAGGGTGCGGCATTATAAGGCAGTACCGTCGGGATTCCCGATTACGCGGGAATGACGGTAGAAAGGGCGGGAATGACGGTAAAGGGCGGCGGAAATGATAGTAAAGTGGGCGGCGGGGAAGGACGGTAGGGGTGACAACAGCGCCTCCGGGAATTACATAGTAGAACCGCCGCCCCCGCCGCCCTTTAAGGCGGGGTTTCCGTAGTCCATACATCCTCCTCCCACAGGTTGCTGAAATCGCCGCCCACTATCACGAACTGCCCGGTCCGAATCCGCACAATGTCCTGCGGCGGCAGCGGGACATTAACCAGGCACATCCCATCATCCTGCACCCCGTACTTCGAGAACTCAAAATCCCGATTGTCAAAACCGGAATCCTGGAACACTTCGGGCAAGGTCTCTGGATCCCTCGGATATACGTGCAGAAAGAAGTTTGCCGGCGCGGCTTCCGGCCGGCACTGCTCCTTAGCGTAAATCAGGCGGTTTTCGACCAGATACACATCATAGTCGGAGCGGATAAGCGGCTCCCGGTCGGCGGTCAGCATTGCCAGGTAATCCCGGGGCGGCAACGCCGCTTTCCGCAAATCCACCCGGGCCAGCATTTCGTCATAGGACAGGTCCGTGGCGATGTCCTCCACCCAGATGCCAGTGAAAACGCCCCCGGCTTCCCGGAACTGGCCGGTGCGAATCCGGGCGGTTTCCGCGCCCGCCAAGGGGACATTAACCAGGCAAATCCCGCCGACATGGGTGCCATAATTTCGGAACTCAAAATCCTGATTGACAAATCCAATCGGCTTGCTCCAATCGGGCAGGTCAGCGGCGTTGACCGGATACAGGTGGAGCAGGAACCGGGCCCGATCCGCAGCAACGCACGGGTCCTTGGTGTAGATCAGGTTGTTTTCCGTCAGGTACACATCGTAGTGGGAGCGGAGGAGCGGCAGGCGGGAGGCCCGCAGCCGGGCCAGGTAATCCTGGGGCGGCATTGTCGTTACCCGCGCCGATTCCACCGGCGCCGCCGCCGGCAGCACCGTCTCGGATATGCACAGCCCCCCCGGCCGGCGCCCGGTGTTCATTCCGGGCAGGAAAACCGGCCGCGCCCCCGGAATGTGCCAACTCCATACGATTATCTCCTCCGGCTGACAGTTGCGAACCACCGCCAGGGCCACCCGCTTATCCACCATTAGCCCCACATCCCCCTCTTGGTAGTCGAAGTGCGGCGCCAGCCCGGCCCAAAAGCGGGCGGCCTCCGCCGCCGCGTCCACCGGGGCCACGGCCCCGATATACAGCACCCGGCCACTGGCGTCCAGCGTCCCCTGGTAAATGGTATTATCCATTTCACTGCCGCGGATGTTTATCAAATGGGTTAGGCCCCAATCCGGATCCAAGGCAAAAAATTCGCCGCTGTCCCCCGGACGATTCACCTTAGCCCTTATCGCCCGAAAATAATCGTAGGAATTGACCAGCCCGTCCAGGTTCACCACCGGAAAGCGGGAAAAGTACCCGATGATGCCGGCATCCCAAGACCCGATAATGCTGCCCTCGGGCAGAATGCGGTTGGCAACCTGCACGCCCATATAGTTGGCCGCCGCCCACTGATCCTGTTGGACAATAGTATTGTCGCTCCCCGCATACCGGAACGGTTCGGCAAAATCGGCCCGGAGTAGCAGCATTGCCGCCGCGATAACCACCACGCCCCCGCTCAGCAGGCGGGCCGTCCGCGGCCCGCGGGGGCCGATGAACCGCCGAATCAGATACAGAGCGACAAAACAGCGCACCGGAATAATCAGCGCCGCCAGCAGGTAAGCCGGAACGAAATACCAAGGATGATCCCCTTGAAAATAAGGATACACCGTCAGCCCGGTCTGGATAAACCTGGCGGCGTGGCCGACGCCCAGGCTGAATACGCCGGCCAGAAAAGCCAGCAGCAGCCAATCCCGCCGACTTTCCGCGCGACGGGCCAGCCACCAGATCAGCGGCGCATAGACGCAGACCTCCAGGGCAATCAGCAGCTCGTAGCCGAATACCGGAACTTGGAGGGCCGCCCAAAAGCTGCGGAACAGGTTGTAGCCGCCCTCAAAGTCCCACAGTTGTTGCGACCAGGCATTCTTGACCGCGCCGCTTACCGGTACAATGCCGTCAAAGACCAGCCCGTTATAGGCAAAATAAACCAGGAGGCCGGCCACCGCCCCCAGGAACGGCGTAACCATTGCCAGCGCAATCCGGGAACGCCAAGCCGCCCAGCCGCCGCCGGCATCCGCCGCCGGTTCCGGCCGCCAAACCGCCATTAGGCCCATAGCCGCCGTGGCGGTCAGAGATATGGCAATATATTCCAGCCGCACCCAGGGCAGCAGAAAGGCTACGGCAGCCAGCAGCCACTGCCCCCGGGCCGGATTCCGGGCGTAAAGGGCCAAAGCCGCAAAGAGCAGCCCCAGCATAAACAGGGCCGGCGCCGTTTCCATTCCGCTGAACAGAGTGCGGTTCTGGTAGAGCAGCGGCAGCAGGGCAAACAGCAGCAGCCACGGTTGGCCGGTCAACCGGGCGGCGACGACAATCAGCAGGACGGCCCCGGCAATCAGGATGATTTCGAAACCCTTGATGCCGAACAGGGCCGTTTCCCCGTCCATTACCCAATAAAAGGGCGTTAGCAGCAGCATCCAGAGGGGGTGATAGCCGTTGGTCTGGGTGATGCCGCCGTCAAAGGTGGAAAACTGCCCGGCGGCCAGGTTGCGGGCGATCTGAAAATAGTAATAGGAGTCATCGACGTTGACCGCGCCGATGATGTTGATCAGGTCGAAAATGACCAGCAGATACCAGGCAAAAGAGACGCCGTAAGCCAGGATGCCGGCCAGGAAAAGGACAAACAGCCCGTTACGCCACGGCAGGGTCGCCAGGGATTGAGCGGCCGCGCTGGCGGCAATACGCCGCCAGCCGGCGGTCAGGGCCGGCAGAAGGTTTCCCAGTTGGTTCGGTATGTTCACGCCGCTTTTTCCCGGTTAGCCCTTTTCCAATAAGGGCGGAATGAATGGACTTTCAGTATATAACGGCCATCCCGGACTGGCAAGGGCTTAAAGCGCAAGATTCCGGGCAATTGCCTAGCCACGCCCGCCGCATATACCCGCCGCCCTTTCCGCCGCTCTCCACCGTCATTCCCGCGTAAGCGGGAATCCCGATGTTGTTTGCCGAGGCTACGATATTATAAGGCAGTACCGTTCGGGATTCCCGCTTACGCGGGAATGACGGTAGAGAGGCGGGCCGGGCGGTAAAGTGCGGGAATGACACGGTAAGGGGGGCGGGCCGGGCGGCGCTGGATATATGCCACCCACCCAACAGCGCCAACATTTCCCTAAAAGGGGTAGGGCTGCCCGCCGCCTACCGCCAGCACTTGGCCGGTGATGTAGGATGCATCGTGGGAGGCCAGGAAAGCGATGGCCGCCGCCTGTTCATCGGCCGCGCCGCGCCGGCCCATTGGTATTTCCGACAAGCGGGTTTCCTGCCGGTACTTTTCCTGTTCGGCTAATTCCTCCGGGGGCAGTTCCGGCGGTTGCGCCGTTATGCCGAAATTGCGGGCCGTTACCCGATCGTCCGCCAAAGTGCCGCTGGGGGCCATACAATTGACCCGGATGCCGCGCGGAGCTACTTCCCGGGCCAGGGAAGTGGTCAAGCCAATCTGCCCGGCTTTGGCGGCGGCGTAAGGCACCCGGAAAGCCCCGGTTACGGCATGAGTCGCCACATTGACAATAGCCCCGGATTCCCGTTCCAGCATATAGGGCAGCGCCGCCCGGCAGCACCACATCGCCGTCCAGAAACTCTTGTCAATTTCCGCTTGTATCTGCTCCGGGGTGTAGTAGCGAAAGGACTGAAACCAGATGGTGCCGCCGGCCACATTCGCCAGCACATCAATGCGGCCGTATTCGGCAATGGCGGCGGCCATCAGGGCCTGGGCCTTTTCCCATTGGGACAGTTCGCCCAGGGCAACGATGGCCGAACCGCCAAAGTCGCGGATTTCATCCCGCACCCGGTTTGAGGATTCCGCTACCATATCGCCGATGACGATGGCCGCGCCCTCCTGGGCCAAGCGGCGGGCCGTCGCCGCGCCAATGCCCTGGCCGGCGCCGGTTACTACCGCCACCTGCCCCTCAAAGCGCCGCGCCCCGGCGGCCTTGCTATCCAATACCTTTTGCTGCATTGCGCCCTCCTGCAACTGCCGGCCACTATATTACCGTCCTTCCCACTACCGCCCCTTACCGTCATTCCCGCCGCCCCTACCGTCATTCCCGCGCAAGCGGGAATCCCGCCGGGCAATCCCCCCTACCGTCATTCCCGCGTAAGCGGGAATCCCCAAATGCCTGATGGATAGTAGGTCGGTCTTTGGCTATACCGTCCTGGATTCCCGCTTACGCGGGAATGACGGTAGGGGCGGCCGGGATGACGGTAAAGGCGGCGGGAATGACGGTAGGGGGGCCGTAGCCGCCCGGCTATTTCAATCCCGCCCCTACTTAAAAGCCGGCATTACTTCCTGGGTCAGCAGTTTCAGGCTGCGGTGGACGGCTTCCTTGGGCAGCAGGCCGCCGGGGTTCAGCTCGGCGGTAAAGCCGGTCAAGCCCAGCATTTCCTGATACTGCCGCAGGCGGTCGATGACCCGTTCCGGGCTGCCCACGATTACCTTGGTTTCCAGAATATCCTCGTAGGTCATCCTTTCCAGCCGTTCCAGCCGGGCGCGGCGGGCCGCGATTTGCTCGGCCCCGCCGGCGGTGTCGGCCAAAGATTCCTCAAACCGCCCCTGCTGAAAGCGTTCCCGCATCCGACGGAAATAGCTTTCAATGCTTTCCCGGGGTTCGGCCACGGCCTCCTCCTCCCGGGGGGCCACATACAGCGGAATGCGTACCGAAATATCGCCGCTGTCGCCGCTGTGGCCGGCATCGGCCCACGCCTGATGATAGGATTTCAAGTTGCTTTCCAGTTCATAAACATCCATTCCCCGCATGGACAGGAAAATGGGAAAGCCCAGGCGGCCCACCCGCTCGAAGCTGTCGCCGCCGCTGGCCGCCAGGCGGACTTTGGGATGGGGTTTCTGATAGGGTAGGGGAGCCAGCCGGGCGTTAGTGATGTGGTAATGCTTGCCTGCGTAGGAAAAGGCTTCCCCGCGCCAGGCTTGCAGGATGATGTCCAGGGCTTCCTGAAAGCGTTCCCGGCTTTCCCCGTAGTCAATGCCCATCGTATCGTAGGCGCGGATGTTGCCGCTGCGCCCCACGCCGAACTCAAAGCGGCCCTGGCTGATTTGATCCACGGTAGCCGCTTCCTCGGCAATCCGCAGGGGATGCACCAGAGGCAGGACGTGCACCGCCGACCCGACCCGCAGCCGCTTAGTGCGGGCGGCGATGGCGCTGGCGATAACCATTTGCGCCGAATGCACCGCCCGTTCCGGGGCAAAGTGCGTCTCGCCCAGCCACACCGTATCCAAGCCCAGCTGGTCGGCCCAATCCACCAACTCAAAGGCGCTGCGAAAAGCGTCCTCGTGGGTATCGCCCCGGTGTACCGGAAACTCCAGAAATGCGCCAAAATCCAGGGACATAATGCCCGCTCCTGATTTCGTTCTAAAGAATTCGCTACCGTCATTCCCGCCAAGTTACCGTCATTCCCGCGTAAGCGGGAATCCAGAACTGTACGGACAAGAATCAGCCGGCTACTATACTACCGTCCTTCCCGCCCTTATCTACCGTCATTCCCACGAAAGTGGGAATCCAGAAATGCCTGATGGGTGGTAGGCCGGTCTTTGGCAGCGCCATCCGGGATTCCCGCTTACGCGGGAATGACGGTAGGGGGCGGCCTCAATGACAGTAAGGGCGGCGGAAAGGACGGTTGCCGCATACGGCCGCCCGGCCTTACGACTGCTAATCCGCCCGCCCCGGATAGCCGGCCATACCCATCCGCTCATCCTGAACTCCGTTGCAGGAGGGGCGGATAGGATTACCCCCTTAACCCGGCAAATCCCAGCCCAGCCAGTTGCACAGGGCGCGGCCCATTATCAGCTCTTTATCCGCCGCCGACAGCCAGGGCAGTTCCTCGGTGAACAGAGTTATGCACTGCCGCCAGGAACAGGGCATCCGGGTGATGTCCGTTCCCCAGAACATCCGCTCCGGGCCAAAGGCGTCATAGATTTGATGCAGGTAGTCGTGGATGTTGGCAAAGGGATAGGGCTGGCTGGAGTAGCTGGGGGCGCCGGTGGCCTTGACCGCCACATTGGGATACTTAGCCAGGGCCAGCAGGTCGGACAGGTTGGCCCAAGCCGCCGCATCGGTAGCCGCGCCGCCCCGGCCCATGTGGTCCACAATCAGCTTGACGCCGGGATTGCCCTCGGCAATGGGGCCGAGGGCCGGCAGAAAGGCGGAACAGGCCAAGGCTACCGGCAGGCCGGCTTGTTCCACCGCCGGCCACAGCCAATCCATCGTGCCATCGGTGGGCCAGGCCAGGGTATGCGGCTGCTGAAAGGTAAAGCGCAACCCCAGCATCCCCGGCCGTTCTTTCCAGCCCGGTACCAGGGCGCGGCTTTCCTCCTGATCCAGGGGAAAGTTGCCCAGGACCGACAGGCGGTTGGGATGTTGCGCGGCGGCGGCCACCGCCAGTTGATTGGAGTTGGGATCCCAGCCCGGGGGATGAATAACGGCGGCGTCCACGCCGGCTTCGTCCATTTCCCGCAGCAAATCGTCCGCGGAAAAGGAAGTAATCTGCCGGTGCGCCGGGTTAGTGGGCAGCCCGGTAGCCCAAATGTGAACCTGCGCGTCAACAATCAGCATAACCAGCTCCTTTTGGGGGGATGTATGCTTGGCATTATACACCATTCCCGCCGTCCCTCGACCGTCATTCCCGCGTAAGCGGGAATCCCGACGGTAATTGAGTAACCTGCCATCATTCCCGGCCGCCTCTCGACCGTCCTTCCCGGCCGCCTTTCTACCGCCATTCTCGCGCAAGCGGGAATCCCGAAATGCCCGATTAGTGGCAAGCCGGTCTTTGGCAATACCGTTCGGGATTCCCGCTTACGCGGGAATGACGGTGGGGAGCGGCAACGACGGTTGCAATCAGGAACAGTAATCCGGCAGGATGGCCTGCACCGACCGGTCAATGGCGGCCAGGAGGGGCTGCATGGCCCCATCCCGCAGCACATCATTGCGGTTGATTTTCCGCCGGCCGGCCGCCTGTTCCGCCACTAACGCCGCCACCCGCTGGTGGGCCAACCGGGACTGCGCCGCCAGGTTGGCGTGCTGTTCGTTGCCAGCGTCAAAGGCGGGAATGGGCAGGTTCTGGACGGGCAGCAGCATAAAATCCCGGTCGCTGGCCCGGCAAGCCTCCCGAAAAAACTGCTGCAAACAGCCTGCGTTGAATACCGCCGCCAAGTAATGGGCCGGGGCCGGGTCGTCAAACAGCGCCCAATAGGTGTTGTGGCTGGTTATCTGCTCGCTATCGATTACGGCGGCGACCAGGTTGCTGCCACTGGCGTTATAAATCACTTTGGTCAAAGGGCTTTTGCCCAGCTGCGCCGACAGTTTGCCCAGCCAGTCCACCCGCTCCGTCAAAGTATTAGGCGGCCGGCCGCTGGTGATTTCCCGGCATTTCCGACTGGCGGCGTCCCAATACCCTCGGAAGTGGACGCTGTCGGCTCCTTGCGGCAGGGTTTCGAGCAAGCTCGCGCCATCGGCTGCAAAGGGCGCGATGATGTGCGAATGGCCGTTG
Organism: Dehalococcoidia bacterium; assembly: GCA_965203435.1. Lineage (GTDB taxonomy): Bacteria > Chloroflexota > Dehalococcoidia > Lucifugimonadales > UBA3495 > CBDBCU01. Next base: position 49,175 of record CBDBCU010000008.1, on the reverse strand, counting down.
GTACCGAAAGGCAGCAACAAACGGGAAAAGATCGCTTGCTTTACGAACTGCTCCTCTACTTGACCGTCGCCGTCCGTTCCCCGCCACGCCCCTTTAGCCGGGTTAGTGCGGAAATAGACAAGGCCCACGCCCCGTTCCTTAGGCCGCTCGAACACCACCAAAGACTGGGGAAACAGGGTAGCCCCATTGCGAAATACCCCGGCATAGGCTTCGCTGGCTTCGGTATGCCGCTGCTCCTGGCGGGTAAAGGTAAGCAGCGGCTTGGCCTCCTCCCAGGACATTCGCGGCCTTACCGCTTCGGTATTGCCGACCCGTTGGATCCCGGAAAGCGGCTCCGGCTTGACTTTCGCTGTCGTGCCGGCGGTATCCAACTTGCGCCCGAATACCGCCGAGGAGTTGGCCCAGGGAAAGGGGCGCACCGCTCCGGCAAAAAAGTTCCAGGCCTCCGGACTCAAGTCGGCCAGGGTACGCCCTCGTCCGGCGGATTCCGGCAGGCTCCAGTTACCGCTGCGGAAAGGCTCCCAGTGCCGCCCGCGCAAGGCGGCGTAAGGCAACACAAAACCGAACTGGCCGCCGGGTTTCAGGTAGTAGTCCACGCAGGTGGCGACAAAGGTCGCCGCCAGGTCATTTTGCGGGGCCAAGTAGCGGCCGGCCCACAAGCCGCGCTGGCCGGCTTGCTGACGAAAGGCATCCTGCCGTTCCGGGTTATGGGCCATAGCGTTATAGACTACCCAGGGCGGATTGCCCACCAGTCGGCTGGGCGGTTGCTCGGTCAGGCGGATCGGCTGCACCAGGTTGCCGATGTACCAACTCCACACATGATCGCGCCGGGCTTCCACATAGCCGCGCACCCGGCGATACAGGGCGAGCATTATGTTCCGGTCGGCCGCCGTAGGCATAGACAGCACCGCGGCCAAGTCGTCCTCGATGGCGGGATAGGAACGCAGGTGGGCGTAGTCGAAAATCTGGTTCAGCATCAGGTCAAAGTGTTCGTTCAGCAGAAAGGAGCGGGGAAAAGTCAGCGGCTGCTCCGGGTCATCAGTCTGAACGATTACCCGGTCCTCAAAGGAAATATCCGCGCCGTTGCGCCGGGATTCCCATTGCAGGCTGTCGCCCATATAGACCCGGACATCCTCCAATTGCCGGGAGAAGGCCATATTGGAAAAGGCGGCGATTTTAGTGGTCTTTGCCAACTCCACGGCTACCGGATGCAAGTCCATCCCGGCCACTAGCTTGTTGACGATTTCGACTTGAGAGTGGGGGCTGTTGACCAGTTCCGGGTGTTGGGCGGCGGCGGCCAGCAGCAGTTGGGTAGCGTGATACAGGAAAGTGCCGGAGCCGCAGGCCGGATCCAGCACGGCCGGGCCGTCCAGTTGACCGGCGACGGCCATTGCAATGGTTTCCCGCCGCCAGTCGGCGTCCATCACTTCCTCGCACACCGCCCTAGCCAGCCAGTCCGGGGGTGTAGTATTCCCCGAAATCGTGGCGGATGTTGCGGGGAATAACGATATGGTACAAGTCTTTCAGGGTATCCCGCCCGGCAAAACTCCAGTCATAGCGGTCAACCTCGACCACCAATTCGTCGATGACCTTTTCTCCATTGGCCTCGGCGGCGTCCAGCAGCCAAGCGGCGAATCCTCCGGTCAAACGCCGGCGCAAGGCTGAGGGGTCAGCCGCTTGCTGACGAACCTGCAAAAGGGTTTCCGCTACGGCCCGGGCGATTACCACCAGCAGCGTATGGCGGGCAAACAGATCCCGCTCCGCCGCCGCCTCCTCGGGCGGAGCGATAAAAGCGCCGCGCAGTAAATCCCGCCACAAACGGCGCTTGACATCATACCCCGGCAGCTGCTCGCAATCGGCGGCCAGGGCAACAAAGGCGGCCACCATACCCTCAGACCATTGCGGCCGGTCGGTGGGCGGCGACTTTTTAGCCGTGCGGTCGACGAATCCGTAGAGATAAGCCAGCAGGCGGTCGTCATCCTCCGGCTCTTGCAACGACAGTTCCCGCAGTAGAGTCAAGGGCGGTTCCGCATCCCGGCGGTAATCGTAAAAGCTCCACGCCTTGCCGTCGGTGATGCCGGCCCGCCAACCGGTACTGCTGTCGTTGAATATATTGGGCCGGGCCGTCAAGGCGTTCAGGTAGCGGACGGCCTGCTCCTCCGGGGTTTCGGTAAAGCCGTCGGGCTTAACCCGGGCATCCTCTTTGCGGCCTTGCTGCTTGGTCTCAAAGACCACATTGCGGCAATAGACATCGATGGGACCGTTGCCCGAGGGAAACTGCGTGGCAATATCCGGGTAGCCGAGCTCCGGGAAAAGATACCCCAAGATATTCCGCAGCCGGTTCTCTACTTCGGCCTCGGCAGTATCCGCCGGCAATTCCCGCAGTTGGGCCACGATTTCCCGGGCCAACTGCCACCGGGGATTTCCGGTAACATCCTGCGGCATCATCATCATCAAAACTTCCGGTGTAGGATTGGGGCAAGGGATGGGGGGCCGCCGCCGTGGCGGCGACCCCCGGATTTTTCCGGAGGGCCGGCCCTAGGTTACGGCGACGCCGCGCTCGACCAGCTTTTCCGGGGTCGCCACCTCGTAGAGTTCCAGGACATACTCGTCCAGGAGGGCCTGGAGCTGGGGGTTATACTCCAGCACCGCCGGCGGGATTTGGGAGAACCAGTTGGGCTCGATGGCGTCCTGGGTCCACTCGGCATAGACCGAGTTCGGCGTGCCGGGCAGGCCCTGGCCGCCGATGTAGATGACGGCCTTGCTGCGCCCCTTTTCCTCGTACGCCTGGCAAATCCGGGCCAGCAGGCCGGCCGCCTTCCACGCCTGGCCGGGCTTGGTCCGGCAAACTCTCCGCACCATATACATAGCAACGCTCCTTAAAGGCAAGATGGGGCTATTATAAGGGATAAACGGCGGTTTTGCCAGGGGATATTGGCCTATCTTTGATAAAGCGGCCTTGCTGTCTTTTCCGGCCGCCATTGTTGCGGCATATTGTATTATGGGGTTTTAATCGGCAATCCGGCAGAGGGTGGTTATGCCTTTCTCCCGATTCCCCAGGCGCAATGCTGCGCCCGGCCTGGTTGACCGGGCCGGCTGGCGGCGGCATAGCATTGAGCTGGCCTTGTACCCGGCGGCCTATCTGCTGTACCTGCTGGTACGGGAGTTGGCCGTGGGCGGCGAAACGGCGGCTTTATCCAATGCGGCGGCGATAGTGGCCCTGGAGCAGTCCCTGGGGCTGTTCATCGAGCCGGCTATGCAGCAGGGGCTTATGGACTCTGCCCGGCCGCTGCTTATCCTGCTGAACTGGGTTTATATCCTGACCTACTGGCCGGTCATCCTGGCGGTGGCGCTGATTTTTTACTGCGTCCGCCGCCGGGCTTATTACTACTATCGCCGCGTCTTGGTGGTCAACCTGCTAATGGCCCTGGCCGTCTTTGCCCTCTGGCCGGCCGCCCCGCCTTTCCAGACGCCCTATCTGGTGGACACCATCCAAGCCTACGGCCCGGCCTTTTACGGCGGGCCGGCGATGGCTGCCTTTTACAATACCAACGCCGCGATGCCCAGCCTGCATTTCAGCTGGACTTGCATTCTGGGGACGCTCTTTCTGCGGGAATTGCCCAGCCCTTTCCGCTATGTAGGATTGGCCTATCCCCTGCTGACCCTGGCCGCCATCCTTGGCACCGGCAACCACTTTGTGCTGGACGCGGCGGCCGGGGCGGCCTTGGCCGGGCTTGCTTTTGCGGTAGTAGCGGCGGCGGGGCGGATAGGCGGATTCCTCCGCCGGGACTAGCCGGATATGTTCGCCAAGGCTCTCAGCCAAGCCACCGCCCCGACAATCCCAAAGATTATCTCCCCAAATCCGACCGGGGCCGAGCTCACCCGCCAATTGGGCCGGCTATGCCAGTACCCGTTCAGGTTGCTTTGGAAGTGGACAAGTAAAACGATAACCGCCGCAATTGCGCCCGCGTCAACCAGGACAATGCTGACCGCGCCGCCCCGGGTCAAGGCCAACGGGCTGAAAGAGTCTGTAAAAGCGGCAAAGGACAGGATCCAGGCAATCAGCGTCAGTACCACGGCCAACGGCGCATTGATGGAACCGGGAAGGTCAGCGTCCCGCATCAAGTCCCGGTAGGCGCAGGCGTGGGCGTAGGCGCGGAACAGGTTGTAGAGGGGTACCAGCAAGGCCAAGGCGTGCCAAAACGGATAGGCTTCTTTGCCGGCATAGTCCCGGTACTGGTGCCAAGTCAGATAGAACCAGTAAAACAGGTAAAACCCGAAAGTCAGCGCCGTCATAAAAAAGATGCGGTTCAGGGAAAGGTAATAGGGCAATTCCAAAGGCATTGCCGTCGCAACGGGGCTTTCCTCGACCGCCGCTCTAACCGCCGCAACAGGGCTTTCCTCGACCGCCGCTCTAACCGCCGCAACGGGCAAGGCCCGGCCGCACCGGTTGCAGAAATTGGCCGGCTGCTGATACTCAAGGCCGCAGTGGGTACAAAAGGGCATTTCCGCGCCTCGCTTTTGTGGGGAGTGGGGATAGAATAACAGCCATTCCGATGAAAGGCAAACCGGGACGGATTCAAACATGGATATACAGGATAAACAGGATTTTCGTATCTGCTGAGCACGGTACTGGCCGGCAATAACCGTTCTTGGCAGATATAGGAATCCTGTCTATCCTGTTTATCCTGTCTATCCATGTAAATAAAACTAATCCGGCCGCCCCCAGCGGGGGTGGCGGAAAGTGGGGGCTAAGGCCGGGTTCAGTTCCGACCGGGGGCGGGAGGGAGTTGCCGGCGGCGGGCTGGCCGATTCCGGCGATTCTATCGGGCGGGTTTTCCCGGCGGCCCGGCGGGCCGGGGCGCGGCGGGGGCTTAACTGATTCAGGTGTTGGGCCAGGGATTCCAGGCTATCCAGGTTATGCACCGGCAGGAAATCATCCACATAGGGCAGGGCGGCCTGCATTCCCTGGGTCAGCGGCTGGTAGCCGGGCGACCCCAGCAGCGGATTCAGCCAAATCAGGCGGTGACAGCTGCGCTGCAACCGGGCCATCTCTTTGGAAAGCAGCTCCGGCTCCCCCCGATCCCAGCCATCGGAAATAATCAGGACAACTGCGCCGCTGTTCAGCGTCCGCCGCGCCCAGGCATAGTTATACGCCTTGACCGCCGCGCCAATGCGGGTGCCGCCGGCCCAATCCGGCACCGCCCGGGCCACTTCGTTCACCGCCTGGTCAATGCTGCGATAGCCCAGGCAGCGGGTGATGCGGGTGAGCCGGGTGGCAAAGAGAAAGGCTTCGACCCGGCCCAAATCCCCGGCCAGGGAATGGATGAAGTGGAGCAGCATCCGGGTGTAGCGTTCCATGGACCCACTGACATCGCAGAGCAGCACCAACGGGCGAGGTTTTTCCCGGGATTTGCGGTAGGCCAGTTGCAAGGGTTCGCCGCCATAGGGCAGGCTTTGGCGGAAAGTGCGCCGCCAATCCGGTAAGCGGCCGGCTCCAGGTTCGCTGCGGCGGGAACGGCGGCGGCCCAAATCCCAGGAAAGTTCGGCCAGCAGCGTCCGGGCTTGGGCCATTTCCTGCGGCGTAAAGTCGGCAAAATCCTTCTGCCGCAGCACTTCCCGGCTGCTGTAAGTGCGGCTCATATCAATCCCGGCCTGGCCCTCCCCGGCGCGGCCCAGGGCATCGCCGGAGTCGGATTCGTCGGCGGCCGGCGGCCCCACCCGGGGTTGCCGATAGCGCCGTTCCTCGCCCATACTCCGCAAATCCCGGGTGCTGAGGCCGTGAGCCGGACGCCGCCAAAAGATTTGGAAAGCGTCATCGAATAGCGGCAAATCCTGCTTGCGATGCGCCAACAGACAGCGGGCGGCGTAGCGGAAATCCTGCTTGCGCCCGATAGGGATGGTTTCCGTAGCCCGCACCAGATCCAGCATATTGCCGGAGCCGAAATCCAGCCCCAGCCGCCGCAAAGTTTCCCCGAACAGCAGCAAATTGGGCAGGATGTGGCCCTCCCCAGCATCATCAATCATAACGATTCCTCTCTATGCCACCATCGGGATTCAAACATGGATAGACAGGATAGACAGGATTTTTGTTGTCTGCTAAGCACGGATTCTCGCGAACCGGAGAATCCTGCCCATCATATACAAGAATCCTGTCTATCCTGTCTATCCATGTTAATTCCGTCCCCCCCGCCGCGGCCCCCGGTTCAGGGAACGCTCCAGGATGTTCCGCACCGGCTCTCCCCGCACCAGTTCAATGTCGTCCTGATACTTGAGCATTATGCCCAAGGTGTCGTCAATGACTTGGGCCTCCAGTTCCTGCTGATTCAAGGCCAGCAACGCCGCCGTCCAGTCAATGGTTTCCGACACGCCGGGGATTTTGTAAAGTTCCGTTTCCCGCAGTTCCTGGATGAACCCGGTTACTTGCTGCGCCAGCCGCCGCGGGGCATTCGGCAGCCGGGCATTGACGATTTGCAGCTCCTTTTGATAGTCCGGGTAGTCAATCCAGTAATAGAGGCAGCGGCGTTTCAGGGCGTCGTGGATTTCCCGGGTGCGGTTGGAAGTGATGATAACGATGGGCGGGTGGACGGCCTGATAAGTCCCCAACTCCGGGATGGTCAACTGAAAGTCGGCCAGCAGTTCCAGCAGGAAACCCTCGAACTCCTCGTCGGCCCGATCCAGTTCGTCAATCAGCAGCACCGGCGGCCCTTCCCGGCTGGCGTCAAGGGCTTGCAGCAGGGGGCGCTTAATCAGAAACCGCTCGCTGAACAGGTCAGCCGCCGCCGCCGGCCGATCCACGGCCCCGGCCGCCTCCAGCAAGCGGATTTCCAGCAGCTGCCGGGCGTGATTCCACTCGTACACCGCCTGGCTCACATCCAGCCCCTCGTAGCACTGGAGCCGAATCAGCTCGGCAGGCAAGCCCTGGGCCAAGGCCCGGGCGATTTCCGTCTTGCCCACGCCGGCCTCGCCCTCCAGAAACAGGGGACGCTGCAAAGTCAAGGCCAGATAGATGGCTACGGCCAAGCCCCGGTCAGCCACATAGGACTGGCCGCGCAGCAGGTTCTGCACTTCGTCAATAGAGGCGGGCCGAGCAACGGCAGCAGTCAAGGCGCTTTCTCCTGGTTTTTTAATTAACATGGATAGACAGGATAGACAGGATTTTTGTATCTGCTAATCAGGATTCTCCCGGCAAGGAAAGAATCTAACTGAGCAGACGATCAAATAATCCTGTCTATCCTGTCTATCCATGTTTGAATCGGGCTAATCCTGGAAGTGGGGCATTACCTCGGTGGCGAAAAGTTCCAGGGAATCCTTGACCTTGTTGCTGGCAATGCCGCCGTAGTTGGTGAAAAGGATGATGCTGGACACCCCGGCTTTTTGCAGCCGGGCCACCTTTTCCGCCACCTGGTCCGGATTGCCGAACAGGATGACCCGTTCCGCCAGATCCGCATAGTCAAAGGCGGTTTCGGCGGCAAAGCGGCGGCGGTACTGCTGATAGTTTTCCGGCAGCAGCTCGCCGCGCCGTTCCGGGGGCGCGCCCACTTCATCTCCCGTCCGCTTGAACCACATAAAGGGTTCGGCGGCGTCCTGCTTGGCTTGTTCTGCGGTGGGGGCGGTATACATCGCCCGGGCTACTTTGACCCGATAGGGGTCATAATCGCCGCCGGCCTCCCCCACCGCGCCGCGGAAATAAGCCACTTGCTCCGCCACCTGGTCAAAAGTCAAGCCCTGCCCCACCAGCAGATTCCAGCCGTGGGCGGCGATGCGATCCATACTGGCCGGACTGGCGGCCGCCACCCACAGCGGCGGATAGGGCGCCTGCACCGGCTTGGGCTGGACGGTCATATCGTTGAAAGTCCAGAACTCCCCCCGATGGTCAAAGGGTTCGGTTTCCGTCCAGGCCCGGGTCAGCACCCCGATGGCTTCCTGAAAGCGACGGTCGGCCTCCGCCATCGGAATGTTGAACTTGTGGAACTCCCCCCACTGGTAGCCCCGGCCCACGCCCAAATCCAGCCGCCCGTTGCTCAGCACATCCACCGTGGCCGCTTCCTCGGCAATCTGAATGGGATTGTGAAAGGGCAGCACGGTGACGGCGGTCGCCAGGCGGATGCGGCTGGTCAGCCCGGCCAGATAGGCCAGCACCGACAAAGAGGCGGAAACGATGCCGTGCCGGGAAAAGTGATGCTCGGTCATCCAGACCGAATCGTAGCCCAACTGTTCCGCCCACAGCACCTGCTCCAGGGCGTCCCGGTAGTATTCATTCTGCCGGGCCGGGTCAGGCAACTGAACCGAATGGAAAAGCCCAAACTTCATTGATTTCTCCTAGGTAATTTACATGGATGAACAGGATAGACAGGATTTTGTTGGCTGCTAGGGAAAGTTTATTCGTATCCGAAAGAATTTCCGCCAGCAGTGAAAAATATCCTGTCTATCCTGTCTATCCATGTTAATACTTACAAAGCCTGCCAGTAGCGGCGGCTCTCCCCGCGGACTATTTTGCCAAAGCCGGGAGCCGGGAAGTGGCCGATAATGCCCAGGATGTCCGCCTGCTCCAGCTGCTCCATCAGGGCGCGGCGGGTGATGCGGGTCTGCTCCGGATCCATATCAGCCCGGGAGACCCAGTGGGTTTCCTGCACCTGGGCTTGGCTGTGGATGGCATCGCCCAGGATGAGGGCCTGCTGCCCCTGGGAATGGATGCGGAGGCTCATGTGGCCGGGGGTATGGCCCGGCGTGGGAAAGGCGGTCAATTCGCTGGTCAATGCCGTTTCCCTATCCATAAACTCGGCCACGCCCAACTCCGCCAGCGGCCAGAAAGTAGTGGCGGCGTTGGGAAAGCGGGCGCGCATTACTTCCGGATCCTGGCTGGCCTGCCAATCCTTTTGACTGAGCCAGTAGCGGGCGTTGGGAAAAGTAGGGATAAACCGGCCGCCCTCCGCCGGGTCGGGCGTCAGATTCCAGCCTACATGATCGCGGTGCAGGTGGGTCATCACCACCAGGTCGACCTCCTCCGGGCGGATACCGTGGGCGGCGAAATCGGCCAGCAGTTCCCCCCAAGGGGTTTCCGGGGCGTCCACCGGCCGCGCCCCCATTCCGGTGTCCACCAGAATGGTCTGCCCGTCGGAACGCAGCAGATAGGAGGCCAGGTTAAAGCGCACCTTATGCTCGGCGGTCAAATGCTGGGCATAGGGCTGCCACTCGGCGTCCGACTTATGGTCGGGAAAGAAGTTGCACAAGTCAAACTCCAGCATCCCGTCCGACAAGGCAATAACCTCCACCCCGCCGACAGTAACCCGATTGCCAATACCGGCCATAACCGCATCCCTCCGGTACAGAGTAGGGGGTCTTGGGAAACAAGCCGGCGTCCATTGTAGCACATTAGGGGGCGGGCGTGTTGCCAATCCGCAACTACTCGATGATGTCATTCCGAGCGTAGCCGAGGAATCTAAAAGTCTTGAAATGGATTCAATAGCGGGCCTTTTAGATTCCTCGGCTACGCTCGGAATGACATATAATTGTGACCGCCGCCCCCCCACCGTCATCCCGCCCCCTTACCGTCATTCCCGCGCAAGCGGGAATCCCAACGGTACTACTTTATGATGCCGCGGTCTTGGCAAGCCGCCGCGGGATTCCCGCTTACGCGGGAATGACGGTAGAGAGGACAAAAATGACGGTAGGGGGATGGGCAGGAATGACGGTAGGCGAATTGGGCAAGTATATGCAATTACCCTGGAATGGAGACGGCCGGGATGGGCAAACCATCCTCGGCCAGCTCTCGGAGAATCATCTCGACCAACTCGCGGATATTCTTGAGGGCTTCCTCCTCGGTATGCCCCCAAGTGGCGGCCCCATATTCGTCCAAAGCCGGGCAAAGGGACAACCAGCCATCCTCGTCCGGCTCCACTGTTACCCTGAAAACATAAGTCTGCATCGCCGCGCCTTTCCCGGAATGGATTTCTACCGGCCGTAGCCGGACCGCTTTCCCCCTACAGCTGAAAACTGCCGCCGCTGCTGCTGGCCGGGGCGCCGGCGTTGGCCGGCTGGGTTTGCTGCAAGGCGGCCGCCAATTCCGCTACTCCTTGCCGGTAAGCATCCGAGTTGTCGCCTTGGCCCGGCAGGTCAAAAACCCGATGTTCGGCGCTCAAACTGCGGGCATAGCGATCCCGGGGGGCCTGCATAAAGCCGTCTTTCGTTACCAGAAACAAAACCCACTGATCCCGGGACTGCTGCCGTTCCTTGGCGGCGATGATGTCGTTGCGGAGGGTTTCGCTGGCCAGGGCCTCCGGAGTGCAGACCAGCAGCAGCTTGTCGTAGTGGCGGATCCAGCGCTCCACTTCCTCCTCCTCGGAAGTGCTGCGGCGGTCGACCAGGGCGCTGCCCCGGGCGTTTTCCGGAAACAGCCAGCAACGGGCTCCGGCCGCCCGCAGGTCGTCCCGCAGTTGCGTGGCAAAAGCCAAATCCCCGGCGGCGCAGGCGATAAAGTAGTCTCCGGACAGGGCCGGGCCGCCGGCCAGGGACTGCTGAAAGGCATCCAGGGCCGCCGGCGCGCCCACGCCGGCCAGGAACGCCGCCGGAATTTGCCCGCCGGAACGGAACAGGGAATCCACGCCCAAAGTGCTGGGGGCATCGTGACGCACCGCGTCCAAGCCCAAAGCGGCGCTGAGATTGCAGTTCTGAAAGACGGTGTAGCCCATAATGCTGCCGGCAAAATCGGCGGCGTCCAGGGGGGTGCTGTTGAAAACGGCCTCGTAAAAGTCGCTGTCCCGAAAAATGACGCCGGACAGGTTGGTGCGGGTCAGGGCCGCGCCGTTGAGGGTGGCTCCGGTCAAATCGGCTCCGGTCAGATTGGCCCTATCCAGGTTGGCCCGGGACAGGTTAGCCCCCCGCAAATTGGCTCCGGACAAATTGGCGTCGGAGAGGATGATGCGATCCAGGTCGGCGTTCTGAAAACTGGCCTCCCGGCAGTCGGCCCCCCGCAGGTTGGCCCCGTTAAGCAGGGAACGGTCAAAAGTGGCCTGCCGCAGGTCGCCCCGATACAGATGCACCGGATTGAGACGGCAGTCGGTCAGGTTGGCCCGCCGCAGCATCGCCCCCATCAGGTCGGAATTACGCAAATCGGCGCCGCTCAAATCCACTTGCGGGATGCGGGTGTGGCTGAGATAGCAAGCGTTGAGATCCAGGGCTTCCCCGGGATGTTCCGCCCGCCATTGGGCTACGGCGTCGCGCCCCCGCCGCACCAACTGCACCTGTTCCATATTAGCCATAACTGCAGCTCCAAGAATAAGTCAGGATGGGATGGTGGGCTGATTATAGACAATCCCGGCGTCTTTGGCAACCGGATAGCTGCAACGATCCGGGCAATTACATTTTAGCCGATATAGCACTTTCGGCAAGCCATTGCCCGCCCCGCCGACTATGATTCCGCCGCCCTTTGGGTTACAATGCTGGAAAATCTACCCCCGGAGGAGGAACGGCCATGGCAGACCCTAATCAGGATTACCCCATCCAGCACATCGGCAACACCATTATGGTGGTGATGATGCAGGTGGATCCGGCGGATGCGGCGGAGTTCAACCGCTGGTATGATGAGGAACATCTGCGGGAGCGGCTGGAAATTCCCGGCTACATCAGCGCCCGCCGCTTTCAGCTGCAAGAGGGGACGGCGGGGATGCTCAACTATCTGTGCATCTGGGAATTGGCCGATGCCAGCCCGCTGAGCAGTGAAATGTATCAGCAGCAGCGGGCGCGGATAACCGAGCTGCACCGCCGGGCCAACGCGGTAATCCAGGCCCGGTCCCGCGGCGTCTATCAGCAGATTTACCCGGCGGTGGGGGCCTTTGAGGATCATTCCGGCTTTCACCCGGAGGGAGAGTAGCGGAGTGCCGGCGCCAGGAGTAAAGTTGCCGGAAACGCAGGACGAAACCGAAACCCGGTCGGACAGCGCCCGCCGCGCCGGCAGTGGTTGGCTGGATGGACACATCCCGGCCTCCCTCCCTTACATCCTCGGGTTCGCTGTTTTCATCCCGGCCCTGCTGGCCGCCAACATTGGCCTGGAGTTTTGGCTGGATTCCAGAGACCCTTGGCTGACTAACCTGCGGGACGGGCTGTTGAATGCCGGGGTTATGGCGACTTGGGGCATCCCGTTGACCATCATTGCCACGGAGGGAGTAACCAGAATGTGGGCTCGCGACTACATTGCCCGGAAAGAGCAGGAAGCGGGCATCCGTTTCCGCCAGTATGAAGCCGAGCTGACGGAGCGCATCCGCCAGGAGGTGGCGCAAGAAATGGCCGCGCAAATTGCGGCGTCCGATAGTCTGACCGCCCAGCGGGAGGAGCGGGTGGCTTTGCGCGAGGAAATGGTAGCGCAACAGGCCGCCCTGGTAACTTGGTATGTAGAGCAGGTTGCCAAGTGGCAGGAACGGCAGCGCCAGGCCCTGGCCGCCGGCAAAGAGTTCAACGAACCGGCCCCGGAACCGCCGCCGGGCGTTAAAGTCAGCTAATCCGCCGCCGGGCCGCCGATTTGTGCTATAATCGGCGATGATGGACTACTTGCTGGACAATTGGGGCAGCTTTATCGGCGCGGCCGGTCTGGTTATTACCATCCTCGGGGTCATCATCTCCTATCTGGCCTTTCGCCGGGCCGGCAAAGCCCGGGAGGCGGCGGCCGCCGCGGAAGTTGCCAGCAAGGAAACCCGGGCCGCGATGACCCGGTACTTGACCGCCGTCGACTTGCAGCGGGCCATAGCCTTGTTGCAGCGATTGAAAGAGATGCACCGCGCCAACCGTTGGGAAACCTGCCTTGAACACTACCAACCACTCCGCGTCCTGTTGTCCGAGATTCGTTCCCGGCACCCGACCTTGACCCCGGAGTTGCAGCGTACGCTGGAAACGGCTATACTCGATGTTACCGAAATGGAAAATACCCTGGTCGCCGCCCTCCGGGAAAGCGTTGCGATAACGGCGGCGGCGGAATTCGACCGAACCTTGAACCGCATTCAGTCCGAGCTGGAAAGGCTTTCCAGTTCCATCCATTTCTAAAATCAGGACGGGCCGCCATTATGGTGCAAGTAGCGGATATTGTCGCCAAGCTGTTGGAACGAACCGGCCAGGAAAAAATCCCCTGGCGGCCGACGGTATCGGAGGATACCTTTGCCGCTACCATCGGCAACTGGTCGGTCTTTATTTCCCGGCCGCGTCATATCGCGACGCCGGAAATAAACCTGCGCGTCCACGACCGGGTCGGCCAGCTCCTGGAGGATTTTTATATCGGAGCCGACATCGTTCCGACCTACGGCCAGTTGCAGGAACTGCACGGCAAGGCCAAGCGCAGCGCCCTGGGTACGGACCAGCAGCTGGAGGGCTTGCTGGCGGAACTGGAACGGGTGTAGCCGCATACCTTACCCCTACCCCTACGCCGGCTCAAAAACCAAGCCCGGCCGTTCTCCCTCGGCCGAGGCCGCCGGGTTCAGGGTCACGGCCATGCCGGCGGGGATGGTCTGGGGGTTGGCGGCGTCCACGCCCCGGATGCGGGCGCTGATGCGCGGCCCCTCCGCCAGTTCCACGATGCCGGAGCAGTAGGGGTTATCCCGCCCGTAGCCCTGGGCCGCCAAGGCCGCCGGAACTACCGATATGCAGGTAAAAGCCCGGAGCCAGCCCCGGCCGCTGAATGGATGCCATTCCATTGCCCAGCCGTGGCAGGCCGGACACATTGGCCGGGCCGCCGCCGCCAACCAGCCGCAATCCCGGCAGCGCACGCCCATAAACCGCCCCTCTTGCAGCCAAGCGTAAAAGGCGGCGGCGGTAAAATCCCGTACTTCCGTAGCCATAGCGTTCTACTCCCGCCGCAGGATGTGGACTACGCAAGTGCCGCCGGTACCGCCCACATTGTGGGTCAACCCCCACTCCAAATCAGGATTCGGCAGTTGCCGGGGGCCGGCTTCGCCGCGCAGCTGCTGGAAAGTTTCAATGACCTGGGCCACGCCGGAGGCCCCGACCGGGTGGCCTTTGGCCTTGAGCCCGCCGGAAGTGTTGATGGGCCGGTCGCCGCTGCGGGCGGTGCGGCCCTCATCCACAGCCCGGGGGCCTTCCCCCGGCGCAAAGAAACCCAAATCCTCGGTGGCGACGATTTCGGCAATGGTAAAGCAGTCGTGGACTTCGGCGACCTGAATATCCGCCGGGCCGACGCCGGCCATCGCGTAGGCTTGGGCCGCCGCTTCCCGGGCGGCGGCCAGGGAAGTCAATTCCTCCGCATCGTGCAGGGGACGGCCGGAGGCTTGGCCGGTGCCGGCAATCTGCACCGGCTTATCGGTAAAGTTGGGGGCGATGTCCGCCGCGGTCAACAACACGCAGGCCGCGCCATCGGTGATGGGGGCGCAGTCGTACAGGCGCAACGGCCAGGCAATCCAGGGATTGGCCCGGTCATCGTTGAGGAAATCCATTTCCTCCCGCCAATCGGGAATCGGCTCGCCGCGCTGTTCGGCCCGGGCCATCCGCCGCTGCATCATATCCCGCAGGGTAGTGTTGAACTGGGCTTTGGGGTTCAGCGCGCCGTTGTTGTGGTTCTTGATGCCCACCTTGAGCAGGTGGGTCAGGCTGGTTTCGTACTGATCCATGTGGGCTTTAGCCAAGGCGCCGTAGATGCCGGGGAAAGTCAGGCCGGCCGGCACTTCATACAGGCCGTCGGCGGCCGAGGCCAGCACATCGGTAACGCCCTCGGTGGGCAGGTTGGTCATCTTTTCCACGCCGCCGACCAGCACCACATCATACATCCCGGAGGCAATCGCCATAATGCCCTCCCGCAGGGCGCTGCCGCTGCTGGCGCAGGCGTTTTCAATGCGGGTCACCGGCGTCGGCGTCATCCCCAGCCAATCGGCCAGGATGGGCGCGGTATGCCCTTGTCCCTCGAACAGGTCGGCGGAATAGTTGCCGATATAGCCGGCTTCGATATCGGACACCTCGATGCCCGGGTCGAGGTTGGTCCGTAGGTCTTGAAAAGCCGCCGCGAACAGGTCGCGGCTGGTCCGGTCGCGGAAAGCGCCGAAGGGGGACATTCCGGCTCCCACGATGGAAACCGGCCGCCCCAACGACCGCCGTTTAACCGCCATGAAAGAAGTTGCCATAGCCTTTTGCCTCCCTATAGGGATTGCCTAGTGACGGCCATTATGCGAGCAAAGGGCAAGGGCGTCAAGGGACGGGGGGAAACGGATTCAAACATGGATTAACAGGATAGACAGGATTCTTGTATCTGATTAGATACGGTACTGGCGGCCGCCCCCACCGTCCTTCCCGCGTAAGCGGGAATCCCGACGTCCCCCACCGTCATTCCCGCGTAAGCGGGAATCCAGTGGTGGCTTGGCGAGGATGCGCGGCCCAAGGCAACGCCGCCCTTGCCGCCCTATACGCCGCCGGAGGATGGGGATGGCGTTGACCCGACGGGGGCGGCCGGCGGGGGCTAAACTTCATTGGCCGGGGCGTTAGTTGCCGCCCGTTCCAACCGGGTTATCTCGCCGACATTGCTGAAACGGGACAAGTTCTCCGGGATGATGACCAGTTTCGCGTTGGGCGACGCGCCGAGGGTACGCAATGCCTGAATTTGCTCGTATTTCAGAGCCACTTCGACATCCTCGCCCATTTCCCGCAGCGTCGCATACAAGGCGGATAGGCCCTGGGCGCGCAATTCCTCGGCCTTTTTCTCCCCCTCAGCCCGGGCGGTGATGGCATAACTTTCCGCATCGGCTTGAATTCGCAAGGCTTCGCTTTCGGAAGCGGCCCCCTGCCGCTTGGCATCCGCCTCGACCACATATTGCTGGCGGGCGGCTTCGGCCCGCAACTCTGCCGTCCGCCGTTCCGCCTCGGCCGACTCCTCGTTGGCGCGCCGTTCATTCATTGCCCGCTCAACTTCCGGCGATACGGCAATCCCTTGCAGCTCGAGATTGATGATGCTTATGCCCCAGCGCTCAGCCTGTTCGGTCACCCGCTGTCCCATGCCGGTAGCGATTATTTCCCGGCCGGTGATGGCTTCGGTCAAGGTCATCGTGCCGATAATCGCCCGCAGGGCGGCGTTGGTAGCGGTGGTGATGCCGACCTCCGGGTTCTTGATTTCCGTGGCCATTTTGCCCGGATCGGTGATTTTATAAACCACCGCCGGATGGATGGTGACCACCGAACTGTCGGCGGTGATGCACTGTTCCGCCGGCAGGTTAACCACCGTATCCCGGATGTCGATAGTCTCGCCCCCGGGAACGAGGCCAAAGTTGATAAACACCAGGCCCGGGCCGCGCACGCCGACAAAGCGTCCGGAAATGCTGAACACGACCAAACGCTCGTATTCGAGCAGAGTGCGGAACCGGCCCCGCAGCAGGAAAACGGCTACCGCGCCCCCAACGATCAGGAGGGACAGGATTATCCCGGCCCCGAGGGCCCATTCGTTCATAGTTGTGCCTCCTAATGGGTGCTGAGGGACTGTGCCGGGTTTCCCTGGCGGCCCCGCTATCCCGCCCATCCTGCAACAAGTTCAGGATGACCCGGCAACAAGTTCCGGGTGAGCGGATAGCGGAGCCGCCGGGATAAGGGCCGCGCGGGTTAAGAGCCGTAGCGGGCGGCGGCGTTGGGGTCGCTGTAGGCCACGCCCTTGGTCGCCCAGAACGCGGTGGCGATATTGTCCACCGCCGCCACCAGTTCCTCGCAGGCCGCCATATCCACCGTCTGGCGGCAGCGGCCGGCCAGTTTCAGGGCGGCGTTAAAGCTGCCGTGCAGGTCAAAACCCTCCGGCATATTGGGCCAGGCGTAGTCGGCCCAGAGAATCCGCAGCTCCCGCTTGCAGATTTCGGCGTGTTCCTCTTTCACCGCCACATAGCGGCTGATGGTGTTGGCAAAGCTGCGGACGGCGTCCACATCGTCCCCGCCCGGCTCCAGGGCTTGGATCCGCAGGACCATCTTTTGCACCGTCTGGGCGGCGATTTTGGCGGCGATGGGGTCGTAGATGCCGCAGGGGATGTCGCAGTGGGCTTCGGCTTCGGCAGCCGGGATAATTCGCAGCGGATTGAACATTCTGGGCCTTCCTTTTCCGTTAAGTTTAGCCCGGCCCGCAGCCGGACGCCTAAAGATTACCGCAAATCCCCCCGCCGCGCAACCCTGCGGCGGCCAAGTTGCCTATTGCCGGCGGCGGATTCAATCCGTTCATCCTGAAACCGGTTTCAGGATGTCATTCCGAGCGTAGCCGAGGAATCTAAAATGCCCGCCCTTGACTCCTTACAAGACTTTTAGATTCCTCGGCTACGCTCGGAATGACATAGCGGGGTAGCGGCGTCTCCTCTACCGTCCTTCCCGCGTAAGCGGGAATCCCGAACGGTATTGAAAAGACCGGCCCGTTGCCATCCATCCGCCGCCAGATTCCCGCTTACGCGGGAATGACGGTAGGGGGCGGCCCGGAATGACGGTAGGGACGGCCGGGATTCCCGCTTACGCGGGAATGACGGTAGGGGGCGGCCGGTCGGGTATGACGGCAAAGGGCCGGCCGGGATTCCCGATTACGCGGGAATGACGGTAGGCGGCGGAAAGGACGGTTTATATAGGCAATTCCCCCAACCCGCCCCTCAAAAACAATTGCATTTTCCCCTCAAATGTAATACTCTATAAATAAGCGTCCCCTTAAAGGGCGCGGTTTCCCATCCGAACTAAAAGGAGCTTGCAAATGGCCCTGAGTCCGACCATTCAGGATGCCTTGAACCGGCATATCAACGCCGAGTTTTATTCCTCTTACCTGTACCTGTCGATGTCCGCTTACTGCGATTCCATCGACCTGCCGGGGTTTGCCCACTGGCTGCGGGTGCAAAGCCAGGAGGAGTATGCCCATGCCATGAACCTCTTTGACTTTGTGCAGAACCGGGCCGGGCGGGTGTCCCTGCTGCCCCTGGACCAGCCCACCCTGGAGTTTCCGTCGGCCCGGGAGGTGATGCAGCAGACCCTGGAACACGAGCGGCAGGTCAGCCAGCTGATTGACCGCCTGTACGAGCTGGCGGTACGGGAGGGCGACTATCCCACCCAGGTGCATCTGCAAACTTTCATCACCGAGCAGGTGGAGGAGGAAAAGACGGCGGCGGACATCGTGGCTCAGCTGAAAATGATTGGCGACAGCCCCAGCGACCTGCTGCTGCTGGATCGGACGCTGGGGGCTAGGGCTCCGGCCGGCGGCTTGGCGGCCGCGCCGGGGTTGTAAGGATTTGGTTGCCGGCCGGGCATATTATCCGCTCACCCGTTGCCGGTTGTTCAACAATCCGCTCACCCGGAACTTGCCGGTCACCAATCCGCTCATCCTGAACTTGTTGAAGGATGAACCGGCAATCAGTATCTGCCGCCGGGGCAACAATCCGCTCGTCCTTCAACAAGTTCAGGATGAGCGGATTGTTGCCCGCAGTTCTTACCGTCATTCCCGCCGCCCCTTTCTACCGTCATTCCCGCCGCCCCTTTCTACCGTCATTCCCGCCGCCCCTTTCTACCGTCATTCCCGCGTAAGCGGGAATCCGGCGGCGGGAGGGCAATGGGCTGGTCTTTTCAGTACCTTTCGGGATTCCCGCTTGCGCGGGAATGGCGGTAGAGAGACCGCGGGAATTGCGGTAGAAAGGGGCGGGGAGGGCGGTTTCTATAGGCCCTTGTAGCAGTAAATTGCCGCCGCCGTTACTAAATCCGCCGCCAGATAGCGGAAAAGCGGCGGAAAACCGCCAATTTGCCAATTTCGCCGTCCGGCTTATTCCCAAGCCGCAAATCCTGTGGTATGATGGCCGGCGGTGTGAGTTAAGGTTCCCCGCGAGGCGCAGCGGATTTTGCCGTTGTCGTCCGGATGACCTCGACGCAAGCCATATTCAATAATCGTTAGGAGGTCATCCCTTGGCCCTGTCAGACAAGACCCTGGTTTGTGCGGAGTGCGCCGCCGAGTTCACCTTTACCGTGGGGGAGCAGGAGTTTTTTGCTTCCCGGGGGTTCACTAATGAGCCCCGCCGCTGCCCGGACTGCCGTCAGAGCCGCCGGCAGCAGCGCTCGTATGAGGGCGGCGGTGGCGGCGAGCGGGAAATGCACCCGGCCGTTTGCGCCCAGTGCGGCACGGATACGATGGTGCCATTCCGTCCCCGCGGCGACCGCCCGGTCTATTGCAGCGACTGCTTCAGCCAGATGCGGGCGAGCAACTATCGCTAACCCCGGCGGGAACCCAGGCCCTGTGACCCCGCCCCCGGCCGCAACGCCGGGGGCTTTTTCCTTGCAATGTCCTGGGGACAATGGGATAGGCAACCGTCATCCCCGGCCCTCTCTACCGTCATTCCCGCGCCCTCGCAACCGTCATTCCCGCGTAAGCGGGAATCCAGAACGGCACTGCGACAGACAAGACCGTTGCCAGACGGCCGCCGCCAGATTCCCGCTTACGCGGGAATGACGGTAGGGAGGCCGGCCGGGAATGGCGCGGTGATGGGTAGGATGACGGTTGCGGGCCGGCGGGAATGGCGGTAAAGGGGATTAGTTTGGCGGCCCGGTCTAGCTGTCCCGCCCCACGGCCGCTTGGCCCAAAATCCCCATCAATTCCCCCACAGCGGACAAATCCTCCAGGTTTTCCAGCATTGCGATGGCTTGTTCCGTATCGGCGGACGGCAGGGCGCGGTTAAAGCAGTCCCGGATTTTGACCAGATGCTCGGCCCGGGACATAGGGTTGGCGGCGGAGCCGCGGAAAGCGGAACATTCGGCGGATACAGTGGCCCCATCCCGCATTTGGGCGGTTATCCGCGTGGCGCCATCGGCCGGCCCTTCCGGATCCACTTGCATTTTGCCCAGCAGTTGTTCCAGATCCGGAGCGAAACGGCGGGCGTCGGTAAAGCTGTCAATGCCGACTTGCCCGTCCAGCAGGGCGGCGGCGGCGCAGTATTCGGCGCTGAACTTGCCATCCAATCCACTCTGCGGCGTCGGCCCGGAATGGCCGCGGCCGCGGCGATGGATGGTTATCCGCTCCACCGCCGCCAGGGCAAAGCCCGGCTGCGTCCGCAGGTTCAAGGCCGCTTCGATTACATTCTGCATATAGACCTGGGCCGGAAAGCGCTTGATGTCAAAGCCGGGATTCACCAGCCGCCAATCATCGCCCAAGCCGCCAACGGCCACATCCCAATCCAGATTGCCGCCGAACAGGGCGGCGGCATAGCCGTTGTCCGATTCCAGGGCGGTAGGGCTGGCGGTGTAGCCCATAGCGGCCAGGATGGCGGCCTCGGCGCCCATGCGGGCGGCGTTGCCGGGATGGGTGGATTTGACCATCGTGCCGGTGTTGGCGGTAAGGCCGCCGGTGCGGGAGGCGGCGATGCCCAGGGCCATTTGCGTTTGTCCAGCGTCCAGGCCCAGGGTTTTGGCGGCGGCGGCCGCGCCGCCCAGCGGCCCGACCAGGCCCGGGGGATGATAGGCCGGCACTGTGGCCGGGGCCGAGGCCGCCCGCAGCCGGCCCTGCACTTCCCAGCCCAGGGCATAGGCGGCGATAACCCGCCGGCCCGATACTTGGCGCTGTTCGGCCAGGGCCAGGGCCGCCGGCAGGCAGGAGGAGGTGCCATGGGCAGGCGGAAAGCCCTGGATTTCGTAGTCGAGGCAGTGGCCGAAAACGCCGTTGGCAAAGGCGGCGGCCGGGGCGTTAGTGCGATAGCCCCAGCCCACTACCGAGCAGTGCGGCGCGCCGCCGAGTTCCCGGGTGTAGCGGCCGATGATGGCGGCCAGTTCCTGCGCCGATCCGGCGGCCATATTAGCCACCCCGTCCAGGATGGCGGTTTTTGCCGCCGTCACCGCCGCCGGCGGCAAAGATTCGTATTCGGTAGCGGCGATAAAGCGGGCCAGGGCCGCGGTAGCGTCCATAAACATATCCATCCTTACTGCGGTTTTTTGCGGTTGGGGGGAATGGGGCGGGTTTGCCTTTGCCCGCTGGTTTCCCCCGGCTGTCAGGATGATAGCATAAAGGGGGCGGGAATGTCCGGGCAATAGCATTACTGGACAATAGCCGGTCTAGGGCGCGGCATAGCCGGCCGGCGGGTCTATGCCGTAAAAGATGGAATCCTTGGAAATGACCACGCCGCCGCCGATATTTTGATGCCATACGGCAATGGTATAGACGCCGGGGCCGTGGTGGGCGATTACCGGGCTCAGGTCGGCCTGCACCGCAAAATCGGCGCCGGCGGCGATCCAATGGGATGCCGTTATCCAGGGGCCGGTTACCGGCAAGGGCGGCAGGATTTGACTGCGGGCCGCCCCGGCAATGCGATGCGCCTCGTCGTGGGAATTCGGCCCGGGCGTATCGGCCGGCACCTGGTACGGGTCCGGGCATTGGCTTTGGGATTGGGTGAACTGCTGGTCGGGGTAATACCGATTGCCGGTCAGCGGCGGCCGCAAGGCGGCGACTTGGATACCCAATCCTACGCAGTAAGTTCGGGCCAACTGGCCCCGGGTCAGGGGATAGGGCGGCGGATCGTAATAAACCTGGATCCCCAAATCCGACCGGTCGCTGAAACTTATGCCATTTTTCACCCGGCCGGCCAGAGACAGAAAGCCCTTCTCCAGAGTGGGCCGGGCCGCATACTCGACATAGTCCCCCGCAAAGTGCTGGGCCACCCGGAAATTATAGCGATCCCAAGCCAAGCCGATATTGACCTTGCGATGCCTGGGATCCAGGATTTGCCGCCGATGGCCGGGGCTGTTCATCAAGCCGCGCATCGCCTCCCGCATTTCCTGCTCGGCGCTGCTGATAGGCCGATAGTTTTCCCACGCCTTAATGCAATAGTTCAGGCCGCTGACATTTTCCCCATTGCTCTGATAACCGCCGGCTAGGCTGTAGCGCATATAAGGTTTCAGCCCGTCCACGCCCCAATGACTGGTAAAGCAGTTTGCCAGGGCGGATTCGGCGTGCAGCTGGGCGGCGATATTGTCGCCCAGGACGACCGGGGGGACGCCGGCCTTAGCCCGTTCCGCGTTAATCAGCTCGAGCATATATTCCTTTTCGGAAAGATGCCGCTGGGCCGGCGGGAGAGCCGGAGTAGGCACGGGGGTGACGGTCGGCGTGGCAGTAGCGGCCGGCGTAGGGGTTGGGGTAGGAATCGGCGTAGGGGTTGGGGTAGGAATCGGCGTAGGGATAGCCGTAGGCAATGGCGCGGGCGCGGCGGTAGGGATGGGGGCAATGGTCGGCGGGATAGCGGCCGCGGGCGGGTTATCGGACGGGGCCGCGGCAACGGCGGCCGCCGCCGCCGATTCCGGGATGGCCGCCGGGGTAGCGGTAGGATTAGGAATCGGCGTATTGGCCGGGCGGCCCGGGATAGCCGGCGCGGCCGCTGCCGGCACGGGCGGCAAGGAAATATCCCGTTCCGCCATCCGTTCCGCCAAAGCCGGCATTAGCCGGACAAAGAGCAGCCGTTCCAGCACCGGCACGGGATGGTACTGCGGCCGCAGCAAGTCGAACTGCGCCGCCCCCCACCAGGCAATGACGGCAAGGGACAGGAGGACGATTAGGCGGCGGAGGGTGGTCATTTCTAAAGGATTACTCCGCAGTTCGGGCAACGCCGCCTCGGGATGTAGAGCCAACCCTCTAATCGGACTTGGGCGTAGTTGGGATGGTCCTGCTCCGGAGGATTGATAAACCTTTCCCGGTCGATCGCCCACAAAGCGGCGGTGATGGCGGCTACTACGGAGTCCAACGCGTCGTCATCGTTTAGACAACGGTCGTACACGTCTCCGGTCAAGTTCACCGTCAACGGGTTTATTCGTTGGGGCAGTTCGTCCAGGATATGCCGCCGCATATCCTTGCGTTGTTTCTTTTGTTCCGTAGTAAGCCTCGGGGTGTTTTTGTACCCCGTATGGGGTAGCCCGAAACTACGCAAAGTTGCGCCGGGCATTACTTCCATCAGGGTAATGTTGTACCCAAGCGGCTCCGGCATAGGCGGCACCCATATCGCCCCCTGGGGAAGTCTGCACCAGAGGTCGTGCAGCATTGCCATTCCCCGAAAGGTCATAGGCACCATATTGGGGTTGGCGTTATGCAGGCAGGAAAAGCTTTCCGGCGGGTCGTAAGGCCGTTTCGGCTCCATTCCCAGGCTCTCCACAAAGTCATCCCTCAGAGTGGCAAAGCCCTCGAAATCCATACCAGCCGCAGCGCGCCACAAATCAGGCATAGCCTGAGCGTTGGGTTGCCAGTGGTTGGCAAACTCCGCCGGCACGGAAAAGGGAAAGTCCATCGCCACGACCGCCGGCTCGGTCAATCCCGCCAGTTCGTCGGTCAATGCCGCCCGGCGTATCCGATCGCAACTTTCGATGGTAAGGACATTGTTGTCCAATTCTCCCCGGGCCACCCAAGTTTTCCGGTCGGTCTGCGCCCCGCTGAAATCCACGCCGATTATCCGCATTGCCTTGTCCCCCCTTTGCCGGATGGCCGGCGGTTTCTGAATTGCCAGGATGCCCGATGGCTTCGACGACGGATTGCCATTTGCCAATTGCGGCCGGGTTTAGTATAGTCTGCTTTATGCCGCAAATCAACCTTTAGGGATTAGGGAGGGTCTGATGAACCTGACGGAACGACGGGAACGCTATCGGGCTATTCTGGCCGGGGATCGCTGCGTGCATCCGGCCTCGGTTTTTGACCCCCTCACGGCCCGGGCCGCCGAGGATTTGGGCTTTGAGGTGGGGATGTTTGCCGGATCCATTGCCTCCGGCACGGTGCTGGGGGCGCCGGATTTGATTGTGCTGACCCTGACCGAGTTTGCCCAGCAGATTCACCGCATTTGCCGGGCCGGCGCCTTGAGCCTGATGGTGGACGCCGATCACGGCTATGGCAATGCCCTGAATGTCCGCCGCACGGTGGAGGAGCTGGAAACGGCCGGTGTTGCCGCTCTGACCATTGAGGATACCGCCCTGCCGCTGGCCTATGGCAATGCCAGCGAGGGCAATCTGATTGCGGTGGAGGAGGGCGTGGGCAAGATGAAAGCGGCCTTGTCGGGCCGGCAGGATCCGGCTCTGGTGGTGGCCGGCCGCAGCAGCGCCCTGCGTTTCGGCGGCGTGGCCGAGGCCATCAAGCGGGCCAAAGCCTACGAGCAGGCCGGAGTGGATGCGATGTTTCTGGCCGGGGCGCAGACCCGGGCCGAAGTGGCGGCGGTGGCCGCCGAGGTGAACATTCCCATCCTGCTGGGCGGGGCCGGCGGCGAGTTGTCGGATTTGGATTGGCTGGGGCAAAATGGCGTCCGCATTGCCCTGCAAGGCCATCTGCCCTTTGCGGCGGCGGTCAAGGCCGCCTACGACACCCTGAAAGCCCTGCGCGAGGGCGTCCGCCCGGCCGATTTGTCCGACCAGCTGGCTCCTCCGGAACTGCTGGGCCAATTGACCCGCCGGGGGGACTATGACCGCTGGATTGGGGAATGGCTGTAGGGGAAGGGGCTAAACAGAGGGGCGGCGGCAATGCCGCCGCCCTTTTGCCATCATCCCCGGCCATCCGGCAACCGTCCTTCCCGCGTAAGCGGGAATCCAGAAATGCCCGACAGGTAGCTGGCCGGTCTTTGGCAATACCGTCTTGGATTCCCGCTTACGCGGGAAGGACGGTAGGGGCGGCCGCCAATCTGCTATACAGTTCGGGATTCCCGCTTACGCGGGAATGACGGTAGGGGGCGGGAAGGACGGTAGGGGGCGGGAAGGACGGTAAGGGGGGATCCGGTATATGGCATTGCCATCCCATCCCTTGCCATCATCCCCATCCCCCTGCTACCCTGCAAATCCTGAAATCGGCCGGATACGGCCCAAAGGAGGGCGGAATTATGCAGCAGCTTACGGCCAAGGTTTATGCGGAAACCCAAATCCGGGGGTGCAATCACGGTTTCGTGGTTACGGCCGAGGGGGTGGTGATGATTGACAGTCCCCAAAAGCCCAGCGATGCCCTCAAACTCAAGGCGGAAATCGCCAAACACGGCGAACTGCGCTACATCATCAACACCGAACCCCATGGCGACCACTGGACGGGCAACGCCTATTTTGACGCCCCGGTCATCGCCCACGAGGGCGTCCGCCAGCGCATTTTGGATACCGACCTGACCGAACACGTGGCTCGGGTGGCCGGGATGGGGCCGGAGGAGCCGCCCCTGCTGGAAAACTACATCCCCAATGCCCCGGTGGTCACTTTCCGCGACGGGATGACCCTGCACCTGGGCGACCATACCTTTCAGATGGTCAATATGCCCGGCCATACCCTCTATCAGGCGGCCATCCTGATTAAAGAGGAGGGCGTGGTATTCACCAGCGACAACATCTTTCATAAAGTCCAGACCTACATTCAGGAGGCCAATCCCGACCAGTGGCTGCGGGCTTTGGAATCCCTGCGGGGGTTGGAGGAGGAGGTTTTTGTGCCGGGCCACGGCCGCCTGTGCGACAAGGGCTATCTGGACGAGCAGGGGGAGTATATTCTGGAGTGGAAAGAGTATGCCCGCCAAGCGGTGGAACGGGGAATGACCCGGGCGGAGGCCATTGAAAATCTGACCGCTTTGACCGACCGCTATCCGATGGATGTGGGGCAGGACGGCACTTCCCCCCGGGTAATGCGGATGAACGCCGCCAACCTGTGGGACTACTGGACTAAATCCGGCATCCACGCCGACCGGCCGGATTAAAGGGGGGCGGTTGGCGGCCCCCACCGTCATTCCCGCGTAAGCGGGAATCCCGAACGGTACTGCCTTATAATGCCGCAGTCTTGGATGGCAATCGCGAGATTCCCGCTTACGCGGGAATGACGGTAGAAAGGCGGCAGCCGGGAATGGACGGTTGCGGGCGGCGTAGCGCTATGCTGCCCGCATAGGGCAAGGGCTACAGTTCCACTAGGGAAACCCACATCGGGCCGGCGCCTATTTCGTAGGTTGCCAGGCGGGTCAGGGCGCCGCTGGCTGGGTCAATGCGATAGGCGGCCAAACGGCCGGAATCCAGGCCGGCGGAATAGAGGAAGTTGCCGGTGGGGTCGATGCTGAAGGCCCGGGGCGTCTTTTCCGCCGCCGTTTGCCCCAACGCCGTCAACGACCCGTCCGCCGCCACCGCAAAGCCGGCGATGCTGTCGTGGCCGCGATTGGGAGCGTACAGATAGCGGCCATCCGGGGTAATCTGGATTTGGGAGCAGCTGTTGCGCTCAGTAAAGCCCGCCGGCAGGGTGGATAGGGTCTGAAAGGCGGTCAGAACGCCAGTATCCGGATCCAAGTGGTAGCCGGTAACGCTGCAACCCTGCTCGTTGGAACAATAAATGATGTCCAGCGCGGGATGAAAGCAGAAGTGGCGGGGGCCGATGGGCTCCGGGGGACTGACCCGGTCGGGGTCGTTGGACGCAATGCGGCCGCTGGCCGGGTCAAAGCGGAATTGAAAGATGGCGTTAGGGCCGGGGCCGGCGGCGATATGCGGCACATAGCCATAGCGGTTAGTGGGGTCGGTCTGAAAGCAGTGGGCGCCGGTTCCAGTGGCCCGCCATTCCACCGGCGGGACGGCCACGCTGCCATCGGCGTTGAGGGAATGCACCGCCGCATGGCCGGCGTTGTAGTAGGCTGACAGCAGATATTTCCCGCGGCGGTCGGTGGACAGATAGCAGGGGTCGGATTCCAGCCCGGCCGCGCCAATCAAATCCAGCCCGCCATCGGCCGGATTGATGCGGTAGGCGGAAACTTCCAAAGCGTCCCGCTGGCCCACATAGAGAAAACGCTTATCCGGGCTGAGGCACATCGGAGCCGGCCGGCCCGGAGCGTCCAGGGTTTCCAGGGACTCCAGGGCGCCGGTGGCGGCGTCCATCGCAAGGCGGCGGATTTTATCCTCTTGGGAAAGGGAAACATACATATAGAAAGGCATAGCGTTACCTCGGCGGCGGTTGGGTTCGGCCTTGCCGGGCAGGCCGGGAATTTCCCGGCGGCCGGGTTGACTATACCGGCCGGGCGGCGGGATGTCAAAGGGGGGCCGGGCTACTCCGGGTAATGATGTATAGCAACGCCCGGCTACCCGAAACCATCCGCCCCCCTAATTCAGCTGCCGCAGTTTCGGATCTAGCCGATCCCGCAGCCAGTCGCCGAACAGGTTCAGGGACAGCACCGTCAGCAGAATGGCTACTCCCGGCATCGTGGAAATCCACCAGGCATCGGCCAGAAAATCCCGCCCGTCCGCTACCATTGACCCCCAGGCCGGCGTCGGCGGCGGCACGCCCGCCCCCAGAAAGCTGAGGGTGGATTCCACCAGAATCACTATGCTCACCTGCAAGGTTGCCACCACAATCAGCGTGTTGACCACTCCGGGAAACAGATGAATCGCCAGGATGCGCGGCGTTGACGCCCCGGCCACTTTGGCCAGGGCCACATAGTCCATCGTCTTTAACTGCAAGACCTCCCCCCTTATCTGGCGGGCAAAGCGCACCCAGATGAACAGCACCAGCACCCCCACGATGATGTAAAAGGATTGGCCTACCGACACCACCAGCACCAGAGCCACCAGCACCAGCGGCAGGGCCAGGAAAATATCGACAATCCGCATCAGCAGCTCGTCCAGCAGGCCGCCGAAGTAGCCGGCAATCAGTCCCAAAGCCGTGCCAATAGCCCCGCCGATGCCCAGGGTGATGGCGGCGATAATCAGGGAAATGCGCGCTCCGTGGATAATCCGACTGAGGATGTCCCGCCCCAAATCATCGGTGCCAAGCAGATACTTGGCGCTGCCGCCTTCCCGCAGCACTACCGGAACGATGTCGCCCAACTGCGCCGCCGGATCCAGGCGGCGGGCCCGGGCGATGGCAATCTGCTGATGACTCAGGCCCGGCTCCGGAAACTCCACCACGACTTTAGGAGTAGTCCTTTCGCCAATCCAGGCCGGCGGCAGCCGCTGCTCCGCCAGGCTGCCCTTGCGCGGGTCGTGGGGGGCAATCCAGTCCGCCAGCAGGCCGGTTCCCGCCACCAGCAGCAGCAGAAATATGGAAATCCCCAGGGCCAGATGCCGCTGCCGCAATCCCCGGAAAGCCCGCAAAACCCGGGCCGGCCCGGCCGCCCGGCCGGTAGTCAAAACCGTATCAGCCATTCGGGATGCCTCCTCCGCAGGATGGGGATAAAACCGGCGGCCGGCCCGGCCGGTCAGCTGTAGCGGATGCGGGGATCCAGATAAGCGTAGAGAATATCCACCAGCAGGGATATGCCCAGATACATCAGGGCAAAGAAAATCACGATGCCTTGGAGCAGGGAATAGTCCGACTGGCGCAGGGCGTCAAAGGCCAGCAGACCGATGCCCGGCCAGGCAAAGACCGTTTCCGCCACAATGGAGCCGGTGACCAGCGTGCCTAAAGTAATGCCCATAAAGGTCAGCGGCGGAATCACCGCATTTTTCAGGGCGTGTTTCCAGATGATTTGCGTCTCCGACACCCCCTTGGCCCGGGCCAGTTTGATGTATTCGGTGTCCAGGCTGTCCAGCATCGCCGAGCGGACAATCCGCATATTGGCCGCCACGGTGAACCAGCCCAGGGTAACGGCCGGCAGGATAAAGCTGTTCCATTCCCAGCGGCCGGAGGGCGGCACCCAGCCCAGCGTTACCGCAAAAAAGAAAATCAGCATTATCCCCAACCAGAACGGCGGCGTGGACTGCCCCAGCAGGGCCACCAGTTTGCCAATCTGATCCCAAAAGCTGTCCCGCTTGATGGAGGACAGGATGCCCAGGGGGATGCCTACGGCCAGGGAAAAGAGGAATGCGGCCAGGCCCAGTTGCAGGGTCGCCGGCAGCCGCTCCAGGATGGTGGCGGTGACCGGCTGCTTGTCCACCACCGAATTGCCGAAGTCCAGGGTCAGGGCGTCCCCCAGAAAGATGGCATACTGGACATAGAGCGGCTGATCCAGCCCCAGCTGCTTGCCCAGTTCATCGTACATTTCCTTGCTGGCGTAGTCGTCCAGCAGCAGGGTGCGGGGGTCGCCGGAGGCCCGGGCCATCACAAAGACGATGAGGGACACCAGCAGCAGGGTGAACAGGGTAATCACCAGCCGCCGGGCGATAAAGCGCTGCATTGCCTGCCCTCCCCTTAATGCGCCGGGCCGATTTTCAGATTTGCAGTGTAGCAGAGGGATAGGAATAGGGCAAGGGCAAGGGTTTGCGGGGAAAGGGGATGGCAAATGGGGCCGGGTTATCAAGCCATAATGCCCCCAAAATAAAGAACCGGCTGCTATCCCCTTACGGGGCCGGCGCCCATCGGTCGGGCGCTTTTTGCAGCCGGCCTGGCTCAGTTTGCCCCAGAACTTTCCGCAACAAACGGAGGCCAATACCTTTATACCGCATATTCCCGGGAATGGCAAGGGCTTTAGATTTAGAATCGGCTGCTGCCCGGTTCCTTGGCCCGGCTATCCGGAATATGCCCCCAAAAAATAAAGAACCGGCTGCTATCCCCTTGCGGGGCAGGCACCCATCGGTCGGGCACTTTTCGCAGCCGGCCTGGCTCAGTTTGCCCCAGAACTTTCCGCAACTAACTGAGGCCAATAGCTTTATAGCACACCTGCCGGAGAGTGTCAAGGCTTTCGAACGAAATCTTTTGGAATTGCCCCCGGCCCGGTTGCATCTAATCCGATTTACTGCCATAATCGCCCTTATGCGATGCTTTCTGGACGAATCCGGCGACCCGGGTCTGAAAATAAACGGCGGCTCCAGCCGGTTTTTCGTGATGGCTTTGGTTACTTTTGCCGATGACGCCGAAGTTTTGCGCTGCGACCAGCGGATTGACGCCTTGCGGAGAGAGTTGCATCTGCCCGCCGATGCCGAGTTTCACTACGCAAAGAATCCTTGGAAAGGCCGGGCGGCTTTTCTCCAGGCCATTCAGCCCTTTGCCTTTCGGTATCATATCTTTGTCTTGGACAAAGACCCGGCGCGGTTAAGCCGCCTTGCGGCCGGAACTGGCGACTGGTACCAATACGCCGTCGGCCAAGTCTTTGCGGCGGCAAAGCCGTACCTATCCGACTTGACGGTGGTTATGGATAAGCGCGGCAGCCGAAAGTTTCAGCAGGAATTGTCCTTGCACTTGCGGAATGTCCTGCGGGATGCCGGCGGCAGTAATATCCGCTTGAAACTGAGCCAGCAGGATTCTTACCGAAACAACCTGCTGCAACTGGCCGATTATGTTGCCAGCATCAGCAATCAAGCCCTTTCCGGGAAAAGGGAATCCAGGAACTCCAGGCCCGCTATCTGCTGCCGAAAGAGGCCACGCGCACCCGCCGCCCCTAATTCGGCGGCCGCCTTACATACCGTCCTTCCCGCGCAAGCGGGAATCCCGAACGGTAATGCCTTATAATGCCGCATCCTCGGCAAGCAACGGCTGGATTCCCGCCCCTCTCTACCGTCATTCCCGCGTAAGCGGGAATCCGGCGGTTGCGGGACGGCAAAGGGCGGGTCTTTTCATTACCGTTCGGGATTCCCGCTTACGCGGGAATGACGGTAAGGGGGCCGCGGGAAGGGTGGTAAAAGGGCGGCGGGAAGGGTGGTGAGGGCGGCGGGAAGGACGGTCTCTATATGCCACGCCGCTGGATTCCCGCTTACGCGGGAATGACGGTAAAGAGGCGGCGGGAAGGACGGTAGGGAGGCGGGAATGACGGTAGAGGGGCGGCCGGGAAGGACAATAAAAGTGCCTCGGGAATGGCGGTAGGGGATTATGCAATTGCTTGGGGGCGGGTCTATTGCCCGCCCCCAGGCTGGTTGCCCTGGCCGGTATGGTTGCCCTTAGTTGCCCAAGTTGGGCAGCACTTGGTACCAGCCGGCGCCGAAAATCAGGCCGTCCTGCTGCACTACCCAGGTGTGTTTGTATTCCTGCTGGCCGCTGGCGGGGTTCAGATAGACATAGTCCACCCAGCGGCCCTCCGCCGTGGCGGCGGCGATTTCCGCGCCGAACCGATAGCCGGCGGCATCAACGCCCAAATCCCCCTTTATATCCTGGCCCAGGAGGGATTTGTTGGGATGGGCAATCAGCTGGTCGTTTTCGTCGAGGATGAAAACATACCATTCCCCATCCATGCTGGCCGGGGAATTGTAGTAGTCCACCGCGCCTTGCCGGCCGCGGCTCTGATACAGCTCGGTGGCCTGTTCCACCTGGGCCACGGCATAGGCCCGGGGGTCGGCTTTGGTGATGCCCAGGGGCGGGACGGCCTGATACCAGCCGGCCCCGAAAATCAGCCCCTCATGACGCACCGCCCAGGACTGCTTGAACTCGTAGTTGCCGCTGGCCGGATTGCGGTGCATATAATCCACCCAGCGGCCCTCCTCCGGGGCGGCCAACAGGACATCGCCATAGCGATACTGGGCAATATCCACGCCGGCCGGGCCGGTCAAGTCCTCCCCCAACCGCGTTTGGTCATAGTGGGCGACAATCCGGCCGTCCTGTTCGATGATGAAAACATACCATTCCCCATCCACGCTGGCCGGGGAATTGTAGTAGGCGATCGTGGCGTCCCGGCCCTCGGCCCGGTAGCGGCGGAGGGCGGCGTCGACCAGGGAAACGGTGTAGTCGATGGGATTGGATTTGTCGGCGACCCGGACGGCGCTGCCCTGATACCAGCCGGAGCCGAAAATCAGCCCGTCATGGCGAATCAGCCAGGAATGTTTGCGCTGCTGCCAGCCGGTATCCGGGTTGTTAAAGACATAATCCACCCATTGCCCGCTTTCATCGGTAGCGGCCATCACCTCGCCAAAGCGATAGCCGGTGATGTCCACGCCCAGCGGCCCGGTCAAATCCTGGCCCAGCAGGGATTGGTCGGCATTGGCGGCCACTTTGCCATTGGCGTCGATGATAAAGACATACCACTCCCCGTCAATGTTCTCCGGGGAATTGTAGTAGGCGATGGTAGCGTCCCGGCCGTCAATCTGATAGCGGCGGAGGGCGGCGTTGACCAGGGAAACGGCGTAGTCGGTGGGGTTGGATTTGTCGGCGGCTTGAATCGGGCTGCCCTGATACCAGCCGGAGCCGAAAATCAGCCCGTCGTGTTTGACCAGCCAGGAATGTTTGCGCTGCTGAAAGCCGGTGTCCGGATTCAGAAAAACATAGTCCACCCACTGGCCGGCGGCAGTGGTTTCCGCCATCTGCTGCCCGTAGGCGTAGCCGGCGATGTCCACCCCGGTGGGGCCGTCGACCGGCAAGCCCCGCAGGTCGGGCCGGGTGGGATGGGCCAGGCGGATATTATTTTCATCGTAGATGAAAACATACCAGGAGCCGTCCACGCTGGCCGGGGAATTGTAGTAGGCGACAGTGGCCTCCCGGCCGTTTTCCTGATAGTAGCGGACGGCGTCGCGCACCAGGGCCACGGTGTAGTCGGTGGGATTGGATTTGTCGGGCAGGGCGGAACGCGGCGGGCCGCCCAGGGCCCCGGTCAGGGCCATAACGGCGACAATCAGGGAAATGACGGCCAAGCCGGCCGACAGGCCGCTCAAAAGCCAAAGGTTACGCATTAGGGCCTCCGCGGGTCAAGGAAATGGGCAAGTTTTCAACACTGTAACACGCCGCCCGGGGGATTGCAACCTTGTTTGATTCAAACATGGATAGACAGGATAGACAGGATTCTTGTGTCGGATTAGAACGGTACTGACCGTCAATAACCGTTCCCGGCAGATACAAGAATCCTGTCTATCCGGTCTATCCATGTTAATTAAACCCGGTTGACTTCGGCTTGGAGGCTGGTGAAAAACTTATCCAGCATCCCCCGGGCGGCGCTTTCCATCATCCGCTGGCCGACGCGGGCCGCCGGGCCGCCGGCCTGGCCCTGGCTGACCACCTGCACGGTGGTTTTGCCGTCATCGGCGGTCAAAGTCACCGTGGCCTCGCCGCGGGCAAAGCCCAGGGGGCCGCTGCCATCCACCACCAGGCGGTAGGAGTGCGGCGGTTGGGCGTCCCGGATGGCGATTTTGGCGTTGTAGCGGCCGCGGATCAAGCCCAGGCCCAGGTTGACGACCGCCTGATATTCGCCGTCGCCGGTGGATTCCAGGCTTTCGCAGCCGGGCATACAGCGTTGCAGGGCGGCCGGGTCGGTCAAGGCGGCCCACACCGTCGCCGGCGCGGCGGCAAAGGGATAAGTGGCGGAAACTTCCATAGCGCCCCCGGGAATTAACATGGATATACAGGATTAACAG
Organism: Dehalococcoidia bacterium; assembly: GCA_965203435.1. GTDB lineage: Bacteria > Chloroflexota > Dehalococcoidia > Lucifugimonadales > UBA3495 > CBDBCU01. Next base: position 16,052 of record CBDBCU010000008.1, on the reverse strand, counting down.
GATTTTATATCTGATTAGAACGGTGCTGGCCGTCAACAACCTTTCTATACAGACACAAAATCCTGTTAATCCTGTATATCCATGTTAATACAAATTGCAATTCGGCAGGGGGAAGGGTAACATAACCGCAGCCATCTTGCAAACAAGGCAGGCCGCAACTTATGCCCCCGAACTGGAAAAACCAGACCCTGTGGACCGGCGACAACCTGGATATTATGCGGGGGATGAACGCCAACTCCGCCGACCTGATTTACCTGGATCCGCCCTTTAATTCCAACCGGGACTACGCCGCCCCCATTGGCGGCGCCGCCGCCGGAGCCGCCTTTAAGGATACCTGGACCCTCAGCGACATTGACTTGGCCTGGCACGGGGAAGTGGCCGAATCGGAGCCGGCCCTCTACAAGGTCATTGACGCCGCCGGGGAGGTTCACGGCAAGGCGATGAAAAGCTATCTGATTATGATGGCGGTCCGCCTGCTGGAACTGCGCCGCATCCTCAAGGACACCGGCACCATCTATCTGCACTGCGACGACACCGCCAACCACTACCTGAAATCGGTAATGGATTGCCTTTTCGGGCGGGCCAATTACCGCAATGAAATCATCTGGAAACGCACCGCCGGCCGTTCCGATGCCCGCCGGTTCGGGCGGGTTCACGATGTGCTGCTGGTCTATTCCAAGAGCGCCCGCTACACCTGGCACACCCCTTACCTGGCCCATAACCCGGATTATGTGAAACGGCAGTACCGCTATCAGGATGAAATCGGCTATTGGCGGGCCGACCGTTTGACCGCCTCGGGCACCAGCGCCGGGGAATCCGGGAAACCCTGGCGCGGCATTGACCCGGGATTAGTGGGCAATCACTGGCGGACGCCGACCAAAGGCGGGATGAACGACTTTATCATTCAACGGGAGTTGATCCCGGGCTGGCCGGACGCTTATCCCGGCGTCCATGACCGCCTCGAGGCATTGGATGCCGCCGGCCTGATTTACTGGCCGGAACGGGGTACCAAGCCGGCCTTAAAGCGTTATCTGGAATCCACCAAAGGCACGGCGGTGGAGGACATCTTTTCCGACATTCCGCCGGTGCAGGCCAGCGCCAAAGAAAACACCCACTATCCCACGCAAAAGCCGCTGGCTTTGCTGGAACGGATAATCAACGCCGCCAGCAATCCGGGGGATGTGGTGTTGGATCCTTTTTGCGGCTGCGCTACGGCTTGCGTGGCCGCGGAAAAGCTGGGCCGCCAGTGGGCCGGCATTGATCTATCGCCCAATGCCCTGGTGCAGGTACGGCAGCGGCTGCGGCAGGAATTGGGCTTGTTTTCCCTCAGCGTCATCCATCGCACCGATATTCCCCGGCGCACCGACCTGGGTAAGATTCCCCCTTATCGGACGCAGAAACATACCCTTTTCGGCCAATGCGAGGGGATTTGCAAGTGCGAAATCGCGTTCCCTTTCCGCAATATGACGGTGGATCATATCGTCCCGGTCGTCAAGGGCGGCACTGACCACTTGGAAAACCTGCAGCTGCTGTGCAATGCCTGCAACGCCCTGAAAGGCAGCGGCACCCAAGAGGAGTTTCTAGCCAAGCTGCGGGAACGGGGGCTGGGCGGCGGCGGGGGATAGATTGCCGGCGCCGCCTTGCCGTCCTTCCCGCGGCCTCTCTTACCGTCATTCCCGCGGCCTTTCTACCGTCATTCCCGCGTAAGCGGGAATCCCGCCGCCATTGCATAGAAACCGTCCTTCCCGCTACCCCCTACCGTCCTTCCCGCGTAAGCGGGAATCCCGACGGTACTGCCTTATAATGCCGCAGTCTTGGCAAGCAACTGCGGGATTCCCGCTTACGCGGGAATGACGGTGGGGGCGGCCGGGAATGTCGGTAGGAGGGCGTAAATTAAAAAGCCAGCAGCTTTTGCAAGGTCTTTTCGCCGCCGCCGGGGCCGACGACCGCCAGGCGCAGCTGGGCCGGGTCGAGCAGCCGGGTCGCGGCCCGGGTTACATCGGCGGCGGTGACGGCGTCAATCTTGGCTACAGTGTCCGCCACCGTGGCGACTTCCCCTAACAGCAATTCCTGCGCCCCCAGCCAGGCGGCCACGGCGCGGGTATCCTCCATCCGCAGCAGCAGGCGGCCCTTGGCGTACTCTTTAGCCTTGTGCAATTCCGCCTCCGGCACCGGGTCGCGCATTCCCGCCAATTCCTGCACCGCCGCCGCTACGGCATCCCGGGTCTTTTTCGGCTCCACGCCGCAATAGATTACCAAGGAGCCGCAATCCCGAAAGTGGCTCAGGGAACTGGCGACATCATAGGCCAGGCCCTGATTTTCCCGCAGGTTCAGAAACAGGCGGCTGCTCATCCCGTCGCCCAGGATGCCGTTCAGCAGCAGCAAAGGATAGCGGTCGGGGTCGGTCAGGGATACGCCGGGCAAACCCAGGCACACATGGGACTGGTCGCAGCGTTTCCGCTCCACTCGAGCCAAGGGCCCGCCGCCGTTGCCATCCACCACCGGCTCCCAATCCAAGGCCGCTATCGGCTGCCAATCCGCCGTGGCTTGCTCAATCAGATCGACTACTTCGTTATGTTCCACGTTGCCGGCTACGGCGATAACCGTGTTGGCCGGGTTATACTGCCGTTCCATATAATCCCGCACGGCGGCCAAAGTGATGTTGTGCACCGACTCCGGCGTGCCGCCCACATCCCGCCCCATAGCCTGCTCCGGCCACAGGATTTCGTCGATCAGCAGCCCGGCCCGGTCAGAGGGATAGTCATAGGTCATCCGCAGTTCCTCTTGGATGACTTCCCGCTCCTTTTCCATTTCCGCCGGATCCAGGATTGGCTGGCGCAGCAAATCCAGCAGAACGGCCAGGGCTTGCGGAAAGTGGAGCCGGGCCACTTTGCACCAGAAAACGGTGATTTCCCGGTCGGTGCTGGCGTTCATAACGCCGCCGACGCCCTCCACCGCCTCGCTGACCTGGCGGGCCGTCGGCCAGTTAGCCGTACCCTTGAAGGGCAGATGTTCCAGGAAATGGGACAGGCCGGCCAGTTCCGCCGGTTCGTAGCGGGAGCCGGCGCCGACGGAAACGGTTACCGACACCGAGGGGGAATGGGGCATCGCGGCGGTCAGCACGCGCAGTTGATTGGGCAGGACGGAGCGCTGATACATCATCACCTCAAAGGCTGTTTGGCCGGCATTCCGGGCCGGCGGGGATAGGCGCCGGGGGTGGGTTTAATCTTGGTGGCCGTTACGATTAGGCGCTGGTCGGTCAAGCCGGCCAGGGTCACCGGGTAGCTGGGGCCGAATTGCCCGCCCAGGATTCGCAGGGCCGGCTGGGCGGCGGCCAATTCCGCATCGATGCCGGCGTGTTTCCAGGCGGCGACTTGCCCTCCCCGGCGGACAAAGGGCAAAGTGTATTCCAGCAGGGCGGGCATTTTTGCCACGCCGCGGGCCAGGGCCAGGTCAAAGGCGGCGCGCAGTTCCGGGCGATGGGCCAATTCCTCGGCCCGGCCGGTATGCACCGCCACATCGTGCAGTTCCAGCGCGGCGGTCAAGTGGGCCAGGAAACGGGTTTTTTTGCCGGTGGCTTCGACCAGATCCAGCCGCAGCTGGGGAAAGGCCAGTTTCAGCGGCAAGCCGGGAAAGCCGGCTCCGGCCCCCACATCCACCACCCGCAAGCCGGCCGGCGGCGGGCCGCCCAGGGCCGGAATAAGGGTCAAAGAATCCAGAAAATGCTTGACCTGCACCTCGGCATAGTCAATAACCGAGGTCAGGTTCATCCGCTGATTCCAATCGGCCAATTCCCGATAATAGACCGCAAACTGCTCCCGCTGCGCCGGACTCAGGCTAATGCCCAATTCCGCCGCGCCCTGGGTCAGCAATTCCAGCCCAACCGCCATCAAACAGGTTTCCTTTCCCGACTAGACCGGGGGCAAGGTTATCATCATCCGTACCCGGCTTTTGACTTTTGCCGGGCGGCTATTATAACCGGGATGGGGCTTTGCTGTCATTCCCACGCAAGGGGGAGACGGATTCAAACATGGATTAACAGGATAGACAGGATATTTTGTCTGATTAGAACGGTACTGACGGTCAATAACCGTTCCGGGCAGATATAGAATCCTGTCTATCCTGTTAATCCATGTTTGAATCCGTTTCCCCCCTTGGGCGGGAAGGACGGTAGATAGGGCGCCGCCCCACCTCAAAAAACAAAAAGCCCCGGGCGCAACGCCCGGGGCCTTATAAGTCGGTTTGAGAGGGGCAGCCTTTGTCCGCCGCCCCTCCCCCGCCGCGCTACTTTACCAGGTTGATGTAGGGGCGGGTCAGCAGCGTCCACTGATCCCGGGCGGCGTCGTAGCGGGAGTTGACGAATACCCGCCAGTTTTCATCGTCCAGGTTGGGATAGTCGGCCCGGTAGTAGTAGCCGGGCCAGCGGGTTTCCTGGCGGTGCAGCAGATGCCGCATGTGAGCCTCGCCCACCCAGGCCCGGTGCGCCACTTCCCAGCAGCGCAGCAGTTCATGGCGATTGCGCGCCGCCAAATGCCGCAAATCCTCCCGCAGCATTTCCATCAAGCGGATGCCCCGTTCCAGCGTCGGGCCGTTGGTGGTGTACCAGGCCGAAGCGCCGCCGGCGTATTCGTCCATTATCTTTTGCAGCCGCACCAGGGCATCCGACGGGGTGATGTAGTGGGGATTGACCTTTTCCGCCGTGGAGGCCCCCTTGTAGCGCTCAAAGGTTTCCAACGGCTGCCAGATGGCGGCGTGCAGCTGTTGCACCTGGGCCGCGCTAATCGTGGGGCTATCGCCGCCATTGTCCCGCAGGAAGTTGACCGCCGCCTTGGCCGCCAGCCGTCCCTCAGTAAAGGAGCCGCTGGAAAACTTGTGCGGCGCGGCCCCGACGCCGTCTCCGGCGGCGAACAAGCCCCGGATCGTGGTCATCTTGTTGTAGCCCCAGAAGTATTCCGGCGGCGCCAAATCCTCCGGGCCGCTGACCCAGGCCCCGGCTTCCCCGGAGTGGGAACCCATAATGTAGGGTTCGGCCAGGTTCACCTCGGAGGGGGTTACTTCCGGCTCGATGTTCTGGGAGGCCCAGGTCAAGGCTTGGGCGATGGTCATATCCAGAAAATCCTCCCAGGCTTCGGCCCGCACCTGATCCATTTTGGCCGGATCGCCGCCGGCCAGTTTCTGCATAGCCTCCTCGGTCCGCATATACATCGGGCCGCGGCCGTCCTTAATATCCAGAAACATCTGGTGATTGCGGAGGGGCGTGGGCGTCGGAATAGCCCGGCCGTAGGGCAGATACTTGTCCAGTTCATCGTCCCGGGTAACGGTGTAATCCTCGCCCAGGGCATTGGTGACCCGGGCGTGGAAATACTGAAACCACATCCCGACCGGGCCGTAGCCATCCTTGAACCGGGTGGGGACAAAGCGGTGTTCCATCTGGGTCATTTCCGCGCCGGCCGGAATCATCAGCCCGTAGGCGGAGCCGGTGGCAAAGACCGAATACCAGGTGCGGCCGATGCCTTCGTTGACCGACCGGGGGCGGAATACATTGGAGGCCCCGCCGGTGGTGATGATGACCGCCTTGGCCTTGAACAGGTACAGCTTGTTTTCCCGGACGCCGAAACCGACGGCTCCGGCAATGCGTTCCGGGTCGTTGGCGTCGGTTAGCAGGTGGGTGATGGAAACCCGCTCGTAGAGGTTTTCCGGGCCGACGGCTTTGCGGGCCGGCTCGGCCGTTACCGGCTTGATCGATTCCCCGTGAATGGGAATCTGCCAGCGGCCGATGCGCTCGTAGCTGCCGTCCTCCTTTTTCCAGATGGGCAGGCCCCACTCCTCCAGGAGATGGACGGAGGAATCCACATGGCGGCCTACATCATAGACCAGGTCCTCCCGGGCCAGGCCCATCATATCGTTGACCACATAGCGGACAAAGTCCTCCGGGGTGTTCCAGCCGTAGCGCTGGCCCATATAGCAGTTGATGGCGGAGAGGCCCTCGCCGGTGGCGCCGCTGCGTTCGATGACGGCTTTTTCGGCGACGACCACCCGCAGGTCCTGGCCCCAGAACTTGGCCTCGAAGGCGGCCCCGCAGCCGGACATTCCGCCGCCGATAATCAGGATGTCGCACTCAACAGTTTCGGTAACCGGTTGCGCCATTTCAGGCAAGCCTCCTCTAATTTCCGGTTTGCAGGGTGGGCAGGGCCGGCACGCCCAGCCATTGGGATTCCCCGGCCAAGCCCTGCCCTTTCAGGTCGGCGGCCGGATTTTCGGTAAAGTTGGCATAGGGTTCCACGCTGCCGGCCGGCCGGGAGCGGGAGGGATAGGTGAACTCCAGCGTCTTGCCGTTGCGGAAAGTCACCGTCCAGGTCAAGCCGTTTTCCACCCGGCGCGGCTGCACCGAGGCCCCCAAGGGGATGAAGTCGGAATAGCCCCGCACCTGGATGGCCTCCTGGGGACAGAGCTTGACGCAGGCGTAACACTCGGAGCATAGCTCCGGCTCCTGGTTGAAACCCTTGTTGATGCCGGCATCCAGGGCCATCAGGTCGTTGGGGCAGATATAGACGCACAGCGGCCCCTGATGTTCGCCGGCGCAGGCGTCGCAGGCATTCGGGTTCACAAAGGTTGGCATGGTCTCCTCCTGTTCAGGGTTAAGGTTTCGGCTGGAAAAAAGCCCCCCGCCCAAAGGCAACGGGGGCCGGAATTGGGATTCAGGATACGGCGGCGGCGCGGCTACAATCCATAGCCGGCATCGTCAGTACCGGGGCGCGGTTCGCCAAGTAATTCTCCCCCACGAAAGGCGACCCGAATCCGTATTCATCGGCGCACTCCCGTACTACCGCCAGCACTTCGGCGCGCAGGGTAGTGGGGGCCGGTTCCGCCCCGCCCTGAATAATGCTGCGGATCAAGGTGCCGGCCAAATCCTGTTTCTGTTCCCGGTGACCGCACAAGCCTTCGTAGGCCACGCCGCCGCAGGCCGGGCAGTGCCACCATTCCAGGGTAAGCACCGATTTAATGCCCAGGTCGGGCAGCTCGTCAAAAATGCGGTGGGCGGCGTAGGTATCATAATAGTTGCCCACGCCGGCATGGTCGCGGCCGAACATATGGTGGGTGCAGCCCAGGTTTTTCCGCACCAGGGCGTGAAAGACCGCCTCCCGCGGCCCGGCGTAGCGCATATCCCACAGCAGAGTCGAGGTCAAATGGGTATCCGGCCGGAAAAAGCCGGCCTCCCGCAGGCGGTTATGGGTCAACAGGATAGCCTCGTCGATATAGTCTCCCGGCTTTTTTTCGCCGATAACCGCGCTGACCAGCACCCCGTCAGCGTCCGCCGCCAGAAAAGCCCCTTTCATCAGCCATTCGTGGCCGGCGTGGGGAACATTGCGGGTCTGATGGGCTACGACCCGCTGCCAGCCGCGGTCCGCCAAAGTTTGCCGCAGCTGCCGCGGCGTCTGCCAGAAGTCGGCAAAGGGCGGGTTAATCGTCGGCGGGTTAATCAGGGTGATCGGACCGGCGATGAAACGGTCTTGATAGGCGTAGGTGCGTTGGACGCCGGGATGGGCCGGGTCGGCCGTACCATACACCTGCCGGGCCAGAAACTCCTTATCGTAGGAATAGATTTCGGCGACTTCCAGGGTAGCCAGCGGCTGCTCCTGATAGGTCAGCAGGAGGGTTTTGCCGGGCTGCAATTCCAGCAGGGCCACTTCCGCCGGAGACAAATCCAGCAGGAGGGGAATGCTCCATACATAGCCGCTGGACAAAGTCATCCGGCGGGCTACCGAATCCAGGTCGGCCCGGCCCATAAAGCCGTCCAGGGGGGAAAAGAACCCATAGGCCAGATTGACGACCTCCCGGGCCAGGGAATCCCGGAGCGGCAACCGGGGCCTAGCGGCCAAGGCCGCCCGCCCGGCGTCCTCCGGGGGCGCAACCCGTTCAATTAGCGTTCCCCCGTGGGGGGACAGGCTGTTGTCAACCACTGCTGCCGGCCCGTATTTCAGGAAATAACCCCGCCGCTCAAATCGGGAATAACCCGGCCGGTTAAACCGGGAATAACCCATCCGGTTAAATCGGATATAACCCTGCCGATCCCGGGAGGCGGGAAAGGGTGCCGGCGCCTATTATACACCATTAAAAAGAATGCGCTAGTACCGGGCAACCGTCATTCCCGCGTAAGCGGGAATCCCGAATTGCCGGATGGATAATCGGCCGGTCTTGGGCAGTACCGTCGGGATTCCCGCTTACGCGGGAATGACGGTTGCGGGCCGCCGGCCATCCTTCAACCAGTTCAGGATGAGCGGATTGGGGTTGCCTGCCAAGACTGCGGCGGCATAAGGCCGCGCCGTTCGGGATCCCCGCTTACGCGGGAAGGACAATGACCCGTCCAGCGTGTTCCAAGTGCCGGGATCGGGATCCCCGCTTACGCGGGAAGGACGGTAGGGGGCGGCCGGGAAAGACGGTAGGGGGCGGCCAGGAAGGACGGTAGGGGGCAGCGGGAAGGACAGTAGAAATAGCGTGGGAAGTCCGGCCCGGGGGTTGTCTAATCCAGCCTCTTGTCTTACAATTCCCCTAGCCCCCCAGCGGTTTATCCCATCCCATCCAAACCAAGCGGAGGTGTAACTATGCAAGCCGCCGTATTGCGGGAAGTGAATGTACCCCTGGAAGTCGAGGAAGTGCAGACGGATGCCCCGGGGCCGCGGGAGGCGCTTATCCGCACCCGGGCCAGCGGGGTCTGCCACAGCGACCTGCACTTTGTCGAGGGCAAATACACCATCCAAATGCCGGCCGTCCTGGGCCACGAGGCCGCCGGCACGGTGCTGGCCGTCGGCGACCAGGTCCGCTACCTGAAGCCGGGAGACGCGGTGATAACCTGTCTGTCGGTCTTTTGCGGGCATTGCGAGTTCTGCCTGCGCGGCCAGCCGGTGCTCTGTACCCGCGCCGATGTGGTGCGCGGCCCGGAACAGCCGCCGCGCCTGCGACAAAACGGCACGGCCCTGACCCAGTTTGCCCAGTTGGGGGCTTACGCCGAGGAGATGCTGGTGCACGAACACGCCACGGTCAAGGTGCGGGAGGATGTGCCGTTCGACCGCCTGGCCCTGATTGGCTGTGGAGCCACGACCGGCCTGGGGGCGGTGCTGAATACCGCCCAAGTGGAGCCGGGCAGCACGGTGGCGGTAGTGGGCTGCGGCGGCGTGGGCCTGAACTGCATCCAGGGGGCGGCCCTGGCCGGGGCCCTGCGGATTATCGCCATTGACACCGTGGAAACCAAGTTGACCCTGGCCCGGGAGTTCGGCGCGACCGATGTTATCGATGCCTCCGGCGGCGAGGTCGTGGCGAAAATCCTGGACTTGACCGATGGCGGCGTGGATTATTCCTTTGAGGCCATCGGGCTGAAAGAGACCGCCGAGCAGTGCTATGAAATGCTGCGGCCCGGCGGCGCGGCGACCATCATCGGGATGATTCCCGAGGGCGTCAAGATTGAGATTGACGGCGGCAGTTTCCTGCGGCGGGAACGGCGGATTCAGGGCAGCAGCATGGGCTCCAATCGGTTTCGCACCGATATGCCCCGCTACATTGAGTTTTACCGCCAGGGCCGGCTGAAGTTGGATGAACTGGTCAGCCAGCAGCTGCGCCTGGCCCAAATCAACGAAGCCTTTGCCGATATGAAAGGCGGCAATGTGGCCCGCAGCGTGATTGTTTTTGATTAGGGCGGCGGGGGACATTTCCTTTGTCCCCAGGGCCATTGCCTATGGAAACCGTCATTCCCGCTTACGCGGGAATCCCGAACGGTACTGCCTTATAATGCCGCGGTCTTGGCAAGCCCCCGCGAGATTCCCGCTTACGCGGGAATGACGGTGGGGCGGCGGGAATTGCGGTAGAAACGCCGGGAAGGACGGTGGGGGGTGTTTCGCAGGGACAAAAAAGGGGGGCCGGTGCTTGCGCCGGCCCCCTCTTTTATCCGCAGCTAAAGCCGGCCCGGATTAGCCTGGCCGGGCGGCGGCCGTTGCCGTGGCGCCCCTTTACTGGCTGAAACGCATGGTGTTGCCGCGCAGGCGGGGGGCGTAGTAGGGTTCCCACTCCATATCCCCGGCCAGGCCATAGACATACACCACCTCAAAGAAGGGGAGGAAATAGACCTGGTCGTAGGCAATCTGGGCGATTTCCTCCATCGCCGCCGTGCGTTCCGGCCCCTCCGGAATGGCATTGGCGGCGTTTTTCTGCTCCTCGAAAGCCGGAATGCAGACCCGGCTGCTGCGGCTGAAACAGCTGAGCCGGGAATTGTTGAACCGCTGCATATCCAGAATTTCGTTGGAAGTCGCCACTTCGTAGGCATGGCCGCTGACATAGGCCGGCCCCGGCGGATCCCGATCCGAGCAGTCCATAGCCTCCCGGTAGCCCGGTTCATCGGTGAACCGGCCGCAGCCGGAAATCTGAATGTTCCGGGCCGTCCCCAAGTCGCCGTGGGAGTTCAGGTTGGAAGTAACCCCCACATCCCGCCAGAACTGGACGGTGGCCTCCATAATTTCCAATCCCCGGATGTTGGAGCCGGGCCGGGTGTTGACATCAATGGAGTTGTCCGGATTGTAGCCGGCTTCGGACAGCAGCTGCCGGGAGAGTTCCGGGTTGTATTCCCGTACCTGGGAATTGGCGTCGTTGATGCCCACCGTGCCTTTCATCGAAATGGCGGCGTGGCAGGGAATCCGCCCGTCAAAGAGGGAATCCAGCAAGGTCTGGCAGTCGATGGCGTGGGCCAAGGCCAGCCGTACCTTTTGCTTGGCGAGTTCCTCGTGGAACACCGTATCCAGCACCAGGGTATAGACCTCGGCGGTCTTGCCGCTGGCCGTTTTGTGGCCGGCCGCTTCCACATTCGCCACTTCCTCAAAGCCGATGTCGGCGGCCCAGTGGGCTTCCCCGGTCTGAATCATCGCCGAGCGCACCGGGGCCTCGGCCCGGTACACATGGGTGATGTATTGGATGCTGGGGGCTTGGGCGAACCAGTTGTCGTTGGGCTTATAGTCCGCATAAGCCTCGAATTCGGTGTTGACGCCCGGCTCGTAGCCCACAATCTTATAGGGGCCAAACCCCACGGTCAGCAGGGAACGCTCCGTTTCGTCAGCATTCTCGAACCATCCCGGATCCTGAAAGTCGGCAAAGAGGGCCGTGCGGGGGTAGATGGGGCAGGCATTGGGGCAGACGGCGTGGACGGTCAAATCGTCAATCACCTTGCCCAGCATATCCTTGCCCGTCCAGGTCACCGAGGCGCTGGGATTGTCCGGCATCCCGTTATAGTCGATGCCGTACTTGGCGGCGGCGGCGTTCCAGGGGGCGCCGTTATGGAACTTCACCCCGTCGCGCAGCTTGAACTCCCAAGTGGTCAGGTCAATCTGCCGCCAGCTTTCCACGCCGGAGAGGGGGACGATTTCGCTGGTGCGGTCATCCAGCCAGGTCAGGAAATCGGAAACGAAATCCTGGCAGCCCATGCTGTGGATTTCCGCGCTGCAACCGTCGCTCCAGGCGCCTACCGCGGCCGGTTCGGCTTCGGTAACGATGGTGGCGCTGTCTTTGGCGCTGACCGCGGCCGTGGGCGGCACGGGGGTAGGCTGCGGCGCGGCCGTAGGCGCCGGAGCCGGGGCGGCCGCGCCGCCGGTTCCGGCGCCCGGAGCCGGCGCGGCCGGGGCGGCGGCAGTCGCCGGTACCGGAGTGGCTGCGGGGATCATCTGCGGGGCAATGGTCGCCGTGGGGGCCGCCGGCGCGGCCGGTTCAGCCGCCGGCGCGGCCGGCTCGGTAGCCGAACCGCAGGCCACGGTCAGCAGGGCCAGCAAAGCGAATAAGGCCGCCAGCCGCCAGGACAGCAGCCGGTTCAAGCGATTGAGAGTTCCCATAATACTCCTCCCATCTGAATTACGATTTCCGTAAAATCTCGGGTGGTTCGGGGGGGAAAGTTTTACTCACCTCCGGGCCAGGATCGGAATGGCAACAAGCATTACATTACACTTGACGGGTTTTGTCAATACGCCGCCGCGGGAATGGGCAAAGGGCTTTTAATTATCGGAATAAGCCCGGAAATATCCGTTCCGCCCGCCCTTGCCTAACCCCATTTCCGGCGCTACAATAAACCGACAATCCCTTTACCGAGGCGGCAACTATGTCCCAAAGCGTCAAAGCCAAAGTAATCAACGGCGTCCTGACTCCGTTGGAACCCCTGGCCCTGGCCGAGGGCGTGGAGTACCGGCTGACCCTGGACGCCGCCCCGCCCATTGCGCCGGCAAAAGAAAAGGCGGCCCGGCCCGACAAGCCGGATTGGCGGGAAGCGATCGGAGCCTGGAAAGACGACAACGGGTACTGGGCAAACTTCCTTGAAACCCTGTACGCCTCCCGCGCCGCCGGCTCCCGGGAGGTGGACGAATCCTGATGGAAATTCGTTACCTCATCGACACCGATTGGGTCATCAACTGCCTGCACGGAGTAGAGCGGGTGCTGACGCAATTGGAACCGCTGCGCCCCCAGGGCATCGGCATCAGCATCATTTCTCTGGCAGAACTTTACGACGGGATTGTGGGCGATGCCGACCCGGAACGCAGCGCGCGCGCCCTGCATACCTTTTTGTCGGACGATATGCCCACGGTGAGCATCGACCTGGAAACCTGCCGCCGGTTCGCCCGGGAACGCCGCCGGCTCCGGGCTGCGGGCAACCTTATCCCCGACTTTGACCTGATGATTGCCGCTACCGCCTTGCGCTACAACCTTACCCTCCTCACCAACAACCGCCGCCACTTTCAGCGCATTGACGGCTTGACCCTCCGGTCTGCTTGACGGCCCGGTTCCATTCCGCGCCCCCTGCCGTAATTCCAACCCGCTCTTACCGTCATTCCCCTACCGTCCTTGCCCGCCACCCCTACCGTCATTCCCGCGTAAGCGGGAATCCCCAAATGCCTTGCCCTTATCCGGCTTGTCTTACGCAGTACCGTTCGGGATTCCCGCTTACGCGGGAATGACGGTTGCAGCCCCGTGCCAGATTCCCTTGCCACCGCTATGGCGGCGCAAGGGCGGCCGCCCCTTTCCGGCTTTTTGACAAAATTGTCCTTTTTCTAAAAATCGTAAAAAGTTGTTTGATTATCTTGTTGACATCATCTTTTCAGGATTGATAACTTCAGGCCAGTTTTCCGGGCGTGGTCGCGGCGGCAAAAGGCCGAGGCGGCGTCCGTGGGCAGCATTGCCGTTCGGGGCGATTATCGCCGCCGGCGCGGTCTTTCCGGCTTTGCCATCCCCCTCTATCCGAGGGCGGCGCGGCCATCGATACAGGCGATTCGGGGTTTTATTGGTCGGGCGGGGCGGTTTAATCCTCCGGTATCCATTCCGTTTCCTTATTGCCCCCCTGAGGCCAAGACCCCGGCAAGACCGGATAGAGAACGAGGCGTTGCGGCGGACGATGATGGCAGCTCCAACGGCATTGCAGCGGGAACAGCGGCGGGTACGCTGGCCGGGCGGTTTGACGGCCCGGCGGCGGCTTGGCCGGATGCCCGGCGGCCGGTTCAGGGGGGACGGAATGGATACTTCCTGGCACCGGCCGGCGCTGCTGACGGAGGTAGTGGGGCAGTTGGGAGTGCGCCCGGACGGGTGGTATGTGGATGGCACGGTGGGCGACGGAGGGCACGCAGCGGCCCTCCTCCGGGCGTCCGCTCCCAATGGGTGTGTGTTGGGCATCGACCGCGACCCTCGTTCTTTAATCCGGGCGGCCGCCCGGCTGGAAGCCTTTAACCCCAGCCCGGCGGAAACCCCAACCGCGTCAAAGCGGCCGGCCCGCTTTATCCCGAGCCAGGGCAGCTACGCCGCTATGGACGAATTGGCGCGGCAAGCCTGGGGGGACGCGGCCCAAGCCGACGGCATCCTGCTGGATTTGGGAATCAGTTCCCGGCAGGTGGACGCTCCCGGTTTCGGCGGCAGTTTTCAGCGGGAGGAACCCCTGGATATGCGCTTTGACCCGGCGGCGGACACCGCCACGGCGGCGGACATCATCAACACCTGGCCGGAACGGGATTTGGCCCGGCTGCTGGCCGAGTACGGCGAGGAACCCCGGTCCCGGGCGATTGCGCGGGCTTTAATCCGGCGGCGGCCGCTGCATACCACCGGCCAACTGGCAGCGGTGGCGGCGGAAGTAGTAGGAAACCGGGGCGGCGGCCGGCGTCGCATCCACCCGGCGACCCGCGTCTTTCAAGCTCTGCGGATGGCCGTCAATGACGAATTGAATCAACTGGCCGCCGGCTTGACGGCGGCGGTAAAACTGCTGACTCCCGGGGGCCGCCTGGCGGTTATCAGCTACCACAGCCTGGAGGATCGGACGGTCAAAAACTTCCTGACGCAACAGGCGGCGGCTTGTCTTTGTCCCCCTGGTTTGCCGGTCTGCGTCTGCCGCCATCAGCCGACCCTGGGGTTGGTGAACCGGCGGGTAATCCGGCCCGGGGCGGCGGAAACGGCGGCCAATCCGCGCAGTCGCAGCGCCCGGTTAAGGGTGGCGGAACGGTTGGGGGATTGAAACCCGGGTTCCGGGCCAATCAGCATCCGGCAATCAGTTCCGGGAAATCCGGCAACCGGTTCCGGGTGAGCGGAAACTTATTAAGGACGGGGAAATCTGGTGAAAGAGTCATTTTACACTGCCCTGGACCTGGGCACCAGCAAAATCTGCGCCATCGTGGCCCGGGTCGGCGCCGAAGGGGAGTTGAAAGTCCTCGGCTCCGGCATCGCCCCCGCGCAGGGTATTCAGAAGGGCTGCATCGAGAACATTGAGGAAGTCAAGACGGCGGTCAAAGCCGCCAACGACGAAGCCCGCCGCTATGTAGGCCGCGGGGCCAACAGCGGGGCCTATCTGGTGGTCAGCGGCGCCCATCTGTCCAGCGTCAACGCCCAAGGGGTCTGGCAGGCCGAGGGCGCGCCCGGCGGCATCTCCGCCCAGGAAATGCATCGTTTCATCCAATCCGCCCTGCCGCGGCTGGAGGAACACCGGGAAGCCCTGCACGTCATCCCCATGGGCTACCAGGTGGACGGCTTGTCCGGGGTTCGCAATCCCACCGGCCTGCACGCCAGTCAAGTGCAGCTGGAGGCTCATGTCGTAACCGGAGAGGCGGCCATCCTGAAAAATGCCGTTACCGCCGCCACGGCCAACCGTATTCCGGTCAACGGAATGGTGGCCCAATCCCTGGCGGCCGCCGAAGCCGTTTTGACCGCCGACGAGCGGGAAGTGGGGGTAATCCTGATGGATATTGGCGGCGGCACCACCGATGTAACCCTGTTCAGCTACGGCAATCCCATCTGCACGGCGGTGCTGCCGGTGGGCGGCAGTCAGTTGACCCGGGATTTGGCCGTAGCCGAGCGCATTCCCTACTATGTGGCCGAGGAAGTCAAAGTGCAGTGGGGCAATGCCCTGCCGGAACTGGTGCCGGCCGACGAGGAAGTGCTGCTGCCCGGCGGCCCCGGGGAGGAGGAACGGGTAACTTTCCGCCGGTCCCTGTCCGAGCCGCTGAGCGCGCGGATGCTGGAAATTCTGGAATTAGCCATCCGCCGCCTCAGCGAGCAGACCGGGTTGAATCGGCTGCCGGATGGCGGCCTGGTCTTTACCGGAGCCGGGGCCGAATTGGCCGGCCTGCGGGAATTGACCGAAAAGCATTTGAGCGGGCCGGTGCGGATTGCCTATCCGGAGAATGTGGCCGGCCTGCCCTCTCAGCTGCGGAAACCGGGCTTTTCCGCCGCCGTGGGGGCGCTGCTGTGGGGCATCAAACATCAGGGGGAACGGCGCAGCTATCGCGGCGGCGGCAGCAGCAGCGGCGGCGCCGAAACGCCCGGCGAAGTCCTTACGAGGGGGTACAAGTCTTTCCTCGACCGGCTCAAGCGCACCGCCGAAAAGGTCGGCCGGTAGCGCAGCGGCGGTCGAGAGGGACAATCCGGCCGGCGGGAAAGGGATACGGCGGCTTTAATCAGACCGACGCATCCGGCCCCGGCGGCGGGAAAAAGCGCAGTCATAACAGTCTTGGTCCAATCATCCAGATCAAGGAGTGGCATTATGGTATTCGGAAACA
>CBDBCU010000007.1:0-38139 GCA_965203435.1 Dehalococcoidia bacterium | reverse complement strand
GGCGGTTCGAGTCCGCCCGGCCTGTAGGGATGCTAGTCCTCCGGCAGGTCGACGTCCGGCCGGGTCTTTACCGCCCGGCCGGGTATGGCGGCGGCGTAGCTTAATTAAAAGCGCCCGGCCCTGCATCTGGGGATGTGAGTCAGACCTCACCGCCGCCGTTTCCTGGTCGGGAGAGCCGGCCACTCCTGCGCGGGGTTCGTCAACGGCTCTCCTGCCCACCTTTCCCTGGGGTCGGGCGGGTCCATGGGAGCGGACTAATAATCCGCAAACCCGCCGCCTGCCCCCGCCACCGCTCATCCTGAACTTGTTGAAGGATTAACCGGCCGATGAAACCGCCCATCCCTCTACCGCCCGGTTTCCGCCGCTTTTGCTGGCAGCGGGAGCCGCTGTGGAGTCGTCAGCTGATTGCCTTGCAGACCGACCTGGTAGCCCAGGGCAAGATGTCGCCGCCGACCCAGCGGCGGTTGCTGACCCCCAAAAAGTTGACCACCACCCGCAAATTTTACTGGCGGGATCAAAACGGCCACGGCTGGGAGGCGATGGTCAGCCCGGCCAGCGATGACAAAGGGCGGCCGGCCATCCAGGTGAATATGCTGGAGCGGTATTCCCACGATCGCGGCGCCCCCCAAACCGTTAAGGGCTACCCGGGCAAAATCCTGCCTTTAAGCGACGACCCCCCGGACTGGTGGTAGGCATGGCTCTGTCCCTCAAAAAGCGCCGCGTATATTACCGCGCCTATGATGGCCAGTATTGCTCCCTCTACCGGGGAGCCAATCCCCGGCGGGAATATCATGACGAGCCGCCTAAAACCCTGCGCCGGGTACCGGCCCCGCCGGCGGACGATGCGGACTATCCGCAGCCGGAGTGGTACCTCGGCCGGCGGCGGCAATGGCGCGTGACGGCCCACGTCGATTTTGACTGGGATCGCCAGGGCGTTCATATTCCGGTAGGGCTGCTGGTCGGGGCACTGGCCACCACGGACGGCGGCCTGGGTTTAGCGATTCTGGTCGCGGCCGTTTTCCTGGTGTACGAAATCCGGGAAAGCGGCAGCATCAACGACCTGGATTGGATTGACATCGGAGCCGCCTTGTCGGGCTTAATCGCGTGGTCGGTGGGCTGGCTGACCAATGCCTGGTGGGGCTGGTGGCCGGCGGCGGCGCCCCTCCTGGAAGGGGCTTATTCCCTGATTCTGCGCTGGTGGCAGGGGACGCTATAAAATGCGGGCGCTGATTAAACAGGGTCGGGACGGCAAGTACCGCTGGGGGATTTACACCGTCGACGGCTGGTGCGAAAATTTTAATGTCCGCGCCCACGACACCCCGGCGGAAGCGGCCGCCGCCGCCAACAATTTTATCGCCCGCGCCAGTAAAGACGGCTTTGAGGGCGTCTATACGATGAACGGGGAGCGGTGGGTTTTCTGAGGGCCTATGACCACCCTGCAAGTCAACGCCATCCTGGTCGTGCTGATCCTGGCGGCCCTGGCCGCCTGTATGTGCTACCTGCTGATCCACTTCGGCACTAACGGCAGCATCGACTACGCGGCCTTTATGTTGATCGGCTCGTTGTTGAAAGACATCATCCTAGCCCTGATTGGGATCGGGTGGTGGTTTGCCCGCCGCGCTGAACCGCCTACCCCCGGCAGGTCGGAATGAAATTCCCGTTCCTTGACTTCCTGCGCCGCCCCCGGATCCAGCTGGCCGTAACGCCCGGCCGGCCGGGCGCGGCCGCCACCGATGCGAACCCCCTGGGCTTTAAGACCTACACGGCCGAGGTCGCCCTCCAGAAAGTCAAAGAGCTGGAATGCTCCACTCCGGCCATCCAGTCCTACCGGGAGTTGCTGGAATCCTATGTCGTGGGCAGTGGATTCCTGCTGGAAACCGAGGATGTCCGGCTCCGCGCCATCTGGCAGACCTGGCTGGCCGGGCTGACCGAGGACTGGCCGGATATTCAGCGCACCCTGATTTGGTGTCTGGCCCGGGACGGCGAGCTGTTCATTCAGCTGACCGAGGACCTGATCCAGTACGATCCCCAATGCTTTCCCCGGCAGGCCGGCGGCTATACCGATGGCTGCAAAACCGACAACCGCGGCCGGGTGACCGCCTACCGTTATAATCCCGCCCTGGGCGGCCGGCCCGGCCAGTCCCCCCTGGCCCGGGATATTCCGGCCGGGGAAATCATCCATTTTTACCGCCGCGACCGCGTGGGCCAGCTGCGCGGCGACACCTGGTTTCAGGCCGTCCTCAGCCGCCTGGAAATGCTCGATCGTTTCGAGTCCACCGCCATATCGGTAGCCGAGCTGTCCGCCGCCATCACCGCCTACATCGAAACCGACAAGGAGGGGGTTTGGGACGAACTGACTGGCAATGTCAATCGGAATGTGCTCAACCCAAACGACCCTGACTACGATGAGGCCAAGGCCGAGGACCTGAAAGAGCAAATGGCCCTGACCCGGCCGGTCAAGCCGGGGGAATTGCGCCGGCTTTTCCCCGGCGATAAAGTGGTCAAAGGGGAAACCGCGTGGCCGGCCGCCGCCTGGGATGCCATCAAATTCGGCCTGATGCTGGATATTGCCCAGGGCCTCGGCCTGTCCTACGCCGGGCTGACCGGGGACAGCAGCCGCGGCAGTTTCAGCAGCATCCGCTTTGGCTATCAGCGCGACATCCGGTTTTATATGCACTGCCAAGACCTGATGGCGCAGCTGCTCTCCCGCATCCTGCACCGGGTTTATGCCGCCGCCACCGGCGATGATGCCGGTATCAGTATGCTACAATACAAGTGGCGCCGGCCCGGCTTTGACTACATCGAGCCGATGCGGGACATCGCCGCCGACCAAATCGCCCTGGCCGCCGGCTTGGCCTCCCGCACCGAGCTGATGGCTAAGCGCGGCAAGGACTTCAACACGATGGTCGACGAACGGGCCGCCGAGGAAGCCTACGCCCAAAGCAAGGGGGTAATCCTGCCCCAGCTGTCCCTGCCCGACTACGATACCCGGGAGCATATCAATGATGATGCCCAGCGCGACTGAAACCCGCCCGCCCACCGCGCCGCTGGCCAGCCCCCTCTGCCTGACCCTCGACAGCAAGGTGGACCTGGCCCAGTTTGCCGGCCAGGATGACCAGGGGCCGGGCGAGGTGGGAATGACGATTTTTTACGAAGTGGAGCGGCTCCGCCGTAACCACTGGCTGTACGGCGACTACCACCTGACCGTCCGGGTCTCCCCCGAAGGCGTCATCCGCGAGCGGTTCGATGCCGGAGTGATGCCCTTCCTGGCGGATCACATGGGCTTTGACGGCATCGGCCGGTTTATCGACCTGACTGTAGCCGATAAAAGAGTCACCGGCCGGGCCAGGATGAGCGAAAACCCCCGGCCGCAGGAGGTTTATCGGGACATTAAAGCCGGTATCCGGCCGGGCATTTCCGCCGGGATGCGGCCGCTCGATATGAGCGACATCACCACCCGCGAGGACAAAATCCCCCATATAGAAATCCGGTCCTTTGAGCTGCTGGAGGCATCCAGCGTAAATATGCCGGCCCTCATCGGGGCCCAGACTGAGTTTTCCTTTAAGCCGATCAACGACCTGCTGGCCCTGCGCTTGGGCTATCCTAAAGGGGCTGAATCCAACTCCCAGGAGACTATGACGATGGAAAATCAGACCGAATCCAACCCCAATGCCGCCGCCAACCCGCCGGCCTCCCCGCCGGATCCGGATCCGGCCCCCGTTCCGGCCGGTATCAGCGCCGAGCTGGTCGCCAGCCTGCAAGAGCAAATCGCCGGCCTGTCGGAGCGACTGACGGCCGTTACCGCCCCGCCGCCGGCCGCCCCGCCGAACCCGGTTCTGGAAATCCTGCGCTTGGGCCAGGAGTTTGACGATAAAGATGGCGCGGCCGCCTATGCCCTGACCCCCGCCCCGACCAGCGAGGGCTACCTGGCCGACCTTGCCAAACGCCGGCCGCCCGCCGACGAAGTCCCGGAAAACGCCGTATTCGCCCAGCCCAAAGCGCAGACCTACTACGATTTTGACCGGATCGCCCGCTATATCTACGAGCCGACCCTGGCTAATGCCGCGATAGCGGAAAAAGAAATTGGCATCTCCAACACCCTGGCGGCCAAAGCCTCGCGGCTGTCGGGCTATCAATACCGCGAGGGATCCGTCTTTATCCCCTGGGATGCCCTGCTCCAGCTGCACTCCGGCTTCGACGAAAAACTTTTCATTGGCCGGAGCGCCCATGAATTTGTGGTCACCACCGGCGGGCCGGCCGGGGCCACCGATGCGGGCGAGGCCGTCACCGAGCGCGCCCTGGACATCCTCCAGGACTTTCAGGAACAGCCTTTCCTATCCCAGATGGCCCAGATGATTACCTCCGGCGGGGAAAACATTAAGCAACCGGTGATCGTCCGCTCCAGCACCTGGAAAGCGGATGCGGTAGCTGAGGGACAAGTGGTTTCGGCGGTCGACCCGGAAATTGTGGGCAACACCATCAAACCGGATCAGAAGGGGATGGGGGTCGAGCTTTCCCAGCAGTCGATCAACCAGACCGGCGGCCGCATTGAATCCGGACTCCTGATGTCCGCCCTCTCCGAAATCGGGTGGCTTTTGGATGATGGCCTCGTCAACGGCACGGGCAACACCATAGGACTTTTTGCCGTCCCCACCGCCGGCAATAACGGCATAAACCAGATCGCTGATGATGTCAGCGGGTCGGAGACCAACCGCACCGCCGTATCCCGCTCCACCATGACCGCGATGATTCGCGAGGTACAGAAAGACCGGAATATGACGCCCCGGGGCATTATCCCCGGCGCCGCGTTCTTTATGTCCCCGGACCTGGCTCATCGCGGCCAGAACACCCTGGTGGAAAGCGGCGAGCCGGCCCTGGGCTACATCCTGACGATGGGAATGGATGGCAGCCTGATGTTTCATAACTACCCGGTTTTTATCACCAACCACATGACGGCCGATGAAAACGCCGCCGCCGACCAGTCCACCTTTGAGCTGTTTTTCGGCAACCTGGGCCTGGCCCAGGTGTTTTCCTGGGCTGGAATCCAAATCATCCGCGATCCGATGAGCAAGCCGGGCAATGTCGCCATCTCAGCCCTGGCGTGGATCAACTACAACTACCCGCGCCCTAAGGGATTCTGCCGCCATACCGTCAAAAACTAGGAGCCGCCATGCTGCCCGGCCTGACCCTGACCCATAGCACTCAGGATCGCCAGATGCGCTTTCTGGTGGACTCGGCGGACGGGGCCGTCACGGCCGGCCATGGGGCCGCCGTGCCGATTATCGCCCTCACCGCCCGCTCCCGGCTCCTGGCCGCCCTGACTACCCGGGTGCAGTTGACGGGCAGCGAGCATCCTATCCCGGTCCTCGCCGCCCCGGAAGCCGTCCAGCAGGCCGACAGCGCGGCGGCTCCGGCCGCCGCCGATGTGCAGGTCACCGGCCCTACCCTCACTCCCCGCCAGCTGGAAATCGTCACCGAGTTTTCCGCCCTGGCAATCAATCAGATGGGGGCCGCCCGCAACGAAGTCATCGCCAACGCCCTGGCCGAAAAACTACTCAAAAAGCTCGAGTCCATTGCCCTTACCTCTACCGCCGACCCGGTGGGCATCATCCAGTACGACAATGCCAATAAAGTCACCGGCCTGGATACCGGGGCTAAACTGGCCGCCATAGAGGAGGCCGTCAACGGCCTGGGCCTGGGCGTTTTTGAGGGAATGACCCCGGAACACCGCCGCGCCTTTATCCTCTCCCCGGCCGCCGCCCGCTCCCTGCGCGGGATGCGGGTAGGCACCACCAGCCTGCCGGTCTATACCGGCGGCCAAATGTTCGGAGAATATCCGGTCATCATCGCCCCCCAACTGGCCGCCAATGACGGCATTTTTGCCGACCTGCAACAGCTGGCCCTAGGCTATTTTTACAACGACGGGGAAATGCCCACCATAACGGTCGACCGGGTTTCCCAGGCAGGCATTACACGCTACACTGCCGTGATGTGGGCCGATTTTGCCGTCATCCAGAACGCCCTGCGGACCTTTGCGGTGGCCTGATGGATGCTAAAGGCGGGAAACCGCGCCGCCGTTGCGATGGCTGCGGCGAGCCGGAGGGCAAAGGGCCGCGCCGCATCCGCCAGCTGTCCACCGCCCGCCTGTGCCAGACCTGCGGGGACGACCAGGCCGCGCGCTTTGCCGATTGGGTGGCCCGGCAGCTGGGCTACTCCGGGATTAAGAGGGGATGATATGCACAGCCACGCCTATTTTTTTCAGCCGAACCTGGCCTTTGACCGCCGCCTGCGTCATGTGATGGCCCAGGTTTATCTGCTGCGTCAGCTGACCGCCGGTTCCCTGGCCTTGGTCCAAGACCTGGTCGCCGAGGATTAGCCGATGCCCGCCGCCTGGAGCCGCGCCGACCTGGACGCCTTTTTCGCCCCGGCCCTGACCGAAATGGTCGCCGGCCGCGCCGAAGTCCCGGCCGCCATATCCAGCACCCGGGAATACCTGCCGCAGCGCGGCGATGCGCCCCCCCGCACCGGCATTGTCTTTGTCGGCCAAATCCGCACCGCCGACACCCGCAAGCTGGGCGCCGTAGGGGATACCCTGACCATCCGCGGCCGCCAGGTGCGTATATCAACCCTCACCCCCGACGGCTCCGGCATCACCACTTTCGAGGCCGGGTAGCCATGGCTCGCCAGACCTTTACCATCGCCAGCGACCCGGCCGCCCTGCGAAATATCCGCGACCAGGTCGCCGCCACCGAGCGGGAGGCCCTGACCGCCCTGCGCTTTGCCGTGTCCAGCACCAATCGCTGGCTGATCCCCCGGGTTAACTTGGCCGTCACCCGCGCCCTGGGCCGTTCCACCCGGACGGACGCCATTACCCGCCGGCGCATCCGCGCCCGCGCCCAGGTGGACCAGGTCAGTATCTGGGTGGGCCTGAATGATGTCCGGATGGACCGCCTCTATGGGCGGGCCGAGGCCCGGCGGTTGGCCCTCAGCCGCGCCCTGGGGGTCAATCCCCTCACCGGCGCGGAAGTGCCAAATTCCTTCTGGGTCAAAAACCTCAATGGCCGGCCGGCTATCATCGAGCGCCTGGGCAAAGGCCGCCGCGCCCCCATCCGCCTGCCCCGGGTTCCTATTGAGCAGCAAGCCCGCCGGGAGTTGAAAAACCTGGCCCCCGCCACCGCCGACCAGCTCCTCCGGGAGTTCGAGCGCCAACTCCATGTCCAGGTATCCCGCCGCCGGTAAAATTTCCGGTAAAATTTCCCTGTCATAAAATTCGGCAAAAAATTGAGGTAAAAGATGCCTGACATCAACACAGTGCGAGCCGCCATCATCACCGCCCTGGCCGCCGATTTGCCCGACACCCTGCAACCGGTCGACATTGCCCAGGACGGCGGCTTTCCCACCGAGCGCCAGTTCCAGGTCGGCTTTGCCGGCTTTACCCTCAGCCGGCAGGAAAGCGGCGGCAGCCATCCCCGCGTGGACGGCGTTTTTGTCATCGAGTTCCAAATTCCCGCCGCCTACGATGACGCCGCCACTCCCGCCCTGGATGAAAGCGCCGTCGCCCTGGGCTGCAATGTCGCCTCGGCTCTCGGCGTCTGGCTCCACGGCAACCGCTTCGGCCAGCCGGATTTGGCCCCCGCCATCCTGGGCAACTGCACCCCCGCCCTGGGCGCGGCCGGCCAGTTGGCCGAAATTTCCTACGCTATCGACTTCCGGGTGACCTTTGACCTGAGCGCCCCGGACGCCCCGCCCGACCAGCCCTTGTTGGGCTTGTATAATATCCCCGGCCTGGAGCGCGTCACCGCCGTGTATGCCCGGCCCCCCGGCGGCATCCCCCGCCAGGGCGTATAGGATAATTTATGAAACCATCCTGCGTTTTTTGCGGTCGCGAGTTGCCTTATCCGGTATTGGTATACCGTGCCAATGGGCAGACCTGGTGCCGCCGGCATTATGCCAGCGAAGCCGCTAGGCGGATCGCTGCGCGACGGGACTACCAGCCGCCCATCGATTAAAGGGGGATTCTGCCCTTATGGTAATGTCGGCCACTACTGGCGGCCGGGCTACGCCCGAGGAAATCCTGTCCCAGGGGGCCACCCTGCGCGTGACTGGCTGGAAGCGGGACTACATCGCCGATCCGGAATATGGCTCGGATGTCGTCCCCTACCTGCTGGCCGCCCTGCTGAACCGGCCCGCCCTGGCGACGGCCCGCAGCCTGATTGAGGAGGAACTGGCCGCGGCCGGCTACGCGGTGGAATCCCTGACCCTCCAGACCGCCGATGCCCAGGTATCCCTCCGGCTGACCCTTGCCGGCCAAACCGCCCCCCTGGAGCTGACGCTATGACCATGGCCTATCCGGAGAGCATTGAGGAGGTATCCCTGGCCGACCTCCAGGCCGCCTATACCCGCCAGATGCTGGCGGCTTTTCCCGCTTGGACCCAATCCCCCGACGACCCCCTCACCCACGACCTCCAGGTGCAGGCCGAGCGGGAGCGGCTGCTGCGAATGCTGATCAACCGGCGCATTCTCCGCAACCTAGCGCCCTGGGCGGTCGGGGCCGACCTGGATCTGATCGGCGAACTCTTTGCCACGCCGCGCCGGGCCGGGGAAAGGGATGATACCTACCGGGCCCGGGTGCAGACGGCCTACGCCGTCGCCACCCCCATCGGCAGCGATGCCTGGTATCGCGGCAATGCCCTGGCGGTGGATGCCCGGATTTTTGATGTGGGCATCATCGTCGACCCCACCACCAAAGCCATCGCCGTCTATCTGCTATCCGCGGAAAATGATGGCGGCACGGCCGGCCAGCCCTCGGCGGCCCTCAATGCCCGGGTGCAGACCGCCCTGAACGCCCCGGACAAAAAGCACATCACCGATGTCATCACAGTAGCGCCGCCCACCCTCGCCGATTTTACGGCCAACCTGACCCTGACCAAGGCCGGGGCCGATGCCATCCCCCCCCGCGCTGTAGCCCAAGGGGTGGACGACTACAACGGCGGCTATTTCCGCCTGGGCCAGCCCCACTACCAGAGCCGCATCACCGCCTGGCTAATCAACCGCATTCCAGAAATCGCCGCCGTCCAGTGGGCGGCCGGCTCCACCGCCGACCAGGGCCGCGTGGCCGAAAGCCATGCCTGGCATCTCACCCTGGGTACGGTCAACTACGGCTGATCCCCGGCCGCGGCCGGCCACGCCGGCCGGCGCAGGTGGGGATAAGTCCGCCCCGCCAGCATATTCCGCAGGGACGACAGCCCCATGGGATACCCCCACTCGGCCAGCAGCCGGCCCAGGCAAGCCTGGGAAACGCCGTCATAGTGATACCTATCGCAAACCTCTTGGGCCGCCTCGTCCGGCAGCAACCGCCGGCCGGTCGGCCGGCCCCGGTAGGGCGTCCGCTCCGGCAAATCCGCCGGCGGCGGGGCCGGGGAATCGGCTTCCTGGATTCCCGCTTGCGCGGGAATGACGGTAGCGGCGTTCCGCCCGTTGGGGGAGATGAGGGGGTTCTGAATCCCCTGATCCGGGGAAAAATCGTTCTGCATCGCTAGCCTCGTATAGGGTGGTTTTCATAATGCCCGTTGTGCGAACCACACCCTGCCGCCCTGCTACTCTGCCGCCCTGTCAACCCGCCGCCCTGTCAACCCGCCGCCAATTTTACCCAATTTTCCATTTTTCCGCAAAAAGGTATTGACAAAGATTCCGGGCCGTGATATTATTTTTGATGTAGCGGGATTGAGACGCTGCGCCGATACGCCCGAAAGGGATTGCCGGT
Source organism: Dehalococcoidia bacterium (assembly GCA_965203435.1). GTDB lineage: Bacteria > Chloroflexota > Dehalococcoidia > Lucifugimonadales > UBA3495 > CBDBCU01. The sequence goes on along the minus strand of CBDBCU010000007.1, from coordinate 28,376 downwards.
TGCTTGCTCAATCCAAGCAACCGGCAATTTATTCGAGGAGGACTAGTGATGGGCAAGACCCTGAAAATCCAGACCACCGACATCCAGATGGCCGAGGACGGCATGACGATGACCGCCCGCTTTCCCGGCTACCTGACCCTGACCATCGCGGCGGATACCCAAACCGACCGCTTCCCGGCCACCGTTACCCTGGATGACGACAGCCCGGTGGAAATCAACCGCCGGGGCGCGGTCTGCATCAACCCGGGCGGCGCCTCTGGCAACCCGGTTTACCTGCAAGCCCCGGTGGAACGCGAGGAGTTTCCGGAGGAACGCCACGCCAAAGACACCGTGGTCAAAAAGGGGCTGGGCGAATACCGCTGCCCCCGCTGCCAGGCCAGCTACCTCAGCCGCACCAAGGCCGAGGGCACGATTTGCAAGCCCCGGGACATCGTCACCGCCACCAGCCGGATTTTTACTACCGCCGATGCCGGCCCCATGATGCAAGCCTTTACAGACCAGCTGTGCCGCTATCAGGATACCGGCAGCCCCATCACCCTCTACTGCTAAAGCGCAGAGGGACGGCGGGGGTTAATCCCCCCCGCCGGCAATGCGGGCGGCCGGTCCCAACCCCGGCCATATTCATACCGCAGAGGAGGATTAGCAATGACTACCGCGACTATCGACCAGGCCACCACCCCCTGCTCCTATGGCTGCTATCCGGATGCCCCTAATCCGCATTTGCGGCCGGAGTTCTGCCCGGAGTGCAATGACCAGCCGGCCTGCGATTTCCCGGACGGCGACCCGCACCCGGCCGGCGCGGACGCCGTGCAGGTCAAGGTCCACGGCTGGAATCAGACCCCCTGGTGCGGCGTCATTACCCTGTGCCGGGAGTGCTACGAGGCGGGGGGCGAGGAAGTCCCCGCCAACTACGCGGGGGAAGTCCTGCCGGCGGCGGATGCCGAAGGCCGGGAAATCCTGTGCTGCCAGTTTTGCCATGTCTCCCTCTGGCACACCGTCACCGGCGGTTGCTGTGTCTGCCACCAGGCCGAGCGGGACGGCCGGACGACCGAGCAAATCGGCTACCAACCCTGGGAAACCGTGGTGGTAGCGGAGGGTTGCTAGACATGGCGGCGTTGTCCAGATTCGGCAAGCGGGGCCAGTCTTTTGTCGCTAGCGGGCGGTGCTACTCCTGCGGCCTGAAACACCCGGGGAGTACCGCCCGCTGTGAGGACTGCCTGCAAAAAAAGCGGGATTATGCCCGCAAACAGCGGGTCAAAAAGCGGAACGCCGCGATTTGGGACGCCTATCTGGATGGAATGTCGCTCGGCGACATCGCCAAGAAATTCCATGTCTCCTATGCCAACGCGAACGCGATCCTGACCATAAAGCGCAAAGAAACCTCGCAGCCGCCAGTGAAGGTGCCGCGCCGGAAGCGTGGCCCTGATAAGGTCGTGAGAAGCCCGAGCAAGAAGTTGCCTCCTGAGGAGCGCAACCAGGCCATCGCGAACTTGCGTGCCAGTGGAGGGAATATCACCGACCTGGCGGCGGCTACCGGGCTTTCCTATGGAAGGGTCAGCCGCATCATCAGCCAATACCGAGCTGGAATCGTGAAGGACGACGGCTACTCCGATACATCAGAGCCTGAAGCGCTCGTCGATTGGGATGCACATATCCCTGACGACATCCAGGGCCGAACCCGTAAAATTGTATTGGCCCGGCTGAGCGGCAAAACCCTTCGGGCTATCGCGAGGGACTTGGGCGTAAGCCCCCAGGCTATCCACCGAATCATCAAAAAAGCCGGTATGACGATGGGATCCATGACCTATTTTTAGAGCTAGGAGGACTAGCCATGACCAACTCGGAGGATACCCTCATCATCGCGGACCCCAACACCCCGCTTCAGCGCCTCGAACCCGTCGAACTCCTGGCGGACGGCATCGGCCACCTGATCGACGCGGTGGATCTGATCCGCCACCACGCCGCCTTTGACCCGCATGACCAGGGGGAGGTTAAGGATTTTCTGGACAAAGCCGGCCGCGCCCTGCGCGAGTATCGGGATGCCCGCTGGCATCAGGCTTAACCATGGCCCAAAGCGACGACCTGCGCCGCCAGATTGATTCCCTTTTCCCGGACGGCATCCCCAATTCCCACCGCTGCGAGGTCTGCGATACCTGGATGCTGCCGGCCATTTTTACCAACGGCCAGCAGTTCGCCAAATCCGACCTGCTCATCTGCGCGGTCTGCGTACTGCGGATCATCCCGGAAGCCCTGGGGGGCTGGCTGGACTAGCCCCCCACCTAGGAAAGGACTATATGAACGAACTATTCGACACTCTGACCGACCCTATCCCATCCCAGTATCCCCCCCGCACTGCGGAGGACCTGTTCCGGTTCGGCCGGATGTACGGCCACCTCCAAGAGCTGTTTGAGACCGGAACGCCGTTCCGCGTAGTCATCTACCTGGAGCCGAACCGGCCCAACACCGAGCGGACGGTGACCTACGCTTTCCCCCTAGATGTCCAGTTTTAGCCGCGCCATCTGCTATCATAGCTCCTGCTATGGTCAGCCGCGGCATAAGTCAGCCCTACCCCAACACCCTGCGCCCCTTTGGAGCTGGGTATCCCGTCCCGGCCGCCCTGGAACAGGTAGAGGGCGGCCGGTTCGCCGCCCTGGTCGCCGAACTGGAAACCGTCGCCCTCTACGATCCGGCCGCCGTCCCCCAACCCCTGCTGCGCCCCCTCATCGAGCAGCTGGCCGGCCCCCACCTCTGGACCGACCTGCTGGGGGAAGCCCACCAGCGGGCCGTCTATCAGCGGGCCTACGAAATGAACCGCTGGCGCGGCTGCCAGCGCGCCCTGGATGTGTTCAGCGATTTGTGCGGCCTCGGCTACTACTACCGCATCGTCGACCGCAACGGTCATCAAATCGGCAAACCGGATCAGGACAGCCCGCCGGATCGGATTTATTTTTACATCGTCAACCGGGCCAACCTGCCGCAGACGGCGGCGGTGCTGGCCTACATCGCCGCCGCCTACGCCGCCCTGCTGCCGCGCTTTATCACCGTGGACACTCCCCCTCCGCATCGCTACCGAGGGGGTGGGCCAACTGCGCGCCGTCGCCGTGGCTAAAACCGCCCGGATTTGGGACGGCCGTACTACCGCGCCCATCGCGCCGGGGCAAAGCCAATCCCCGGTGGCCGGCAGTTTCGACCGCAGTTTCGGGCCGTCCTTTGCCCGCTACCTCCCGGCCGCCCCGGCCGGGGGTTAGGTTATAATGGCGGCCGCCGTTCATCCTGCAACAAGTTCAGGATGAGCCGATACCGCAGGAGGGGATACCGATGGGGCAAATGACCTTGACCGACGCCGGCCGCGCCAAATGGATGGCCGCCCAGGCGGCCGGGGATACCGTAGCCATCACCCAGGTCCGGTTTGGCGCCGGCCAATCGGCGGCCCCGGCCGCCCTGACCGCCCTGGTCGCCCCCTTTGTCCCGGCCCAAGCCCTGGACCTGGCCGCCGCCCACCTGGAGGGGCTGAATTTGGCCCTGCGCTACCTGGACGACCGGGACGCCCAGGCGTATATCGCCACGGAAGCGGGCATCTATGCCGAATATCCCGCCGGGGAGGAAGTCCTGCTCCTTTATGAATCGGTCCCGGCCGGCCAAACCGTCTATCAGAAAATCGCGCAGCAGGACGCCTACTACCTGGCCTACTACACCATCGCTACGGCCGCCGAGGGCCAGACCTACAGTTTCCAAGCCACCGCCGCCCTGGATGCCACCGCCGCCCGGGCCGGCATTATGCGCTTTGCCACCCAAGCCGAGGCGACGGCCAATGCCGCCGTGGCGGCCGCCCTGGCTCCCGGGATCACCTTTTCCGGCAAATCCCTGCAAGACGGGGCGGTCGACTGCTTTGCCGCCACCGACAACCTGGGCGGCCAGTACGCCGTCCATTCGGTCCAGCTGGGCAGCGCCACCGCCCCGGCCGCCATCAGCCCGGACGCCCCCTATCTGCTGCGGGCGGTCAGCGTGGGAGCCGCCGGCGCGGACGGCCACCAGGTCGGCCTGCAAGCCCTCGCCGCCGCCAGCGACCTGAAATTTCCCCTGGCCCTGCTGATCGCCGGCGACGGCTTGACCGGCCAAACCGGCGCCGTTGCCAACCTGCGCCTCTGCGGCCTGGCCCGGGGGTTCATCGACGCCCTGCGCCTGCATCCCGCATCCGCCGGAGCCGGCGACCGCTACGCCGCCGGCGACCGCTTTTACCTCAAAGCCAACGCCCACCTGTCCCCCACGGAGCCTTTCCAGAAAACCCCCACCCGCCATCCCGCCGGCCGGGTGATTGACGCCGCCAACGCCGCCAGCGGCCGCTACGATATTTACCTGGATTTTTTAGGTGAGGGGGACGCCCCGCAAAACGCCAAGTTTTACGATACCCCCGGCAACTACGCCACCACTTTTGACTGGCCCGGGGCCACCGGCCTGCGGGTCGTTATGGCCGGCGGCGGCGGCGGCTCCGGGGGCGGCGGGGGCGGCGGCGGCGGGGGCGGGGGCGCTAATGTGGAAAATCAACCGGGGCAGACGGCGCAAAGGGGCACGATTGGCGGCAACGGCGCGGCTGGCGGCAATGGCGGCGATTCCCGTTTGACCAGCCACAGCATCAACCTGACGGCCCTCGGCGGGGCCGGCGGCGGCGGCGGAACCGGCGGCAATCCCGGCCAGGGGGGGTTTTCCAACGCCGGCGCCCCCGGCACTCGCCCTGGCGATGCCGGGGGAGCCGGCGTTGCCGGCGCCCGCTATCGGCCCGTCAACGGCCCGGCCGGCGGGGCGGGAGGGGCCGGCGGCTCGGGCGGCGGCGGCTCGGGAGGCATTAGGCGCGGGGGGATGGCGGCGCGGGGGGCGTGGGCGGCGCGGGGGGCGTGGGCGGCTATGCCCAATCCCAAGCCCAGGAATTTCCCAGTATGGTCTATGGACAAGCCCTGAATATCCAGGTCGGGGCGGGCGGAACGGCCGGAGCCGCAGGTAACGGTGGCCCAGGGGGAAGTGCGGTGTCTCAACACCGCACTTCCCCCTGGGCCACCGTTACCTCAGGAACGGCGGGCAGCCCTGGAACGGCCGGAGCCGCCGGCCCGGATGGTTTCGTCGCCCTGATGCCCATATATCCCGCCTAGCCTGTGCTATACTAGCCGCTGAGGTAAAAAGCCATGGCTACTCCCGGCATCACCATAAAACAGGGCGTCGCGCCCATCGCCCCCCGGCCGCCGGGCCAGACCGTCATCGGCCTGGTCGGTTGGGCCCCAGGGGCTACTCCCCTGGTGGACAGCCTTACCCTGGTCAACTCCGGGGCCGACCTGGAAAGCCAATGGGGGACGACCGGCTCCCTGCCGCAGCAGTTGGCCCTCATCTATGCCAACACCGCCGCCCAGGTCATCGTCCTCCGGGTCGCCGACCCGGCCGGCGGGGCGCCCAGCCCGGCCGACGCTATCATCGAAGCGGGCATCGCCAAGCTGGCCGATGAATCCGAGGCGACGGTGGGGGTGGAGCCGCATCTGCTCCTGGCTCCGGAGGCTACCTGGGTCAAGGCCGCCGCCCAACCCTGGGGGCCGGTGGATCCCCAAACCCCCTCCGGCGTGGCCGCCGCCCTGGAAACGGCGGCGGAAAAACTTTCCGCCATCGCCATCGTCACCAGCCCCCCGGGCTCCGTCGCCTTCAAAAAGACTTGGGCCGACCAGAATCATGGCGACCGGCTGTATGCCCTGGCCCACGGCGTTATCCCCCAGGGCGGCGCGGCGGCAGTGGATCCGGCCGGAGCCGCGGCCGGCGTTCTGGCCCGACTGGATTCCTGGGCCAATACCATGATGGCCGATGTGGAAGGCGTCACCCGGGTTTCCCCCCCGGTATCCTGGCATCCCATCGGCAGCGATGACGCCGCCAGTTTGCAGGCCAGCAATGTCACCGCCCTCATCCACCATCAGGGCGTCCACCTCTGGGGGGCTACCCTCAATGTGGCCGTGGAAACCGATTCCCGCCGCTTTGTCGGCGTCCGCCGGGAAGCGGATGACATCGACATCCACCTCTTTAATGTCAGCCTGGAAGCCCTGCGCCAGAACATCATTCCGGGGTTCGGCGATTATGTCGTCCGCCAAGTCAACTCCTACATCCAGGGCCGCGTGGCCCAAGGCGCTTTGCAGGGCGGCAGCGTCGCCCTGGATGCGGCCAATAACACCCCGGAAAATATCGCCCAGGGCCGGGCCTATTTCCTGGTCACCCTCAATCCCGCGCCCCCGGCCCAGCATCTCACCTATACCACCCTGGTCGACCTCAGCGGGTTGACCCTGTAACCCGGAGCATGACGATGACCTCCCTCAAAGACTACCGGGATGGGGGCTACAGCCTGCTGGTGGACTACATCGCCCCCGGCCAGAACGCCGCCACCAATTTCAAGTACCTGGGGGCCGTGCCCTCCGGCGGCTTTACCCCGCCCGCCATCGCCGAGCGCTACGCTACCCTGGACAATCTCCCCATCCCCCGGGATGTGATGCTGGCCGGCCTAAATCGGATGGAGGCCCGCGTTACCGTCCAGGTCTATGCCCCGGAGCTGTTCGTCCATTCCGGCGTGGAAGGGGAAATTAACGGCGTCCGCACCTTTTGCAAATTCCTGTTTTTGGAAAGTCTTTCCAGCGAGGGCAGCCTGGAAAAAAAACAAAAGCGCTGGGAACTCGACTCCTATATCATCAATGTCGCGGATGGCGCGCCCACTACGGACGGCCTGGCTACCACCGAGGTCACCCTGTCCGTGATGCGCTGCAAACTGGCCGATGCCCTCCTATCCGGCAACACCTTGCAGGGGGTCGTTAACCGCCTGGACATCGACGCCGTGGCGCAGTCCTATATCAGCTGGGTCAACGATGGCCAGACCCAGATCGACCATCTGGCCGGCCGCAAAGCCATCCTGGAAGTCGCCTAACCGCCGCCGGGTAAAAAGGGATTTGTGTAATGGAGTACCTGCGCTTTCGCCACTACCTGCACCGCGGCAGCGAGCAGAACCCTATCCGCATGATGCACTACCTCCTGGCCGACCTGAGCGGCCAGGACTACGAAACCCTGCTCGACCGCCCGGCCCACGAAATCAAAGCCCTGGAGGAGGAAGTCGACGCCCAGATTATCAATCCCCAGCCCGTCCACCCCGACCCCCTGGGCGACTGGCGCCTGACCCTGGTGGAGCCGATTGGCGGCTCCCTTTGCCTTTTCATCCGCTGCCCTACCCCCCGCGATACCCAAGTCCTGGGCGAACGCCGCTCCCAATGGCGCAACTGGGAGGCCCTGCTCATCCGCCTCTGCCAGGTGCAGGTAACGCCCGGCGATGACCTGGTGCGCCGGGACCTTACCCCGCCGGAGGTGCGGGAATTGCGCGCCGCCGACTTCCATAATGCCTTGCGCCTCATCCTCCAAGACCGCCTCGGCAGCCTGGGGATCTGATGGCGGCCGGGCCGCCCCCCGCCCCGGAGCTGACCCTCGGCCACGCCCTCTTTTCCGGCCTGGCCGAAACCCTGGTTTTACTGGACGCCGCCGCCGCCCTTTACAACCGGGAAAACGAGTTCCTCCTGGTCAAAAATTTGACCGATCACGGCGGCTTATCCTATACTGAAATCATGGACACGCCCCACCGCTGGCTCCACGACTACCAGGGGTGGCTGGCCGACTACCTCGCCGACCAAAAGCGGGATACCCAACGCCAAATTGCGGCGGCCCGGTCCCACGCGCCCGGCCGCGGCCGCCCTCTCTACTGATGAATTTCCGCACACTGCCTTACTACGGCGGGAAAAGGGGCTATGGCAAAGCCGCGTGGATTGCCAGCCTGCTGCCCTGGGATCGGTGGTCGACCTACATCGAACCGTTCGCTGGGATGGGAGCGGTGCTGCTGGCCCGGCAGCCGGTCAGAGTGGAAATCCTGAATGACCTGAATAGCCGGGTGGTTAACTGGTGGCGGGCCGTCCGCGACCATCCCGCCGAGTTCGCCTATCTGGTAGAAAACACGCCCAACAGCCGGCAGGAATATGCCTGGGCTATGGGGGCCGTGGACGACCAAAGCATCAGCCTGGTAAAAAGGGCATTGGCTTTTCATATCCTCGTCGACCAGTCCGTATATCATGCAGACGGGCATCTCTACCTGGGCAACTGGTCGGCCGCATACACCCCCCAAAAATGTTTGATTCGGTGGGGGCGTGATGGCATTGAGCGGCTGGCTGAGCGGCTGGCCTTAGTGTACCTGGAGAGTAGGGATGCTGTTGCTATTCTGCATCGGGTCAAAGCCAGCGCGGACGCGGTTATCTACTGCGACCCGCCTTATCCAACGGCACAAACTCAGCACTACGCGGTGGACGATCTGGACTTGCCGGCCATGCGGGATTTGCTGCTGGCCCAGGCCGGGGCGGTAGCGATAAGCGGCTATGGCGCGGAATGGGATTGCCTGGGCTGGGAAAAATCCACCCGTCAAGCCCTGCGCTGGCAGATTGGCCGGGTAAATTGCGACCCCAGGACGGAAACCCTGTGGCGCAATGCCAAGTGCGTAGAACTGGCCTCGGTGCAGCGATTGCTATAATAATCCGCCGGAGGTACAGCCATGACCCAGCGTCTATCCCAAGTCCTGGAAATCCAGGGCGGCTTGTCCGGGGGATTCCTCAACTCCCTGCGTCAGGGCGACCGCCGCCTGGGGGAATTGGGCCGCAGCATTCAGGCGTTGAATGGGCGCAGCCGTCAGCTGTCCCGGGCGCTGGATTCCGCCATGGATCCGGCCCGGGCCGGGGAATTGCGGGCCGAGCTGATGCAGGTCAACCGGGAGTTGGCCGAGCAGACCGCCAGCTACAACGACCTGAATCAAAGCATCCTCAGCCAGGGCGCGGCCCTGAAACGGGCCGGCTTGGCCTTTGGCGCGGCGGCCGGGTTAGCCGCCGGCTTGGGCCAGGTCATCCGCGGCGTCATCAGCGACATCCGGGACTTGCGCCGTCATGCCACCCTCACCGGCCTGGAGGAGGGATTCCTCGGCGAGGTGGCCTTGACCACCGAGCAGTTATTCCCCGGCTTGTCCCGGGAGGAAATCGCCGACTATTTCGGCCAAGCCAGCCGGGAGATAACCCTGCGCCAGCAGGAATTGGCGGCCGGCTTGGCTGACCGGGAATTCATCGCCGACCTGGGATTGGAGGGGCTGACCAATCAGGAGCGCCTGCTGAAAGTGCTGGAATCCGCCTACCGCCGGGACGCCGCCAGCCGGGCCGCCTTTCTGGAGGAAGTGGTCGGCGGCGTAGAGGGGGAAGTTTTTGAGTCCATCTTTCAGCGCGGCCGGGGGGCGGAACTGCTGGCCGCCCTGCGGGGGGCCGGAACCGGCGGCCTGGCCGATTCCATCCGCACCGTCACCGAGCTGGACGATTCCCTGCGCGGCCTCAATAACGGCTTTGAGCAGCTGAAACTTCTGCTGACGGCGGGGGTGGCTCCGGCCTTGACCGGCTTTATCAGTATCCTAAATGCCGTCCTCGGCCCCATCGCCGCCTTTGCCGCCCAGAACGAAACTTTGGTGCAAATCCTCGGCGGCGGCCTGCTCCTGGCAATCGGGGCCTTGACCATCGCCGCCGGCGTGTTCCTGGTGTCCGTGGTCGCCCCCTTTATCGCCGCGGGCATTGCCATGACCCTGGCCTGGCTGCCGGTCGCCGCCCCCATCCTGGCCGTAGTAGCGGCGGTAGGGGCGCTGATTTGGGGATTGTCCAAGCTGGGCCTCATTTCCACCGGCCCCGGCGACCTGGTCGCGGGCATCACCGACCTCGGCGCGGCGGCCGGGGCGGCCGGCCAGCAGGCGGCCGGGGCTACCGCCAATGTCCAGGTCACCAATAACATCTCCGGGGCCGGGGATCCGGCCGCCGTCGCCGAGGCCGTCAATCGGGACCTGGGCGACCGCGTGGCGGGCAGCCTATATTCCGGCCCCGGCCGCTTTTAAGCGCCCCCGCTATGGCCGTCCAATTTCTCCTCGCCGAGCGGGACGCCCCCCGCCGCGCCCCCGACCGGCCCAGTCAGCAGCATTTTGCCCTGGATGACCAGCGGCACGGCTTGACCCGCCGCAGCGTAACCAGCGGCGTGGAAACCCGGGTGCTGAAACCGGTTTCCGGCTATCCCTTGACCATCCCCGGCGCGGAAATCCCGGAAACCCTGGACTTGTCCGGAGTCTGCTACCGCGCCCTGGCCGGCGGGGATCCCTTTGCCAACCTCCGCCGCTGGGCCGCCGCCCATACCCCCCTGCGCCTGACCTGGACCGGCGATCGCGGCCGGCCCTTCGGCGACCTCTGGCTGGTGGTGCAAATCGTCGAAAATGATGAAATGTACCTCGAGGGCCTGTGGCAGGTGCGCCGCTGGCGGCTCCAGCTGACCCGCATCCCAGCGGCCGCCGCCCAGGGCATTCCCGCCCCCACCCCCGTTCCCCCGGAGGAGGCCGAGGACTTTGGCCCCCTGCCGGAGCCGACGGGGGTACGGCTGAACCCCGTCGGGTTCGGCGTTTTCCTCAATGGCTATGTCCTGCTGCGCTGGAGCTACGCCAGCGACAAAGTGGATTTTTGGGAATACCGCTATGGGCCGGCCGGCGGCGACTACGGCTCGCCCATTAAAGTTGAGAATCCGGCGGCCCGGTCTTTGACTTTCCAGTACCGCAACTCCGGCGGCCTCTGGTTTTATACCCCCCTGCAACTGCAACTGGCCGCCGGCACCAATTCCGCGCGCCAGACGGCCAGCGATTGGGTGGATGCCCCAGTCTTTTATCAGCCGGCCCTGATTCCGGGGGTCACTTATAATAAATACATCCCCACCCAGACCTACAACCCGCCCCGCACCTATAACGAATCGTATATCGAGTGGGACGAGCGGCCAGTGGTTGACTCTGGATTGGCCGTTACTTGGCAGCATCGGGTCTGGGCGGTAGGCAGCCCCAATCCCGCCCCCGCCGCCTGGCGGCCGGTTGCCCTTGACCGGCTAATCCGTGCCGCCAACCTGCGGATACCGGATCCGGCTAATCCGGGGGACTTCCTGCCGCTGACCTCCGGGACGGATTACTATTTCCAGGTGCGCGCTATATCCCAGGCCCGGCCGGCCCTGCACGATCCCGGCGGCCTGCTGATCGCCTACGGCCGCACCAAATTTACCGCCGAATAGGGGGGGCAGTCATGGCCGGAAGTTTGGCCGACAAGGTCATCGCTATGGAGGGCCGCTTGGCCCGCCTGGAACGCAACGCCGGCTGGAGCGTAGGCGTCATCGCCGCCCTGGACGATGGCATCGCTCCCGGCCCGGACTTGGAGGACTTTCCCGATAACCTGGTCTATATCCCGGCCGGCACCGCCCAGGGCATTGCCACCGTCCTGGTGGCCGGCCGCCGCATTTATCCGGTAGCCCTGGTAGCCCCCTTCCTGCGCTGGCAGCCGGACGGGGAAGCCACCGCCGCGGCCGGCGGGGATACCCTCTACGCCCCGTACCTCTACTACCCCCGGGAGGGCGACCGGGTGGCGATAATGCCGATGGGCAGCCGCGCCTATTTGGGTATCCCCGTCCCCGACCTGGGCCAAGGGCGGTAGCGATGCCCGTCCGCCTGGAACTCACTGATGAGATCGCCCGCCAGCGCTGGCAGTGGGCCGCCGAGGATTTGCTGTCCCTGCAACTGACCCAGGGCGCGGCCCTCACCCTGTCCCGCTGCCGCTTTGCCGTCCGGGATGCCCAGCGCAGCATCTCCCTATCCCGCCGTATGCGGGCGCGGGTTTATGTCACCGCCGCCGGCACGGCCGACGGGATAGACCTGTTCGACGGCTTTGTCACCGGGGTGACCGACAACACGGCCACGACCGCCGCCCTGATGGCCTTTGACGCTAAAACCGTGTCCCCCACCACCGACCAATACCTGGCCCGCGCCCTGCGCGCCGCCCTGACCTCCTTTAACCTGGACCGGTTCGCCCCCTATCAGGCCGCCCTGGCGGCCGTGGGCCTGGGCGGCCGGGAGTTGCTCCGGCAGATGGAGCAGCAGCTGTCGGATCCGGAGCTGGGCTACGCCGATATGGTGGATCTCCTCTACCGGGACTATGGCCTGCTGGTGGATGGAACCCAGCTCTTTGGCCTGTGGGGATACCGCAATACGGTAGCCCTGGCCGTCCCGGAAATTTATGATCCCCAGCTGGCCTTGCCCAACCTGGGCAACCTGCCCGGCTCCGCCGCCAATATCCAGGTCACCTATCTGGATTTGGCCGCCGATACCCCCCTGGCCACGCGGCGCGATTACAGCCAGGGGCCGCCGGACAGTGTCGAAGCCAGCCAAGCCTGGCTGGTCCGGGATGCCGGACTGCCGGCCAACGCCGCGGGCAAGGACTATCGGCTGGCCGTGGACGGCTGGCTCCTGGAACGGGAGGCCGCCGAAATCCAATTCCGCACCCGCCTGCGCCTGGATCTCGCCGCCCGCAGCCGATTGCAGTTTCCCCCGGGCTATTGGCGCTATCCCGTCGCCTGGACGGCGGAGCAGGTGACCCATGACTGGACGGCGGCCACCACCGCGGTGACCGCCCGAATCCTTAATCCCGGCGGCGCCGGGTTCTGGGGGTGATACCCAATGCCTTATCGCCAGGTCTATCTGTGGGAGCGCCTGGACCTGATTTGCCGGGAACTGTACGGCGCGGTGACCGATGCCCAGCTGCAAACCCTGCTCCTGGACAACCCCGGCCTGGCCGGGGACACCCTGCCTTATATGCCCCGGGACGGCTACCGCCTCTACTATCGGGCGGCGGATACCCAAACCGCCGCGCCGGCCCCGACCTACACCCCCCCGGACGCGGAACTGGCCGCCCTCTACGCCGCCCTGAACTAGCCCCGGCCCCGGGATTATGTCAATTTTGTAATTCATTGCCAATTGCTATTGACAAGCCGGGCAATGGGGTTTAGATTGGAAGGGCATTGGCAAGTGTTTGGGCGGGCTTTACCGTTCGGCGGGGTAGCGCCCCGCCGATGGTCGCACACGCCGGCTTGGGGCGAGGTAAGCCGATCAGCGCAGAGCTCAAAGCACGACCCCCACCAGCCTGACGGGGTTAGTCCAGGGTACCAGCCCTGGGCCAATGCAGAACCGCATTACAGGAGGACTAGCGATGGCAAAGCGGAACACCAAACCCAAGACGGGGACCAAGCGGCTCAGCAAAGCCGGGCGCGGCCTGCTGCCTGGCGAGTACCTGAAAGAGGACCTGGTCACCGTCCGGATGGACTCGATGCAAGCCGCCCTGTTCGCCCCGGAAAAGCTGACCACGGTTCAGCAGACCCGGCCGGGCGACCTGGTCAAAAATACGGTGGTGGTCGAGGAGCGCTACATCATCACCACCCACCACCGCGATGGGCAGTGGGACTACCGGATTGAGCACGTCGGTCACGAGCCGGTGCTGCTGCCGGGCAAAGCCCTGGACAAAATCATCGCCCACCGCAAGGCCATCATCAAAGCCAAGCAGACCGACCAGGGCATCCTCAGTGCCGAGCGCCGGCTGCGCCAGACCCACCAAGCCGACCAGAACGCGGCGGCCCAGGAAACCGTCGCCCTGGACAATGACGAAATCCTGCGGATGCTGAACGCCCAGGGTTAGCTATCCCGCCGACTGCTGGCAGGAGCGCGGCCAAAGACGGCCGAGGGATTGAGCCCCCGCAACGCCCGGACCCGCAATCCGGATCCCCCTGTCCCCGGCGGGCAGCTGCAGCTGTTCCGCGAGTGGTCGGCAAAACTTTTAAGGAGGACTAGCAATGACCGTTACCCTACCCTCAGCCCTCAAATACCTGGACGAACCCGACTACAACGGCGCGACGATTCCGGCCGGGCCGGTAGCCCTGCACTGCGCCCACGGCGATTGCCGCACTTTTGCCCTGCACCTGCCCAAAGTGGATTGCTACGGCATCCTGGAGCCGGATTATGACTTCCGCCACAGCGACCTGCGGTGGTTGGAAACCCTGCTCCGCGATGCCAGCCGCGGCGACCTCAGCAACTGGCACGGCATTTCCTTTTTTTCCGGCCGCCCCGAGGATGACAACTACACCCTGGACGGCATCGAAAAAACCGAACCGGCGTGGCATCTGGCCGCCCTTCTGCCAGCCGCGGACGGCCAGCTGGTCCTGGCCCAATCTTTCCGCGACGGCATCGACGAAACCACCGGCCAGTTCCGGGGCTGGGGGGTGCAGGAATGACCACCCCCGACGCCGCCAAGGTGTTCATCATCCACCTGTCCCCGGGCCAATCCTTTACCGATGGGACTTTCCCGGTCCTGTGCGGCGCCCGCGGCCTGACGGAGGCGGTGACCACTAACCCGGAGACTTTTAATTGCCCGGTCTGCTGGGTGTATTGGGAGGAGGCCGCGCCCGGCCTTTCCCAAGAGCTGCCAAAGAAATTTTACCCGGCGGGGGATCCGGGGGAAATCGCCCAAGCCCTGCGCCAGGCGCTCCACTGGCTAAAAGACAATCCCGCCGAGTACGAACCCCATTGCGACACCTGGTACTCCACCACGGTCAACGGCAACGGCTACGCCGTTCAACTGGAATCCACCCTCACCGCCTGGGTGTACCCGGAATCCCCCGCCCGCATTGAGACCCAGGAAATCCTGGCTACGGCGACCATTGCCCTGGAAAACGATGGCCCTTACCTGGATGAAAACGACATTGAGCTGAGCGCCAAGCATTTCCCCTCGGCTACCGAACCTGAGCCGGAGGAAAAGAGCGATGGCCTAGACGCCCCGGCGGCCGGGGCCGCCGGGACTATCCACTTCGCCGCCGCCTCGGGTTTTCATCCCCTTTGCGGCAACCCCCAGGGCCGCAAGGATTCCATCACCCCCAGCCGGGACGCCTACACCTGCGAGTACTGCCTACACAAACGGATCCAGGACAACATCCCCGACCTGACCGTCGATGTCGTCAGCAATGCCCTGTCCGGCCACCTGACTCCCGAGGTGCATGAGGAACTGCTGCGCTTTGCCGCGCAGGATGCCGGGTTGCCCCCGGAGCAACGGGATAAGGTGATGACCGAAATCGACCGCTTGCAACGGGCGCAGAATTTCCGCATCGCCGCGAACCGCCTTGCCGCGGCCCGGAAAGCCGAATAATGGCCGTCCAAGGCCAGCTGAATTTTGAGGAGCGGCCGGCCGCCTCGGCCGGCCGGCCCGGCCGGCCGCCCAGCGCCAAAATCCTGGCCCGCAATCGGGAAATCGTCCACCGCTTCCGGGAGGGGCAGCCCCTCGGCCAAATCGCCGCCGAAGTCGGCATAGCCACCCGCTCCATCCGCGACATCCTCAAAGCGGCCGGCCAACCCGTCCCGGATAAACGGCGCGATCCCCGGCTGCACCGCCCGCCCGAATCCGCCGGCCGGGAAAAGGAAATCCTGGCCCGCTATGCCCAGGGGGAGAAAATGTCCGAAATTGCCCAGGATTGGCAAATATCCCGCCAGCGGGTAAGTCAAATTATTCAGAAGGCCCAAAGGGAGATCCGATGTTAGCCCTCGACCTGTTCTGCGGCGGCGGCGGCGTAGCCCTGGGCTTGCTCCGGGCCGGCTATCGCGTAGTCGGCATCGACCATCAGCCCCAGCCCGACTATCCCGGCGACTTCCTCCGGGCCGATGCCCTGCATCCGCCGGTGGATTTGGCCGCCTTTGACCTGATTTGGGCCAGCCCCCCCTGTCAGCATGACTGCGGTATGCGCCGCGCCAACGCCGTTAAGCCGGCACCCAATCTCGTCCCCCGGGTGCAGGAACTCCTGGCCGGCCATCCCTGGACGGTCATCGAGCAAACGACGCCCCGTCAACTGGCTGCGCCCATCTATCTGGAAATGGGGATGTTCCGGCCGGCTGGGCAGGTCGGCAATCGCCGCCGCCGTTATTTCCAATGCAGTTGGCCCATCCTGGCCCCCGGCTTGCCGCCGCGCTCCCATTACGCCCCCTGCCTGGTATCCCTCACCGGCAGAGGCAGTTACGGCGGCCGGGAAAGGCAAAAGCGGGATATGGGGCTCCGCCGGGCCGCCGCTCAATTGCCTAAATCCTCCACCCCCGAGGAAGCCAGCGCCGTCCTGGGGGTGGAGCATATCCGCAGCGGCAATATCGGCCAACGCCGCGAGCGCATCAACAACGCCCTGCCGCCCGATTATTCCGAGTTCATCGGCGTCCACCGCTTGGCTATGGGGGTCATGGTCGAACACCGCCGCTTGGCTATGGGGGGGCCATGACCAACCTGACCGGAAAAACCGAATCCCGCAACCGCGTTTATATGCGGCTGGGCTGGGCCTTCGAAGCCGGCGCCCAGGCCGGATTGCCCATGTCGGCCCGGCTCCTCCTCCAGGTCTATGCCCAATACGCCGATATGCAGACCGGCGAGGTATGCCTGGCTCAAAGCGTCATTGAGGAGGCCATCGGTTGCAGCTATCGGACGGTCATCCGGATGACCAAGCGCTTGGTAGCGGCCGGCGTACTGGATCGCACCGGCCGCAGTCGGCCCGGCCGCGATCTGGGGCAGATCCCCATCTACCGCGTAATCGGCGCCGTCGCCAACTGGGGATTGTCCGATCCCCCGGCCGCCGCGCCGCCGACCACCCTGCTGCCCGGAGCCGGCCAGATGCAGATGGTACCGGTGGACGATACCCCCATCTCCCGCCGCCAGTGGGCCGTGTTCCGCGAAATAGTGGAACTGGAATCCGGTATTGACTGGCCGGAAGCCCAGCGCCGCCTGGCCGCCGATTACAACCTGGATTTGACCGCCTATGCTATGGACCAGGTGCCGGCCCGGCATTACGCGGCGACCTTGGTCGGTCTAAAGAGCATCAAAGACAAAATCCTGCGGCCGACCCCGCCCGGCAAATACCAGACCCAGACCAGCGCTGCTACCCGTACGCCCCGCCACATCCCCTCGTACCCGGATACGCCCTACGATGCGGAAGCGACGGCGCTATGGGCCGCCACTCTAGCCCAGTTGGAAACGGAGTTGCCCAGCAACACCTTTCAGACCTGGCTGCAAGACACTTGGGCCGACCGCTATTCCTCGGCCGATAAAACTGCCCTGGCGGTGGTCGTCCCCAGCCTATTTATTATTGAGTGCTTAGAGCAGCGGCTATATCAGGCGTTGCTGAGGGCTTTGCATAAAATCCACGGAAGGCGCGATTTGTCGATTGATTTCACTCTGGCTCCGGATAACCCGGAGCGGAATCTAAACGAGGACCTAGACTGACTTTTTGTCAGGGTGGGTTGGCCTTGCGCCTACGGCAGACTGACAAAAAGTCAGTCTAGGTCCTCCCCCTCGATCAATTTCGATCGAAAACTTATTGATCTAGGGAGGGGTACCGTACACTGACAAAAAGTCAGTCTGCCATAGGGCGCAACGGCAACCCACCCTGACAAAAAGTCAGTTTGGAGGCAGCATGGGCGTTCTTTATCAAAAAACCCGCGGCTCCCTCGTTGGCGAGGATCCCGGCCCCGCGCAGGTTTCCCTCCGCGTGGCTAAACGCTGGGCTTGCCCCGGTTGCCATAAATGGCGGCCCAAGTCCTGGCAGGTAAATTTTACCGCCACCCATAAGGCCACCGGGGCCACCCGCAAACTTGCCATCTGCCGCAAGTGCTGGCGCAACGCGGGCCAGCACTACGGCCTGGAATCCGGCGACCATATCGTTTTTCAGGAGGGCCGCTAGATGTACGGATATTTCCTTTCCAAAACCCAGGCCCAGAAATTCGTCAAGGATTTGATGGCCCATCCGCCCTATCGGGAGGGCGCTGCCCTGGAATCCTTTGACCGGATGCGCCTGCTGACCCTGCTGGACGCCGCCCTGGAAAACGACTATTTGCAGGTCGGCGACTATCCCGGCACCGCCATCGACCGCTTTACCCTGGCCGCCATCCCCTTGACCAAGGATAAGGTCCACTACTGCCTGGCGGCCCATTTCTGCACCGGCGCGGTGGTCAAGTTCAGCCCCAAGCGGCTGTTCAGCGCATCGGTGGACAAAGACCGCGTCCTCAAAGCCCTGCGGACGGAGGTGCGCTCTCAAATCCTGGCCTGGCGGAAAAAACATCCCTGGTGCGACCTCTGCGGAGCCGCCGGCACGGACGTGGACCACTACGGCAAGGGGTTTCATCAAATCGCCCTGGAGTGGCTGGTCAGCAAAGACCTGCATTTTGAGAACCTGCCGCTGAAATGGATTCGGTCGCCCGGCGGCGAGTATGCCCTGGAAGTGCTGGACGAACCCCTGCTGTATCGGGACTGGTATCAGCATCATAAAAAACACGCCCAGCTGCGGACGGTCTGCGCCCGCTGCCATCCCAAGCCGGGCCGTTTTGACCTGGCCGAAGCGGCCTTATGAAACCGCTCCGCCATGCTCGGGGGTATGTAGAAGGGGTGCATATCCTCGGCAAATGCGAAACCTGTAAGGGCGGCCCCGCCGAGCATATCTGGACCGCCGGCTGGAGCTACGCCGGTCGAATGCGGCCGAACCAGGAGCATACGGCCGTTTGCACCCGCTGCGCCCGCTGGATTCGGGACGCCCTCAACCTGAAAGCCCGGCTGAAAGGGCTGCCAGAGCAAACCCGGATTTATGCCGGGGAGGATTTAGAGGAGGACTAGCCTATGACCATCCATTACCTCAACCCCAAACGCGCTCTGACCAGCGACGGATCCCCGGCCGCGCTGGACGACCTGGCTTTGTGCCAGCACGGGGAGGACGACCTGCCGGCCGGGGACTCGGCTTGCAACGACTGGACGGCAGTGACCTGCGACCACTGCCGCCACGAGGCCATCATGCAGAACATCGCCCCGGTCATCCGGGGCTATATCCGGCCCTGCGACTATATCGCCCTCAGCGAGGAGGTGCGCCATGACTGACCAACCGGAAACGCCGGTGCCGCGGCTGCGGGGTCGGCCGCCCGGGCCGGCGGCCGACCGGCCGGCCCATCAGCATATCGGCTCCGAGTTCATCGGCCGGCCGCCGCTCTATAGCCAGGAGGAAATCCGGTCGGCGATGCGGCTGTTGGCCGACACGGTAAATCTCCAAGAAGCCCGGCAGGAATACCAAATTCCCGCCTCGGCTATTCATCGCTGGGAGCGGCAGGGGCGATTGTCCCCGGTATTTTTGCCGGTGGGCCTCATCGAGGGCAACGGCGGCCCCAAGCGGCCGCGCTATCGCCGCGCCGAAGTGCTGGAAATCCAGCAGGAGGATAATGACCGCATGATGAACCCGGAAAAATCCAAATACTTCTCGGCCGAGTGGATGACCCGCAAAGATGCCGAGATGGGCAGTCATCCCAGCGTCACGCCGTCCCATCTGCCTATGGGCCACTCCCTGCTGGGCAAGCTCATCACCGCCGGCCTGATCCGCCAGGAATGGGATCGCTGGGGCGGCCAGCATCTGTTCGCCGCCGATGTGGTGCGCGAGAGCAATCCCGCCACCAAGTCCTGGCTGACCCGGGAGGAAGTGGCCCGCTATCTCAACATCTCGACCAATTGGGTGTCCCAGCTGGCAGCAAAGGGAGATTTGGCGCGGATAGTCGGCATTCCCGGCCATCCCCTCTACTACCGCAGCTCGGTGGAGGAACTGGCCGGCGGCGCGGGGGTCTGACCAAAAACTGCCCGCCCCGGCGGCACAGAACCGGGGCGGGCAACCCGTTGGGAAGTATGGGCGCGGCCATTATAGCAGACCGCGCCGAGGAGGGCTATTTATGGACGGCTGGATCCGGTTGACTATCAACCATCACCTCGAGGTGGATATTCCCTGTCTAGGCTGGCGGCCTTGCCGGGTGCAGGATGCCGAGACCGGCATTATCGGCATGGCTTTTATCTATGCCACCAAGGAGCAGGCCCAGGGGGATAAAGGCCATAAGGCGGTGCGAATTTCCTGGACGGAATCCGATGAACCGCCTTATTAGGGGGGCTATATGCCTATCCGTAAGGAAAATCTGGCCCGCTACCCGGCGGACTGGAAAGCCCGCAGCCGGTTCATCCGGTTTTATCGGGCTAAAAACCGTTGCGAGTGGTGCGGCGCGGAAAACTACCAGCCCCATCCCGTCACCGGCGGAAAGGTGGTTCTGACGGTCGCCCATATTTTCGACCATCGCCCCGAGGCGGCCGGATTGCTGAACCTGGCCGCCCTCTGCCAGAAATGCCATAACACCTACGATATGCCGTCGCGCCGGGCGGGGATAAAGGAACGGCAACGGCAGGCCAGCGGCCAACTGCTGCTGATGGAGGAATGATGTCCAACCCCATCCTGTCGTCTCCCTCCCTTGCCCAGGTATCCGAGGCCGACTTCCAACAGACCGTCATAGAGCTGTTCCGCGCCACTGGTTGGCGGGTCTATCACAACCTCAACAGCAAGGGCAGCGATCCGGGCTGGCCGGATTTGCAATTGCTGAAGCGCGGCCGGCTGGTCTTTGCCGAGCTGAAAACCCAGCGCGGCCGGCTGACGGCGGAACAGGATTTCATCCTGAACGAACTGCGCTGCGCCGGGGCGGAGACTTACCTCTGGCGGCCGAGCGATTGGGTGGAGATTGAGCGGGTAGCCCTGACCCACTAACCCGGCGGTTCCTTCTGGGCCGGGCCGGGGCGGCGTGGCAGGGAGGCGCGATCGTCCGCAGGTCTCAAAACCAGTACGGCGGCAAAAAAAGTTTTTTTCGGTATAATGACCCTACTATGTGGACGCGAGAGGAACTAGCCGCCATCTTTAACCTGTCCCCACCGACCATTGCCCAGTGGCAGCGGAAGGGCCTGGGCTACATCCCCGGCCGGCCCGTCCGCTATAGCGGCGATGACCTGGTGGATTTTATCTATGACCACCTGAACCGGGAGGATGCCCGCAAGCACCTCCGCGCCCTGGTAAAAATTACCTACCAGGCCGCCACCCTGAACGCCGTTGGCATCGAAAACGATTCTTTAGAACGGTCGCCGCACCTGTCTATCGCCTACGATCCGGAAAAACCGTCGGATGCGCTGCGGGCTATGTCGGCGGAGCGGGAGTGGCAGCACGCCCTCAAACTGGAGCAGGACCGGGAAATTGAGGCCAGGAAATACATCCGGCGGGATGTGGCGGAGCAGTTAGTTACTGCCATCCTGCAAGCCGCCCTGGATCACTATCTGCCCGCGTCCCCTTCGGATGAGGATAAAGCCAAGTGGGACGCCCTGGCCGTCAAGATCGAATCCCTGGTCGCTGAGGTCACCGGTGGTGTACGCCCTTAATCCAGCCATTCCCTACACCCGGGACGCCCGCCCCACCATTGCCGAGTGGGTGGAGCGGTCGGTGGTCATTCCCCCGGGCAACGCCGCGCCGGGGCCGGTGCGGCTGCGCCCCTTTCAGCGGGACATCCTGGCCGCCTATGCCGATCCGGAAGTGCGCGACATCACCCTGATGCTGTCCTCCCAGTCGGGCAAAACCGAGCTTTGC
Source organism: Dehalococcoidia bacterium (assembly GCA_965203435.1). Taxonomy (GTDB): domain Bacteria; phylum Chloroflexota; class Dehalococcoidia; order Lucifugimonadales; family UBA3495; genus CBDBCU01. Next base: position 6,968 of record CBDBCU010000007.1, on the reverse strand, counting down.
AACTGGATGATCTTGTACCTGATTGCCTGCGCCCCGGATTTTGCGATGATGGTGCAGCCCAATCTGTCCCTGCAAAAGCGGTGGAAATCCAAAAAGTTCGATACCGCCCTGAAAGCCAATCCCAATATCCGGGTCTATCCCGGCGGGCGTTCCGGCGGCGCCCACAATCAGGAGCGGGTCACTTTTCCCGGCGGCCACCTGGAAATCGCCATCGCCAGCTCCGAGCGCAACTTGCGCGGGGACACCGCCCGCTGCACCTTTGCCGATGAGATAGATGTTTATCAGGTGTCGGTGGACGCCGAGGATCCGGTGGACATAATCCGCCAGCGCAGCGCCACCTATCGCGGCCGGGAAAAAATGGTTTGGCTGTCCACCCCCATCGACAAGGGCAGCAGCCGCATTGACCAGCTCTATCAGGCCGGCAGCCGCTCCTCTTTTTGGCTGCCCTGCCCCCACTGCCGGGATTGGTTGCTCCTTTTGCCGGAGTATGTGCTGCCGGTGGGGGATGATTTCCGGCTGCATTGCCCCCACTGCGGCGATCCCTGGACCCACGCCGATAAGCTGGCCGCCCTGGAAAGGGGGGAATGGCGGGCCGCCAATAGCGATGCCGTCCGCCAGGGCCGCCATTCCTATCACCTGAATCAGTTCTACGCCCCCCATATTCCCATCGCCCAGTCGGCCCGGGAGTTGGCCGAGGCCCGGGAAATTTCCGACCGCCGCGGCGACACCGGCCCTATCCGCGCCGCTACCCAGCAGATATTGGCCGTCCCTTTCCAGCGGCCGGCCATTGCCGACCTGAGCCTGGTCGATAAAGCGGCCGTCCTCCGGGAAACCCATCCCTACGCCGAACCGCCCGACGCCATTACTATCGGGGTGGATGTCCAGGCCAATCGCCTGGAAGCCTCGGTGCTGGGCTGGTACAGCGGCGATAATGTCCACATCCTGGAGCATCGCATCCTCCCCCGGCCGGCCAGCGGCAGCGGGGAATGGGACGCCCTGGCCGACCTCTACCGCCAGCACCGCGCCGATCGTATGCTGGTGGATCGCGGGGCTTTTACCGATGCCGTCACCGAGGGCCTGGGCCGGACTATGCCCTGGGAAATGTCCCGCAAGCGGGTGGCGACCTGCAAGGGCGACGAGTGGGAAGTGCCAGGGCGGGATATTGCCCGTTTCCTGGGCGACTATGTGCGGGTCGGCACTTCCCAGGCCAAAGACCTGGTGGCCGAGTTGCTGTTGGACGGCCGTTGGACCGCCCAAGCCCAGGCCGTCCCTCCCGGCTATCTGGAACAGCTGACCAGCGAGCGCAAGGAACAGGTCTATAAAGGCCGGATGCAGACCTGGGTTTGGCGGCCCCGCTACAACGGCATCCGCAACGAGGCCTTAGACTGCGCCGTCTATGGCGTGGCCGCCCGCCGCCTGCTCCCCTACCGCTACAGCCGCGGCAATCCCGCCCTGACCCGGGACCTGCTCAGCCGAATTTAGGATGTTCCCAGGGCGGGGCTAACCTCCTCCGATGGGTGCAAAAAATAATTGTCCGCCCCTCCTGTCGTGTTTGAGTCACATAGGAAACCCATAGCGGCGGAAGGAAGGCCAAAGTTTTAGAACGCCGTTAGAACGGCCCTATGTAACCCCCCATAGGGGGAGTGACGAGTTAAATTCGCCAGGGTAAAACCGGGCATTGGGGGCGCCCTTGTATATAGAAATCCATAGGATTCCTGTGGAAAGGGCGAAGGCCAATGTTCGCGGTCCGAAATGGGGGGCGAACTGTCACTGGAGATGATATAATGCCCCCATCATGACCACCGCCGATTTCGTCAAAACCCCGATTTTTTCCGGCCGGGTCGGCTATCCCGGGCCGGGCCTGGCCGCGCCGCAGTGGATGGAGGTCAGCCCGGATGTCCTGCTGCCGGCCCAGGGCTTGGCCGAAATATCCTTTACCGGGGACGGCGGCCCCTTTTATCCCTTTGACTATGCCTACCTGACCAGCCGGGACGCTACGATGGACTCCGCCGATCCCCACCTGGACGGCCGGGATGCCGTGCTGTTCAGCGGCGTACCAGCCGGCCCGGCCGGGGCGGCGGTGGACTGCCGCCTGGGCCATACCGATGACGCCCGCTTTCTGGTGTCGGCCAGCGCCGCCCTGGCCAATGCGGCCTTTGCCCTGATAATCCGCACCATCACCCCGGCCGCGGCCGCCGCCGCTTTGCCCCCGGACCTGGCCGCCGCCCTGGAAAAGGCGGAAAAATATCGGGATGCGCTGGAGGCGTCGATGCAAGCCCTGGCCGAAACCAACGCCTTGTCGGTATCCCTGGAAGGGCGCACCATATCCCGCCAATCCCTGCCGCAGCTGCGCCAGGAACTAACCGCCGTCACCATCCGCATCAACCGGCTGAAAGCCCGCGCCCTGGGCCAGGCTTACACCTGGGAAACCATCCGCCAGACCCGGGCCTAGTTGGAGAGCCGCTATGACCACTGCGCCGGGCCAGACTTACCGCGATCGGGCCGCCCTGTTCGACGCCATTGACGCCCAAATCCAGCAAAATCCCATCGGCGAAATCTCTGGCCTGGACGCCAACGCCGCCCTCAAATCTATCTACCGGACGGCGGAAGCCCTGTTCGCCGGCCTGTCCGAAACCGAGGCCCTGGCCCTCATCGCGGCCTGGGCCCGCCCGGCCGGGGTGGCCGGCCACATTTCCCCCATCCCCGACGATAGCCTGCCCCGGGATTTGGCTTTTCTCCAAGACCTGCTCAATCCCCGCTGGTCCGCCGTTTCCCTGGGGGCGGCGGTGGGCAGCCATGCCGTCGCGGCCGTCGCCAACCGCCTGGCCGACTCCGCCCTGACCCTCCCGGCCGGGGTGGAAAAACTGCGCCTGGCTTATGCCTGGGCTGGGGAGACCCACTACTTCCCCCTGGATACCGCCGAACTGCGGGCCTTGCCGGCCGCCGCCGCCGCCGCCATCCCTACCCTGGCTAATGCCCTCAGCTATCCGGTGGAAGGGGCGACCTTTTACCTCGCCCGCACCGCCGCCAACGGCCTGCTCTATGGGGTGTCCGCGGACGGCCGCCTGGTACTCACCGTCCACCAACTTTTTACCGCCGCCGATGAAAAAGCCCGGGCCGAGGCCGCCCTGGCCGACCACATCGCCCACTCGGATGGTCACGGGCCGGCCGGCATTTCCATTCCCAACCCGGCCGGCGGCCTGCCGGTAGTGTTCGATCCCACCAGCCAGACCTATCAGACCGAGCAGCTCGGCTCCGCCGGCATTGCCAGCGATGCCGTCCAGTCCCGCCAAATCCAGAACGCCGCCGTGGAGCCGGCCCATCTGGATGTGGCCGACCACTTGGCCGATTTCAAGCGCATCCTGGGCATCCCCGCGGAGAGCGGAGCCGGCATTGACCGGGCTACGGCCACCGCCCTCATCGAATCCTTTACCGGTCAGACCGCCCCGGCGGATCCCTTTCCAGCCGCCAAGCTGATCCATGCTCCCACCGGTTGGCCGGCCCAGCTGGACATCCTGGGCGCGGATATTGTCGTCCCCGACCCCGGCCAGGATGCGACCGTGGCGATTGGCCGGGACTGCATCATTCCGGCCAGCTGGCACTACCTGGTGGACACCGGCTACGCCGCCGCCCAGTTCGTCCATACCCTCAACAGCGGCGGCACCGACAGCGCCCTGCCGCTGACCGCCCAATGGCGCAACGCCGCCGGAGCCCAAATCGGGGCCAATGCCACCTTTCAGCTCAGCGATGCCGCCGGGGCCACCACTTCCCAGGCTATCGCCGTCCCCGCCATGACCCGCTCGATCTACCTGGTCAACTACGCCGCCGAATCCGGGGATACCGGCCGCATCACCGCCCTCCACATCGAGCTGGTCATCCCCCAATCGGCCGGCGTGGACAGCCACCGCCTGCTGAAACCCGGCGGCACCGCCGGCCAGTTCGAGGCTAAAAAGTCCGATGCCAACTACGATGTCGAGTGGCGCGATTTGCCCACCGCCGGCATCCAGCAGGCCGGCATTATCCAGCCCGCCGAATACATTAAAATCAACTCGGCCATCCAAGCCGATGACCTGCACTCCACCCCCCAGCTGGCTATCGAGCATCTGCAACCGGGGGACGCCCTGCTCCTGGACGATGCCAGCGTAACCACCGGCTCCGAACTGGCCGAAATCCTGGTATCCGAACTGGATCAGCGCTGGGTCGGCGCGGCGGTGGAATCCCCCTTGACCGGGGCCGGCTCCCCCACTGATAAAATAGAACTGCCGGACAACCTGGTCACCCTCAACCGCCAATACAATCCGGGCGGCTGGACCAACTCGGCCACCATCCGCCTGTCGGTGCGGACGCCGCGCCGGGATTTGAGCGGAGCCGAGGGCTTGCAGTACGCCGCCGTCCAAACCCACGACGCCCCCAACGGGACCGGCGAAGGCTTTTATGCCCAGGTCCCGGCGGCCGAGGTAGCCCAGCTGGATAAACGGCGGCTGGTCGGGGACGACAACGCCGACAGCGGGGAAACGGTGCGGCAATTCCTGGCCTTCGACGGCTCCGGCGTCGTCCGGGAAGGGGCCAGCGCCGACGGCACCGCCTATTACTGGTTTCCCGAGGATTCCCTCCAGGGCGGCAATACGGTGGATTCTTACCACTACCGCATCCAGGAGGATGTCCGCGCCGGCTTTCCCGCCGCCGACATTGACGGCCTGGCCGCCGTCGCCACCACCGGCGACTATGAGGACCTGATTAACCGCCCGCCCTTGCCCGATGGCCGCGTCCTCTTTAACGGCCCCCTCGCCGGCCTGCGGATTACCAGCCTGGACGCGCCCTCGGCGGTCAGCGTCACCAACCTGGTCGAGCAGCTCAATATCGCCACCGAACCCCACGGCGTCCTGATCGCCGAACTCACCCCCACCCTGTCCGGGTTCGCCGCCAGCGATATTGCCCTGGAAGTGATGGAGCAGGACGGCGAAACGACCCTGGACGCCGTGGCCCGCAAAGCCATCTATAACGGCACGACCGCCCTGGGCCAGCCCCTCGTCCATATCGCCGTGCTGAAAGGCATTACCCGGGCCGGCATCATCACCGTCTATCTGTCCCGCAACGCCGCCGGCTTGACCCACCTGACCGCCAAATACGCCCCCGCCGCCGGCCACAGCCTCAAAGACGATGGCAATGTGGCCCTGAATTTTGAGCTGTACCTCTACGGCATCGGCGTTCCCCGGGGTACCGGCGGCGGCCAGTGGTTCCAATTCGCCGCCCTCCCCGCCGCCGAGGACTTTGTGGACGGCGACCTGGTACTGGTCAAAGCCGGCGCCGGCCAGGGGGCGTATGTAAAAGAATCCACCACTACCCCCGCCACCGCCGATACCGGCCTGGGCAGCGTCACCATCAATCCCGGCCCCGATATGATTTCCAACCGCAGCGGCGACCGGGACTATACCTACATCGCCCGGGCCGCCTGGACGCCGGAAGGCCAGACCCAGCAACTTCCCGCCGGCGGCGCGGTGGCTAAACTGCCGGCGGCCGCCAATACCCTCTGGCTGGGCTACGCCCACCAGACCGAGGATAACGGCGAGCTGGGCATCCGCTACGCCAGCGGCCGTACCTACGCCGGCCGCCTGACCTTTCAGGCCGGAAATCATGTCGTCGGCATCAACGCCGCCGCCGCCGCCAGCCCGACCCTGTGGGAATTCACCGGCCTGGACGCCGCTACGGTGGACGCTTTCCAAACTCAGCCCTGGTCTTTCGACGAGCCGGACGGGGCCGGCTTTACCGTCACCCACAGCCTAAAGAAAGTCCTGGCCGGGGAGGACGTGCGTAGGCCCACCCGCGGCAACCTGATCGCCTCTATGGGCATCGACCAGCGTACCGATGCCCCCGGCCATCGCTTTACCTCGGGCAATCGGGTGGTGCTGGCCGATACGGCCCCGGCCGGCTTTGAGGTCAGCGCTCCGCCGGCGGCCGCCGATGGCTGGCTGCGCGTCCCCCTGCTGCCGCCGGAGGGCTGCGATGGCATCTGGGCCGTGCTGGAAGTCAACGGCATCGAAACCTCGGCCTGCCGCCTGGCCTGGTGCGGCAGCATCAGTCGCTGGACTGATAACACCAACACGCGGAACGAGGAAACAGTGCGGGCTTTGCTCATCTATGTCGGGGCCGCCGATTGGAATGCCGGTGACAGCGCCGGCCGCCGCATCGAGGTAACTTGGGGCGGGGAGGGCGGCGATGCCACCCACACCGCCATCGGCATTTCCGGCAGCCAAACCACCGTCCCCGCCGGGGGCGTGGTTAAATACTACGAGGCCATTTAAGGAGGCTTTATGACCCAAGCGGATCCGGCTACTCCCGCCCCTCCGGTTTATCCCACCCTGGCCTTTACCCTGGGCCAGGAATACGGCCGCAGCTCCGGCAATCTGCCGGTCAACGCCGACTTCTGCGGCCAAGCCGCCGCGGACGGCCATCCGCCCCATGTGGTGGACAGCGTCAGCTGGAGCTACACCCCGGACGCCAACCTGGAGGCTCCTGTGGATAATGTGGAATCCTTTCCCCAGCGCATCATTGCCCGCCACTTTATCCAGGGGTCGGAGCCGATTAACGGCCTGTCCTTCCACCTCTTTGCCCCCGGCACCCTCAGCCAGGCTATTGCCCTGATGGGCATCCCCCTGGAACCCCTGACCGGCCATTACTTGACCATCCGCAGTATCTGCAAAGCCGCCACGCCGCCCACCCGCCATTTTCAGCGCTACGACCTGGCCTTTGTCGCCGATCCGCAAAATCCGCCGGATCATCCGGTATCCAGCATCGGCCCCGGCCATTACCACATCGACCCGGCCGATTTCCGCCGCTTGCAGGCCCGGGTCGCCGCCCTGGAATGGAAAGAAAAGGCCGTAGGATCGAGTTAATTCCCGAATTTCCCGCGCAAGCGGGAATCCATGTTTCTACGCAATGGCGAAACTTGCGCCGCCCTGGCCGGGATG
>CBDBCU010000006.1:0-538221 GCA_965203435.1 Dehalococcoidia bacterium | reverse complement strand
GATTTGCTGGTGCATCTGTTCAGTCGCAACGGCGATTTGGACCGAATCTATTTGACTTCGGTGCGCGACCGCTGCGTGTTCTGCGAGGCGGAAATCAGCGAAACGGCCGCTTACCGCAATTACCGGGTCTGTCCCTACTGCCGTTTCCACTACACCCTGTCGGCCCGGCAGCGCATCGAACTGCTGGCCGACCGGCGCAGTTTCAAGGAATCCCACAAGTACCTCAGCTCCGTGGCGCCCATCGCTTTCTCCCCGGCGCGGTTCCTACCGCAACCTGCTGAACCAGAATCAGAACCGCACCGGCTTGACCGAGGCCACGGTAACCGGCATCTGCCGCCTCGGGGATCTCCGCGCCATGCTGGTGGCGCTGGATTTCGGCTTTATGGGCGGCAGTATGGGCAGCGTGGTGGGCGAAAAAATTGCCCTGGCCCTGGAAACGGCGGCCCGGCGGGAATTGCCTTTGATTGCGGTGGTTACCGGCGGCGGGGCCCGGGTGCAGGAGGGCGTGCTGTCCCTGATGCAGATGGCCGAGACGGTGGCGGCCGCCAATCGGTTCCAGGAAAAGGGCGCGCCCTTTATCGTAGTGCTGGCTAATCCCTCCACCGGCCAGGCCTATGCCAGTTTCGCCAACCTGGCCGATGTCATCCTGGCCGAGCCGGGTTCCCTGATTGGCCTGTCGCCGCTGCGGACCCTGCGGGAAGCCTCGGAGACGCCGCTGCCGCAGGATGCCCATACCGCCGAGGCCCATCTGCATCACGGATTGCTGGACAATGTAGTCGACCGGGAAATCGTTGAAACCGCGCTTGACCGCCCTGCTGCGGGCTTTGACCGGGCAAAAGCTGGGCAAGGGGGAGTTCAAGGCGGCCAGCCGGGCCCGGCCCAAGGCCAATCCCGACCCGGAAGTGGGGGAAGCGGTAACGGCCGCCCGGCACGGCGAGCGGCCCTCGGCCACCTTTTACATCCGCACTATCCTGGAGCCCTTTATTGAACTGCACGGCGACCGGCTGAACAGCGATGACCGCTCAACATCGTGGCCGGGGTGGGCTATCTGGGCGACCGGCCGGTGGCGGTGGTCGGGCAGCAGCGCCCTTATTCCTTGGACGGGGAACGCTATCATGTGAACCCGGACGGGCTGCGGAAAGCCCAGCGGCTGATTCGGCTGGCCTCCCGGTTCAGCCTGCCTTTGCTAACCCTGATTGACACCCAAGGGGCGGATCCGGGACTGGCCGCCGAGGAGCAGGGGGATCGGCAATGCCATCGCCACTACCCTGTCCATGATGGCGGCGGCGCCGGTGCCGATCGTGTCGGCCATTATCGGCGAGGGCGGCAACGAGGGCGCCCTGGCCCTGGGCATTGCCGACCGCAGCCTAATGCAGCAGTATGCCATCTATTCCCCCATTTCCCTGAACCGCGTTTTGGGCGGGCCTTACGGCGATCCGGAGTTAGATCGGGAAGCGGCGGAGGCCCTGAATGCTCACCGCCCGGGATTGCCTGGAGTTGGGCATCATTGACGCCATTGTGCCGGAGCCGGCCGGCGGCGGCCACCACAATTCCCGGGAAGCGGCCGCGGCCTTGAAAGCCCATCTGATGCGGCAACTGGCGGCGGTGGCCAAGGCCGCGCCGGCCAAACGGCTCAATGCCCCGCTACAAAAAGTTCCGGCAGATGGGGGAGCAGAGCGCCTATTCCCAGGAGGCAATGGATCGGGAAGTGGAGTTGCTGCTGGAAATCACTGCCCAACCCCGCCGCCGGGGGGAAAGCCGCGCCGCCCGAAAAAGGGCGGCGGAAACGCCGCCGGAAGCCCTGCCGGAACCGGCGGATCCGGTAGAGGAGGATTAGGCCGGATTGATTTCGGGGAACTGCCCGGTTCTGGTGACGCAGGGGCGATTTACAAGGCGCCGCCGCCGGTTTATAATAGGCGGGCCGGCGGCAGGATTGGGCTGAAGTCGCCGCCAATTGTTGGAAAGGGGGTCTGCCCGGCTATGTTGTCCCGCAACGCTGAGTTCAACGCCGTCAACCGGGGCGTCTATATCGCCGACAACCTCGACTTTCTGCGCTCCCTTAACACCGCCTCCGTGGATCTGGTGTGCATCGACCCGCCCTTTGCCAAGAGCGACACCTTTGTCGGGGACAAGCTCCGGCCGCCCTTGAGGGCTGACGAGCGGGAAAACGAAATGCGCCTGCTCCACGGGTGGGGCATTGCCACCCCGGAACAAGCCGACGCCGCCGGCATTGCCTGGCCCGATGACCCCAAGGCCCGGGGCGGTTACAAGGATACCTGGGCCTGGGACGAGGACATTCACGAGGATTGGGTTACCGGGATTGAAACTACGCACCCGGCGGTCGGCAAACTGCTGGATGCCACCCGGTACATTCACGGCGAGGACACGGCCGCCTATCTGTCCTTTATGGCAATCCGGCTGATCGAGATTCACCGGATTCTCAAGCCCACCGGCAGCCTGTACCTGCACTGCGACCATACCGCCAGCGGCTACCTGCGGCAGCTGCTGGACGGGGTATTCGGCAAAGACAATTTCAGGAATGAGATTGTCTGGAAACGGCGTCAAGAGAAACATAATTTGGCGCGGCGCCAGGTCGGCAACATCCACGACACCATTTATTGGTACGCCCGGAGTCCCAAAACCATCTACAACATTCAGTTTTTGCCCTATAGCGAGGATTATATCGCCAAGGGGTACAAACTGAGGGATGAAAGGGGCTTGTATCAAACTTTCCCCTGCACTAATGAGGCGGGGGGCAACAAGCCTTACGAATTTCGCGGGATAACCCGGGCTTGGCGCTTTGAGCCCAACCGCATGGAGGCTATGTATCAGGCCGGGTTGCTGGTGCAGGCAACCCCGACTTCTCCTTTCCGGTACAAAAAGTATCTGGAGGACGCGGGCGGAGTCAAATTGCAAGACCTTTGGGATGATGTAGGGGCCGCCCGGGGGAAGGAACGAACTGGCTACCCCACGCAGAAGCCGGCAGCGCTGGCCGAGCGGATTATCAAAGCGTCCACTAATCCCGGCGATGTGGTGCTGGACTGCTTTGCCGGCTGTGCCTATGCCGCCTTGGCCGCGGAAAAGATCCGCCAATCGGACCCGGAGCAAGAGCGTATCTGGGCCGCTTGCGACCTCAATCTCCGGGCTTGGACGGTGTTTAAGCGGCAGTTCAACAAGGGCGGCGATTTGCCGTTGCTGACCTGCAACGACCAGACCACCGGGCAGCAGGTATTGGGCTGCGAGCCGACGGTTACCCTCCACGGCCCGGCGGAATTGCCCACGCGGACGACCAGCGCCGAGGTGGAAATCAAGCCCATACGGACGGCCAGCCCGCGGGATCGCCGCTACAAGCGGGCGTCAACGCTGATGACCGACCGGGCGATGCTGATCGCGTTGTTGCAATTCTCCGCCGGCCGGGCCTGGTGCTGCGGTTATATCAGTGACAACCTCGACCACAGCCTGGCCTATGGGAATTACGAGCTGGATCACGTGATTCCCAAAAGCGCGGGCGGCACGGATGAAATTGAGAACCGCGCCCCCCTTTGCTCCGCCCATAACGGGCTGAAAGGCAATCGGGACATTACCCTGGTCGAGTTGCGCTACGAGGTGATTGAGCGGGGCGAGTTGAAAGTGCCGGCCCGGTCGCTGCCCAAACTGTCGGACGCTTTCGAGTATGCTTTGCGGGTCAAGCAAGAGGCTTACCAGCGCAAGTTTGGCCGGCCGTTGGGGGTGTAGGGATTGAACCCGCCAAAGGAAAGGAGCCGCTTAAAGGCGGCTCCTTTCCTTTATTCGCAGGGAAACGGAAGCAGCCGCTAGGCCGGCTCCCGGCCCATTTCGCGGAGGCTTTGTTTCAGGCCGTCGACCAGGTTGGCGTATTCCTCGCCTACCTCCGAATCCAGCAGGGAAGTGGGGCGGCTGCTGTCCCGGTAGGCGGCGCGCAGGGCCAAGGTTCCCAGATAGGGGGCGTCCACTTCCCGGGCCATCGTTTCGCCGCCGCCCTGGCCGAACACCTCGCCGGTGTAGTTTTCCACGATGCCCAGCACATTCAGGTTCAGCTTGCGGATCATATTGATGCAGCGCTTGGCGTCAATGTTCGCCAGTTCCTGGGGGGTGCTGACCACCAGAAAGCCGTCCATGGGCAAGGTCTGCATTACCGTCAGGGGGGAGTCGGAAGTGCCGGGGGGCAAATCCACCACCAGATAGTCCAGTTCCCCCCAATCGGTGGATTGGAGAAACTGGTTGATGGCGTTGTGGATCATCGGCCCCCGCCAGATGATGGCCTCCTCCTCGTTTTCCTGAAAGAAGGACATGGAGATGACCTTGACGCCCCACTTTTCGGCCGGCAAAATCCGCCCGTCGACATAGTCGGGCTTGTCGAGGATGCCCAGCACCTTGGCGACATTGGGGCAGTCGATATCCACATCGAGCAGGCCCACCGCGCGGCCCTCCTGGGCCAGGGTCGCGGCCAGGTTGACGGCGACGGTGGTTTTGCCCACGCCGCCCTTGCCGCTATAGACGCCGATTTTGGTCTTGATGGTGGACAGCCGCTCGGTGATTTGCCGTTTCTGCTGCCAGCTGCGCTTAATCTGCTCCAGCCGGGGGTTTTCCTGGGGCGTCGCCATAGCCGTTCCTCGCTCCGGGCCGCCGCTTATCCGGCGGGGGATGGGGTTAGATGCCCAACTGCATCCGGGCTTCCTCGCTAATCAGGTCGGGAGACCAGGGCGGGTCAAAGGTCAGCTCAATCTCCACATCCTCGACCCCGTCCAGGTCCTGGATGGCCCACTCCGCTTGCTGGGCGATGTGCGGCCCCATCCCGCAACCGGGAAAGGTCAGGGTCATCTGGACGAAAACATTGCTGTCGTCGGTGACCTGGACATCGTAAATCAGCCCCAGGTCAACCACGTTGACCGGAATTTCCGGGTCATAGACGGTTTTCAGGGCCTGGTACACCTCTTGGGAACTGACTGCCGCCGCCATAGCGCCTCCTTAATCCAAGTTTGTTAAGTCAAGTATAGGCCAATCCGGGCCGCCGGTCAAGGACGGGAATTCGTTCCATTCTATTGCGGCGTATTCCTCCGGCAATAAGTTCCGGGCGGCCCTTGCGGCCGGCTCCGGATGGCCCGGCAGCAAATTCCGGGCCATGCTCCAACAAGTTCAGGATGAGCGGATTGCCACCCCACAGGATAAGCGGATGTAGCACCGCAATAGAACGGACGCCCCGGCCGGGGTCAGGGAATCAGCAGCAGTTTGCCAGTAGTGGCCCGGCCGGCCAACTGGCGGTGGGCTTCCTGGGCTTCGGCCAAGGGGAAAATATGCTCTACCCGCAGTTTCAGCTCTCCGGGACTGTACCCAGCCCAGCACATCGCCAGCCCGCTGCCGCAGTTCCTCCCGGGTGGCGGTGTAATCGCCCAAGCCGGGCCGGGTCAGGAACAGGGAACCGTTGCCCATGATACGCGGATCCATGGGCGGCACGATGCCGCTGGCCTGGCCGTACAGCACCATATAGCCGCGCCGGGCCAGGCAGCTAACACTTTGGTCAAAGGTAGTCTGCCCCACCGCGTCATAGACGGCTTGCAGACCCGCGCCATTGGTGGCGTCTTTGACCACCGCGGCAAAATCCTCTTGGGTGTAGCGGATGACCTGGTCGGCGCCGGCGTTGCGGGCCAATTCCGCCTTTTCCGCCGTGGATACCGTGGCGAAAACATAGCCGCCCAACCGCTTAATCATCTGGGTCAGCAGCAGGCCGACGCCGCCGGCCGCGGCGTGAACCAGCACTTTATCTCCCGGCTGCACCGGATAGGTGGAATGGCACAGGTAATGGGCGGTCATTCCTTGCAGCATAGCCGCCGCCCCGGCCTGGGCGTCCAGGCCCGCCGGCATTTGGACCAGCCGGGCCGCCGGCACTACCGCCTGCTCGGCATAGGATCCTTGGCTGCTGCTGTAGGCCACCACATCGCCCACGGCAAGATCAGTAACCCCCCAGGGCCCACGGCCTGCACTACCCCGGCGCCCTCTACGCCGATGGTGCGCGGCAAGGGCGGCCCCGGGTTGATGCCGGCCCGGCTGTAGATGTCGGTAAAGTTCACCCCTACCGCTTGCAGGGCGACCAGGGCCTCGCCATCGCCGGGCGTCGGGTCGGCCACCTCCCGATACTGCATCACTTCCGGCCCGCCGAACTCGTCAATCTGAACCGCTTTCATAAAAACCTGCCTCCCCGCCCTTTCCGGGCAATGGATGGATTGATTGCTGCCAGTATAGCGCTAATTTACGGATTCAGAACGGCGCGGAACGGTTGCCGGCCGGGGGGTAAAACAGCAGGATTCCCACCGGAACAACCTGCTGCAATTGGCCGATTATGTTGCCAGCATCAGCAATCAAGCCATTTCCGGGAAAGGGGAAGCCGGGCAACTTCATGAGCGGTATCTGCGGAGGAAAGAGGTTACGCGCGGGATCTGGCCTTGATAATGACTGGCCCCTAGCCTCGGCCGCGGCAGGCGCACCATTGAGGGACCGTTCGGAGCCAGCCCGATTCCACATATATTGTTACACCGGGTTGGGCCGGAGTCAAGAGTCTGAACCGCATTTGCCGCCAGGTTAATAAACTGATAGTATAAAGGCCGTTGACCCGGGCGAAGGGCCGACCGCCGTTATGGCCCACTTGCTTTAAGGAGGTAACTGCCTTGACCACCCCGAAGGATCCCTCGCCGGAAACCGCCGCTGTCCCGGAGGCCGGGATTCCCGACAACCTGACCGACGCCCTGAGCCAGTTTGTGCTGGAAAAGAAAAACAGCCGGAGCGCCAAAGTGTCCATGGACGGACACCAGGAGATTATCCGCTTTATCGAGTGGTACGGTCGCGACCGGAAAATGGGCGACCTGGCCCCCAGCCTGGTGGAGGATTACGCCAAGGAGTTTGCCCAGCGCGGGGCCGATGCCCAAAAGAAACTGCTGCCGCTCAAGGCGTTTCTGCTCTTTATGCACAAGCGGGAATGGACGGAGCTGAACCTGTCGACCCACCTGCGGGCCATCCGTTCCCGCAAGACGGCCGGCTCCCGTCAGGCCGGAGGCGCTTTGAACGCCGCCAACGGCCCCCGCCTCAGCGAGGAGGGCTACAACCGCTTGGTGGCGGAGCTGGAGGGCTTTCGCGAGGAACGGGTGCGGGTGGTGGAGGACATCAAGCGGGCTATGGCCGACAAGGACTATCGGGAAAACGCCCCCCTGGACGCGGCCAAGGAGCGGCAGGGCTTTGTCGAAGCCAAGATCCGGGAACTGGAGTCGGAACTGACCAACGCCCAAATCCTTTCCAAGACCGGGGAGGAAACCGATAAGTCCAGGGAGAACGTCGTCTTGCGGGCCGTAGTGGGCAGCAGCATTACCGTCAAGGACGTCGATACCAAGAGGATCATTAACTACACCCTGGTGGACAAGCGGGAAGCCGACATCGCCGCCGGGAAAATATCCACCGTCTCTCCGGTAGGCCAGGCTTTGCTCGACCGCGCCGTGGGCGATGAGGTGGAAATCATCGTACCCAAAGGGACGATGCGCTACTTGGTGGAGAAAATCGGCGCCTGACCGGTAGGCCGGACCAAGCCCTGGGTGACCGATAAAACCGGGGCGCGGCTGAGCCGCGCCCCGGCAGTTTTGCCGCTGGTCAGCGTACCCGGCCGGTCAGCCCAGCTTGTCCAGTTCGGCCAGGATGTCTTGGGGATCGGGCAGGATGCCGGGTTGGTAGGTTTCCCGGAAGCGGATGACGCCCTCCCGGTCGACGATAATCACGGCGCGGGTGCCGGCGCCCCGTTCCGCGTTCCACAGGTCGTAAGCCTGGGTAACTTCGCCCTTGGGATGCCAGTCGGAAAGCTCCGGATAGGGCAGCCCGCCCATAGCGGTACTCCAGGCCCGGTGGGCGGCTACATGGTCGCAACTGATGCCCAGCACCTGGGCATTTTTCTCCTCAAACCGCCCGTTATACTGGCGGAAAGAGGTGGCCTGCGTCGTTCAACCGGAAGTGAAGTCAAAGACATGGAAGGAGAGGATGACGCTCTTTTCTCCCCGGAACTGGCTCAGGGTGATGTCGCCTTCGTTGACCGAGGGCAACTTGAAGTCCGGGGCCAGGTCGCCAATTGCTGCGGGCATAAACTTTCACCTCTTGTCGGGTTGGGGATCCGGTTCCCGGCGGGAATTGCGGCCATTATACCCTAAATCGGGTTGCCGTTGCTTTTGCTATTTTCCCCTTTTCCGCTCATCCTGAACTGATTGCCGGGTCATCCGGAACTTGTTGCAACGGTATCCTGAAATTATCGCCGGATGGAAACCGCCGCCAGCCAACGGAATCTCGAATTGGCCGGGCTTTCTAACCGGCGGACATCGTGCCATAATGCTAACGGTACCAAGGAAACGGAAGGATTGACCGCAGTCCAAAGGAGGCTGGGATATGGAAGTGTACGAATGTATCCGCACCCGCCGCACTTGGCGGGATTACTTGCCCGACCCGGTGCCGGAAAGGATTATCCGCAAGATTCTGCGGGCCGGCCGCTGGTCGCCCAGTTCCACCAATTCCCAACCCTGGAACTTCATCGTCGTCACCCATCCGGCTACCATTGCCGAGTTGGGCCGCATTGCCACCCAGGGGCCTTTTATCGCCAGCGCGCCCCTGGTCATTGCCATCGCTATGGCCGACGCTCTGCGCCCCCATCTGGACGCCGGCCGGGCCTTGCAGCAGATGGAACTGACCGCTTGGGACGAGGGGCTAGGCACCTGTTTCGTGGGGCTGCGGGCCGAGGAGCAGCAGGTTGCCATCAAGGAACTGCTGGGTATCCCGCCGGAACTGGAACTAATCACCGTGCTGCCCTTTGGCTACCGGGCGGAACGGCCAGCCAGCCGGGTCGGGACGCCGCGCAAGCCGCTGGCGGAAATGGCCCATCGGGAACGGTTCGGCGTTCCCTACACTGCCGGATAGGGGTAGCCGGGTTTCCGCCGGTGTCCCATTCCATCCCTTTCGGAAAGGAGTTGAATATGCCCTACGCCAAAGTCAACGGGATAAACCTCTACTATGAGGATTACGGCCGCGGCCCGACGGTGATTTTGACGCCCGGCGGACGGGTCGACCGGGAAGGACTGCGGCCGCTGGCCGCCCTGCTTTCCGGCCAGTGCCGGGTAATTCTGCACGACCGGCGCAACTGCGGCCGTTCCGAGGTGGCGATTAGCGGGGAGCTTTCCGAGCAGCATCACTGGGCCGAGGAGATGGCCGAGCTGCTGCTGCAACTGGCGGCCGCGCCGGCCTATGCCGTAGGCGGCTCCGCCGGCTCCCGCACCAGCCTGACTTTGGCCGTCCGCCGCCCGGAAGTGGTCAAGGGGGTGTTCGTCTGGGAAGTCAGCGGCGGCCCCCGCAGCGCCGCGGCAACCGCGCCCAATTACTACGGCCAGTTCATTGCCGCCGCCGAACAGGGCGGGATGGCGGCGGTCGTTGCCACTGAATACTTTGCCCAGCGGTGCAGCGACAATCCGGCCAACCGGGAACGGCTGCTGAATATGGATGCCGCCGAGTTCTGCGCCGTGCTGCGCCGCTGGCAGGAGGCTTATTCCGTGCCCAACCCGGTCAGCGACCTGACGGAGGAACAACTGGCCGGCATCCGCTGCCCGGTGGTTCTGTTTGCCGGCAACAGCCCGGACGAAGTGCATCATGTATCGGCGGCCGAGGCGGCGCACCGTCTGATACCCAATGCGGAATTGCGCCCCTCGGCTTGGACGGCGGCGGAATGGGACATCATCGGCCAGCATGACCATACCTTTCCGGGCATCGCCGCCACCAACCGCTACCACATGAAAGCCACATTCTACGCCGCCCAATTGCTGGAGTTTATCGCCCGGGTAGAGGGGTAGGAGCCGGCGGTAGTGGGGTAGGCGGTTGCGGGCCGACAAACGGTCTAATATCCGGGTTTAGTCAACGAAAAATGGGCATAAGCCGGGCCAATCCCATATAAAAACCGTCATTCCCGCGTAAGCGGGAATCCCCCAATGCCCAGTTGGTAGTAGGTTGGTCTTTGGCAGTACCGTTCCGGATTTCCGCTTGCGCGGGAAGGACGGTAGGGGGCGGGACTGTAAGAGATCGCTAGGTATATGCTATTGCCTTTTGGTGCCAAGGGGCGGGTCGTTTGCTGACCCGCCCCTCTTTCTACTGCTACTGCTTTTCCACCATAGCCGCCAGGACCGAGCCGGGGGTCAGCGGCAGTTTCCGCAGGCGGGCGCCGGTGGCGTGATAGACGGCGTTGGCTACGGCGGCCAGTGGCGGGATGATCGGGCCTTCGCCCACGCCGCGCAAGCCGTAGGGATGGCGGGGGTTCGGCACTTCGATAATCACCGCGTCAATCATCGGCAAATCCAGGGTCGTGGGCATCCGGTAGTCGAGGAAACTGGAGTTAGCCATCGCACCCTCGGGGGTATAGAAATACTCCTCGTTCAAGGCCCAGCCGATGCCCTGCACCGTGGCGCCCTGGATTTGTCCCTCGACAAAGTCGGGATGCACCGCCTGGCCGGCGTCCAAAAAGGCGGTAAAGCGGAGGATGGCAATTTTGCCGGTATCCGGATCCACTTCCACATCCACGATGTTGCCGGCAAAGATGGGGCCGACGCCGGTAGAGGCCGCCGAGGCGGAACAGGTAACCGGGCCGCCGGTACGCATCAGGCGGCCGGCCAGTTCCTTGAAAGTCAGCTTATCCTCGGTTTTGGCGCAGACAAAAGCGCCATCCTGAAAGTCCACATCGTCGTCCGCCACTTCCCACAGGAGTGCGGCCCGGCGTTTCATCTGGGTTTTGACTTCCTCCGCGGCGGCGATGGCGGCCAAGCCGGTGTCAAAGGCGGTGCGGCTGCCGCCGGTGTTGGCGGTGTAGCCGACGCTGTCGGTATCCCCCACCGCCGGAATAACATCCGCGGCGGCCAGGCCCAGGGCTTCGGCGGCTTGCATCGCAATGGCGGTGCGGGTGCCGCCGATGTCCACGGAACCGGTAATCAGGTTGATGGTGCCGTTGCCGTTGACATTGATGGTCGCCGAGGAGGTCTGCCCGCCCTGGGCGCGGAAAGCTACGGCCACGCCGCGGCCGCGATTAGGGCCGCCCAGGGGAGCGGTGTAGTGGGGATGCTGGAGCATCGCTTCCTCGAGTTCCCGGCAGCCAAAGACGGCGTGGGGTACGCCGTTGGGCATCCGGTCGCCCTCTTTAACGGCGTTTTTCAAACGCAGTTCCATAGGGTCGAGGCCCAACTCATCAGCCAATTCATCCAGGGCGCATTCCACGGTAAAGGCGGCCTGGGGCTGGCCGGGGGCGCGGTAAGATTGGGCTTTCTGCTTGTTGCAGACCACATCATAGCCGTCGACCAGGAGATGCTCCAGGTTGTAGGAGCCAAAGCCGGTGATGGCGCCGCCGCCGACCGGCGCGCCGGGAAAAGCCCCGGCTTCATAGACCATATAAAGCTGGCCGGCGGTGAGTTTGCCGTCTTTTTTGGCCCCGAGTTTGACTTTCATATAAGTGGCGGAGGCCGGGCCGCTGCCCTCGAAAACTTCCTTGCGGCTCATGGCGATTTTCACCGGGCGGCCGGCTTTCTTAGCCAGGGCCGCCGTCACCGGAGCCAGGTAAGTTACGCCCTTAGCCCCGAAGCCGCCGCCAATTTCCATCGGGATGACTTTGACCAAGGACTCCGGGACGCGCAGGATGGCGGCGGTCGTGGCCCGCACCGCAAAAGCGCCTTGCGTGCTGGTCCAAACGGTCAAGCGGCCATCGCCCGACCATTGGGCGGTGGCAACATGGGGTTCAATGTAGCCCTGATGGACGGTTTGGGTTTCGTACTCCCGCTCAAGGACTACATCGGCGGCGGCAAAGCCCTGTTCCACATCGCCCAGCTTGTGCTGCAAGTGGCCGGCGATGTTGCTGCGCTGGCCGGTGTCGTCGCCGGGGCCGAAACGCTCCACCCGAAAGCGGGTGGTCATATCGTCGTGGAGCAGCGGGGCGTCAGCTTTCAGGGCCTCGCGCCAATCCAAAGCCACCGGCAGGATTTCGTAGTCCACTTCGATCAGAGCCAGGGCTTCATCAGCGATGTGGGGATTGGCGGCGGCGACAGCGGCGACGGCGTGGCCGCGATAGAGGGCTTTGCGGTAGGCCAGGATGTTTTCGGCGATGATGCGGGGGTTCTGCTGGGCGTTTTCGTAGTCGATGGCCGGGCGTTCCTGGACGATGGGAAAGTCGGCGGCCGTGGCCACGGCCATTACGCCGGGCAGGGCTTCGGCCCGGGCGGTGTTGATGCTGCGGATGCGGGCGTGGGCGTGGGGACTGCGGAGGATTTTGCCGTGGAGCATTCCGGGCAGGTTCAGGTCGGCGCCGAAACGGGCGGCCCCGGTTACTTTGTCAAAACCGTCGTGGCGGGCGGGACGGGTGCCGACCACGCTGTATTTGCTGGCGGCGGTAGTGGTCATCGGCGGCCTCCTTATGAATTAGGGCAATCGGATGTTGCGGCTAGTCTAGGGATTGGGGCGGGAAGTGTCAAATGGGGTTTTAAGAAAGTCTGCCCGGCGGCCTGTGCTATACTGGCAACGGACTTTCCGCCGGGGAAAGTCAGCAGCAACCGGCAAGAAACTTCCGCCGGGGAAAAGGAGGGCAATATGCCACGCGCCGACTACACGCGGGAGGAAATCTCGGCCCGGGGCGAAGCCATTTATATGGAGCGGATTTACCCCAACTTGGCCCAAGGCGAAAAGGGAAAGTATGTTTCCATCGACATCGAGAGCGGCGACTACGAAATAGACGCCGAGCAGCCCTATGCGATGCTGCGGCTGCGGGAGCGGCGGCCGGAGGGCGTCTATTTCGGGGTGCGGGTAGGCTACTGGTCGCCGGATGGCCGCCCGGTGGCCGGCTATTGGGGGTATCGGCCGCGGCCGCGCTATGATTAGCGGACAGGTGAACCACGCCCTGCAGGCGGTGGTGGCCGTAACCCTGATCGGCAGCGATGGGCAACGGGAGTCGGTCGAGGTAGTCTTGGACACCGGGTTTCAAGGCTATCTGGTACTGCCGCCGGAGACAATCAGGAGCTTGGGGCTAGAGTATCCCGCTCAGGACGGTTTCATCCTGGCTGACGGTCAGTGGGTTCAGTTAGACAGCTACCTAGCCACCGTACTCTGGCATGACCGCCCCCGGCTGGTGATTGTGCTGGAATCGGAGACGCCGCTGCTGGGAACTTTCCTGCTGTGGGGCAGCCGGGTCTGCTTTGATTTGCAGGAAGGCGGCCCGGTGACTATCGAGGAATTTTCCCTTTGACCGGGTTATACTGGCGGCGAATTTCAGCCGGAGACAAGGAGGGCAATATGCCTAAGTCAGACTACGCGCCGGACGAAATTTCGGCCCGGGGCCAATCGATTTACATGGAGCAGATCTTTCCCACGCTGGCCCCAGCCGAAAAGGGAAAGTTTGTCTCCATTGACATCGAGAGCGGCGACTACGAAATTGACGCCGAGGACCCTTACGCTTTCCAGAGGCTGTTGGAACGACGGCCTAACGGCGTTTTTTACGGGGTACGGGTAGGTTACTGGTCGCCGGATGGCCGCCCGGTGGCCGGCTATTGGGGGTATCAGCCGCGCAATGATTAGCGGGCAGGCGCCCAGGACCGGCAAGGGCTGGCGGCAATAGCCGGTCATCCTAATCGCCAATTTTAGGCCGGGGATCGTCAGTTTTGGAAGTGATTTTTGACCGGGGCGTCTATCTGCCGGAATTGGATTTGTGGCTGGATTCCCGGCGCAAGCAGGCCGTGGGGCTGATTTCCCACGCCCATTCGGACCATACCGCCCGGCATCAGCAGCCCATCCTGACCGCCAACACCCGGCTGCTGCTGGCCGACTATCTGCACAAATCCGACCCCATCACCCTGGACTATGGGGAGCCGCTGGAGCGGGATGGCTATACCCTGACGCTGCACCCGGCCGGCCACTGCCTGGGTTCGGCGCAAGCCCTGATAACCCGCCGGGAAACCGGGGAACGGTTGCTTTATACCGGGGATTTCAAGACCCGGCCCAGTCCCATTAACGAGCCGCTGACCCCGGTGGAGTGCGATATTCTGGTCATCGAAGCCACTTATGGCAAGCCGGAATACAGCTTTCCCCCAGAGGATAATGTGCTGGAAACGGCGTATCGGACGCTGCGGGTGTGGCTGGAGCGGGGGGAACGGCCTATTGTGGAGGGCTGGCGGCTGGGCAAGGCGCAGGAGCTGATGCACTATTTGCTGGCGGCGGGATTTGAGGTGGCGGTGGAGCCGGGAATTTATGCGGTGGCGGAAGCCTATCAGCAGGCCGGGGTGGCGTTTCCGGGCCGCTTTGCCTGCTTTGACGGGCATTGGGCCGAGGGGCAGGTGCTGATCTGGCCGCCGGGGGGACGGCGCAAGAACGGAGACTTGAACCGCTACTTGGGCAAGCGGTATCTGGAATTGACCGGCTGGGCTTCGGGCGCGCGGCGGCGGCAGTGGGGGCGGCCCGGCGATGCCAGTTTGCCCTACAGCGACCATGCCGATTTTCGGGATTTGGTGGATTATGTAACGCAGGTGCAGCCGCGGCAGGTCTATACGGTCAACGGCTTTCCCGACTTGGCGGCGCATCTGCGGACTCTGGGCTACCCGGCGGTGCATCTGGACGGCAAGAACGGGCATCAGGATTACGGCGGGGCTCAGCTGAAGTTGGTTTAGGCAATGAATATGGTGCTTTATGCCGCGCCGACCCGATGGAAACGATTCATTCTGTGGTGGACTATTCGTCTGGCAACCAGTTCAGGATAAGCCGGAAATCACTGCAAGCAATGGGATACCGGTTTGACCGCCTTTATCCGGATCCACCCGCCAGTCCCCGGCCGGTCAAGCACATATCCCGCAGGCAGCAGTCGGCGCAGCGGGGGATTTTGCGGCAGGCGACTTTGGCGTGCCAGTCCAGCAGGGCGTGAAACTCGTTAAAGAGGGCGGCGTCCGGCGGCAGCTGTTGATGAAACAACTGCTGAAAATCCCCATAGCCCCCTTGGCCGCTCTCCGGCGTCAAGCCCAGCCGTTTCAGGATGCGGATAGTGTAGGCGTCAATGACAAAGGAGGGGCGGCCGGCGGCGTACACCAGGATGTCGTCGGCGGTTTCCGGGCCAATGCCGTAGAGGGAAAGCAGTTCGGCGCGCAGGGCTTGGGTATCCCGCGCCAGCATTGCCGCCAAATCGCCGTCATAGCGTTCCAGCACATAGGCGGCAAAGGCTTTCAGCTTGCGGGCCTTGGCGTTGAAATAGCCGGCCGGGCGGAGTAGCGCGGCCAGGTCCCCATCGGAAAGGCGATGCAGGGCCGGGAAGGACCAGGCATCGGCCGCCTTGAGGTTACGGATCGCCCGTTCCACATTAGTCCAGGAAACGGCTTGGGTCAGGATGGCCCCGACCACTACAGCAAAAGGCCCGTCGCCCGGCCACCAGCCCTGCGGCCCGTAGGACTGATAAAGCCGCCGATAAACCTCTAGCAGCGGCGTATCCCGGCCGGCCACTGCCGGATCATCTCTTTCCGGCCCGGTCATAACTGTACCGGCAGCGGCGCGGCCAAGCGCATTTCGGCGGGGGAAACTTGACAGCCGTAGGCATAAACTTCCACGCCGGCCGCTTGGGCCGCCCGCAGGGCCGCGCCAAACTCCGGGTCGGCGGCATCATTAGGGGCCAAGGCTACGGCATCATCACGCTGCACGACAAAAAGAGCCGCCGCCCGATGGCCGGCCGCTACGGCCTGGGACAATTCCCGGAGGTGTTTTACTCCCCGAATTGTTGGCGCATCCGGGAACAAAGCCACGCCATCCACTACCAGCGTAACCGACTTGACTTCCAGGTAGCAGCGTCCGCCCGGACTTTCCAGCAGGAAATCCAGCCGGCTGTCGCCGTAGCGCACTTCCCGCCGCAGTTCCGGATATTCCCGAAAGGGCGGCAATTCGCCGGCGGCCAGGGCCGCGGCTACCAATCCATTGGGCAGCCGGGTATCCGCCGATACCAGAGTTGTACCCGAGTCCACCAGGGTCAGGTCAAAGCGGGTTTTGCGATGTTCCCCGGCTACCGGGGTCAGCAGCAGATGGCGGCCCGGTTTCAGCAGTTCCCGCATCCGCCCGGAGTTGGGGATGTGTACCATAACTTCCTGGCCGGCCATTTCCACCAGGGCGGCAAAGCGGTTCAGCCGGGTCAAAAACCGGGCTGCCACCAGTTGGGGATGCAGTTTCAAGGCGGCCTCGCGGGGGCGGAAAGTTGCCGTCAATGGTAGCAAGGGCCGCCAATTTCGGCAAAGCGGACAGGAATCCGGATTCCACGATCTTTCGGGATTCCCCCTTGCGCGGGAAGGACGGTTTATATACAGGAAGGACGGTTTCTATAGGCGATTGCCCGGCGGCAAACCGGCCGGGGAATGGCAGAAAGCGGCGCCGCCGGGCTATAATAGCCGCAGCTAAGGGGGGATAGCTATGCCTGATTACCTGGAAAAATTGGAAAGGGCGGCCGCGGTCAACCGCAGCCTGCTTTGTGTTGGCCTCGACCCGGAGCCGGCCCGGCTGCCGGTTGGGGATGTTTGGGAGTTTAATCGGGCTATTATCGACGCTACCCGGGATCTGGTCTGCGCCTACAAGCCCAACCTGGCTTTCTACGCGGCGATGGGGGAAAGCGGCCGGCAAGCCCTGGCCGCCACCGTGGACTACCTTCGGCAAGTGGCCCCGGAGACGCTGCTGATCGGCGATGCCAAGCGCGGCGATGTAGGCCCTTCGGCGGCGGCCTATGCCCGGGCTATGTTTCAGGTGTGGGATTTTGACGCCGTTACCGTCAATCCCTGGGGCGGCGCCGATACGGTGTTGCCCTTTCTGGAGGATAGCGGCCGGGGCGTTTTCCTCTGGTGTAGGGGTTCCAATCCCGGGGCGGCCGATTTGCAGGATTTGACCGTGGCGTCACCTTATGGACAGATTCCCCTCTACGAACACTTGGCCCGGGCCGCCTTGGAATGGCATCCCGGGGCCAACCTGGGGCTGGTAGTGGGAGCCACCGTCCCGGAGCAGTTGGCGGCGATCCGCCAGATTGGCCCCGACCGGCCCCTACTGATTCCCGGCGTCGGCGTTCAGGGCGGCGATCTGGCGGCCGCGGTGCGCTATGGCGTAGATAGCCGGGGGCGGCGGGCTATTATCAACGTTTCCCGCAGCATTATTTACGCGGATGCGGGGACGGAATACGCGGCGGCCGCGCGCCAAGCCGCCGCCCATCTGCGGGACAAAATCAACGCAATACTGGCGGCTGAAGGCAAGGGATGGCCCTGAACCTGAACATCGGCGACGAAGTGCGGATGAAAAAAGCCCACCCCTGCGGCGGCTACCAGTGGCGCGTCCACCGCCTGGGGGCGGACATCGGTATCCAATGCCTGAAGTGCCGCCATTATGTAATGCTGCCGCGCCCCTACCTGGAGCGGCGGGTGCGGGAAGTAATCCGCAAATCCATAAGCGGCCCGGCCGATGACCCTCGATAAGAAACGACCCGGAACGGCGGTTCCGGGTCGTTTCTTTTTCGGCCCTTGGGGAATCCTAGCCGACCGGTCGGCGGAATCAGTCAGTCTCCCACGCTGACCAGACCGGAGGGACTGGCGGCCGGGTCGGGATGCGGCGTTTCCCATTCCTCGAGGTGGACATGAAAATCGTTCAGATGCTCGGCCAGGGTATCCATAAAATTCCGCACGGCCCGGCCCAGGAACTTGCCTTTGAGGGTACAAACCCCGATAACCGAGGACGGGAAAATATGCTCCAGGGAAACGACGCCCAGCTTGTCGTGATCTTCCGGATGCAGGGTAAAGTCGTTGCCGATCGCCACGCCCATGCCGATTTCCACATACTGCTTTACCGACTCGGCGTGGTCAACGACCAGCACTATGTCAAAGGCGATGCCGCTGTCCTTGAACGCCTGCTCCAGGTTGCGGCGGGTCAGGCTTTCCGGGCTGGAGAGGATCAGCGGCCAGCTGGCGATGTCGTGCAGGCTGATGGGGTGTTTCTGCAAGAGCTGATGGCCCGGCGGGGTCAACAGCACCACGCTGTAGCCGAAAAGCTCGGAAAAGGTCAGGGAGGGTTCATCCACCAGCGGCGGAGAGCAGATTGCCAAGTCCAACTCCCCGGACTTGACCAGCTGAATCAGGCTGGCGTAAGACCGGGCGGTCAACTGCAAGCGCACGTCCGGGTAAAAGCCCAGGAAGGACTGAATGGGCCGGGGCAGGTGGTAAGTGACCAGGTCGGGGTAAGCGCCAATGTGCAGGGAACCCCGCCGCTCGGTGTAGTCCATCTGGGTTTTCAGGGCATCCACCGACTCGACGATGGGGGTTATCAGCTCCATAAAGATATGCCCTTCGGAGGTGAGCTGAATGGGGCGCTTGATGCGGTCAAAGAGGATAATTCCGAACTCGTCCTCCAGTTTCCGCAGGTGGGTGGTGACCGTGGGCTGGCCCAGTTCCAGCCGCCGGGCCGCCTTGGAGACGCTGTGCAGACGGGCTACATGGTAAAAGCTGATGATTTCCCGCAGTTCCATGGCTGGGCGCTACCTCGCTACCGGATTAACCTAGCATACACAAATATAATATATCCGGCAATATCACTTGACAAAATAGTTAATGTTATTGAAAATTGCTTTAGCTGAGGGCGGCGGCGCGGCCGCGCCCGGCAATACCGCAATCAATGGCCTTGGTCTCCGCCGGATGGGAGGAAAGGGACTGATGCCTTTCGTAATAACCGAACCCTGCATCGGCGTCAAAGACGCTTCCTGCGTCGAAGTCTGCCCGGTGGATTGCATCCACACGGACGCGGCCGAGCAGATGTATTTCATCAATCCGGACGACTGCATCGATTGCGCCTACTGCGAGTCGGCCTGCCCGGTGAACGCCATTTTTGACGAGTTCGCCGTGCCGGGGCAGTGGCGGGATTATGTGCGGAAAAACCGGGCTTTTTTCCGCAAGTAGCCGGCGGCTGGGATACCCGTTCCGACCGGCCCCGCGCGTCCTTCAACAAGTTCAGGATGAGCGGAAATAGACCGCAAGGGGAGCGGGATAATAGGCCACAACCGAACGGAATCGTTGCTATAGCCTGAGCCGGTTAACCCCGGCTGGTTGGCCTAATCCGCTAACGCCGCAATCGTCCCCATCATAAGGAGGCCGGTTGGTTTTCGCCCGTTTAATCCTGATCCGGCTCAATGTCATCGGCAATTTCAAGGAGCTGGGCACTGACCGGCAGCGGCGGGAAACGCTGATTGGCTTGGCCGCCACGCAGCTGCTGGTGCAGTTGTCCAGTATGCCTATTGCCTTGGTCATTCCGTCGGTGGCCCGCCATTTTGAGATTGATGTGGCCCAAGCGGCGTGGATGGTGGTCATCCGGCTGCTGATGCTGGGCAGCACGGTCTTTCTGGCGGCCCGCTTGGGGCAGAAGTACGGCCATGTGCGGGTCTATTTTGTCGGCGCGATTATCCTGTCCACGGCCAGCGTGCTGTCGGCCACTTCCTTTACGCCCAATCAGCTGATTCTGTGGAGCGGCGTTGTGGGCATTGGCGGGGCACTGATTACCGCCAATTCCAACGCCATCCTGGCTATGGTGTTTCCGGCCGCCGAGCGCGGCCGGGCCTTTGCCGTGCCGGTGGTGGCCGCCCGGTTCGGCACGCTGATTGGCTTGGGGCTGTTCGGGCTTTTCCTGCAATTCTTTGCCCTGCACTGGGGCTGGCGGCTGGTCTTTCTGACTTCCCTGCCCATCGGACTGCTGGCGATTTATTGCAGTTATCCGCTGCTGAAGTATCACGGCGAGCAGGCGGCGGCGGAGATGAAACGGGTTTCGATCAACTACCTGGGCGCGGCCTTGATGGTCGTTACCCTGGGGGCGTTCATCTTGTCCGGGCTGCACATCCACGAAGGGGCGGAATCCTTTACTTCCCCGGACGCCTTGAGCTACCACCTGCCGATGCACCTGCTGTTCCTGGCCTGCCTGGCCCTGTTCTTTGTGATTCAGCAGCGCAGCAGCGATCCTTTCGTGGACTTTGGCTACTTCAAGCAGAAGTATTTTTCCATGGCCCTGTTCACCAACACCACTTTTCACCTGTCGATGCTGGCCGTTACCACGCTGATACCCATTCTGGTGGAGAATGGATTGGGGCAGGCGCCCATCGTGGCGGCCCTGGTGCTGCTGCCCAATCAGTTTATGGGCTTGTTCCTGCCGACCCTGGGCGGCTGGGTGCATGACCGGCGCAATCCCCGCTGGCTGCGGCCCGGCTCCCTGCTGCTGATTGCCGCCGGGTTCTTTCTGGCCGGCTTTTTCGCCGACGATGTGCCGATTTGGGCTTTGCCGCTCCTGCTGCTGCCCATTGCCGTCGGCTCCAACCTGTTCAATTCGCCCAACAATGCCACGGTGATGAACAGCCTGCCGGAAAACCGCAGCTTTGCCTCCGGGATGCTGGAAACTACCCGGCAGATGGGCCATTCCATTGGCACGACGGTCAGCGCCACGGTGCTGGGATTGGCCCTGCCGGTAGCCATTGACCTGATGACGCCGGCCCAGGCTCAACCCTACTATCTGGACGGCTTTCAGATTTCCGCCCTGGCCGTAGTGTGGATAATGATTGCCGGCAGCGTTGTGGCAATGTTTCAGCGGACGCCGGGAGAAAAGAGTCGGGCGGAAACCCGGCCGGCCGCTACTGCCCCGCAGACCGGCGGCGACGGGTAAGCCGGACCGGTTGTCCCGCGCCCTGGTCAATTGCATATAGAAACCGTCATTCCCACGAAAGGGGGAATCCAGGAATCCTCGGCAGGGAGTAGGATGGCTCTGGTCCGTACCGTTCAGGATTCCCGCTTACGCGGGAATGACGGTTTCTATACGCGATTGCCCGGTATCCCATCCCCGCCGGCCTTTGCCATAATTCCGGCAAGCGGTTAAACTGATTCAACGATTTGCCCAAATCCAGCGCCGAAAGAGGTATGTCGCGATGGCCCTGTTTCTCCGGGATGCGGAAGTGAACCAAGCCGTTACGATGGACGATATGCTGACCGCCATTGAGGAGATGCAGCGGCAGTTCGGGCAGGGGGCGGCGATGAACTTGACCCGGCGGAAAATCATCGCCCCGGGCGGGATGCTGTCGGTGATGGGCGGCGGCCTGTTCTACGCCGGCGTCCTGGGGGTCAAGACCTATACCGTGGTGCAGGGCAAGTATTCCTTTCAGGTCAGCGTCTATGACGCCGCTACCGGCGCGCTGCTCTGCTACACCCAAGCCAACCGCCTGGGACAGCTGCGAACCGGGGCTACCACCGGCCTGGCGGTCAAGCATCTGTCCAATCCTGACGCCGCCACGGTGGGCATTATCGGGACGGGCTACCAAGCGCCCACCCAGTTGGAAGCGGTGTGCAAAGTGCGGAACATCAAGGAAATCCGCGCCTACAGCCGTACCGCGGAACGGCGGGAAGCCTTTGCCGCGGCGATGACCGATGCCCTGGGCTTGCCGGTTAAGGCGGTGGACAGCAGCGCGGCGGCCGCCACCGGCAGCGATATTGTCATCTGCATCGCCGCCACGATGGAGCCGGTACTGGCCGGGGAAAACCTGAAACCGGGGGCGACAATTATCGGGGCCGGCCCCACTACCTGGCGGGCCCGGGAAGTGGATGATGCCGTACTGACCCGGGCCGACAAGCTCTTTGTCGATACGGCGGAACAAGCGCCGCTGGAAGTAGGCGACTTGGCCGCCGCCGTGGATCGGGGCCTCCTGCAATGGAGTCAACTGCTGGAACTGCGGCAGGCCGTGGCCGGCCTGGTGACGGGACGGGATAATCCGCAGCAAATCATCTACGCCAAACTGATGGGCAGTGGCGTGGCCGATGTAGCCGCCGCCAAGTTGGCCTACGACCGGGCTAAAATTATGGGCCTCGGAATGGAAATGGAGTGGTAGGTGGGGGTTAATCGCATACCGGTGAAACCCCTATCGTCATTCCCGCGCAAGCGGGAATCCAGAGGCCGCAGCATTTTGGGATTCCCGCTTACGCGGGAATGACGATAGCGAGGGGGCGGTAAGGACGGTTTTATAGGCGATTGGCCGGATGATAGGCGGGGGCTAATCAGCCGGCCGGTTCCAGGTAGGCGTCAATTTGCTGGACGCTGTAGTTGCCCTGCTGCATCAGGAGGCATTCCACGGCGGCCCGGGCCGTGTCCAGGGAAGTAAAGCAGGGTATCCGCCGCTCTACGGCCGCCCGGCGGATGAAAAATCCATCGCGCAAGGCCGAAGTGTCCCCGGACAAGGTGTTGATGACCGCGCCGACAGTGCCATCGTTAATCACATCCACCACATTGGGATGGCCTTCGTTCAGCCGTTTGGTAATCATCGTAACCGGCATTCCGGTGGCGGCAATGGTCGCCGCCGTTCCCTCCGTAGCGTACAAACGGCAGCCGGCTTCGAGCAGTTCCCGCATTACTACCAGGGATTCGGCTTTGTGGGGGTCGGCAATGCTCAGCAGCACGCCGCAGCCCGGCTTTAAGCTCAGGTTAGCGGCCAGCAGGGCTTTGGACAAGGCGTTGGGAAAGTCGCGGTCAATGCCCATCACTTCCCCGGTGGATTTCATTTCCGGCCCCAGGTAGGAATCCACGCCCACCAGTTTGGACATGGAAAAGACCGGGGCTTTGATGGCGGCCAGTTTCTGCCGGGGCCACAGGCCGCCGGAGTAGCCCAGTTCGGCCAAGGTCTGCCCCAGCATTACCCGGGTGGCCAGCCGGGCCACCGGCACGCCGGTAACCTTGGAAATAAAGGGAATGGTGCGGCTGCCGCGGGGATTGACCTCAATGATATAGACGGTGGTTTCCGAGGTTTCCGCGCCGCCGGCGTGGGGGCTGCGGTAGGCGCTGCCGCCCTGAATGACGAACTGAATGTTCATCAGGCCGCGGACGCCCATCGCCAAGCCAATGCGGGTAGTGTAGTCCACCAGGGTAGCCACTTCAGCCTCGGTCAGGTTCAATCCCGGATAGATAGCCATGGAGTCGCCGCTGTGGACGCCGGCCCGCTCGATATGCTCCATAATGCCGGGAATCAGCACCTGCTCGCCGTCGCAGATGGCGTCGACCTCGCACTCCTTGCCCTCCATATAGTGGTCGACCAGCACCCGTTTGTCCGGGGTTACTTCCGTGGCGGCGGTGAGGTAGCGCACCAGTTCCGTGGCGTTCTGGACGATTTCCATAGCCCGCCCGCCCAGGACATAGCTGGGGCGCACCACTACCGGATAGCCGATATTCTGGGCTACCTGCAAGGCTTCGGATACCGAAGTCACCGCGGCTCCCGGCGGCTGAGGGATACCCAAGCGAGACAGAAACTCCTCGAACTTCTGCCGGTCGGAGGCCACATCGATGGATTCGGCGCTGGAGCCTAAAATGGGCAGGCCGGCGTGGGCCAGGGATTGGGACAGGTTGATGGCGGTCTGGCCGCCGAACTGCACTACCGAGGGCGGCGGGAGGTCGTCAAGGGTTTCATTGTCAATCACATCGCGCACCGCTTCCTCATCCAGCGGCTCGAAATAGAGGCGGTCGCTGGTGTCAAAGTCGGTGGAAACAGTTTCCGGGTTAGAGTTCACCATCACGCTGGCCACGCCGGCTTCGGACAAGGCCCAAGCGGCGTGGACGCTGCAATAGTCAAACTCAATGCCCTGGCCGATGCGGATGGGGCCGCTGCCGATAACCACCGCCTTGCGGCCGGGCAGGGCCGGCGCTTCGTTTTCCTGTTCATAGGCGCTGTAGTAGTAGGGCGTAACCGCCTCGAATTCGGCGGCGCAGGTATCCACCATCTTATAGACCGGGCGCAGGTTCCACTGCCGCCGCCGTTCCCTGACCTGTTCCGGCAGCATATCGGCCAGGGTGCCAACCTGCCGGTCGGAAAAGCCCAGCCGCTTGGCCCGGTACAGGAGTTCCGGGGTCAGGGTTTCGGAAAGCAGTCGCCGCTCCATAGCCACAATCCGCTCCAGGGCGCTGACAAACCAAGGGTCAATATAGGTATCCCGCACCAGGTCGGCCGCCGGGGTGTGGCGGCGCAGGGCAGCCAGCATTGCCCACAAGCGCAGGTCGTTGGGGGCCAGCAGGTTTTGCGGCGGCGCAACTTCCCCGGCATCATCCGGCAAGTTGCCGTCGACGGCGGCGGGCAGGGGTTCCCACAGCAGGGTGCGATTGCCGATTTCCAGGGAACGGGTAGCCTTTTGCAGGGCCGCCTCAAAGGAACGGTCAATAGCCATCACTTCCCCGGTGGCTTTCATCTGGGTGGTAATCTGCCGGTCGCCGTGGGGGAACTTGTCAAAGGGCCAGCGGGGGATTTTGACCACGCAGTAATCCAGAGCCGGCTCAAAGGCGGCGCCGGTTTTGCCGGTAACGGCGTTGGCGATTTCATCCAGCCGCTTGCCTACGGCGATTTTGGCGGAAACCCGGGCGATGGGATAGCCGGTAGCCTTGCTGGCCAGGGCCGAGCTGCGGCTGACCCGGGGATTGACTTCAATGACATAGTAGGGGGAATCCGCTTGCCAGTCCGAGGGCAGCGCAGCCGCCACATCGGGATGGGGGTTCAGGGCCAGTTGAATGTTGCAGCCGCCCTCAATGCCCAAGCCGCGAATTATCTTGAGGCTGGCGGTGCGGAGCATCTGGTACTCTTTATCAGTCAGGGTCTGGCTGGGGGCCACTACGATACTGTCCCCGGTATGGGAGCCCATCGGGTCGAGGTTTTCCATATTGCAGACGGTGATGCAGTTGTCGGCCCCGTCCCGGATGACTTCGTACTCCACCTCTTTCCAGCCCACCAGGGAACGCTCGAGCAGCACTTGGGAGATGGGGCTGGCGGCCAAGCCGCTTTGCACAATTTCCTCGAATTCCGGCCAGGTGTTGGCAATGCCGCCGCCGGTGCCGCCCAAGGTATAGGCCGGGCGCACGACCAGGGGCAGGCCCATTTCCCGGCCGTAAGTCCGGGCCGCGTCCATAGTGGACACGGTTACATTGGGCGGCTCCGGTTCGCCGATGTCGTGGAGAAAGTTGCGGAAATACTCCCGATCCTCCGACTTGCGGATGGTTTCCAAGGGGGTGCCGAGGAGACGGACATCGTACCGTTCCAGGACGCCGGCGTCGGCCAGGGCTACAGCCAGATTCAGCCCGGTCTGGCCGCCCAGAGTGGGCAGGATACCCTGCGGCCGTTCCCGCTGGATAATGCGCTCGATGACCTCGACCGTCAGCGGCTCGATATAAACCCGGTCGGCAATATCCCGGTCAGTCATAATGGTGGCCGGGTTGGAGTTGACCAGGACGGTGGCGACCCCTTCCTCGCGCAGGGCTTTGCAGGCTTGGGTGCCGGCGTAGTCAAACTCGGCGGCCTGGCCGATGACGATGGGGCCGGAGCCGATTACCAGGACTTTGTTGAGGGGCGGTTGATTGCTGCTCAAGGGCTGTTCTTTTCCTCCGGGCATCCTGTTATGTAGCGCGGGATTGGTCAAGGCGGCCGTCCTTAGCCGGGCCGGGTTGGGGCGGATACTGGATCCGCCCCTGGGGCGACGGTTAAAAGGTCGGCATCCGGCCGGGCAGTTCCATCAGGCCGCGATTTTGCAGGACATTGAGCATCTGGTAGATAAAGGCGCCGAAAAAGGCGCCATCCCAGTCAAAGCGGCTGGCTCCCGGAAAATCCTGCGGCGACCGGGGCGGGATGCGGAAATTGACCGAGTCCGGCCCGGTTTTTGCCACGACCACGCAGCCCACCGGATCCGGGTAAACCTGGCGGTTCGAGTTGTCGACCAGTTTGACCGACAACTCCCAGTCGCTGCCCAACTTGGCCCGGTTGACCGAGGCCAGCTGATAGCCGTGGCCCAAGTGATGAAAGCCGGGAACGACCTGATCCAGCAGGCCCAAGGTATTGGACAGGCTGAGCGGCAGCTCGGCCTCGATGCCCTCCTCCAGTAAAACCATGGAAAACGCCGTCATTAGAAACCTCCGAAATAGCGCTCAGGAATTGCCCACTAACCGAAAGGGCCGCCGTTGCGCGGCTATTCCTTTCCGCCTGCCCGCACCTCCTCTACCGCCCATCCCTTGACGGCGGGTTAGCCCTTGAATTCGCTGACCATCCCCAGGAACTGGTCGAAAAGATATTCGTTGTCCCGGGGGCCGGGCGACGCCTCCGAATGGTATTGAATGGTGAACAGGGGCAAGTCCTGATGCCGCAGCCCCTCCACCGTGCCATCGTTCAGGTTGATATGGGATACCTCTAAACCGGTCGGCAGGGTATCCGGGTTCACCGCAAAGCCGTGATTCTGGGCGGTGATATAGACCCGCCCGGTAACCAAGTCTTTAACCGGGTGATTGCCGCCGCGGTGACCGAATTTCAGCTTGAAAGTGTCCGCGCCCAAGGCCCGGGCCACTAACTGATGCCCCAAGCAGATGCCCATTACCGGTACCCGGCCCAGGATTTGCCGCCCATTGTCCACCAGATAGTCCAGCAGCTGCGGGTCGCCGGGGCCGGGGGAAAGCAGGATGCCATCGGGTTTGAGGGCCAGCAAATCGGCGGCGGCCGTCGTCGCCGGCAGGGCGATAACCTCACAGCCGCGCTGCCGCAGCAGGCGCAGGATGTTGTATTTCAGCCCGGCATCGCAAACCAGGATCCGATAGCGGGCCGGGCCGTCAGCAGTAGCGGAATCCATGCCATCCGCCGCCCTTTCCGGGCCGTCGTCCCCCCAGCGATACCGTTCTGGCGCGCTGACCGTCCGCACCAGATCCTGCTCATCGTAGCGGGGCATTTCCCGCAGCCGGGTCAAGGCATCCTCCGGGGCCTCAGTAGTCAGCAGGCCCATCATTACGCCGGATTCCCGCAGGCGGCGGGTGATGGCGCGGGTGTCCACGCCGCAGAGGCCGGGAATATCCTGGGAACGGAGAAATTCGTCCAGGGTGCGGTCGCTGCGGCCGTGGCTGGGCCGGTCGCAATGCTCCCGGGTAATCAGCCCGGCTACCCGGATCTGGCGGGACTCGAAATCCTGGGGATTGATGCCGTAGTTGCCCACCAGGGGGTAGGTCAAAGTTACCAGCTGCCCGGCATAGGAAGGGTCGGTAAGCACTTCCTGATAGCCGGTCATGCTGGTGTTAAACACCACTTCCCCGTGGCCGGGCAAAGGCGCGCCAAAGGATTCGCCCCGGTGTACCGAGCCGTCCTCCAGCACCAGATAAGCCGTCCCGCCGGTGGTTATTGCCAAAATGTTTAACCTCGATCGTTATGTTAGGTTGCGGCGTACCGGTCAACCCCCTTTCCGGGGAAAGGGCGGTTAGCGCTAACCGGGCAAATCCTGATAAACGATTTCCCCGTTGACCAGGGTGGCCGCTACCTTGCCTTTGAGGGTCACGCCATCCAGGGGGGTGTTGCGCCCCAGGGAGGCGAATTCCGCCGTGTCCACCGTCCATTCCCGTTCCGGGTCAAAGAGGGTAACATCGGCCGGGGTGCCGGGATGCAGAGTTGCCAGTTCCGCAAAAGCCGGCCCCAACACCCGGGCCGGGCCGACGGTCAGCCGGTCAACCAAATCGCTCATCCCGACACGCCCTTGGGCCACCAGCGGCAGCAGGGAACCCAGGGCCGTCTCCAGAACGCTGATGCCAAAGGCGGCGTCCTGATAAGTAACCGCTTTGCTGGCCGCTTCGTGGGGGGCATGGTCGGTGGCAATGCAGTCAATCACCCCCTCAGCCAAGCCGGCAATCAGGGCGTCCACATCCGGTTGGCTTCGCAACGGCGGATATACCTTGGTGCTGGTGTCGTAATTCCGGGGGCCGCCGCCGTTGGCCGCGCCTTTATTGCCCAAAGCCCAATCATCGGTAAGGCAAAGGTGATGGGGGCAGACTTCGGCGGTTACGGAAACGCCGCGTTCTTTGGCCTGCCGCACCAGGGCCACCGAGCCGGCGGAGCTTAAATGAGCCAGATGCAGCCAGCCGCCGGTCAACTCAGCCAAGGTCAAATCCCTAGCCACCATAGCCTCCTCCGCCGCTGCCGGGATACCGGCCAAGCCTAAGCGGGTAGCCGTCCAGCCCTCGGCCATTACCCCGCCGGGGCAAAGGGAATGTTCCTGGCAGTGATTGATGATGGGCATCCCCAAATCCAGCGTGTAGGTCAAAGCCAGGCGCATCAGGTTGGCGTCATAGACCGGATCGCCGTCATCGCTGTAAGCCACGACGCTGGCGGCGGCCAATTCCTCCATTTCGGCCAATTCCTGGCCGCGGCGGCCCTTGGTAACGCAGCCGATGGGGAAAATCCGCACTATAGCATCGGCTTTGGCCCGCTGCTTGACCAGTTCCACTACCGCCGCGTTGTCGATGGCCGGGTCGGTGTTGGGCATACAGCAGAGGGTAGTAAAGCCGCCGCGGGCCGCCGCCCGGGAGCCGGTAGCGATGGTTTCCTTATACTCGAAGCCCGGTTCCCGCAAGTGGCTGTGCAGGTCAATGAACCCCGGCGTAGCCACCAGCCCGGCGGCCGGAATAACCCGGCAGTTTTCCGGGAGGTCGGCGACGGCCAGCCGGGGGCCGGCCGCGGCGATGCGCCCGTCGCGAATCAGGATGTCCCCCACGGCATCCATTCCCCGGCCGGGGTCAACGATGCGGGGCGACTGGAGCAAAACCAGGCCCGAACCGGCGCCGTTAAACATTTGACTCCTTACCCGAAATGGTTGCCGGGGTTTCCGCTCATCCTGAACTTGTTGAAGGACGGATATACCGCAACCGAGCGGGAAAATCTTACCGTCCGTTCCGTTCCGCCGGCAGAGCGCCGCCGGCTAATTCCCTTTCCGTTTCCGGGCCGCCGCGCCCGGCGCAGAGTTGATACAGCAAGGCCATCCGCACGGCCACGCCGTTAGTTACCTGTTCCTCAATGACCGAATAGCCGCCGTGGGCCACCGCCGTGCTTAACTCAATGCCTTCGTTCATCGGCCCCGGATGCATTACCAGCACGCCGGGTTTGGCCCGGGCCAAGCGGCTTTCCGTAACCTGCCAGCGGCGGATGTATTCCCGCAGGCTGGGCAGAAATCCGCTATGCTGCCGTTCTGCCTGGAGCCGCAGGGCCATCACCACATCGGCATTGACGATAGCTCGGTCTAAATCGGTATCCACTTCCACCTGGCTGAAGGGATGGCTTTCCGCGCGCGCGTCGTCGCCGCCCAGCAAATCCAGGGGTAGCAGGGTGGTCGGGCCGCAAAGAGTAACCCGCGCCCCTAATCGGGTCAGCCCCCATAAGTCGGAACGGGCCACCCGGCTGTGCAGCACATCCCCGACGATGACGATTTTCTTGTCGCGCAAGCCGCCGGTTTTTTCCCGGATGGTGTATAAATCCAGCAATGCCTGGGTCGGGTGGGCGTGCATCCCATCCCCGGCGTTGATAATGCTGACCTGCGGCAGGTGGCGGGCCAGCAGGTAAGGCGCGCCGGAATGGGGATGACGCAGGACAATAACATCCACGCCCATAGCCTGGAGAGTCAATCCGGTGTTCAGCAGGGACTCGCCCTTTTCCACGCTGCTGCCGGAAACGGACATATTGATGACATCGGCGCTCAACACCTTGCCGGCTTCCTCAAAAGAGATGCGGGTGCGGGTGCTGGCTTCATAGAACAGGGTAACGATGACCCGGCCGCGCAGGGCCGGGACTTTCTTAAGATCCCGGCGCAACACCGCCGCCATTCCGGCCGCGCCGTCCAATACCGCCGCGATTTCCGCCGGCGCAAAGTCATCCAAATCCAGCACATTGCGCCGGGGCGGGGTGACGGCGGGCCGGGGGAAAACCGCCCCATCGCCGCCGGCGGATGTTGCTGCCGTCGGGAGGGTCATAGCCCCGGAACCTCTCTCCGGGCCAGGACCGCTTCATCCCGGCCGTCGGTTTCGGTCAATCGCACTTTAACCTGTTCCTCCAGGCTGGTGGGAATGTTCTTGCCCACATAGTCGGCGCGGAGGGGCAATTCCCGGTGGCCCCGGTCGATCAAAGCCACCAGCTGCACTTGGCGGGGCCGGCCCACATCGTTCAGGGCATCCAGGGCGGCCCGAACGGTGCGCCCGGTGAACAGCACATCATCGACCAGCACCACAGTTTTGCCCCCGATGTCCACCGGAAAGCGGGTGGGCTTGACCACCGGGCTGCTGCGGGCCTGCAAATCATCCCGATACAGGTTGATGTCCAGTTCGGCCAAGGGGATGGCGCTGCCCTCAAAGCGCTGGATGTTCTGCGCCAGGCGGCGGGACAAGGGGACGCCCCGGGTGTGGATGCCTACCAGCACCAGGTCGGCGCTGCCCCGATTCCGCTCCAGGATTTCGTGGGACACCCGGGCCAAGGCCCGTTGGAGGTCCGCGGCGTTCATTATCTGCCGTTCCATAACTTTCTGCCCTTGAAAAGACGGCCCGAATTCGGGCAATCTGCGCTAGCGGCCCATAGCCTTAATCGCGGCCAGCAGCTTATCCATTCCTTCCGCCAGCAGCAGGCCGACCGCCGGATCCAGCAGTTCCCCGGCCGGGCCGAATACGCTGGCGGCGTTGGGAATCAGTACCAACGGCTTGGGCACTACCCAGCAACCCTCGCATTGCAGGCAGTCGGACAGGTGCAGGTGCATCCGGATGCCGCCGGATTTGCCCGGCGTCGTCCCCATCGCAAAAGCCACCTGGTCGGCCAAGGCATTGGGCGGGCGGCTGCACCACTCGATGGCATTTTTCAAGACCGCCGGAATGGAGTGGTTGAACTCCGGGGCGGCGATAAGGAGGCCGTCGGCCCGGAGCAAGGCATCCCGCAGGGCGGCTACCGGCTCCGGATATTCGCCGCCATCCAGATCGCCATTAAACAGGGGCAGGCCGGCCAGGCTGGCCGCCGTAACCGTAGCGCCCCTTTCCCGCAGTAATTCAACGGCCAGGCGGGAAAGTTTGTGATTCCAGGAATCCTGGCGCAGGCTGGCGACGATGCTGACGATTTCCATAGGTTGAACTCCCGCCGATTTTGGGCAACGCCGGCTTTCCGGTATCCCGCCGTTCCGCAACAAAATACCCCTTGCCGTGGCGGCAAGGGGATACGGCGCGTTGCAGACAATCGGTATCCCAGTGGGGATACGCGGTCTGAAACCGGGCGGTAACGCTTTGCCAGCCTCGCCGGACTGCTTAAAAGCCGGCCGGCCCCTAGGGGAACCGACCTTGCCCATCCGGGGATATTCGGTTTTGTTGGGGATATGGTAGCAGATTTTTGGGGCGGGGGAAAGGGAATTCGAGGTTGAATTGCGGATAAATGCCGGAAAATCCGGCATTGACACGTCAAGGACAAGCCGGCAAAATGAAATTGCCACGCGGAACTTGGGAAAGACGGGGTAGCGTCGTGACCACTTACGGAATCCGGGAGTTCAAGGCCCGGGCCAGTGAAATACTGCGAACCCTGGAGGACGGGGAGGAAGTAATCATCACCCGCCGAGGCCGGCCCTGCGGCAAGCTGACCGCTATGCCGTCGCCGGGCCGGGAAAAGGGTTCGGTAACGACCCTGATGGGCGCCTTTAAGGGCATCTTGCCCGAGGCTACCTACGAGGATTTTCAGGAAGTCAACGAAATGTGGGCGCGACGGCTTTTGACCTTCGAGAATGACGATGCGAAGTAGGCCGGCTCCTTTCGTGGTGGATACTCACGCCCTTTGGTGGTATCTAACCTCGCCGCAACTTCTTTCCGCCGACGCCTTGACGATTTTCCGCCGGGCTGAGGCCGGAGACGCCAAGCTGATAGTTCCCGCCATTGTCGTTGCCGAACTCTATTTCGTTTCGGTAAAGCTGCGCCAGCCGATGCCGCCCGCTCTTTTGCGGCGGCGGTTGACGCCGGCGGAGTGGATCGAGTTTCCGACCCTGGGTTGGGAGCAAGCGGAGTTGCTGGACACCCTGACGGAGATACCCGATATTCACGACCGCCTTATCGCCGCCGAGGCGTTCCTTCGCAACGCTCCGCTGATTACGCGCGACCCGATTCTCGCCGCATCGCCAAACATAGCCACCATCTGGTAGGCGGCCTCCGAATCTATTTCCCGTGGTGCCGGGTATGCGAATTGCCTACCCCGCTACCCGCTTTTTGCGGTTGGTCATATAGTCCACCAGGATATACTCTCCCAGGTTTTCCGAACTGCTGTAGAAGGCCCGGCCCTGGTTGATGCGGGTCATCCGGTCAACGAAGTTGACCAGCTGGTAGTTGTTTTCCAGCATAAAGGTGTTGATGACGATGCCCTCCTGGGTGCAGCGTTTGACTTCTTTCAGGGTTTCCAGCTCGGTGCGGTAGCTGGGCGGATAGCTGAAGTAGGAACGGCCATTTTCCAGATGGGCCGTCGGTTCTCCGTCGGTAATCACCAGAATCTGGCGGGAGCCGCCCTTTTCCTTGGCCAGGAGGTTGCGGGACAGCATCAGGGCGTGATGCAGATTGGTGCCGGAAGTCCAGCTGTTCCAGGTGATTTTAGCCAGGTCCTCCTCTTTGATTTCCCGGGCGTAGTCGGAAAAGCCGACGACGTGCAGGGTATCCCGGGGGTATTGGGTGCGGATGAGGGCAAAGAGGGCCATAGTGACCTTTTTGGCCGCCGGCCAGTTGTTGAACATAGCCATCGAGCGGCTCTGATCCAGCAGGACGATGGTGGCGGCCCGGGTCAGGTGTTCGTTGCGGTAAATCTCAAAGTCCTGGGGCTGGATTTGCACCGGCACCTGCGGCCCGCCGCGGACGATGGCATTCTTGACGGTGGACTGCAAATCCAGCTGAAAAGGATCGCCGAATTCGTAGGGTTTGGTTTCGCCCAGCAAATCGCCGCCGGCCCCTCGGGTATCCAGTTCGTGATTGCCCATCCGATCTTTTTTCAGGTGGACAAAGACTTCCCGCAGGGCTTTTTGCCCGATGCGGCGGATGCCCCGGGCCGTCAACTGCGGGTCATCGTCGCCGGTGATGTAGCCGGCTTCTTTGAGCAGCTGTTGCAACCGGTCGAGCTCCTCCCAAGCGCGGCGGGCTTCGTCGCCCAGGAGTTCGGCCAGCTGCTCCGGGTCGACATCATCCAGGTTGCCGGTGCGGAGGGCTTGCTGCAGGGCCTGTTCCAACTGATCCAAGTCCTGGAACTGGCGCATCATTTCCATAGCCTGCTCCATGGTCAGGCTGTCGTCCCCCAGAAAGGGATACTGACGGCGCAGGTCGTCCATCGGCATCAGCTGTTCCATCAGGCCGGCGAACTCGGCCATTTCCCGCTGCAAGCCGGGATCCAGGGCGGACATCAGGGCGTCCTCCAGTTCTTGGCGGGCTTCCGGAGACATACTGTCCAACAGGGATTGCAGTTGGGCCAGCTGCTGTTGCAGCATTTCCAGCAGTTCCTCGAAGCTCTGCGGCGGATTGTCGCCGAACATAGGGCCGAACTGCTGCATAAAGCGGTCAAAGTCCGGTTCCCGGCCGGCCATCTGGTCCCGCAGCATCTGATTCAGCTGCCGCATCATTTCCTGCATAGCGGCCATCTGTTC
This sequence comes from Dehalococcoidia bacterium, assembly GCA_965203435.1. Lineage (GTDB taxonomy): Bacteria > Chloroflexota > Dehalococcoidia > Lucifugimonadales > UBA3495 > CBDBCU01. Next base: position 504,706 of record CBDBCU010000006.1, on the reverse strand, counting down.
CGGAGACATCCCTTGCAACTGTTGCTGCATCTGCTGGGACATATTTTGCGCCATCTGGCTCTTGAGCCGTTCCAGGAGTTCCTGAAAGAGCCGCTGGGCTTCCGGGTCGATGAAATCGTATTCCATCAACTCCTGGATCTGACCGCCCAAGCCGGGGGGCAGATTGTCCAGCTTTTCCCGGTTGCGGTCGGCCCGCTGTTGCAGCAGGTTGTAGAGGCTTTCCGCCAACGCCGGGTCGGTTCCCGGGGATTGCGCCGCCGGCTCCCGGGCTTCGGCCAAGCGGCGGTCAATGCCCTCCCGTTCGGTCCGGATAATTTCCTCCAGGCGTTCCTTGAGGTCGTCCACCACCGAGTCCATGTTGTGCTGCTGCAACTGCTGGCGGCGGCGGTTTTTCAGCTGCTCCATCAAGTCGCGCAGGCCGGTCAGCTGCTGCCCTTCCCGGTTCTGCATTCCGTTCCGCAGCAGTTCCCGCAACGCCTGCCGCAGGTCGCCATCCTTGAGCAGTTCGTCGGACAGCTGATCCATCAGCTGGTTGGCGTCCAGGTCAAAAATCTGCTGGGAGCCGTCCCAGCGGGAGTAGCGGTAGGAGCGGTACAAGAGCATAGCGGCCTCCCCCTGGCGTTAGACAGTTGCGGCGGGGCGGGATCAGTGGCGGCCAGTATAGCACACCGGGCGGGCCGGTTAGACCACCCGCGCGCCCAGGATGTTTTGCAGATGGCCTAAAGCCCAAGTATGAGCCGCCGGGTCAAAGGTGGCAACGCAGTCGGCCGGCACGGCCACGGCATAATCCCGGTTGCGGGCATCGGCGGTGGTGTAAAGGACGCAGATGTCGGTGCAGACGCCGCAGACGATAACCTGGTCCGGGCGCAGCCGTTCCAGCCGCCGGGACAAATCGGTGTTGAAAAAGCCGCTGTAGCGGTTCTTGGGAATCAGGTTGTCCCCGGTCAAGTAGCCGGCCAGTTCCGGGATGACTTCCGGCTCCGCCGTGCCTTTGACGCAATGCACCGGGAAAATCTGAAACTCCAGGTCGTACGGGTCGTGGTGGTCGGCAACGAACAGGACGGCCGACCCGGCGGCGGTTTCCCGTTCCAGCAGGGCCTGGATGTTGGGGATCAAGGCCCGGTAGCCGGGGCAGTAAAGGTTATGCCCCGGCTCCAGAAAGCCGCGCACCATATCAATGACCAGGACGGCGTTGGGCATGGCAAAGACTCCGGCGCAAGGAAATCGGCGGCCGAGGATGCGGCGGCCGCTACCCGTTTAGCGGTCCAACGCTTTGCGGGCGTTGTCGACCTGAGACTTCATGTGCATCGCCCCGTCATAGAGGAAATCCACGAACTTGATGGCCTCTTGGGCCAACTCCTCCCTTTTGGCGGGATCCGCTTCGGCGACAAGACGATGCAGCCGGTGCGTCGTCTTGGCTTTTGCACCCCGCCAACTATCATCAGCATAGCTCCGGGCTTCGCCATAGCTAATGCCCAGCTCTTTGCTGATGTCGGTAATGGTCTTTCCCTCGAAAGCCATTTTCCTGACCTGATCCCTCGTGGCCGCTTTGTCTGTCGTCAAGACCATACTCCTTTCACTTTCAGCCCGACCCCTACTGATTGTAGGGTCAGCAGGCAGGATAGGGGTAACCCGAGTTGGCCGCGGTGAACTGATCCTATTATACAACGAATAGAACGAAATGGCAAGCAATCCCGCCGGCGATGTAAAGGGGGGAAAGACGGTTTGACACAATTCCTTTAATTCGCTATTCTAGGGTTGCTACGGTCTCTTGGCTACTGGCTCTCCTTTCAGGGGCGAGCTATGGGGCAAAGGATGAATTCCCTTGCCCCCTTGCCAGCTCACGCCAGGGCTAGGTGACCGTAGCAAGCGCCTTCATCCTGCGCCACTGCAAGGGGGGTCCTAATGCTCCAGCTTTTCCCGAAAGCCACCATCCTAGCCCTGATGACGACCATTGCCCTGCTGCTGATGCTGGCCGTTGCCTGCGCCACGGCGGCCACGCCGACGGCTATCCCTACCGCTACTCCGGCGCCTACCGCTACGCCTGTCCCTACGCCCGACATCGGGAATTGGATACCCGGAGGATTCACAGATGCAATCGACGACACCACTGTCGTGGGAACTGCGTTGGTGGCATCAGAGAGCAGCCTGGAGTTCCCGTACGACAACCCCGGCATTGGTGTAATTTGTCACCGTCCATCCTTCGACGAACCTATAGTTGTCATATTGGTCAACTGGCGAGAATATCTAGGTTCTGACGAGTTTCTGGAAGTAGATTGGCGTGTGAACAGTGAAGCCGCCTCAACGGAATCGTGGGTTTCAAGTAGGTCTAACCTTGCCGGGCCAGTTGGTCCCGCTATAGAGCAAGCCATCCGGGACTTGCTACGTGCTGAGAAAATCACCGTGCGGATACACCGGGATTTTACCGAGTCCATAACCGCAGTCTGGCACCCGGCGGGGTTTGCCGCGGCTTACAAGCCGGTGGCGGCGGCCTGTGGGAAGTAACCGCCGGCTACCCCAACATTCCGCCGTCAATGGTGAGGGTTTGGCCGGTGATGTAGCCGGCGCCGGGGCCGCAGAGAAAGGCTACCGCTTCCGCTACATCGTCGGCGCTGCCGAAACGGGCCATCGGGATGCGGGTCAGGACCTGCTGGCGGGCCTCCGCGGTCATCTGCTCGACCATTCCGCCGGTGTCGATAAAGCCGGGAGCCAGGGCGTTGACGGTGATGTTGCGGGAGGCCACTTCCCGGGCCACGGCCTTGGTAAAGCCAATCAGCCCGGCTTTGGCGGCGGCGTAGTTGGCCTGGCCGGGATTGCCGCTCAAACCCACTACCGAGGACATATTGACAATCCGTCCCTGGCGGCGGCGGATCAGGTGCGGCATTACATACTTGGTACAAAGGAAAGCGCCGCGCAGGTTCACTTGCAGCACTTCATCCCAATCGGCCGGCGTCATCCGCAGCAGCAAGCGGTCGCGGGTAATGCCGGCATTGTTGACCAGAATGTCAAGGCGGCCCCACTGGGCCATTACCCGGTCGACCAGTTCCCGGGCGGCGTCCTCCTGGGAAACATCGGCGGGAAAGGCGGCGGCGTTCCCGCCGGCGGCGGTGATGGCCGCCACTACTTGAGCGGCCGCCGTTTCCGAGGCCTGGTAGTTGACGGCGACGGCCGCGCCCTCTTGGGCCAGCCGTTGGGCCACGACAGCGCCAATGCCGCGGGAGGCCCCGGTAACCAGGGCAACCTGTCCGTCGAGGGGAGCGGCGGCCATCAGTCCCGAGCCTCGGCCAAACCCCGGCGGTGAATTTCCGACAACTCGGCCCGCATACTGTCCACCAGGCCGAGGCGGAAATACTGCACGGCGGTGTTGATGGCTCCGGTTACGCCGGCGGCTTTAGAGGAGCCATGCCCGACGATGACCGCGCCATTGACGCCGAACAGCGGCCCGCCCATCGTCCGCGGCAGGTTCATGGTTTCCCATAACTCGGAAAGGGCCCGGTTCAGTTCCGACGGGGGCATTTGCGCCGCCAGCTGCCGGGTCAGATAGCCGCCCAAGGCGCTGCCCATCCCCTCGGTGAACTTGATCAGGATGTTGCCCACAAAGCCATCGCAAATGATGACATCGGCCTGGTCGGTAAAGAAATCCATCCCCTCGACATTGCCGACAAAGTTCAGGTGGCTTTTGGTCAGCAGTTGGTAGGTTTCCTGCACCTGCCGATTGCCTTTGGCGGCCTCGGCGCCGACGCTAAGCAGGGCGATCCGGGGATTAGCAATGCCCAGGAATTTGTCGGCAAAGACCGCGCCCAGGGCGGCGAAACTGACCAGCTGAGCCGGGCGGCAGTCCACATTGCTGCCCAAATCCATAACCACGGTGCGGGGGGCCAAGCCCAGGAAAGGGCCGCCGATGCAGGGGCGTTCCAAGCCCTCCATCAAGCCCAGCACCAGGGCGGCGGTAGCCATAGAGGCCCCGGTGGAACCCAGGGACACCAGCACATCGGCGCGGCCGGCCTTGAGCAGCTTGGCCCCGACGATGATGGAGGCGTCCGGCTTTTGCCGGAAAGCGTGCATGGGATGTTCCTCATCCCCGATTTTCCCTACCGACGGGATTAGGGAAACCGGCCGGCCGGCAAGATCATAACCGGCCAATTCCCGCTCTACCGGATCCGGATCGCCGACCAGCAAGAGCTCGAGGTCGTGCCGGGCCAGGGCGGCCAGCGCGCCTTTGATTATTTCGCCCGGGGCGTAATCGCCGCCCATAGCGTCCACCGCCACTCGGACGGGGGACGGCGTGGTGTGGTTTTCCATAGGTCAATTTTCCTTAACCGGGAATCCGCCGGCCGGCGGATTCCCTAATCGGCTTGCTATATATCCCCAAGGCCGGGAATCTACCCTTGCCGCACATTGACGGCGGCGGTTCCGGCTACCAGTTCCTGCCCGGAGGCGCTGTTGACTACGCTGACGGCGCAGGTTATCCGTTGGCCGCCGGGCTGCGTTTCCTTTTTAGTTACTTGTCCCAGGCTTTCTACCCGATTGCCCAGGTAGGCCGCGCCCTTGAACCGCACTTGCAGGCGGCCGCTTTCCAGCCAGTCCCGGCCATAGGCGGCGGCCATCATTCGGGCAATCAGGGCCAGGGTCAGCATACCGTGGGCAATGACGCCGCCGAATTGGGTTTCGGCGGCAAAGACGGCGTCCCAATGCAGGGGGTTAAAGTCCCCGGCGGCGGCGCAATAGGCATCCAGCCGCTGCTGAGTAATGGTCTCGGCAACGACCGGCAGGCAGTCAACGGTTTGCGCTGATTCCGTCATCGCAATGCCAGAATTCTCCGGGATAAAGTTATTCTGCGCCGGCCGGGCCGGCGGCATCATCATCCGCGATCGGCGCTAATACCGTGGTTTTGCCGGTCTGCACTGTAGCTCCGCTGTTGTCTTGCAAAGTATAGTTTACGGTGATGAACTGCCAGCCGCCGCGGCGGCGGGGCCGTTCCAACACAGCCCGGCCGCTGATTTCCTGCCCGATCGCCACCGGCGCGGCAACTGCCATCTCCTGGGTACTGTGGATCGTTCCCGGCGGCAGGTTCAGCTTGTCCAGCAACGCGCCCAAGGCATAGGCGGACAGGGCCAGCGGCGGCGCTAAGCCGTGCTGCAAATACAGCTCCGGGGCGTCGCCGACCGCCGCCAGATACTGACGCAGCTTTTCCTCAGTAAGCGGCCAAGGGCCCAAGTCAAAATCCGTTTCCACTGCGTCTTGCCTTTGCCGGCTGCCTTTGGATGTCAACTTAACCGATTATAACCAATGCCCGGCTCCGGGGGACAAGGGGATTAGCAGCGGGCAATAACCAGTTTGCCGGAAATCAGGAATCCAGACCAAAGGATTCCACCGCCAAGGCAACGATATGGCCGCCGATAGCCAGGGAGGAAGTGGCCCCGGGGGAAGGGGCGTTCAAGACATGGATGGCCTGCTGCCCGCGCCGGATGGAAAAATCGTCCAGCAGCGCGCCGTCCTCGGCTACGGCTTGGGCGCGGACACCGGCTCCGCCGGGAGCTAAATCCTCGTTGCGGATTTCCGGGATCAGCTTTTGCAGGTCGCGGACGAAAACCGATTTGCTGTAGGAACGGCGCATTTCCGCCGCCCCGGTGCGCCAGTGGCGGGCAGTCATTTTCCAGAAACCGGGATAGGCGAAAGTCCCCAGGGATTCCCCCAGGTCAATATCGCTTTTGCGGTAGCCCTCCCGGGCCAGGGCCAGCACGGCGTTAGGGCCGGCCTCCACATAGCCGTGAATGTTGCGGGTGTAGTGGACGCCCAGGAAAGGAAAGCGGGGATCAGGCACCGGGTAAATCAAGCCCTTGACCAGATGCTGGCTTTCCGGGCGCAGGGTGTAGTATTCGCCGCGGAAGGGAATAATGCGAACCCCGGTTTCCTCGCCCATCATCCGGGCTACCTGGTCGGCGTAGAGGCCGGCGCAGTTAATCAGATGTTTGGCCCGCACCGTGCCTCGCCGGGTTTCCACGGTCAGGGCGCCGGAAAAGCCGTGGATGGCCTGCACTGCCGCATCGTTGTAGATGTCGCCGCCATATTCCTGAAAGCGGGCGGCGTAGGCGGCGGCGACTTTGACATAGTCAATAATGCCGGTGGCCGGCGACCAGAGGGCTTTAACCCCGGCGGTGTGCGGCTCGATCTCCCGCAGTTGTTCCGGGCCAATCATTTCCAAGCCGGGAACGCCGTTGGCCTGGCCCCGTTCGTACAGGGTTTCCAGCCGCCCCAATTCCGATTCGTCAGTGGCGACGATGGTTTTGCCGCACTGCTCGAACTCGATTTCGTTTTCGGCGCAGAACTGCATCAGGGCCTGGGCGCCGCCGACGCAGAATTGGGATTTTTGGGAGCCGGGCCGGTAGTAAATGCCGGAATGGATGACCCCGCTGTTATGGCCGGTCTGGTGCATAGCCAGCTCTTTTTCCTTTTCCAGCACGGCGACCCGGCAGCCTTGCGGAAAACGGCGGGACAACTGCATGGCGGTGGACAAGCCGATAATGCCGCCGCCGATTATGACCACATCATACTCCCGGTCGTTCATTTCCTACCTCCGGCCCTTGCCCGGCCGCGCTTGCTTGACCGGGTAGTTTGGCAAAATAATAGTAGCATTGACCGGGCCAAGGCGCAAATATCCCGGCGGCAACGGTAGGGCAATCCCCTACCGTCATTCCCACGTAAGCGGGAATCCCCCAAAGGCCGCGACTCTGGATTCCCGCTTGCGCTGGAATGACGGTTTCTACAGCCAAATATCCGGCCGCAATCATAATAAACTTGACCCTATAAAAACAGTGTGCTTAACTAGCCGGGCGGAATTATTATATTATGTATCCTAAACCGGCCGGCGGGCAGGTGCTGTATGGATTTCGGGATTTTCTCTCAGTTTGAGCGGCGGGATGACGCCAGCTATGCGGATGCCTTTCAGGAGGGCTTTGCCCTGGTGGATGCCGCCGAGGCGTGGGGTCTGGATGAGGCGTGGCTGTCGGAGATTCACTTTGCCCCCACCCGTTCCGTGCTGTCGGCGCCGGCGGTAGTTGCCAGTTCGGTGGCTACCCGCACCCGGCGGCTGCGGGTCGGCACCGCCGTATCGGTGCTGCCGTTGCAAAATCCCCTGCGCCTCGCCGAGGAAATGGCGACGGTGGATCAGATTGCCGAGGGCCGCTTTGATTTCGGCATCGGGCGCAGCGCTTTTCCCCGGGCCTATGATGTTTATGGCGTGCCTTACGCCGAAAGCCGCGGCCGCTTTGAGGAAGCCCTGGATGTGGTGCTGGCGGCGTGGAAAGGGGAACCCTTTTCCTATCATGGCGAGTATTTTCAGATTGAAAATGCCCATGTCGCCCCGCAGCCCTATACTTTGCCGCATCCGCCGTTGCGGGTGGCGGCCACTACGGAGGATACCTTTCCCCGGATGGGGCAGCGGGGGATGCCCATCTTTGTCGGCTTGCGGGCGATGGATGTGCCGGAGTTGAGCGCCTGTATCAAAGAATACCGGCGGGCCTGGCAGGAAGCCGGCCATCCCGGAGACGGGGATGTATCCCTGCGGGTTGCCACCTACGCCGGGGAAACGGAAAAGGCGGCGATCGAGGAGCCGGCGGAAAGTATCCGCGCTTACTTTAATCAGATGGGGGAGCTTTACCGGGCCGCCGCCGGCGATCCGGCCGTGGCCCGCCAGGCCCGGAGCGAGCAGTTGGCCGGCTTGACCTTTGAGCAGATGCTGGAAACCAAAGTAGCCTTTGGCTCGGCCAAGACCCTGGCCGAGCGCATTGCCTATCTGCAAGGGGAATTGGGGTTGAACGGCTTTATCGCCGAGCTGAATCCCGGCCGGCTGATTCCCCGGGACAAGGTAATGCGGAGTCTGGAAATCTTTGCCAAGGAAGTGGCCCCGGCTTTCCAATAGGCCGATACTATAATCGGATCAGGAGCAGCCCTTATGCTATGCGCTAACTGCCAGCGAACCGTCAGACCCGGCGTCCGGCGCTGCCCGGATTGCGGCCGTCCTCTGGCCGCCGACAAACCCGGCGGCGCTGCCTTTACCGCCATTGATGTGGAAACGGCCAACCGCGACCAATCCACTATCTGCGCCATCGGCTTGGCAACCTATACCGGGGGCCGGCTCCAATCCCAATGGTATTCCCTGGTGGATCCGGCCGCCGAATTTGAGCCGAAAAACATTGCCGTGCACCGCCTCACGGAGCGGGATGTGCAAGGGAAAAGGAAGTTTCCCGAAGTCCTGCCGGAGATTGTCCGCTTTATCCGCCGGGCCAATTCACCGGTATTGGTATCCCACACCCCCTTTGACCGGGTCAGTTTGCAGCAGGCCGCCGAGCGCTGGCAATTGACCCTCCCTGAACAGTGGATTTGGCTGGATTCCGCCCTGCTGGCCCGCCATACCTGGCCGGAAGTGGGCCATCGGGGTTACAACCTGGCTAACCTCTGCCGCAAGATTGGCTATCCTTTCCGTCATCACCATGCCCTGGAGGATGCCAAAGCCGCCGCCAATGTATTCCTGGCCGCCGTGCAGCATACCGGGTTCAACCTCGATGAGTGGATTGAGAGTATGAAACCGGCGGAGCCGGCGCCCAAGCCGGTTAATTCCGCAATCAACAATGGGCGGCGGCCCGGCCCCCGCCCCAGGAGCAGCTATCGTGAAAATCGCCGTATTGGATGACTACCAGGGGGTAGCCCGGCAAATGGCCGATTGGGATACCCTGCCGCCGGATTCCGAGTTGACCATATTCCGCGACCACCTGGCTGACGAGGACGAGCTGGCCACGCGGCTCCAGTGCTTTCAGGCGGTCGTGGGGATGCGGGAACGGACGGCCTTTCCCCGGTCGGTCTTGTCCCGCCTGCCGGAGTTGCGCCTGCTGATAACCACCGGGGCCCGCAACGCCTCCTTTGACACCGAGGCCGCCACGGACTTGGGAATTTTGGTCTGCGGCACCGGCGGGGCCGGAGAAGGGCCTACCGAACTGACTTGGGGGCTGATTATCGGCCTGCTGCGGAAAATCCCCCAAGAGGATTGGCTGACCCGGGCCGGCCACTGGCAAACGACCGTGGGCGTGGGGCTGAAAGGCAAGACCCTGGGCTTAATCGGCTTGGGGCATATCGGCGGGCGGATGGCGCGGGTGGGCAATGCCTTTGATATGCGGGTGATTGCCTGGAGTCAGAATTTGACGGCGGAACGGGCGGCGGAATGTCAGGCCACGCTGGTGGATAAGGATACCCTGTTCCGGGAAGCGGATATTGCCTCGGTGCATCTGCGGTTGAGCGACCGCACCCGGGGCTTGGTGGGGCGGCGGGAAATCGGGTTGATGAAGCCCACCGCTTATCTGGTCAACATTTCCCGGGGGCCGATTGTCGAGGAAGCGGCGTTGATCGAGGCGTTACAACAGGGAAGCATTGCCGGGGCCGCTCTGGATACCTTTGATGTGGAGCCGCTACCCCTCGACCATCCTTTCCTGCAACGGGAAAACACCATCCTGGCGCCGCATCTGGGCTATGTAACCGAGGAGGGCTACCGGGCCTTTTACGCCGGCGTTATTGAGGATATTCGGGCATACGCCGCCGGGGAGCCGGTGCGGGTAATTAACCCGGAAGTGCTGGAGTCTCCGCAGTTGCGGGGGCAGGGGTAACAGGCAACCACATATAGAAACCGTCCTTCCCGGGACAACGGGAATCCAGAACGGCCCGGCTTACAATGCCGCAATTTCAGCAAGCAACCTCTGGATTCCCGCTTGCGCGGGAAGGACGGTTAAGTAGAGCAAGTTTAAGGCGGAGTTGAGGGATGAAAGCGGTCAGGATTGAGCAGTTCGGCGGGCCGGAAGTTTTGCAGTGGACGGATACGGCGGAACCGCGGCCGCGGCCGGGGCAGGTCTTAATCCAGGTGGACGCCGCCGGGGTGAACTACGCCGACATTATGCGGCGGCAGGGCAACTATCCCGGCCCCGACCTGCCGGCGACCCTGGGCTTGGAAGCCGCCGGCGTCATTGTCGAGCTGGGCGCGGAAGTAACCGGCTTGGCGGTAGGGCAGCGGGTGATGGGAATGGGGCCGCAGGGCCAGGCCGAGTATGTGGCGATAAACGCCAACTATGTGTTTCCTTACCCGGAAAGCATTGACCCGGTGCAGGCCGGCGGGATGCCCATTGTTTTCCTGACCGCCTATCATCTGCTGAAAACCCGGGGCCAGTTGCAGGCCGGGGATACCGTACTGATTCAAGCCGGGGCCTCCGGGGTTGGCACGGTAGCCATCCAACTGGCCCAGGCTTGGGGGGCGCGGGTCATCACTACGGCGTCCACCACCGAAAAGCTGGATTTGGCCCGTTCCTTGGGGGCTGACGAAACCATCAACTACGCCGCCCAGGATTTTGAGGAGGAAGTGCGGCAGCTGACCGAGGGCAAGGGGGTGGAGTTGCTGCTGGAATGCGTGGGCGGCCCGACCCTGGAAAAGAGCCTGCGCTGCGTAGCGTCTTACGGCAAGCTGATTTCCTACGGCAATGCCTCGGGCACGGCGGCGGCTTTGCCGGCGGCGGAAATCTTTGCCGCCAACCGCACCGTCATCGGGTTCAGTATGGGGCGGTCGCCGCAGGGCCGGCTGGATCATCCGGCGGCGATGGCGGAAATCTTTGACCTGCTGGCCCGGGGGCAACTGCGGCTGGTAGTGGATCGGACGCTGCCTATGGCGCAGGCGGCCCAAGCGCAACAACATCTGGCAAATCGGGGCAGTCACGGCAAGGTAATTTTGACTCCTTAATCGCTACAATGGCGGCCGGGACAAAATCCGCCGCCATTAGGCGCATTTGAGGAGGCAATACCGATGACCGAGGGAATCACGGCCCGCCGGGGCGATTTGCTGCTGCTGGTCGGCACGCGCAAAGGGGCTTTTATCCTGCACAGCGCGCCGCGCCGGAAAGAGTGGCGGCTGCACGGCCCTTACATTCCCGGCAGCGATGTTTTTCATCTGACCTATGACGCCCGCAGTGGCGGCCGGCTGTTCGCCGCCACCAACAGTATGTGGTTCGGGCCGCAAGTGGAGTTCAGCCAGGATTTGGGCGGCCGTTGGGAACCGGCGGCGGCGCAGCCGCGCTTTGCCGGCAATGGCGAAAATGCCGAGGGCGCGGGGCCGACGGTCAATCGGCTGTGGCACATTGCGCCGGGACGGGATACCGAACCGGGAACTCTGTACGCCGGGGTGGAGCCGGCGGCCTTGTTCCAATCCGCGGATGACGGGGTCAGCTGGCAGGAAGTAAGCGGCCTTTCCCAACATCCTACCCGTCCCGGGTGGATGCCCGGCTTGGGCGGCCTGTGCCTGCACAGCATCGCTATGGATCAAAAGCAAGCCGGCCGGATGTGGGTGGGCATTTCCGCTGTAGGGGTTTTCCGCACTGAGGACGCCGGGGAAAGCTGGCAGCCGGCCAATAAGGGGGTGCGCGCCGATTTTGACCCGGGCAATCGCTACCCGGAATGGGGGGTATGCCCTCACAAGCTGCTGTCCCATCCCTTGCAGCCGGATTTGCTGTATCAGCAGAACCACTGTGGCGTCTATCGCAGCGACAACGGCGGCCGGGAATGGCGGGATATTAGCGGGGATTTGCCCTCCCGGTTCGGCTTTGGGCTGGGGTTGGATTGGCATGACCCGGATACGCTGTTCGTAGTGCCGGAGGATGCGGCGACCAAGGATGAAGTGGGCGGCGGTCTGCGTTATGTCAGCGATGCCAAGTTTCGGGTGTTCCGCAGCCGGGACGGGGGCGAAAGCTGGACAGCCCTGACCCAGGGCTTGCCGCAGAAAAATGCCTACCTGCACACCCTGCGGGAAGGGATGACGACCGATACTATGGAGCCGGCCGGGGTGTATGTCGGCACGACCAGCGGGCAGATTTTCTACAGCCGGGACGGCGGCGACCGCTGGGAATTGATGATTGAATACCTGCCGCCCATCAATTCGCTGGAAGCGGCGGTAATGGTATGAACGGGGGGCGGGGCCGCCTAATATAGAAACCGTCATTCCCCCGAAAGGGGGAATCCGGCGGTTGCTTGCCGGGGGTGCGGCTTGGGCTGACTATCAAAGGGATCAGGGGCGGCTTTCCCTCTAAATATGCCCCTTATCCCTCAGGAGGGCAATGTAGTCGTCCAACCCCAAGGTGCAGCGGAGGGCGTCTTGCAATTGCGTCTCGCTCAGCCGCAATTGAGTTCGTACCTTGTGGTGGGTGAACTCGCGGGGGCTGCGGGAGCGGAGAGTGCGGACAACGGGTTTTCCGGCGTAGTAGAGCGCGGCTTTGCGGTGGCTGCCGCCCTCCGTTACCGTCATACCGAATTTTTGGATCAGCTGGTCAAACTCCCGGGGCGTCATACCGGCTCGACTTTGGTTTGCAGAATTTGCCAGACTTGCCGGAATCCTTGGCCCAAGTTGCCCGGCTCCGCCGCCAGGGTAAAGTAAAGGTCGGCAATAGCGTACTGGAGGTCGGCGACGGCTTCGCCCGGGTTAGCGCCGTCGCCGCATTCGTACAGCTCCTCAGCTTCGGCGACGATAAGACCCTCGGTCTCAAATACCGCCACCTCAATAGCCGCTTTCACCCGCAGCCGGTCATCGGCCAAGGATTCCAGCTTAATCCGGGCCGGCAGGGTCAGCGGCCGGGTCAGGTCGCCGGGCAACCGGTCAGCAATGCTATGCTCTTGAACCACAATGCGCCTCCGGAGTCCAGTTTGGGGAAAGGGCGGCTTTGCTGTTGCTTAGGATAACCGCTGGGGGGGGCAAAGGGCAAGCGACAATCCGGGCCGACCGGCAACAGAAACCCCCGGCCGGCAGTTCGCCGGCCGGGGATTTTGTTGCGTAGCCGCCGGGGATGCCGGCCCGGCCTACCGCCGCACCCGGCGGACGCAATCCGCGCCGCCGCGGAACAGTATGCCGCGCTGCGCCCTGGAGTAGTACGTTCCTCCAGACGAACGGTTTGAGTAGTTAAATCCCGTCAGATTCAAGTACGGGTCGACGTTGGCCGCCCTTTGGTACCCCCTACTGACGCAAAGCTCGTTGACGTTCATGCCCGTGTCGGTGTTATCCAGCCATACGTTGTTGGTCAGCGCCTGCCGCCGCAATTCCGCGCCGGTCGGAGCAACATAGACACCCTCCGCCGCAGTCTGCGCGGCTACCTGGGAAGTCGTGCTGCTCGCTTCCGGCCCGAAATCCGACCAGACCCAATTCATGGAAGTCTGCGCGCCTTCTGGCCGATCCGGAATCACGTTGCGCAGGTACTGGTTCTTATAGCGGCGGCGTTTCTTTTCCTCCCGGGGAAACTCAAAAATGCGGTCGATAGACTGGCCGGTGACCCCGGATTCTCCGTCGGTCAGCCAGACCTCCTGGGCGGCGATAAAGCCGCGGAAGCGGCCTTGCTCGCCCTGATAGACGGTGTCGTCGCGCTCGTTGCGGTCTTTGCCGGCCGCCCAGGTTTCGGCCTTGGTAAAGGTGTCGGACTGGTCGATGGCGCAGTAGAGGGTCTTGCCGCGATTGGCGGCGAGGGACTCGAGGATGGAAGTAGTGCGGTCGGCGTGGGCAAAGGCTTGCCAGTCGGCGCAGTCCCAGGGGATGGAACGGGTTTGGATGGTGGCGATGCCGTAACCGGCAGCGCCCAGCAGTAGGAAAAGGGCGATACCCGTGATGAGAAACTGGGGAAAGAACTGGGGCATAAGGGACCTCCGGGAGGCCCCAACACAAGTCAAGGCCGAATCGCCTTGGCGATTCGGCCTTGACTTGTGTTTATTCTATACCACAGGTTTGGGGAATTGCAAGGGGGGTGAGGGGTGAATTCGAAAAATTTTTTGGCGTGATTTTCGGATTCAAACATGGATAGACAGGATTAACAGGATTTTGGGTATCTGTAGAACGGTTATTGACCGCCAATACCGTTCTAATCAGATATAAGAATCCTGTTTATCCTGTCTATCCATGTTTGAATCCGTATTCCCGCTTGCGCGGGAATGACGGTAGGGCAGCCGGGTATGACGGCATATCCGGGCCGGGCTGACTTCTAGCCGTAGCCGCGTTCTACCAGGACGGCATAGACGCGGGACATCATGGTTTTGGGGAAACGCTGGCTCATGGCGCGCATAACGGCGGGCCGGTCAGTGCGGAAAGCGTCCGGGGCGTGGAGTTGGGCATAAACCGCCAGCACTTCCTCCTGAAAGGCGCGGCGTTCCTTGGCCGCGATCAGCACCCGCTCGATGGTGTCCAGGGAGCGGCCAATCTGGTCGTCGGTCCAATCCTCAGCCAACAGCTGCACCATATCGGCGACTTCCGGGTCGTCGGAGACCTCAAAGACATTGCGGGCCACGGCCATCAGTTCCTCCCGCGGCACATAGTCGCTGGCCCAATGGATTTCCTCGATTTCCGGGGGCTTGAGTTTAATCAGGCGGGTAAATTCGCCGGGTTCCGTCCGCGCGCCCTCGGCAAAGCGGACATAGAGCATTTCCCCCTCCTCGCCGGCAAAGTATTCATCCTCCAGGCGCACCAGGCGGGCGCTGATTTCCTGCTGCCGCTGGCGATAGGCGTCGGTCAAATCGCCGCTCAAGGCGATAGTCCGATGCTCGGCAACCGGGCAATCCAAGCCGGCAAAGAGGGGATGTGCCGGCTGCGGCGACAACAGGTTGCCGGCGGCGTCCCGGCCAAAAAGCAGAGCCAGGTCGATGGGCTGGTCGTAGCGGATCAGCATACGATTTTCGTAGCCGTAGAGTTCATAGGCCAGCCCTTCGTTAGGCTGCAATTGCCGCTGCTGCACCGCCGGGTACTGTTCCCAAGCCCGCTCCAGCAGGTTCAGGAAGTGGGGGGACATAAAGGGGCGTGTCCGCAGCTTGAAAGTGGTAAAGGGACGGCCGTCAGCGTCCTGGTAGGCGTACTGGCAGATATTGGTGCCGTCGATTTTCAGGTAGGATTCCACCTCCTGGGCGCCGTACAGCACCCATTCGCCGCCCTTGTGAAAGGGATAGGCGGCCTTGGGCGTAACCCTGATGAACTGCGGGGCCGGGCGGCCGTTGACCTCGGTAATGGACAAGGCGCCGTATTCGTCGCCGCCGACAATCTGGATGTGGCCGGCCACGCGATTGCCCGGATTGAGGGGGTCAATTTCCAGAAAGGGCCGCCACAGCTTGGGATGGCTTTCCGGGGTAGTGTGGCGGTAGTGGAGGTCGTGCCAGATTCGGGTGATTTCGGGAGCGTCCATAGTTACCCATCCGTCGATTCCAGGGATTCCCGCAGTTGGGACAAAAGCTGCCAGAGGCGATGCCACACATAGCGGCGTTCCGGGTCGGTCAAGGGGCGGCCGGTTTCCTGGCGGAGGGCGCGGACGGCTTGGCCGGCCAGAAAGCCCCAACTGCCGGGTTCCTCCCGCAGCCAAGCGGCGGTCTTTTCCGGGTTAGCCCGCATTACGGCCAGCAGCCGGGAATCCAGGTCGGCGGCGGGAAAGGCCATTAGCCGCCGCCCACCGGCCGGACAATTTCCAGGGTATCCCCATCGCGCAGCCGCACTTGGGCAAAGGTTTCCTTTTTCAGCACTTCCCCATTGTAGCCCACGGCCAGGAATTGCAGGTTCAGGCCGAAGGAAAGGAGATAGGATTCCAGGTCGGTGGCCTCGGCGGCCCGGGCTTTGCCGTTGACGATCAGGTTGATGGTTTCCGCCATAACAGTATCCCTCAGGTCAGGGCGGCGCGCATGGCCGCTTTCAGTTGGGCGGCGGCCCGTTCCGGATCCGGGGCGGCCAGAATGCCGGTTATTACCGCTACGCCGGCGGCCCCGGCCTGCATCACCACGCCCACATTAGCGGCGGTAATGCCGCCGATGCCGATAACCGGTACATTCGTCCCGGCGGCGATTTGGCTAATCAATGCCGGGCCGGCCGGCGGCTCTCCGGGATGGCTGCGGCTGGCGTACATTGTGCCGGCTACCAGAAAGTCGGCCCCGGCGGCTACGGCCGCTTTGGCCCCCTCCAGGGAATGGACGGAACGGCCAATCAAGGCATCCGGCCCCAGGATCCGGCGGGCGGCGGCTACCGGCAAGGCCGCCTCGCCCAGCTGCACCCCGGCGGCGGGCAGGGCGGCGGCCACATCTACCCGTTCATTGACCAGCAGCAAGGCGCGATTGCCAATCCTTTCCCGCAAGGTACCGGCCAGTTCCAGCAGTGGGCCGCCGGGCAAATCCTTTTCCCGCAACTGCACTAAATCCACCCCGCCGGCTACGGCGGCGGCGACCCGCTCCGGCAGGGTATCCCCATTCCCAACCCGCCGATCCGTAACCAGGACCAGGCAGAGATAAGGCAGGGCCGGGCGCAAGGGATTAACTGCCGGCCGCCGCCGGCTGCGGCATATCGGCGGTGGGGCTGCTGGCGGCGGCGTAAGCCCGCTGGGGGATGCGGCCGGCCAAGTACGCCTGCCGCCCGGCCGCTACGCCCTGGCGGAAAGCATCGGCCATCAGGGCCGGATCCTGGGCCTGGGCAATGGCGGTGTTGACCAGCACGGCGGCGGCGCCCATTTCCAGGGCTTTGGCGGCGTCGGAGGGGACGGCCAAACCGGCGTCCACTACCACCGGCACTTGGGCCTGCTCAATGATAATCCGCACTTCCTCGACGGTGTGGATGCCCTGGCCGGAGCCGATGGCCGAGCCCAGCGGCATCACCGTGGCGCAGCCGGCCTCCTCCAGTCGGCGGGCCAGCACCGGGTCGGCGTGGATGTAGGGCAGGACGATAAAACCCTCGGCGATAAGCAGCCGGGCCGCTTCCAGGGTAGCCGCCGGGTCGGGAAAGAGATATTTGGGGTCGGGAATGACTTCCAGTTTCACGAAGTCAGTTTTGGCGACTTCCCGGCCCAGGCGGGCGACGAACAGGGCTTCCGCGACCGTGGCGCAGCCGGCGGTGTTGGGCAGGATGGGATAGCGCGCCCAGTCGATATAGTCGAGGATGGTCTTTTCCGTCGGATCCTCCAGGTTGAGGCGGCGGATGGCCACGGTCACCATCGCGGCGTCGGCGGCGGCGATGGCCGCCACCATTTCCTCGTTGGTGCGGTAGCGGCCGGTGCCGACAATCAGGCGGGAATGGAACTTTTTCCCGGCAATTACCAAGTCATCGGACATTATGCTGCTCCTTGGGTCAGCGGCTGGAACCATTTTGCCACGCCGGGGGTGGTAAGTCAAATGGGGGTGGATCTTTCAGATATGCGGAAATACCAGTATCGGCGCGGAAAATTAAAAAGCCCGGCGGGAGGGATGGCGGGTTGACAAGCCGGCTATTCCGCGTTACGGTTAACTCACCCCGCAACTGAGGAGGTCGGCCTATGCCCAAGCTGAACATTTTTGCCAGCTTCGAGTTCGACAAGGATAAGAAGCTCCGGGGCGATTTTTACGGACAAGCCAAAACCCTTATTACCTCGCACCGGGTCTATAACCGCTCCCTCAAAGAGCCGTATCTGAGCCACGAGTGGGAAGCCAAAGCCCGGGCTGAAATCAAGAAGTGCGACCTCGTGGTCGTTCTGGTCGGCCCGGATACCCATAACGCCGATGGCGTCGCGAAGGAAGTCAAAATCGCCCAGGGCCTGAAAAAGCCTGTTTTCCAGATCCGTCCCCGGAAGTGGACTTGCGGCGGCGTACCCGGCTTGGGCGAGCCGATGCGCTGGAGGTGGAAACTGGTCAACGCAGAGCTGGAAAAGTTGGCCGGCAAGTAGCGCGGATTAGGGGCAAAACGCCCCTACACCGCCGCCAGCAACTTCCGGTAAGGCACGGGCAACTTCTCCAGGAAATACCGGTTTTCCCAGTACGGCCGGGCATCGGGAACTTCCTCGGAAGGGGTAGCGTTGCCGTCGGCCGGCGCTGCTATTCCCTCGCACTCGCAAATAAGCCCATACAAGTCCCGCAGTTGGGGATGGGTCTTAATTTCAATGTTGCCGACCGCCCGTTGGAAAGTTTCGTTTTTGCTGTCGAACTCCCTTTCCAACTCCTGCAACTCCCGTTCCCGCTGCCGCAACTCCCGCGCCGTTGCCCCCCGCTGCGACCTTAACCGCAGGCAATCCGACAGCATCTTGAAACCCTTATGCCCGTTGTAGAGGGCCAAACCGCAATAGACCGCCGACGCCGGCCAAGTAATCGCCCCGGTTAGCGGATTCAGCATCAGACAAGCCAACCCGGCTTGGAGCGGCGCTTTAACCAGCGATGGAGCCGCTTCGTTCCACTGCCCGGCCATCGCCGCGGATTGCCGTTGCAACTGCCCTTCCAGTTGCGTAATGTCAACTTCCCCGGAGTGGGTCATTTCCTCTTGGTAGGCGTCAAACTGCCGGGTGAACTCCCGTTTGAGTTCCGCGCTCAGCCGCGCCACATCCCAACCCTCGGCCCGGGCCGCCCAGGCTTCCAGCTTGGGTTGCATAAAAACGCCGGACTTCAGATTGTCAAAGACCGCAGCGAACTGAAAGACCAGAGCGTAATCCTCCGGGTCGGCGCCGGTGGGCAGGATGAACATTGGCACCGGACACTCCGGCAGCAGCTTGTCCCAGACCTCTCCCGGAATTTGCTGCAACTGCGCCGCAAAGGCCGCGGTGCCGGCCAGAAAATCCTGCGTTGCGCCCCGGGCCAATCCGGTGGCGGCAACCGTCAGCTCGGCCGCCTTTTCCGAGGAAGTAACGGCGGCTTCCCCGACCTTTTCAGCCGTTTCCTGGGCGGCGGCCTTGGCCGCTTCCCCGGCTTCCTGCGCCCGGCGCGTAGCCGCATCCAAAGAATCCCGCAACCGGCGGCGGACCATAGCAAACCTCCCTGCTTTCAACTTTCCGAACACCGTTGGGCGGCGGCGCAAACCGGCCGCTGCTAATCCGCCGCCCCTACCCGCCCCGCCATCACCCCTGCCGGGCGTGGGAAGGACGGTTCTATGGCCGGGAAGTTTCCCGGCGCTTTTACAGTTCATATTCTTTCAAGGCTGGGGAGACCAGCAGGGGGGCGGCGGTTAGTTGCTGGACTTCGGCCGCCGTCCAGCCGGGGGCGGTTTCCAGCAGGAGCAGGCCCTCCGGGGTGGGCTGCATTACGGCAATATCGGTGACAATCAGGGAAACGCAGCCTTTGCCGGTGATGGGATAGGTACATTCCGGGACGATTTTGGGGTTGTTCTGGCGGTCGGTGTGTTCCATCGCCACGATGACCTGCTTGGCCCCGGCGGCCAAATCCATAGCGCCGCCGATATTGCCCACGCCGCGCTCCGGCAGCATCCAGTTCGCCAGGTCGCCGCGGGCCGAAACCTGGTGCGCCCCCAGCACGGTAACATCCACATGGCCGCCGCGGATCATTGCAAAGCCGTCGACGGTGCTGAAAAAGGCCATGCCGGGAACGGGTTGCAGGAATTGACCGCCGGCGTTAATCAGGTCAATATCCTGCTCCGGCTCCTCGGCCAGGGGGCCGCAGTTCAGCACGCCGCTTTCGCTGTGGTAAAAGACCACGCTTTCGGCGGCGATAAAGTTGGAAACCAGGGTAGGGATGCCAATGCCCAGATTGACATAGCCGCCGTCCGGCAGCTCTTTGGCGACGCGCATCGCTACCACTTCCCGGGCGAGGCGTTCTTTTTCAGCGATCATGCTTGGCTCCTTATTCGTAGGCGGAAAAGTCGGCCGGCCGCCGGACAATGCGATCCACATAGACGCCGGGGGTAACAATCAGCTCCGGATCCAATTCTCCCGGGGCAACGATTTCATCCACTTCCACAATGGCAATCCGGGCGGCCGGGGCCATTACCGCGTTGAAGTTGCGGGAAGTGCCTTTATAAATCAGGTTGCCCCGGGTGTCGGCTTTATAGGCGCGAATCAGGCAGAAGTCGGCTTGCAGCCCGGTCTCGAGCAGATATTCCTTGCCGTCGATGGTACGGGTTTCCTTGCCCTCAGCAATCAAAGTGCCAACGCCGGTGGGGGTGTAAAAGGCGGCGATGCCGGCCCCGCCGGCCCGCAGCCGTTCCGCCAGAGTGCCCTGCGGCACCAGTTCCAACTCCACTTCCCCCCGGCGGTAAGCCAGCTCAAAGGAACTGGGCCGGGAGGCTGAGGGGGAAACCGGGTAGGTGGCAATGGCCTTGGCGACCTGCCCGTTGTCAATAAGGATGGAGTGGTCAATGGCGAGGCGGCCGGGCGGAGTGCCAAAGTTGACCGAGCGGGCAATGCCGGCGGTGTTGCTGATGATAGTCAAGCCGCCGGTACCTTTGTCGCGCAGGGAGACCAGCAGATAGTGGGCCATTCCGCCGGGGCCGCCAAAGCCGTCAATCATCACCGTGGCCCCGGCGTTCAGGTCGTGGAGGGCGGATGCGCCATCGGGATAGACTTTGCTGGACGGGATCGCGGCGGCAAAATCCGGCGGGTCGAGGGGCATTTCCCGCAAATCCGGGGCCAGGGTCAAGGGGGCGGCGATGCTGGCGGCTACGGATTCCGCCGTCCAGCCGGGAGCGGTTTCCAGGAGGACAAAGCCGGTTTGGTCAATCCGGATAACGGCCGCATCAGTAATTATCAGGTCAATGCAACGGCGGCCGTCGGCCAGGGGCAAGGCATTGGATACGAGGTTGGGACGGCCATCAGCGCCGGTATGCGGCAGCACCGCAATAACCCGGCGGGCCCCGGCCGCCAGGTCAACAGCATTACCCGGAGGAAACAAGCCGGGGGCGGCCGCCGTAGTCCAATGGATAAAATCGCCGGCGGCGTTGACCTGAAAGGGCTGGATAATCGCCGTATCCCCATAGCCGCCGCGCAGCATTGCCGCCAGGTCAACGCTGCTGAGCAGGGCGGCCCCGGGCGTCCGGGCGGCCGGCTGGCCGTCCGAATCTAGAACCGGCGCGGCGGCCGGGTGGTTGCCGCCGGCCGGGGGCGCATAGCCCAAGACGCCGCTTTCCGACAGGAATTGCACCGGGGCATCCGGCGGCAGTACCGCCGGCACCCGGCCGGGCAAGCCGGGGCCGAGGGCAACGACCGAGCCGGGCCGCAATTCCCGCGCGGCGCGGCGGGCAATGGTCAGTTCCTCCGATATTGACGGCATAACGATTCTCTTTCTATCCGGCCGGTCAACGGGTTTCTTTGCCTTGCCGGATATTCGCTCCGTTCATCCTGAACTTGTTGAAGGACGAATATCTGGCAAGGGAAGGGAAAGCCATTAACTACTGGCCGGCAACGACGCGATTGATGAAAATGCCCGGGGTGATGATGGCTTCCGGATCCAGGCCGCCGGGTTCTACTATGGAGTCGGCTTCGGCGATGGCGATGCGGGCGGCCATAGCCATAACCGGCCCCCAGTTGCGGCCGCTGCCGGCGTAAATTACGCTGCCCAGGGTGTCGGCAACGGCGGCTTTGAGCAGGGCAAAGTCGGCTGGCAACGGCAAGTGCAGCAGGGCGTCTCCCGTCGGGAAAGAGCGTTTTTCCAATCCCGGCTCGAAGCGGGTGTCAACGGCGGTAGGCAGAAAGACGCCGCCCAAGCCGGCCCCGGCGGCCCGCAACCGCTCGGCCAGGATGCCTTGGGGGAGGATTTCCATTTCCAGCTCGCCGGCTTGCCAGCTTTCCTGAATAACGCCGCCCTGGCCCGGCGGGAAGGGCATAGGGGAGATGATTTTGCGAACCCGGCCGGCGGCGACCAGGCGGGATACGGCGGCATAAGGCTCGGCCGTTTCCGGGCCGGCGTGGGCGTAGATGCAGGTAAGGCCGCCGACGCCGCGGTCAATCAGGGCTTGCAGCAGACCAGCCGGCGCGCCGCTCCCGGCAAAGCCGGACAGCAGGATAGCCGCGCCATCGGACAAGTCGGCCAAGGCGGCGGCGGGGGAAGTATAAACTTTGTTGGCGGGCAAAGTTGACGCTCCCGGGGATTTTTGAGGAGCATTTTAGCAGTTATTGGGGGAAAGGTCATTTTTGTTGAGGGATTGGGCAGGGCAATTGCATTTTAACTCGTAAAATTCGGTCTGCTCGACTTTCAAGGATTTTTCGCAGACTGAATTCTCCGCAAAGAGAACTCGCGGCGGGAAAACACGGCTCATCCCGGGAAAAATTGCGCTCAATCTGCCCGATTCCCGTCCATTCGAGGAATCGCTTGCAGAGTAATATCACGAAATGCAATGTAGATTATACCAAAAGTTTAATATGCAATTGCCCTGAGGGATTGGGGATTCCTCTACTACGCGCGGAGGGACATCCCCTTGTCCACTCACCCTGAACTCCGTTGCAGGGTCATCCTGAACTCCGTTGCAGGATGAGCGGACCGCCGCCCCCGCCGCTAACGGGTGCGGCGGATGGTTTTCTTGCAGGTAGCCGTCCAGGCGCGGCTTTGCCGGGCCCGGGCGCGATACTGGTTCATATTCGTGGAATGTTGCTCGTTATCGTAAAACCAGCCCAGGTGGTCCCCGTGCCATTCGTTGCCGCTGCCGCGGTTAGCATTGTGGCCGCGGTCGAAATCGGCGCTGCCGGCCACATACCGGGCGCCCCGGGAACGGCAAGCGCTGACCGCCGCCGCTTCCGCCTGCGTCATCCATTGCTCCGGCGTAATGGTCGTCGCCGTACCCGCGGCCGTGCGCTGGCCATACTGATTCCGGCGCATCAGTGCGCTCGTCCGCCAGTCCATTTCCCAGCGGATAGGCGCGCCGCCGATGCCGACCCGAATATGCCGGGCCTGCCGGTAGCGCGCGAGGCGGTCGGTGTCATAGACGCTCCAGCCGCCCCAATCGCTGCAAAGCAGGTTGCCGGGCATCCGCCCCGCCGCCAAATCCGTCATGCAGGTATCGGCATCCGCCGCGCCACTGCCGACTCTAATCCGTTTGACCCGCTTAACCCGCCGCTTTTCCTCCCGGGGAAACTCAAAAATGCGATCCCGGCTAACGCCGGTAATCCCGGATTCCCCGTCGGTCAACCAGCCCTCCTGGGCGGCGATGAAACCGCGGAAAATGCCGCGTTCCCCGGAATAGATGGTATCGTCCCGTTCGTTGCGGTCTTTGCCGGCCTGCCAGGTTTCGGCCTTGCTGAAAGTATCGGACTGGTCGATGCCGCAGTAGAGGGTCTTGCCCCGGTTTTCGGCCAGGGATTCCAGGATGGACGTAGTGCGGTCGTCATGGGCAAAGGCTTGCCAGTCGGAACAGTCCCAGGGGATCGACCGGGCCGCTTGGATAGTGGCAAGGCCATAACCGGCGCCCAGTAGCAGGAACAGGAGGATGCTGACGGCCAAGAGCTTGGGCATAAGGAGTTTCCCCCAAAGGCCCCAAAGCTCAATAAAGAAGGGCTCGAGGCCGAAATTTGCCTCAGCAAATTTCGGCCTCGAGCGCGAAAATTTTATCCTATGGTTTGGGGGATGTAAAGGGGTTTATTCGAAATTTTTTGGCGGAATTTTCGGCTTTTTCTACCGTCCGTCCCATCCTTCAGCAGGTTTCAGGATGAGCGGAGGGGTGGCGGCGGCGTCACTTCTACCGTCATTCCCGCGTAAGCGGGAATCCCGACGGTACTGGCTTATGACGCCGCAGCCTCGGCCATTAACCACTGGATTCCCGCTTACGCGGGAATGACGGTAGAGAGGGCGGGAATGACGGTAGAGAGGGCGGGAATGACGGTAGAGAGGGCGGGAAGGACGGTAGAGAGGGCGGGAATGAATGTAGAAAGGGCGCGGGAATGAATGTGGAAAGGGCGCGGGAATGCCATCCTGCAACCGGTTCCGGTTGCGCGGAAAGCGGGCAAGGCAAGCATTATTAAAACCGCCGCCCCGAATAATCGGGGCGGCGGTTGGGGGTTCCGGGGGTTACTGATAGCGGGCCGGGCGGGTTGGCCCCGCCGGGCGGCTAGTAATCCATCGGCGGCATCGCCGGCGCGGCGCCCTTGTCCTCCGGGATTTCGGTAATCATGGACTCGGTGGTCAGCACCATAGCGGCTACGCTGGCGGCGTTTTGCAGGGCGTAGCGGGTAACTTTCACCGGGTCAACGATGCCGCGCTCCAGCATGGGGCCGAACTCGCCAATATCGGCGTCGTAGCCGTAGTCGTCGGCCTGCTGCTTGACTTCGTTCAGCACGACCGCGCCCTCGGAGCCGGCGTTTTCGACAATCAGCTTGAGCGGCTGCTCCAGGGAGCGGCGGATGATGTTGACGCCGATGGATTCGTCGTCGTTCAAGCCGCTGATGCCCTCCAGGGAGCGCTGGGCGCGCACCAGGGCCACGCCGCCGCCGGGGACGATGCCCTCCTCAACGGCGGAACGGGTAGCGGACAGGGCGTCCTCGACCCGAGCCTTGCGCTCTTTGAGTTCAATCTCGGTGGCCGCGCCGACTTTGATGACGGCGACGCCGCCGGACAGCTTAGCCATCCGCTCTTGCAGCTTTTCCCGATCGAACTCGGAAGTGGTTTCCTCGATCTGGGTCTTAATCTGGTTGATGCGGGCCTGGATGTCGGATTCGGAGCCGCGGCCCTCGACGATGGTGGTTTCGTCTTTGGTGGAGCTGACCCGGCGGGCCTGGCCGAAGTCCTCGATGGTGGCGGAGTCCAGCTTGCGGCCGGTTTCCTCGCTGATGACGGTGCCGCCGGTCAGGATGGCAATATCCTCGAGCATCGCCTTGCGGCGGTCGCCGAAGCCGGGGGCTTTGACCGACAGGATGTTGAGGGTGCCGCGCAGTTTGTTCACCACCAGGGTAGCCAGGGCTTCCCCGTCCACATCCTCGGCGATGACCACCACATTCTTTTTGCCGACTTGCAGCAACTTTTCCAAGGCCGGCAGCAGGTCGGCCACGGCGGAAACCTTTTTGTCGGTGATGATCAGGGCGGCGTCCTCAATGACCGCTTCCATGCGATCGGAGTTGGTGATGAAGTAGGGGGAGATGTAGCCGCGATCGACCTGCATCCCTTCCACATACTCGATTTCGTCGGACAGGCCCTTGGATTCCTCGACGGTGATGACGCCGTCCTTGCCGACCTTTTCCATAGCCTCGGCGATGGTTTCGCCGATGGCTTCCTCGTGGGCGGAAAGGCTGGCGACCTGGCTGATGCGGTCGCGGGTTTCCACGGTTTGGGACATATCCCGCAGCTCGTCCACCACGGCGGAGACGGCGCGCTCGATGCCGCGCTTGATGGCCATGGGATTGCTGCCGGCGGTGACATTCTTGAAGCCTTCGTTAATCAGGCTCTGGGCCAGGACGATGGAGGTGGTGGTGCCGTCGCCGGCGGCGTCGTTGGTTTTGGTGGCGGCTTCCTTGAGGAGCTGAGCGCCCATATTCTCGAAGGCGTCGGGGAGTTCAATTTCCTTGGCGATGGTAACGCCGTCGCTGCAAACCAGCGGGGGGCCGAACTTCTTGTCCAGCACCACGTTGCGGCCTTTGGGGCCGAGGGTGACCTTAACGGACTCGGCCAGGGTGTCGATGCCTACCCGAAGGGTCTTGCGGGCCTCCTCGGAGTAAGCCATTTTCTTGGGGGGCATCCTTAATCCTCCTGAAATAGCTTGGCTGGGTGAAATCGGGTGGAGCCGGTTGGCTCCGGGGCCTAAGGTTAGGAAATCTTGGCCAGGACGTCGCTTTCCCGCATAATCAGGTACTCGTCGTCGCCGTCCTTATACTCGGTGCCGGCGAACTTGGAATAGATGACCCGGTCGCCGACGTGGAGTTCCATGGGGATGCGGCTGCCGTCGTCGGTGGCCCGGCCGGGGCCTACGGCGATGACTTCCCCTTCCTGGGGCTTTTCCTTGGCGGTATCGGGCAGGTAAATGCCGCCGCGGGTGGTCTGCTCCTGCTCGATGGGCTTAATGATAATCCGCTCGCCCAGCGGAGTGAAATTAGCCATGGTTTTCGCTGTTCCTCCTTTTCGTTAACTCCTCGGCCGCTGGCGGCCGCAATCAGCGCGCGCCAGCCGAGACTGCTAGTTAATTATCTTAATCAAGGCGCAAACCCTTGTCAAGGGATAGCGGGACATTTACTATAGAATGGGCCGGCCCATCCGGCAAATCAGCCCGGCCCGGAGCGGCGGCCATTTCTTACCGATTTATCCAATACCAGCCGGCAGCGGCGGAAAAGGCGGCGGCCCCGGTCGGGGCGGCGGTAGTTACCTTGGCCTGCCCGCAAAGCGGCAATTTGATTGACGGGGGTATGGCCCAAGAGCTGCGGGCGGTTTGCCAGGAAATGGCGGCCGATGCCGCGGCGCGGCTGGTAGTAGTAACCGGGGCCGGAGATTGCTTTTCGGTGGGACGGCAGCGACCGGATACCGATAAGGAGCGGGAACAGCTGCGGGTGGCGGAGGCTTTGGCCGGTCTGGATTTGCCGGCGCTGGTAGCCCTGAATGGGGATGCCATCGGGCAGGGGCTGGAGTTGGCTTTGGCCGGGGATTTGCGGCTGGCCGCGGACACGGCCCGGCTGGGATTGACGGCGGCGGGCTGTCCGGAATTGCCCTGGGACGGGGGAACGCAGCGACTGCCGCGCCTGGTCGGCCCGGCTTGGGCCTTGGATCTGGCCTTGACCGGGCGGACGGTAACGGCGGCGGAAGCCTTGCGGATCGGGCTGGTGAACCGGGTAACGGCGGCGGAAAAGCTGGCGGCGGAAACTTGGCAGTTGGCCGCGGCAATTCTGGCCGGGGGGCCGGTGGCTATCCGCTACGCCCGGGAAGCCGTCTATCAAGGCTTGGATTTATCCCTGGCGCAAGGGCTGCGGCTGGAGGCGGATTTGAGCATCCTGCTGCACGGGACGGCCGACCGGGCGGAGGGGATTGCCTCTTTCCGGGAAGGGCGGAAACCCCGGTTTGAGGGCGGTTAAAGGGGCGGCGGTTTAAGGCGTGTTCATGCCAATGCCGGACATATCCGTAGGTATTGAGATGCCGGGCAATATGTTGGCAAACCGCAGTCCCCTTACTATGTCATTCCGAGCGTAGCCGAGGAATCTGAAATGCCCGCCGTTGATTCCATTTCAAGATTTTTAGATTCCTCGGCTACGCTCGGAATGACATAGCAGCGGGATGGTCTATCCGGTACGCCATAAACAGCGTGAACACGCCCTAACATCCCTCCGTGGATTCTGACGACCCTAAAACAGTTCCGGGTAAGCGGAAAAACGAAAGGAAAGTAGCGCGGTGAAAGTCAAGCTGGACCTGCACACGCACATTTGGGAAGCCTTTAACTTCCAGCCGCCCTCCCTGTCCATCGCCGAGCAGGTTATCGGGCAGATTAAGCGGCAGGGCATTGACGGCATTGCCACTACCGACCACCACAACCGGGAATGGGGGGCCGAGTTTCGGGAATTGGTGGAACAGCATTTCCCCGGCGAGGTCATCTTGATTCCCGGGTGGGAAATTGAAATCCGGCCGCCGCGGAGTCCCTTTGACGAGTATCAGGTAAGCGAGCTGTTTCTGCCCGGCGGCGGGGTTTTCCGCATCTACTGCCATCCCGGTTACTATACCCCCAACATTATCATTGAGGAAAATATCCACGCCATCGAGATTGACAATCACCTGCACAACTGGCACATCCGGCCGGCGCAGGTGCAGGAAACCGCCGACGCCTACGGGCTGATGACGGTGGCGGTCAGCGATGCCCATGTGCTGGAAAATGTGGGGGCGCGCCATACCGAGGTGGAATTGGAGGAATTGTACCGGCGGGCTATGCCGCGGGCGGAATGGCCGGGGCCGCGGGGATGACGGCGGCTTTTGCCACGGCGCTTTTTGAGAAGCGGGGGGAGGTGGCGCATTTGTCGCTGAACCGGCCGCAAGTCCTGAATGCCTATAATTTGCAGATGCGGGATAACTTTTCCGAAATCCTGGCGGCGGTGGCGGCGGACGACGAAGTGGGGGCCTTGCTGCTCAGCGGGCAGGGGCGGGCTTTTTGCGCCGGGGCTGATTTGACCGAGTTCGGCACCGCGCCCTCCCAAGCCATAGCCCGGCAAGTCCGTTGGCAGCGGGATGTGTGGGGACAACTGGCCGGCCTGCGGCAACCGATCGTGGCGGCGATTCACGGCTACTGCATCGGCTCCGGGTTGGAAATGGTTTTGCTGAGCGACTTGCGGCTGGCGGCGGCGGATGCGATCTTTGCAATGCCGGAAACGCAGTTAGGGATGATCCCGGCGGCCGGAGGCAGTCAGACTTTGCCGCGCAGCAGCAATCCGGCGGCGGCCCTGGATTTGCTGCTGACCGGGCGGCGCATTACGGCGGCGGAAGCCTGGGAGCTGGGACTGATTACCCGGATAGTCCCGGCGGCGGATTTGCTGCCGGCGGCTTGGGAATTGGCGGCGGAATTGGCCCGGAACGGCGCGGCGGCGGCTTGCATCAAGGCGGCGGTGCGCGGCGGGCGGGATTTGAGTTTGGCGGCCGGGTTGCAGTGGGAACGGCGGCTGGCGCGGCTGGCGCGGGAAAGGTAGCAAAGGATTGGAGACCGGATGAACACTACGGAGTTGCTTACTCTGGCGGCGGCGATTGTGCCGGAACGGGAGGCCCTGATTTTCGAGGGGCGGCGGTTCAGCTTTGCTCAGTTGCAGGAGCGGGTGAACCGGCTGGCTAACGCTATGGCCGACCTGGGGGTCGGGGCCGGCGACCGGGTGGCGACGATGCAGGTCAACGGCAATGCGGGCATTGAACTTTACTTTGCCGCCGCCTTGCTCGATGCCATCTATGTGCCGCTGAACTTCCGGGCCAAGGCCGCGGAATTGGCGCAGATGTTAGCCATCGCCCAACCCAAGCTGCTGGGACTGGGCGAACGGTATCGGCCGCTGCTGGCCGACGCCGCGCTGCCGGGGGATATGGCAATCGTTGCCCTGGACGGCCCGGCCGGGGACGGGCAAATCGCTTATGATTCCCTGCTGGAATATCCGCCGGAGGAATTGCATTTTCCGCAAGGGGAGGGGGCGGACACTACGGTGATTATGTTCACTTCCGGCACTACCGACCGGCCCAAAGGGGTGCAACTGAGCCACGACAGTTTTACCGCTTACCTGCTGTCCAATGTAACGCCGGCGGACCCGGATTTGGCGGAAACCACCTTGCTGACGGCGCCGCTGTACCATATCGCCGGCTTGCAGGCGGCTCTGGCGGCCATCTACGGGGGGCGTACCCTGGCGATAATGCGGCAGTTTGACCCGTTGGAGTGGCTGACCCTGGCGCAGGAATGGCGGGTCAACCGGGCGATGCTGGTGCCGACGATGCTGAAACAGCTGTTGGATTATCCGGATTTTGACCGCTTTGACCTGTCGGCTCTGGAAGTCATCACCTACGGGGCTGCGCCGATGCCCTTGCCGGTCATCCGCCAGGCCATTGCCCGCTGCCGGGGGTGCGGTTCATTAACGCTTTCGGGCAAACGGAAACGGCGTCCACCATCACGATGCTGCCGCCGGAGGATCATATTCTGGAGGGCCGCCCGGAGGAAGTGGAAGTCAAGATGCGCCGCCTGGCCTCCATCGGCAAGCCGCTGGAGGATGTGGAGGTGCTGATTGTCGATGAACAAGGCAAGCCGGTGGCGGTTGGGGAAACCGGGGAAATTGTGGCCCGGGGCGCCCGGATGATGCAGGGCTACTGGCAGCAGGCGGCGGCGACCGGGGAAACCTTGCGCGGCGGCTGGGTCTATACCGGGGATTTGGCCTATCAGGATGGGGACGGGTATATCTATCTGGCCGGGCGGGCCAAGGATTTTATCAAGCGGGGGGGAGAGATGATTTCCCCGGAGGAAGTGGAGCAGACGCTGCTGGCTCATCCGCAGGTAGAGGAGGCGGCGGTTATCGGCGTGCCGGATTTGGAGTGGGGCGAGGAAGTGCGGGCGGTGGTGGTGCGCCGGTCGGATACGGTCAGCGCGGCGGAATTGATGGCCCACTGCGGGAAACGGCTGGCCGGTTTCAAGCGGCCGCGGTCGGTGGTGTTCGTCCCGGAATTGCCGCGGAATGCGATGGGCAAGGTGCTGAAACGGGATTTGCGGGAGGAGTACGGGTATCCGATCGAGGGGTAGGGGGCTTGGCCGGTTATCCAATTCGGAAGTATGTTGGAAAAGGGCTGCTACCCTGCTATGTCATTCCGAGCGTAGCCGAGGAATCTGATATGTCCGACCTTGAATCCATTTTCAGGATTTTTAGATTCCTCGGCTACGCTCGGAATGACATAGAAAGGGATGCGCTCAGCAAGTCATCCTGCAACAAGTTCAGGGTGAGCGGAAAGAAGTTGGGGACTACCTAGAGGAGGGAGGGACAGGATGAAAGTTGCGGTGATGGGGGCCGGGGGCGTGGGCGGCTATTTTGGCGGGTTGCTGGCCCGGGCCGGGCATCCGGTGACTTTTGTGGCTCGGGGGGCGCATCTGCAAGCCATCCGGGAGCGGGGGCTGCGGGTGGAAAGCGTCAATGACGGGGTTTTTACGGCATGGGGGCCGGCGGTGGACGACACTGCGGCCGCCGGGCCGCAGGAACTGGTCTTGTTCACCGTCAAGATGTACCACAATGCCGCCGCCATCGCCGCCACCCGGCCGCTGCTGGGGCCGGATACCCTGGTCTTGACCCTGCAAAACGGCATCGACAACGGAGAGCAGTTGGCGGCCGCCCTGGGCCGGGAACGGGCGCTAATCGGCTCCTGCTATCTGGAGGGGCGGGTAAAGGAGCCGGGGGTAGTTACCCAGGGCGGCCCCGGGGCGGCGTCTTTCGGCGAAATGGAACCGGGCATCACGGCCCGCGGGCAACGGCTGCTGTCGGTTTTTCAGGAGGCCGGGTGGCGGGTGGATTTGGCGGAAAATATGCCGGGGATGCTGTGGAAAAAGTTTTCCTACTTGGCCGGGTCGGCGGCGGTAGGGGCGGCCAGCAATTCGGTTTTCGGCGAAATGCGCGCTATACCCGAAACCCGGGCGGTAATTCAGGGGGCCATTGCCGAAATTCTGGCGGTAGGCCGGGCCCTGGGCGCGCCGATTATGGCGGATTCCCTGGAGTGGGCGATGGCCGCCCTGGACAACTTTCCGGCGGCCGGGATGTCGTCTTTGGGCAAGGATTTCTTGGAAGGGCGGCCGGTGGAGTTGGAAGGCTTGACCGGCACGGCAGTACGGCTGGGGCGGCAGGCCGGCGTGCCAACGCCCATTAACGATACCCTGTACGGGGTGCTGAAACCGTGGGCGCTGCGGATTGAGCGGGAGTTGGGGCGGTAGGGAGACGGATTCAAACATGGATAAACAGGATTTTGGGGTCGGTATAGAACGGTGGTGGCGGTCTATAACCTTTCGTCCTTCCCACCTCTGCTCTATCGTCCATTCCCGCATCTTTCTACCGTCCTTCCCGCGTAAGCGGGAATCCGGCGGTGGCTTGCCGGGGATGCGGCATTATAAGCCAATACCGTTCTGATTCCCGCTTGCGCGGGAAGGACGGCAAGGCGGGTTGTCTTGTATAGGCCATTGTCCGATAAGGGTTGGGCCGGCGGTAGCCGAAAAGGCCGGGCCAGGGGTAGCGGAAAGGCCGGCTTTGTGGTATAAATTGGGCTGGCTAATCCATTGCGGCATAACCGGCAGGACATTCAGGCATAACCGAGGATGGGAGGATAAGGTTAGATGAAAGCGGCCCGGCTGGTCGGCCCCCGGCAGTTTGAGATTGTGGAGGCGGAAGTTCCGGCTCCGGCGGCGGGCGAGTGCCTGATTCGGCTGGAGAAAATATCGGTGTGCGGCAGCGATATTCGGCACGAGTTCAGCCATATTTTCCCGGAAGAACATTATCCGGGCCGGCTGGGCGTTCCCGGCCACGAGTGCGCCGGGGTAGTGGTGGAAAGCCGGTGCCAGGAGTTTCACGAAGGGCAGCGGGTCATCATTTATCCCGGCCGGGGCGTACGGTCGGGGGGACTGGTGGAATATATCGCCGCCACGCCCAACTGGATGTGCGCCTTGCCGGACACCGGGGATTTGGCCGAGTGGGTGCTGTGCCAACCCTCGGGAACCGTTTTGTATTCGGTGCAGCAGATGGGCAGTCTGCTGGGCAAGGATGTGGTGGTGGTCGGGCAGGGGGTTATCGGCCTTTCCTTTACCATGCTGACCGCCAAGCTGGGGGCGCAGCGGGTTATCGGCATTGACCCGCTGGACTACCGATTGGATTGGTCGCGGAAAATGGGGGCGACCCATACCATCAACCCGGATCAGGAGGATCCGGCGGCCGTAGTGAATGAACTGACCGGCGGCCGCGGCGGCGATGTGGTGGTAGAAGCGGCCGGCTATCCGGACAGCTTTAATACCGCCCTGCGGCTGGTCAAGCAGTTCGGGCAGGTGATGGTGTTCGGCATCCAAGCCGAGGCGTTTATCCCGGTGGAGCATAACCTGCTGATGGAACGGCAGCCGACCTTGATACCCACGACCGGGGGGCGGTTGCGGGATCCGATGGCCCCCATCAAAACTATGGTGGACTTGAAGGAGCGGGGCTGGTGCGATCCGGGGCAGATGTTGACCCACCGCCTGCCCTTTGCCGAAGTGCAACGGGCCTTTGAGTTGTACGAAAGCCAGCAGGACGGCATCATCAAGGCGGTAATGACGATTTAGCGTTTCGTTGCGCGGCGGCCTAGCGCGCCGCTCATCCTGAACTGGTTGCAAGACAAACCGGCCGCAAGGGAACCGGTTTCAGGATCGGCGAGATAGGACAGCAGCGGACGGAGCAGCAGGAAGTTGAGGAGGGAACGATTATGGGAACTTACCGGATGTTCACCGGGACGGACGGGCAGACGCATATCGAGACGATTGACCTGGCGCAGACGCCGGAATGGACGGCGGCGCAGGCCGCTACTACCATCACCTTTCGGGAAGCGCCGGCGGGCCGCTATCAGGACTGGCATCCGGCCCCGCGGCGGCAGTATGTCATCATCCTGTCGGGCCAGCTGGAAATCGGCTTGGGCGACGGGAGCAAGCATATTTTCGGGGCCGGGGATGCCCGGCTGGTCGAGGATACCACCGGCCAGGGCCATACCACCGCCACTTATGGGGATGCGCCCTGCGTAACGGCGACGGTGCCGCTGGCGGAGTAGGCCGGGGATTGTCCCCGCGGGGGATACCGGGGGACGGAATAGCCGGGGGGCGGGTTATGCAATCCGCCCCCCTTTGCTTCGCCGGCTCCGGGAAAGCCGCCCTAGCCCTCCGGGTAAGTCAGTTTTAAGAGAGTATGGCGGCGATTGCGGGTATAGGGGCGCACCTGCTCCGGCCAACTGCCGGCATCGACCGCGTTGCTCCAGGCGGCGCTGGTCAGCACTTCCGGGGATTCCAGGGCGTAGAGGGCGTGGTGCTTGGGTTCGCCCTCCACTACGATTTTACGGGTTTCCCCGCCCATACTGATGACCAGTTCCTGGGTCTCAAAGCGGGCTACGGACAGGACGCCGGGAACCTGGGCCAGCAGGGGGCAATGTTCGGCGTTATAGACTTCGTTGAACCGGGCTTCCCGCGCCGGCTCCACATCCATACTGGCGATAAACAGGTAACGGGACGGGATGGGCATTGCTATACCTCCGATTTGATATTTGCCCGCCATTTCCGGCGGCTTGGGAATAGGTCAAAAGGGCGGGTCGATGACCCGCCCTTGCTTTTGTTGGATGCCGTGGTTTCCGGCCAGGGTTAGAAAGCCCGCTTGTGGGAAGTTTCGATTTCGGCGCTGGTGATGAACTCGAGGAGTACGGCGCGGCCCGCCTCGGTCTGCTCCCGGGCGCGGCGGAAAGCCGGAGCGATTTCCGCCGGGGATTCAATCCGTTCCGCATAGCCGCCCATGGCCCGGCCCATATCGGCGTAGTTGCCGCCCAAATCCCGGGTGTTGTAGAGGGCGTGGGAAGTAGCCATCGCCCCGGTTTCCACGGCCATAGTGGAGTTGTTCAGCACCACGGTGATAATGGGTATCCCGCTGCGGGCCGCGGTCTCAAAGTCCAGGCCGGTCATGCCAAAGGCGGCGTCGCCCATAAAGTTGACGCAAACCTTTTCCGGCTTGGCCAGCTTGGCGCCCATCACCAGGCCCAGGCCGGTGCCCAAGCCGTGGGACTTGCCCCAGCCCAGGTAGCTGCGGGGGCCTTCGGTGCGGTAGAAGGGCATAAGCTGATCCCGGGGGCTGCCGGAATCGTGGGTAACGATGGCCTCGGCCGGAGGGATGGTCTGCATAAAGTCCCAGATGACCCGGTAAGGATTGATGGGCCGGCTCTGGTCATTCAGCTTGTAACCCCATTCGGTCAGCCAGGCATCCCGTTCCCGGCGGATTTCCTGGGCCGTTTCCGGGCTGGCCTGGCGGCTGTTGCCGACAATTTCCCGGCAAGCCTCAATCATCTGGCGCAACACCAGTTTGGCGTCGCCGACGATGGGATAGTCCACATCGTAGTCTTTGTTGATGTCCCGGGGATCGTTGGTGGCGTGGATCAGGGTTTTGCCCGGGGGGATATTCATGGACATCCCGTGCTTGGTCAGGCTGCAACCGATGCCAAATAGGACATCGCAGCGGCGGACGAAGTGATAGACCGGGCGGGACATTACGCCGGAGCCGCTGCCCAGGGCCAGGGGATGGGTTTCGGGAAAGGCGCTTTTGCCCAGGAGAGTGGTCATCACCGGAGCCTGGAGCAGTTCGGCCAGTTCAATCAGTTCATTATAGGCTTGGGCGTAAAGGGTACCCTGGCCGGCGTGGATTACCGGGTAGCGGGCATTGCACAGGGCCCGGGCCGCCGCTGCCACATCGGCGGGATTGCCCTGGGCTACTAACGGGCGTACCCGGCCGCTCCAGAAAAAGGCCGATTCGTCCACTTCCTCCAGGGCCACATCCGCCGGTATTTCCACCATTACCGGGCCGACCCGGCCCTGGCGCAGGCCGGCAAAGGCCCGGCGCATTACCTGGCAGGTGCGGGCCGGGGTGTTCAGCAGTTCTACCGACTTGGTAACGCCGCCGTAGTTGGCTACCGAGTTGAAGTGGGGTTGGATGCCCTGCCGTTCCCGGGGTTCGCCCAGGGGCAGCAGCAGGATAGGCGTGGAGTCGGAGTAGGCGGTGGCGACGCCGGGATAGGCGTTTTCGGCGCCGGGGCCGTACTGCATGGCAAAGACGCCGGGCTTTTCCCCGTCAGTAACCCGGCTGTAGCCGTCAGCGATGCCCACGCCTACCCGTTCCTGGCGGCAGACGATGGGGCGGATGCCGGCGGCGGCGGCCGCTTCGATGACCGGAGTGGTGGGGAAGCAACTGAGATACTCCACTCCTTCCCGTTTCAGGATTTCGGATATAGCTTCGATGGTTTTCAATTGCTTACCCTCGTTCGTCAAGATACCCGGCCGCAGATTTGACGCTCCGGGCTGCTTTGGGGTAAAGGTCTATTCCGGCCTAGAGCAAGGAAACGGCCGGAGTTGGGGCCGGGTTTCAGCGGCCGCGGGCCGCTTCGTAGGCGGTGATTTTATCCTCCTGCTGCAAAGTCAAGCCGATGTCGTCCAAGCCGTTGAGCAGGCAGTAGCGGCGGAAGGGATCCACCGCAAAGTCCAGGACGATTTCCTCGGTTTCGTCCCAGAGGCGCTGGGCTTCCAGATCCACATTCAGCTGCAAGCCGGGTTTGGCAGTGGTCAAGTCGATAATCCGCCGCACCTGTTCCTCAGGCAGGACTACCGGCAGCAGGCCGTTCTGGAAGCAGTTGTTAAAGAAAATGTCGGCGAAGCTGGGGGCGATGACGCAGCGGATGCCGTAGTCGTTCAAGGCCCAGGGGGCGTGTTCCCGGGAGGAGCCGCAGCCGAAGTTGCGGCCGGCCACCAGGATGTTGGCGGCGGCGTAGGCCGGCTGATTCAGCACGAACTCCGGCCGGGGCGTGCCGTCCTCGTTAAAGCGCCAACTGGAAAAGAGATGTTCCCCGTAGCCGGTGCGGCGGATGCTTTTGAGATGCACCGCCGGGATGATGGCGTCGGTGTCAATGTTGACCCGGTCGATGGGGGCGGCCACGCCGGTAAGTTTCACAAAAGGCTCCATAAATCTCCTCTCACTACCAGATCTCGAGCAGGTTCAGCTCGAATCCCGACAGTACCGGGTCTCCGGAAATGGTTGCCGGGTTCTCCAGAACTTCCGCCGGAGCCTCCGGGCGGTAGATATGAACTCGTTTCCGGATTGGGTCCAGCAGCCAGCCGAGGCGGGCACCGTTGGCGATATATTCCGCCATTTTGCGCTGGACGCTGACCAGCGTATCGGTATGGGAACGCAGTTCCAGGACGAAGTCGGGACAGAAGCTGACGAAACCCTCTCGGGAGGCCGCGTCCTTAGCCGCCTGCGCGTCCAACCAGGATTCCCACCGTTCCCGAGGCATCCAGGCAACATCCGGGGCGTACACGGCGCCATTAGGCAACCGAAAGCCGGCCGACGGGCTGAAAGTAACGCCGCTGCCATTGGATTTGGCCCAGTGGGTTACTTGATAAAACAACCGCCCCTCCTGCCAACCGGTTTTGGTAGGCGCGGGCGGCATAATTGCCAATTCTCCCTGAGCCGTAAGTTCAATCCGCAGGTTAGCGTTGTCCGCGCTAATCTTTGCCAGCTGCCCGTCGCTCAAACTCAGGGAGCTGACATCCAGCAACAGCGGGTAGGGCAGATAGGCGCCGCCCTGGGCCGGGGTCAAGACGCCATCCCGGGGGGCCACTTGGTCCTTCCAGAACCGGTGAAAGGGCGGCAAGAGTTCCTTGACGCGCTCTTTTTTCAGCGTAAAGATTTCCGCATTGCCCAAGGCGGGAGCGAACTTCATCTTGCGGGTGGCCGCGGCGCAGAAATTGCAGGCGGTCACCAGGTTGTCGGCGTCATCGGTCCCGCCGGCGCTTTTGGGGCGCAGAGGGTCAACGCTTAGCTGCCGCCACTGGGCGAAGCCGTTGCCGTCAAAGCCGCAATAGACGCAACGGAAACCATCCCGGGCGAAAACCGGGTGTCCGTAATCGGCCGTGGCGGTATCGGCCAAAAGGATGGTCATCGGTCAAACCTCTGGGGCGGGAAACCTACCAATCTCGAATATCGACGAAGTGGCCGGCAACGGCGGCGGCGGCGGCCATCGGCGGGCTGACCAGGTGGGTGCGGCCGCCCTTGCCCTGCCGGCCCTCAAAGTTGCGGTTGGAGGTCGAGGCGCAACGCTGCCCCGGCTCCAGAATGTCCGGGTTCATCCCCAGGCACATCGAGCAGCCGGCCACCCGCCAGTCGAAACCGGCATCCTTGAAAATGGCATCCAGCCCCTCAGCCTCGGCCTGCTGTTTGACCAGAGCCGAACCCGGCACGACCATAGCGTACACTTCCGGATTGACCCGGCGGCCATGGACTACGGCGGCGGCGGCCCGCAAATCCTCCAGCCGGGAATTGGTGCAGGCCCCGATAAAGACCCGGTCGATTTTCACTTCCTGCAAGGGCGTATCTGGCTCCAGGCCCATATAAGTCAGGGCGCGGGTGGCGGCTTCCCGCTGGGCCGGTTCGGCAAAGGAATTGGGGTCGGGAACCCGGCCGGTGACTTTAGCCACCATACCGGGATTAGTTCCCCAAGTGACAAAGGGTTCCAAATCGGCGGCTTCCAGCTCGACTAGGCGGTCAAAGGCAGCTCCTTCGTCGGTGGGCAATTGCCGCCATTCGGCAACGGCCGCTTCCAGTTCCGCGCCTTGAGGGGCAAAGCGGCGGCCCTTGACATACTCAAAGGTAGTGTCGTCCGGGGCAATCATCCCGGCCCGGGCCCCGCCCTCAATGCTCATATTGCAGACGGTCATCCGCCCGTCCATCGACAGGGAACGGATGGCTTCTCCGGTGTATTCGATGACATGGCCGACGCCGCCATTGACGCCAATCTGCCCGATGATGCCCAGGATGACATCCTTGGCCACCACGCCCCTAGGCAATTGGCCGTTGACCCGCACTTCCATCGTTTTGGGCTTGAACTGGCGGAGGGTCTGGGTAGCCAGCACGTGTTCCACTTCGGAAGTGCCGATGCCCACGGCAAGGCAGCCGAGGGCGCCGTGGGTCGAGGTGTGGCTGTCGCCGCAGACCACGGTTTTGCCGGGCAGGGTGTAGCCCAAATCCGGCCCGATGACATGGACGATGCCCTGATAGGGGCTGTAGCGATCGTAGAGGGTAATGCCGAAGTCCCGGGTGTTTTCGGTTAGGGCGTCCAGCTGCCGTTTGGAAACCGCGTCGGTGATGGGCAAGGACAAGTCCCAGGTGGGGGTGTTGTGATCCACGGTGCCGATGGTCAAATCGGGGCGGCGCACGCCCCGGCCGGCCAGGCGCAGGCCCTCGAAAGCTTGGGGGGTAGTAACCTCGTGGATCAGGTGCAGGTCGATGTAAAGGACGGCGGGCTGCCCCGGCTCCTCGTGAACCACATGGGCGTCCCAGATTTTCTCGAACATAGTCTTGGGCGGCATAAACAACTTACTCCTCCCCGGATAAGTTGGGGTTATTATAGCGCTTTATTGGCGGGTTGCCAACCCGGGATAAAGAACGGGGCGGGTTGCGGGACCCGCCCCGTATTTGCCGACTTGCGGCCGCTGCGGGCCGGGGCGGCGTCAGCAGCCGGTCAAGCCGCCCCAATCCTTCATGGCCTCATGCAAGCTGCTGGGGACGCAGCCGGTCAACTCGTTGCTGCCGCCAAGCCACGCCTCTTGCAGGTTGGTCAGGTTGCCCAATGCGAGCGGCAGTTCCCCGGTCAGCTGGTTGTCGTTTATGACCAGGACGGTCAGGCTGGACAGGTTGCCCAACTCCGCCGGAATTTCCCCGGTCAACTGGTTGGTGTTGAGCAACAGAATTTCCAGTCGGGACAGATTGCCTAAGGTCATCGGTATGGCCCCGGTCAGCTGGTTGATGCCGAGGTTCAGCTGGGTCAAGGCGGACAAGTTGCCCAATTCCGGCGGCAGTTCCCCGCTTAACTGATTGCTGTAGAGCAACAGGATTAGCAGGTTGGACAGGCCGCCCAACTTCGGCGGTATGGATCCGGTCAACTGATTGTCGCCGAGGTTCAGCTGGGTCAAAGCGGACAAGTCGCCCAATTCCGCCGGCAACTCGCCGCCCAACTGATTGCCGGCAAGGTGCAACTCGAGCAAGCCGGTCAAGTTGCCCACATCAGGCGGCAGTTCCCCGGTTAGCTGATTGCCGTTGAGGGACAGGATGGTCAAGTTGGTCAATTGGAACAAATCCGGCGGCAATTCCCCGGTCAACTGGTTACCGTAAAGATACAGTTCGGTAAGACTGGTCAGGTTGCCCAACTCTGCCGGCAGTTCGCCGCTCAGGCCATTTTCGGGAAGGAACAGAGCAGTAACCTGGCCGGATTCGTCCGTACCGACGCCTTCCCATTCGGACAAGGGGTTGTCGCTGAGCCATTGGCCGTTGTTCGACCAGTTGGGGCCGTCGGTGGCGTTGTAAAGGGCGGTCAAGGCGGCCCGGTCTCTTTCCGCCGGGGCCAGGGCCGGCGTGGGGGCCGGAGTAGCGGCCGGGGTCAGCGTAGCGGCCGGCGTCGGCTCCAAAGTCGCG
Organism: Dehalococcoidia bacterium; assembly: GCA_965203435.1. GTDB lineage: Bacteria > Chloroflexota > Dehalococcoidia > Lucifugimonadales > UBA3495 > CBDBCU01. The sequence continues at coordinate 465,329 of CBDBCU010000006.1, read as the reverse complement.
GCCGGATCGGGTTCCGGCGTAGCGGCAGGCATCAGCTCCGGCTCCGGCGTGGCGGTGGGCTCCGGGACGGGCGTGGCCGTGGCGGGGGCCGGGGTGGGCGTATCCGGCACCGGGACGAAGCGTTGCGGCGGCTGACTCCGCCGGGTGGGGGGCGGCACGGGCGCGGCCGTGGCCGTCGGGGCGGCGGTAGGCGCGGGGGCCGCCGTGGGGACGGGCGGGGCCGGGGTCGGGGCCGCCGGCGACGCCACGACCGGCGGCGCGACCGGCTCCGCTACCGGCGGCGCGGCGTTGTCCGCGCCGCAGGCCAGGAGCAATACCAGGCTCAGCAGCAGCGCGGGATAGATAAGGATCCGGGGATAAAGGCGGGCGAGGGGGGCGAAAGTTCCAGGCACTGCGACACTCCTTCACGGCACGGGGCTTGAATGGACGGGGCAGGAATCGAGACCGACGCCGCTCCGGAAAGGGTTTGCGCGGGGATGTTTCCCCGCCGGGGAGGGCGTCCCGGTTAGACTTTCGGGATTTTATGTTAAATAAAAGGAAAGCGCAAGGGCAAAAGTGGGCATAATTGGGGGATTTAGGTATTGACAAAGGGCGGGTTCAGGGGCCGGCAGACCTCTGCGGTGGGCTGAAAGGGGTTTGACTGAAGGGCATTTCCTCTTTATATTGGCTATGGCAATTTCTTTGTGACGGCGGGGTTATGAACCATCAACAGCAGTATGAGCAGCCCCTTTCCGGCATCAATCTGCCCGAGGAGCAGCGGGTACAGGGCTTGCTGGATTCGCTGCGCGCCCCGGAGTTGCGGGAAGTGGCCGGCGGGCTGATTAACGATGTTATAGCGGCCAGCCGCGCCGGGGATTGGGCCGAAGTAACCGATGCGGTCAGCCACTGGCTGGCGGTGGCCGAGGGTATGGCCGCCACCCGCCGGAAACTTCGGCCGGCGCTGGCGGCCCGCAAGGTTAAGCTTGACTGGCGGCAACACCTCAGCCGCCATCCGGACATCAGCGGCGGCCAGCTTTGCGCCCAGGGAACCCGGGTTCCGGCCAGGGTTATTCTGGACAACCTGGCCGCCGGAGTCAGCGAGCCGGAAATCCTGAAAAGCTATCCCGCTTTGCAGGCCGCCCATATTGACGCCGCCCTGGCCTATGCCGCCGAACTGGAGCAGGAGGATACCCCGGCAGATTAGCCGGCCGAATGCGGATAAAGCTCGACGAAAACCTGCCCAGCGAGCTTTTGACCGAGCTACGGGCCGCCGGCCACGATGCCGAATCGGTGTTCACCGAGGGACTGACCGGCGCGGCGGACGGAACGGTTATGCAAGCGGCGCAACGGGAGGAGCGGGTGGTCTTTACCCTGGACAAAGGGATTGGCAACAGCCACCTCTATCCTCCCGAGGACTATTGCGGCATCATCCTGTTTCGCTGTCCCACTCGGGAACGGGGCGCCGTCCTCAGCTTTATCCGCCGCCACTTGGCTGCCCTGCTGACCCGGGAAGTGGCCGGGGATTTGCTGGTGGTGAGCAGGGTGCGGATCCGCTCCTGGCGGGAATCCCAAGCGGGAAGTTAGGAATTGGCCCTTTCCCCCATAGCAAACCCGCCCCTATTACCATAATACATTGGGAAATGCAATAGATAAAATCTTAAAATGTAACCAATTTTTGAGCACTTTGCCGCCAGTGCTTGACAAACGAGGCCGGCGGCGATTATTCTGGGGGAAAGCAAAGTCAAGCCCCATTGGGCCAGGGCGGTTAATCCGGCTTTCGGGCGGGAAAGGAGCAGAGCAATGCCGGCAGCCACTTTCAGAGCCAAGAAAGGCAACAGTCCGGTCGGCATAGTGGCCGATGGCAACCTTTCCGCCGGGCCGATAGTCTTGGTCGGTTGCGGCACGGCGCAGTGCCATCGGGTCTGGAAACTGGCTAATGCTATGGGCGATGCCGGGGGCTTGGGCCGGATTCAGTCCATCATCGCCTACGACATCAACCAGGCCACGCGGCGGGAGATAACCCGGCTGACCCGGGCCACCCGCGGCTCGAGCAAGGCCAAGGTTTTTCAGGCCGAGTATATCCCGGCCGGGGACGGGTTCAACCGCAACTCTTACGCCTACGAGCAATATAAGGGGTTGATTGACCTCGACCAGCGCCGCATCATTGACGAGGTTAAGGAACAGGGCGAGCTGATGGCCTCTCCGCCGCAGCTTTTCGTAGTGTACCTGGGGTTCGGCGGCCACGCCCTGGTGGGACTGGAGTTTTTCCAGAAACTCCGCAAAGCCTTTCCCCGGGCCAAGTTCCTGCCCATCCTGCTGATTCCCGACGAAGCGCCCTTGAAAGACTTGATGGCTTTCGGCATCGACGGACGGCAACCGGTTTGGGAAATGTTCGAGGAGGTCTTTGCCAAAGAACGGCAAAACGGCGTCAAACCCTCCAACCGGTTGACCACTCTGGTAACGGACAACTCCCTGGGCGACAAGTCGGAACTGGACTTCCGGTTGGCGGTGTGCTTGGCCTCGATGGAGTGCGGCTCCCAGAGCAACGGCATCAACAGCGACAGCCTGGCCGACACCATTGAAAGCCTGAGTCGCTATTCCTCCGGGTGGTACGGCGTCAGCCATTTCAGCAAGCGGCTGCCCAAACGGATGGCCTTTTCCTGGCTGCCGCCTTTCCGGCGGCAAAAGCTGATCCGCGGCAAGTCCCACGAATTGGCTTGGATTACCCGCAGCGTCCTCAGGGACGATATTATGGAACGGGAGAATCAACTGGCCGACCATGACCCGCCGCGGATAGATACGCCGCAGCGGGTGGTAGTAGCCCTCCCGGTGGAGCAGCAACAGATTAACGAGGTGTGGCGGGATGTGCGGGGGCAGTTGGAGCAAGAGGGTTTTCTGAAAGACCATCCCCACTGGTCGATTTCTCCGGCCGCCTTGCGGTTCACCGACACCCCGGCCCGGGACGAAAAGAAAGACTGGTGGGAGCGGTGGGGGTTCAACGCAACCTGGGGCATCCTGGGCGCGTTGACCGGCATTGCTGTCGGCATCTGGTCTTTTATCGACCTCAACCCTACCGGCCCGGTCAACTGGCTGCTGGGTTCGTTGGGGTCGCCTTTGGGGTTGGCGGCCGGGATAATTCCGGGGTTATTCGGCTTGGCCGCGGCGGGCTTGGTCTGGCTGACGCCGTGGCTGTTCGCCCTCAGCGCGCCCAGCAAGAGCAAGGAACCGCTGCTGCTGCACATTTCCCGGTTCTACCCCTTGCTGAACGAGCGGGTTTATTCGGTGGCGGCGATTACCCAGGAGCGGGAGGAGGGGCATATCGACCCGGCGGAAAGCCGCCAGCAGGGGTTGGGGACTTACACTTATTTCCAGTCCCATACCAACGGCGCCCACGACAGCAATGGCGTCGAGGAACCGCATCCGACCACGCCGGTGAACGAGGGGGAATTGTCCAGCAACGGCCACGATGGGGAGGAGTTGCCGGTCGCTCCTGGCGGAATCAGCAACGGCGTGGAAGCTAACGCGGGCCGTCCGTAAGCAGTCACCAGGCTGATCGAACGATGAACCAACGGGGCGGGTCAGAAACCCGCCCCGTTACTTTTTGCTGGCAACTGGTGGGCGGTTAGCGACTATCAACTCTAACCGCTATTCCGGCGGATTTTTCAGCCCGCCGCCGGCAACCGGCTATACAATTCTGCTGGCGTGATTATCGGTACGGGAAAATCTGCCGCCAGGGCCAGTAAATCTTGGTCGCCGGTGACCAGGGCGTCGGCTTGGGCAAAGCGGGCCAATTCCAGAAACTTGCGGTCGTCAGGGTCGCGACATTCCGGGACGGGCGGGGGCGGTTGGGGGATTACCACGCGAACGCACCAGTGTTCATACTGGCGCAGCACGGCGGCGCGGATCTCAGGATCGGTATAGTTGAACTTGCGGTAGCCCAGAACGCGCCGCAGTTCCGCCAAGGTATCCTCGGTAGCCAGAGGAATCAGGTCGGCGCCCTGCCAAGCCGAGCGCAACCAAGACAAAGCCGCCGCCGGAAAAATCAGGGCCGGCAACACCGCATTGGTATCCAGGACTACCCGCAACGGCGGCATTCAGCTTTGCCCCCGGGCCCACTTTACCGCGGCGGCTACATCCTGCTCGGTTACGCCTTGGGCGGCGGTCTGCGCCCACACCGCTTCGATTGGCGGCGGTTGCAGGGGGGTAAGGATAATCCGTTCCCCGTCCCGGGCCACGGCAAAGCAATCCACTCCCGGAAAATCGGCGACGACCGCCGAGGGGACTATCAATTGGTTGTCCGCCGTCAAGATGGCTATTTCGTACTCCGCCATGGCTGGCGGGGGCGCGGCGGTGTCCTCCGGCCGCGGGGACAAATTCATCCGGGTTGCGGTGTTCATCAGTTTTTTCCTCCGATGCCGGCAAATCGCTCGACCACCATTATACCACCGCCGCCGCAAAACCGTCTCCACTAACATCGACGAACTGACCAGCCACGCCGCCCATTTGATTCAGGATGGCAAAAGCCACGGCCGGCGGATTTTTTCAGCCCGCCGCCGGCAACCGCCTATACAACTCTGCCGGCGGGATTATCGGCACGGGAAAGACCGCCGCCAAGGCCAGCAAATCTTGGTCGCCGGTGACCAGGGCGTCGGCTTGAGCAAAGCGGGCCAATTCCAGAAACTTGCGGTCGTCGGGGTCGCGACATTCCGGGACGGGCGGAGGCGGTTGGGGGACTACCACCAGTTGACACCAGGGTTCGTACTTGGCGAGCAACTCCAAGCGACGGGCAGGGGCGATATTGAACTTGTCGTAGGCCAGCACGGCCGCCAATTCCAGCAGGGTTGCCGGGCTGACCAGCGGCGTAATACGCCCCGCCTGCCATGCCGGCAACAGCCAGGACAAAGCCGCTGACGAAAATACCAAGGCTGATACCAGCACATTGGTATCCAGCGTCACCCGCAGCGGCGGCATTCAGCTTTGCCCCCGGGCCCACTTTACCGCGTCGGTTATGTCCTGCTCGGTTACGCCCTGGGCGGCTATATGCCGGTGAATTTCCTCGAGGGCAACCGGCTCCGGCGGGAGGGGCGTGAGAACAATCCGGCCCGGTTCCCGGGTAACTTGGAAACCTTTGACGCCCGGGAAGTCCGCATAAACGGACTCCGGGATAAGCAGCAGTTTCCCGGTGGTCAGGATCGCCAGGGCTGGCGATTCATAATCTACCGAGGCTTGGGCCGGGGCAACTTTAACCCGGTCTGCGGTGTTCATTAGTCTTTTCCTCCTAATCCGGCGGATTGCGCGGCCCTTCTGGATTCCCGCTTACGCGGGAATGACGGTTAGGGGTTGGGATGACGGTTAGGGGTTGGGAACGATGGTTAGGGTTGGGAACGACGGTTGCTATGCCCGGTCATTATACCACGGCCGCCGCAAAACCGGCCGCATTTATGTTAAACTATTGCTGAAATCTGAACCCATTGCCCGGAGGAACTTTCCTATGCCCACTGCCGATGCCGTTGTTTTGCCCGACCAGGTTCGCCCCCGCAAGTATCGCCTTACCTTGCAGCCCGACCTGGAAAAGTTCACCTTTGACGGGCTGGAAGTCATTGACCTGGAAATCGCCGAGCCGGTTTCCGAAATCGTCCTGAACGCCGATGAACTGACCATCCACGCCGCCACCCTGATCCAGGACGGCAAAAGCCAGCGGGCCGCGGCCATTGTGCTGGACAAAGAACGGGAAACGGCGGCGATTGCCTTTCCCGACGGCGTCCAGCCCGGGGCGGCGCAGCTGGATTTGCGCTTTGCCGGGGAGCTGAATGACAAGCTGCGCGGCTTTTACCGCAGTCAGTATGTCAATCCGGAGGGGGAAACGGCCTATCTGGCGACGACCCAGTTCGAGGCTACCGATGCCCGCCGGGCCTTTCCCTGCTGGGATGAACCCTCCTGCAAAGCCGCCTTTCAGCTGACTCTGAACATTCCGGCCAATATGGTGGCGGTATCCAACACGCCGATTATCGACCAGGCCCGGTTGGATGCCGGCTACCAGTCGGTGGGGTTTGCCGAAACCCCGGTTATGTCCACCTATCTGCTGGCTTTCGTGGTGGGGGATTTGACTTCCATTGAGCAGGAAGCGGCCGACAATACCCGGGTGGCGGTGTGGACGACCCGGGGCAAGGAGGAGCAGGGGCGGTTCGCCCTGGAAACCTCGGCCCGGATGCTTTCTTTTTTCAACGATTATTTCGGCATCCCCTATCCGCTGGAAAAGCTGGATCACATTGCCATCCCGGACTTCGCCGCCGGGGCCATGGAAAACTGGGGGGCCATCACCTATCGGGAAACGGCGTTGCTGGTGGATGCGGCCCATTCCTCGGCCGGCACCCGGCAGCGGGTGGCCGAAGTGGTGGCCCACGAAATGGCGCATATGTGGTTTGGCGACCTGGTAACGATGGAGTGGTGGGATGACCTGTGGCTGAACGAAAGTTTTGCCTCGTGGATGGGCACCAAGGCGGTGGATTGGGCTTTCCCGGAGTGGCAGATGTGGACCCAGTTCGTCAATATGGACACCGACCGGGCCTTGAGCCTGGACGGGCTCAAGAACTCCCATCCCATTGAGCAGGAAGTCCACGACCCGGCGGAAATCAGCCAGCTTTTTGACGCCATCAGCTACAGCAAGGGGGCCTCGGTCATTCGGATGCTGGAGCAGTTTCTGACCCCGGAGGTCTTTCGCCAGGGGCTGCATCAGTATCTGGAAACCAATCAGTATGCCAATGCCCGCACCGGGGATTTGTGGTCGGCCATGGAAGCCGTTTCCCAAAAGCCGGTAACGGCCCTGATGGACAGCTGGATTGCCCAGACCGGCTATCCGGTGGTGTCGGTGCGGTCGCAGCCCTCGGGCGAGGGGCAGGAATTGACCCTTTCCCAGGAGCGCTTTGTCTATGACCATCTGCTGGGAGAGGTGGAAGTGGAGGATACGGTGTGGCAGGTGCCGGTCAGCGTGGCCTATGGCGGCAGCGGCAATCCGGTGGCGGCGACGATTGTAATGGACGCCCCGCAAACCTGGCTGCGGCTGTCCGCGCCGGGTGGGGCTGACAGCTGGTTCAAGGTGAACCTGGCGCAGACCGGGTTTTTCCGGGTCAACTACGCCGCGGAGGATTGGCAAAAGCTGCTGCCGGCCGTCCATTCCCTGGCTTTGTCGGCGACGGATCGGCTGGGGCTGCAAAATGACGCCTACGCCCTGTCCAAGGCGGGGCTGCTGCCGGTTACGCAATTCTTGGCCCTGGCCGCCGCTTACGAGAATGAAACGGACGCCTCGGTGTGGAGCGACTTGGCGACCAACCTGCGGGATATTGAGCTGCTGGTGGCCGAGGAACCCTGCTACGAGAACTATCGGGCCTTTGCCCGGGAGCTGTTCCGGCCGGCGGCCCGGCGGATGGGTTGGGATGCTCAACCGGGCGAGGGACACCTGGACGCTCTACTCCGCAGCACGGTGCTCAGTCAGGCCGGCAGCTATGGCGATGCCGAGATTCTGGCGCAGGCTACGGAGCGGTTCGCCGCCTACTGCGCGGATCCGGCTACCCTGCATCCGGATTTGCGCGGCGTGGCCTTCAGCCTAGCGGCCCAAGCCGGCGATGCCGATACTTACGCCCGGCTGTGGGAACTGTATGAGCAGACCGATTTGCAGGAGGAAAAGATTCGGCTGGGGTTGGCGATGGCCCGCTTTACCCAGCCGGAACTGTTGCAGGAAACCCTGCGCCGCTCTTTGACCGATGCCGTCCGCTCCCAGGATACCATCACGGTGATAACCGCCGTGGCGGCCAATCTGAAGGGGCGGCAGCTGGCCTGGCAGTTCGTTCAAGACAACTGGCCGGAGCTGGATCGCCGCTATGGGGATGGCGGTTTCGGGCTGATGCGGCTGGTGTCCATTTGCAGCAACTTTGTGGCGGCGGACAAGGCGGCGGAAGTGGAAAACTTTTTCCGGGAACATCCGGCTCCGGCCGCCGAGCGCACCATCCGCCAGGCTCTGGAGCGGATCCGCCTTAACGGGAAGTGGCTGGAACTGAACCGGGCGGAACTGGCGGCCCGGTTCGGGTAGGGGACAAGGGGAAAGATTCCATTCCGCAACGGAATCGGCAAGGCCGCCGCTAATCAGCGGCGGCCAGCAAGTCAACGGCCAACTTTTCCAGCCGTTCCCGTTGGGGGATGCAGTCGAGCCAGTCCTGGGGAAGGGCGGTTGCGCCGTAACGCGCGCCCAGTATCGCGCCGGCTACCGCCCCATTAGTGTCGGTATCGCCGCCGGCGCTGACCACCGACACCAGGGCCTCGGCAAAGTTCAGCGGCGTCCGCAAAGCCCAGATCCCGGCCTGCAAGCACAGCATGGTGTGGCCGATCAGTCCCGAATCCAGGGGCAAAGCGTCAATGGCGTCGCCGACTGCCATTATCCAATCCTGCATTTCGGCCGGCGCGCCATCGGATAGGGCGGCATCGGTCAAGGCAGCTATGGATGGGCTAACGCCGCGCAGCAGCCGGGCAAGGGCGGCGTTGACGATGATGCAAGACCATTGGCAGGGGGCGGCGTAATGGGTAACGGCGCAGGTGGCCGCGCTGTCGCTAATCAGCCGGGCCGGGTCGGAGTGGCGGGCCAGGGCAACCGGGGCGCAGCGCATCAACCCGCCGTTGGGGGCAATGCGATTCTTTTCCTCGTAGATCAGGCGGGCGGCTTGCGGCGGCGGGTAGCCCTGTTCCAGATAGTCAATAACAGCGTCGGTAGTATAGCCGATGCCCCGCCCGTTTTCCCGCCGCCAAATCACCAACCGCCGGGCAAAGTCGGCAACATAATCGCCGCCGGCCAGAAGCGCCGCGCCCAAATCCACCGCCTGGGCCAGGTCATCATCCATGGGGCGATACCTTTCCTCCGGGTCAATGCCGGTAACGCCGCCGGGATACTGCCGGGCTATCGCATTCCGCGACCCGCCCTCCACCGGCAAGCCCAGCAAGTTGCCGCAAGCCAGGCCGAGCAACGTTCCCCGGGCCTTGTCGGGCAAATCGGGCGGGAAATTGTCCCCGGCCGGCAGCAGGGCGGCCAGGTTAGGGGCGTGGGTGATGATGGTGGGGGTGGGCATCTGCGCTCCTTTGCCGGTGGGGGCGATGGAATGGGCGTGGTGCGGTGGCAAGGTTGCCGTCTTTAATGGATGGCGACCTGGCGTCTAGCTGCCGTCCGGTGCTGAACGGCGGGCAAGGTCCGCGCTGACCCTTGCCAAGTGGCTGCCGATGCTGTCGACGAACTGGAGGGCTACTTTGTAGCTGGCATAGATTTCCTCCGGCGTACTGTCCAGAGAGAATTGGGCATAATTCTGGTGAACCAGGAGGTTACGCTGGTTTCCGATATGCAGGAACTCGCGGACAGCATTGGCGTACTCGCTATCGTCGTGAACTTGCTGAACCATGTGTTCCTTGAAATTGTTGCCGAAAAGGCCAAAGAAACCATTTACGCTGCCAAGCCTGACCTCTCCCCAGTTGAAATACGTGTGATACTGCCGCTCGACGACCTTGTTCCGAACAAACTCAATCACGAGTTCGTCGTTGGCGGCCCGACCACGCATAAAGTCAAGAAGCTGGGTCTTGACCCGCTCCTCAAAATAGCTGGCCGCCGCCAACAAGAGAGACTTGCCGAAATTAACCCTTACCGTTTCTCGCAAGGAAACATCCATAGGGGCAATAGCGGCAATCAGATCTTGGAAGTCTTGGTAGAGCTCGTCAACCGGGGTCTCATCAGGCAAAAGCGAACACCTTTCTACAAAGGGGATACCAGGGCATAGCCCCGGTCAAGGCGCTTATGGACGTTAGCCCTTTGCGTGGTGGCGTACAGTGACGCCTCCACAAAGGTGGGATCCGTTTCCAACGCTCGTATCTCCTCAAAGGCTAGGGAGCCTTCCGGCAACCCTCCGGCCTGGTACTTTTCCCGGCAGGCGGCCGCAAAAACCGCCTCCATCAGGGCGATGCTGATACGGTTGTTGGACTTGTTCATAAACACGTCGCTGGGCAAGCCGGAAGCAGCCTTGAGGAAGTGCTTGAAAACACTCTCGAGATACTGATTCACCTCCTTGCTGTTGTCCCGGCATTCCTTGGAAAACTGGTTGAGAAACTTGGACAACGACGGGGAATAGTCCTCGGCATTTACCAGCATGGCAAACATCCGCAACAGGAGCTCCATATCTTTCAAGCGGAGTTCCGGTTCCGGGGAGTTGAGCAAGCGCCGCCACTCCGGTTCGTAGTTGACCAGCATCAGCATACTGTAAAAGTCGGAGTGGTAGAGACTCAGCCGCATTTCCTGAGGGGTGATGTTCATCCCCCCGGAATTAAGGCGGCTGAAAATCTCATAGATGGCGGAATCATCCCGAGGAGCGTTCTGCCGGATGATTATGTTCCGAACCGTGCGGAGCAAAAAGGCCGGTTGGTTATCGCCCAAGTCCTCAAAGGCGAGGCCGTGCAATCGGTTAGGCGAGTTATGCACCTTTTCCGGCAAGTTAAGGCGGAAGTCGGTAAAATAGTCCGGGTCGCGCAGAACCCGCTCGGGAATGTCGCCGTGTTCAGCAAATACCCGCCGCAGCTTTGCCCTGGCCTCGTCCCGGGGAAACCGCTGTTTCATAAAGTAATAAATGGACATCAGGCGCTGCTGGCCGTCAATCACATTGAAGCGGTTCCGGGCGGCTTCGTGCAGGAAAATCTGCGGCACCGGCAGTCCAATGATGAGGGACTCAATGAGTTTAGAGGCCCGCTTGATGTCCCAATCATAGTTGCGCTGGAAACCCGGAATGACCAACACTCCCGACTTGATAAAGTCGTACATCGTGGAAATGTTAAAGTCGTTGGGCGCGGTGGAGACATCGTAATCCTCTACGCCCGACACTTCCGCTTCGTCGGCAGCGTAGTCGTCGTAAAGGGTTTCCGTAATTTGGGATTCAGCGGAGGTCATCATCCTGCTCACTTCGGCGTGGAGTGCAATCAATATACACTAAAGGGATAGCGTATGTCAAGACGCGCTTTCCCCCATTTGACAACCCCCGCCGCAACCGCTAACCTTGTCCCCAACCCTTTCCACATTATCCACCCTATCCACCCTATCCACAGGAAACTTATGACTGCATCTGACCGCGTTACTCAAATCAAATCCCTGCTCCGGGAACGGATTGTCGTTCTTGATGGGGCTATGGGGACGGCCATTCAGGGGCGGAACCTGGGCCCGGCGGATTTTGGCGGGGCGGAGTTTGAGGGCTGCAACGAGTATCTGACCCTGACCCGGCCCGAAGTCATCGTTGACATCCATCGTTCCTATCTGGAAGCCGGGGCCGATCTGGTCGAGACCAACACTTTCGGCGCAACCTCGGTGGTGCTGGCCGAGTATGATTTGGCCGGGGAAGCCCGCCGCATTAACCGGGTAGCGGCGCAACTGGCCCGGGAGGCCGCGGCGGCCGTTTCCACTCCGGAAAAGCCCCGTTTCGTGGCCGGGTCGCTGGGGCCTACCACCAAAACCATCTCCGTTACCGGCGGCGTTACTTTTGACGAACTGGCCGCCGCCTACCGGGAACAGGCGTTGGGGCTGATTGAGGGCGGCGCGGATCTGCTGCTACTGGAAACCACGCAGGACACCCTGAACCTGAAAGCCGGGCTGATTGGCATTGACCAGGCCCTGGCGGAATTGGGCCGGGAAGTCCCCCTGGCGGTGCAAGGCACTATTGAGCCGATGGGGACGCTGCTGGCCGGCCAGGATGCCGAAGCCTTTTACACCTCTTTAGCCCATCGGGATTTGCTGTGGCTGGGCTTTAACTGCGCCACCGGCCCGGAGTTTATGACCGACCACATCCGCACCCTGGCCGGCTTGTCCCGCTTTGCGGTGGCCTGCCTGCCCAACGCCGGCCTGCCGGATGAGGATGGCAAGTATAACGAAACCCCGGAAATGCTGGCGAATACCATCGGCCGGTTCATCGCAGCCGGCTGGCTTAATGTAGTGGGCGGCTGCTGCGGCACCGGCCCGGAACACATCCGCCTGCTGTCCCGGCAGGTGGCCGGCGCAACGCCGCGGCCGCCGGTACGCCGCAGCGAAACCCGGGTATCCGGCATTGAGGCATTGGTGGTCGATCAGGATACCCGCCCGGTAATTGTGGGGGAACGCACCAATGTGCTGGGCAGCCGCCGTTTCCGCCGCCTGATTGGGCGCGGCGGTTTTGAGGAAGCCGCTGAAATCGGCCGCCGCCAGGTTCGCAACGGCGCCCATATCCTCGATGTCTGCCTGCAAGACCCCGACCGGGATGAACTGGCCGACATCACCGCCTTTCTGGATCTGCTGACGAAAAAGGTCAAAGCCCCCATTATGCTGGACTCCACCGATGCCCGGGTCATTGCCGAGGCGCTGAAACGGCTGCAAGGGAAGTCCATCATCAACTCGGTGAATCTGGAGGATGGGGAAGCCCGTTTCCAGACTATCGCCCCCCTGGCCCGGGCTTACGGCGCGGCCTTGGTGGTGGGCTGCATCGACGACGACAAGGACCAGGCCCAGGCCATCACCCGTCAGCGCAAGTTGGAAATCGCTATCCGCTCCCACGCCCTGCTTACCGAAAAGTACGGCATCCCGGAGGAGGATCTGATTTTTGACCCTCTGGTTTTTCCGGCCGGAACCGGCGATGCCAACTATATCGGTTCCGCCGCCGAAACCATCGAAGGGGTACGGCTGATTAAGGCAGCCCTGCCCCACACTAAAACCATCCTGGGCATTTCCAATGTATCCTTTGGCCTGCCGCCGGCCGGGCGGGAAGTGTTCAACTCGGTTTTTCTCTACCACTGCGTTCAGGCCGGGCTGGATCTGGCGATCGTCAACTCGGAAATGATGCAGCGGTACACCGCCATTCCGGCCGAGGAACGGGAATTGTCGGAAAACCTGATCTGGCATCGCGGCGACGATCCGGTCGCCGCCTTTGCCGCCCATTTCCGGGACAAGGTTCCCCAAGCCACCGCCGAGGAACGGCGCAGTCTGCCGCTGGACGAGCGGCTGGCTCTGGCGATTATCGAGGGCAGCAAAGAGGGATTGGCCGAGGATTTGGAGGAAGCCTTGCAGGGACGGGAGCCGCTGGCGGTAATCAACGGGCCGCTGATGGCCGGGATGGACGAAGTAGGCCGCCAGTTCAACGCCAATCAACTGATTGTGGCCGAGGTGCTGCAATCGGCGGAAGCGATGAAGTTCGCCGTGGCCCATCTGGAGCCGTATATGGAACGGGCGGAGGCGGCCAGCAAAGGCAAGGTCCTCCTGGCGACGGTCAAGGGGGATGTCCACGACATCGGCAAAAATCTGGTGGACATCATCCTGTCCAACAACGGCTATCAGGTCATCAACCTGGGCATCAAAGTGCCGCCGCAGGATTTGATTGACGCCTGCCAGGAACATCGCCCGGACATCGTGGGCTTGTCCGGCTTGCTGGTCAAATCGGCGCAAATGATGGTGGAAACGGCCCGGGATTTTCGGCAAGCCGGGGTCAACTCGCCGCTGTTGGTGGGCGGGGCCGCCCTGTCCAACCGCTTTACCCGGCTGCGGATTGCCCCGGAATATGCCGGCCTGGTGGCCTACGCGCAGGATGCCATGAGCGGATTGGCTCTGGCTAATACCCTGCAAGACGCCGACGAGCGGCAGACTTTGGCCGCCGTTCTGGAAGGGGAAACGGAGCAAATGCTGCAAGCGGCCCAGGAACGGGCAGCGGCGGCCCCGGCCGCTGCGCCGCCGGCGGTAGCCCCGGCCCAAATCAACCACGACTTTCCCGTCCCCCATCCGCCGGATTTGCGGCTGCATATCCTCAAGGACTACGACCTGGCGGCGATTTTCCCGTACATCAACCCGCAGATGCTTTATGTACGGCATCTGGGCTATCAGGGGCGTTTTGCCGAGGCGTTGGCGCGGGAGGAACGGGACGCTTTGGAGTTGCGGGAGCAGGTGCGGCGGGTGGAGGATGAAATGCTGGCCCGCTCGGACATTCAGGCCAATGCCGTGTTCAAGTTCTTTCCCTGCCGGGCCGAGGGGCAGAGCCTGCTGATTTACGGCCCGGACGGGCGGACGGTTCTGGAAAGGTTTTACTTCGGCCGCCAGGCCCAACGGGAGGGCTTGTGCCTGGCCGACTACGCCCGCCCGGTCAGCGCGGAACAGCCGGATTATGTGGCAATGTTCACCACGACCATCGGCCCCGGAGTGCGCGCCCTGGCCGAGGAATGGAAGGAGCGGGGGGAGTTTTTGAACTCGCACATTTTGCAGGTTCTAGCGCTGGAATCCGCCGAAGCCTTTGCCGAACTGCTGCATCAGCAGCTGCGGCAGATGTGGGGATTCGGCGATCCGCAGGGCCTTAGCTACGCCGACCTGTTCCGGGCCCAATACCGGGGCCGCCGCTACTCTTTCGGCTACCCGGCCTGCCCCCGCCTCGAAGACCAGGAACAGCTGTTCCGCCTGCTGGAAGTAACGGCCCATATCGGGGTGGAATTGACCGAGGGCTGGATGATGGATCCGGAGGGTTCGGTGTCGGCCCTGGTTTTCCACCATCCGGAAGCCAAGTATTTCAACCTGAGCGCGGCGGACATTGAGCGGCTGGAACGGGAAACCGGCGGGGGCGGGTAGGGGCGGCCGGTTATTCCCGCAGGGGCGGCGGCAACTCCGGGGCCGGGCGGGACTGCCAAGCCTTTTCCCGTTCCGTGAATACCGCTTGCCGTTGGGCATCTATGGCCGCCAGATACTGCCGCCGCACTTCTCCGACGTAGGAAATCCACGCGGCTTCATAGGCTTTCCGGGCTTCCTCAAAGTCGCTGAAGGGATGCCCGCGCAGGGCCGCGTAGAAGTACCTGGTATAGAACCAATCCTGGTTCTCCATAAACCGGGCGCCGTAGTTTTTTACCCCAGCTCCCTGGGTGTAGATGTGGCAGAGGGACGAATCCGGCTTTCCGCCCTGGGATTCCAGCCCTTCCCATTGGCGGAGAAAATGAGTCCAACGCTCCGGGGATACTCCGCTCAGCCACTCCCGGGCGTCATTCCAGCCCAAAAGGGACCAGTCGGGCTCAATGCCCCACTTTTCGTAATCCTCGGCAATCCGATGGAGTTCCGCGTCGATTTCGCCGTCGTCGTAGGCGATCCAATCCGCTACCCGCTGCAAGCCGGTGGCGTGGTTTGCCAAAGCCTCCCGGCAGACTTGGGAGATGTTGATGTCGGGGTCAAGGGACTTGACCCGCTTGAGCAGTTTGTCAGGGACGTTGATGCCCATCCGCATAGCTAACCTCCGGCGTATGTTTATGTTATGATAACAGCATAAGCATACCATTTCTGCTTGTCAATACCCTGCGCGGATGAATTTCGAAATTGCCCGCCGCCGGGAGTTGACAAGGTGTAATTTCAGCATTATAGTATTGATGTAAGTCAGTAATTCCCATACATAAAAGGAGGTAATCCAATGACGGACAATGTAAGCGGGCCGGGAGAACGGGTAATCCGAGGCGTGGGCGAGGTAGGCCGGGGGCTGGGCGAAATGGCCGGGGGCGTCCGGGATGCGGCGGTGGCCGGGGCCGAAACCGCGAAAGAGACCCTCAAGAGCCGCCTGCCCAACGACCGCCAGACCCGGGACAATGTGGTGATGGTGCGGGTGGACAAGGAAAGCCTGGCCCGGATGGACGAACTGGTGGAGGCCGGCATTGCCAGCAGCCGCTCCGACGCGGCCAACTACCTTATCACCGCCGGCATCAAAGCCCGGCAAGGCCACTTCGACGCCATTGCCACCAAGCTGGAGGAAATCAGGAAAGCCAAGGCCGACCTGCGGGACATCCTGGAACAGGAGGGGGAGCCGCCGCAGGAATAGGCGGCCACCCCGGATTAGCCATCCTCAAAACACCCCTAAGGAATGTACGATTGCGATGTGGCAGATCACCGCTGACCAAGAACTGACCTGCGACGGGTGCGGGCATCAGATCCGGCCCGGAGAAACCTGCCTTTCCGACTTGCCGGAGCGCCCGCCCAAGAAAATCGCCGCTCGCGTCGGATACCGGCATTTCCACTTTGCTTGCCCGGAGTGCAACCCGATGCCCGGTGAACGGCTTTTCGTTGGCCCGCCGCTCCAGCCCTTGACCCGGCTTAGTCAGCCGGCGTTGGTGGAAACCCCCAAGTCCTGCTACCAGGGGTTCGCCGCGCAACGGGCGGCGGAGCGGGCCAAGGCGGACATGGTCTGCCTGAACTGCGGCCACTGGATTTTGGAGGGCGAGGAGGTCGTCCAGGACTGCTTTTTTATCCGGGACGCCGGTGGTCGGCGCAACACTGAAGGGGATGGCGGGCAAGGGCCGGCCGCCCTGCTGGCGGCTTTGGCTAAAAGCAAGCCGGTCAAACCGGCGTCTTTTGCCAACTTCGGCAAAAAGTTCCGGGGAGCCGGCTTGGGCAAGGGCCGGGGATCCCGCCCTTGGCACGAGGCCATCGAGCTTTATCAAACCAGTGTTCCCCAGGCGGTACGGAACTCGGGGGATGGCGCGGTAATTCGGTTCCTCAAAGACAAGGAGGCCAGTCATATCGAGTCGGTCGCCAACGCTCCGGGAAAAGTCCGGGATCTCCGCAACCTGCTGTGGGAATCGGGCAAGGTCAACGGCAAGCGCGGACGCCGCAATATGACCCGAATGGAGGTTATCGGAGCTCGGGCGGTCAACGCCGCGGATGCCGTCAAAATAGTCGGCGGCGCGGCGGCCAAGAACGCCGGCAAGGGGGCGGCCTGGACGGTACTGTTCGAGTTTCCGGTCAGCCTGGCGGAGAACGGGATTTGCGTGTTCCGCGGCAAGAAAACCGGCAAGGCGGCGGCAAAGGATACCGGCAAGGATGTGGCAACGGCCGGGGCGGCCGGCGGTGTGATGGCGGCCGGCGCTACCGTAGCGGTCGCCATGGGGGCCGGGCCGGCTTTGACGGCGGCGGCCCCTATCCTGGTACCGGTGGGCGTCGGCATATTCGCCATTTCCAGCGGCTCCCGGATCTGGCGGGCTTGGCAAGACGGCTTGACCCGGGTAGAACTCAACTTCCACGCCCACTGCCCGGACTGCGAAACCGGCTGCTACGATTCCTTTGCCGATTGGGTCAGTTCCTACCCGGTAGCGGAAACTTCGGCAGAGGAATCTGAGGAAAGGAAAACCGACTAGCCCTCAAAACCCGTTGCCCCTGAGGCCGGCCGCCATCCGCCGCCCCTTGCATTTCCGGCCGGGCTTTGCCACAATAGCGGGTAAATTTTCCGGCCTTTGCTCAGGAGCTGCCTTAATGCCCGGACTGCTGGAAGGGGTTAAAGTCCTGGACTTGACCCATTATTTTGCCGGCCCTTATTGCACCAAGCTGCTGGCTACTTTGGGGGCGGAAGTGGTCAAGGTGGAGCGGCCCGAGGGCGGCGATCCCCTGCGCCACTTCCCGCCCTTTGCCAATCCCCGCCAGCCCGGGGAAAGCGGCGCCTGGTTTCTCTACCTCAACACGGCCAAAAAAAGCCTTACCCTGAACCTGAAATCGGCTCAGGGGCGGGATATTCTGCTGCGCCTGGCCCGCTCCGCCGACATTCTGGTGGAGAATTTCGCGCCCGGCGTGATGGCCCGCTTGGGGCTGGACTATCCGACCCTCCGCCGGGAAAACCCGGCCCTGGTAATGACTTCCCTATCCAACTACGGGCAGACCGGCCCTTATCGGGATTGGAAAGCGGCGGAAATCAACCTGTACGCCGCCGGGGGGCTGATGAACATTACCGGAGAGCTGGGGGAGCCGCCGCTGAAAGAGGGCGCGCCGCTGGCCCAACTGGGGGCCGGCCAGAATGCCTTTGTCGCCACCATGACCGCCCTGCTTTACGCCGAGGACAGCGGCCAGGGGCAGCATATTGACCTGTCCATTGCCGAATACGCCACCAATGTGCTGGAAAATGCGCTGATGCAATACAGCTATTCGGGGCGGGAGTTCACCCGGGTGGGCAATCGGGGCTACGGCCGGGCCGCCTGGGGCATCTATCCCTGTCAGGATGGCTTTGTGGGCATTATCGCCGGGCCGGATCAGAATTGGCCGGAAGTCGCCAAGATTATGGAAACCCCGGAATTGGCCGACCCCCGCTTTGCCTCCCGCCAGGGCCGCCTGCTGAATGCCGATGAAGTGGATGCCCTGATGCTGCCCTGGCTGCTGGAGCATAACAAGGTGGACATTTTCAAGGCCGGGCAGGAGCACGGCCTGGGCTTTGCTTTCGTGGCCGGAATGCAGGATATTCTGGAAATGGAGCAACTGAACGCCCGGGATTATTTTGTGGAACCGGAACATCCGGTAGCCGGAAGTTTCCGCTATCCCGGCCCGCCGGTAAGCCCCCACAGCGACATTGCCCCCTGGGTTTATCGCCGGGCGCCGCTGCTGGCCGAGCATTGTTTGGAAGTGCTGGGGGAATTGGGCTATTCGAGCCAAGAAGTGGAAACCCTGCACGCCGAAGGAGTCGTTTAGGTGAGTGGGACGCAGCCGCTGCAAAACTTTCGGATTTTGGACCTTTCCCGCATTTGGGCCGGCCCTTACTGCACCAAGCTGCTGGCCGATATGGGGGCGGAAGTCATCAAACTGGAATCCTTGCGGGTGTACGATTCCCATCGGGGGCCGGTCAATCCGGCCCCGGGCATCGCCGCCTATCCGGATTCCGATCCCGGGCCGGAGCCGTGGAATCGCAACGGCTGGTTCAACTGCCTGCACCAGAGCAAGTACGGCATTACCCTGGAGCTGACCGAGGAACGGGGGCGGCAGGTTTTTGAGGAACTGGTGTCCATTTCCGATGCCCTGGTGGAGAATTTCCGGCAGGGCAGTTTGGCCCGGTTGGGCTATGACTACGCCGCCCTGCGGCAAATCCGTCCCGACCTGATTTATGCTTCGATGCCGGCTTTCGGCAACAGCGGGCCGTGGCAAAACTATGTGGCCTATGGCATTGGGCAGGAACAGCTTTGCGGGATGGCGCACATTACCGGCTACGCCAACGATGGGCCGATGAAGTCGGGCATCAATCATGGCGATCCCATCACCGGCTCCCACGCCGCCGGGGTGTTGCTGGCCGCCTTGCGCTACCGGCGGCGCACCGGCAAAGGGATGTTCATCGATGTTTCCCAGCAGGAGTCGGCGGTGGCTCTGATTGGCGGGGAAATCCTGGCTTATCAGATGACCGGGCAGGAGCCGGAACGGATCGGCAATCATTCCCCCTACTATGCGCCGCATAACGCCTATCCCGGGGCCGGGGAGGATCGCTGGGTTACGATTGCCGTCACCAACGAGGAGCAGTGGCGGCGGCTGGCGGCGGTTATCGGCCGGCCGGAACTGGCGGCGGCCCCGGAATACGCTACGGCGGCGGCCCGGCGGGAAAATCAAGGGGAACTGGACAAAATCATTGGGGAATGGACGGCCGGCCGGGATATATGGGAAATCACCCGCCAGCTGCAGGAACAGGGCATCCCGGCGGCCCCGGCGTTGCGCGGCCCGGATTTGCTGGAAAACGCGCATTACCGGGAACGGGGGACTTTCTACTATGGGGATCATCCCCAAGTCGGACCCAAGTGGTATCAGGGCTTGGCCTGGCGGATGTCGGCAACCCCGGGGCAAGTCCATTGGCCGGCGCCCACCCTGGGCCAGCACAATCGGCAAATCTATGGGGAATTGCTGGGCTTGACCGCCCGGGAAGTGGACGAATTGGAAGCCGGCGGGGTTATCGGGACGAAACCCACCGGGTCGCGGATAATTTAATCCGGTCAAAAGCGGTGGCGCAGTCCGCCGCGCAATCAACAAAAGGAGGAAACCACCTTGCCTGAACCCGAAGCCTTGTACGAAATCCAGGACGGCATCGCTTACATCACCCTGAACCGGCCGGAGAAGCTGAACGCCATTGACCCGCCGATGCGGCAGTTGCTGTGGGAAGCCTTTCAGGATGTCAAGACCAATCCGGCGGTGCGGTGCGCCATCGTTACCGGCCGCGGCCGGGCCTTTTCCACCGGCCACGACCTGGTGGCCATGGCTAACGCCGCCAACGAGGGGCCGACCACCGGCGACCTCTATGTGGAGCAGTCCAAAATCTTTAAGCCCATCATCTCCGCCATCAACGGCATCTGCCTGGCCCAGGGCTGCGGCATCGCCTTGGGCAGCGACCTCCGCATTGCCTCCACGGAAGCCCGGTTCGGCTGGCCGCAAGCCAAGCGGGGCATCTCCTCGGTCAGCGGGCCGGCTTTGCTGTCGCAAGTGGTGCCGCGCAACATTGCCTTTGAGTTTCTCTTTACCGGGGAGTTCGTGGACGCGGCCAAGGCCCGGGAGTTGATGCTGGTCAACTATGTGGTGGCCCCGGAGGAAGTAATGCCGCGGGCCGAGGCGATGGCCCGGCAGATAACCGCCAACGCCCCCCTGGCCCTGGCCGCCATCAAGGAAGCCTCGATCAAGGGCGCGGAAATGGGGTTGGAGGAACGGGTAGCCTTTGCCCAAGCCAAGCGGGATGAAGTGCTGCAAACGGAGGATGCCCAGGAGGGGGTGCGGGCCTTTGCCGAAAAGCGCGCCCCGGTGTGGCAGGGGCGGTAGGCGGTCTCTGCATTTCCGAAAGGCCGTCATTCCCTTGGTATTCGAGGGAATGACGGCTTTATCGGGATACCCTTACATATCCAGTTCATCTTTATTGGATGGGTGTTGGACTGATTGGTTACCTCGCTTTGGCCGCCCATCCAAGCACTCAAGGAAAACAGAGAGGGTTTTATGGCAGACAACGACACCCTGCTGGCTAACATCATTCCCCGGCTTACGCCGCGTTTGGAAAACGCCGCGGTGGAATCCCTCGGCTACATCCTGGGCAAATCCCAAGCGTCCCGGGCTGAGCTGAACAACCTGGCGCGGAAAGGCGGGGCTGTGTTGCCGCCCATCAGCGCGGTGCGAACTGAAGTCAGCGGTCAAGTGGGCGAGGAAGTTACCCGGCCCGACTTGGTTGGCTTTGACGAGACCGGCAGCGAACGGTTGCTGATCGAAGCCAAGTTCTGGGCCGGCTTAACCGGGGATCAGGTCAACCGTTACTTAGGCCGGCTGCCCACTGACGGGCCGGCCGCGCTCCTGTTTCTGGCCCCGGAGGCCCGGATGGAAACCCTTTGGCCTGAACTGCGGTATCGGGTAGAGGAGGCCGGCAAAGGGTTAGAGCCAAAGGACGATGTTCCGGCCGGGATGCGCGGGGCCGGCGTCACCAATATCGAAGGGAACGCTACTAATCAGCATTTGATGCTGGTCAGCTGGCGGAGTCTCTTGTTTGACCTGCACGCGGCGGCGGAGCGGGCTATGGAAACTTCGGGCATCACCGAGGACATTCGACAACTGCGCGGCCTTACCGAGCTTATGGACAGCCAAGAGTTCTTGCCGTTCCATACGGAGGATTTCAACCCGGCTTTCGCCCGTCGCCTGATTGACTTGCGGAGCGTTTATGACTCCTGCATTGGCAACTGGCAGGGTAAGGACTGGGTGCAAGACGACCGTCGTGGTGGAGCTGACCGCACCGGTTACGGCCGCTATCTGCGCCTTGCCGGGCATCCGACTTGGTTCGGCCTTTTCTACCAGCCGTGGGCCGCTGGCAACGGAGAAACCCCTTTCTGGATCCAATTATGGGGATTGCGACAGCACAGTCCGGCCATCTTTAACCGGGTGGCAGACGAACTGAGGCTGTCGGATCGGGTAGTGGATGGGAGTTACCTGCCCATCTATGTGAAAACGGGCGTCGGGCAAGAGGAAGTCGTCAACGATATGTTGGCGCAGTTCAAGGCCATCGCTGACGCCATCCAGAAACTCACGGCGGCGGAATCCTCTTAACTCCAACCCGCCGTCATTATCCCAAGCAAGGGATGTTAGCCGGTTACTGCGACCGCAGGGCGCGGCCGGGCAGGGCGCCGGTGTGGACGCCCTGGTCAATGACGATTTGCCCGTTGACCAGGACATAGTCAATGCCCTCCGGGTATTGGCGGGGCTGCTCGAAGGTGGCTTTGGCGGCTATTCGCTGGGGGTCAAAGACTACCAGGTCGGCTTTCATTCCATCCCGGATAATGCCGCGGTCGGGCAAGCCCAGGCGCTGGGCCGGGATAGCAGTCATTTTCCGCACGGCATCCTCCAGCCGCAGCAGGCCCTCCTCGCGGACAAATTGGCCCAGCACATAGGGGAAAGTGCCATAGGTGCGGGGATTGGGCTGGCCGCCGGTCAGCAGGCCGTCGGAACCGACCATTTGCGCCGGGTGCTGGGCGATAGCGCGGATGTTGTCCGGATTGCCGGTGCGGGCCACAAAAGCCACTGCCAGGTTTTCCTCGATCAGCAAATCGCAGATGGCATCGACCATATTTTTGCCCTGATGTTGGGCCAGGTCGGTCAAAGAACGGCCCTCCCATTCCTTGTTTTTAGCCGAACCGATGTGGCTGAATATGTAATGTTCCAGGGTGGATCCCCATTGGGGTGCGATGGCATCGCCCATTTCCTCGCGGATCGCCGGGTCTTGGATCCGCTGCAACAGGGCGGCCGGGCCGCCGGCGTGAACCCAGTAGGGCAGCAGGGAGTGCAGCACGGTGCTGGCGGCGGCGTAGGGATACTGGTCATAGGTAACATCAATGCCGGCGTTGCGGCCTTCGTCCACCAGGGCGGTCATCCGTTCCCCCATGCCGGCCGTCGGGTTGTGGTAGTGGGAAATATGGGCCGGCACGCCGCTGCGCTGCCCGATGTTAATAGCCTCGCGGAAAGGGTCGAGGAGGCGGTCGCCGAGGCTGTAGCGGGCATGGGTCATATAAAAGCCGCCCAAGTCGCGGATGGCGGCGCAAATCGCCACCAGCTCGGCGGTGTCGCTGTAGGCGCCCGGCGGGTAAGTCAGGCCGGTGGCAAAGCCAAAGGCCCCGTCGCGCATCCCCTGACGGGCTAGTTCCTGCATTCGGGTCAGTTCGGCGGCCGTGGGCAGGCGGTCGGCCCAGCCCATCGCCGCCACGCGGATAGCGGCGTGGGGGACGAAATAGACCACATTGCAGGCTACCCGGCCGTCCAGCAAATCCAGAAAATCTTTGACGCTGCTCCAGCGTACCTCGGGTGGCGGCGTACCATTGATGGCCGCCAGGTAGGTCAGCAGTTCCTCCAGGCGGGCCGGCGGAGTGGGGGCGTAGGACAGGCCGTCCATGCCCAGGGCGTCGGTGGTTACGCCTTGGCGCAGTTTGGCCTCGTGGCGGGGTTCGGAAAGGAGCATCAGGTCGGAATGGGAGTGCATATCGATGAAACCGGGGCAGATAACCGCGTCGGCGGCGTCAATGACCCGGCCGGCGGCAACGGCGGCCGTATCGCCGCGCAGGACGGCCAGGGTATCCCCGGCTACGCCGACGCTGCCGCGAAACCAGGTCTCGCCGGTGCCGTCAATGATGCGGCCGTTCCGAATCAGCAGGTCAAACATAAGTCTGCTCCCTATGAATTATTGGCCGTATTGACGCGGTTACGGCGCAAATTGGCGCAATAGCTACGAAATCGGAGGCAATATCCGATAAAAGGTTGAGAATTCCTACGATATTGCCCCAATTATCGGCGGGATTTGACGAATAGCGCGCCGCCCGGCATTTGACAAGGCGGGGAAATGCCGATATTATCCTTTAATACCCCAAGCGTACGCACCCTGAACATACCTAGAAACTAGAGCAAGGGGGAAAATAAGGATGCGTGTAAGTTTATCACGTAAGACGCCGGTTTTGCCGGCACAGCGCAGCTTTGCCCGGAGCGGGTCTAGCCGGGCCTATTCCCGGCGCGGCTATGGCTGCTCCCGCTTGTCCCGCCACCCGGCCAACACGGCCGCCCTCCCCAGCCGCCAACTGCCCTGCGAGCCTTAGCTTCTTACCGCCGCCACTTTAAGCGTCTTTCGGGCCGGCCGGCCGGAATTCCCTTGCGCCCTGCGCCGGGATGCCAGAGCCGCCGCGTCGGATAGTACCTTATTCCTTTTGCCAGCGAAGTCGGATTGATTCCGACCGCAGCGCGCTATGCCGCGCTCAGTTACCCATATCCCGCAAACCCATAGCGCCGGGCATAAGTCCGGCCAGCAACGAGGAGGAGAACTCATGCGAATTTTGATGCGCTCCAAGATCCACCGGGCCACGGTGACCAACTGCGACGAGGACTACATCGGCAGCGTGGTCATCGACCAGAGCCTGATGGACCGGTCGGACATCTGGGAACACGAGAAGGTCCTGGTCTGCGACATCGACAACGGGAATCGGTTCGAGACCTACGCCATCTCCGGGGCCCGGGGCAGCGGCATTGTGTCGGTGCAGGGGGCGGCGGCCAAGCTGACCAATCCGGGGAACAAGGTCATCATTATGGCCTTTGAGGTCACCGACAAGCCGGTGGAACCCCGGGCCATCCTGGTGAACCGGAACAACGAGTTCGTGGAGTACCTGTCGGGGGTGGAAAATGCGGTCAAAGTATAGCGAGGCCCAGACCGAGGAGTATTACGACCACGAGGATGCGGTGTACCGCGCCCTGTGGGACAAGGACGGGAGCGTCCATTGGGGCCTGTTCGAGGACGGAGCCAATATGACCTTCCTGGAGGCCGGGGCCAACCTGAACCAGGTGATGCGCCGTCGCGGCCGGCTGACCGCCGACTCTTATGTCCTGGATGTGGGCTGCGGCAGCGGCACTACCGCCGTGGCTCTCTGCCGCGCCCTGGGCTGCCGGGTAACCGGGGTCGACCTCAGCGGCGTCCGCATCGCCAACGCCATTGACGCCCTGGAGGAGGAGCCGCCGGCCATTCGGGAGCGGGTCGACTTTGAGAAAGCCTCGGCGACCGAGCTGCCCTTTGATCCGGCAACCTTTAGCCACGCCTGGAGCCAGGCCACCATCTACCATGTGCCGGACAAGGTCAAGGTGCTGGCGGAGGTCTATCGGGTGTTGCAACCCGGGGGGATTTTCGTCTTTGACGACCTGACCAAGCCGCAGCCGCAGATTGGCCCGGAGGCGCAAAAGTTCGTGTACGAGCGGCTGCTGTACGATACGGATTTCAGCTTCGAATCCTATCAGGAGGCTCTGGGCGCGGCCGGTTTCGAGGTGCTGGAGGCGGAGGATATTTCCCGTCATCTCAAGACCAGCTACCGGATGCTGAGCGATGCGGCGGCCCGGGGCAATGCCGAACATCGGGAACGGTTCGCCTATCTGGCCCAGGCGTATCGGGAAACGGCCTTGTCGGTAGAGCGGCGAGAAGTGGGCTGGGGGCTGTTCGTCTGCCGCAAGCCGGATCCGGCGGCTTAGCCGGAGGAAGGAGGCAGGGATGACCGAGCAAAACCGCGTGCAGTGGGTTTATTCCGCCCGCAACGAGCAGGAGCTGGAGGCGCGTTACGACCAGTGGGCGGCGGAGTATGACGGCGATTTGGAAACCGATTTCGGCTGGCTGTCGCCGCAGCGCACCGCCGACACCCTGGCCCAGTATGTGGCCCGGGACGCTGTCATCCTGGACGCCGGGGCCGGCACCGGGTTGGTGGGGCAGTGTCTTTACGACCTGGGCTATCGCCAGCTGACGGCCATGGACTTGTCCCAGGGGATGCTGGAAGTGGCCCGGCAAAAGAACATCTACCAGGCTTTGGATCAGATGGTGATGGGGGAAACCCTGGACTATGCCACGGACCGGTTTGACGCCACGGTGGTGGTGGGGGTGTTCACCCAGGGCCACGCGCCGGCCGGGTCGCTGGATGAACTGGTGCGGGTTACTAAACCCGGGGGGCATATCGTTTTCAGCCTGCGGACGGACACTTACCGGGAAAACGGCTTCAAGGAAAAGCAGGAAGCCTTGGAAGCGGCCGGCTTGTGGCAACGGGTCGAGGTTACGGATGCCTTTCAACCGCTGCCCAAGGGGGAGCCGGAAGTGCTGCATCAGGTCTGGGTCTATCAGGTCAGCTAATTCCATCCTTGGGTCAGCCGACAAAGCGGCCGGGGCGGGTAGTCAAAACCCGCCCCGGCCTTTTTCGTACTGCTGTAGGGTATCCCCCCGCTCATCCTGAACTTGTTGAAGGATGGACAGCAACCCAAAGGGAAACTGCGCCTTACTCTCGGTTTTCCAAAGGACAGCCTTTCGGGATTCCCGCTTGCGCGGGAATGACGGTACTATTTCCGGGTTTCCAGGGGGCAACACATCGGGATTCCCGCTTGCGCGGGAATGACGGTACTATATCCCGGGTTTCCAGGGGGCAGCCCCTTGGGATTCCCGCTTGCGCGGGAATGACGGTATTACTCCCGGGTTTCCAGGGGCCAGTGGCGGCGCTGGGCTTCGGTCAGGCAGCGGGGGCAGCGCTGTTCCGGGGGGTGGCCGACGGCCGGCCAGATGTCCGGGCTGGTCAAGCCGCAGAGGAACAGCGGCTCCACTTCCTCAATGCCCAGGCTGTCCACATAATGGACTTCGCCCTGGCGGCGGGGGTTGGGCCACCACCAAGGGGTCAGCTGCTGGGCCAGGCCGCCGATGCGGGTTTTGGCGTCATCCTGCCAGCCGGCTGCCGGCAGCGTAACCAGCCAGGCGCGGCCGGCGACGCCGGTCTGGCGGCGGGCCGGCAGCCGGCCCTCCCGGATATAGCGGCGGATGACCTCCTGGGAGACATTCAGCCGCCGGGACGCTTCCTGGATGGTTACTTCCTGCAAAACTTCCTCCCGGGAACGGGGCCGGCCGGAATTAGGGGCGGGCTAGGGCGGTCAAGGGATCTTCCATAGTGTCGCCGAGGGAACCGCCGGGCGGCACCATGGGATACAAGTTGACCGAATGATCCACGACGAACTCCAGCAGATAGGGGCCGTTGTGGGCCTGGGCTTTCCGCAGGGCCGGCATTACATCCTCCTGATGGGCGACCCGCAGGGCCGGGATGCCGTAGGCCCCGGCCAGTTCCACGAACTCCGGCCCGGGAATGGGCACCTCTTTGAGGTGGTTGTCAAAGAACATTTCCTGCCACTGGCGCACCATGCCCAAGTAGCCGTTGTTAATCAGGGCGATTTTCACCGGCAGGTTTTCCTGGGCCACGGTGGCCAGTTCCTGGGAAGTCATCTGGATGCCGCCGTCGCCGGCGATGCTCCAGACCGGGGTATTAGGCCGGCCGACCTGGGCCCCCAGGGCCGCCGGCAACTCGAAGCCCATAGCCCCCAAGCCGCCGGAGGAGACAAAGGTGTTGACCCCGTTAAAGAACAGGAATTGGGCCGCCCACATCTGATGTTGGCCGACGCCGGTGACGACCACCGTATCCGGCTGTTCCTGGAGCAGTTCGTTGATTTCGGACATCACGTGCTGGGCCAGGAGGGTGTCGCTGGGCGGAATCGCCAGGGAAGGGTGCTGGTCTTTCAAGTCCTGGATATAAGCCATCCACTCCGGGCGGGCTACCGGGGAGACCAGGGGCAGCAGAGCTTGCAGCACGGCGCGGGCATCCCCTACTAACGGCACTTCCACCGGCACATTGCGCCCCACCTGGCTGGGTTCAATGTCCAGGTGGATGATGCGGGCGTGGGGGGCAAAGGTGGACGCCTTGCCGGTGACCCGGTCGTCAAAGCGCATTCCCAAGCCCACGACCAGGTCGGCCTGGTCGACCACCAGGTTAGACCAATACATCCCATGCATTCCCAGCATCCCCAGGCTGAGGGGGTGATTGCGGGGGAAGCTGCTGAGGCCCAGCAGGGTGTTGATGACCGGGATGCCGGTCGTTTCGGCCAGGGTTTTCAGTTCCGCCCAGGCGTGGGAAGTGAGGATGCCGTGGCCGGCAATCAGCACCGGCCGCTCGGCCTGGTTAATCAGCCGGGCGGCTTTAGTTACCTGTTCCCGGGTGGCGGCGGTCAGGGGTTCCGGCACCGGCTCCGGGAGGGCGGGATACCCATCAAAATCCGCTTCCTCGAGCTGCACATCCCGGGGGATGTCGATCAGCACCGGGCCGGGGCGGCCCTCCTGGGCCACGCGGAAGGCTTCGCGGATGGTGGGAGCCAGGTCGGCCGCGGACATTACCAGGTAGGTGCGCTTGGTGCAGACGGCGGCGATGGAGCAGATGTCACATTCCTGAAAGGCTTCGGAGCCGAGGGCGGCGCGGGCCACCTGGCCGGTGATGGCGACCATCGGTACGGAGTCGGCTTTGGCCCCCATCAAGCCAGTAACCAGGTTGGTGGCTCCGGGGCCGGAGGTGGCGACGCAGACGCCGACCTTGCCGGTGACCCGGGAGTAGCCGTCGGCGGCGTGGGCAGAGGATTGTTCGTGCCGCACCAGGATGTGGCGCAGCTGGGGGTAGCCCCACAGGGCGTCGTAGAAGGGCAGAATGGCCCCGCCGGGGTGACCGAACAGGACTTCCACGCCCTCTTGGAGCAGGCTTTCACAGACGATTTGCGCGCCTTTCAGTTTCACGGCAGCCTCCGATAATCCGGTATTTTCCCGCCGCGAAAGGCTGGGGAAAGGCCGCTGCGGGCAATAAAAAAGTCCCGTCCCCCATAGGGACGGGAGTTTTATCCCGCGGTACCACCCTATTTATTCGGCCAAGGGCCGAACCTCTCTTAGCGGCACTATCATGCCCCGTCGGGGATAACGAGGGACGAACCTCGGCCCGGCTTACTAGGCGCCGGGGAAAGGGGATACCCATTCCGCCGGGCAACGCCGTTAAGCTGGCAGCTCCGGAGGGATTTTCAACAGGGTCAACCCGCCCGCTTGCACCGGACCGGGCTCGCTAAAGGGCTGCGTTCCTGCCTACTCGTCTCCATCAACGCTTTTACTGGGGAAAGATAGCACAAGGGAAAGGGGTTGTCAACCGGGGAAATGGGGGAAATTGAGGGAAAATTGGGGAATTTGGGTGTTGCAAGGGCGGGATGGTAGGGGTTATAATGGTGGTTGCCCAATCGCCCGAGGGCGGGCAACCCCTGACACCTCTACAACCGGAGCTTTGCGGCAATGACTTCGCCCAATCCCAAAGGCTTGGCGGCCTACTTGGAAACCGACCCGGAGGAAGTAGCCGGGTGGGTGGAGAAAGCGCCGTTAAAGCTGATCGGCGCAGCCCTCAAGGATCTGATATTCGACACCGACGCCGCCGGTTTGCGCTCGGCATTGGAAAAGCGAGTATTAGAACCTGCTGAAGTCGAGTGGCGCGACTGGTGGAAAAAAGTTCAACCCCGCCTCGCGAAGTCCCAACACTTCAAGCCCGGCAACAAGAAGAACTCTTACCAACTGGCACCTGGCGTAGGAGTTGAAGACATTCCTATGGCTGCGTTGGTGTCGCGGCCCGCAACTTCAGGAAAGGATTTGGAACAGTTGCGGGAATCCCACGCCGCCGACTTGGATAAACAGCGAGAATCCCACGCCGCCGGCTTGAGGCAACAGCGGGAATCCCACGCCGCCGATTTGGAACGACAGCAGAAATCCCACGCCGCCGACTTGCAACAACAACGGGAATCCCACGCCGCGGACCTGAAACAGCAGCGTGAGAACCATGCCGGCGAGTTGAAAAGTCAAGAGGAACGGTTCAACTACCAAATCAAATCGCTCTGGGACTCGATTGACTCCAGAATGGAGCAATCCCGCTTGGCTGTCCGTAAGGATATGTTGTTGCGTATCGGCGACATTCTGCAACGGGCTTACCATCCTACCAATGACCCGGAAACGAAACTCAACCAAGTCATCACCCATCTGCCCTTGGCCTTGCGCGATGGTGGCGCTGAGTTGCTGGGCGAGGTCGGAGAAACCACGGCCTTTGACCCAACTCGGCATCACCCGTCCAGAGAAATTGCCAGTGGCAGCTTGGTGCGCCTGACTGCTCCCGGGGTAATCATCACCGGCGGCGAATTCGGCGAACTGGTTATTCTCAAAGCAAACGTAACCCCTATCGCGGAGGAAACCTAATGCAGGTCGTCGGCGTAGATTTCGGAACCGCCAACGTACGGGTTGCCACTTGGGATTCTGAACAAGTGGCTCTGCCCAAACCCGAGCCCATCAGCATCCTCGGCGATGAGCCGATTATGCCCGCAGTGGTAGCTCTGCAAAAGCAACCGGATGGCGGGGTCGTCATCAAGGTGGGCGAAGAAGCCGATGAAATGGAGAATGAGGAGGGCATCACCCGAGTCATACGGGATGTCAAGCGGTTTGCCCTGTCCGCCGACGACTATGTCAACTGGCACATCTCCGTCCGAGACGCCTACAAGCGAGACTTGGCGGGGGATGAGTACGGAGAAGACGATGCTTGGCCGCCGAAATGGTGGAATGTTGCCACCAACTGCGTCGAAGAGTTTGGGCGCGAGTTCCCGATTTGGAATTTGGTTGGCGAGGTCTTGGCGGAGGCTTTTCGCCGGGCCAACATCAGCGGCGATTACGAATGGCGCGCCGGCTGCCCGGTACACTCCAACTTTACCTACCGGAAAGGGCTGGCTGAAACTCTGAGCCAAGTAACGGGAAAGGCCGGCAACATTCATTGGGTTGTCGAGGAGCCTTTTCTGTTCCTGCTTGCCGCCCGGATAGCCGGTCGCTTGGAGGAAGGCTCTTATCTAGCTTATGACGTCGGGGGCGGCTCTTTCGACTGTGCGGTAGTGAAAATAGGCGACGACAAGAGCCAAATCTACGGCGCTGACGGTCACCCTTTGCTCGGCGGTTGGGATATCGACGACTGGCTGGCCCGGGAGCTCCGTAAGCAGGGCTACAGGGTGCAGTTAAACTTGTTGCGGCAGGCTAAGGAAACCCTTAGCGAAAACACGCCGTACATTAAACTGCAAGAAGGTCCTTGCATTACCCTGGATCATGCCAACCTCATCGATGCCGCCAAAGACTCCTTGAAAGGCGAAGTCGTGGTAGACGTCAAAGCTGCCTTGGAGGGACTTCGCTTCCTTGAGCAGTCGCTGTCTGTATCCCGGGACGCCTATATTGGAGCTAAATCCGTCCCCCTGTGGACCCGTCCTCAGGAAGAAATCCGTACACCTGAAGGAGAGGAAATACGCTATCCGCCCGCGGGGGAAGTCCTTTACGAGAGGTACAAAGGACACTCCCCTCAAGACCGGGAATTGCGGGAGGTGCGCTTTGTATGGCAACTGATGTTGCCGGACTTGGCTGCTGACGTGGCTAAGGTTATCTTGTTCGGCGGGCCTACCAAGAGTTCCCTTTTCCCGGAATACTTGGAAAAACACTTCGGGGCTGAGAAGGTAGCCGCCGCGTCAGACCTGATGCCCAGTATCGTTGACCCGGAGTTGACCGGGGCCAGCGTGGGGGCTTGCTATTCCGCCAAGTTCAGCGCCGGCTATCGGGAATATACGCCGCTGTACGTTAACCGGTTGCCTTTACAGGTCACCTTGGAAGACCTGCAAACCGGGAAAAAGGCGGAGTACCACCCTTTCCAGCACTTTACGGCGCCCCAAACGGAATGGCGGGAATCGGGCGCGATAACCTACGGGAAGAACGAGCCCTTTGCGGACTTCGTATCGACCGAAACCCTGTCGGAACACCCGGAAGACCCGATCAGCCTGAACCGCTACGAGCTGACGGTCACCGATACCGATGGCACGGTGCTGGAGCGTCAGTTTATTGACGATAAGCTCAACACTCGGCTGATAGGGGCCAAGCGCAAGTTGGTCATAAACCGGTACCAGCACGTGCTGGTGGCCGAGTGGTCGGACAAATCGGGGGTGGCATTGCACACGGTGCTTACCGATATGCCCGGTCAAACCGACGACCAAAGGGAAGCCTACGCTATCCTGCTAAACCAGCAGGAAGCGGACAAAGCCCGAGAGGCCGCCCGTATCCGCGAAACCGTTACCAGTATTGATTGGCGTGAAGGGCTTAAAGGTCGTTAGCCATCCCCCCCAAACCACCACGCCCCCGGCTCTGAGGGCCGGGGGCGTTTCTTTTTGCCGGGCCGGAAAGGTGGCGGCGGGGCGGGGTTAGTCGTCGGCGACGCCGGCCAGTTCCCGGGCCCCGGCCGGGGTCAGATGGGCGTTGTAGAAGCGCAGCACCTGTTTCCAGCCGTCCACGGCGGCCTCCTGGCGATAGCTGGGGCGGTCGACGGCAAAGAAACCGTGGCCGGCATTGTCGTAGCGGAAAAACTCGTAGTCCTTGCCGTGCCGGCGCAGGGCCGCTTCCAGGTCATCCACATCCTGGGGCGAGGGGCGGGGATCCTCGTTGCCGAAGAGGCCCAGGAGGGGACAGTCGAGGTTGGCGGTATAGTCCACCGGGGCGACCGGCTGGCGGGAGCGTTCCAGGTCGCCGTCGGGGACGGTGGTAACGCCGCCGCCCCAGCAGTTGACGGCGGCGTCGATGCCGTCCAGGCGGCAGGCGACGAGGTAGGTTTGGCGGCCGCCGGAGCAGAAGCCGATGACGCCGACTTTGTCGTTGTGATAGGGGAGGGTGCGGAGGTAGTCGCGGGCGCCGGCCACATCGCCGAGGGTGCGGTCGTCGGGCATCCCGCCGGCTTCGCGGACGCTGGCGCTGTTGGCGGTGGGGTCGCCGTGGCCTTCGCGGAAGTGGAGGTTGGGGGAGATGCAGACAAAGCCGTGATGGGCCAGTTTGCGGGCCATCTCTTTGGTGGCGTCGTCCCAGCCGGGCATATGGTGGATCATCACCACGCCGGGGAAGGGGCCGGGGCCCAGGGGGCGGGCCAGGTAAGCGTCGATGCGGTCGCCGTTGTGGCCGTGGATGTTCACGGTTTCGGCAATCAAACCTTGATAAGGCATCAGGATTTCCTCCGTAATTAAGGTTGCGGGTGGGCTGGCGCGCTGCCGGCCGCCGGGTGGGCGGCAGGTGGGCTGCGGCGCTACCGGCTGCCGGTCTGGCGGCAGGTGGGCGCAACGCCCAGGCCGCCGGGGCGGCATACGGGCCATTGCGCCCAAGGCCGCCGATTGGCAACGGGCGGGCGCTTGGGTAGCAGGTTACTACGATAAGGGGCGGGGTGTCAAATGGGGGTGGGGAAAGGGATGGAAGTTACCACGCTTCGCCGCCTGCTGCCGGGCCGGTATCCGCTTCTTGGTGCAAGTTGTCCGGAGTAACCCCCGCCAGCAACTGCGCCAAGGTAAGGGGGGGATTTCCGGCCGGCCAGACGCTCAACCTGCCATCCCGGACTTCCAAGCTGACCGCAGCATCTGCCGCCAAGGCCATCTGTCGGGCTACGGAGGGGGGAATCCTTAAAGCCAGGCTATTGCCCCACTGCTCGATGCGCGCTTCCATAAGCTGACTTAAACCTCCAACGGGGGACGAAACTGCCAGCCCCGGGCCAGGGCGGCGGCTTTCAGAGCGGCGGCCTTGCGTTCTTTTTGACTGTTGCTCAAGCCGGTAAAGTCAACAAGGACGTGTTCAGGAAAGGCTTCCGGGTCAGGACGAACCGGCAATTACTGGTCGTTACATTCGGCTACGGAAACAGCAGCCACCCCTGCCGAGGGACGACCCAAGGCTCCGACAAAGTGCCGCCAAGAGTCCTCGGCAGTTATCCGGTCGCCGTCATAGACCGACAAAAACCCGTTATCTTTCCGGGTAGGCAAGAAAGTTTGCGAGGTGAACTCGCCATTGACCAGCCAGGAGGGACTGACCTGCCGATAGAGGAGCGTGTCCTCGTTCATTCCGCGCCGGCCGCCCTGGCGCGGATCGCGCCGGCAAACCATTCCCAATCGCCGGCGGTATCCAAGTTAAGCGCCCGCTCCAGCTCGTCCTCGGAATCCCGGTCAAACCAGAGCCAGTGGCCCTGGTGGGTTGCCAAGTCAATCTCCAGGATAAAGCAGTGGCTCCGGCAAGACCACTCCATCCGCACCTCGCCTTCCGGGGTGGGATAGGTATGGGGCAACGGGCCGCCGGCCGGATAGCGCTGCTCAAAAGCGGCGGCCAGCCAATCCAAGCCGGCGGGATTGGGGGCTTTGCCGTAACCGCTGCCCCAATCGCCGGCGTACTGCATCCCATCGGCCCAGCCGTCCCGCAACTCCCGGAACTGCTCGAGCCGCGCCCGCACATCCAACGGATGCAGGGCCTTCCCGGTCGGCGCTTCTGTTGCCATAGTTTGCCTCGCTAACCTTGTTAAGGGAAGTATAGGGTAAAACCCTGGCGCGCCGCAATGGCGGGATTTTTAATTTTCCGCCAAACCGCTTAAACTTCCGTCCGCCGATAAGTTTAAGACGGGTTGTTACCCCCTCTCAACAAAACAGACGGATAGGAACCCCGGGCCAACTACCCTACGCCAGGGAACCCATCGGGTCCCACGGCGGCAGCACTACCGGTTCCAAGTCCAGGGCCGGGCGCAGTTCTGGCGGGAGGTAGCTGATCGGGGCGGCGATTTCGAACATATACTCGGCGAACCAGGAGTCGTTCATCAGGCAAAAGCCCTTGTCGCCCACCTTGTCGTTCCAGCTGTTTTCCACCCGCCAGCGGCGCGGCCGGCCGTCCACCACATCCACCCCGGTAAAGAGCATGGCGTGGGTCATGGCCGTCTGGTGATACTCCAGCCGTTCCGCCTTGGTCAGGGCAAAATCCGCGCCATAGACGCCGGCATAGTCAAAAAGGTCGGCGTCCCACAGGCCCTTATCCCGGTGCATCTGCTTGCCGGTGTCGCAGCCCATCCAAACCGGCTGGCCGTCCAGCAACAGCCGCATTGTGATGTCCTTCATCAGCCCGATGTCCACATTCAGGTACTTGATGCGCGTGCCGTCCACCACATTGCCCAGGTACTGGACGGTGTAGGTGCGGCCCGGGGGATTGGCCGGCCGGGGGTCATGCACCAGGCAGACATAGTCCTCCATCGGCGTGGCGATATATTTGGCGGCGAATTCCGGCGGCGTCATCGTCCCGTCCCGGTGAAAATCGCCGTCTTTGTCTTTCCACTGCCAGTCAAAGCGCTGCGGCGGCGGCCCCAGGTGGATGCACAGGATGCGGTGGACGGCCTGCAAAGTTTCCTGCTTGGCCTGCCGCATAGCGTCCAGGCCGGCTTCCTCGGCGAACAGATTGCGGATATTGCGCGCCCCCTGCCGCACCTGATAGTTGAGACTGGCGTTCATCCGAGCCGAGTTGCCGGAGCTTTCCGTTTCGGGCATAGCGGTTTTGGGGACGACGCCGTGTTTCCGCACCAGGCTGACGAACATATCCCACTGGCCGCCGTCGCCCAGGGGCTGACGCAGCAGCCAAGCCACCACCCGGTCGTCAATGGGCCGGTCGGCGGTTTCAATGATGGCTTCCAGGATGTAGTTGGCCCGTTCCAGCTTGTCCCAGAACATCAGATAGTTCTGGCTGAACTCGAAATCCTTGACTTGGAGCTGATTGCGGGTTTCGGCCCGGAACAGGTTGAGGCCGGCGAACATCCAGCAGCGGCCGGAGCGGGCCTGATTGGTAACTTTCCAATCGTCCAGGACGGTGGAAAAGCTGTGGTCGGCTTCGGTAACGATGCGGCGGTTCAGAGCCACAGCGTTGACATCGTGCTGGGCCACGACATTCTGCATCAGCCGATAGCCGGGCTGGTCGTCAAAATCCGCCTGGAAAGCGGCCAGGGTCGCCGCGTCCAGGGCGCCGGGATTAACCTGCGTAGTCATAAATCGCTCCTTGCTGTTTGGGAAGGGTCGGGTAGCCCGGCCTTAAACCGGGGCGGCGCCGCCGAGGGCAGCCCGCAGCTCGGTCAAGGCCGCGTCAATTTCCTCTGTAGTAGTATAGCGGCCGGTGGAAAAGCGGATGGTGCCCATAGCATACTCCTCGGGAACGCCCATCGCCGCCAGGACATGGGAAACTTCCACCCGGTCGCTGTGGCAGGCCGCCCCGGCCGAGGCCGCTACCCGTTTCAGGCCGGCCAGGATAGCGTCGGCGGCCCGGCCCTTAAAGCTGACGCTGGCGGTATTGGGCAGCCGTTGCTGGCGCGAGCCGTTGAGCCGCACCGCCGGGTCATAGTATTCCAACAAGCCGGTTTCCAGCCGGTCGCGGGTTTCGGCCATCCGCCGGGCATAGGCGGGCAGGTTCTGGTCAATCAGTTCGCAGGCCGCGCCCAAGCCGACCAGTTCAATAACATTTTCGGTGCCGGCCCGGCGGTTCTGTTCGTGGTTAGCCCCATGCATCAGCTTATCCAGTCGGACGCCGGGCCGAATATAGAGCGCGCCAATGCCTTTGGGGGCGTAGAGCTTATGGCCGGCTACGGACAGCAGGTCGACGCCCAAATCATCCACTTTCACCGGGATTTTGCCAATGGATTGGGCGGCGTCGGTATGCAGCAAGACCCCGTGATGATGGGCGATTTCGGCAATTTCGGCGATGGGCTGGATGCTGCCCACTTCGTTGTTGGCGTGCATTATTGTAATCAGGATGGTCTGGGGGGTGATAGCTTGGGCCACGGCCCGGGCGTCCACCACGCCGTCGCCATCCACCGGCAGGTAAGTTACCCGGCAGCCCTGGCTTTCCAGCCAACGGCAGACTTCCGTTACCGCCGGATGTTCCACCGCCGAGGTGATGATGTGATTGCCCTGGCGGCGATAGGCGGCCGCCACGCCCTTGAGGGCATGATTGTTGGCCTCGGTGCCGCCGCTGGTAAAAATCAGGGCGTCGGCAGGGCAACCCAAGAGGGCGGCGGCCTGCTCCCGGGCTTGATCCACGGCGGCCCGGGCCGCCAAGCCGAAACTATGGCCGCTGGAGGGATTGCCAAAGGATTCGTGGATATAGGGAAGCATAGCCGCCGCTACCTGCGGGTCAATAGGGGTAGTGGCGTTGTAGTCCAGATAAAGGGCATTCATTCCCAGGCTCCGGCAACCGGCGGTGGGGGATGTTGGGGCAAGTTTAGCCTATTATAGCCGGAGGGGGCGGTTTGGGGAAAGTTTGGGGGATGGAGATGTTGGCGGCGATTTCGGTTGAAATCGCCGGTTACTCGGCAGCAGTATCTTGCAACGCTCTGATGAACCACAAATCAGGAAACTAGCTATTGACAAACCTATGCTCTATTGATACTCTTTCCCTATTCAAGGCGGAGGTTGATCGTGGTCAGCGAGAGTCTGGCAAGCCAGCAATGGCCCGTCGCGGCTCCCTTGTTTCCTGAGGAAACCGCAGCCGTTGACGGCAATCACCGGTGCGGCAAGCGGACTTCAATTGCGGGTTTTGCGTCCCCGTCGCCGCTCCGGTATCCTGGCGGTAAAACTAAAGCCTTCAGAACAATCCGGCAGTTCATTCCTGACGGGCTTGACGAGCTATGCTCGCCGTTTGCCGGAGGGGCAAGCATAGAAATTATGCTTGCCAGCGAGGGCACTTGCGTCTATGCTTCTGACGCTTTTCAGCCGCTTGTCAACTTTTGGCAGTGCGCCCTGCATAACCCGGTAAGGCTTGCAGACAACGCTTCGCTTTACAACCCGTTGCCCAAGGAACGGTTCTACGAACTGCAACGGACCTATAACGACTTGGAGGGAGGCTTCAACAAAGCCGTAGTCTTTTACGTGCTTAACCGGGCGTCCTTTAGTGGGACTACTTTGTCTGGCGGAATGTCGCCAGGACACCCCCGTTTCACGAAGTCCGCCATAGAGCGATTACGGCAGTTCCAGTGTCCTGGAATGTCAGTCCTTTTGCGGGACTACCGTGACGCTCTGTGCGAACACCCTGGCGCTTTCTTGTATCTTGACCCGCCGTACGAAATCGACCAACGCCTCTATGGAGAGCGTGGCAATCATCATGACGGGTTCGGACACGAGCAGTTAGCCGAAGTCTTGCGCGAGCGGCAAGGCTGGGTTATGTCTTACAACGACAGCCCCGAAATCCGCAAGCGGTACGACTTTGCACGGATAGTTAAGGTTGACTGGACCTACGGGATGAGTGCCAAAGGCAATCGCAACGGCAAGGAGGTGCTAATCATCCGTGAATAGGAATCCCAACCGCAGAGCGCACGTCGACAATGGCCGGGCGTGGGAATATGCCTTGCTAACCGAGATTAGCAACATAAACCCGGATGTCCGCTTGGCGAATAACGCCAAGGTGCAGCGATGCGCTGAGTCCTACCAATTAGTAACGGAACGGGAGCGCAATCGCTGCCAAGAGGCGGCCGTTGCTGTCGTGGGTTTCTTGTCCCAGCAGGATGACAGCATACGGCAAGCGGGTACCCTGACGATGCCCGAAGATAATGCGGGCGCGCGGGGAGACCCGCGGGACATCATCCTTACCACCCGCCAGAACCGCATCATTGGTATCTCAGCCAAGAACCGGAGCCCTGAAATAAAAGGGCCGCGCATAGCCAAGTGGAAAGATTTCGGTCGCGAGTGGTTTGGAGAACCCCTCTCGGCAGAATGCCGAGCTGCCATCCGTAATCTTTACGCCCCTATACCCGGTTTGGTAGAGCAAGGCGTGGAACGCTGGAATCAAATAGCCGGCGAGGCTCATAATTTCCAGAAAGAAAACGATTTCTACGCCCCGGCCTTGAACTTGCTCGTTGCCGAAATTGACCGGCAACAGCATAACATCGGGAACTTGACCAGGTATTTCCTCGGAAACCACGACTACTACCTGCTGGAACGGGAGAACGGCCATTGGATGGCGAAAAGTTATAACTTTGCCGGCACCCTCCGGTGGGGTCGTACCGTTCGTACCGATGGAACGTTGGATTTTGTCCGGCAGATGGCTAACTCTCGTGATACCATCGAGTTGCTTACCAGCAGGGGTTGGCGGTTCAACCTTCGGGTAAAGAACGGCAACAGCGACATCACGGGTTCTCTAAAAATGACGGTATCGGTAGTTGCCACTCCTAATAACCTGACCAATTACCAGGGTTAGACGGAGTAAGCATACTTCCCGATGGATGATCCGGGCGCATCCAGCATCCGGCTGTTTGGTGGTCTTATGAAAACCATCCGTCCTACTGCCGTCCTGGACTACTATGACGGGGTGGAAATTTTCGAGGGCCGGGATGTCCTCGGGGGACATTATGTTGGCGTGCTGGTGGACGTGGTTGACCGGGTTGACCGGTACCTGGTGACCGGCGCAGCGCCGGAACGCCTGCGCCAATTCCGCTCCGGTAGCTTGGATTTGCGGACTTTGCTACTGGAAGCCCCCGGCGGCGAGTGGTATCTGACTCGATCCGATGGCAGCGGCGGCGAGGAGCTGATTTTGCATCCTCAAGAGGGGCCGCTGGCGGCCAGGGAGGAGTTTTTGCCGCTTCCCGATTTGTTCCTGGACGACGATCCTATGGACGATTTGGCCGCGCCAACCCACTGTCAGGCGGCATTATGAAAACCATCAAACTTACCGAAGTCCTCGACTACTACGACGGTATCGAGGTGTTTGCGGCGCAGGACATCGGCGGCAGCCCTTACATTGCGTTGGCTATCGACCCGGTCGACGGCCTTGAACGCTATGTAGTTACCGGGGCTGTTCCGGAGCGGTTGCAACAGTTTCGCTCCGGTGGCTTGGATATGCGGACGCTGTTGCTGGAGGCTCCCGGCGGCGAGTGGTACATTACCGTGGCTGACGGTACGATTGACGATCCTCTGACGCTGGAGCCCCAAGCCGGCCCGTTGGCGGAAAGGGAGGAGTTCCTGCCGGAACCGGGCTTTGTCCTGGACGGCTTTCCGGAGGATGGCCGGGATGGGCAGCAATCTGGGGAATTCAGCAACGGCATCCTTGAGTTCAGCGCCGAAACACCAGCGGCGCAAGGCCATCCCGCCGATTAAGTGATACCTAATCCCGCCGGCCGCGGCGCAGGGAACGGCCGGGCAGGGCGCCGGTGTTTTCACCGCGCTCAATGACCACCTGCCCGTTGACGATGACATATTCTATGCCTACCGGGTAGTGCTTGGGGCTTTCCCGGGTGGCGTAGGTTTTCACCGTATCCGGGTTGAAAATTACGATGTCGGCCTTGAATCCGTCCCGGAGCAGGCCGCGATCGGGCAGGCCCAGCCGCTGGGCCGGAAAGGAGGTCATTTTGCGAAGGGCCTCCGGTAGGCGCAGCTGCTTTTCGGCCCGGACGAACTCGGCCAGGACGATGGGAAAGCAGCCGTAGGTGCGGGGATTGGGATATTCGCCGAACAGGATGGCGTCACTGGCAATCATTCCGCAGGGGTGAGCCACAAAAGCGGGCAAGGTCTGGGGGTTGGTGCCTAGTCCCACGGTGGAAAGGCCCAGGTTTTCCGATACCAGCAGGTCAAAAAGGGCGTCGGCCGGTTCCTGGCCGCGCATTGCGGCGATGTCGGTAATCAGCCGGCCATCGTATTGCCGGTTCTGGGGTTGGGTAAAGTTGGTCAGCCAGTTGCTTTCCAGCCGCGCGGACGGGATTTCCTTTTTCATCCGGGCCCGGTCGGCGGGGTCTTGCAGGGCGGCCATTAACCGCTCCGGGCCGCCGTCTTTGGCCCAAGGCGGCAGGCCAATGGTGATGGTAGTGCCGGAGTAAGGGTAGGTGTAGCAGTCAAAGGTAACATCCAAGCCCTCATCCCGGGCCTTTTCCACCAAGCCAAGGTAATCCAGGTGGCTGCCTTGCCCTTGGGCGCCCTGGCGGTAGTGGGTGAGATGCACCGGGCAATCGCCGCGCCGCCCGATTTCTACCGCCTCCTGCCAAGGGGCCAAAGGGCCCTGGGCCAGCAGACTGGCCCGGGTGTGGGTATGGTAGAAACCGCCCAAATCGGCCGCTACCGCCGCCAAGTCCGCCAGTTCATTGGTGTCGGCGTAGGAGCCGGGCGGGTAGTCCAGGCCGGTGGACAGACCCCACGCGCCCTCCTCCATAGCCTCGCGGACTACGGCTTTCATATCGGCCAATTCCGCCGCCGTGGCCGGCCGGTCGTTCCAGCCGAGGCCCCAGATCCGCACCGGGGCATTGCCCAGGATGTAGGCAATGTTGACGGCCACGGCATTGTCGTACTTATTCAGCAGTTCGGCCACGGTCAGCCAGTCGGCGGGCATAGGCGGGTAGCCGTTGAGGCCGGAGTCCAGCCAGATGTAGCGGTGGAGTTCGGCTTGGGACTTAAAGGGGGCGTGGGAAATGCCGTCAATGCCAATCAGTTCGGTGGTGACGCCCTGCCGCACCTTGGGGTCGTGATGGGGCGCGCCCAGGATGGTCAAGCCGGCGTGGGAATGCAGGTCAATAAAGCCGGGGCAGACGACATGGCCGGCGGCGTCGATAGTGCGGGCGGATTCCAAGCCATCGGTATCGCCGCGGTGGAGGGTTAGGGTTTCGCCGGCCACCAGGACGGCGGCATAGAAACCGGGGCTGCCGCTGCCGTCAATAACCAGTCCGTTCTTAATCAGCAAGTCCAACATTGTCTCTCTCCGGATTTCTTTTATCCCAAGGGGCCGGGAAATCCGTCTAATTCTACCATTCCGCCCCGGTTGGGGCTATAATAAAGCCGTTCCAATAACCGGTTGATCCGTTGAGGGAAAGATGCCGCCAGCTGCGCGGATTTGGATAATGGCCGCCATCCTGGCCCTGATGGTCGGGGCGCTAGCGCTGGACGGGGGCGCGGGGGCTACCCGGGCTGAGGATTTGCGGCCGCCGCCTAATCCCGCCATCATCCCTACCATTCCCTTGACCGAATACTGGCAGGAGGATGATTTGGACAGCATAACCCACGCTCCGCAGCAAGAGGAAGGGGACGAACAGGAACACGTCTTTTGCTTGGGGGCGCAGGCTACCCTGGTCGGCGGGCCGGGGGATGATGTGCTGGTTGGCACTGACGGGCCGGATGTAATTCTGGGCCGGGCCGGGGATGACCGCATCAACGGCAAGGGCGGGAACGATATTCTCTGCGGCGGCTCCGGCAGCAATCTGATTATCGGCGGCCCCGGCGATGATTACCTGTTGGGCGGCGACGGCAAAGATCAGCTGTTGGGCGGCCCCGGGCAGGATTTTCTGCGGGGGGATGCGGGGGATGACCTGCTGATTGGGCAGGGCGGCGGCGATTTTCTTTCCGGAAATGCCGGCAATAACATCCTGGTGGGCGGGTCGCTGCTGCCGGAGGAGGACGATTTGCTGGCGCAACTGTTTGGTCTGTACCGGCGGGATGTGCTGCTGGGCAGCACCGGGGACGATGTGCTGATTGGCGACAAGGGAAATGATGCCCTGCTGGCCTTTGGCGGCAACGACATTCTGCTGGGCCGGGAGGGGAATGATGCTCTGATTGGGCATTACGGGGATGATTTTCTGGACGGCGGCCCCGGGAGTATGGACGAGTGCAACGGCAGCGAGGGCAGCGATGCGGCGGCCGGCTGCGAGGCGCTGATTTCCATTGAGCGGGGCGAACACCGCAGTTTGCCGCATTAAGCCGGTATAATGGGCGGGAAAGCTCCCTTGCCCGGCGGCGGATACGCCCGGCAAGCGGCTCAAGATACCCCGGCAACCGGTTCAGGGCGACCCTTCAACAAGTTCAGGGTGAGCGGAAACTGCGAGCAAGAGCGGATTCATCCGGCAACCGGTTCAGGATACCCCGGCAACCGGTTCGGGATACCCCGGCAACCGGTTCAGGATACCCCGGCAACCGGTTCAGGGCGACCCTTCAACAAGTTCAGGGTGAGCGGAAACTGCGAGCAAGGGAGGTGGCCTTTGGATTTTCTGATTTTGGCTCTGGGGGCCGGCATAGGCGTGGGGACTCTGGTCGGGTTCAACTACTGGTACAGCAAAACCCGCAGTCCCCTGGCGTGGCGGCTGTGGTGCTGCACCTACATTGTAATGGGCGGCTGGTGCATCGCCAACAGCGTTGCCAGTATGTTTCGGGACGGGTTCCACTGGGGGCAGCTGTTCGGCTTTGCCGTAGGGGCCGCCGTGGCCTGGATTGGCCTGTACGGGTGGCAGGGGCGGAAGGCTATGGATCGCAGCCGGGAGGAATAGGGCTTTGCAGTACGACACCATCATCATCGGGGCCGGTTCCGCCGGCTGCGTATTGGCGGCCCGGCTGACGGAGGATGCCGCCCGGTCAGCGCTGCTGCTGG
Source organism: Dehalococcoidia bacterium (assembly GCA_965203435.1). Taxonomy (GTDB): domain Bacteria; phylum Chloroflexota; class Dehalococcoidia; order Lucifugimonadales; family UBA3495; genus CBDBCU01. The sequence continues at coordinate 422,496 of CBDBCU010000006.1, read as the reverse complement.
AAGCCGGGCCGGATTATCCCGACCCGGCAACGCTGCCGGCGGAACTGAGGTACGACCTAAATCAGGCGGCATCCCGGCCGGGGGCGGCCCATAACTGGTCTTTTGTGGGGCGGGCTACGCCGCAAAGCCCGGAAGCGGCGCCGATAGCCCGGGGGCGGGTAACCGGCGGCACCAGCGCCATCAATCACCAGATATTTCTGCGCGGCTTGCCGGAGGATTTTGATTCCTGGGCGGCGGCCGGCAATGACGAGTGGAATTACCGGAAAGTCCTGCCCTATTTCCGCAAACTGGAAACCGATGCCGATATTCGGGATGATTTTCACGGCGGCGACGGCCCGATACTGGTACGCCGGCATAGCCGGGAGGGCTGGCTGCCTTTGCAAGCAGCCTTTTACCAAGCCTGCCGGGATCTGGGCTTTCCCGAGGATCCGGATATGAACCATCCGGAGGCCACCGGGGTGGGGGCTTTTCCCTTGAACAATCCCGGCGGCGTCCGCCAAAGCACGGCCTTGACTTACCTGAACGACTGCCGCCATCGCCTGAATCTGACCATCCGGGCCAATTGCACGGCCCGCCGCATTATCTTTGCGGGCAAAAGGGCGGTGGGGGTAGAAGTAGAAAGTGGTGGGGAGATTTTTACGGTTGCCGGCGGGGAAATCCTGCTTTGCGCCGGGGCCATTGCCTCGCCGCAATTGCTGCTGCTTTCCGGGGTAGGGCCGGCCGAGGAATTGGGCCGGTGGGGGATTGAGCTGGTGCAGGAATTGCCCGGGGTGGGACGGAATATGAAAAATCATCCGTCGGTGGGGCTGGTTTATCGAGCCGGGCCGGAACATAAACCCGGGCCGGAGGCTCCGCGCAATCAGGTAGGGCTGCGCTTTACCGCCGCCGGGTCGGATGCCCGCAATGATATTCAGGTGCAGCCCACCACTTCCTATCCGGAGAACCCGGCGGAGACCGACCTCCGCATCGGCTGTCGGCTGGAACTGCCCTACAGCGCCGGAGAGTTGACTTTGACCGCGACCGACCCGGCCGCCCATCCTAGGCTGAATTACCGATTTCTGACCGACCGGCGGGATTTGGCCCGGCTGCGGGCGGCGGTGCGGCAATGCGTGGCAATTTTTGAGCATCCGGCCTTTGCCGGCCTGGTGGGGGAACGAGTGTCTCCGACGGACGCCGATTTGGAATCGGATGCGGCCCTGGACACTTGGCTGATACGAAATGCCGGCATTGCCGGCCACACCAGCGTCACCGCCAGGATGGGGCCGGCTAGCGACCCAATGGCGGTAGTGGATCAGTTCGGGCGGGCGCATAACCTAGAGGGCTTGCGGATAGTGGACGCGTCCATAATGCCGGAAGTAACCCGGGCCAACACCAATGCCACCGTCATTATGCTGGCGGAACGGGTGGCGGATTTTATCAAGGAGGGTCGGTAGGTGGCGCTCCCAAGCGTGGCAACGGTAGTTTCGCCCTGGGCCGAGGAGTTTGACGCTTTCGGCCGCTCTATCCGGGAGCGGGCCTTGTTAGTCACTCCCTTTATGGCCCGGGAGCCGCTGGAACGGTTGTCGGAACTTCTGGGGAAAAGCCCGCCGCCCCAAGTGAACCTCCTGACCAATCTGGCGGTGGACAGTATGTTGCAAGGGACTATTGACCTGGCGGCGATAGTATCCTTTTGCCAGGGGAATCCGCTGACTACGGTCCGGCATCTGCCGGGACTCCACGCCAAGGTTTATGTAGCCGACGATCGGCTGGCTATAATCACCTCGGGCAACCTTACCCGTTCCTCTCTACATCGCAACTACGAATATGGCATTCGGATTACCGATGGGGATATGGTGCGGAAAATCGCTCAGGATTTACAAGCATACGGCAGCTTGGGCGCGGCGGTAGCCTTGCCGGAACTGGAGCAGGTGGCGGCGATCGCCGCCACTTTGCAGGCCCGATACGATGACACGGTCAAAACAGCACGCGGAGAGGTCCGACGGGAGTTTGAGCGGCAAAGGGAAGCGGTCCGGGAATCCCTGCGGTCGATACGGGCGCAGGCCGGGGAGTCCACCAATTCCATTTTTGCCCGTACCATCCTTTACCTGCTGCGCGACAGTTCCCTGACCACCCGGCAGATAGAAACATACATCGCCGCCATCCATCCCGACCTTTGCGACGATTCCATTGACCGGGTAATCAATGGGGTGAGCTTTGGCCGCCGCTGGAAACACATGGTACGAAATGCCCAGGTACATTTGAGAAAACGCGGCCTAATCCAACGGGAGGGGCGGCAATGGAGCCGGGCGGCCGAGGAATAGGCCGCGCCGGCCAGTTGACCGCTGTTATAGAATAGAGGCAACTTTCCCCCAATCGTTCCGTTCTGTTGTGGGGTATTCGTCCTTCAACAAGTTCAGGATGACCTTTCAACAAGTCAAGGTGACCCTTCAACAAGTTCAGGGTGAGCGGATACGAATATCCCGCAACAGAACGGAATCCCCCAACCGGAAAAGGAGCGACTGATGGCCCTGCAATTCGGCGTTTTTGACCACATCGAGCCCTGCGAAGGGATGACCTTGCAGGAAATCTATGACCTGCGGCTGCTGCAGCTGGAACGGCTGGAGGCGGCCGGGTTCTATTCCTATCACCTGGCGGAACACCATACGCCGGCGGTGCATAGCCTGGCCCCGTCCCAGAATGTCTTTCTGGCGGCCTTGTCCCAGCGCACCAGCACCCTGCGTTTCGGCCCCTGCGTCTATGTGCTGCCGCTGCACCATCCCATCCGGCTGATTGAGGAAATCAGTATGCTGGATCACCTGAGCGGCGGGCGGCTGGAGCTGGGCGTGGGCCGGGGCGGGGTGTTCGAAGCCTTTTTCTGGGGGCAGGATTCGGATGTGGAGGTGAACGCGGCCCGCTATGGGGAAACCCTGCGCTGCATTCAGGAGGGGCTGAGCCATGACGAGCTGAACTTTCACGGGGAGTTTTACAACTTTGACGAGCTGCCCATGCGCCTGCGGCCGCAGCAGCGGCCCTTTCCGCCTTTCTGGTATATGCGGAATGTGGAGACGGCGGCCATTGACGGGATGAACACCATCATCGTGGGGTCGCTGGACGGCTTTGAGGCCAATGTGCGGCGCTACCGGGAGGAGTGGGAACGGCATCAGGGCAAGGGGGCTTTGACCACCCAGGGAACGGAGCCGAAAATCGGGCTGGTCAACCATCTGCTGTTGGCGGAAACGGATGAAGCGGCGCAGCGGGAAGCCCAACCGGCGTGGGAATCCTACCAGTGGAATCTGGGGACGCCGCGGCGGCTGGAAGCGGAACGGCGGGGGTTGACCCAGTTTTATGGCGACCGGATGAATCCCCGGCCGGCGGCCGCCCCGCCGCGGGACTTGCCCCGGGAGGAACGGCGGGATTTGGATGCCTCGTTTGAGGAACTGGAACGGCGGCAGCGGCGGGCCAATTTCCGGGGCGGCATTGGCGACGGCCACAGCAGCGGGGCCGGGGCCGGTTTCGGGGCCATTGCCGGCTCCCCGGCCACCATCCGGGAATATATGGATGAATATGTGGCTACCGGGGCCAACTATTTCGTCTGCTCTTTCCAGTGGGGCAGCCTGAGCCACGAGCAGGCGATGCGTTCCATTGAGCTGTTCGCCACGGAAGTGATGCCGCACTATACGGAAAAGCTGGCGGCGGTCCAGGCGGGTTAGGGGAAAGGGTTTCCGTTGCGTTGCGGATTATTTGTCCGCTCATCCGGAACTGGTTGAAGGGTCATCCGGAACTGGTTAAAGGATTGCCCGGAACGGGTGGTGGTACGAATGCCTTGCAACTTTCCCCCTAGACCCGACGCCGGGCAATCCGCCGGCCGGCTTGGGGCGTAGTAGGGGGCGCGGCCGGCAAGCCGCTATCCTCAATCCGGAGGCCGGCAAATGGCAAGGGGACGAATTTTGCGTCGCATTGTGGTGGGCGGGGCTTTGACCGTTGGATTGCTGGCGGCTTTGGCCTGCGGGCCGGCGGCCGCGCCGGTTGAACCGACCGCTACCGCCGCGCCGATTACGGCAACGACCGTGGCAACGGCAAATCCGGCGGCGGCGGCCCGGACTGACGAATCAGCGCCGGCGCCGGCTACAGCAGCAGTGGCCGGTACGCCCCCTGCTAAGACGCCTACCGCTACCGCCACCGCCGCCATCCCGCCGCAAACGCCGGCCACGCCAACCCAAGCGGCCGCCATCCCGCCGGCCACGCCAATCCCCACACCGCCGCCGGCCGGGGATTGGGAACAGGAATTGCGGGCCGCCGGCCTTTATCCCGGGGAGTGGCAAACGGATTTCAGCAAACGCAGTGTACCCTATGCCGAAATCTTTTCCGGCGGCGTTCCCCGGGATGGCATCCCGCCCCTGGATAATCCCAACTTTACTACCGTAGCCGCCGCCGATCAATGGCTGGAGGCTCAGGAGCCGGTTATCGCTTTTGAGCTGAACGGCGCGGCCAAAGCCTATCCTTTGCAGATTTTGACCTGGCATGAAATTGTGAATGACACGGTGGGCGGCGTTCCGGTGGTGGCTACCTTTTGCCCCCTGTGCAATTCGGCCATCGTCTTTGAGCGGACGCTGGACGGCGTGGTCTATGATTTTGGCGTTTCCGGCAAGCTCCGCAACAGCGATTTGATTATGTGGGATCGGCAGACCGAATCCTGGTGGCAGCAGTTGACCGGCGCGGCCATTGTGGGGGAATTGACCGGCCAGCAACTGCGCCTGCTGCCCTCCAGCATCGTGGCCTGGCAGGATTTCAAGGCCGCCTATCCGGAGGCCGCCGTTCTTTCCCGGGATACGGGATACCGCCGGAATTACGGGTCTAATCCCTATGTGGGCTATGACCGGGTGGATCAGCCGCCCTTTCTATTTTTCGGCCGACAGGATGACCGCCTGTTGCCCATGGAACGGGTGGCCGCTTTGACGGTGGGGGATGCGGCCGCGGCCTTTCCCTTTGCCCTGCTGGAAAGGGAGGGCGTGGTGCATTACCGCGTGGGCGGGCAGGATTTGGCGGTCTTTTTTCAGCCCGGGGCCCGTTCCGCCCTGGACGGCCCATCCATTGCCGCCTCTAAAGCGGTGGGGGCTACCGGCGTTTTTGACCGGGATTTCGAGGGGCAGCGGCTGACTTTCCAGTGGGATGGAGATGGTTTTACCGATGCCGAAACCGGCAGCCGTTGGAACATCCTGGGGCAGGCCACCGCCGGCCCTCTGGCCGGCGGGCAGCTGACGCCCATCGTCCATGCCAATCACTTCTGGTTTGCCTGGGCCGCTTTCCGCCCGGATACGGAAGTGGTTGCCGGCGGGGAGTAAAGGGGGCGGTTTTCTTTCCGGGCTATCGCCTATAGAAACCGTCCTTCCCGCGCAAGGGGGAATCCATAGGTTGCTTGCCGGGGGCAGCGGCATAGGGCCGCGCCGTTCTGGATTCCCGCTTGCGCGGGAAGGACGGTAGGGAGGGCGGCGGGAAGGACGGTAGAGAGAGGACGACTCCCGTCGGGTTCAGCCGGCGGCAACTTCCGCTTTTTCCGCCGGCTCCGCGGTCAATTCCTCTCCTTCGGGAACATCCGACCACTCCAGCGGCTGAATCCGTTCCAAAGCCGCCGCCTCTGCGCGCAGGGCATGGTACAGATCCCAATGCAGTTGGCCGTTCACCCAAAAATCCGGGGTGGTGCCGGTATATTTGGCCAGGCGGCAGGCAATGCCGGGCGTTACCGGCCCTTGGCCGTGGACGATTTTATTGACCCGCCGGCAAGACAATCCGAGGGCATCGGCCACCGCCCGTTGGGTCAGGCCCAAGGGCTGCATAAACTCCTCGCGCAGCATTACGCCGGGATGGGTGGGCGGCCGGTGGGCCGGCAATCGTATGGGCATAAGAGAATCTCCTGATCGGGCCAAGAACGGCTACCGGTGATAATCGGCAATCTCTACGGCGGTGGCTTGCCCATAGCGCCAGCTAAAGCAAAGGCGGTACTGGTCGTTAATGCGGATGCTGTGCTGACCCTGCCGGCCGCCCCGTAAGGCTTCCAGTCGATTCCCCGGGGGTTGGGCCAAGTCCTGCAGCTCGCCGGCCCGGTTAAGGGCATCCAACTTGCTCCGGGCTACCGGCCAAAGCCGTTGCGGACAGGTACGCCGGGCCGCCGGGCTGTTGACTTGGTCGAAAATATCCTCCGTCCCCTGGTCGGCAAAATCCGCAATCACCCGGATATATTAGCAGTTATGGCGGGTGGGGGCAACAAGCTACGGGAATGGTTTCTATATGCGATTGCCCTGTAATCGGCCGCGGCGGCTATTGCCAGTCCTGCTCCATTGCCCTAAAATGCAGGAAACTTCCCGCCGCATCAGGAGCAGTTATGCCTACGCCGCCGGTTACCTTTGGCTGCAACTTTTCCGTGGAGGAATCCTGGGACATTGCCGCGTTTGCCCGCAAGGCCGAGGCGTTGGGCTTTGACCGCATTGCCACCGGGGAACATATCATGGACGGCAATCCGCCGCGGCCGACCCTGCTCAACATTCCGGCGCTGGCCGCGGCGGCCGGGGCTACGCAAACCCTGCGGGTAATGACCGGCATTGTCATCGCGCCGCTCTATCACCCGGTAATGCTGTCCAAGCTGGTGACTTCCCTGGATCTGGTGTCCAACGGGCGGCTGGATTTCGGCATCGGGGTCAGCGGGCAGCGCGGCACTCGGGTGGAGTTCGACGCCTTGGGGATTCCGGTGCAGACCCGGGGTAGGCGCACCGATGAAATGCTGGCGGTAATGAAACGGCTCTGGACGGAGGAACGAGTTACCCATAAGGGGCGGTTCTTTGAGTTTGAGGAGGTTACGCTGTTGCCGCGGCCGCAGCAGCAACCCTACCCGCCAATCTGGGTGGCCGGACGCAGCGAGGCGGCGATGCGCCGGGCCGCCTTGCACGGCGATGGCTGGTATCCCTATCTCTTTACCACCCGGCGGCTCAAGGCCAGCAATGAAACCGTCCGTCAAATGGCAACGGAGGCCGGCCGGGATTTGTCCAACTTTCATTGGGGATTGAATCAGCCGACCGCTATCGCCGCCGACCGGGCTACGGCCCTGGCAACGGCCGCCGCCCATGTGGGGCAGCGTTATGTTACCCCGGAACGCAGCGCCGAGGATATTGCCCAAGCCCTGTGCATCGCCGGCACGCCGCCGGATTGCATTAAGGCTATTGAGGAGCGGATTGATGCCGGCGTGCGGCATTTCCTGTTCGGCTTTCTGGCTGCGGATGCCGCCGGGCTGTATCGGCAAATGGAAATTGCCGCCCGGGAAGTGCTGCCCTATTTTCGGGGGTAAGGGGCTATGCCGCCAATGCAGATAGAGGCTTATGTGCCGGCCCGCCCGGAACAGGTTTTTGTCTATGTTACCGCCTTTCCGGTCAGCGGCGAGCCGGATTTGGCGGCCTTGGCAGCCAAGTACGGCCGCCTGCTGGCCCAAGAGGAAAACAACTATACTTTTTTGGATAATACGCCGTCGGCCAATCGGTGGCGCTGCACTTTTAATCCGCCGCGGCAGCGGGTGATGGCGGCGGTAGAATCCACTTGGTCGGATCGCACCGACACTTTCGAGCCGGAGGGGGACGGGACGCGGTGGACGCTGACCTGGCAGCCGCAGGCCCGGGGCTTGCCGGCGTTGGTCAAAGAGCTGGTCTTTCGGCTGCGCGGCCGCCGGCAGGTCTATGCCCGCATCATCCAACCGGCTCTGGCGGAGTTTGAGCGGCAGAAACGGGATTATTACTGATTAGGGCAAGGCCGCCACCGCTTTGATTTCCACCAGAAACTCCGGCCGCACCAGTCCCTCAATAATCAGCAGGGTATTGGGCGGGTAGTCGCCCGCGGGAAACAGGGTCGGGAAAATTTCGGCCCGGGCCGCCATAAAGGGTTGCGCCGTTTCCCGGCCCACCAGGTAGGTGGTGAACTCGACGACGCTGCTGAAATCGGCTCCGGCGGCGGTCAGGATGGCCCCGATATTGGCAAAGGTCTGACGGGTTTGGGCGGCTACGCTGCCATCCCCGGCCAAGTTGCCGGCGGCGTCGAGGCCGACCTGCCCGGCCACATACAGCAGCTCGCCGCAACGCACCTTTATGCCTTGGGAGTAAGCGCCCAGGGGCTGCGGCGCGGCGGCAGTATTGACTACATGGCGCTGGATTTGCGGCATAACTTTAACCTCCTGATTGCATTGGCTTTTACTGCCGCCGGTTCATCCCATTGCGGCGTGTTCATCCTTCAACAAGTTCAGGATGAGCGGATGGAATAGGCCGTAACCGGATGAACTGGCGGCGATTCCGTTAGGCGGTTCGGCCGCCGTCCTCAGTCGGTGGCGGCGGCTACCATATAGCGGCCGCCGACCACATTAAGCTGGTCGCCGGTGATGTAAGCGGATTCGTCAGACGCCAGAAAGAGGCAGGCGTTGGCAATGTCGGAAACAGCGCCTTGCCGGCCCAGGGGGATGCGGCGCAACTGTTCCGAATTGCCGTCCGGCCGCCGGGATTCCCGGGCAAACCACTCCGGATTGCGGCGGGCGGTGTCAATAGTGCCGGGATTGACCATATTGGCCCGGATGTTGTAGGGGGCGAACTCGGCGGCTACGGCGCGGATCAGTCCCCACAGGCCGGTTTTGGCGGCGGTAACGGCGGCGGTGTCCGGCCGGCCGGTAAGGGCAGCCATTCCCCCGATGGCGATGATGCTGCCGGTTTCCCGTTCCATCATCCCCGGCAGAACCGCTTGGCACAGGTAAAAGCTGGAGTGCAGGTTGATGGCGAAAACCCGATGCCAGTCGGCCTCGGTAACGGACAGCAGGGGATGATGCGGCCGAATGGCGGCGTTGCTGACCAGCACATCGATTTTCCCCAAGGCCGCCAGTCCGTCGGCGACCAGTTGCCGGCATTGGGCCGCATCGGCAATATCGGCCAGGGCGGTATAGACGCTGACCCCCAAATCGCGACATTCGGCGGCCACGGCGGCCAGTTCCTCCGGGCTGTTGAGGGAACTGAGGATGAGGTCGGCCCCTTCCCGGGCAAAGGTCAAGGCGGTTTCCTTGCCGATGTTTCGGCTGGCTCCGGTAATCAGGGCGGTTTTTCCGGCCAGGCGCAAGGCGGGTTCCTCCTATTGGTTGTTTCATCCCTAAACAAGTTCGGGATAGCCTTTCAACAAGTTCAGGGTGAGCGGATTGTTACTTCCGGGCAAACCGGGTTTTTACGCCGGTTCCGGCCCTTCGCGCAGGATGTCATCCAGGGCTTGATCCAGCTGCGGCGGCAATTCCACTGGTTCCTCGAAGGGGATGTAGCGGTAATCGGCGCGCACCCGGTCGATGATTTCCCGGGCGTTGGAATTGGAATTGCTGATGCGTTCCAGGGTTTCCTGCAAGCGAGCCGATTCGGCGTTGCCCCGGCTTTCCAAATCCGACAGGTCGATGGAAAGGCGGAACATGGCTTTGAGGCGCCGCATCAGGTCAAAGAAAGCCCGGTAGTCGGTGACTATGCCCACCTGCCGATTGCCCGAGGTGGAAAAGGGATACATCGGGGCCATAGCCCCCAGGCGGAACACCGACAAGTCCGGGTGGCGATAGTGGGCCATCGTTACCAGGGCCATGCCAATGGTCGGCCCCTGGCGGGTACCGCTGCCATAGTTGGAAAACTGGATGCCGTGGCGTTCCAGGGTATCCTGCATTTCCGGCTGGCTGAACACGCAGCCCACCCGCCGTTCCAAATCCGGCGGGGCCGGGCCGTTGTAGCCCTCGACGGCGGCGGTCTGCTTAATGCCCAGCCGCCGGATAGCGGCAAAGAGGGCATCTCCGTACAAATCCAGCTCGAACCACGGTTCCTCGCCGAGAAAGACAATCAGCCCGTTGCCGGCGTCATAAAACTCGTTGTCCCAGTGCATTGGCACGCTGGGCAGACCCTCGTAAAAGGCGGCCGCCGGCCGAAAGGCGTCGTGGGTGCCGGCAATCTGAAAGGGATAGCACATCCGCTCAATTTCCGGCCCCAAGCGCCCGATTTTGCGGGCGTTCAGCCGCTCAATCAGATAGGCGGGCAGGCCGCTGGAAATGTTGCCGCCGTCCGACCACTGGTTTTTCCAGCCGGCAATCAGATAGTCGGCGGCCGGAGTTTCCTGCCAAATCGTCATCCCGTCCGGATCCATAACTGGCCCTCCCTGCTCCGGCCCGGCAAACCCGGCCCGGCAAAATCCCTTGCCTAATCCCATTATATAACTTTCCGGCGGCTAAGGGGCAAAGGATGATGGCGGCGGAAAAAGCCGCTTTTCCGCCCTTGCTATGTTTCCCGGTTTCCGCTATCCTGAACGGGGCGGCCGAATTACAGCGGCCGCCGGAGGCAAAGAAATGAAAGTAGATGTCTATACCAACCCGGGTTGATTCAGCTGCCGGACGCTAGAGGAGTTTCTAGCCTCCAACGGTGTTCAGTATGAGCACCACGACATTGCCAGCGAACCGGCGGCCCAGGCTTTCCTGATCCGTCACGGCATCAAGTCGGCCCCGGTTACGGTGGTGGACGATACCGAAATCATCATCGGCTACTACCCCCGGAAGCTGATTGACCTCTTGCAGCTGACGGCGCAGGTGGAGCTTTCCGGGCGGGCCGAGTGGATGGCGGACAAGTACGACCGCATCCTGAACGCTACCATCCGGGCTACCCTCCAGCTTTCCCCGGCGCAGTTGCAGCGGGAAGTGGCTTGGCGGCCGGAAACCTTGCGGGACACCATCGTCCACATCCTGTCCTTCCCGGAACTGGCTTGGCTGAGCCACCGCACCGGCAGCATGACCCCGGAGGATATGCAGGCGTGCCGGGAACGGCTGACCGGGGTGAATCAGCCGGCGGAAATTGCCGACTACGGCCGGGGGGTTATCAGCAGCATTACCGCTTTCCTGAACGGCAAGGATGATGCCGCCCTGAACCGGGTGGTGCCGGCCCATTACGGCGGGGAAGTAACGGTCGAGGAACTGCTGAACATCATCCTCAGCCACAGCACCCATCATCTCAAGCAGGTCTATTGGTTTATGGAAACCACTTTGGGCGTGGCCCCGGCAAACCCGGCCACGGCCGCCGATTTCGAGGGGATTTTCACCCCGGAAGCCCTGATTTAAGAGCCAAGGAGAGTATGGCATGGCCGATTACAACCCGGCGCAGCAGTTTGAGGTTAAGGTCGAGGAGCGGGAATATCAGGCCGGTTGGGGCGTGACCCTGTACCGGCCGCAGGGGATTGGCCCCTTTCCCGGCCTGTTGGATGTTCATGGGGGCGCGTGGAATCGGGGCGACCGCAGCAATGACGCGGTGATGGCGGCGGCTCTGGCGGCCAGCGGCATTGTGGTGGCGGCCGTGGATTTCCGCTTGGCCCCGGCCCATCCCTATCCGGCCCAGGTGCAGGATGTGAACTACGCGGCCCGTTGGCTCAAGGCTAACGCCGCTGAGTTTAACATTGACCCGGCCAGCGTGGGCGGCATCGGCTCCTCCAGCGGCGGCCATACCCTGATGCTCAATGGGATGCGGCCGGCGGATTCCCGCTACGCCGCCCTGGATTTGCCTACCGGCTTTGACGCGGCGATGGCTTATACCATCTGCTGCTGGCCGGTGCTGGATCCTTATGCCCGCTATCTTTACGCCCAAGAAGCCAACAATGAACGGCTGGCCGAGTCGACCGAAGCCTATTTCCTGAGCCAGGATACGATGCGAGAGGGCAATCCCCAGCACATTCTGGAACGGGGCGAGCCGGCACGGTTGCCGCCGACTTTGATTATTCAAGGCACCCGGGACGATAATGTACCCTTGTCCATCCCGGAGCGGTTCGCCGCCGCCTATCAAGCCGCCGGCGGGGACATTCAACTGGAGATTTTCCCGGATATGCCGCACGGCTTTGGCAACACTCCCGGGGCGGAGTCGGACCGGGCGATCGGGCTGATGAAAACCTTTGTGGCCCGGCAGTTGGCCCCGGTTGCGGCGGCGGCGGTCTAACGGGAATTTAGCGGAAAGGGGGATTGCGCATTGCGGATCGAGCAGGTAGATACGGCTTTATACCGGATACCCCGGTCGCCGGGGTTGTCCAACTCCAGCGCGCAGATTGAAGCGACCAGCCTGCTGCTGGGCCGCATCATCACCGACGACGGGCTGGAGGGCATTGGCTGGACTTACAGCCATGGCGACAGCGGCCGGGGGATGAAAGCCGCCATTGATTCCCTGCTGGGGCCGCGCCTGCTGGGGGAAAATCCGGCGGACATCGAGCGGCTGTGGGATAAGCTGTGGCGCAGCGTCTTTCCCAACATCACTATGGCCGGCCTGACCGCCGTTACCCTGGCCCCCCTGGATATTGCCCTGTGGGATTTGGCCGGCAAGGCCGCCGGGCAGCCGCTGTTCCGCTTGCTGGGCGGCTATCGGGAACGGATTCCGGCCTATGGCAGCGGCATTGACCTGGCCTATTCCACGGAGGAACTGGTGGACGCGGTACAGAACTTTGTCAACCAGGACTATTGGGGCGTCAAAATCAAGGTGGGCCGGGAACGGCCGGCCGAGGATCTGGAACGGCTGCGGGCCGTCCGGCAAGCCATTGGCCCCCATACGCCGCTGATGGTGGATGCCAATCAACGCTGGGCGGTGGGCGAAGCGATAACCCGGGCCCGGGCAATGGATGAGTTCAACCTGTTCTGGCTGGAGGAGCCAATCCTTTCCGAGGATCACGCCGGCTATCAACGCTTGAGCCGCACGGTCAATGTAGCTTTGGCCGGCGGGGAAGGGGAATGGCAGGTAGAGCAGTTTCTGGACTTGTTCCAACGGGAAGCGGTGCAGTTCGTCCAGGCGGATGTGTGTCGGGTCGGCGGCATTACCCCCTGGATGCGGATTGCCCGGCTGGCCGATGCCTATCATCTGCCCATGGCCCCGCATCTGGTCGAGGAATTGTCGGTACACCTGTGCTGCGGCGCGGCCAACGGCTTTCTGGTGGAACATCTGCCGGCCCTAAACCTGAACAACAGCGGCTTTATCGTCAATCCGCTACTGCCGGAAAAAGGTTTTTACACTCCCCGGGAAACGCCGGGGCATGGCGTGGATTTTGACTGGTCGGCTCTCTTTCCGCACCGGGCCATCCGCTACGATGAGGGACTTTCCTGACCCAGCCGCCAGGTGTATAGGGCTACGGCCACCGCCGTGGCCAGGTTCAGGCTGGACACGCCCGGCATCATGGGCAGGGCTATCCGGTCGTCAGCCAAAGCCAGCAATCCCGGGCTGACACCCTCTCTTTCCGAGCCGAAAATCAGCAAAGCCCGGTCGGGGATCCCGCCGGGCCGCAGCGGCGCGCCGGCCGGATCCAAGGCCACTAGCGGCCGCTTTCCCCATTGTTCCCGGTCAACCTCAGCCGGCGCAAAATCAGTCCAGCCCGGCGCAAAATCGGGCCAGCCGGCTACCGGCAAAGCAAAGTGCAAGCCGGCGGAGCCGACTAGCGCTGAAGGATGCCAGGGGTCATGTTCGCCGGTGGCAATTACGCCGGCGGCTCCGGCGGCCGCGGCGGCCCGGATGGCGGCGCCGGCATTGCCATGACTCCGGGGATTTTCCAGGAGTACCAACGGGGCCGGGCCGGGGTTATGCAGCATTGCCGCCCGGTCGACCGCCGGCCGTTGCGCCAAGGCAATAACGCCGGTGGGCGGGGGTGCCGGAGAAAGTTGGCGGAAAAGGGCCGGCGGCACAAGGGTCAAATCGCGATCCAATAGGCCGGCCAAATCCGGGGCCAGGGCTTGGGTCAAGCGGGCCAGTTCTCCGGCATCGACGGCGGCCGTTTCCTGTACCGCCGCGCCGAAACGGAGGGCGTGTTTCAAGGGATGAAAACCCTCCAGTACCGCCAGGGCCGGGTCGCTGCGGGCCTGGCGGAACCGGTCGATCAGGGCTTGGCCGTTGCGGATGGGACAGCTAATCCGAACCCTCCCACAGCTGGGCTACCGGGGCATCCGGCAACAGGAATTGAAAGCCGGAACGCTCGGCGTACTGGCGGTCAATTTCGGTGTCGCCAATGTGGATATACTGGTCGGCGGCGAACTCAGCTTTGACCTGCGGCAGTTGGTGTTTCAGGACGGTGAACTGCATGGGGAGGGCATTTTCCCGCCAGAGGCGCTGCTGATTGCTGACGGTGCGGTCGGAGCAGCTGCCGATAATGCAGCCGTGGGCCTGGGCGGCGCGCACCAGATCCAGGGTGATGCAGCCGGGCGGGTCGCCCACTTCCAGGGTACCGTCGATGTCAAAACTGATTAGTTTGGTCAAGGGTTTCCTCCCGAGGTTTCGGTTGCTGCGTATTCATCCTTCAACAAGTTCAGGATGAGCGGAATGATGGCCTTTGGGTATCCCGAATTGCCGTCGTGGGGATTCCCGCTTACGCGGGAATGACGGTCTGGCGAAGGATTTCCGCTCCATTAGGGATCCCGCATTGCCGGCGGACGGATTCCCGCTTGCGCGGGAATGACGGTCTGGCGTGGGTAAGGCGGCATTGCCCCATCCCGGTCAGTCGGTTCAGTTCTGCTGTGGCGTATTCGTCCCTCGACAGGTTCAGGATGACCCTTCAACAAGTTCAGGATGAGCGGAATGATAGGCTATAGGTATCCCCACTTGCCGGCGCGGGGATTCCCGCTTACGCGGGAATGACGGTTTGGCGCGGGCCGGGGGCATTGCGCCATCCAGGTCACTTGCGCCATTGCTTTCAGCGGGGGTGTTTGCCCAACATCAGCCAGCCGCCGCTGCTGGGGGTGGTAAAGGCGCACAAGGCGGTTTCGGCGCGCACCGTTACCTGGCGCGGCCCGGCCGTTCCCCGCAGCTGCTCGATGCTGTCGGTATACATAGCGGTGCGGGTGCGCCCATTGCCCAGGTTGCCGCCGCTGGAGCTGAAAGGATGCGGCCCCTTGACGCTGAGGTCGCCGGCATAAAAGGCAAAGGCATCGCCCCGCTTGACCCCGTGCCACTGAAAGCCCTCCAGAAAGAACTGGGTCATTATGGAATAGCCGTCATAGGGATTGAAAATGTCCACATCGGCCGGGCCGAGGCCGGCCCCCTCGTACATCCGCGCCGCCGCCCGGTCGGTCCATTCCTCGACTTCGGCCAAATCGGGCTGGGTGGTGCGGAATTTAAAGTTGTGCTGGGAATGATTCAGCACATAGACCGGCGGGGCTTTCAGGTCCCGGGCCCGCTCCGCGGTAGTGAACAGGTAAGCCGCCGCCGCATTCACCGGCCGATCGCAGTCCCAAATCCGCAACGGATTCAGGATGTAGCGGGAACTGACATAGTCCTCTACCGTGATGGGATCGATGCCGTGATTGTAGTTGAAACCCCAGGGGGTCAACATTCCGTTTTTGTGCTGATTGATGACAAAGGGGGCCAGGTCGTCGTGCTGCCCGCCGTATTTCAGGCAATACTGGTTATGGGGAAAGATGTTGATGAAATCGTTGCCGCCGTGATTGCCCCAAGGCACCGTCCACTGGCGGGGGCCGCGGGCGTAGTCGTCGGCATTTTCGCCGCCGCGGCGGTAGCGGCCGGCCAAGTTGCCGGTGGGGTAAATCACCAGGCAAGTGTTGCAAATCCCATCCCCGACCGCTTGGGCCGCCATTCCCATCATTTCCCCGATGGTCGGCACTCCCGTTGGCGCAAACTTTACATTGGGCAGGCCCAGTGTCTTGACCAGCCAATCGCCGTTGACCAGGGTCAGGCCGTATTCGGAATCGTAGGGCGGGGCAAAGTAGGTACGCGGCGCCCAGCGGGAGGCGGAGCCGCCGCTGCCGCCGGCAATGTGGCTGTCGCAGCAGATTACGCCGTCAACCTGCTCCGGCGTCACCCCGGCGTCAGCCATCGCCCGCTGGCAGGCCAGAAGGGAATAGGCGCCCAGGCTCGTATCCAGATTTACGCCATCCCAGCGGCGATCCACCGGGGAATGGCCGTAGCCGGCGATGGCTACCTGACCGCGATGTTCCCAAACACCCAAGCCGTCTTTATCCCGCCGCCAGGGAAAGTTGCTGCTACTGGTCATTGCCGGTCACCCGCCATTCGTGAATCAGCTGCCCCGGGGCTACTTCCTCAAAGCAAACTTCCACCGCCGCCCCGACCGGTGCCTGGTAAGGGGGCGTTCCGGGCAGGTTGGAGTAGAAGTTGACGGTGGGGTCAGCGTCCAGGGTTATCAGGGCCAGGTTATAGGGCTGGTCGGGCATCCGCCGGTTCAGCCGACCGTCCTCGATGACAATGTAGGTGGCAATGCGGCCTTTGCCGACCACTTCCTGCCAAGTCAGGGCGGCGGCGGAATCGCAGAACTGGCAGATGGCCTGCGGCGGATACTGAAACCGGGCGCAGGCGGCGCAATGCTGCAACAGCAAACGCCGCTGCTGCACCCCCTCCCAAAAGGGCTGGCTGAGTTCGTCGGGAACCGGGATTACTTTGGGCATCTTTTCCCTCGCGACTAGGCGGTCCAGGCCCGGGGATCCGGGCCGTGCCGGTTCGGGCCGGCTTGCCCTTGCGTAACCAGCCACCAGATTTGCCAGACGGCCAAGCCAATCCAGACCGCCAGGGAAATCAGCAGTCCGACCAGGGCCTGCACGATAGCCGCGCCCCAGCTGAAATCGCCGCTGATGCCGCCGACCAGGGCCACCACCAGCATAACCGCAAAGGGTAGCGCGCCCAGGATGCCGACGCCGAGCCACACCAGTTGCCACCAACCGGTGCGGCCGATGTCGTGGAGCCGCCGGGCGGTAACGGCCAAGCTCGGCAACACCGTCGCCAAGCCGAACAGGGGATCCAGCAACCCGAAATTATCCGGCCCAAAGCCGAAAATAATCCGGTCAAGGAGGGACAGCAGGATGTGCATCACCACGGTGCCCAGTACCCACCACCAGTATTCGGCCCGGGTCGCCCGGCCGGTGAACCCGACATACTGGCGCAGGCAGGATTTGATGGCCTCCGGGAAAGGCAGCATCGGTTTGGTTTCGGTCATAATTCTCCTTGCCCGGCTATTGGAATGGGCCGGCCGCCGGCGGGCCGGCACGGCAACGGGAGCGGCCGCCGGGCTTTAGCCGGGGCCGCCCGGTCTAGGCCAGGGGATCCGGGCCAAAGCGGTTGGGGCCGGCCGTTCCCCGCTTGGTCATCCAAACGATCCACCAGATAAAGGTACCCAGATAGAGCAGGGCGGTAATGACAAAGCCCACCAGCACCGGCCCAATCAGGGCGGCCAGCAGGTTGCCGAAAAACTCCCCGAAGTCCCAAGTGGAAATCAGGTCGGGAATCCCGCCAATCAGCGCGCCGATACCGCCAATCAGGCCCACGATGGCGCCGATAAGCAAGGGGATCCAGCCCAGGGTGAACAGGGCTTCCCAAGCCACTTGCCACCAGCCGGTGCGGCCGAGGTCGTGGAGGCGGCGGGCGGTAACGGCGAGGGAGGGCAGAAAGACCGCCAGAAAGAATATGGAGCCGAAGGGGCTGAAAGTCCCTTGTTCGGAAACGGACAGGATGGTGGCGTCCAGGGCGGAAACCATGGAATTGCCAATCCACAGGGCCAGCACCCACCACCAGTATTCGGCGCGGCTGGCCCGCCCGCTGAAGTCCGAATACTTCCGCAGGGCCAGCATTACCGCCTGGGGAAAGGAAACCATCCCCTTGGCCGGCGTCGTCGGCGCAATTTCCATAGCCGCCTCCTTTCAGCGCTAATCAGGGATTGCCATTATAACCGCTGATCGCCTTTTCATCTACCCGGAAAAAGCCCAATCGGCCGCGGCAGGGAATAGGGATTGCGTAGCGCAGGGGATCGGCTACTACCCATCCATAGGGACCGCAAAACCAGGGGCTGGCGGCAGAGACTACGCAGTCGACAATGGAAACCTCGCCCACGATAGCGCCCCGGGGCAAATCCTCGGGTATCCCAAGTCCGGCCTGCCGGATATAATCCTCTTGGGCCGGAAAGGAACCCGGCGGCATTGCCAACTGGCCGGCGTGGACGTACACCCGGCCGCGAAACCGGGTGGGCCAGGTGCGGTTTTCAATATCCTTGTAGCCGCTGACCACCAGCCAAGCCCAAGGCTGGCGGATGCTCAAAGCCCGCATCCAAGCCTCCGGGGATCGTTAGCTGACGGACAGGATAGCAGGCCAAAGGGGGAATTAAAAGGGGCGGTTTCATATTGCCCTAGCCGGGGATACCCTATAGAATGATGGGATGATTATCGAGTCCGTCCGCCACCGGGGATTACGTCAGCTGATTGAGGACCATAGCTCGCGTTTTCTCCGCCGCGATCTAGCCGGGCGTGTAGAGGACGTGGTACTGGCTTTGCTGGACGCTGAGGATATTTCCCATTTCATCGCCAGGTCCTCGGGCGGTTGGCGGGTACATCGTCTTTACCGCAACCGGGGCGACGAATGGAGCGTTTCGGTATCCGGCAACTGGCGGATTACTTTTCGAGAGGAGAACGGCTCCATCTACAACCTGAATTTGGAGGATTACCACTGATGTCCGATAGCGGTATCAAGGTAAAACTGACGCCTTGCCATCCCGGTGAATTCCTCCGGCGGGAAGCCCTGGAGGAGTTCGGGTTAAGCATCGGCGCGGCCGCGGAAATCCTGGGCTTGCCCGAGGCGGCCCTTGCCGACTTGGTGAATGGCAAAACCGGCCTGACGCCGGAGACGGCCCTGCGTATCGAGAAAGCCTTTGACCTGAAAATGGAGCTGCTCCTGCGGCTCCAAGGGTGGTATGACGCGGTGCAGATGCGCGCCCGGTGGGATGAAGTGGAAGTGCAGCCTTATCCCCCGGCTTGGCCGGCCCAAGCCGACCAGCCGGCCGAGCTGAAACGGTAATCAGGCAACGGACGATTCTCCATGGTCGGTGCGTTCAGCACTTGGCCGGCAACCGGGGCAAAGGGTGGAGCATTCCGGCATCCGGCACCTAGCGCATTACTTTTGAGAAAAGCGACGGAGTCGTCTCTAACCTGAACCGGGAGCAAGGGGAAGTGCAGGTTTTTGACTGGGCGCAACACTTGGCGAAAGCCGATGGGGGCAAGGGGGAAACGGGAGGGGAAGTGGCTCCTCAGGCAGGATTCGAACCTGCGACCTAGCGGTTAACAGCCGCCCGCTCTACCGCTGAGCTACTGAGGAACACTGCGTTGCCGCGCCTTTGTGGTCGACAACAAGGTTAGTATATCACTTCATTTCGGGCTTGGCAAGGGGTTTTGCGGCGGAAATTTCTTTTTGCTCGGGGCGTATTTGTCCGGCAACGGGTTACGGATAATCCGGCAACGATTTCCGGGTGCGCGGAAAGAACCGGGGGCAAAGGGAATAAGGCGGAAAAACTTGGGGGCGGGTTGCTGAACCCGCCCCCGTTTTGTTGCCGCCGGTTGGCGCGGCCGTTCTAGGCCGGTTCGTCCGCAGTGGTGGCCGGGGATTCCGCCGGGCTGCCTACCTGGACTTTCAGTTGGCGGGCCTGGCGGGCGGGCAACTTGGGAAAGGCAATGGTCAGCACCCCGTTGTCGTAGCGCGGCTGGGCCTTTTCCGTGTCCAAGGTGTCGGGCAGGCGCAGGGCGCGGTGGAAACGGCCGGCGCGCCGTTCCCGCATCAGGAAGCTGCTCTCCCGCCGTTCCCGTTCCTCGGCGGTCTGTCCCCGGATGGTCAGCACATCGTTGTCGATGGCGACGCTGATGGCCTCCGGGTTCACCCCGGGCAGGGAAGCGTGGACGATAATCGCGTCCTCCCCCTGCACCACATCCAGGGGAATGGCCCAGCTTTCCGGCGCCGGGACGCCGGCGGGAGCCGGGTTGAAACTCCGCCGGAAGTGGTCGAGGGTGTCCTGCATCCGGAGCAGTTCGTTAAAGGGTTCCAAAGGTCGCATTGCCATAATTGGTACCTCCTTGCGGTTTGCTTGGTTGGTCTAACTATCTTGATACGCCTTGTATCAATCTAGTTAAGGCTATTGTATATAGTTGAGTTGGATTTGTCAAGGATTTTATTTGAAATCAATAATTTTATTGACTTTTGCAACAAAACAACTTACAATAGCAACATAAGTTAAATTGAAACCGGGGTATCGCTATGGCGACGAACTACTATGACCTGCTGGGGGTGGCCCGGGATGCCGGGGATAAGGAGATTCGGCAGGCTTACCGCCGGTTGGCCCGCCAGTATCATCCGGATGTGAACCCGGGGGATACCCAAGCCGAGGAAAAGTTCAAGGAAATCAACGCGGCCCATGAAGTGCTGTCGGACGGGGAAAAGCGGCGCAAGTACGACAAGTACGGCGACCGCTGGATGCAGGCCGACCGCATCGAGGAAGCGGAAGCTCAGGCCCGCAGTCGGGGCGGCGGCTTTTCCTTTTACACCGCCGGGGACTACAACCCGGCGACCGGCGGTTTTGAATTTGACCTGGGGGATTTGCTCAATACCGACCGGTTCCATTGGGCCGGAGGTGGGTTTGGGGCGGAAGGGCGCGGCCGCTCCCGGCCGCCGGCCGAGTATCCGGTAGAAGTTACCCTGGCCGAAGCCGCCGAGGGCGCAACCCGCCTGATAACCCTGCCCGACGAGCGGCGGCTGGAAGTGAAAATTCCGCCGGGGGTGGCTAACGGCTCCCGGGTGCATATCCCGGCCGGGGGTAGCGGCGGCGGCCGGGACTTTTACCTGAATGTAACGGTGATGGCCCATCCCCGGTTTGAGCGGCAGGGCAAAGACCTCTATGCGGAGATTGCCGTTCCCTTGACCGATCTGGCGTTGGGGGCCGAGGTTACCGTGCCGACGCTGCGGAGCAAGGTGGCTTTGACCATCCCGCCCGGCACGCAGAATGGGCGGCGGTTTCGCCTGGCCGGCCAGGGTATGCCTGAACTGAATCAGCCGGAAAGCAAGGGCAGTCTCTACGCCACGGTCAAGGCGGTGCTGCCTACTAATTTGACCCCGGAGGAGACGGCCCTGTTCCGTCAGCTCAAGGAATTGCGGCAGTCCCGGAGCGAGTGATTATGGCTTATCAGCGCGAGCATCAGGATGAACCCTGTTTCGTCATCAGCATCGCCGCCCGGATGGTGGGGCTGCACGCCCAGACCCTGCGCTACTACGAGCGGGTGGGCATCATCCGCCCCTCCCGCACCCTGGGGCGGCAGCGGCTCTATTCCCAAGCCGACATTGAGCGGCTGCGCCGCATCAAGACCTTTACCGAGGATATGGGGGTCAACCTGGCCGGGGCCGAGGTAGCCTTGAAGCTGATGCAGCGCATCGATGAACTGGAACGGGAAGGGCGGGAATTGCGGCGGCAGTTGGCCGCCGCCCAGGCCGCCCTCCACCGTTCCGAACCCGGCCGGTAGTCCGGCCTTTTTCCCTAGTGGAATCGCCGGCGGCGGCGGCCCGGCTTAACGGCCGCCGCGACGCCGTCAATCAGGAGGCAAGACAATGCCATTGAAAGCCGAGGATTTTACCCAGCGGGCGCAGCAGGCCATCCAGAACTCTCAGGACTTGGTGCGCCGCTACCGCAACAGCCAGTGGGATGTGGAGCATATCTACCTGGCCCTGCTGGGCGACAATCAGGACATTCCGGCCCGCATCCTGGCGCAGCTGAGCGTTTCGTCGGAAGCGGTCAAGTCCCGCCT
The DNA here is from genome assembly GCA_965203435.1 of Dehalococcoidia bacterium. Taxonomy (GTDB): domain Bacteria; phylum Chloroflexota; class Dehalococcoidia; order Lucifugimonadales; family UBA3495; genus CBDBCU01. Next base: position 400,907 of record CBDBCU010000006.1, on the reverse strand, counting down.
GGATCGGCTGCTGGAAGCGGCGCCCAAGCTGGTTACGGCCACGGAGCAGATTTACATTACCCCCCGGGCCCAGCAGCTGCTGGAAGCGGCCCGGGAGGAAGCCCAGCATCTCAACGACGAATACATCAGCGTCGAGCATCTCTTTATCGCCGCGGTCAAAGAACCGAATGGCGATACGGCGCAGGTCAACCGGGAGTTCGGCATTGACCCGGAACGGGTGTATCAAGCCCTGGAACGGGTGCGCGGCGGCCACCGGGTTACTGATCGGGAAGCGGAAAGCCGTTACCGCTCTCTGGAAAAATACAGCATTGACCTGACCCGCTTGGCCGCCGATGGGATGCTGGATCCGGTTATCGGGCGGGACGGAGAAATTCGGCGGGTGATGCAGACCCTGACCCGCCGCAAAAAGAACAATCCGGTCATCATCGGCGAGGCCGGCGTGGGCAAGACGGCCATCGCCGAGGGGCTGGCGGCCCGGGTGTCGGCCGGGGATGTGCCCGATTCCCTGAAGGGGCGGCGGGTGCTGGCTCTGGATATGGGCGCGCTGGTGGCCGGTTCCAAATTCCGCGGCGAGTTTGAGGAACGGCTCAAGGCGGTTATGGATGAAGTGAAGCAGGCCCACGGCGAGGTCATCCTGTTTCTGGATGAAATGCACACTATGGTGGGGGCCGGGGCCGGCGAGGGCGGGATGGACGCCAGCAATCTGCTGAAACCGGCCCTGGCCCGGGGCGAACTCCAGTGCATCGGGGCTACCACCGCCGACGAGTACCGCCGTCACATCGAGAAAGACGCCGCCCTGGAACGGCGTTTCCAGCCCATCTATCTGGAGGAGCCCAGCCCGGAGGATACGGTGCGGATTCTGGAAGCCCTGCGGCCGCGCTACGAAGCCCATCACAAGGTCAAGATTGACGATTCGGCTTTGCAGGCGGCGACCCGCCTCAGCGACCGCTACATCACTTCCCGGCAGCTGCCGGACAAGGCCATTGACTTCATCGATGAAGCGGCCAGCAAGTTGCGGATTGACGCCGAAGGGCTGCCGGACAACTTGCAGGAACTGGAAAACCGCATCCGCCAACTGGCCGACCAGGAGGAGGCCGCCGCCCAGTGTTCCGAATACGCCGAAGCGGCGCAGCTGAAAACGGAACGGCTGCGGCTGGAAGCCGAGTATGAAGCGGAACGGGCCGAGCTGCGGCAGGATCGCAAAATCGACCTGGTGGTCGAGGAGCGGGATATTGCCGAGCTGGTTTCCAGCTGGACGGGTATCCCCACCGGCCGCCTGCTGGAGCGGGAGGCCGAGCGGCTGGTCAATATGGAGGAAACTTTGCATCAGCGGCTGATTGGGCAGGAAGCGGCGGTAACGGCGGTTTCCGAAGCCATCCGCCGCGCCCGTTCCGGCCTCAGCAATCCCCGCCGGCCCATCAGCAGCTTTATCTTTCTGGGGCCGACCGGCGTGGGCAAGACGGAATTGTCCAAAGCCCTGACCGAGTTTCTCTTTGACGATGAGAGCAATATGGTGCGGCTGGATATGTCGGAGTATCTGGAGAAGCACACCGTGGCCCGGCTGATTGGCGCGCCGCCGGGTTATGTGGGCTACGATGAGGGCGGGCAGTTGACCGAGGCGGTGCGGCGGCGGCCCTACCGGGTCATCCTGTTCGATGAAATTGAGAAAGCCCATCCGGATGTGTTCAACCTCCTGCTCCAAATTTTGGAGGATGGGCGGCTGACCGACGGCCACGGCCGCACCGTGGACTTTCGCAATACGGTCATCATAATGACCAGCAACCTGGGCACCGGCAACCTGAATCGTCCCGGCGTCGGTTTCCATACCGATGGCCGGCCGGAGGTTGCCGATGACCGGCTGGATCAGGCGGTCAACGCCGCCCTGAAACAGGCTTTCCGCCCGGAGTTTTTGAATCGCATTGACGAAACCATCATTTTCCGCCCCTTGACCCGGGCGCAGATTGTGCAGGTGGTGCGGTTGATGGCGCAGGATGTGGCGCAGCGGCTGGAGGAACGCACCATCAGCTTTGAGCTGACGGACGCCGCCGCCGACTGGCTGGCCCAGGAGGGTTTTGACCCGGTGTATGGGGCGCGCCCGCTGCGCCGGGCCATTCAGCGGCATCTGGAAAATCCCTTGTCCAAGGGTATCCTGGCCGGGGATTTCCAAACGGACGACCATCTGCGGGTGGATGCCGGGCCGGAGGGTCTGCACATCAGCAAGGCGGCGGCCGCCGAAATCGCCGCCTAGACCGGGCAACCGCCAATAAAAAGCCGGGGCGGGTTTAGGTCCCGCCCCGGTTTTCAGTGCCACCGCTTACCCGGAACTTGTTAAAGGGTCACCCGGAATCTGTTGCGGGGCCGCCTTGACCTACACCCGCACTTTCCCCACCAAATCCTTTATGTCCGCTACGCCCCGCTCGCCCAGCCAGGCCGTCAGTTCATCCAAAATCCGCCAAGGCGCGCGCAGGTCGGCCAGGTTGGCGCTGCCGATTTGCACCGCCGTAGCCCCGGCCAAGATGAACTCCAGAGCGTCTTGAGCGGTGAAAATGCCGCCGACGCCGATGATCGGCAGCTCTACTACCTGGGCGGCGCGATAGACCAGAGCCACGGCGATGGGATGCAGGCCCGGCCCGGACAAGCCGCCGGTTATGTTGCCCAAGACCGGCCGGCCGGTGTCCACGGCAATGGTCATCGCCGGGATGGTGTTGCAGATAGTCAGGGCATCCGCGCCGGCGACGGCCGCGGCCTGGGCAATGGGGGCAATATCCGGCACATTGGGGGCCAGTTTGACCAGTACCGGAACTTCGGCATACTTTTTGACGGCCGCCACGGCCCGGGCCGTGCCATCGGCGCTGTGGCTAAACAGTTCCCCGGCTTCCACATTGGGGCAGCTGAGATTCAACTCAATGGCGGCAAAGCCGGCCACGCCCCGGGTCATTTTTGCCATTTCCCCGAACTGCTCGGCGCTGTCGGCGGACATACTGAGCAGGACGGTGGCGTCCCATTGCGCCCATTGGGGGGCCAAATCGGAGAGGGCGGCCTCAATGCCGGGGTTAGTCAGGCCGATAGCATTGAGCATAACCGGCTCGCCCTGCTCCCGGGCTACCCGAAAGGATTCAGGATACCAGCGGGGTTCCGGGTTGCCGGCCCTAGGCCAGCGGGTAACGGTCTTGGGAATGACCGCCCCCAAGCGGCGCAAGTCCATTTCCGGGGTCAGCCCCCGCCCGTAGCCGTCATAGCCCAGGGTACCGGAGGCAATCATTACCGGGTTGGACAATTCCAAACCGCGGGGATGTTCCGGGGCCAAGTCCACCGCAAGGCGGGTGGTTACCGTTTCTGTCGCTAACATAGAAACGCCCCTTTACCATTTCAGGCATTATAAGGGGCAATTGCCTCAGCCGCAAATGTTATTGTCAAGTCAAGGAAAATTGGGCGCCGGCGCTATTGCTAACACCAGCACCCTCTCAAAGGCCGTTACTCGGCCGGGTTATCATCCCGATTCCGGAGGAAAGAGGGCAAGCCGCTGAGGTTGGGCCGTTCCGCCGGCTCCGGGGAAAAGACCCGCTCTCCGGCCGGGGGAGTTACGATGTCGTCGTCCTCCTCATCGTCCTCGTCGTCCTCATCCTCGTCGTCGAAGTCGTCCGATTCCTCCTCGTAGTAGCCGGTGGGGACGCCGGCCCCAGGGCCGACGCCGAAACCGCCCTCGGCCCCGGCTTCCAGCCAGCCCGCCGCCACCAGCTCGCCCACATCCGCCAAGTCCGGCATTTCCAGCAGCAACTCCGGCTCCGGTTCCTCGACATAGGCCGCCGAGGCGATTTGCGCCGGGATGAGGCGGCCGATGATGACATTCTCTTTCAAGCCCATCAGCTGGTCATAGGAACCGCTGATGGCCGCCTGGGTCAGCACCCGGGTGGTTTCCTGGAACGAGGCCGCCGCCAGGAAACTGTCGGTCAGCAAAGAGGAACGGGTCACCCCCAGCAGGAGCGGCTTGCCGGTCGCCGGCTCCCCGCCCTCGGCCAGCACCTTGTCGTTCTTTTCCTGAAACTCGAACCTGTCCACCATCTGGCCGGGAATGAAATCGGTATCCCCAATGGAATCCACCTGCACCCGCCGCAGCATCTGCCGCAGGATCAGCTCGATGTGCTTGTCGTGGATGCCCACGCCCTGGGCGCGGTACACCTTTTGCACTTCGTCCACCAGGTAACGCTGCAACTCCTCCGTCCCCTGAATGTTCAGGATGTCGTGGGGGTTCAGCGGGCCGGCGATTAGCGGCGCGCCGGCCTGGACTTGAGCGTCGTCAGCCACCAGCACATAGGCTCCGGTCGGAAAGTCGCGCCCTTCCAGGTATTCCCGCGCCTCTTCATCTTCCCAGAGGATGGAAATGGTGTCCGCGGCCAGTTCAACCCGCCCGCCGACATTAGCCTGGATCGGCGGCTGCATCGGCTCCGGCTCTTCGTCGGCGTCTTCCTGAAAGCCGAAGTTGGGCAAGGCCCCGGCCAGCAGCATCCCCGCTTCCACTTCGTCCCCGTCCTCCACCAGCACCTGCATTCCCCCGGGCAGGACATACTCATCCCGGTACTCATCCCGGTTGACAATCCGGATCCGCGTCCGATCCTCATCGTCCTGGTCAAGAACCACATTGCCGTCGATTTCCGACAGCACGGCGGCATTCTTGGGGATCCGAGCCTCGAAAAGCTCTTCGACCCGGGGCAAGCCGGTAGTGATGGCCTCTACGCTGGCAACGCCGCCGGTGTGGAAAGTCCGCATCGTGAGCTGAGTGCCCGGCTCGCCGATGCTCTGGGCCGCAACAATGCCGGCGGCTTGCCCCATCTCCACCAGTTGCCCACTGGCCGGCAAGTAGCCGTAGCACATCTGACAGATGCCGCGCCGGGAGTCGCAAGTCAGCGGGGAGCGTACCGGAACCTCCGGGATTTCCGCAGCAGTAATTTGCTTCGCTATGTCGTCGTCGATCACCTGATTCCGGTCCACCAGAATTTCCCCGGTGTTGGGATCAATCACCGGGGCGGCCGCCATCCGCCCTTTGATCCGCTCTTGAAAGGTGTCGGGGCGGGAGTCGTCCGGCCGCGGGCCAACCAGATAAGCATTATAGGAACCGCAATCCTCCTCGAGGATGATGACTTCCTGGGCAATGTCCACCAACCGCCGCGTCATATAGCCGCTGTTGGCGGTGTTCAGGGCGGTATCGGTCAGGCCCTTGCGCGCTCCGTGGCTGGAGATGAAATACTCCAGGCTGGACAAGCCCTCCCGGAAACTGGATCGGACCGGCAGCTCGATGGTCTGGCGGGAGAGATCCCGGGTCGGGCGGGTCATCAGACCGCGCATCCCGGCCATCTGCTTAATCTGAGTGATGTTACCCTTAGCCCCGGAGCGGGTCATTACGCCAATGCCGCCGTAGTCGCTCCGCTCGCTCCTCACCTCAAGACCTTCGAGCAGACGCGCCAGCAGACGCTTGGCTAGCGCGCGGCTGTCGGCGGAAAGTTCATCCACCACTACCCCGATAAGGTTAGAACTCAACCGGCCCCTAGCGGCGATTTCGCCGGCAATTTCCCGAGCAGTTTCCTCGCTCAACTTGCGGGCTTCAACCGCTTCCCGAAGCAGCGTATCGCTCGGCCCGCGCTGGTCAGCCAGTTCTCCGAGCAACTGGCCGGCAATCGCCAGCGGCTCTTTATCGCTCTCGGGCAAACTATCGGGATTGCGGTAATGCAGTTTGAGCAATACCTCGATAAACTGCTTTTTCCCGACCTCGCTGCCCCGGGTAAGGACCTCGATAACCCGCTGGATAATCTCGGAAGCATCCGTCCAGACATTTACCACGGCGGCATACCGCTCGTCGTCGTCCATCAGGCCGAAGTCATAATCACCGGCATAGCTGGAAATCAGGCGTCCGGATTCGTTCAAGACCTGCGCCTTGATACCGGAAATCTGGATGTCGTTGATGGATACGGTGGTGCCGGAAGCCGTGGCGTACTGGAAACCCAGCCTTTTCAGTTCGTCCAGTGTGGCGGCGGTTTCCTCGTTGCCCAATTCCCGGTGCAAATCGGCCGTCAAGCCCCGGATTTTCCGGCTGTCAAAGACACAATTCTGGAACTCGAAGGAGGGCGGCAGGGCTCCATTGAAAATCAACCGGCCAACAGTGGTTTCCACCCAACCGTTGCGACCGGGGATCTTGCTCACGAAAATGCGCTCGTGCAGGTCAGCTTTCCCGTCGGCATAGGCATTGAGCGCCATTTCGGGATTGGCGTAAAAGTGCCGGCCACTCCCAGTAGTGCCGGGAGGGTCTTGGGTCAGGTAGTAGCAGCCCATTACCATATCCAGGGTGGGCGACACCAGGGGGTCGCCGGAGGCCGGGGAGAGCATATTGTGGGTGCTGAGCATGGCCGTTTTGGCCTCATGCACCGCCATTTTAGACAGCGGCACGTGTACCGCCATCTGGTCGCCGTCAAAGTCGGCGTTGAAAGCGGAGCAGACCAGGGGGTGCAGCTGGATGGCGTGGCCCTCGATCAGCACCGGCATAAAGGCTTGGATACCCAAGCGGTGCAGGGTGGGGGCCCGGTTCAGCAGCACCGGCCGGTCTCGAATCACATTTTCCAGGATGTCCCAGACTTCCGGCCGGGCCCGTTCCACCATCCGCTTGGCGCTTTTGATATTGGGCGACAGGCCCAGCATCACCAGGCGGTGCATTACAAAGGGTTTGAACAGTTCCAGGGCCATCCGCTTGGGCAGGCCGCACTGGTGCATTTTCAGTTCCGGGCCGACGACGATGACCGAGCGGCCGCTGTAGTCCACCCGTTTGCCCAGGAGGTTCTGACGGAAGCGGCCCTGCTTGCCGCGCAGCAGGTCGGACAGGGACTTGAGCTTGTGATTGTGGCTGCCGGAGATGGGGCGGCCGCGCCGGCCGTTGTCAATCAGGGCGTCCACCGACTCTTGCAGCATCCGCTTTTCGTTGCGGATGATGATTTCCGGCGCGCTCAAGTCCATCAGGCGCTTGAGGCGGTTGTTGCGGTTGATGACCCGCCGGTACAAATCGTTCAGGTCGCTGGTGGCAAAGCGGCCGCCGTCCAGCTGCACCATGGGGCGCAATTCCGGCGGCAAGACCGGCAGCACGGTCAGGATGATGTCCTCGATGCGATTGCCGCTGCGGCGGAAGGATTCCACCACCCGCAGGCGCTTGATGGCCTTTTTCCGCCGCTGGCCGGAAGTGGAACGCATTTCCTTGACCAGGGTGTCCCGGATGGCTTCCAAGTCCCGGGTCCGCAGGATTTCCAGGATGGCCTCGGCGCCCATTCCGGCCTGAAACAGGTCGCCGTAGCGCTCTTTCAGCTGGCGGCAGCGGGAATCGGAAAGGAGTTTCAGGGGGCGCAGGTCTTCGAGTTCGGTAAGGGTATCCTCCAGCTGTTCCCGCAGCTGCCGCTCCCCGGCGTCGAGTTCGCTCAGCATCGCCCCCATTTCGGCGTGGAGGGCGGCCACATCGGCCGCTACTTCCGGGCCGATGGGGGACTTTTCCATTTCCTCGAGTTGCAGCTGCAAGGGGGCAATCTTTTCCCGGTGTTCCCGTTGCAGCTTGTCCAGATCCAAGTCGAACTTGGCCTGTTCCTCTTCGACGAACTGCTGCCGCGCCCCGTCGTCGACGGCGGTGATGATGTGCTGGGCGAAGTAAAGCACCCGCTCCAGGTTGCGGGGGGACAAGTCCAGCAGGGTGCCCAGGCGGCTGGGGGTGGTTTTGGCGAACCAGATGTGGGCGACAGGGGCGGCCAGGCGGATGTGGCCCATCCGTTCCCGGCGCACCTTGGCCCGGGTAACTTCCACGCCGCAGCGGTCGCAAACCACGCCCCGGTAGCGGATGCGCTTATACTTGCCGCAAAAGCACTCCCAGTCCTTGGTCGGGCCAAAGAGCCGCTCGCAGAACAGGCCGTCCTTTTCCGGGCGCAGGGTGCGGTAGTTGATGGTCTCCGGCTTGGTGACCTCGCCGTGGGACCAGTTGACAATCTGCTCCGGAGAGGCGACGGAAATGCGGATCGCGTTAAAGTTGGTGGCCTGCGGGACTTCCGTCCGGTCTTGCATCCTGACCATTAGATCGCCTCCAAAGTTTGGTAAAGCTCGGCGTCGTCGCCCATGCCTCCGGCCAGGGCGGCCCGGTCATCCTCGTTCAGCAGTTCCATCGCCAGGCCCAGGCTCTGGAGTTCCTTGAGCAGGACATTGAAGGATTCCGGCACGCCGGCGCCGCTGATGGGTTCGCCCTTGACGATGGACTCGTAGGTTTTGACCCGGCCGGTCATGTCGTCGGCCTTGACGGTCAGCACCTCTTGCAGGTTGTAGGCGGCGCTGTAGGCTTCCAAGGCCCAGACTTCCATTTCCCCGAAGCGCTGCCCGCCGAACTGGGCTTTGCCGCCCAGCGGCTGCTGGGTAATCATAGAGTAGGGGCCGGTGGAACGGGCGTGAATCTTGTCCTCCACCAGGTGGATGAGTTTCAGCATATAGATGCTGCCCACGGTCACCAACTGGTCGAAGGGATCCCCGGTGCGCCCGTCATACAGCTGGAACTTGCCAAAGGTGGGCGGGGCCTTTATTTCCGCGTCCTGGTTGTCCTCGACCGGCAAAGTCTGCCGCTCCCGCTGAACTTTCAGGGCTTCGGCGTACATCCCTTCCAAGCTGAGGCCGTAGGGCTTAACCCCGGCTTTCATGAGCCAGAGGCTCAGGCAGACTTCCCGGGCCAACCCCTTGACCGAGTCATCAAAGAGCAACCCCCGGTCACACTTCTGCGCCAGTTCCCGGAGCCAGAGGGACTGAGCCAGGACCTCCTGGCCCCATTCTTGATAGCCGTCGCCGCGCGCCAGGAGTCCCTGCCCCTGCTCCTCAAACCTGGAACTCTGCTCCAGAAGTTCGTTATGCCGCTTTTCCAGCCACTGGCCTACCGTAGCGTAGTCAATGGCCGGCGAACCATCGGCGAATCCGGCGTCCACCGCATCGGCCATTTCCGCAAACCAATAGCGGGCCAGGCTATCCTCAATGACATCATCGGTAGCCCCGTCGAATACGGGAGTTACGGCGCGGTAGTTAAGCCCCTGGGCCGCCTTGCCCAAATGGGTTTCCAGCACCTGCCCCAGGTTCATCCGGGAGGGGACGCCGATGGGATTGAGGATCATATCCACCGGAGTGCCATCGGTCAGGTAGGGCATATCCTCCTCGGCCAGGATGCGGGAGACGACGCCCTTGTTGCCGTGACGGCCGGCCATTTTGTCGCCCACGGCGATTTTGCGGGTTTGGGCAATCCAGACCCGCACCGCCTCGCTGACCCCGGGGGGCAGGTGGTCGTCCTTATCCTCCCGGCTGAGGATTTTGACGGCGATAACCTTGCCGCGTTCTCCGTGCGGCACCCGCAGGGAAGTGTCCTTCACATCCCGGGACTTTTCCCCGAAAATGGCCCGTAGCAGCTTTTCCTCGGCGGTCAGTTCCGTTTCGCCCTTGGGCGTAACCTTGCCCACCAGAATATCCCCCGGCCCCACATCGGCGCCGATGCGGATGATGCCGCGTTCATCCAAATCCCGCAGGCTGACCTCGCCCACATTGGGAATGTCCCGGGTGATTTCCTCGGGCCCCAGCTTGGTCTCCCGGGATTCCATTTCGTGCTTTTCAATATGGACGGAAGTGAAACGGTCATCCCGGACCAGGCGCTCGCTGAGGATGATGGCATCCTCGTAGTTGTAGCCCTCCCAGGACATAAAGGCCACCAGCACATTCTGGCCCAGGGCCAGCTTGCCGCCGTCGGTCGAGGAGCTGTCGGCCAGGGTAGCGCCCTTTCGCACCCGGTCGCCCTTCTGCACAATCGGCCGCTGGTCAAAGCAGGTACCCTGATTGGTGCGGGAAAACTTGACCAGGTCGTGGATGTGCTGCTCGCCGGCGGCGTCGGTAATGACAATTTCCTGCCGGGAACCCTGCCCGGAGACGGAAGTTACCACGCCGTCGGCCCGGGCCAGGGCTACCTGCCCGCTGTCCCGGGCTACCTGATCCTCAATGCCGGTGCCGACCACCGGCACTTGGGGGCGCAAGAGCGGCACCGCTTGGCGCTGCATATTCGACCCCATCAAGGCCCGGTTGGCGTCGTCATGCTCCAGGAAGGGAATCAGCGCCGCCGAGATGCTCATAATCTGCATCGGCGACACATCCATATAGTCCACCAGTTCCGGGGATTCCTGGCTGTAATCCTCGCCGCGGCGGATTTCCACCCGGTCATCCACAAACTGGCCCAGGGCGTCCAGCCGGGAATTGGCCTGGGCGATGCGGTGGTTTTCCTCTTGATTGGCCGGCATATAGACCACGCTGCCCGGATCGGCGGCCACATAGGGCTTTACCGACAGCAGGGTGCCGGCCGGCAGGGACTGGAGGGCCCGCACCCGATTGCGGCGGATGATTTGCCCCTCGCCCACCAGGGTTTTGCCGTTTTCATCCTTTACCGCTTGCGTAACCTGCCGCCCTTCCAAGTCCGGGGCGGTGTTGGCAATGGTTTTCCGCACCTGGCGATAGGGGGATTCGATGAACCCGTACGCATTGGTCTTGGCATAGGAGGACAAGGAGCTGAGCAGGCCGATATTCGGCCCTTCCGGCGTTTCGATGGGGCAGATGCGGCCGTAGTGGGAGAAATGCACATCGCGCACATCGAAGCCGGCCCGTTCCCGGGACAGGCCGCCCGGCCCCAAGGCGGACAGCCGCCGCTTGTGGGTCAGCTCGGCCAGGGGGTTGGTCTGATCCATAAACTGGGACAGCTGGGAGCCGCCAAAGAACTCCCGCACCGCCGCCACGACCGGGCGGATGTTGACCAGGCCCTGCGGCGCGGCCGCCTCCTGTTCCACCAGGGTCATCTTTTCCTTGACCATCCGCTCCATCCGCAGCAGGCCGATGCGAACCTGGTTCTGCACCAGTTCCCCTACGGAACGGGTGCGGCGATTGCCCAGGTGGTCGATGTTGTCGGGCATAGCCTGAGCGCGGTCGTGGAGCAGGCCCTGGCGCGCCATCTGATCCAGGGCATCCGGCCGCCCTTCGCCACGGTTGACCAGCAGCATCGTGCGGATGACATTTACGATGTCGTCCGGGGTCAGGATGTGCAGGGCGGCCCGTTCCGCCTGGCGCAGGCGCATATTGAGCTTGTAGCGGCCTACTTCGCCCAGGTCGTAGCGGCGACGGTCAAAGAAATGGCCGTAGAGCAGGTTCTGGGCGTTTTCCAGGCTGGGCGGCTCCCCGGGGCGCATTTTGCGGTAAAAGTCAATCTGCGCGGCGGCGATGCGCCGGACCGTGGCCGAATCATAGGGAGCGGCGTCGGTCAGGGGAGCGTCCGCCGGCTGGTCGGGATGCCGCCAGCGCAACACCGTGTCCCAAGTGTTCCGCAAGTCCTCCTCCCGGAATATGGACAGTTCCCGATCCTCGAACTCCCCATCCCGATCCAGGGTGTTGCGGATATAGCGGTGGCGGCCATCGGTATCCGATTCCGGAGGGGAAACGGATTCAAAGAGGGCCAGGATTTCCTCGTCCGTGGCGTAGCCCAAGGTCCGCAGGAAAGCGGTGGCCGAAATTTTGCGCTTGCGGTCGACTTTTACCGACAGCACATCCCGGGCGCTGGTCTCGAACTCCAGCCAGGCCCCCCGGGAGGGAATTATCTGGGCGGCCCGCTCGTCTTTCTGGGTGGTGCGGTCGTGCTTGAAATAGACGCCGGGGGAGCGCACCAGCTGGCTGACCACCACCCGTTCCGCGCCGTTGATGATAAAGGTGGCGTTGTCGGTCATCTTGGGGATGTCCCCCATAAAGATGTCCTGTTCCTTGACCTCGCCGGTGTCTTTCATCACCAGCTGGGTCTTGACAATCAGCGGCTCGGAGTAGGTGACTTCCCTCTCCTTGCACTCGGTCGGGCCGTACTTGGGGGCGCTGAAGTGGTGTTCCCCGAAGTACAGTTCGTACTTCTTGCCGGTGTAGTCGGCGATAGGCGAAACTTCCTTGAACACGGCGCGCAGCCCGTCGCCCCGGAACCATTCGAAGGATTCGAGCTGGCCCTCGATCAGGTTGGGCACCTCCAACACCGGGGGGATGCGGGCGTAGGATTTGACCGGAGCCGGCGCGGGGCCATGGCCGTTGCCCTTGCCATTGCCGTTGGCGCGGGGGGAAAGCTGCCGGTTAGGGACGGGAGTAATGGTCATGCTCCAATCTCCTTATGCGGATGCCGGTTGCGACGCCGGGGCGGGAAGGACCGCCTTAATTTTGGGCAAAAGGGGGCCTGGGTTGGAAAAGGTTTCGGGAAAGGCAAAAATATGCTTGCGGCATAATTTCAGTAACTTACTATTATAAAGGCATAACACGGCTTGTCAATACCCGAAAAGGCAATTTTCGGGGAATTTTTACCACGGATTGCGGCCTATTTCCCGGCTCCGTTCTGTTGCAAGGCATTTCATCCGTTGCCTTTCGGGATTCCCGCTTACGCGGGAAGGACGGTTTCTATAACGGAAGGACGGTTTCTATAGCGATTGCCCTAAATCCAAGCGGCCGCTTTACTTGACTTTCCATAAAACTGATGAAACAATGGGCAAGTTGATTTTACAACTATCCGGTAGTCTGGCGGCCTTGGCCCGTTGCGGCAAGTTTTTCAAGCGGCCGCCGCCTTATCCTTGCCAAGGGAGAACTGAACTATGCGGCTCTTTGCCGGAAAGACCATTTCCTGGATTTTGGGTATCGCCGCCCTGCTGGCCGTGGCCGGCTTGGCGGCTGCGTTGGGCTGGGTCGGCGGGGATGGCCCCGGCGGCGAACCGGGGGTAGTTAAATCCCTGCTTACCAACCCGTCCGCCGAATACGAAGCGGCCGGGCCGGGGCCGGACGTTATCCCGCCGCCGAGTACCACGGTCATAGCGCCCGCCCTCGTGCTCGACCCGGCGCCCCGGGTTCAGGGCGTAGCCACTTTCCAGCCGCAAACTGAGGCCGGGACGCCAACGCAAGTGGGCATTACCCCCGGCGAGGACTGGAATCCCATCCGCACCCAGCACTCTTTCACCATCACCGTGCGGGATGAAACCGGCGCCCCGGCCGACGGGGCCGAAGTGGAAATCATCCTCAATCGGTTCGGGGAAGCGGTAGGCGACATCGTATCCCTGGACGGCAACAATCCCCGCAAGGTGGACAATACCTTTGGCCGGGTGATGACCAACGCCGATGGGCAGGCTACCCTGACCATTACGGCGACCCGGGCCGGGGACACCGATGTCACCGCCTATGTGCCGCAGATTGCCGATGCCGACGACCACAAGGTTTTTGCGGTCAAGCATTGGGTCGATATGCAGGTGGAGTTTCCCGGGGATGCGGTGAACCTGGTGGGTACCGATCATCCCATGCAGGTGCGGATTTTCCGGGTTACCGATGGCGCGCCGTTGCCGGATGTGGAGGTGGTCTTTGCCATCACGGAGGATAACCCGGATGGCGGCCTGAATGGTACCGGCAACAGCGTCAGTGTCCGCACCGACGCTAACGGCGTGGCGGCGGTAGTGCTGCGGCAGGCCACGCCGGCCACCGGGGACAATCAGGTGCAAATCGCGGTAGTTCACGATTCCGGCGATACGATGTTCAGCCACACCTTAACCAAGGAGTGGCGGGCTCCGTCCCTGGAAGTCAACAAGCAGGGGCCGAGCAACCTGGGCCTGCTGAAACAGGCCGATTACACGGTCACCGTTACCAACTCCGGCAACAGCGTAGCCTCCGGCGTTACCTTGACCGACAACCTGCCGACCGGCTTGAGTCTGGTCAGTTCGGATCCGGCGCCCTCCAGCGCCACCGCGACCACGGCCACCTGGAACCTGGGCGACCTGGAACCGGGGGATTCGGTGCGGATTACGATGACCCTGTCGGCGACGGTAGTCGGCGATCAGGTCAACCGGGCTACGGCCATTTCCCAAGAGGGCTTTACCGGGGCGGGCCAGTCCACCACTGCCGTCATCCCCGGCTCCCTGTCTTTGACCAAGACGGCTCCGTCCCAGGTGAACCTGGACGGCTCGGTGACCTACAACATCACCTTGACCAACAACGGGCAGGGGGCGCTGACCAATGTGGTTGTTACCGACACCCTGCCGGAGGGGGTAACGCTGGCGGCGGCCCCGGGGGCCAGTTCCGGGACGGCCCTGCCGGTGCGGTGGAACATCGACCGGCTGGATGCCGGAGCTTCTCAAACCTTTAGTGTCAGCGCCACGGCCAGCGCGGCCGGCAATCAGACCAACACGGTGGCGGCCACTTCCGACGAGGGGGCTACGGCCAGCGCCAGCGCCGTTACCCGGGTAGTGGCGTCCGATGTCAGCGTGGCCAAGGCGGTCAATCTGGATACGGTAATCCTGGGCGAATCCCTGACTTACACCATCACCGTTACCAACAACGGCGACGGCGTAGCCACCAATGTGCGCGTAGTGGACTTGATTCCCGATGGCTTGTCGGTCACCGCCAGTCAGCCGGCGGCCGGCACGGACGAGGACGGCAACCTGCTGTGGACGATTGCGTCCTTGGCGGCCGGGGCCTCGACCAGCTTTACCGTCAGCGCCGACACCCAGACGCCGGGGCTGATTAAGAATGTCAGCCAGGTAACGGATCGGGATAAGACCGTGCGGGTCGAAGCCCTGTCCCGGGCGGTGACGCCGGAGCTGAGTCTGGTCAAGACCGGCAGCGCGGCGGTGTATATCGGCGGCGAGCGGACTTACACCATCACCGCCACCAACAGCGGCGAGGCTCCGCTGACCGGCGTAACCATCACCGACACCTTCCCGGAGGGCATGGCTTATGTCAGCAACAGCGACAACGGCACCCGGGACGGCAGAGTCATTACCTGGAACATCGGCGACCTGGCCATCGACGAATCGGTCGCCGTAACAGTAACCCTGCGCGGCGTTACCGCCGGCACGGTCAGCAACCAGGCCCGGGTAACCGCCGATCAGAACACCGAGGCGGAGGCCAGCCTGAGCATCCAGGTGCTGGCGACGCCGGGGGCGCACTTGTCCATCATTGACACCAGCGACCCGCTGGCGGTAGGCGAGGAGGGCGGTTACACCATCACGGTGGAAAACCAGAGCGCGGACTCGCCGATCACCAATGTTCGGGTAACGGTCAGCGTACCCACCCAACTGGACATCCTGGCGGCGGCCGGCGGCGTTGTCAGCGGCAACCAGGTAACTTACTCGCCCATCACTTCCCTGGCCGCCGGGGACACGCAAACCTTTAACATCACGGTGCGGGCCAATGCGGAGGGCGATGTCGTAGCCTCGGCCACAATGCAGTACGACGAGTTCGGCCAGTCCATTACCTCCCAGGAAGGCACCACCATCATCAACCGCTAGCCGCCAAGCAGCGGCAAACGGGACGGCAATCCCCCAGGGGGCATCCAAGTTGGATGCCCCCAACTTTATTAGCCCGCCGTTGACAGCCCTAGCCATCCCAACCTACAATTCCCCTTGTCCCGGCATGGCGGGAAAGACCGACAGGAGAAAGGCAGGGCGGCAGTGAACCCGGTCGATGCGATTCGAAGGGCCGGATGCTGGATTTTATGGGGATTGCTGGCGGCCGCCCTTGTGGGCTGCGCCGCAGATGCAGAGCCGGGAAAGGGGCCGGATGGGGGGACGCTACGGGGGGAATTGACTATATTCGCCGCCGCCTCGCTGACCCAAGCCTTTGCGGAAATGGCGGCGGCCTTTGAGCAAGCCCATCCTGGAACGGCGGTAACGGTCAACTTTGACGGTAGCCAGCGCTTGCGGACGCAGCTGGAACACGGGGCGCGGGCGGATTTATTCGCCGCCGCCGATTGGGAGCAGATGGACGCCGTCCGCCGGGCCGGATTAACCGCCGGGGCGCCAGTCGAATTTGCCGGCAATCGGATGGTCTTTCTGGTACGCCGGGACTGGAATCCGGCAACACTGCAAGATTTGGCGGCGCCGGGGGTTAAAATTGTCTTGGCTCTGCCGGAAGGGCCGGCCGGCCGCTATTCCCGCCGGGTACTGGCAAGAATGGGAATTCATCCCCGGTTTGGCCCGGCCTGGGCCGCCGGGGTGGCCGCCAATGTGGTATCCGAGGAGCCTAATGTGCGGAGCGTGGCGCAAAAGGTGGCTTTGGGGGAAGCCGATGCCGGCCTAACCTACCGCACCGACGCCTTGCCGGCCTATACCGCGCAACGGGTTGCGGTTCTGCCCATCCCGGCGGAAGTCAACTTAACCGCCCGCTATCCTATCGCCGCCCTGGGGGAATCGGCCCGCCCGGAACGGGCCGGGGCTTTTATCAACTTTGTCTTGTCGGCTGAGGGGCAGGCAATTCTGGAGCGTCATGGCTTTGAGCCGCCGCCGGAGGGCAATGCCGATTTGCATTAACCGCCGCAATGCCTTGATGCCGGCCGGCGTGGCGGCCGGCCGCCGCCGGAAAGAGGGGTAACTTGCGGCCGGCCGCCGATTATGGGGGGACGCTGGGCGCGGCCGCTACCGCCCTTTATGTCCTGTTCATCGGCTTGCCCATCCTGGCCCTGCTGATTAAAGCGGCCCAGCAGGACAGCTTTATCGCCAGTCTGACCAGCCCCACGGCCTTTCAAGCCCTGCGCCTGTCCCTGCTGACCAGCCTTATCAGTATCATTATTGTCGTTGCGGTGGGCACGCCTTTGGCCCGGCTGCTGGCCCGCAGCGACTCCCGCCTGCTGCGGGTTATTGACCATTTGGTAGAATTGCCCATCATCCTGCCGCCGGTGGTGGCCGGCGTAGCCCTGCTGATGGCTTTCGGGCGGCAGGGCATCCTTGGGTCTCCCTTGGCGACTTTGGGGTTGAACTTGCCCTTTACCACCGCCGCCGTCATCTTTGCCCAATTATTCGTCGCCGCCCCCTTTTACATTCGGGCGGCCAAGTTGGGATTTCAGTCGGTAGCCCGGGAGTACGAGGATATTTCCCAAACTTTGGGCGTATCGCCGTGGGGAACCTTTCGGCGGCTGACTTTGCCGCTGGCCGGGCCGTCCATCTTGACCGGCATAGCTCTGGCTTGGGCCCGGGCTATTTCTGAGTTCGGGGCGACGATAATGTTTGCCGGCAACTTTATCGGGAAAACGCAAACGATGCCGCTGGCGATAATGAGCGCGATGGAGACCGGCTTGGATACGGCGGTAGCCCTGGCGGTGCTGCTGCTGGTCGGCGCATTGCTGGCTTTGACCGCCCTGGGGTTGATTGCCCGGCGCGGCCGGGGGGCGGGATTATGACAACCGACCGTCTGCCGGAATTGACCGGCGGCCCGACTTGGGGTTGGGCGCAGTACCGCATAGGCCGCTTTGCGCTGGAAACGGAGTGGGCCGCCGCGCCGGGCCAGGTATTAGTGATTTTCGGGCCGTCCGGGGCCGGCAAAACTACCCTGCTACGGGCCATTGCCGGGCTGCTGCGGCCGGCGGCGGGACACATTGAAATCGGCGGCCGGGTGGTCTTTGACGCCGCCAGTCAGGTATGGCTGCCGCCGCACCGGCGGCGGGTCGGGTTGCTGACCCAGCAGTACCATCTGTTTCCCCATTTGACCGTGGCCGGCAACATTGCCTATGGGCTGCCCGACCGCACCACGGCCGCCGGCCGGGAAAGGGTGTGGGAATTGGTACAGAGCTTGCGATTGGAGGGATTGGAAAACCGGCGGATCCATCAGATTTCCGCCGGGCAGCAGCAGCGGGCCGCCTTGGCCCGGGCCTTGGCTCCCCGTCCGGCGGCGCTGCTACTGGACGAACCCTTTACCTCGTTGGATACCCAACTGCGCCGGGCCTTGCGAGAGGAATTGCGAACCGCCCTGGCTTATGCCAACATCCCGGCCATTATGGTATCCCACGACATTGAGGAAGCTCTCAATATCGGCGACCGGGCGCAGGTAATCGCCGACGGCAAAACCCAAGCGGTGGGCAATCCGCTGGAAGTTCTGGGGCAGCCAGGGCAGGGCCGGGTAGCCCGGCTGGTCGGAGTGGAAAATCTGATGCCGATGCGGGTAGTGTCCCGGCAACCCCGGGATGGCACAATGCTTTGCGCCGGGGCCGAGGGCTTGCAATTGGAAGTACCCTTAGGCGGATTGGAACAGCCGGGGGATACCGTAACCATTGGCTTGCGGGCCGCGGACATCATCCTGTCCCATCGAGAGCCGGCCGGTTCCTCAGCCCGCAATCGGCTGCCGGGGGTAGTGGCCGGAATGGAATTGCGCCCGCCGGGATATGAAGTTACTTTGCAATGTCGGGGGGCCGCGCTGAAATGCCACATCACCGGCGCCTCCCTGACCGAAATGGGCATTGAACCCGGGATGAATCTGTGGGCGGTGTTCAAGGCATCCTCCTGCTTCCTGGTCCGGGAAAGCGGGACGGAGGAATCGGTGTGTTAAGATTTGACGGCAAAGGAGGGTTGAACGGTATGGCCGGCTATCGGGCGATTATTTTCGACATGGACGGGGTGCTGGTGGACAGCGAGCCGCTGTTTTTCAACGCCATCAACCGCCTGCTGATTCAGGAAGGGGCGGAACCGGTTTCCGATGGGGAAAATCAGGAGTTTCTTATCGGGACTACCGTTGAGGAAACCTGGCGGCAGCTGAAGTTGCGGAGGCCCTTGCCCTTGCCCCTTGCGACCTATATAGGCCGCTACGACCGCATCGTCCGGGAAATGATGATGCAGGAATTGGCGCCGCAGCCGGGAGTGCGGGAATTGATGGCGGCTTGCCGGGAGCGGGGCTTGCCTATCGCCGTAGCCTCCTCCTCCCGCCATAGCTGGGTGGACTTGAAACTGGCGGCCTTGGGACTGACCGGGGCCTTTGACCTGGTGCTGGGCGGGGATGATGTAACCAACGGCAAGCCGGCCCCGGATATTTACTTGAAAGCCGCCGCCGGCCTGGGCCTGCCGCCGGCGGAATGTATCGCCATTGAGGACTCGCCGGTCGGCATTGCGGCCGCCGTAGCCGCCGGAACCTATACCATCGCCGTCCGCACCGACTACACCCGCCATTTGGATGTTAGCCAGGCCAATGCCATTCTGGAAACGCTGGAGGATTTTGACCCGGCGCTGCTGGCTAACGGGCCGGGGGGATAGAGTTGCGGGCTTTGCTGTCATTCCTCGAGGAAAAGGGAATCCGGAGTCCGCGGCATTTCGGGATTCCCGCTTGCGCGGGAATGACGGTAAGGGGGCGGGAATGGCGGTCGATGGGAATGACGGTAGGGGCGGGAATGGCGGTCGATAGGAATGACGGTAGGTGCAGGGAGGGCGGGAAGGGCGGTTTATGTACGATGGCCCGGATTCGGAAAACGGCTATTCTTACCGGCGGCGCCGGCGGCGGCCGGGGAGGCCGGGGTAAGTCCGTTCACTTAAAACCCAGGCGATGCGCTGGCGGAAAGCGTCAACTTCCTCCGGCAGCAGCAAGTCCAGCAATCCTTGCAGCGGCGGCGGCGGGTTGTCCAATTGCTTGAACAGCCGGGTCAAGTCGGCAAGCAGGCGGCGGGGGATGGGTTTGCCGCCAAAGTCCCAGATGACGGTACGGATTTTGGTGTCGGCGTGAAAGGTCAAGCCCTGGTCAATGCCCCACAACTTGCCGGCGGCGTCCACCAAGACATGGTTGGCCTTGCGGTCGGTGTTGTTGGCGACCAGGTCGAAGCAGGCAATCCTACGCAGGGCCGCGGCGTTGGCGGCGCTGAGGGTGTAGTAGTCCAGCCGGGGGTTATGTTCCACATACTCCTGGACGGAGCCGATGCCGTACGGCCCTTCCCGAATGATGGTGCGGGGGATAAAGTCCCAGCCCAAAGCCTGGCTCAGCAGATAAGCGCCGTATTCCCGCTTGTAAAGGGTACCCCGGGGGAAATCCCACAAGGGAACTTCCCCATCCCGGGGCTTGTAGATGGCCTGCCCCTCCTGCCCGTCCAAGCGCAGGGCGGCGATAAAGGTATAGTTGGAACCCAGGGGCGTCAGTTCGCAGGAAAGGAACTCGCCGTTGAGGAGCAGGTCGGGGGCGGGTTGGGGCAAATCCACGGGCTTATCCTTTGCCATTAGGTAATGGGTTTCTTTTCGGCTTGGGCTTTCCCATCCTTCAACAAGTTCAGGATGAGCGGAAACAATCAGCCTTGCCATCCGGTAATGGGTTTCCTTTCGGCTTGGGCTTTCCCATCCTTCAACAAGTTCAGGATGAGCGGATTTCGACAAGTTGAGGATGGGCGGGAAAAATCAGAAACCGCACTCTAGTCATCGGCGGGCCGGGGGCTAGCCGCTCTCAAAGACGGCGTGGCCGTTGGCCCGGGGGCAGGTATGGCCGTCGGGATTGATGGGCTGGCCGCAGAGGAAACAGGGCGGCCGGCCGGCGGCGCAAATCCGCAGGCTTTCCTCAGCCAGGGCCGCCGCCTGTTCTAGGGTAATCCAGAAACTTACCGAGGGCGGCTCGGCCCGGGAACCCTCCTCCTCGCCGCCCTGGGCCTGAATGTAAAAGGAATTGGTTTCCGCATCGTGGCGGCCGGAAAGGACCCGGGCATGGAACTCGACGGTCGTTTCGCCGCCGTCCCACGGGGGCGCGGTGGGATAGCTGCCGCGGTCCCGTTCCGCGGCGGCCTGGTGCTGGGCCGCTTCGCCCAAGCCGACGCCCAGCTGAAAAAGCTGCTCCTTTTCCAGCCAGATATAAACCCGGGCCAAGCCGGCCTCCAGGGTCAGGCGGAAAGTGCGCCGGCCCGGCGTACCAAAAGTTTCGGCCCCGATATGGGATAGAGACCCCAGGGGATATTGGATACCGCCTTGCTCCATTCCTTACATTCCCCTCCGGGGCTACGCGGCCCCGGCAAAATCGGCGCGGCCGGGCCGTTTGGCCGCCGGCCGCTACCTACTACCCGCTAGCCGGCGGTCAAACCGGCGGCGGCCAGAGCGTCCCGGCCTTCCGGAGAAAGGGTCAGACCCTGGGCCCGGCCGGCGTGGTATTTATCCTGCAAGGCCCGCAGCAGATGGGTTAGCGGCCGCTGCCCGGTGCCAATCTGCCGGGCCAGGTCCGGCAGGGAATTGGCGGCTTGATCCACTTTCCAGAAAAAGGAAAGGAGCCACGCCAGTTCCCGCTCGTCGGCCGGCGGGGGAACATCAGCCAGGTCAATCAAGGCGCTGTTGACTTTGGTGTAGCGCAGGATGCCGGCCTTGTCCGCAGCATTCTGGCCGTAGTAACGGCGGCGGCGCAGTTCCACCACCCGGCGGGTATAGTCGGCCTCGCCGTAGATTTCCCGGGGCAGCCATTCCGGGCGCAAGTCCACCACTTCCGCGCCGCGGCCGTCCACCACCGCTACGCCCACTTCCGAGCGCAGGATGGGGTCATACTCAAACTTTACCGCATCCCGCAGCAGGGCTTCCTGGAGCAGCAGGGTCAATTCCCGGGGGATTTTCCGGTAGTGGGGGCCGCTGGCTTCCTCATTGCTGTCGGCGCCGATGCCGCCGGTGTTGAACACATAATACTCCTGCGGCAGGCCGCCCCAAGCCAGCTGCTGGAGGATATGGTACATCAGGTTGGCGTTCTCATCCTCCAAGCCGATGATAAAGGGGTCGGAAAAGTATTCCACATAGGGGCGGCCGATCGCGCCAATGGCCGCGCCCATCTGCACCGCTTCGCCGTACATCAGCACCCGGATATACTGCTCCAGGCTGAGGCGGCGCAGCGGCGGAATGACGGTGTTCTGCCGCATCACTTCCTGCCAGAACACCCGGTCGGTGAACTCCATCGGCACATGAACCGAATCGGTCAACTGGCCGCCGGTGATGGATTCAATCAGGCCGCCGACGCCTTTGCGGGCCAGCAGGCGGCGGCGGGAAAGAGTAACCCGCATATTCCGCACCGGATTTTCGAGGAAGTTGGGCGCGGCCGCGCTACCGCCCTCCGCCGGCAGCAGTACCGGGACATTTTCCAGGGTTTCCTGGGGATTGGGGGCGGCCGCCGAGCCGCGCACCGCGTCAAAGGTGATGGGATCCTCGGCTTCGTTCAAGCCGAAAGGCATAGCGTAAAAGTTGTTTTCCGTGCCGTCGATGCTGTGGGAAATGGTGTAGCGGCTGCCGCCGCGATGGGAAACCAGCGGCTCCCGCAGGGGCTGGAGCAGCACAATGTCATCGTTCATCGGATAGACCCCTTCGGCGGGATCGGTATCCAAATTCAGCAAACCGGCCAGCTCGCTGTGGGCCAGTTCAATCATAATGGTCAAGGTGCTTTTGCCGTGCAGGGAGGGGCCAACGGTGACCAGGGCGGTGTTGGCGACGGAGCCGGCCAGGGTTTTCACCCGGGCCAGGCTCAGGGCGGCCTGAATGGCAATGCCGTTGTTCTGTTTGACCTGGAACATGGCGATGGATAGCGGCCCCATCTTATGTTCCCCCAGGTAGTCAAAGCCCAGGTGCAGGGACAAGCCCTTGGTGGGGGCCTTGAACACCAGTTGGGTAATGCCCAATTCCCGGATGCGGGCCTGCAAATCCGCCGGCAGGTCCAAATCCTCAAACCAATGGGGGACGGAAACCTCCACAATGTCCGGGGGTTCGGTGTATTGGCTTGCCGGCAGGTCAAAGGTCAACTGCCGCCACATATAGGGCAGTTGGAGATAGTCCGCGCCAAAGAGCAGCTGGCGGGCGTGGAAAGAGCGGCCCGGGGCGTCGCAGATTTGGCGGTCGGTCTGGATGATCGTCCGGCCGGCGGCGAAGTGTTCCCGCATTTTGGCGGCGATGCGCTGGAAAACCGCGGTGAACAGGGCTTGATTTTCCGCGCTGAAAGACAGGGCGTCCCGGTTGGGGGTAAAGCCGTCCACATAGTATTGGGTCAAGTCGGGGCGGCGCACCACGCCCAACTGACTGAAAAAGCCCATCCCGCCGCTGTCCAGGCGCACCGCCACGCCGGGCCAGGCTTTGACCGCGGCCCGGCCGGCGGCGTTGGCTTCCTGCCCACGGAGGACAATTGCCGCGGCCTCAGCCAGCGTCCGCTCCCGTTCCGCCGCCGGCAAGTCCTGAAAGACCGGCATATTGGCAATCAGCCACGGGTCGGCGGGATTGAAGTTTTCGCAGTCGGGCCGCTGACCCTGGCGGGCCAAAGCCACCAGTTCGTCCAAAGCCCGGTTGAAGTCCGGGTTCATTTGCGGCGGCGCCAGGGGCGACTTATCGGCCGCTTCCCCTTGCTTGTCGGTATTTTCCTCAGCCACTTTGCTTCCTCGTGTCGCTCTGCAAGTTCCGGGCGGCCGCGGCGACGCCAAGCCCCCGCCCGCGCCAACTTTATGCTACATTGTTAAACGGAATGTGTCAAAGTCTGCCGGGACATTCCCGGCAAAACCGGTTCAAAGGAGAAACAATGGATCGCTTCATCCTGTATCCCCTGTTTCTGGCGGCGATCGCGGCCATCATCTTTCTGTCCCTGCAACTTTTCGGATACGCCAACGCCCTCCCGACTTGGCAAGCCGCTCTGGCGCAGTCCAACAACTCTCTCCTCGAGACCAAGAATGCCCTCAGCCAGGCCAACGCCAACATCGTCCAAACCAACGCCATTATCGCCGAGCAGAGCAGAAAGCTAGACTCCACCGCCGCGGAACTGGCAATTCGCCGCAATGCCCTGCAAGCGGCCAACGACCAAATCAGCCAAGCCAACGCCACCATTGTCGAGCAGAGCAATCAGCTGAATGTTACCAACGCCCGGTTGAAAGCCACGCTCAGCGAAAGGGACGCTGCCCAGAACTCCCTCGCCCTAGAACGGGAAAACCTGGCGGCGGAAAAGCTGACGACACTGCGCCAGCGCGCCACTATCGCCGAACAGTCCAGCGACCTTAGTAGCAAAGACCGCCGGATTACCCAGCTGTCCGGTGAAATCAACCAGCAGAACGATCAAATCACCCGGCAGAATAGAACCATTGCCAACCTGCGAAGTTCCCTAAGCCAGCGGGTGCTAGTACCGACTTGCAGCACCAACTACTACACGTCCATCAGTGGACAACTCCGTTGCGTATCCAGGAGAACCGCACCCTCTCCAACTACTCAAGGGGAAAGTCGGGCCATAGACCTACCACAGACCGGACGGGTTACGCTGAAAATATACCGTTCCGGGGGAATAGGCTCCGGCCAGAGCATGGACATCCTGGAACACGCAGTACGAACCCTCGAGGAGTATATGGGCCAGCCCATACCCTTGCAAAGCCCGGAGATACGCCTCGATTTCGTGAAGGAACTGGGACTGGACGGGGATTTTGGCGGCGTCCACAAAGGGACGCACATGGAGATTTTACAGGAATACGAATCGGGACAATCTTGGCAGCGCGCTGGCTTGGGGTCGATAATCGCCCACGAAGTAGCCCACTACTACTGGAGCGGCGAAAGGAATTGGCTTCACGAAGGGGCGGCCGACTTTCTAGCCCTTTACTCCGAGAATCGCCGGACGGGCGCGCCCATCCGCCCGGAAAATCGGCGCTGTTCTCAAGTATCCAACATCAGCCAGCTGGAAGGCCAACGGTATGAGACTGCCGATGCCGGCTTCCGCTGCAACTACAGCCTGGGGGAAGGGTTGTTCGTCGACCTGTATGACGATATGCCCGCAACCGTGTTCCGGCAGTCTTTCCGGGAGCTTTACGCCTCGGGAAAGAACCAACTGGCTGGCGTCCACCAAGTCCGCCAAGCCTATTACTATTCCAATGCTTGGGCCATCATCGACCGGTGGTACGGCTATCGGGAAAAGCCCGAGGCCCACTGGCCCAACGGCGAGTTCTTGGGCTACTATACTTGGGAGGAAGGCGGCAAGTGGGTGCTAACCTCCGATGGAAACGGCCGGCCCTGCGCCACTACCTTGCAGAGGAATGACCAAACTACCCGCGGCGGCTTTTACTTTCAAACCCGGGACGCGTGCCACTACACCGGCACTTGGTCACCGGAGGGTGACCTGCTGGTAACGATCAGAGGAACTATCTACCGGGCGGTAGATGTGCAAGTAAGACAATCGCCTCGGCTCAGCCCATTCTCAACCGTCATACCTTTCAGAGGGGAATTATGGAACAGCTAACCTTGTCGCCCATCGCCCGGGTAGCCGGCGCGGTGCAGTTGCCCGGTTCCAAGAGCCTGTCCAACCGGCTGCTGCTGCTGGCGGCGTTGGCCGCCGGGACTACCGAGGTGCGGAATCTGCTGGACAGCGACGACACCCGCTATATGGCGGCCGCTCTGGAAACCCTGGGGGTGTCCCTGGAATTTTCCGAGCAGCGCACCGAATGCCGGGTGGCCGGCCAAGGCGGCCCCTTTGCCGTGGCGGCGGCGGATTTGTTTCTGGGCAATGCCGGCACGGCCATCCGCCCTTTGTGCGCCGCCCTCTGCCTGGGGCAAGGCATCTATACCTTGACCGGAGAGCCGCGGATGTGGGAACGGCCCATTGCCCACTTGGTCGAGGCCCTGCGGCCCTTGGGCGCGGATATTCGGTATCAGCAGGCGGAGGGCTATCCGCCGCTGACCCTAAAGGCCAACGGGCTGCGCGGCGGGCGGGTTGCCATCAAGGGCAATGTTTCCAGTCAATACCTGACTGCCCTGCTGCTGGCGGCCCCCCTGGCGGAAAGGGAATTGCTGATTGCCGTAGAGGGGGAACTGGTATCCAAGCCCTACATTGATATGACCATTGATGTGATGCGCCGGTTCGGGGTGGCGGTGGCATCGGACGGCTACCGCTCTTTCCGGGTGGCCGGCGGGCAGACTTACCAATCGCCGGGCCGGGTACTGGTAGAGGGGGACGCTTCCTCGGCTACCTATTTTCTGGCGGCGGCGGCCATTGCCGGCGGCCCGGTGCGGGTCAATGGCGTCGGGGCCGACAGCATTCAGGGCGACATCCGCTATGCCGAGGTGCTGGAGCAGATGGGGTCCCAGGTAAAGCGCGGCCCGGATTGGATTGAAGTTACCCGGGGCGCGCTGCACGGCTGCGACCTGGACTTGAATCATATTCCGGATGCCGCGATGACCGCGGCCGTTACCGCCCTTTTCGCTGAGGGCAAAAGCGTTATCCGCAACATTGGCAACTGGCGGGTCAAGGAAACGGATCGGCTGGCGGCGATGGCCGCGGAACTTCGCAAGGTGGGCGGCCTGGTGGTCGAGGGGCCGGACTATCTGGAAATCACGCCGCCGCCGCAATTGCAGTCGGCGGTCATTGAAACTTACAACGACCACCGGATGGCGATGAGTTTTTCTCTGGCGGCCCTGGGCAATGCCGAAATTACCATCCTCAATCCCGGCTGCGTTGCCAAGACTTTCCCGGAGTATTTTGATATTTTCCGGGCCATTGCCGGGGGGTAGGATTGCTGTCCTTCCCGCGCAAGGGGGAATCCAGGACTTCCCCGGCCGGAAAGGGGCGGGTTATTAGTAGTACCGTTCGGGATTCCCGCTTGCGCGGGAATGACGGTTAGGGGGCGGGAATAACGGCGGGGGTGTGGATGACGGTAGGCCAACACCCCCTAACTTCAGTTCACCCCCCGGGAACGGTATTGCAGGGCCTCGGCCAAGTGGGATACCTGGATGGTCTCGGAATGGGCCAGGTCGGCGATGGTGCGGGATACCTTTACGATGCGGTGAAAGGCCCGGGCCGATAGGCTCAGTTGGGTGGTCGCCGATTGGAGCAGGTTGCGCGCGCCTTCGTCCAGATTGCAGACTTTCCAGACTTCGGCCGCCCCCATTTCCGAGTTGCACAGAAAGGGAGCCTCCTGAAAGCGCTCGGATTGGAGCGTGCGGGCCTGCTCTACCCGTTCCCGGATTACCGCCGAATCCTCGGCCGGCCCATCGTCCACCAGTTTTTCGTATTCCACCGGCGGCACTTCCACGAAAATATCAATCCGATCCATCAAGGGGCCGCTGATACGCTTCTGGTAGCGGGACACGGCGGAATTGCTGCAAACGCATTGTTTGCGGGGATGGGAATGGTAGCCGCAAGGGCAGGGGTTCTGGGCCGCCACCAGCATAAAACTGGCCGGGTAGGTAACGGTGCCGGTTACCCGGCTGATGGTAACGACCTTGTCCTCCAGGGGTTGACGCAAAGATTCCAGGGCGGTGCGGTCAAACTCCGGCAGTTCATCGAGGAACAGGACGCCCCGGTGGCTCATCGTGATTTCCCCCGGGCGCAGGTTGCGGCCGCCGCCGACCAAGCCGGCGTTGGAAATGCTGTAGTGGGGGGCGCGAAAGGGGCGGTGGGCAATCAGCGGGCAGTCGGCGGGCAAGGCGCCGCTGACGCTGTAAATCTTGGTAGCATCCAGGGCTTCCTGGGGGGTCATCCGGGGCAGGATGGAGGGCAAGGCCCGGGCCAGCATCGTTTTGCCGCTACCCGGCGGCCCGTTGAACAGGATGTTATGGAAACCGGCGGCGGCCACTTCCAGGGCGCGCTTGGCGTGTTCTTGCCCTTTGATGTGGGCCAGGTTAGCGCCGTTGGCCGCTTTGCCGTTTTCCGCTATGGGTATCCCGCCGTTGCGGGCCGGGGCAATGGGCGATTCCCCCAGCAGATGACTGACCAGGGCGGCCAGGGTCGGCACCGGATAGACCCGGATACCCTCGACCAGGGCGGCCTCGGTAGCGTCAGCAGTAGGAACATAGACCACGGCAAAGCCCTGATCCCGGGCTACGGAAACCATGGGCAAGACGCCGTTGGTATGGCGCAGGCTGCCGTCCAGGGAAAGCTCGCCCAGGAAAAGGGAGGGTTCCGGCGGCAGGTCAATCTGCCCGGAGCTGAGCAGGATGCCCACGGCGATGGGCAGGTCGTAGGCCGGCCCGGCTTTTTTCAGGTCGGCCGGGGCCAGGTTGACGGTGATGCGGCGCATCGGAAATTCGCAGCCGCTGTTGCGGAGGGCGGCGCGCACCCGTTCCCGGGCTTCCTGCACCGCGGTATCGGGCAAGCCGACAATGTTGAAAGTGGGCAGGCCGGGGGCTATGTCCACTTCCACCTGAATGATGAACCCGTCCAGGCCGACCACGGCGCAGGTCTGACTTTTGGCTAACATCGCACCCCCCGAGAATTCCCGG
This sequence comes from Dehalococcoidia bacterium, assembly GCA_965203435.1. Taxonomy (GTDB): domain Bacteria; phylum Chloroflexota; class Dehalococcoidia; order Lucifugimonadales; family UBA3495; genus CBDBCU01. The sequence goes on along the minus strand of CBDBCU010000006.1, from coordinate 372,906 downwards.
ACTTTTCCGGGAATAGTTTGAGAAATCGGTCAAAGTATAGAACGGATAATCTAACCGGCGGCAAGGGGGCGGGCGTCAGTACGGCGGAAATCGGGGCAAAAAGGCGGTTAGCCGGCCGGAAATGGGGGCAAAAGGGCGGTTAGGAAGGGCGGATGCTGACCGTTAAAAGGTCCTCAGCCACGCTAATCGGGCCGTCATAAACCGGCCGGGCTTCCGCAAGCAGCGGTTGGGTATCCCGGTGAAAGGGGGTGTCAATGTGGGTCAGGATTAGCTGCTTGGCCCCGGCTAAAGCGGCAATCCGGGCCGCTTCGGCGGCAGTGGAATGGCCGCGGCGGTCGGTGCCCTCTTTATCGGCTTCGGTGCTGAGGGCTTCGTGGATCAGCAAATCGGCTCCTTGGGCCGCCGCCGCCAGGTTTTCGCAGTAACGGGTATCCCCGGAGAATACAATCGCGATGCCGCCGGCTTCGACCCGCCAACCTACCGCGCCGCCGATATGATTTACCGCAAAGGCCCGGGCCCGCACCGCCGGGCTCAACGGAATCCACTGCTCCGTCTCCACTACATTCCACGCCATTACCGGGCGGCCCTCGGCAGTAGCGACACCGTCAGCATCGACTTTATGGGTAATGCTTACCGCCCGAAAGAGGTTCTGCACTCCGATAATAGTCGGCTCCAGGCTATGGACTTTCAGCGGCGGCGCGGCCGGGGCCATTTGGGTGCGGCGGCCCTGGATATGCGGCAAGCCGGCCATGTGGTCGCCGTGACGGTGGGACAGCAGCACATCGGTAAAATCCTCAGCGTAGAGGCCCAGCGGCGCGCCCTGCCGCAACACCGAATTGCCGGAGGCGGCGTCGAGCAGCAGGCGGGTGCCATCGGGACAATCCAGCACGATGGCGGTGTGGGCGCGGTGGATGCAGTTGCCGGCCCCGGTGCCGAGAAAGGTCAGGTCGACCTTGACCATGGTTAATCGGCTCCTTCCGCGGTTTCCAGGCCGGCCAGGCGCAGCTCCAGCCGCCGCTGCTGCAAGGAAATGGTCAAATCGCCGCGGGTGCGTTCCAGGACGCCACGCATAGCGTCGGTGCTGCGGCGCAGGCCGCCGGTTACGGCTTCGGGAAAATCGATCGTAACCAGCAAGCCGTAAATTTCATCCATCACTTCCATATATTCCTCGCAGCGGGCAAAGGAATCCCGCCGCAGGGTGTCCAGGATGTAACGGCGCAGCTCGCCAATCACCTCAGCCATTCCGTTCAGGTAAGCCGGCGGGTCGACGGCCAGTTCCTCCGGGCGGGGGATAGGGCTGCGGGCGATGACGGCCAGGGTGATGTGGGCTTCGGCGTATTCCTTGCGGGCGTCGGAGAGGAAACCGGCAAAGTAGATTTCCGGGTTGTCGGCGCGGATCGTCTGGGTGGATTCCAGCCGGGGAGCCGCTTGGGTCAAGAGGCGGCGGGCTTCATCGAATTCGCCGCGATGGACGGCGCGGATGGCGTTGGCCGAAAAGCGGATGACCTCCCGGGAAACGGCCAGGGCCTGCTCCCGGGCCCGGTGGCGGTCGGCCAGGGCATCATTGGCCGCCGCGGCGATGTCCGCTAATTCCTGCTGGTAGCGGGAGGGCATTAAACTTTACCTCCGGCTTGACGGATGGCTTCAACTAGACCGGCGGCGGCGGCTTCCGGCTCTGGGGCCAAGCCGACGGCGGCGGTTACGCATACCGCATCGGCGCCGGCGGCGATTACCGGGGCTACATTGGCCGCGGTAATGCCGCCAATGGCGACCAGGGGGACTTTGGCGGCCGCCCGAGCTTCCCGCAAGCGTTCCGGCCCCTGGGGGCCGCGGCCGCCGGGCTTGGTGGTAGTGGGATAGATAGCGCCAAAGGCGACATGGTCGGCGCCCCTTTCCTGGGATTCAATCAGCAGGTCAATTTCCCGGTTGGAACGGCCGATTACCTGCTCCGGGGCCAAGACTTGCCGGGCCTGGGCTACCGGCAAATCGGTTTGCCCGATATGCACGCCGCCGGAACCGACCGCCGCCGCCAAATCCGCATGGTCATTGAGGATAAGCAGGGCGGCATTGGCTTGACACAATGCCTGCAAGGACTGAGCCAGGGGCAAGATTTCCCCCTTGTCGCGCCGCTTGTCCCGGAGCTGGAGCATTTTAGCCCCGCCGCGTATGGCGGCTTGGGCAATAGTCAAGGGTTCCCGGCCGCCGGTTACTTCCGGGTCAATAATAACATAGAGGCCGCGGATGGCGGCGGCCTTTTCCCGCCGTAGGGCCGCGCCTAATTGCCCAGCCAATTCCGCCAAGAGGCCGGCCAGGGCGGCGGCGGTTTCGGCCGGCAAAGCGGCCGGGATGTCCAGGGCGGCTTGGGTTGCCAGCAAAGCCTGGGCCGTCGCCGTCAACTGCAAGGCTTGGGGGAGGGTCAAGGGGGCCGCCGGCAGGGCCGGCTGGTAGCCGCCGCCGGGATGGGCGGCGGCCGCCAATTCCTTGAGCCGGCTAATCGTTTCCGCCAGTTCCGGCAAATCGGGAGAGCCGGCGGCCAGCGTGTCCAAGCAGCCGCGCAAGGCGGCGGCCAGGAAATCGGGGGCAGTTTCGGAGGCGGTCATCATAGTTCCAGGTCCTGGGGCAAAGTTCCTTCCCGGGCGGCGGCGATATTATCCCGCACCGCCTCCGGCATTGCCAAGCCGTGCCGCTGATAGCTTTCCTCGACATTGCGGCCAATGTTGCGGGGATCGCGGTAGTAGTCCAGGGACGCGGCATCGCTACCGGCGGGATACCTTTCGTGAACGGCGGCGGCGGTTTTGCCCTGGACAAAGGAGGACATCCGCCGCCGCATATTCCCGCTTTGACAGTGGGAACAGACCGGGGTTAGGGCGGCGTTGATCGACCGGGTAAAAAAGGAAGTAACCCGTTCGCAGTCGCCGCAGCGATATTCGTAAATCGGCATTAACCCTCGCGATGCTTGCTTTTGCCGGCGGCGTATTCCTCCGGCAAGCGTTGCCGGGTCATCCTTCAACAAGTTCAGGATGAGCGGAATTATACTTCAGGATGACCCTTCAACAAGTTCAGGGTGAGCGGAATTATACTTCAGGATGACCCTTCAACAAGTTCAGGGTGAGCGGAATTATACTTCAGGATGACCCTTCAACAAGTTCAGGATGGGCGGGATTATAGTTCGGCGGCAAAGAGAATTGTATCCGCAAAGCCGGCTATTCCCCGGCCGGGCCGGCGGCCCAACCCTCCGCTCATCCTGAACTTGTTGAAGGACGATCATCCTGAACTTGTTGAAGGACGAATAATCCGGCGGCAAAGCCGGCTATTCCCCGGCCGGGGCGGCGGCATCCGGATTGTCAAAGGTGCGGGGGCCGTGGCGGATTTCCCGGCGCATTTCCTCAAAGTCCCCAGTTACCTGGCCGCCCATTTCCTGTTTGATGCGCCCCATATAGCGATCCAGGCTGGCCGGGCTATCCTCATCCACATCCCGCATCGTTTCGCCGCCGGGAGCCCAGTTCAGGCTGTCCCCCCAGGAACGGCGAAAGGAGAAACTAGAAACCAGCCGTTCCAGATTAACGCCGCCGCAGTGGGCGCAAGTTAGGGCCGCATCCGCCGACCAGCTATAAATCAGCCGGGAAACCACCTGCCCGCAGTCGGCGCAGCGAAACTCGTAAAGGGGCATTGACCGCCGCTCCTTTAATCCTTTCCGTTAACCTAACCGGCGCGGCTACCGCCCCGGTCAATCCCGCCTATTGTAGCACGGCGGGCAAGGGGCGGTAGCGCAACAATTGCACGGATTTAACGGCGGCGGCGCACTTTCTTTTCGCAAGTAGCCGTCCAAGTGTTGGTTTTACGGGCCTGAAACTGATAGTAGCCGGGAGTCACGGCAGTATTGGGGCCATAATCCCAGCCCTCGCTGGCCTCCGGAGAAGGAGCGACTCCGGTCACTCGGATGTAACGCGGTTCCTGGCAATAGGCACTGGCGGCGGCCTCCGCCAAGGTTTGCCAGTTGTAGCTGACCGCCGTTCCGCCGCCGACAGGATTGGCGAAACGGCCTCGGGCATCATATTCAGCCGAGCTTTCGGGTTGCAGCTGACCGGAGGCTTGACCGAAGTCGGTATACAGCAGGCGGCTGGGATCGGCGGGGATTTCCACCTCGATGATCACCGTCTTATAGCGGCGGCGTTTCTTTTTCTCCCGGGGAAACTCAAAAATGCGGTCGATGCTGACGCCGGTAATCCCCGATTCCCCCTCGGTCAGCCAGCCCTCTTGGGCGGCGATAAAGCCGCGGAAAATGCCGCGTTCCCCGGAATAGATGGTATCATCCCGCTCGTTGCGGTCTTTGCCGGCTTCCCAAGTTTCCGCCTTGGTAAAGGTGTCCGACTGGTCAATGCCGCAGTAGAGGGTCTTGCCCCGGTTTTCGGCCAGGGATTCCAGGATGGCGATAGTCCGGTCGTCGTGGGCAAAGGCTTGCCAGTCGGTGCAGTCCCAGGGGATGGCCCGGGCGGCTTGGGTAAGGCTATAGCCGGCGCCCAATAGCAGGATAAGGACGAGGCCGGGGATAAAGAGCCGCGGCATAGGGGACCTCCCAGGCCCCCGAACGAAAGCGTCGGGGACGACATCTCGCCCTGGCGAGATGTCGTCCCCGACGCGAAAAAATTTTATCCGATGGTTTAGGGGATTGCAAGGGGGTAAAGGGGCGGTTTTTGGGGGAATTAACATGGATAGACAGGATAGACAGGATTTTGTGGTCTGCCGGGAAAGGTTATCTACCGCCAGTACCTTTCTAACCAGATACAAGAATCCTGTTTATCCTGTCTATCCATGTTAATTCCCGCCCTTTTCCGGTTAAATTGCGGTTTGGCGGCGGTTTATGGGGGTGGCGGTGGGGTGTATAATGGGGGGCAACCTGCCGGGAAAGGCGATTTGCGGAGGCGCTGCTATGGCTGCGGTTCAAGAGGCCGCCCTGCCCCTGTTCACCCCGGAAAATCCGGGGCCGGAAAAGCCCTTGCTGATGGTGATGGACGGCCATGCCATGGTGCATCGCTCCTTCCGGGCCATATCCCTGCGGCAGAATATGACGATTTCCCGCACCGGGGAGGATGTAACCGGGGTGTATGGCTTTGCCAATGTCTTTCTGCGGGCCTTGAAAGACTGGCGGCCGGCTTATTGCGCCATTGCCTTTGACACGCCCGCGCCCACTTTCCGTCATCAGCAGTTTCCCGACTACAAGGCGCAGCGGGAGCCGGCCCCGCCGGAACTGCGCCCTCAGTTCGGCCGGGCCAAGGAGCTGATGGTCGCCTTTGGCGTGCCGGTCTATGCGATTGACGGCTATGAGGCCGATGATGTGATCGGGACTTTGTGCCGGCAGGCCGCCGCGTTGGGACTGGACACGGTCATTCTTACCGGCGACCGGGATACCTTTCAGCTGATTTCCCCTCAGGTACGGGTGGATTTGTTCCACAGTACCCAGGATCGCAAGGTTTATGACGAGGCGGAACTGGCGGCCCGCTACGGCGGCCTGACCGCCGCGCAGCAGCCGGATTTCAAGTCGCTGATGGGGGACAATTCCGACAACATTCCCGGCGTACCCCGCATTGGGGAAAAGCGGGCGGTCAGCCTGCTGCGGGAATATCACACCCTCGAGGGCATTTATGAACGATTAGAGGAAGTGAAACCGCCCAGCGTCCGCCATTCCTTGGCGGAAAACCGGGAATTGGCCTTTGCCAATCGGCTGCTGACCACCATTTGCCGGGAGGCGCCGGTGGAGCTTTCTTTAGAGGCGGCCCGCAGCGGCCGTTTTGACCGCCAGCAGGTCGTCCGCCTGCTTACCGAATTGGAGTTCCACAGCATTATCCAGCGCCTGCCGGACCCGGTAGGGGAAAGGGCAACGGCGGCGGCTACCGCTACCGCTACTGCCGCCGCTACTGATGCCGCCGCCGCGATCCCGGATAGGGGGCCGGCCGCCGCGGCGGTCAACTATGTTACGGTACAGACGGCGGCGCAGTTGGCGGAAATGGTGGCCGCTTTGCAGGCCGCCGGCGGTTTTGCCTTTGACACCGAAACCACCGATACCGACCCGATGCGGGCCGACCTGGTGGGGTTGAGTTTCGCCACGGAGCCGGGCCGGGCCTGGTATGTGCCGGTAGGCCATCAGGAAGGGCCGCAGCTGCCCTTGGATACTACCCTGTCCCAACTCAAGCCGTTGCTGGAATCTCCGGATTTGGCGAAGTGCGCCCATAATGTCAACTTTGACCTGATGATCCTGGCGAACTACGGCATCGCCCCCCGCCGGGTGGACTTCGACACGATGATTGGGGCGCATCTGCTCAGCCGCAACGCCCTGGGGCTGAAACCCCTTTCCCTGGATTTGCTGGGCATCGAAATGACGCCGATTAAGGAATTGATTGGCGCCGGCCAGAAGCAAAAGACCTTTGATAAGGTGCCAATTGCGGACGCCGCGCCCTATGCCGCCGCCGATGCGGATATGGCGATTCGGCTGCGGCCCAAGTTGGAAGGGCAGGTGGACCGGGATGGCCTGCGGCATCTGCTGGATGATATGGAACTGCCCTTGCTGCCGGCCCTGCTGACGATGCAGCGGAATGGCATTAAGGTGGATGTGGGGATGCTGCGGGAAATGTCCGGGGATATGCGCCGGCAGCTGCGGCAGGTCGAGGAAAGGGTGTACGAATCCATCGGCCATGCGGTCAACATCAATTCCACGCAGCAGCTGGGGGAGGTGCTGTTTGGCGAGCTGGGACTGCCCAAGACCAAGCGCACCAAGACCGGCTACTCCACGGATGCCAACTCCTTGGAAGGGCTGCGCGCCTTTCATCCGGTCATTGACCAGATTCTGGAATACCGCCAGATTGCCAAGCTGAAGTCCACTTATGTGGATGCTCTGCCGGGGATGATTAACCCACGCACCGGCCGGATTCATACCAGTTTCAATCAGGTGGGGTCGGCGACCGGGCGGATGTCCAGCAGTGATCCCAACTTGCAGAACATTCCCATCCGCACCGAGTTGGGCCGGCAGATCCGGAAAGCCTTTATCGCCGAGGCCGCGCCGGATTGGACGCTGTTCTCCGCCGACTATTCGCAAATCGAGCTGCGGGTGCTGGCCCATCTGTCCCAGGATCCGGCCCTGCTCGCGGCCTTTAAGCGGGGCGAGGACATCCACGCCGCCACCGCCGCTTTGATGAATAATGTTGCCATCGACCAGGTCAATGGGGAACAGCGGCGCATTGCCAAGGTGCTGAACTTCGGCGTCATTTACGGCTTGTCGCCGCATGGCATTTCCCAGCAAACCGGGTTCAGCCGGGAGGACGGGGCTCGGTTTATTGAATCCTATTTCCGCCAGTATCCCGGCATTCTGGGCTATCTGGAATCGGTCAAGGAGCAGACCCGGGAGCGGCAGTATGTAGAGACGCTGCTGGGCCGGCGGCGCTATGTGCCGGACATCAGCGCCCGCAACTTTAATGCCCGCAGTTCCGCCGAGCGGATGGCGATAAATATGCCGGTGCAAGGCACGGCCGCCGACATTATGAAACTGGCGATGATCCGGGTGCATAACCGGCTGAGTCAGGAAAAGCTGCAAGCCCGGATGCTGCTCCAGGTGCATGATGAACTGGTTTTTGAGGCGCCGCGGGCCGAAAGGGATACCCTGCAAGAGCTGGTGTTTGCGGAAATGCCAGCGGCGATGAACCTGGATGTAACCCTGAAAGTGGAAGTCAAGGAGGGGGAAACCTGGGGGGATATGGAGTAGGGGGCGGCGATGAACCTTAAAGTTCGCTACGACCCGGAACAGAACATTCGCCAAACCGGAGGTTACTCTTGCCTGTAATCCGCAGCCTGATTTTTGTCCCCGGCAACCGGGCCAATATGCTGGAGCGGGCGTTGGCCTTTCCGGCGGACATTATTATGGTGGACTTGGAGGATTCGGTGCCGCCGGCGGAAAAGGCCGCCGCCCGGCAGTTGGCCGCCGAATGGATTCCGCAGCTGCATCAGGCCGGCCGGCGGGTGATGGCGCGGGTCAATGCCCTGGACACCGGCTTGACCGGGGAGGAATTGGCCGCCCTTATTTCGCCGCAGCTGTACGGTGTCAGCGTGGGCAAGACTAATTCCGCCGCGGACTTGCGGCAAATCGAGGGCCTTATTACTCCCTGGGAACACGCCGCTGGGCTGGACTACGGGCAGGTCAAACTAATCCCCTGGATTGAAAGCGCCCGGGCGGTGGTTAAGGTCAACGAAATAGCCGCCATGCTATTCCGCACCGTGGCTCTGGCCTTTGGCGCGGAGGATTACACCAACGACATGGGTATCCCCCGCACGGAGGATGGAGAGGAGGTTTATCTGCCCCGGGCTACTATCGCCATCGCCGCCCGGGCTGCCGGCATTGCCGCCCTGGACGGGCCTTATGTGGCTTTCCGCAATCCGGAGGGCTTGGCGCGGGATGCCGCCGTGGCCCGGCAGTTGGGCTACACCGGCAAGTTTGCCATCCATCCGGCGCAGATTGATACCATCAACACCGCCTTCAGCCCAACGCCGGAGGAAATAGCTTATGCCCGGCGGGTCGTGGCGGCTTGGCAGGAAGCGGAAGCCGCCGGCCGGGGTTCCCTGGCCCTGGACGGCAAAATGGTGGATGTGCCGGTGGTCAAGCGGGCGCAAAACCTGCTGGCGCGGGCGGCGGAGTTGGAACGCAACCCCTAGCAAGGGCTATAGAGGAGCAAGGCAATGGGTGAAATGGCGGAACAAGAGGAACAGGCGGAACAGGCGGAACAAGAGGATTTCCTAATCCTTACCATTGACACGGTACCGGGCCGCGCGTTGCGGCAAGCCTTGGGCCTGGTTTGGGGCATTGGCGACAACACCCCGGCCGCTTGCGCCGCTATCCAATCCGCGGCCGAAGCCAAGGGGGCTAATGCGGTGGTGGGGGTGCGGCGGAACACCGGCTACAGCGGGGCGGCCATTCTCTACGGCACCGCCGTAATTCTGGAGTAGCCGCCCTTATGCCCGCCGACCGGATAATCCTAAAGGGGATGCAGTTTTACGGCTATCACGGCGTCAACCCGGAGGAAAAGGCGCTAGGCCAAGCCTATATAGTGGATTTGACCGCCGAAGTTGCCTTGACCAAGCCGGGGCAGTCGGACAACCTGGACGACACGGTCAGCTACACCCGGATGTACCGCCTTGCCCGGGAGGTGATGGAAGGGTCGTCCCGCAATCTGCTGGAAAGCCTGGCGCAAACCCTGGCGGACCGGCTGTTGGCGGAATTGCCTATCGCCGCCGTTGCGGTAACGGTCAAGAAACCCCATCCGCCGGTCAAGGGTTCGGTCATCGACTATGCCGCCGTAACCCTCTACCGCCGCCGGGAGGGAAACTCCGGCTGACCGCCGCCATTTTACCGGCCGCCAAACCAATATCCGCCAATCGGCCAATCGGCAAGGGGACGGAAACCTGATGCAAAACCGCGCCACGGACGCCGCCCGGAATTATCACGAGGCCACCAAACTGGCTTATATCAACCTGTCCAACAAGCCGCCGCTTTATAAAACCTATAGCGGTTTGCCGACGATTTCCCTGCCGACGGACTTTCCCGACCCGGCTACGCCGACCCTGGCAACCGGCGGCGTTGCTCCGGCCGGCGGCCCGGAGCCGGATTTGTCCACCCTGGCCCAATTGCTTTACTTCGCCGCCGGGGTCATCCGCACCGGGGTGTTTCGCACGGCCGGAGAGGTTCATTTCCGGGCGGCCGCCTCGGCCGGCGGCTTGTATCCGGTAGAGACCTATCTGGCCTGCCGGGATTTGCCGGGATTGGCGGCCGGCTTGTACCACTTTTCTCCGGCGGATTTTGCCTTGACGCAGCTGCGGGCCGGCGATGTCCGGGCGGCTTTAACGGCCGCCGCCGGGAATTATCCGCCGTTGGCGGCCGCGCCGGTTACGCTGATATTCAGCACGGTTTTCTGGCGCAGTTCCTGGAAGTATCGCGGCCGGGCTTATCGCTACTGCCTGTGGGATAATGGCACCGTGGCGGCCAACCTGCTGGCTACGGCGGCGGCGGCCGGCTTGCCGGCGCAGGTAGTCAATGCTTTTGTAGATGATCAGGTCAATGCCTTGCTGGGAATTGACGGCGCGGAGGAAGCGGCTACTTGCCTGATACCCATAGGTATTGACGATAGCCCGGTCGCTACTCCGGCAGCGGCGGCGGCGTTGCCGCCGGTAGGGGGAACGGCGGTAATTTCCGCGCCCGGGGAAATTGACTACCCGGAAATCCGGCAAATCCACGCCGCCACCCGATTGAACGATGCTGGGGAAGTAGCCGCCGGCCGCGGCGGGATTGCCTTGCCCATCCCGGCAATTCCGGAGCCGTTCTATCCTTTGCCGGCAAGGGATACCGTTGCATCGACGCCCCTGGGGCAAACGATTAAGGAACGGGGTTCTACTCGCCGTTTTGAGCGGACGGCCCTAACGCAGGAGCAGCTGGCGGCAATCCTGGCCTATGCCACCGGGGGGATAGCGGCGGATTTTCTAGGGGAATCCGAGGCCAGCCTGCTGAACCTGTATCTTATCGTCAATGCGGTGGACGGCATCCCCGGCGGCGCTTACTACTATTCGCCCCGGCCGCCGGGATTGGCTTTGCTGAAAGCCGGGCAATTCCGGCAGGAAGCCGGGCATCTGGGCTTTGAGCAGGCTTTGCCGGCCGATGCGGCGGCGGTGGCTTTTTTAATGGCGGATTTGGATAGGATTCCGCAACGGTACGGCAATCGGGGCTATCGGGCGGCGCAATTGGAGGCCGGCATTGTCGGCGGCAAGCTGTACCTCGGCGCCCATTCCCTGGGTTTGGGGGCCAGCGGCCTGACCTTTTATGATGACGAAGTAACCGATTTCTTTGCGCCCCACGCCGCCGGCCAGAGTCCGATGTTCGTAGTGCCTTTGGGTCGCACGGCTACGCCCAATCGGGTGCGCCCTTTCCGTTCCCGGATCGCTATGGACTTGGATGCCCAATCCCGGGGGGCGCGGCCGGTTTAGAGGGAATGGGCGGCCGGCTGATTACCCGGAATAGGTTGTAAGACTTACTCTCAATCAGTTCCGGGGGGGCTGGCAACCAGTTCCGGGTGACCCTTCAACGAGTTCCGGGTGAGCGGATTAGGTTGTTCCGGTTGACATTGCCAAGGGCAGTGGTATATATTCCTAGCCAACCTGACTTTGGCTTGGGCGAAGGATGTTGCGGCCATGAGCGTTGACACCAGCAAAGTTATCCTGGAAGTCGAAGACCTCCACACCTATTTTTTCAACCGGGATTCCACGGTTAAGGCGGTGGACGGGGTCAGTTTCTACCTGCGGCAGGGGGAAACCCTGGGCATCGTGGGCGAGTCGGGTTGCGGCAAGACGATGACCGCCCTGTCCCTGCTGCGCTTGGTGCCGCCGCCGGCCGGCAAAATCATCCAGGGGCAAATCCGGCTCAACGGCGAGGACATCCTGCAAAAGAGCGATGACGAGATGCGCCAGATCCGGGGCCGGCAAATCTCGATGATCCTGCAAGACCCGCAGACTTCCCTCAATCCGGTGTTCACCATCGGCAATCAACTGATGGAAGCCTTGGGGATGGCCCGCCGGGAGGGGCGCAAGAATATGGTTACTAGGGCCGTGGATGCCCTGCGCGGGGTCAATGTGGCCGCCCCGGAACGCCGCCTCGAGGATTTTCCCCATCAGATGAGCGGCGGGATGAAACAGCGGGTAGTGGGGGCGATTGCCCTGTCCTGCGAGCCGGGGGTCATCATCGCCGACGAGCCGACCACCGCCCTGGATGTAACCATTCAGTTGCAGTATCTGCGGCTGCTGAAGGAAATCCAGGCCGAAACGGGCCTAGCCATCATTTTCATCACCCACGATTTTGGCGTGGTGGCGCGGATGTGCGACCGGGTAGCGGTGATGTACGCCGGGCGGGTCGTGGAAAACGGGCCGGTGCGGGATATTTTCAACAGTCCCTCCCATCCTTACACCCGGGCGCTGATTGACTCGGTGCCCAAGTTGGAGGAACGGACGGAGCGGCTCTATTCCATTGAGGGGCAGCCGCCGTTGCTGTCCCACCTGCCGGAGGGCTGCCGCTTTGCCGACCGCTGCGAGTTCGTCCGGGAACGCTGCACGGCCGAATACCCGCGCCAATACATCATCCGGGAGGGCCACACTGCTGACTGCTGGAGGTTGGACGAATCATGGTAGGAAACGGCGGATCCCCAGCCCTCATCCAGGTCACCGACCTGAAAAAGCACTTTCCGGTGACCAAGGGCCTGATCCTGATGAAAACCATCGGCTATGTGCAGGCCGTGGACGGCATCAGCTTTTCCATCAATCAAGGGGAGACCCTGGGCTTGGTGGGGGAATCGGGTTGCGGCAAGACGACTACCAGCAAGCTGATGCTGCGGCTGGAACGGCCCACTTCCGGCCAAATTCTGCTGGACGGCAAGGATATTCAGGACTTTCGCGGCGCGGAACTTCAGGATTACCGCACTACGGTGCAGGCGGTCTTTCAAGACCCTTGGTCGTCGCTCAGCCCCCGAATGCGGGTGCGGGATATTATCGCCGAGCCGCTGGTGGTGAACCGTCAGGTAACCCAGCAGGAAAAGAACGACCGGGTGGCCGAGGTGCTGAGCCAGGTGGGGTTGCACGCGCAGCAGTCCAACAACTATCCCCACGAGTTCAGCGGCGGGCAGCGGCAGCGCATTGCCGTCGCCAGCGCCCTGGCCTCGTATCCCAAGATGATTGTGCTGGACGAGCCGGTGTCGGCCCTGGATGTATCCATCCGCGCCCAGATTATGAACCTGCTGGTGGATTTGCAGGGGGAGTATAATGTCAGCTACCTGCTGATTGCCCACAACCTGGCCACGGTGCGCTATATGGCGCACCAGACGGCGGTGATGTACCTGGGGCAGATTGTGGAGTATGCCGAAACCGAGGAATTGTATCAGAACCCGCTGCATCCCTACACCAAGGCGCTGTTTTCGGCGGCGCTGCCCTCCCATCCCGACTTGGTGCAGGAGGAAATTGTGCTGACCGGGGAAGTGCCATCGCCGATCAATCCGCCCTCCGGTTGCCGTTTCCATCCCCGCTGCCCCTTTGCCATGGACAAGTGCGCCGTGGAAACGCCGGAATACAAGGAAGTGGCTCCGGGCCACATGACTTCCTGCCATCTTTACTAGGCCAGACACCAAGGCCGGTACACAAAAGGCAACGGCCGGGGAGCAATCCCCGGCCGTTGCCTATAGCCGGTTTCCGTGGCGGCGCGGGATTATTCGTCCCACTCCGCAACGGTGTCGTCGTACTCGCCGCTTTCCTCCGGGTCATCCTCGTCCAGGTCGCCGTCCTCCAGGTAGCGCAGCAGTTCATTGTCCAGATAGACCCGGTACTCCCCCTTGCTGGCCGCCGGGAAGGAACTGATGTTGTGCAGGCTGGGGTGGCGATAGACTTCCCGGAGGATGATGGACAGGCCCCAGTCGTTGATGCCCAGCACGGCCGCGGCGTAGCGGTTGCCGCCGTCCATCAGGCGCAACAGCCGGCGGGCCAGTTTAGGCTCCACCTGGCCCAGGTACTCGTTCTCCCGGATGTAGGCCCGGAGGCATTGCTGTTCGGCCGCCAGGGTTACCGGTTCTCCGGGGGCCACGCTGGCCGCTACTCGGGCCGCGGCCATCTTTTCCAGAATCGTGGTCGCGGACTTGCCGCTTTCGGCGATGAACAGCTGGGGGACACTGGCCGTCTTTTTGGCCGGCTGGGCCGCCGCCGGAATGCTTTCCAGCTGCCCCAGGCGGGCCAGGTTTTTGCGGGCGATGGCGTTGTAGGGGGCCTTGACCACCACCGTGTCCAGCACCTCCCGGGCCCGGTCGTAGCGGTTCAGCTCCATAAACGCCTTGCCCAGGCGGTTCATCGCGTCCACATCGTCGGAAAAGAGGGCCAGAATGGCCTGGTTGACCTCCGCCGCCCTTTCCCACTCACCCTTTAAGGCCAGGGCAATAGCCTCCCTGCTCCAGTCCCGTCTCAAACGGGAGTTGCTTTCCGTGCGCGTCAGCGTCTCCATAGTGCGGTGTCTCCGAAAATAAAGAATAGTGCAAAGAGCCGATGGATTCCGGGCAACCCGTTCCGGGGTTGCCGGCCGGATTGCCGTATAGTTAATTACACTATTCCCCGGCGTCCGGTCAAGTCCATTTTTAGACCTTTGTTAAGAACTTTCTTAAAAATCGGGTTGATTTCCCCAAGGAAATATCCCGCCGGAAACCGGGGGTACAGTTAAAGGATAAAGGGGTGCTTATTACGGAACTATTACCGGCGGCGGATTTTATTCGGCCTTTTCCGAAAGAGCGGCCGGGCGGGCGGCGTTGAGCAGGCGGCGGCGGATTTTCAGCAAATCCCACAGCAGGCCGAACCCGTCCCGCAGGCGCACCTTGCTGCCCGGCCGGTGTTCCCAGACAATCGCCACTTCCTGGAGGGTCAATCCCCAACGGCGGCCCAGGTAAAGGATTTCGAGGTCAAAGGCAAAGGAATCAATCTGCTGCTGGCGGAACAGTTCCTCGGCCGTTTCGCCGCGGAAAGCCTTAAAGCCGCACTGGGTATCCCGGATGCCCGGCAGCAGCAGCCACTGAATCAGACGATTATACAAATAGCTGGTACAGCGGCGGCTCCAAGGTTCGCTCAAACCCCGGGAGCCGGGAGCGCGCCGGGAGCCGATGGCAATGTCCACGCCGGGCAACTGCGGCGGCAGAAACCCCTCGACCTGGTCAATGGACATAGACAGGTCGGCATCGCAGAGAAAGCGATATTCTCCGGCGGCGGCCAACATTCCGGCCTTTACCGCGCCGCCTTTGCCGCGATGCGGCAGGGAGAGCAAACGGATTTGCGGCCACGCGGCGGCAAAATCGGCGACTATTTGCCCGGTAGCGTCAACGCTGCCGTCATCGGCTACCACCACTTCCCAGGAATAGTCCCGGGCGCTGAGAAAGGCGGTAATCCGCTCCAAGGTCAGCCGCAGGCGCTGCTCCTCGTTATAGGCGGGAATCACTATGGAAAGAAAGGGGGTCGTCAAAGAACCTCCGCAGCGGCGGTGTCGGGCCGGCAATCCCTATTCCTGATCCAGCTGAAAGCCCTGGTGCAGCAGCCGCACCGCCGCGGCTACCTGGCTTTCCTGAATAATGCAGGATATGCGGATTTCCGAGGTGGTAATCATATCAATGTTGATTTGGCCGTCGGCCAGGATGCGGAACATTCGGGCGGCATAGCCGGGGTTGTTCTGCATCCCGGAGCCCACCACGCTGACCGCCGCCAGGGTAGGGTCGCTGATTACTTCCGCCGCGCCCAGGGCCGGCAACAGTCCTTCCACTTCCCGCAGGGCTTGCGGCAGGTCGGCCCGGGCCACGGTAAAGCTGATGTCGGTAGCCCGCTCGACGCTGGCGTTCTGCACGATAGTATCCACGCTGATGCCTACCAGGGCCAGCGGTTCAAAGAGGGCGGCGGCAATCCCGGGCCGGTCGGGAACGGAGCGCACGGTGATTTTCGCCACATTGGATTGATAGGCAATTCCGGTGACCTTAACCCGGTTTTCCATCCCATCCATTATAGCCGTCCGGTGGATCAAAGTTCCCGCCGCATCGCTGAAACTGGAGGCCACATAAATTGGCACATTGTAAGCCGCGCCCAGTTCAATGGAACGGGGGTGCATTTTAGCCCCGTAGCTGGCTAATTCCAGCATTTCCTCGTAGCCGATTTCCGCCAGTTTGCGGGCCGCCGGAGCCACCCGGGGGTCGGCGGTGTAGATGCCATCCACATCGGTATAGATGTCGCAGCGTTCCGCCGCCAACGCCGCCGCCAGGGCCACGGCGGTGGTATCGGACCCGCCCCGGCCCAGAGTGGTTATGTCCAGGTCGTCGGTGATGCCCTGAAACCCGGCGACGATGACCACTTTGCCCTCGGCCAGTTCGCTTTTAACCCGGGCCGGGTCAATGCGGTCAATGCGGGCTTTGCCGTACATTGTATCGGTATGGATGCCGGCTTGAAAGCCGCTGAGGGTGATGGCGTCATAGCCCAGGTTTCGCAGGGCCATAGTCAGCAGGGCGCAGGATACCAGTTCCCCGGTGGACAAGAGCAAGTCCAGTTCCCGGGGCGGCGGTTCCGGAGAGACGGTGCGGGCCAGGCTAATCAAATCGTCGGTGGTGTCGCCCATCGCCGAGGCCACGGCCACGATGTCCGCGCCGCCATCCTTGACCGCGCCGATGCGCCGGGCCACATTCAGGATTTTCCCTGCGTCGGCTACCGAGCTGCCGCCGTATTTATGCACTACCAGGGTCAATTTGATGCTGCCTCGCTTATCCGGGAATCTTAACGATTATGGAGCCGGTTGATTTGAGTTCTAGCCGCCGACCGGATGCGCTCCTTGCCCGGTCGGTTGGGTAATTTCCAGGCGGCCGGGGACGCCGGTCAGCCGGGCCGCTTCGAACATTTCATAGGCTACGGTCATTTCCCGCCCTTGGGTCAAAGCCAGCACCGTGGAGCCGCTGCCGGACAGAAAGACGGCCAAGGCGCCGGCGGCCCGGGCCGCCGCAAAGATGACTTTGATGGCCGGAAAGAGCGGCTGGCGGTAGGGCTGATGCAACTTATCCTGAGTCGCTACATCCAGATATTCGGGCCGGTTCAAGCCCATTCCGGCTACCAGCAGGGCTACCCGGCCCATATTAAAGACGGCATCGGCTACGCTGACCTGCTGCGGCAACACGGCCCGGGCGGCGGCGGTGGCAATGCGGGTTTCCGGGATGAACAGCACCGCCCGCAGTTCCTCGGGAACCGGGATGGGCGCGGTGTAGAGCTGCGGCCCGTCGGATACCACCAGTTGCAACCCGCCCAGGATAGCGGCCGCCACATTGTCCGGATGTCCCTCCAGGGTCGCCGCCATTTCCAGCAGTTCCTTATCGGAAAAGCGGCCGTCGATCAGGATATTGGCGGCGGTCAAGCCGGCGGCAATGGCGGCGGCGCTGCTGCCCAAGCCCCGGCTCAAGGGAATGGCGTTATGGCAGCGCAGGCGCAGCGGCGGCATTTCCCGGTCGGATTCCCGGAACAGGAATTCCATAGCCCGGTAGGTCAAGTTGCCGGCGGCCGCCGCCAATTCCGCCGCGCCCTCGCCGGCAATTTCCACCCGGGGCAAATCATCAGCCGCCGCGGCCGCCGGCAAGACTTCCACCCGATTCCACAAATCCAGGGCCATCCCCAAGCAGTCAAACCCCGGCCCCAAGTTGGCAGTGGTAGCCGGGGCAACAACCTCTATGGGCGGAAAGGCATTCATAAGGGCAATTATAGGGGGATGGGAGGGTTTAATCAATCGGCGCTGATATGTTGCCGTCCATCCCGTGCCAAGGAGAAGGACGGTTTCTAGGGAATAATATACTTGGGTGACAAGTCCCAAGCAACCTAAACTACCCGGAGCGTTAGTGATTTTACGCCATCCAGCCCCAAGTGTTTGAGAACAATCCAGCACAGCAGCGTATACGCGTAGCGATACAAGGTGGGCGCATTACGCAGCGTACCGGTGTGGTCCGCGGTAGGGCGTTTAAGGTCTCCCCGATGTCCGTACCTTATATAACGCCACTCCCAAAGTTGTTGTGCCAACCGGTCAGGGTCCTGACCAAAAGTGGCATCGCCGATGCCTACTTCAACGTTCATCCGCTTCAGGAAATTGAGCTTCAATATGGAACTTTCCAGTATGGCGGAGGCCGCTTCCAGCCCGTAAAGCAGGCTGCCCAAGGCTTCTTGGTAAGTAGCAGGCCGTCGCTTGCTATTGTATATGCAAGCAAGGATGCCGTCCGTAATGCGGTCATCAAACGTGGCCGTCAGCCAAGCTTGCAGAAACTGCTCCAACGGCAAATTGACACCCGGCAAGGGAGTGGCGCCAGGCTCTGTGCCTTTTCGCCAATCTAAGTTGTAGTAACCGACATAACCCGGGGAGTCAGCGCGGTCAGGTTGCGTCCAGTTATGGGGATTTACCCAAACCCTCTCTACATTGAGATTTTCCTTGGAAATGGCACTGAGCAAGCCGCGAAGGGAGAGTACGGCGTTATCGACCACCCGCAAGGATACCGGCTCGGTAAAGTGAACGCGAAAGTGGGCAGAGGTTTTATATTCCTCCCCTTCCAAGGTGAAACTTCCGTAGTGGCGAACCCACAACATCGCCTTAGCTTTCCCGAGGTCTTTTTCGGCCACGGTGTGGCCTTTACATCCCGGAGCGCATTCAGACGGCCGCCCGGCAACATTTTCTATCTGACTAATCCTCCCGATGACAATATCGACGTTGTCCACCAAGTCATCCGGGCGGAGGTCAAAGTTGTCATCCAGCGGCACAAAATCAGCCTGGGCGAACCGGTCGAATTGCAACACGACACTAGGAAGCTGCGGTATCGTCCTGTGGTAACGAAACCGAGGGCTCGCGTCATGAGGAAAGGGGAAAATGTAATAGTGGTCACTATCACTACCCCGAACGGTCGTCTCTTTGAGCTCGGGAAACCCATGGGCGGGAAAGAGTATGTCGCAGAACCAGCCATCGGTACTGAGGGTGTAATAAACACCCTCAGGATCCGCCTCAAGATGAGCCGACACTCGCGCCAAGTCGTCGCTCCAAGCGAGTTCTTGGGCTTTGCTGGGATCTTCCGACCGCAGCCACGTTTTTATCCGAGCGTTTATCGCTTCCATAATTGGCCTCCACGATTTTGATACAAGTTTATTATAGCAAAAACGAGGAAGTGCAATTCTCCTTAGAAAGGCGCTTTGGCTACCCTGGCCTGGAGTAGGGTTTTGCGCCCGGCCCTGGCGGCCGCGGCCGCCTTTCAGTCACCGGCCGCGGCCGGAGCCGGCAGGTACAGCTGCTCCAACTGGTCAAAAGCGGTGGGATGGTGGCCGTTGCGGCCGTTGCGGCCGTTTTTGCCGTTGCGGAATTGGCCGGCCAGTTCGGGATTGGCGGCTTTGACCGCCCGCAGATAGTCCAGGGCCAGCCGGGGCAGCAGGAAACGCTGCCGTACCCGCTCCCGGGCCGCTTGCCCCAGGCGTTCCCGCAGCGGCGGATTTTGCAGCAGTTCAATCAGACGCTGGCCGCCCTCCGCCGCCGAATCCACTAGATAGCCGTTGACGCCATCCTCAATCTGCGCCCGGATGCCGCCGGCATTGCCGCCGATAACGGCCCGTCCTTTCCCCATCGCCTCGGCCACGGTCAGGCCAAAGCCCTCCCGGGTGGATTTTTGCATTACCACCAGGGATACGGTCTGAAAGGCGTTGACGATGCGGTCAATGGTATCCGGCAAATCCGTGGGGTAGAAATAGGAATGAATATCCGGATCGCCGCCGGCGTATTCGATGACGCTGTTCAGCACGCTCAACGCCTCCGGATCATCGGCGGCCTGGCTCAATCCCAGCAGGGCCAGTTGCAGGCCGGGGACGGATTGGCGGGCCTGGCGGTAGGCATCAATGACCCCCCAAGGGTCTTTCCAGTAGTCAAAACGGGATACCTGCGTAACCAGGGGGCGGGCGGTGTCAAGGCCCATAGCCGCCACGATTTGCCGGGCTTCCGCCAAATCCATTGGCAAGTTTTTGGCGGTCAAGGGGTCAATGGCCGGCGGGGCGATACAGACCGGAGCCGCGCCGGGCAAGGCGGCCGGCACAAACTCCGGCAGGGAAAAGGCCAAGCCATCATAATGGGCAGTCAAGGGCATCAGGGCATCCCGGGCGGCGGGATTGGGCGCGGTCAAGTCAATGTGACAGACCCAGTGCCGGGATTCCGCTTTAACCCGGGGCAGCATTGACGCCAGGGGCAGCAGTTGGGGGTCGTGGAAAAACCACACATCGGCGGCCAAACCCCGGGACCGAATATCGGCCGCCACTTCCTCGAGACACCGGAAATAGATTTCCAATTCCTCCGGGGACAGCGAACCCTCGGCCCCTTGCAGCAGGTTGTGGATCCGCTTGGTGACTTGGAAAAACTGCGGCTCCGTCGGGCTGATAACCACCCGCTCGGTGACCACGCCCAGGGAGTTCATCATGGGAACCAGGGATTGGAGGATTTCGGCGACGCCGCCGCCGGCGGCGGTGCTGTTGGCGTGGACGAAACGCAGGCCGCGAAACTCCCCAGCCAGGGCCGCCAATTCCGCCAGCAGGGCCGGCGGCAGCAGGTCGGCGTAGCGGGCCAGGGTAGTCTCCGGGTAGTTAATCCGTAAAAGCATCGCAGTTGTTCCCCTGGGGTTACGCCCCGCAAAGGGGGCGGATTTATGGATCCCGTTCTGTTGCGGCGTATTCATTCCGCTCATCCTGAACTTGTTGAAGGATGAGTAAGCCGCGACAGAACGGAACCGGGTTTCTACCGGGATGGGCGCATACAAGCGGGCATTATTCCACCTCTGGCCCTAGCCGGCAATACTTTTGTTGACCGGTATCCGCCAGTTAGGAAAATCCGGCCTGGTGCCGGGCCGGGCAAGACCGGGATAAAACCGGTTTCGTTACTCTACCGTTACCGATTTAGCCAGGTTGCGCGGCTGATCCACATCGCAGCCGCGGAGCAGGGCAATGTGGTAGGCCAGCAGTTGCAGCGGCACCGTGGCCAGCAGCGGCGTCAAGGGTTCCGGGGCCGGCGGCAGATACAAAGCCGCGTCCACCTGCTCGGCCAGTTCGGTGTCGCCCTGGGTCAACACTGCTAAAGTTACCCCCTCCCGGGCTTTGACTTCCCGGATGTTGCCGACCATTTTGTCGTACAACCCGTCCCGGGGGGCCAGGGCCAGGGTGGCCATATTGCGGTCAATCAGGGCAATGGGGCCGTGTTTCATTTCTCCGGCCGGGTAGCCCTCGGCGTGGATGTAGCTGATTTCCTTGAGTTTCAGCGCGCCCTCCTGGGCAATGGCGGCGTTAGCCCCCCGGCCCAGGAACAGGAAACCGGCATAATCCCGGAACTGCCGGGCCAACCGCTGGTAGGGGGACAAATCGGCCAGCAAATCGCCCAGGAGCCGGGGGGCTTGGGCCAAACTATGCAGCAGTTCCCGGGCCGCCGGATCGGTCAAGGAGCCCCGGGCCTGGCCCAAGTAGATAGCCAGCAGTTGCAGCAGGGTCAAAGAGGCGATAAAGGTTTTGGTGCTGGCGACGCCGATTTCCAAGCCGGAACCCATATAGAGGGTGGCTTCGGCCAGGCGGGAAAGCTGGCTGCCTTCGCCATTGCACAGGGCCAGGGTGCGCGCCCCCCGCTCCCGGGCCGACTGCAAGGCCGCTACGGTGTCCGCCGTTTCCCCGGACTGGCTGATGCCTATTACCAGGGTATCCCGGCTCAGCGGCGGCTCCCGGTAGCGGAACTCCGAGGCGCTGTCCGCTTCGGCCGGCAAGCCGGCAAAGCGTTCCAGCCAGGAGCGGCCGACCTGGGCGGCGTTCAGGCTGGTGCCGCAGGCAATCAGGATTACCCGTTGCAGGCGGTTAATTTCCGCCGGGTTCAGGGGAAAATCGGGCAGTTCCACTTGGCCGGCCTCGAAGTTGACCCGGCCCCGCAAGGCCCCGGCCACGGCCTGCGGCTGTTCCATAATTTCCTTGAGCATAAAGTGGCGGTAGCCGCCCTTGTCCACCAGGGCTTCCTCCAGGGAAACGGCGCGCCTTTCCTTGTCCAGAGGTCGGCCGGCCAAGTCGGAGAAAGTTACCCCTTCCCGGGTAACTACCGCCATTTCTCCGGCTTCCAGAAAGGCGGCCGCGCCGGGCGGCGCTGCGCCGGGCCGCAGCAGCGGCAGGGCCGCCGGCAAGTCGCTGCCGACAATGCCCTCGCCCTCCCGGTGGGCGATGACAATGCCGCCGGCGTGGCCCAGGCGCAGGGCGCACAGCTGATTCGGCGCATCCTGGCAGAGGGCCGCGACGGCTTGGGAACCTTCCAAGCGCTGTCCCATCGCGCGAAAGGCGGCGGCAAAAGGCAAGCCGTCCGCGATGCCCTCCTCAATCAGATGGGCAATGACTTCAGTATCGGTATCCGAGGCAAAGGTATGGCCGCGGGAACGCAGGCCGCGTTTCAGTTCCAGAAAGTTCTCGACGATGCCATTATGCACTACCGCCACCCGGCGGCTGCATCCGGTCAAGGGATGGGCGTTGGCGTCAGTGGGCGGGCCGTGGGTCGCCCAACGGGTATGGCCCAAGCCGACGGCCCCTTGGGGAAAGCCGGCGGCGGCCATTCGGGACAGGCCGTCCACCTTGCCCACCGTCTTGCGGAGCCGCAACTGGCCGGCGCTGTCCAGCACCGCAATGCCGGCGCTGTCATAGCCCCGGTATTCCAACCGCTGCAAGCCCTCCAGCAGGATGGGCCAAGCCGGTTCCTTGCCTACATAGCCCACGATGCCGCACACAGCGCCTCCGGGGTAACGGGATGGATAATTCCGGCCGCCGGGAAAAAAGGCGGCTTTGACCGGCGGATGGGGCTGGCATAAGCCATAATAGCGGCGGGCATTGCAGGGATGGGATTGGCGGCGGCTAACGGCCGACGGCCAGTTGATACTCCCGGCGGCGGGCCGGGCGGTGTAGAATGTCCATCAGGGCCCGGGCCAACGCGCCCGGATCGTGGCGCAGATAGACGCCGGCGGCCAGCACCGGGCAGGATACTATCTCCCGGGCCACGGTTCGACATTCCTCAACATCCAATTCCACCGGATATTGCCGCTCCAAGGCATAGCGTTCCAGCAAGCGCTGGGGAAAGGGGCGGTTGTTGAAAATCAGGTAATCCAGGGGAACATCGGTGCCGAGGTAAGACAGGAGCAGTTTGACAAAGGTGGATGCCTTGAATCCATCGGATTCGCCGGGCTTGGTCATCAGGTTGCAGATGTGAACCTTGACCGCTTTGGAGTCCTTTATGGCCTCGGCTACATCCTCGACCAGCAGGTTGGGCAAAACGCTGGTGTAGATGTCGCCGGGGCCCATTACGATAAGGTCGGCCCGGGCAATGGCTTCCAGCACCGGGGGATAGACATAGGCTTTGGGCTGGAGGCGGATGTAGTCAATGCCGATTTCCAGGTTGTCCCGCCGCAGGTCAATGGCCGATTCCCCGGAAATTTCCTTGCCGTTTTCCAGGGTAGCCACCAGGGTGGAGCGGGTGAGCGTAACCGGCAAGACCTGGCCGCGTATGCCCAGGATGCGGGAGGCTTCGTCAATGGCGCTGATGGCGCTACCGGTAACTTCGGTAAGGGCGGTAAGAAAGAGGTTGCCGAAGTTATGCCCGCTGAGGCCGTTGCCGGAGTTAAAGCGGTAGTCAAAGAGGCGGCGCAATACCTGCCCCGCGGCGCTGTCGGCGGTCAGGGCCATCAGGCAACGGCGGATGTCGCCCGGCGGCAGTTGGCCGAGTTCGTCCCGCAGACGCCCGGAACTGCCCCCGTTGTCGGTCATAGCCACCACGGCGGAGAGGTTGCAGTCCTCGTTTTTCAGTCCGCTCAGGGTGGTGTGGTTGCCGGAGCCGCCGCCCACCACTACTATTTCCTGCTTGCCCATAGCCCCTTGACCCGGCAGTCCGGCGCGCCCGGAAAGATAGCCGCCCGCCTTGCCTTGCAAATGTTGCGGGTAGTATAGGGATAAGATTTGTCAATTGTCAAGTTGCCGGCAAGGGCGTTTTTGGCGCAATAGGTGACGCGGCAATTGCATATAGCTAACAACGGCCTACCGTCTTTCCCGTGGAAATGGGAATCCAGAAAGGCCGCAACCTCTGGATTCCCGCTTCTATATGCGATTGCCCGGTCTATCCCGGTGGGGGCGAGAGAACTCCCTGAGCCATCAAAAGCCGTTGGTCGTTGCCGTTCTTTACGCTTCCAACAGGAACCAGCGGATTCCGGTCCAGTCGAGATCATTCACCCAGCGGTTGCCGGCCACGATGGACCAGGCCGGGTAGCCGGTGGCCTGTTCCAGCAAGGCGGCATTGCGGCGGGCTCGGCCGGTGTCCCGCCAGTCCGCCGTCCAGGATACTTCCACGGCGGCATATAAGGCGTTTCCCGCTTCGTCCCGGGCTTGAAAGACGATGTCGGCCCGGACGAAACTTTTCCGGGTGTCCGGATCCAGGCCCAGTTGCAGGGCCATTTTCATGAGTTCCGTCTGGGAAACCAGGACCGGGTCGTGGAGGTCGAAGTCGGCGGCGATGGCGACGATGGTCTTTTCGGCCTGGATTTCGGCGAACATACCTTTCAGATTGCCGGTGTCGTCCCCGATCCGTTCCATTCGGGCCGTGTGATTCTCGGCGATGCGGCGCAGCTCAGTCAGCTGCCGGGACTGCTCGGTCAGCTGGACGGTATGCTCCTTAACCTGAGTGGTCAGTTCAGCTATCTGCCGGGACTGCTCGGTCAGCTGGACGGTATGCTCCTTGACCTGCGCGGTCAGTTCGGTCAGCTGGACGGTATGCTCTTTGACCTGCGTGGTCAGCTCGGTCAGCTGGACGGTATGCTCTTTGACCTGCGTGGTCAGCTCGGTCAGCTGGACGGTATGCTCCTTGACCTGCGTGGTCAGCTCGGTCAGCTGGACGGTATGCTCCTTGACCTGCGTGGTCAGCTCGGCCAGCTGGACGGTATGTTCCTTGACCTGCGTGGTCAGCTCGGCCAGCTGCCGGGTATGCTCGACCAGTTGGACGGTATGCTCGGCGGCGGTTTCGGCCAGCTTTTCGGTTATGGCGCGGAGATCCCGGGTCTCCGCGGTAAGCTGGGCCAGCTGCCGGGGCATAGCCAGCAGTTCAGCGCCCAGCAGCCGACTCCGCAGGGCTTCGGCCCACTCGGGCTGTTCATCGATAATCCGGTAGAGGTCGACGATGTTGTTGATGGTGGGCGAGCTGGTCATAGCGGTTCCGCTCCTTTCGGAAATCATTATACACCGGCGGCGGCGGTTTTGTCATCCTGCGGCGGGAAAATCGCCGGGCAATTACATCATAGGAACCGTACTTCCCGGCCTCTATATATTCCCATCCCTCTTACCGTCATTCCCGCTTGCGCGGAATCCAAGCTCCTGGAAAGCCTGGATCCTCAGCCCCGCGGGGTCATTCCCGCGTAAGCGGGAATCCACCGGTTGCTTGCCCGGTATGCGGCATCATAAGGCAGTACCGTTCTGGATTCCCGCTTGCGCGGGAAGGACGGTAGGGGCGGCGGCATTTCCGGATTCCCGCTTGCGCGGGAATGACGATAGAGGGCGGCGGAAAGGACGGTTTTTATAGGCGATTGCCTTTCCCCGCCCGGTTGAGCCGCGCCGTTAATCCGGGTAAAATGTTGGCAGCGTCGGGGCCGCCGGCGCAGGAGGGGACAATCAGATGTCCGGCAGCGGCAGCAGCAGCCCGGAACAGTGGCGGAAGCAGACCCTGCAACCGGCCCGGCAGCGTTTCCCGGAACGGCAGGAACAGTTTCAGACCGACAGCGGCATCCCGATCGATGCGTTGTACGGCCCGGCGGCCGGCGGCACGGAACGGGATGGACCGGCCGGCGGCGGCGCTGACCGGGAGGCCCCGGCGGCGGCCGGGGATGGTCGGGATGGCCCGGCAGCCGCCGGGGCGGAAGGGGCTGGGCAAAAGATCGGCTATCCGGGGGAGTTTCCCTATACCCGGGGCGTCCAGCCCAATATGTACCGGGGCCGCCTCTGGACGATGCGCCAGTATTCGGGCTATGCCACCGCCGCCGACACCAACCGCCGTTTCCGCTATCTGCTGGAACAGGGGCAGACCGGCCTGTCGGTAGCCTTTGACCTGCCCACGCAGATTGGCTACGATTCCGATGCGCCGCAAGCCAAAGGGGAAGTGGGCAAGGTGGGCGTCCCGATTTGCAGCCTGGAGGATATGGAAACCCTTTTTGAGGGCATCCCTCTGGATCAAATCAGCGCCTCGATGACCATCAACGCCACGGCGTCAGTGTTGCTGTGCCTTTATGTGGCCGCCGCCCGGAATCAGGGGGTTGCCCCGGAAAAGCTTAGCGGCACCCTCCAGAATGACATTCTCAAGGAATACATTGCCCGAGGAACTTATGCCTACCCGCCGCGGCCTTCGATGCGGCTGGTGGTGGATGTGTTCAAGTATTGCGCCGCCCACTTGCCGCGCTGGAACACCATCAGCATCAGCGGCTATCATCTGCGGGAAGCCGGGGCCACCGCCGTGCAGGAATTGGCCTTTACTTTTGCCAACGCCATTGCCTATGTAGAGGCCGCCGTGGCCGCCGGGCTGAAAGTGGATGATTTTGCGCCGCGCCTGTCCTTTTTCTTTGTGGCCCAGAACAACCTGCTGGAGGAAGTAGCCAAGTATCGGGCGGCGCGGCGGATGTGGGCAGGGATTATGCGGGAACGCTTCGGGGCCACGGATCCCCGGTCGCTGATGCTGCGCTTTCATACGCAAACGGCCGGGGTAACGCTGACCGCCCAGCAGCCGGACAACAACTTGATTCGCAGCACGGTGCAAGCCTTGGCTGCCGTATTGGGCGGCACTCAATCCCTCCATGTCAATTCCCGGGATGAAGCCCTGGGCCTGCCGACCGAGGAATCGGCGCAGCTTTCCCTCCGCACCCAGCAAATCATCGCCCACGAAAGCGGCGTTGCCGATGTGGTTGACCCGCTGGGCGGCTCCTGGTATATCGAGAGCCTTACCGACCAATTGGAGCGGGCGGCCCTGGATTACATTGAGCGGATTGACCGGCAGGGCGGGGCCGTGGCCGCCATTGAGCAGGGCTTTCAGGTGCGGGAAATCAGCGAGGCCGCCTATCGGCATCAACGGGAAGTGGATCGCGGCGAGCGCACTATCGTGGGGGTGAACCGCTATGTCAGCGATACGGCGCCGGCCGGCAGTTTGTTGCGGGTGAACCCGGAAGTGGCCCGCCAGCAAACCCAACGGCTGGAACGGTTGCGCCGGGTTCGGGACAACGCCGCCGTCAAAAA
Organism: Dehalococcoidia bacterium; assembly: GCA_965203435.1. GTDB lineage: Bacteria > Chloroflexota > Dehalococcoidia > Lucifugimonadales > UBA3495 > CBDBCU01. The sequence goes on along the minus strand of CBDBCU010000006.1, from coordinate 346,014 downwards.
ATCCCTGGCTAACCTAGAGGAGGCCGCCCGCAGCCCGGACAACACCATCCCGGCTACGCTGGAGTGCGTACTAGCCTACTGCACCCTGGGCGAAATCTGCCAAGTATTCCGCAGTGTTTTCGGCGAACAGCCGGGGGAAATGTCTTTTTAGCCGGCGGCCGGCCAACCGGCCGGCAATCAAAGGAATCCGGTCCGGCGGCCGGGCCGGTTCAACAAGGAGTAAAGCAATGCCCGACCCGATGCTTAACGAGGAGGAGCGGATGCTCCAAACCTTGGTACGGGATTTTGCCGACCGGGAGTTGGCGCCCCGGGCCCGGGAAGTGGATGAAAAAGAGGAATTCGACTGGCCGAACTGGCAGGGCTTGGCCCGCCTGGGTTTGACCGGCATCGGCATTGACCCGCAGTACGGCGGCAGCGGCGGCGGCTACCGGCAGATTGCCATTGCCGCCGAGGAAACGGCCCGCGGCGATGCCGCCGCCAGCGTCAGCCTGATTGCCCACCTTTCCCTCGGCACCACTACCATCTACAAGTTCGGCAACGCCGAGCAGAAACAGCGGTTTGTCCCCGCTCTGGCTAGCGGCCGGGGGGTGGCGGCTTGGGCTTTGACCGAACCGGGCGGCGGTTCCGACGCGGCCGCTTTGCAAACCACGGCGGTCAACCGGGATGGTGCTTGGTTTCTCAACGGCAGCAAAATGTTTATTACCAACGCCGATGTAGCTGAGGCAATGGTGGTTTTTGCCACGGAGGACCGCAGCCAGGGCTATAAGGGGATCAGCGCCTTTGTCGTCCCCCGGGGCGCGCCGGGAATGACCGTTACCCCCATGCACGGGAAAATGGGCATCCGGGCCTCCAGCACTAACGAAGTGGTCTTTCAGGATACGCCGGTTCCCGCCGAAAACCTGCTGGGGGAGGAGGGCCGGGGTTTCCGCTACGCTATGGAAATCCTCGATTCCAGCCGCATCATCATCGCCGCCCAATGCGTGGGCATCGGGCAGGCCGCTTTGGAAGCCGCCGCCCGCTACGCCCAGCAGCGGGAATCCTTTGGCCGCCCTATTGCCCAGCATCAGGCCATTCAGTTTATGCTGGCGGATATGGCTACGGCGGTGTACGCCGCCCGCACTACCACCATGCAGGCGGCGACCCTGAAAGACGCGGGTTTGCCCTATATCAACGAGGCGTCCATGGCCAAACTTATCGCCTCGGAAATGTGCGTTCAGGTCAGTTCCCAAGCGGTGCAAGTCCACGGCGGCTACGGCTACTTTAAGGATTCCCCGGTGGAGCGGCTGTTCCGGGATGCCCGGGTAACGACCATCTACGAAGGCACTTCGGAAGTGCAGCGGCTGCTCATTGCCCGCCAGGTGTTGAGCCAGTACCCGATTTAAGCGTTTCCTTTGCTTATGACTGTTCATCCTTCAACGAGTTCAGGATGAGCGGAAGGACATTCCATAGGCAACGGCCGATATTCCTTTGCTTATGGTGGTTCATCCTTCAACGAGTTCAGGATGAGCGGAAGGACATTCCATAGGCAGTGGCGCTATATTGCCGTAAGTAACGGAAACACCCAGGAGTTGCATCTTGACTGACCCGCCGGTTTGCGCCGTTGACTACATCGACCATGTCGGCATTGCCGTTAGGGATTTGGACGCCGCCCTGCAATTGTTCACTACGGTTTTCGGCGCGCCCAGGCCGGAAATCAAGGAACTGGCCGACCAGGGCGTGCGGGGGGCTTTAGTCCCGGTGGGGCAAACCCGACTGGAATTGCTGGCGCCGACGGCCGCCGACACGCCCATCGGCCGCTTTATTGACCGGCGCGGCGAGGGGCTGCATCACCTGGCTTTTTATGTCAACGACCTGCCCGGCAAGCTGCAAATCGTTGCCGACCTGGGCTTGCAGCTGATTGACCGGGAACCCCGGGAGGGCTTGTCCGGGGACATTGCCTTTATCCATCCCCGTTCCGTATTCGGCATCCTTACCGAACTGGTGGAACGGCCGGGGGAACAACTTTAACCAACCCTGCCGGGAGGCCGTTGCCGGATATTCCCCCCGCTCACCCGGAACTTGTTGAAGGGTCATCCTTAACTTGTCGCCGGGAGTATCCTAAACCTTTGCCGGACGAATATCCGATAGCAGAATGGAATCCCATCGGGAGGAATCTTGCCTGCCCAAGTTATCTATGGCGACAGCTTTCTGGTAGCCGGAGAGCTGAAAAAGCTGGAACAGGAAGCCGGGGCCGACGCGCTGCTGGACGCCAATCAGCACCGCATTAACGGCGGTCAGGCCAAGCTGCCCGACCTGCTGGCGGTCTGCAATGCCCTGCCCTTTATGGACGCCTGCCGGCTGGTGGTAGTAACCGGCTTGCTGACGACGATGGAGGGCCGAGGCGGCCGCGGCGGCGGCCGGGGGCGCAATGCCCGTTCCGGCCAAGGCAACCGCGCCCTGGGGGAATGGGACGGCTTGGCGGCGGCGATAGCCGCGATGCCCGATACGACCCGCCTGCTGCTGGTGGACAATGCCCTGGCCGAGGCCAACCCGCTGCTGACCGCGCTTAAAGGCGCGGAACAAGTGCAAGTCAAACATCTGCCGGCCCCCAACGGCGAGGCCCTGGCCCGTTATGTCAAGGGATTGGCTCAGCAAAAGGGGGCCAACATCAGCCCGGCGGCCATTAAAACTATGACCGATCTGGTGGGCAATGACCTGTGGACGCTGGATCGGGAAATGGAAAAGCTGTCGCTGTACGCCGCCGGCCGCAGCATTGAGGAATCCGACATTCAGGAACTGGTGTCCCAAGTGCGGGAAGCCAGCATTTTCAACGCCGTGGATGCGATGCTGGACGGCCGGCCGGGGATTGCTCTGCGGCTGTTGCAGCAACTGCGGCAGGATGGGGCCGCGCTGCCTTACATCATCAGTATGATGGAACGGCAGCTGCGGCTGGTGGCATTGGCCCGCTACTGGGCCGAGGAGCGGATTCCCCAGCAGGAAATGGCCGGCAAGTTGGGCGTCCCGCCCTTTGCCGTCCGCAAAACCGTGGAACAGGCCCGCCGCCATCCCTGGCCAGAGGTCAATCGCCGCTACCAACGCCTGCTGGATACCGACCTGGCCCTGAAAACCGGCCAAGTGGAATCCGAGGATATGGCTCTGGAATTGCTGGTAGCGGATTTGGCCGCGGCGGGGCGGGGTTAGGGGGGTTTTCCTTGACAAAGGTAACGGTTGACACCTTTAACCGGGAAAGGATTTCCCGCAACAAAATCGTGGGGGAAATCCAAGGGGCTTTGGCCGAAATCCGCTGGACGAACCGGCTGATTATCGGCGCTTTCCTGATTTTCGCCTTGAAAGAATGGGTGTGGCCGCTCTGGGGCGGCTAGTTCCCGTTCTACATTCCGGGGCCGGTTTTCCTCACACCACCATCGGGTTGTAGCAGGCTACCTGCTGGCGGGGGGCGATTTCCCGCAGCGGCGGGCGCGGCTCTACCCGGCACTGGCTCAACGCCTTGGGGCAGCGCGGCAGGAAGGGGCATTGCGGCGGCAGGTTAATAAGATCCGGCGGACTGCCGCGCAAGGGCTGCAATCGCCGCCCGGCGTCATCCAGCCGGGGCAGGGACTGGAGCAAGGCCCAGGTATAGGGATGGCGCGGCCCCCGGAACAGGGGTATCACATCCGCCGTTTCGGCCAAGGCGCCGCCGTACAGCACCGCTACCCGGTCGCCCATGTGGGCTACAATGCCCAAGTCGTGGGTAATCAGCAGGATGGCCGAGCCCAATTCCCGGCACAGCCGTTTGAGCCGCTCCAGGATTTCCGCTTGCAGGGTAACATCCAGCCCGGAGGTGGCTTCATCGGCAATCAGCAGGCGGGGCCGCATTACCAGGGCAATTGCCAGCATTACCCGTTGGCACATCCCGCCGCTGAGGTTGAAAGGGTATTCCCCTAAAATGCGGCGGGGGTCGGGCAAGCCCAATTCCCGCAGCACTTCCTGAGCCATCCGATTGGCCTGCCGCTTCGACTGGCGGGTGTGGGTCAGGATGACCTCCTCCAGCTGCCTGCCGACGGTCTGCACCGGGTTGAGGGCGGTTTGCGCGTCTTGAAAGACCATCGATATTTCCCGCCCCCGGATGTCGCGCAGATATTCCGGGCTGGCCCGCAGCAAGTCCACGCCGTCAAAGAAAATGCTGCCCTGCACTATCGTGGCCGACAGCGGCAACAGACCCATAATCGCCAGGGCCAGGGTGCTTTTCCCGGCGCCGCTTTCCCCCACGATGCAATAAACCTGCTTCTCCTCCTGGGCAAAGCTGACCCCGTTCAGGGCTTTTACCGGGCCGGCGGCGGTCGCAAACTCCACCTGCAAGTTTTCCACTTTCAGCGCTGCGGTCATGGTTTCCGTCGGTTCCTGTGCAACTCTTGGCGTCTTAACCGGCCCGGCGGCCGGCTTATTTCAGGATTTCGGACCGGAATCGGCCGGCTTTGATTTCCCGAATCAGGTCGGACAAATCAACGATGGGATGGTCAAAGCGGGTGGCCGCTGTTCCCAACTGCTCCAAGCGGTGGGCATCGCTGCCGCCGGTGGAGTTCAGATGAAAGACCGCCGCTAAGTCCTGGGAAAACTCGTTCTCGGCGGCCGTACCCCGCCCATTGATGCCCTCAACTGCATCGCAGCTCAGAAAGAAATCGTCGGCGATGGCACGTTTCAGCATTTCGGCCCGGGCCGCCGGCTGATGCCCCGGGTCAGTCAGGAAACGGCGGCGATAGGGATGGGCGGCAATCATCACGCCGCCGCAGCGATTGACTTCCTGCCGCAGAAAAGCCGGCTTGTGCATTCCGAAAATATACCGCTGCGGCCCGAAAACCAGGATATGCCCGGCGTCGGTGTTAATTTCGCTGCCGGCAAAGACCGGAAAGTTATGCCGCCGCCGCAAGTCGGCTACCGTCGCGGCCGGCCAGAAAGCGTCATGGTCGGTCAGGCAAATCCCGGCGAGGCCCAGCTCTTTGGCCCGGTCAATCATTTCCGCCACGGCGGCAAAAGCGTCCTCCGAGGCGGGATAGCTATGGGTATGCAGGTCAATCAGCAAAAGCGGGCCATCGCGCCGGGGAGAAAGTAACCGGTCGGCCCGGCCGAGGAGCGGGGCCAATTGGATTATACCATAAAGGGGGGGTAGTTGGGTTTAATGGGATCGACCGTCAACCGCAGGACTCCCCTGCCGCCGGCTCAATCCGCTCCCGCCCGATAACCTTGCGGGCATATAGCAAGCACGCCTGAATATCCTCCGGTTCCAGCCAGCCGTAACCGCTGCGGAGGGTTTCCGGCGAATCTCCGGCCGCCAGCATCCCCAGGATATGCTCCACAGCCAGACGCCGGCCGCGAATTATCGGCTTGCCCCCGAAAATATCCGGGTTCACCGTGATTCTTTCCAGTAACCGGCTTTCGTTCATAAATCCAATCGGCTCCTTTTGCTTTTAGCGGGTTCATCCTTCAACAAGTTCAGGATGAGCGGGGGAAAGCCAGCAACAGATGGCAGACTTCAACAAGTTCAGGATGAGCGGAAAAGCCAGTAACAGATGGCCGATTTCAACCGGCTAACGCGATTTCAGGGCTACCATTCCTGTCTTTCAGTTTAGCAAAGGAAACCGGCGGAGGCAAGAAATTCCGGCAATTTTCCAAGGCAATCGCATATAGAAACCGTCCTTCCCACTTGCGGGGGAAGGACGGTAAAGAATTGTACGGTATAGGCGGTTGCCTTGGCAACTTTCCGCTACTTGGGAATTACCAGCCCCTCCTCCTCCAGTTCCTCGAGGATTTGGGCGGCCCGGCTGCCGCCGATTTTCAGCCGCCGTTCCAGGAGGGAGGAGGTCAGATGGGGATTGCGGAGGGCCAGTTCCCGGGCCTTTTCCAGCATCGATTCGTCGACGCCGCCGTCAGCGTCCTCCCGGTCGTCGTCCGGGTCAGCGGACTCATCCAGGTTGATGGCGGGCAGGGGCGGGCCTTTCTGATCCAGCCAGAAGTCCACCAGCTGCTCAATTTCCTCGTCCAGCACCAGGGTACCCTGCACCCGGCGCGGCTGCGGCGAGTCATTGTTCGCCAGGAGCATATCCCCCTTGCCCAGCAGTTTCTCCGCGCCCACGGCGTCCAAGATTACCCGGGCATTGACCTGAGTCGCTACGGCAAAGGCTACTTTGGCCGGCACATTGGCCTTGAGCAGACCGGTGACTACTTCCTTGGAAGGGCGCTGGGTCGCCAAGACCAGATGGATCCCGGAGGCCCGGCCCATCTGCGCCAGCCGCACCAGGGAATGTTCCACTTCGGCCCCGCCGACCATCATCAAGTCGGCCAGTTCGTCCACAATCAGCACGATGTAGGGCAGGGGTTCCTTGGCCTTGGCGTTGTAGCCGGCAATGTTGCGGGTGTTGATTTCCGACATCTGCTTGTAGCGGCGGTTCATTTCCCGCACCAGCCCTTTCAGCATCGGGCTGACTTCGTCCACATCGGTGATGACCGGCAAAACCAGATGGGGGATGCCGTTGAAGGGCGTCAATTCCACCTGCTTGGGGTCAATCATCAGCATCCGCAGCTGGTCGGGCGGCTTGGTCATCAGGAACGAGGCGATGATGGAGTTGATGCAGACGCTTTTGCCGCTGCCGGTAGCGCCGGCGATCATCATGTGCGGCAGGGCGGCCAAATCCATAGCCACCGGCTCCCCGCCAGCGTCCGCGCCCAGGGCAATAGGCAGGCCGCCCTTGCCCACGATCTTGCGGAAATCCGCGGATTCCATCACTTCCCGCATCGTTACCTTGCTGGGGGTGGGCGTCGGCAATTCCAAGCCCAGCAAAGCCTCGCCGGGAACCGGCTCAAAGCGCAGGCTGGGCGCGCTGATGGCCAGGGCCAGGTCTTTCTCCCGGGCCAGGATGCTGCCGACCTGCACCCGCCGCCGTTCATTGGCCGCCATCCCGTCGCCTTTGTCCCGGCCCCGCTTTTCCGTCCAGCCGGGTTGCAGGCCAAAGCGGACGATGCGGGGGCCGGCTTTGATGTCGGCTACTTCCACGCTGACGCCGTGATCGGCCAGGGCGCTCTCAATGTTGGCCGCCATCTGTTTCAAGGGGCGGTTATCGGTCTGGCGGGCCTCGGCCGGGGACAGCAGTTCCGGCGGCGGCAACCGCCAAGGGGAACCTTTGACCGGCACCGGGGCCAAGGGTGGCGGAGCCGCCGGGATTACCGGGGCCGGCGGCGGCGCTGCCACGACCGGGGCGGTCGGCGGGATGGCGGTGGCAATCGGGGCCGGGGCGCGCCGCCGCGGCCGCCAATCCAGCAGGGCGGTCAGCCAGCGGGGGCGGGTTTCCCGATGGGCCAGGGTACGGGCCAAAGTGCGGAGGCCGTACCAGATCCGCCGGGCCAACCAGCGCAAGCCCCGGGCCAGATGATAGAGGATAAACCAGGCAATTTTGCCGGCGGTGGACAGGACTATCCAGTAAATCAGGAGGAACCGGTAGGGATAGACAATCATGGGAATGACCAGGGCCAGGGCCAGCAGCTTGAGGACGCCCAGCCAGGCCGAATCCCCTACTATTGCCTGACCCCAGCGGCCGCCCAGACTGGCATAAGCCAATTCCCCATAGTCCGGGTGAATGTAGGTCAGCAGGCCCACGGTCAAGGCGACCAGACCGGCTCCGGCCAGCCACCAGCGCCAGGGCCGGAACAGGAACCGGGGGCAGTAGCGCAGGGTGGCTATAACGCCGCCGCCCCACAGAATAACCGGCACCCATCCGTAGCCCAGGGCGGTATAGGTGCGGAGGTTGGCGTCCTCGTAAATGGAGAACAGGACCAGCACCGCGACCAGGGCGGATAATACTACAAAGGCGTCCAGGCCGGCCAAAAACCAGAAACGGAACCTGGGATTGCCCCAGGCAAGGACGGGACGGCGGAGCGACGGCGCGGATTCTGCCATAATAGACCCCCGGGAAACCGGCTGAAAATCCTATCTACCGGAATATCGTACCCAAAGGGGCGGCAAAAATTAAAGGATTATGGCAACTGATTTGAGGGATTTTGCGGGGGAATCGGGGGAAAGGGGACGGAGCTACACTTCCAGCAGCACCGGGACGATAGTGGGGCGGCGGCGGGCTTCATTCAGCAGGAAACGGCGGGCGGCGTCCCGGATTTTGTTTTTCAGCCGGTCGGGGGCGGCCGCCAGGTCCGGGCTGTCGGCCAGCACGGTATCCACCAATTCGGACAACTGCTCAAACAAGCCGTCGGTTTCGGCCGCTTCCATAAAGCCGCTGGAGCGGATCTGGGCCGAGCCGGCCGGGCGGCCGGTGCGGCGATTGCGGGATACCACAATCACTACCACGCCGTCCTTAGCCAGGGCGCGGCGTTCCCGCAGCACGGCGCTTTGACTGTCCCGGGCGCTCAATCCGTCGATGAATATGGGGCTGGCCGATACCGTGTCCACCACTTGCCCGCCGCGCTCGGACAATTCCAGCACATCCCCATCCTCCAGCACAAAAATGCCCTCGGGGGCCAAGCCCATATCCCAGGCCAGCCGGGCGTGGGCCATCAGATGCCGATATTCGCCATGCACCGGCACAAAGTAGCGCGGCTGGGTCAGGCTGAGCATCATTTTCAGCTCCTCCTGGCTGGCGTGGCCGTGAACATGGACGGTGGCAATGCGGTCGTACAGCACCTTGGCCCCCTGCCGCAGCAGGTTGTCAATGGTACGGCTGACCAGCAGTTCGTTGCCCGGAATGGGGGTGGCGGAAATGACAATCGTATCCCCCTCCATTATCGAGACATCCCGATGGTCTTGATTGGCAATCCGCACCAGGGCGGAAGTGGGTTCGCCCTGGCTGCCGGTGGTCAGCAGCACTACCTGCTCCGGGGGATAGGCGCGAATTTCGCTCAGGGAAAGGAGAGTATCCGGCGGCAGGGTAAGGTAGCCCATAGCGGCGGCCATATTCACATTGTCGGCCATACTGCGGCCGACGATGCTGACCTTGCGGTTATGCCGGGCCGCCGCATCCACTACCTGCTGCACCCGGGAAATCAGGGAGGCAAAGGTAGCCACCATCACCCGCCCCGGGGCATCGCCAATAGCCCGCTCAAAGGCATTGCTCAAGATATGCTCCGAGGGGGTATAGCCGGGAACTTCGGCATAGGTAGAGTCGGAACAGAGGAGCAGTACGCCGTCGGAGCCGTGCTGGGCCAGGGTGGTCAGGTCAATGGTACGCCCGTCCACCGGAGTATGGTCGATCTTGAAATCCCCGGTATGAATGACGGTGCCCAGGGGGGTGCCGAGGGCTATTCCCATAGCGTCGGGGATGCTGTGGCAGACCCGGAACCAGCTGACCTGGAAGTTCCGCCCGAACTGATAGGATATATCCGGATCGATGGGTTCCACGATTGCGCCGCGGGTGGCCCGGTGTTCCTGCAACTTGACCGAAATGAGGCCGTGAGCCAGGCGGGGGGCATAGACCGGCACATTCAGCTGCGGCAGCACAAAGGGCAAAGCGCCGATATGATCCTCATGGCCGTGGGTGATAAGGATGGCCCGGACCCGGTCGGCCCGTTCCACCAGATAGGAAACATCGGGAATAATCAGGTCCACGCCCAGCTGTTCCTCGGTGGGAAACTGGACGCCGCAGTCGACGACGACAATATCGTCGCCGCACTCCAGGGCCATCATATTTTTGCCGATTTCGCCCAGGCCGCCCAAGGGGATGACGCGGAGAGTCGGATTTTGGTTCTGATTCAAGTTGAAAAAGGTTCCTAAAGCAGGTTCATTTGTTCCGCCGGCGGCGGGGCTGCCGCTTCCGGCAGGGTTTCGGGCATCGTTACCGCTCCGCGGCGGGCTTGTTCCAGAATATCGGGAATCCGCTGAAAATCCGCGACAATGGCGCCGCGCATTTCCTGGCGATACAACCCGGCCGCCGGGTGCATTATCGGATAAATCCGCCGCCCATCCTTTTCCCGCAAGCGGCCCCGGGCCCGGGTAATGCCCTCTCCGGGAAAGAAACGGGCCAGGGAATAGCGGCCCAGGGTAACAATCAACAGCGGGTCAATCAGCTCAATCTGGCGGTTCAGGTACTTGCCGCAAGCGCCGATTTCCTCGGGCAGGGGATCCCGGTTCTGCGGCGGCCGGCACTTGACCATATTGGCGATAAAGACCTGCTGGCGGTTCAGGCCGATGGAGCGGAGCAGTTCCTCCAGAAAGCCGCCGGCCGCCCCGACAAAGGGACGACCCTGGGCATCCTCTTGCGCCCCCGGCCCTTCGCCAATAAACAGCAGCTCAGCGTTGGGATCGCCTTCGCCCGGCACGGCTTGGCGGCGTTCCCGGTGCAAAGCGCAGTCGGTACAGGCGGCCACCCGGCGGGCGATTTCGTGCAGGCTGTCCATCAGCCCTCACCCCGGCCGGCCGGGGCCGGGCAAAGCCGACTTTCCCGGCCGAGTTGGGCCGGGATAAGGCGGGAAACCGGAGCGGCCCGGCGGCTAGGCGTCGCCAACGCCATGCTCTTGCAGGTAGCTGATGGCGTCGGCAACGGTGCGGATGTTGGCGGCGTCATCGTCGGAAATTTCCACCGGGTTCTCCTCAGTGGAAAACTCCTCCTCAAAAGCCATAATCAACTCCACCAGATCCAGGGAGTCGGCTTCCAGGTCCTCGGTAAAGGAGGAACTTTCCGCCACATCGCTGGCATCCTTGCCCAGCTTGTCGGCTACAATGGATTTGACGCGTTCAGTAACGGAGGCCAAAGGTCATCCCCCTTCAGACATGGGTTTTGCCGGATTCAGTTCCCCGCGGGACAAGGCCGCCATCACCGACCCCAGGACGCCGTTGACAAAGCGGGCCGAGCTGTCGCTGCCGAAAACTTTAGCCAGTTCCACGGCTTCGTTGACGGCGGTTTTGGCCGGAGTATCGGGATGGAAAAGCAACTCGAACAGGGCAATCCGCAGGATGTTGCGATCCACCGGAGACAAAAGGGCGACCGGCCAAGCCGGGGCGTAACGCTGGATCAGTTCATCCAGGGTCGGCCGTTCCCCGCCGATGCCGCGCAGCAACCTTTGGGCAAAGGCCATTACTTCGGCCACATCGCCGGGATGGAGCGGATTTTCCGCGGCCAGCCAGTCCAGGGCGGCGTCGGAGAAATCCCCGCGGACATCCCCGGCAAAGCCGGCTTGGAGTGCCATTATCCGGGCGGTCCGGCGCGGGTCGTTGGTCAGTACCGTGGTCATAGTCACCTTAGGGGCGGTAGGCCGGCCCTTGTCCCTTTACGGGCCGGCCGGAATCAGTTTCTGAATGGAATCCGGGTCGGACAGGGTAACGGCTTTTACTTCCCGGTCAATGCGCTTAATCAGGCTGGACAGCACCCGGGCCGGGCCGAACTCGACGAAATGGCCGGCGCCGGCGGACACCATATAGCGCACCGACTGCTGCCAACGGACGCAGTGGCAGAGGCCGGCAATCAGCTCTTTCCGCACCTGTTCCGCGGTCAGTACCGGGGCGGCTACGGCGTTGGCGACAATCGGCACCGCCGGATCCTGCAAATCCAAATCCGCCAGGGCCGCCGTCAATCCCTGCTGGGCCTGGGCCATCAGGGAGGAATGAAAAGCGCCGCTGACTTTCAGGGGGACGGTCTTTTTGGCCCCGCGGGCCTCGGCCAAGTCCATCGCCCGGGCCACGGCGATTTTATCGCCGCTGATGACCACCTGGTCGGCGCTGTTGACATTCGCCAGTTCCACGCCGGTTTCGGCGCAGATATGCTCAAAGGCAAACTCATCCAAGCCGATAATGGCGGCCATCCCGCCGGGGCGGGCTTCGGCGGCTGCGTGCATCAGCCGGCCGCGTTCCCGCACCAGGCGGACGCCATCCCGGAAGTTGACTACTCCGGCCACCACCAGGGAAGTGTATTCCCCCAGGCTGTGGCCGGCTACGGACACCGGCGTAGGCATTTGCGCGCCCAGAAACTCCTGCCACGCTTTCCAGCAGGCGATGCTGACCACCATAATGGCCGGCTGGGAGTTGATGGTATCCTGCAATTCCCGGGAGGGGCCCTCGAAAATCAGCCGGGACAAGCGGAAATTGAGGCTGTCGTCGGCTTCCTCAAAGACCTCCCGGGCGGCCCGGGAAGTATGGAAAAGCTCCAGCCCCATCCCCACGCTCTGGGAACCCTGGCCGGGAAAAACGAAAGAATAGCCGTTGTCTTGGTTGTTCCTCATACCCTCCACGCTCAACAAACCCTCGCGGCCGCGACGCAGGACTTAGGCTGATGGCGGCCGGCAAGCGGCCGCCGCGGCCCAAGTTGCGGCGGCTACCTCACACCCCTACTCCTAGCACCCGGCGGCCCCGGTAGTAGCCGCACTGGGGACAGGCGGCGTGGGGCCGCTTGGCGGTGCGGCAGCGTGGGCAAAAGGCGGGATGGAGCGGCTTCAACTTGTAGGAAGTCAGCCGCCGCCCCCGCCGGGCCCGGGTAACTTTCTTGTTCGGCACTGCGCCCATGGTATGGTTTCCTCTTAACTTTCCGCTTCCGGCAGCAAAGCCGTCAACGCGCCCCAGCGGGGATCGCGGTCGGCTAGGCCGCAGGTGCAGATTTCATCGTTCCGGTCGGCCCCGCACTCCGGACAAAGACCGGGACAGTCCGGCCGGCACAGGGGCTTCATTGGCTGCGCCGCCACTAGGGATTGGCGCAACACCTCGGTCAAATCCAGGATATGGTTAGCGTCAATCACCGTTCCGTCGACCTCGGTCGGCAGGGTCAAACGGCGGCCGGTGTTGACATCCACCTGGGGAAAGAACTCCTCCTCCACCCGCAGGCGGGCGGAACCGGCGAACTCCCGCAGGCAACGGCCGCAGGTTTGCGTCATCCGGGCCTCCGCTACGCCGCGGGCTAATATGCCCTGATGGGTACGCAGGAACTGCACGGCCCCGCTGATCCCATCAGCGCCGAACTCCGGGCTGTCCGCCCTTTCATCCGACAGCCGATAGCTGCGGGTGGCGCCGATGGGTTCCTTGAGCAGTTGCGCTACATTGTATCGCATAGGCAAAGCAAACCGTTGCCGGGCAATGTATCCCTTTTCTTAACAAAATGTCAAGTAAAAATTGAGGGATTGTTGACCGATTATCGGGAAATAGGGCATTGCGCCAGCCGCCGGCTATCCGGTACCGGGCCGGGCCAGCCCCAGGCCGGCCCCGGGCAAGGGTAACCCGGTCAAGGCAAACCGGCCGGGCTAGCGGCCGGCCGCCGCGCCGCTGGGGACGCCGGCCCGGATATAGTCGACAATTTGCTGGGTGGAGGCGCCGGGGCCGAACACGGCCGCTACGCCCATTTCGGCCAGCGGCTGGCGATCCTCCTCCGGGATGATGCCGCCGAGGACGACCAGCACATCCGCCATATCCTGCTCCCGCAGCAGGGCCATAATTTCCGACACCAGTTCCAGGTGCGCCCCGGAAAGGATGCTCAAGCCCAGCACGGCCACATCCTCCTGGGCGGCGGCCTGGACAATCATCTGCGGCGTCTGGCGGATGCCGGTGTAGATGACTTCCATTCCGGCGTCCCGCAAGGCCCGGGCGATGACTTTAGCGCCCCGGTCGTGGCCGTCCAAGCCCGGCTTGGCAACCAGCACCCGCACCGGGCGGCTTTCTTGAACCATCAGGAAACTTCCCCCGTCAACAAAGCAATGGCGGGCAGGGCCAGGGGATTAACCGGCCCCGGCAGCCCCGCAAAGCCATTGTAACCCATCGCCGTCTGCCTTGACACCTGATAAGGCAACTAATTAAGATTGGATTAGATTGCAGATCCCGGCCGGGCGGAAAAGGGCCGGCCGCTGCCCGTCCCAGTAGCTCAGAGGAGAGAGCGGCTGCCTTCTAAGCAGCGGGTCGCGGGTTCGAATCCTGCCTGGGACGCCATTTTTGCCTTGCCTTTACCCCAATTCCGCTATGGACAGCAAGCGTTCGACCAGCGTAACCGACGCGCTCCGGTGGGCGGCAATTTCCTGAACCCTCAAGACGCCATGGTCAGAGTCGGTGTGCAACCGCCGGGCTGAGGAGAGCAAATCCAGCAAGTCGGAATGCCCCTCAGCTTCCAAGCGGATTATGATGCCCCGCTTCTGTCCATAAGTGCCATAGCGCCATCCCCGCCGTACACCGACAGCATTGATGGCGTGCTTTACGGAACACCACATTATTTCCGCGCCCTGCAAGGGGCGGTTTTCGTGGTAAAGCCGTTCCGCGGTCAGGATTGAATCCCTGGATTCAGCGATATGCTCCTCCGGAGTCAACAGAGTTCTCCCGCCGGCCCGGTTAGAGCTTTTCCAGCCGTTGGACGAACCGTTTCGCCATCGGCTGAAAATCCCTTATTTCGGCCAGGTCCATAAAATCGTACTGGACATTATCCCGAAACAAGTGGCAAGCCTGAAAGGAGGTCAGGAAGCTCTGGAGCGGATGGGGGTTCTCGGCATCCAGCCGCCGCACCGCTTCGTACAGGTCGTCGTAGGTTTCGTGGGGCCAGCCGCGGCGGCGGGCCACGGCCTTTACCGCCTGTTCCGCTTCCGACCAAATCTCCCGGGTCAGCTGCTGGCGGCTGACCCGTTTCCGTTTTTTGACCGGCGCGGCGGTTTCGCCATCGGGCGCAACCATCGGTATCCCTCCCACTGAAATTGCTTGGAATTATAGCATAGAACGCGGCGGCCGGTTAAACAGCGGGGCCCGGGTTCGCATCCGGCTTGGGATGCCATTTTTGCCTCGCTATTGTCCCAATTCCACTATGGACAGCAGGCGATTCAGCAAGAGGGCGGTTATGGACCGAGCTTCCGCTATCTGCTGGGCATCCAGTCGCCCGTGGTCGGAATCCACGTGCAGGCGGCGGGCATAATCCAATTGCCGCCCCAAGTCAGCATAGCCCTCCTGCCGCTCCAGCCAAGTCACGATGCCTTTCTTTTGGCGGTAGCTGTCATACCGCCGGCCCTGGGCCAGTCCGATGGCATTGATGGCGTGTTTTACGGAACACCAAGTTATTTCCGCCCCCTGCAAAGGACGGTTTTCCCCGTAAAGGCGTTCCGCCGTCAGCGCCGAATCCCGGGCTTCGGCAATATGTTCGGCCACGGTAAGCGGCATCTTGGCTCTACCGCGCCGGCTCAAGGGTTTCCAGGAGGGCGATAAACTCCTGGACCGCCGGCCGAGAGGACTTGATCTCATACATATCCATAAAGGGATGGATGAGATTATCCCGGTACAGGCTACAAGAGCCGCCGAAGCCGGCAATCAGTTCCATCCACCGGTCGGGATGTTCCTTAGCCAGCTCCCGTACCGCTTCGTACAGGTCATCATAGGTTTCGTGGGGCCAGCCGCGGCGGCGGGCCACGGCCTTTACCGCCTGCTCCGCTTCCGACCAAATCTCCCGGGTCAATTGTTGGCGGCTGACCCGTTTCCGTTTTTTGACCGGCGCGGCAGTTTCGCTATCGGGCGCAACCATCGGTATCCCTCCCGCTGAAATTGCTGGGAATTATAGCATACGCCGCCCAGGTACTGCTGACCAAAGAAAAGGGGTTTACGGGCAAACCGGAAACCCCTGACCGATACCCTTGGCGATGCCGTTGCCCGCCGCTTAGCTGCTTTCGGCGTACTTGCCGCTGATTTGCGGGGTGGTGGTGTCAAAGCCCTGGTTCTGGCGGTCGAGGCGGGTTTCCCGCAGCCACTGGCGTTTCAGGTCATCCCGGAAGTTGATATGCAGGTTGCCCAAGCCCTCTACTTCCAGGTCAAGGACATCGCCATCCATCAGGGCGCTGAGGCCGCGGTGGTTGGTGCCGGTGGCTACGATGTCCCCCGGCTCCAGGGGGTGGATGGAAGTGACCCACTCCATTATGCGGGGAATCTGGTGGGCCATATCGCTGGTGTTGTAGTTCTGCTTGGTTTCGCCGTTGACTTTCAGCACGACCTGCCGGTTCAGCGGGTTGGGGAACTCGTCGGCGGTTACAATCCAGGGGCCGATGGGGGCAAAGGTGGCCCGGGATTTCATCTGATAGAAGGTGTTGCCCGGCGGCAGCACGCCCCGGGCCGAACCGTCGATGAAGTTCAGGTAGCCAAAGATGTAATCGTAGGCATCCTCCGGCCGCACATTCACCGCCCGCTTGCCGATGACCAAGGCCATTTCCGCCTCGAACTCAAAGATGGTGGCCGGAATGTCCGGCAGCAGCACGGTGTCGTCGGGGCCGATGATGCAGTGCGGCGATTTGAGAAAGGCGTTGATGGGGGCCGGCTCGGAACGGGTGCCATCCTCCATATAATTCACCGCCATGCAGACGATGGTGTAGGGCTTGGGCAGGGGCGGCCGCAGCTGGGCCGCGCTGAGGGCTACGCCGCTTTCCGCGTTGACCCGGGCGGCAATGCCGTCCCGATGCTGGGACCAATCGGCAATGACCCGATTTATCAGGTCCTGGGGCGAGGTGTGGGGGACGCCGCTGACGGCGGCGGAAACATCCACCACCGCATCGCCTTTGACCACGCCCAGCTTGAAATCGTCAAAGAAAACCAGTTTCATCGTTTGCCTCGCTGTGTCGGATGGCGGCCGGGTTGGCCCGGCCGGGATTAAAGCGGCTCCGGGCGGTAGCGGCGCATTCATCCGGCAACAAGTTCCGGATGACCCGGCAACAAGTTCCGGGTGAGCGGAATCGCCGCAACCGGGCGGAATCCTTAAACCAGCACGCCGAACCCGGAAATGGTGCAAAGCTCGATGCGGTTGCCGTCCGGGTCGTTGATGTAAAAGGCCCGCTGCCCGTCGTTGCGGGTCTGGATTTCCGTGGTCTCGACGCCCTGGCCGAGGAAATAGTCCCGGGAGGCTTCGATGTCGTCCACCTCAAAGGCGGTGTGGTGGGAGGGCGCGGAGGGGGCATCCGGGTTCTCGATGATGTGAACCATGGCCCCGCTGGGCAGTTGCAGCCAGTAGAGATGGTCGCTGTTGACCATCTTGGGAATCTGTTTCAGCCCCAGGACCTCCTCGTACCAGCGCAGGGCGGCGTCTTTGTCCCGCACATTGTAGGTGATGTGGTTGATGTTCTTGAGGCGGATGGGGTCAGCCAGCATAACGGCCTCCTTGTTTCCCCTTGGGATTGGATTGCGGCGGGTTAGCCTATGATACCAGATTGGCCCGGCTTTTGGACAAACCGGGCGGCGGTTACTCTGGATTCCCACTTTCGTGGGAATGACGGTTTCGATACGCCATTGAACGGGCGGCGGTTAAAGATCCAATACCCGCTCCAGGTTTTTCCAGAGGATGGCGTCTTTTTCCTCTGGGGTCAGGCTTGCCAAGCCCTGCACCCATTCCACCGGGGAGTCGATGCCCATATCGTAGGGCCAGTCGCTACCCAGGAAAATGCGGTCAATGCCGGCGGCGTCAATCATATAGCGCAGCACCGCCTCGCTGTGGGTCAGGCAGTCGTAATAAACCCGGTTCAGGTAGGCGCTAGGCGGTTGGGGGATATTGACCCGGGCCTCGGAACGCACTTGCCAGCCCCGATCCAGGCGGCCGGCGCCAAAGCAGGCAAAGCCGCCGCCGTGGGCCAGGCACACTTTCAAGGCCGGGAACTGATCCAATACGCCGCCGAATACCAGGGTGGCAAAGGTAACGACCCGGTCGGCCAGGTTGCCAATGGAATTGTCGATAAAGTAGCCCTTGGTATCCCGGGGGGCGACGATGGTATCGTCCCCCTCCTGATGAAAGAAAATCAGCGCGCCCATTTCCTCGACCGCCCGCCAGAAAGGGGTAAAGTCCGGGTGGTCGAAGGTTTTGCCGTTGACCTGGTCGTTGATTTGCGCCCCTTTCAGGCCCAGCTGACTAACCGCCCGCTCCAGTTCGGCAATAGCGGCGTTCAGGTCCTGCATGGGCAGGGTAGCCATTCCCGCAAAGCGGGACGGATGGCTGCGGGTCAATTCGGCCACATAGTCGTTGCAATCCCGGGCGATGGCGGCGCCCACCGCGGCCGGCAGATCGTAGTTATAGAGGCCGACCCAGGTGGTCAGCACCTGGACATCCACCCCCAGGGCGTCCATTTCGGCGATGCGCTGTTCCGGGGTCAGCTGGTACTTGGGATGCAGCCACTGCCGCTTGCCCGGCTGCACCAGAAACTGGCGGCCGTTGATTTCCTGGCGGGTAAAGCCGTGCCATTCCTGCCCCGCCGGGAGCTGGGCCGCCACCGCCGGGGCGATATGGGCGTGGATGTCGATGCTCCGCATTATCCCTCTCCTGATTTTCGTTTGAGCCGCCCGGCGGAATGGCCTACAGCCCCAGCAGGGACTCCAGGTTCTTGTAAAGGATGGCTTCCTTTTCCGCCGGCGTCAGGCTTTCCAGGCCCAGCACCCAGGCCACCGGCCAGTCGATGCACATATCAAAGGGCCAGTCGGTGCCGAACAGCACCTTGTCCACGCCCACCTGGTCAATCAGCATCCGCAGGGCGGCCGCGCTGTGGGTGAGGCAGTCGTAGTAAAAGCGGTTCAGGTAGCTGCTGGGCGGCTGGACGATGTTAGCCCGGGCCTCGGAACGCACCTGCCAGCCGCGATCCATCCGCCCGGCCCCGAAACAGGTATAGCCGCCGCCGTGGGACAGGCAAATCCGCAGGTCGGGATACTTATCCATCACCCCGCCAAAGACAAAGCTGGCAAAGGTAACGGCCCGGTCGGCCAGATTGCCGATAGTGTTGGGCAGATGATAGCGGTTCAGGCGGGGGCTGACCAAGGTATCCCCGCCCTGATGAATCAGGATAACGGCCCCGGTCTTTTCGGCCACTTCCCACAGCGGGAAAAACTCCGGATCGTCAAAGGTTTTGCCGTTCACATGGTCGCCAATCATGGCCCCCTTCAGGCCCAACTGCGTCATGGCGCGTTCCAGTTCGGCGGCGGCGGCCGGGACATCCTGCATCGGCAGGTTCGCCAGGCCCGCAAAACGGTCGGGGTAATCCTTGACCAGCTGGGCCACATAGTCGTTGCATTCCCGATCCATAGCGGCCACGGTGGCGGCGTCCTTTTCGTAGAAGTAAAAGGCCGCGTTGGTGGAGAGGATGTGGACATCCACGCCGATGGAATCCATATCGGTCAGCCGCTGCTCCGGCGTCCACATAGTGCGGGGGATGGTCAGATGAAAGTCGTCGGCTTCGGCGGCGATGCCGTACCAATCCTCGCCGGCTTCCAGGGCGCGCAGATAGCCGGCCGGGCTGATGTGGGCGTGGATGTCAATAGACCGCATGGCGAGGGTTACTCCTGATTTTCATAAGTTCGGGTTATCCCCCGGGTCAGAGGACGACGCTCGCGTCCGGTTTAGGGATTGCAGCGTTGGCAGCAATGGACTCGCCGCCCCGTCTTTTGGGCCGCTTCCATAGCTTCCTCCCGCGTGGCAAAGGGCCCGAGCCAATCGCCATCCGCCGGCTGCTTATCCTGCGGCGGGCAACTCCCGGCCTCGTCAAAGGTATGGACTGTCGCCCGGCTCTCAGGCTTGTCAAGGTTGACACTGTAACCCATTTGACTCCCTCCTTGCTACAATTTGGGGCGGGTCGGCCAAGGACAGACTTTCCAGCGTCTGACTTACATAGTTTAATCGCTGACAAAGGTTTTGGAAAGTGGCAATAAGCGGTCAGCTCAAAATCATCCGTTACAGCAAGGAGCTGCCGCCGCCTTTCGGGCGGTTTGCAAAGCCCGCCGGGTTAGTGGTATAGTCTATTTATCCTGCTAAAAGGAGGTAGTATGACGGTTGACGAACTGGGCGAGAAGTTGAAAGAGGAGTACCGGAACGCGCCTGAGAATGAAAAGGCTGCGTCGGTAGTCCTGTTCTCTATCAAGTATGCCAGCGCGCTTGATGAGTTGAACAACAACGCGGCTGTGGCAAGAGCCGCCAACCTGACCCCGCCAAAAAACGACTGGGGTACCGAGATTGGCTACGGTCGGAAATTAGCCAAGTACGTGTCCCTGAAAGACAACACGCCTTAGGGTGTGTCGCCCCCAAGTCCGGCCCGCCCGTGACTCACATGGATTGCCCTTGCAAGACTCCTAGCCGTGGCGTCTTTGCAGGGGCAATTCTTGTGAGTTACGGGCGCAACTCGAGCATACGAGCGACAGTTTCGCCGCACGGGTGCGCGACGCAAGTATAACGCATTTTCCAAGTACCATCGCGAAACTGGTACCTCGGATCATAGACATTCTCAATAACGAACCGGAGGTAGTTGCCAGGCCCCGTAAGACGAAAGGGTCGCGGTTCATACAAGGCACAGGCTCCGGGTTTGCTTGGACAATCAAATTCAAAGTCCAAGATGTAGTTCAAGGGAACTTCTATGCAAATCAAACGAATATCATAACCGAAATAAAGATGTATCTCACTCTTATCAGTCGACCAAGCGTATCCCGCAATCCGCTCCCGGGTGTAATCACCATCAAAACTGGGCTGAGGGGCGGGCACGACCCTTCCGCCATAAAAAGGCTCTTGCCAGAGCTTCCCGTTGAGGCACATTCGTTCAAACTGCTCAAAGACCTCTCGAGATACCGTCCCTTTGAGTATAGCGGGATAAGGTACATTGATCGGCGTAGGGGTCGGAGTGGGCTGCGGCGGGTAGGTTGGTTGCGGAGTTGGGGTGGGATAAGGGGTGGACGTAGGCAAGGGAGTCGGCGTGGGCAGTTCCGCCACCCGGGTGGCTTCCAAAGCAGCGGCGTAGCGCTCCGCTTCCTGTTGGGCTTCAATGGCGGTGCGGGTAGCCAGTTCCACTTGCCGCCGGTGCGCGTCAATGGCCTCAAGGGCCGCTTTGGTGGCTGGGAGGTCCGGGGTAGGCGCAATGGTCGGGAAGTCAGAACCGCTGCTTGGGGTCGCCGCCGCCGGAGGGTCGGCCGGCAAAACCGCAGGCTCCATTTCAGAGCCAGGGGACGGCGGCGAATCGGCCGGCAAAGCCGCAACTCCCGCTTCAGAGCTAGGGGATGGCGGCATAGTAGCCGGCAAAACCGCGCTCCCCGCCTCAGAACCGACGGGGGACACAGCCGGGGAATCAGCCGCCGGCCCGCAGGCCAGGGCGGCCAAGGCTACCAGAAACACCATCAGTGGAAGTTTGTAGTTCACCGCTTTGCTCCGATTCGAGGTTAGGTATGCCGGGCGGGCTTGGCAACCCACCCCTGCCTTGATACTCCCGGCTATAGGCTATTCATCCTTCAACAAGTTCAGGATGAGCGGAATTTGCTGACGCAAACCGGGTCGCCGCCACCCCCTACAGCCCCAGCAGCCGCTCCAGGTTTTTGTAGAGGATGGCTTCTTTTTCGGCCAAGGTCAGGCTTGCCAAGCCCATTACCCAGGAGACCGGCCAGTCAATCCGCATATCGGCCGGCCAGTCGGTGCCCAGCACTACCCGGTCAATGCCTACGGAGTCAATCAACATCCGCAGGGCCGGCTCGCTGTGGGTCAGGCAGTCGTAGTAAAAGCGGCTCAGGTAGTTGCGGGGCCGCTGGTGGATATTAACCCGGGCCTCGGCGCGCACCTGCCAGCCGCGATCCATTCGGCCGGCCCCGAAACAGGCGTAGCCGCCGCCGTGGGCCAGGCAGATTTTCAGGTCGGGAAATTGATCCATTATCCCGCCGAAAGCAAAGGCGGCAAAGGTAACGGTGCGGTCGGCCAGGTTGCCGATGGTGTTGCGGACATGGTAGCGGGGCTGCCGTTCCGAGCCGATGGTCTGGCCGCCCTGGTGGATAAAGATCAGAGCGCCCATTTCCTCGGCCGCTTTCCAGAGGGGCCGGAATTCCGGCTCGTCAAAGGTTTTGCCGTTGACCTGGTCGCCAATCATAGCTCCCTGGAAACCCAGTTGCAGCACGGCCCGCTCCAGTTCGGCCACGGCGGCCGGGGTATCCTGCATCGGGAGGATAGCCAAGCCGGCCAGCCGCTGGGGGTAGTCCAGGGTCATCTGGCGGATTTCGTCGTTGCAGTCCCGGGCGATGGCGGCGGTAACGGCGGGCTCCTGGTGATACTGGTAAAAGCCGGGGGAGGTGGAAACTACCTGAATATCCACGCCCAGGGAGTCCATATCGGCGATGCGCTGTTCCGGCGTCCAGGCGTTGCGGGGATTGAATAGTTCCCCATCGGCGGCGGTCATGCCGTGCCAGTCCTGGCCGGCCAGGACGGCCCGCTGAAAGCATTGGGGGGTGGAGTGGGCGTGAATGTCGATGCTACGCATTGGGTATCCTTTCCTGGGACGGGTTCGGTTGGGCCATCCTTCAACAAGTTCAGGATGAGCGGACTCAAATAGGTTCAGGGTGAGCGGATTAGGGGCGGGGGTTAGATGCCCAGCAGCCGCTCCATATTTTTGTAGAGGATGGCCTCTTTTTCCGCCATAGTGAGGCTTTCCAGGCCCAGCACCCAGGAAACCGGCCAGTCAATCGCCATATCCGCCGGCCAGTCGGTGCCGAACAGCACTTGGTCAATGCCCACGGCGTCAATCAACATCCGCAGGGCCGGCTCGCTGTGGGTCAGGCAGTCGTAGTAGAACCGGTTCAGGTAGCTGCTGGGCGGCTGTTTTATGTTCACCCGGGCCTCGGAGCGCACTTGCCAGCCGCGATCCATCCGGCCGGCCCCGAAACAGGCATAGCCGCCGCCGTGGCACAGGCAGACCCGCAAGTCGGGGCAGGCGTCCATTACCCCGCCAAAGACGAAGCTGGCATAGGTAACGGCCCGGTCGACCAGATTGCCAATGGTGTTGTGCAGGTGGTAGCGGGGATTGCGGTCGCGCACCAGGGTGCGGCCGCCCTGCTGATGCACCAGCATAACCGCGCCCATAGCCTCGGCGGCTTTCCACAGGGGCATAAACTCCGGGTCATCATAGGTTTTGCCGTTGACATGGTCGTCAATCATCGCCCCGACGAAACCCATCCCACTGACGCAGCGCTCCAGCTCGGCCACGGCCAACTTGACATCCTGCATCGGGATGATCGCCATGCCCTTAAAGCGGTCGGGATAGTCCACGGTCATCTGATAGACCTCGTCGTTGCACTCCCGGTGCATCCCGGCGATGACCTGGGCGTCCCGCTCGTAGTAGTAGTAAAAGCTGAAAGTGGAGACGACGTGGACATCGACGCCCAGGGAGTTCATATCGTCGATGCGCTGCTGCGGCGTCCAGGCGTTGCGGGGGCCGATCCGCATTTCCCCCGGTTTGACCCCGTGCCACTCCCGGCCCGCCCCCATCGCCCGAATGAAACATTGGGGGGTCAGGTGCGCGTGAATATCGATGCTCCGCAATTTTTCACCTCCGGTTGGCGGCGGCCTTTGCCCTTATCCGTTATCCGCTCACCCTGAACTTGTTGAAGGGTCACCCGGAAATGGTTGCCGGGGCCACCCGGAACCGGTTGCCAGGCGGACAATTGCCTATCTTTGGCAACCTATCTACCGTCATTCCCGCGCAAGCGGGAATCTCGAAAGGCCGCGGCCGCCGGATTCCCGCTTACGCGGGAAGGACGGTTCTTGTAGGCGATTGCCTTGGTTACACCCCCAGCAGCCGTTCCATATTTTTCCAAAGGATGGCTTCCTTTTCGTCCTGAGTCAGGCTTTCCAGGCCCAAGACCCAAGCCACCGGCCAATCGATTTTCATATCAAAGGGCCAGTCGGTGCCGAAAACGATTTTGTCGATGCCGGCCAGGTCAATCAGCATCCGCAGGGCGGATTCGCTGTGGGTCAGGCAGTCGTAGTAAAAGCGGTTCAGGTAGGCGCTGGGCGGCTGGGGGATTTGCGGCAGGCGGCCCACATCCCAGCTGCGATCCATCCGCCCGATGCCGTAGCAGGTATAGCCGCCGCCGTGGGCCAGGCAGATTTTCAAGTCGGGGCAGGCGTCCATTACCCCGCCCATTACAAAAGAGGCGAAAGTCACCGCCCGATCCACCAGATTGCCCACGGTGTTGGGCAGGTGATAGTCGGTAGTGCGCGGCCGTACCAGGGTGCCGCCGCCCTGGTGGATAAAGATGACCGCCCCCATCTGCTCGGCGGCTTTCCACAGCGGCAAGAACTCCGGCTCGTCAAAGGTTTTGCCGTTGACCTTATCGTCAATCATAGCCCCGACCATGCCCAGCCGATTGACGCAGCGATCCAGCTCGGCAATCGCCAAGTCGACATCCTGCATCGGGATCTGGGCAAAGCCGCGGAAGCGTTCCGGATAGTCCACCGTCATCTGGTGGACTTCATCGTTGCATTCCCGGTGCATCCCGGCAATGGTCTGGGCGTCCCGGCCGTAAAAGTAGAACTGGGCCCCGGTGGAGGCTACCTGCACATCCACGCCCAGGGAATCCATATCCCGGAGACGCTGTTCCGGCGTCCATTCCAGTTCCGGCTCCAAGTCCAGGGGGCGGACTTCCAAGCCGTGCCATTCCCGGCCGGCCTGCATGGCCTGGATAAAGGATTGGGGCGTCACATGGGCATGAATGTCGATAGTACGCACCGGTGCCTCCTGAAATTGCCGGAATAGATAGCCGCCGGATTTTTGCCGTCCTTCCCCCGAAAGGGGAGAAGGACGGTTTAGACGGCAATGGGCCGGGCCGGTTGGCCGCCTTGCCTAGCGGCCGCGCTGCCGGGGGTCGAACAAGTCGCGCAGGGCGTCGCCAAAGAAAGCAAAGCCCATTACGGTGATGGTCAGGAAAATGCCGGGAAAGGCGATAATCCAGGGCGCCCGCGGGGCGTATTGGGCCGCCTGGCCGGTCAACATCCGCCCCCAAGAGGGCGTCGGTTCGGAAATGCCCAAGCCCAGGTAGCTCAACCCGGCCTCGGTGAGAATGGCCGTGCCGAACATCGAGGACATGATAATCAGGAAAGGGGCTACCGTGTTGGGCATCACATGACGCAGCATCGTCCGCATATCCGAGGCGCCAATGGACCGGGCCGCCAGGGTGTAATCCATTTCCCGGATGGCAATGGTCGAGGAGCGGATAACCCGCACCCCCCGGGGCAGGATGGTGGCGGCAATCGCCAGAATCACATTGGGCAGGGTATTGCCGAAAACGGCGACGATAAACAGGGCCAGGATCAGGTCGGGGAAAGACATCCACACATCCACGCCGCGCTGCACTACCGCGTCCACCTTGCCCATCATAAAGCCGGAAATCAGGCCGATGATGGCCCCGATGCCGGTGCCGACGATTACCGACAGGAAACCGACCAGCATGGAGATGCGGGCGCCGTGGACGATGCGGGAAAAGATGTCCCGCCCGAAGTTGTCGGTGCCAAAGAAAAACTCGGGGCTGGGCGCGGTCAGCAGCTGCTCGTAGTTCTGCTCCTGGTAGGCGTAGGGGGCGATGAAGTCGGCAAAAATCGCCAGCAGGATCATCACCACGACGATGCACAGCCCTACCGTGCCCAGCAGCTTGTGCCGGAAGTAGTAGAGGGTATACTTGAAAAACCCCGGACGCCGCGGCGGCTCGGCCGTCAGCAGGCTCTCCCGTATGGTGTCGGGACTGGCCGTTTCATTGGGCGTAACCATGGAAATCCCCTTTGACGAAAGGGCCGGTTCAGACCGCCGGCCGGCTTTCAGGATGCAAGGATTCTCTTAATCCGGTTTCTTTGGCTCCCGGCTATTTTATTCTGAACCGGTTCAGGATGCCCCTTCAACAAGTTCAGAGTGAGCGGAAACCGCCAAAGCAAAGAGCCAATCGGGCGCGGGGGCGGCCGGGCCGTTCTGCCTTTGGGCCGCCCCCCATTCTTGGGTCAGGTGTAGCGGATGCGCGGATCCAGCCACGCGTACATGATGTCCACCACCAGGTTAGCCAGCAGCACTACCAGGGCAATGAACATTACGATGGCCTGCACTACCGGATAGTCCCGGTTGCCGACCGCCTGGATGAACAGCTTGCCGATGCCGTGCAGGTTGAACACCTGCTCGATGATGACCTGCCCGCTCATCAGGAACACTACCTCGAAGCCGGCCAGGGTGCTGACCGGCAGCAGGGCGTTCCGCAGCACGTGCTGGCCCAGAACCCGGGAACGGTACAAGCCCTTGGCCTCGGCGGTGCGGACATAGTCCTCCCGCAGCACTTCCAGCACGGAGGAGCGGGTCATCCGCAGGATTTCCGCCGAACTCCGCAAGCCGACCAGGAAAGCCGGCAGCAGCAGCACCGACAGATTCCGCACCGGGTCATCCCACAAGTGGCGGTATTCGATGGGCGGTTTCCAGCCCCAGATGGCGACCAAGCCGGCAATGACCATCAGGGCCAGCCAGAACCCGGGCATCGCCTGCAAGGTCATGCTGGCCGAGCGCAGGGCATAGTCAATCCACTTGTCCTGCTTTACGGCGGAAATGACGCCGCCGATAGTACCCAGGAAAGTAGCCAGCAGCACCGCCAGGAGGCCCAGCTCGAAGCTGAGGAAAATGCGGGAGGCCATCCGCTCGATAACCGGCTTGCGGTTGTTCCAGGAGATGCCGAAGTCACCCTGGATGAAGTTGCCCAGCCAGCGGGCATACTGCACCGGAATGGGGTCGTCCAGCCCCAGCTGCTCCCGGATGCGCTCGGCCTGCCCTTCCGTGGGATCGTAGGCTTCGCCGGGAGTGCCGCCCAGGAGCAGGGCGTCGGCGGCGTCCCCCGGGATGAATTGCAGCATCCCGAAAATGACCACCGACACAAAAAAGGCCGTGGGAAAGAACAGGAGGAACCGCTTAATCAGATAAGTCCGCATAGGGTACACACCTCACGGGTGGTTGACGGCGTCCGCCGGAAAGTCGGGAGGCCCGGTTAGCCGCTGGGGCCGGACTGGCCGCTTTGGATAGTTCTACGCCGCCGCGGTAAAGCCGGTTTTGCTGATTATATTGGATTTGCTGGGTCTGTCAAGGGATTGAGGGCAAAACCGGGCAATTGCATATACCTGACGATCTCCTACCGTCATTCTACAGTCCGCAGACCGTCATTCTGCCGATCCTGCCATCATTTTACCGCCGCCGACCGTCATTCCCGCGTAAGCGGGAATCCAGAAAGGTAGTGAATAGTCAATCCCGTTACTGTCAGCGCCGTCCGGGATTCCCGCTTACGCGGGAATGACGGTAAAGGGTCGGGAAGGACGGTAAAGGGTTCGGGTATGATCGTAAGGGATTCGGTTATGGCTGTAAAGGATTCGGTTATGACCGTTCAGGATTCTCCTTGCCGGCAAAGGATTCGGGAATGACCGTAAGGGATACGGTTATGACCGTAAGGGATACGGGTCTGACTGTAAAGGATTCGCATTGGATAACACAAGCCACCCACCGCAAAGGATGGATGGCCTGTGTTCAGTTGTGGCGTTTAACCGTTAGGCGCGCTGGGGGTAGGGACTAGGCCCCGCCCGGCACGCCGCTGGTCTGCCCGGAGTTGCCGGTGTTGTCCATGTCCGCCGGGTCAATCCACAAGTGCATAAACTTGAGGAAGGAGCCGTTGGGGGCCGGGAAGTGGGAGTAGCCGTTGACTTCCGGCCAGAAGGACACCGCTTCCTGTTCCCAATAGACCGGGAAGGAACCGTAGGCCCGCATCGCGGCCAGCTCAATCTGGTCGGAGAGAGCCTTGCGCTTGGCCGGATCCAACTCGACCTGGGCCTGATCCAGCAACGCTACGATGCTTTCATCGCAGGGGCCGTTGGGCGTCCAGTGATTGCCGGCGGAGTCGCAGCGCAGGAAGGCCGCCACGCCGGCGTTGGGGTCGTCCGCGGTTACGGTGTTGTTGCCGGGCTTGAACGCGCCCCAAGTGCCGTCCGACTCCAGCTTGCGGTAGGCAATGGTTTCCACCAGGTCGAAGTCGGTCTTGATGCCCAGGAGCCGCAGCTGCTCTTGCAGGAAAGTGGCCCGGGCGCCTACCTGCTCGTCGCCCTCGACGGTGAACAGATAGGTTTCGTCATAGTCGAAGTTGTTGCTGTCCAGGAGAGCCTTGGCTTCGACCCGGACGGATTCCATATCCTGGGATACGCACCAGCCGGGGACGGAGCAGAGCTGTTCATCGGTCAGTTCCCAGGGGCTGCCGGGGGCGTAGCCGAACCCGCCGACGGCGGCGTTGCCGTCCTGCAGGACCTGGATGGCGGCGTTGCGGTCAATGCCCATCACGATGGCCTGCCGCACTTCGACATTGTCAAAGGGCGGAATGCGGGGGTTAATCCACAGGCGGAAGTTGCCCCGGGTGGCCCGGATGACCGTCATAATCTGGTCATGCTCCACATAGGAAGCGTACTGCCCCCAGTTGCGGACCCAGTGCCAGTCGGTCTGATGAGCCAGCTGGGTGGCCTGCTGGGTGGATTCGTCGAGGATGCCGTTGATAACCAGTTCATCCACGTAGGGCAGGCCCTCGAAGTAGTAGTTGGGGTTCTTGTCGAAATACTGGGTGTCCACCCCAACGGACTGGCCTTCCCGCCACATAAAGGGGCCCAGGCCGACGGAAACATCCTGGAACATGGCTTCCTCGCCGCCGGCTTGGAACCAGGCTTTGTTGAAAGTCTGGGCCCGGCGGTTGGCCAGGGGGAGCAGCAGCACGCTTTCGCTGCTGGGGCCGACGAAGTTGATTTGCAGGGTCATATCGTCGACGCAGGTCAAGCCGTGGATGCCGGCGCCAGAGTCGTCGCCGACGTTGGCCAGGCGGCTTTTCATATAGCTGGCGGTGATGCCGTTTTCGGTAATCATGGTCTCGAAGGAGAACCGGGTATCCTCGCAGGTAAAGGCGTCGCCGTTGTGCCAAGTGGTGCCGGGGCGGAAGTTAAAGGTAATTCCGTCCAGGGCATCGTTGATTTCCCAGCTCTGGGCCAGGTCGGGGATGATGGGCGCGCCGGAGTCGTAGGGATTTTCCATTACCAGCAGCGCGCCGGTGGGCATCCGGTAGCGGTCGGTTACGCCGGAACCGGCGCCCCAGGCGTTGGCGTGTTCCAGGGGATCCTCGTAGTTAATCCGCAGCCGCCCCCCGGAAACCACTTCCCCGTAGAAGTTCTGGACATGGTCGGGGATGGTCAGGGTGGCGTCCGACATCGCCATGGATTCGCCCGTGTCCATCGACCCATCGGCCGGCGGATCCGCGGGAGCCGCTACGGCGGTGGGGGCCGGGGCCGCCGGCTCGGCCATGGCGGGGGTGTCCGGGGCCGCCGGCTCAGCCATGGCCTCCGGCGGAGCGGTGGTGGGCGCCGCCGGCGCGGCCGTGGGGGCGGCCGAGCTGCACGCCACGAGGGCCAAGGCCAGCATAGCCGTCGTCGCCAGCAGCAGCATCTTGGGTTTCTTTAACCACTGATAGGACATTCTCAAAGCCTCCTTGGTTATGTCCGGATGCAGCCTGCCTTAGTTGGCTGCTGGGGAACCGGGGAATTACGATACTAATACTTCTCCGCTAGGCAACCTACCTCCTGAATCATTAAAATCCCGTTGGATGGGCGCCGAAAGGGTTAAATCCGCGTTAAAAAGGGACACGGATTAACTAGTAGCAAGGAATATATACCGGTCAATCCTTGCTGTCAAGATATTTTTCGAGGATTCCTTTTTGCCCGTTTTCGCCGTCCCACCACCCGTCAAGGCAAGGATACAACGGCTTTTATCCTACCGCAAGACAATTGACCGGGCGCACTATCAGTAATATCCTTAATTATATTCAACATTATCCCGCCGGCAAGGGGGCGGGGCAAGGCCGGATTTCTGCGGGCGCGGGATTCCCGCTTACGCGGGAAGGACGGTAAGGTGCCGCCGGAAAGCGGGCGGGGCCAAACCATCCTTCAACAAGTTCAGGATGAGCGGATAGATTAGCCCCGGCGGCAATCCGGTCAAACCCATCCTTCAACCAGTTCAGGATGAGCGGATAGACTAGCCCCGGCATAAATCCGGTCAAACCCATCCTTCAACAAGTTCAGGATGAGCGGATAGATTACCCCCTAGTTCAGGATGAGCGGATAGACCGTCCCGGCGGCAATCCGGACAAACTGCCAAGCAACTTAAACCGCAAGCAACGGCAAGGAGACGAATGAACATTACCGGAAATCGGGTAGTTGACGGGCTGCTGGCCCTGGCCACGGTAGCGGCGGCCGTCATCGCAATGCCGCTGGCGGCCAACCTGGGCCTGCTCTGGCTTTACATTGAACCCAATCCCCGGCATCTGCCGCCGGTCTTGATGGAGGAGGCGATCGGCTGGGCCATCCTGGGGCTGGGGGCCGGCGCGATCCCGGTGGTCATCGCCGAAACCGTGGCTTGGCCGGGCGGCCGGGGGTTCTGGGAACGATACCAGGGGCTGATTATCGGCGGCGGCATCGGGCTGATTATCGGGGCTATCCTGGGCCTGTTTTTTGCCATCATCCAGATGCCCAGCATTGACGGGCAGGCGATGGAATCCCGGGGATTGGCTACTCTGGCCGGCGGCACGACGGGACTGGTAGGGGCGATGGCCGGCATTATTGCCGGGGCTACCCTGCGCCGCTATGTCCTGACCCTGTACCGCCTGCCCGACAGCGCTGACCGGCAAAGTCCGTCCGGCCGGACTCCGGAGCAGGACAGCAGCAACCCTATAGCGGGCGCCGGCGGACCGCCGCCCGAAAGGAGCAGTTATGCAAGAGAATACCCTTAAAGGGAAACTGGCGGCCGGGCAGGCCGTTTTCGGCGTGATGCTGACCTTTCCCGCCGCCCCGGTGGTGGAAATGCTGGGCGGCCTGGGCTTTGACTGGATCCTGCTGGACAACGAACACGGCTCCATCACCGTGGACAATGCCGAGGATCTGGTGCGGGCCGCCGAACTGAGCGGCATCGCGCCCATCGTCCGGCCCATCAGCAACAAGCCGGAGTTTATCGCCCCCTTTCTGGATCGGGGGGCGTGGGGCGTGCAGGTGCCTCATGTCAACACCGCCGCCGAGGCGGCGGCCGCCGTGGCTGCGGTCAAGTATCATCCGGAGGGACACCGGGGCATTTTCAGCCGCGGCCGGCCGGCCGGCTACGGCTTTGCCGGCGCCACCGCCGATTATGTAAAGGCGGCCAACCGCAATACCCTGGTCTGCCTGATGCTGGAGGAGGTGGAAGCCATCAACAACCTGGAGGAACTGGTAACGGTTGCGGGAGTGGATGTGTTCTTTATCGGCTCCGGCGACTTGTCCCAGTCGATGGGCTATCCGGGGCAGCAGACCCACCCGGAGGTGCAGGCGCAGATGGAGCGGGGGGTGAAAATCATCCGGGAAGCCGGCCGCTGCGCGGGGGTAAGCTGCCCGGACAACCTGGTGCCCAAGTATCTGGATTTGGGCGTTCAGTATTTTCATGGCAATGTGGGCAGCCTGCTCCAAACGGCCAGCGTGGATTACCTGAAGGGTATGCGGGCGGCGGCGGAAAGGGCCGGGATGTAGCCGGGGCGGCTGGTTCCCTTTCATCGGGTCATCGGGCCGTTTCCGGGTAACCGGAACTTGCCCCCCGGTCGACCGGTATCCCCTTTCCGCGCATCCGGAACCGGCTGCGGGAGGGCAAAGCCCGGCAAAGCGGCCGGAATCGCCCGGGGCAACCGATAATCCACCGGGTCAGGCCAAGCGTAGGGCGAAAGCAACTGAAATAGCCCGGGACAACCGGCTGATCCGGGAAAAGGGAGGTGATAAGGTAGAGTTGGAGGAATGGAAAATCCCTTCCTGGATACCCGACCTGCCGCGACCGCTTATTGTGGTCGTCTGGGGGCTGCTGCTAATCTGGCTGGCGGTCGGGGCGTACCTGGAAAGCCTGAGTAACCCCGGGCAACCCGGGTGGCATTACCTGTGGCAGGGCGGCGTGGGCGGCAACGGCTACAACGCCTGGCTGGCTACCCTGTCCGGCGGATTTCTCACTACGGAGGTGATAATTATGATTTTCACCCTACGCAGCAACCAGGCCCGCGTAGAAAGGGCGGAAAAGGCGGGCGATGCCAAGGTGGCCACGGCCGTGGCGGCCGCGGAGGCCGCGGAGGAACGGACCAAAGCGGCCGTGGCGGCTGCGGCGGCCGCGGAAGAACGGACCGTAACGGCCTTGGCGGCCCGGCAACAGGCGTGGGAAGGTTGGAACGAGCGGCGCTTGGCCGCCGAGCGGGACGGCCGCCCCTTTACCGAACCGCCGCCGGGGACTACTTCCGGGATGAACGGCAGCGGCAGCGCCTAGATTGCTGGCCCGGCAGCGTAGGCGGCAACGGCTACAACGCCGGGCTGGCTACCCGGCCCGGCAGATTTTCTACTACGGAGGCGCTGATTATGATTTTCACCCTACGCAGCAATCAGGCCCGCGTAGAAAGGGCGCAAAAGGCGGCGGATGCTAAGGTTGCCACGGCCGTGGCGGCCGCGGAGGAACGGAATAAAGCGGCCGTGGCAGAAGTAGAGGAACGGACCAAATCGGCCGTGGCGGCCGCGGTAGATGCCGCCGCCGAGCGGGAAAAATTGGCCGCGGAACTGGCGGCCCAGCAACAGGCTTGGGAAAGCTGGAACGAGCGGCGCTTGGCCGCCGCGCGGGATGGTCGCCCCTTTGCCGAACCGCCGCCGGGGACTACCTCCGGGATGAACGGCAATGGCGGGATAAGCGGCAATGGCGGCGGCAGCGCCTAGACCGCCCGGAACATCGCAAGGAAAGGAAAGCAGATCCGGCCCAACCATCGGCTTGGGTATCCCATCCCTATCCACATCCCTATCCATATCCATCTTTGACCAGCACATAAGGGGAATTCTGTATGCAATACCGCATCTTGGGGCGCACCGGCCTGGAAGTTTCTGAAGTGGGGTTCGGCGGGGCCGGCATCGGCCAGGTCTGGGGGGAAACTACCGACGCCGAATGCATCGCCGCCGTCCAACGGGCTTTGGCTTTGGGTATCAACTTTTTTGACACTTCGCCAATGTATGGCGGCGGCCGTTCCGAGGAAAACCTGGGCCGGGGCTTGGCCGGCCATCGGGGGGAAGTCTATATCGCCACCAAGGTGCGGCTGCAATCGGAGACGGAACGGACCAATCCGCTAGCCGCCATCCGCCGCTCGGTAGAGGAAAGCCTGCGCCGCCTTAGCACCGACTACATTGACCTGCTCCAGATCCATCACCAGATAGGATTGGAACGGGGGCAGTATATGGCCGCCGTCGGCCCGCCGCCGCGCTATGCCCTGCTGCTGAACAGCGCGGATTGCCAAAACCTGGGGCAGGCTATGGCCGAGTTGGTGCAAGAGGGCAAAGTCCGGTTCCTCGGCCTGACCGCTTGGGACGGGCAAAAGGCCGCGGTCCGGGAAACGATGGAAAGCGGCCGCTTTGCCACGGCGCAAATCCTGTTCAATATGCTGAATCCATCCGCTTTGTCGCCGCCGCCGGCCGGCTTTGACGATATGGACCAGGGCCAATCCCTGGCGGCGGCCCAGGAGCATAATATCGGCGTCATCGGTATCCGCGCTCATGCCGCCGGGGCTTTGACCGATACTTTAGACCGTCCGGTGGCGGCGGATTCGGATGTGGCCCGGGATTTTGCCCGGGCCCGCCAGCTGCAATTTCTGAAAGCCGGGCCTTACGCCACGCTGTCCCAAGTCGCCCTGCGCTACTGCCTGGATCAGCCGGCGATCGCCACGGTAGTTCCGGGATTCAAGTCGGTGGCGGAAGTGGCGGATGCCGTGGCCGCATCCGATTTGCCGCCCTTGCCGGCGGACGGAGTAGCCCGGCTGGAGGAGGGGTACGCCCGGCAGTTTGCCGGCTGAGCGGCGTCTCTGCGTTGTCCGTCCCGGTTATGTTAAACTGCGGAGGCAAGGCAATACGGCACAGCATTTAAGGAGGGCGGCTAATGGGCGTGTTCAGGATGTTCACCGGCGCGGATGGGGAAACCCACATTGAGGAACTGGCGGCTGACGCCTTGAAAGGGATTAGGCTGGAGGGGGCGCAGATGAACTTCAGCGTGTCCCAGCGGGAGCCGGGGCATTTTTCCGACTATCATCCGGCCCCGCGTCGCCGCTGGCAAGTGGGCGTGGTCGGCCGGACCATTATCGGGCTCAGCGACGGGACTTCCCACGAGTTTAAGCCCGGGGATGTGCGCCTGATTGAGGATTTGACCGGGCGCGGCCACACCACCACCTACCCGGATGGGTTCAACATCACCCTGCAAGTAACCCCGGCCGAGGATCTGGGCGGGTAGCTGAGGGACGGCCCTAGGGCGTGTTCACCCTAATTATAGGGGGTGGCAGAATATAAGGCAAATCCGGGTTGGGGAGGGCGCCGGGGCATGGAAATCACCGAGGAGCAATATCAGCGGGTCAAGCATCTGTTCCCGGTAGCGCGGGGGAGGGTCAAGCTGTCCAACTTGGCGGTTCTTAATGCTGTCTTGTATCTGGCAGAGCAGGGCTGCCAAGGGTGGGGTCTGCCGGAAAGCTTTGGCAACTGGCACACCGTCTATATGCGGTGGTCGCGCTGGAACGAGCGGGGCGTGCTGGCCCAGGTCTTTGCCGCGCGGCAAGAGTTGGGGTTTGCCATCGGAATCGTGGGCCATCTTGGGACTGGACAGTGCCAGCGTCAAGGTACATCCGGACGCTACGGGGGCGCCGAAAAAAGGGGCCGCAAGCCTTGGGGCAGTCCCGCGACGGCCGGAGCGCCAAGCTACCCGGGATGTGGCCGAGGGCCGCGCCCTGGGCGACACCACCACCCTGGCCGACCCGGCGGTGGTCGAGTCCCTGAAAGAACAGTACGGGGACGAGGAGTAGGGGGGAAAGGCGCGGCGGCGGCCGGCGGATATATCGCCGCCGGCCGCCGTATGCTATAATCGGGCCATGCGGAATGTAGAAAGGATTCTTGGCAACTATTGGATTGGCTACTACTTCGTGTACCTGGTTGCCGTCCTGATTTTGCTGTACCGGCATAACTGGACCCTGGCCCAGTGGGACGACGTGGAGTTGCTGTCCAATGTATTCAGCACCGCCGCCGGCTATGCGTTGGTCGCGGTGGTCGTAGTGGAGGGTTTGGGGCGCATGGTGTTGCTCATCCCCAAGACGGTAAGGTCCATCCTTAACAAAGGCCGCCAGCAGGAGCGCAAGCGTATGCTCGCGGCGCACCGGGAAG
Organism: Dehalococcoidia bacterium; assembly: GCA_965203435.1. Classification (GTDB taxonomy): domain Bacteria; phylum Chloroflexota; class Dehalococcoidia; order Lucifugimonadales; family UBA3495; genus CBDBCU01. Next base: position 311,077 of record CBDBCU010000006.1, on the reverse strand, counting down.
GCCGCGCCCGGGGCCTCGATCCGGACAGTCCGGAGTTTGAGGAACTTCTCCTCAGCTTTGAGCTGGACAAACCGGATGACTCCCGGTAGGGAAACGGCCGCCGGCTATACGCACTTGGCGGTAGCCCCGGCGTAAGGATTGGCGCGCATGGAGCTGCTTATCCCCAAGACGGTAATGTCCATCCTTAACAAGGGCCGGGTAGAAGGGCGGCAAGAGGAGCGCAAGCGGCTGCTGGCGGCTTTGCGGGAAGCCCGCGCCCGGGGCATCGTTCCGGACAGCCCGGAGTTTGAGGAATTTATCCTCGGCTTTGAGCCGGATAAGACCGACGCCGCCCGGTAGGGAAAGGGCCACCGGCTATTCGCGGTTGGCGGTAGTCCTGGCGTAAGGCTTGGTGGACATGGAATTGCTTATCCCCAGGACGGTACGGGCCATCCTTAACAAGGGCCGGCAGGAGGAGCGCAAGCGGTTGCTGGCGGCTTTGCGGGAAGCCCGCGCCCGCGGCATTACTCCGTACAGCCCGGAGTTTGAGGAATTTATCCTCGGCTTTGAGCCGGATAAGCCCGACGACAGCCGGTAGGGTAACGGCCGCCGGCCCAACCCGGGTCGATTGAGGTAGTCTATGCCGGTTAATGACCGGGATTATGTGCGCGGCAATCATCCGCCGGCCTGCACTTGCGTATCCTGCGTGGCCCGTCGCCGCGGTCATCAGCAGGGCCGGCCAGGCTCGCGCGGCCGGGACATTACGCCGGCGGGAAATAACCCGCCGCCGCCCGCCAACCGGCTAGCTCAATCCTCGGGCAAGTCTAAATCCCGCAAATCCGGCGGCCTCTGGGGCGGGATATTGGTTCTGGCGGCCTTGGCTATCCTGGGCTATGTGGGCTGGACGATCTGGCAGAACTATCAGGAAAGTGGGGCCACTCCGCCGCCATCCATCCCGGCCGCGCCACCGCCCCGTCCATCAGAGCCGGCGGCAATGCCGGCGGCGGCCTTGGCCGCGCCAACTCCGGAAATGGTTGAATCGCCCACCGCAGCCCCGACGCCTACGGCCGCGCCGGAACCGACTTTGACGCCGACGCCGGTTCCCTTGCCGCCGCCAACGGCTACGCAATCCCCAACTGCCACGCCGACGATTGCCCCGACGCCTATCCCTACCGCTACGCCGACGCCGGTTCCCATACCCACGCCCACGCCGGCCGGAACCCATCTGGTCAAGCATCCGGATAGCGGGCTGGAAGTCAAATTGACCCAAGAGCAGTTTGACCACTTCCTGCGGACGGGGGAAGTAACGGTAGCGCCCTTGCCTACCCCCACGCCGACGCCGTTGCCGACCCCAGCGCCGCTGCATACTTACACCAACGACAATTTTGCCTACAGTTTCGCCGCCCCGGCCGGCTGGCCGCTGACCGAGGATGGCCCGGCCGGCTATAGCTTGGTCAGCCCCGACCGGCAGGTTAGGGTGGAAACCTATGCGGAAACGGTGCCGGAGCGCGGCCATTCCCTGACCCATTACCTGGAAAGCCGCCGCAGCGGGCTGTTTTCCCGCGCCCGGACGATTGGCTGGTTTTTCGAGGAGACCGCCATCGTTCAGGAAAGGGTCGGCCGGCGCAGTCAATGGCGATTGGAATACCGCATCCAGGGAACGCAGGATTTCTGCCGCTATGATGTGGTGGAAATCCTGGCCCACGCCAGGATGTACCCGGCCAAACCCTACGCTTACCGGCTGCGCGTTGCCATCTGCGCGGAGGCTCTGATTGCCTACCGGGCCGACCGGGAAAGGATACTGAACAGCTTTCAGGAATGGTAGGCGGCGGATGAAATTCCCGGCCGGATAGGATTGACGGCAAGGTAGCTTTGTGCTACTTTTATTTCAGGATGCCCCACCCTGAAAAGGCGGTGAAACCCGGATTTCCTACTACAACCTTGACCGCATTAAGCGGTTAATCAGCGCGGGACACTATCGAATCACCGTGACGGCGTTGCAAAGCGCCAGCGCGATGGGATTCGATGACGCGGACATCTGCGACTGTATCCTGAACTGGTTGACCGGATCCCATTTCTACAAATCCATGCCGGCGGAAAAGATGCCGGGCCTGTGGCAGGATGTGTACCGGCTCGCCTATCAGGATACGCGGGTGTACCTGAAGTTGCAGATTGGCTTTTCCAACCAGTCAGTAGTCATATCTTTCAAGGAGGACGAGAGCCTGGGTTAAGGAATTATGCGCTTTTCTGCGCCGGGAATCGGAGTTCGGTTGCGGCCGGAGTAAAGTTCCCGATTCCCGGGCAGCACAGTGCCGGCGATTCCAGTAGCTTTCCGACATCCGGTAGAGGGATTGAGTTATGACGGTTATATGCGAGGTCTGCGGGCGCGACAGCGCTCGGTTGACGCAACGGCCCTATGAGGGCCTTTACAATCAGATACCCATTCGGTTAGAGTCGGTAGAGATGTACGATTGCGCGTCCTGCGGGGAAGGGGTCTTTACCCCGGAACAGGCCGCCGAGGTCTCCCGCCGGGTAAAGGCCGCCGCCCGGGAGCGGCTGAACCTGCTTTCCCCGGAGTCCATCGTGGACATCCGCAAGCGGTGCAATCTGTCGCAAGAGGAGTTGGAGCGGCTGTTCGGCCTGGGCCAAAAGGTGGTGGTGCGCTGGGAAAAGGGGCGGGTGTTGCAGAGCAAAACCGCTGATGTCCTGTTGCGCCTGCTGGATCGGAACCCGGCCATCATAGAGGAAATGCGGCAAATCCACGCCTGACCGGAAATCCCCGGTCGGCAAAGGAAACCGCAAACTTGGGAAGTCAACCGGCTATGAACTACGAAACCGTCATCGGACTGGAAGTCCATGTCCAGTTGCAGACCCGGAGCAAGATGTTCTGCCCTTGCCCGGCGGATTATCAGTACGCTCCGGCCAACAGCCGGGTCTGCCCGGTGTGCCTGGGTCTGCCCGGCGCGCTGCCGGTTATCAACCGCAAGGCGGTGGAATACACCATTATGACCGGCTTGGCCCTGGGCTGCCGCATCCCGCCCTATTCCAAGTTTGACCGCAAGAACTATCCCTACCCGGATATGATGAAAGGGTATCAGGTATCCCAGTACGACCTGCCTTTGGCCGAGGCCGGCGCGCTGGCGATCGAAATGGCAGAGGGCGTCAAGTCCATCGGGGTGATGCGGGTGCATCTGGAGGAGGATGCCGCCAAGCTGCAGCACTTTCCCAATGCCGGGGGGGAAGCCTACAGCCTGGTGGATGTGAACCGGGCCGGCACGCCGCTGATGGAAGTGGTCAGCGCGCCGGATTTGCGCTCGCCGGAGGAAGCCCGAGCTTATCTGACCACCCTGCACTCCATTATGCAGTACCTGGGCGTATCCTCGGCCCAGTTGCAGGATGGCAACTTTCGCTGCGATGCCAACATCAGCCTGCGCCCGGTCGGCAGCGAGCAGTTCGGCATCCGCACCGAAGTCAAAAATATGAACAGTTTCCGCTCCGTCTATCTGGCCCTGAATTATGAAATAGAACGGCAGCGGCGGATTCTGGAGGACGGCGGGCGCATTGTTCAGGAAACCCGGGGTTGGATTGAGGAACGGGGCGTCACCGTGGCGCAGCGCAGCAAGGAACAGGCCCACGATTACCGCTACTTTCCGGAGCCGGATTTGCCGCCGCTGTCCATAGCGGCCGAATGGGTTGAGGAAATCCGCCGGAGGCTGCCGGAACTGGCCGGCCAGCGGCAAGCCCGGTTTATTGAGCAGTACGCTTTGTCCCAGTATGATGCCGCCCTGTTGACCGGCTCCCGGGCGATGGCCGATTACTTTGAGGAAGCGGTAGCGCTGCGGCCGGCCAAGGGCCCGGCGGCCGCGGCCTTTGCCAAGAATGTCAGCAACTGGATGCTGGGGGATTTGAGCCGCCTGATGAACTTGGAAAACCGGGATATAACCGAGGTGGCGGTAAAGCCGGCCCATCTGGTGGAACTGCTGGGGTTGATCGATTCCGGCGTACTGAGTGGAACTCTGGCTAAAATGGTGCTGGAGGAATGTTTCGTTCTTGGGCAGGAACCGGGTAAAATCGCCCAGGACAAGGGGTATATCCAGATTGACGACATATCAACGCTGGAAGTCGCCGTTCAGGACGCCTTGGACGCCAACCCCCGGGCCGTAGCCGACTATCGGAAAGGCAAGGAAACGGCCGCCAAGTTCCTGATGGGACAGGTGATGAAACAGACCGCCGGCAAAGCCAAGCCGGAACTGGCCTTGCAACTGGTGCAGGCCCGTTTGGAGTCCATCAAAAACGCCGACCCGGAATAATGCTTTGACGCCGCATAGCAAGGGCGGATTCCTGAGTTCGGTTCCGCGCCATCCTTCAACAAGTTCAGGATGAGCGGATTCCAGAAATCAGTTCCGGGGGAAACCGCCATCCTTCAACAAGTTCAGGATGAGCGGATTAAACTCCATAGCAGAATAGAAACCTAACCCGGTCAGTATTGACCTACCGAGGCAAGCCGTTGATTTACCTGAACATTGCCCAAATCCTGGTGTCCGTGGTGCTGGTGCTGATTATCCTGGCGCAAGTCAAGGAGGGCGGTAGCGGGCTGTTTGGCAGCGCCCAATCCACCGTCCGCACCCGCCGGGGGCTGGAAAAGACCCTCTTTCAGTTGACCATCGCCCTGTCGGTGGTATTCGTCCTGGTATCCATCCTCAGCGTTCAGCTGTTTTCCGGCTAACCGGCGCCGCCAACGAATCCGCAGCGAACCCGGCGGCCGAATGGACACTTTTCCGCCCATCGTTCTGACCACCGACTTTGGCCTGGCTGATGCCTTTGTGGGGGTGATGAAAGGGGTTATCCTGACCATCAACCCCCGGGCGGTTATCATTGACCTGACTCACGACCTGCCGCCGCAGGAAGGGGCGGCGGCGGCCTTTGTCCTGGGCGTCAATCATTCCTATTTCCCGCCGGACACTATCCATGTGGCGGTAGTGGATCCGGGCGTTGGCACGGCGCGGCGGGCGGTATTGCTCTTGACGCCCACGGCCCGGTTTATTGCCCCGGACAATGGGCTGCTCAGCGGCATTATCAAGGATTATCTGGATCGGCCGCCGGATAGCCCCGGCCGGGTAGCCGTCCCGCCGCCCTTAGCCGCTTACGAACTGACCAACCCGGCTTACCGCCGTCCTCCGGTCAGCAGCACCTTTCATGGGCGGGATGTATTCGCGCCGGCGGCCGCCCACTTGTCTTTGGGCCAGCCGCCCGAATCCTTTGGGCCGCCCTTGGCCGAACTGGTTTGGCGGCCCCTGGCCGCGCCCGTCGTACAGGATAGTAGGGTACAAGGCGAGGTAATTTACATTGACCGCTTTGGCAACCTGATTACCAACATTCCGGCCGGGCAACTGCCGGCCGCCCCCTTGACCGTATCTATAGCCAACCGCACTATCTCCGGATTGAGCCGCACCTTTCACGACCAGGAAACGACCCCGGCCCCTTTCCCGAATCAACCGCCCTTGATTGCCCTGATTGGCAGCAACGGCTATCTGGAAATTGCCGTGCCGGATGGCAGCGCCGCCGCAACCCTGGGCGTGGGCCGCGGCGCGATGGTACTGGTGGACGGTTCCGGCGGCGGCGGTTGAAACCGGGCGGCGACGGGGGCATCCTTCAACAAGTTCAGGATGAGCGGACAGCGGGGCCATCCTTCAACAAGTTCAGGATGAACGAGCGACGGGGGCATCCTTCAACAAGTTCAGGATGAGCGGAAAAGAGCCACCCGCCTCCTTATGCTATAATCCCGTCTATGTTGCAACCGATGCGCCGCATACGCTTATCCCCACTTTCCGGCCGCAGCCCGGCGGCCCTGAACTTTATTGCCGCCCGCAGCGGCCTGCTTATCTGCGCTCTCTTTCTGCTGACCGGCTTGGTCACGGCCGGGGATTACTCCTATATGTATGACGCAGATATTCAGCGGCAAATCGCGCAAGCCAACTTGGACTATATCCGGGGCCAAGCCGACCGCATTGAAACCGAACTTCACCACGACCGGGTTTATGGCGTGGCCTTTGAGCTGCCGGTATTGCTGGTCCAGCGGGCTTTGGGGTTGGAGGATTACTATTACATCCACCGCCTCCGTTTAACCCTGACCCACCTGTTCTTTATCCTCGGCGCTTTCTGCTGCTACCGGCTGGCTTATCATTTGAGCGGCCGCCGGACGATTGCCCTCTTTGCCCTGCTGATTTTTCTGCTGCATCCCCGCATCTACGCCCACTCTTTCTTTAATCCCAAAGACCTGCCCTTTCTCAGTATGTTCAGCATAGCCCTGTATCTGCTGGAACGGGCTTTCCGCCGGGATACCCTCGGGGCCTTTGTCCTGCTGGGAATAGGGGTGGGACTGCTAATCAATTTGCGGATTATGGGGATAATGCTGCTGGCGGCGGCGTTGGCAATGCGGGGACTGGACTGGTTTTATGCCGGGAACGGGCCGGAACGGAAACGAATCCTGGGGACGGCCGGGCTGTTCGCCCTGACCGCCGGGCTGACTCTGTACGCGGTAGCCCCCTACGCCTGGGCCAATCCCGTTGACTACTTGACGGCCAGCCTTAAATTGGCGACGGGCTATCCGTCCGTTTGGCCGCAGTTGTTTCAAGGGGAACTGATCCTTTCCGATGAACTGCCGCCCTATTACGCCGCCGTTTATTCCGGCATTACCACGCCGCCGCTGATTTTGCTGCTGGGATTTATCGGGATAGCGGCGGTGTTGGCAAAAGCGTTACCCCCCCCCCTGCCACCGGTTTTCCGCAACGGTCGGCGGCGCTTTTGCCTGCTGCTGCTGGCTTGTTTTCTGCTGCCGCCACTGGCCGCCGCCCTGCTGGGCGCCATCCAATACCATGACTGGCGGCATTTGTATTTCGTCTATGCGCCCTTTTCCCTGCTGGCGGCCCTGGGCGGCGGGTGGCTGGCGGCGGCCCTTTGGCGGCGCGGCCGCGGGCGGGCCGGGATGTACGGCTTGACCGGGCTGGGCTTGGGGCTGATTCTGCTCTCGATGGCGCAACTCCATCCTTTGCAGTATAGCTATTTCAACTTCCTGGTGGATCGGACAACCCCGGACTATCTGCGGACGCAGTATTATCTGGATCATTGGGATTTTGCGCCGCGGGCGGCTCTGGACTACCTGCTGCAACGCCATCCCGGGGAGACTTTAGTGGTACAGGCCGAGCGGCGGCATTTGCGAACTATGGCCCCGGCGGACCGGGAGCGTTTGCCGCGCGCCGCCGGCCGCCAAACCGATTATGTCCTGAACAGCGGAATTGACCGCATTCAGCCGGAATTAGCCTTTAATTCCTTGTACCGCCGTCCTTACCACAACACCGTTGTCGATTTGCGGCCCTTGGATGCGGCCCGAATGACGCCAGCGGCGGTGGCGGCCTACCGGGAACTGTATCGCCAAGCCGTAGCCGGCGAACCCATTATCCGCGCTGATTACAATGTCTATCGCAACGGCAACCGGCTATCCTTTGTCAAAGAGAACTGTTCCCCGGAGGAACCGGACACCTGGTTTGGCGCGAAACTTTTCCTGCCCGACCCGGCAACTCTGCCGCCGCGGCGGCGGCAGCACGGCTCCTTTGCGCCCTTCGAAAATCCCGGGGTAAGGCTGGGCCAACTCTGCATGGCGGTTATTCAGCTACCCGAGTATGCCGCGGGCGACTTGATATTGCTGCGGCGCAGCACCAGCAAGGCGGGGGCGGCGGAGGGGTCTTTATGGGAGGAACTTTACAGCCTGTCCCACCCCGGCCTGGGGGAACTGATTGCGGCCCACCGGCAGAAACAGCCGCCAGCGGCCGGGGCGGCGGCCTTTGCGGTTTTCAGCGACCGGGCGGCGGGCCGCAATCGTCTGCTCTACGCCAAAGCGAACTGCGCCCCCTCTGAATATGAAACTGCCATAACCCTGCACCTCTACCCGGAGAACCTGGCGGATTTGCCCTTTTACCTCTGGCAAGGGGGGCTGGACAACCGGGATTTTTCCCTGAAGGATTACGGCGGCCGGCCCGGCGGGGATTGCGTGGCGATAGTCCCTTTGCCCGACTATCCTATCGCCGCTATCCGCACCGGGCAGGCCAATCGTTGGGAAGTCAACTTATACCCGCCGACCGAACCCGACTATCTGCGGGCAACTTACGCCGCCATATCCGCCCGGGAGCCGGCCGCCCGGGCCGCCTTTGACCTGTATTTACAGGACAACCGGCTGATTTACTTGCGGGAATCCTGCGCGGCGGCAGATACGGCGGCCGGCTTTTTCCTGCATATCCTCCCGGCGGAGGTTGCCGATTTGCCGGCGGAAAGACGGGCGGCCGGCTTTGCCAACCTGGATTTTGCCTGGGCCCGGCGCGGCGGGATTTTTGACGGCAAGTGTCTGGCTGTGATTTCCCTACCTGCCTATCCCATCAATGCCCTACGGACGGGGCAGTATGTACCCGGGCAAGGGGAGTTGTGGGCGGTGGAGTTGGCGGTGAAACGGTAGGGCGAGGCTCCCACCGTCATTCCCGCGTAAGCGGGAATCCAGAACGGTATTGCCCCAATACCGCCGCATCCTCGGCAAACAACCTCTGGATTCCCGCTTACGCGGGAATGACGGTAGGAGAGCGGGCGGGAATGACGGTAGGAGAGCGGGCGGGAATGACTGTTCCTATATGCTATAATCCCGCCTATGTTCCCGCCGTTGCGCCAAATAGCTCTCCGCCTTGCCAACGGGCGGGCGGCGGCGCTGAACTTTATGGCTACCCGCAGCGGCCTTATCGTCTGCGCCCTCTTTCTGCTGGTGGGTTTGGTCACGGCCGGGGATTATGGGCAAGGGGCCGATGAACTGTTCCAGCGGCAAATCGCTCAAGCCAACTGGGACTATATCCGGGGTCAGGGCGACAGATTTGAGTCGCTGCCTTACCCCTTTGCCTTTTATGGCCCGGCCTTTGAGCTGCCTTTGCTGCTGGCCGAGCAAACCCTGGGATTGACGGATGGCTATCAGATCCACCGCCTCCGTTTAACCCTGACCCACCTGTTCTTTATTATCGGCGGCTATTTTTGCTACCGGCTGGCTTATCGGCTGTTCAATAACCGGCTGCTGGCCCTTTTTGCCCTGCTGCTCTTTCTGCTGCATCCCCGCATCTATGGTCATTCCTTTGTCAATTCCAAAGACCTGCCCTTTCTCGCCCTGTTCGCGATAACCCTCTACCTGCTGGAGCGGGCTTTCCGCCGGGATAGCCTCGGCGCTTTCCTGCTGTTGGGAATAGCCGTGGGACTGCTAAGCAATTTGCGGGTTGCGGGGATTATGCTGCTGCCGGCGGCCTTGGCAATGCGGGGTTTGGATTTGTGGCGGGCGGACGGCTGGGCGGAACGGAAACAGATCCTGGCTACGGGGGGATTGCTGATCCTGGCGGCCGGATTGACTTTTTATGCCGCAACTCCCTACGCCTGGGCTAATCCGGTCGCCTATCTGACCACCTCCCTGGAGCTGACCGTCAATCATCCTAATGTGGTGTTTCAGCGGTTTCAGGGGCAACTACTTTCAGCGGCGGAAATGCCGCCGCATTATGGCCTAACCTGGTTCGGCATCACCACGCCGCCGTTGATTCTGCTGCTGGGACTTATCGGGATAGCGGCGGTGGCGGCTCAAGGCATAGCCCGGCCCGGGACGGTTCTCGGCAATACCCAGTTGCGTTTTCAGCTGCTGCTGCTGGCCGGTTTTGCGCTGCCTTTGCTGGCCGCCGCCCTACTGGGGGCCAACCAGTATGACGGCTGGCGGCAGCTTTATTTTGTCTATGTTCCCTTTTGCCTGCTGGCGGCCTTCGGCGGCGGCCGGCTGGCGGCGGCTCTGGCCCGGCGGCCGGGCAGCCGGGCCGGGTTGTGCAGATTGGCGGCGGTCGGTTTGGGGCTGATTCTGCTGCAAATGGCGCAACTCCATCCCTTGCAGCCGGTCTATTTCAACTTCCTGGCGGATCGTACTGCCCCAGAACAGCTGCGGACGCAGTACGAAATGGACTACTGGAGCCTGGCCCAGCCGGAGGGATTGAAGTATCTGGTGGAACGGCATCCCGGGGAGGACCTGGTCGTGCGGGCCGGGCAACGGCATATCGACATCCTGCCGGCGGCGGCCCGGCGGCATTTGACGGTCGCCACCGGGGATAACCGCGCGGATTATGCTATGACCAAAGATCCGAAATCATACCAGCCGGATTTGGCCTTTAATTCCCCCTACCGTCGCCGCCTTTACGATAACACCCTGATTGCCCTGCGGCCGTTGGATGCGGCTAGGATGACGCCGGCCGCCATCGCCGCTTACCGGGAAATTTACCGGGAGGTCATTGCCGGCGAACCCCTTATCCGCGCCGATTATGATGTCTATATTAACGACAGCAAACGGCTGACTTTTGTGCAGGAAAACTGCCCGGCGGACGGCCCGGATAGGTGGTTCGGGGTTAGGCCGATACCGCCGGCTCCGGCAACCTTGCCGCATTATTTCCGGCAACCAGGCCGCTACGCCCCGTTCCACAATCAACGGGTGCAGGTGGACGGGATCTGCCTAGCCGTCATCCAACTGCCCGCTGATTTGGATGGCGACCTTATCCTGGCCCAGCGCCGGTTAGGGCGGTTCGGGCCGGAGGGTTTGCCGCTGTGGGAAGGACTAATCAGTCTTTCCCAACCCGGCTTGCTGGAATTGATTGACCGAGGGCGGCAAAGCCCTCAGCCGCCGGCCAATCCGGAGGCTTTTGCGGTTTTTCTGGACCGGGAGGCCGGCCACAACCGCCTGCTCTACGCCAAAGCCGACTGCGCTCAAGCTGAGTACGAAACCCTGGTATTCCTGCATATCTACCCGGCCCGGCCGGAGGACTTGCCGCCGGCCGCCCGGGCCGTCAATTTTGAGAACCGGGATTTTTCCCTGGACATTTATGGCGGCCGGCCCGGCGGGGAATGTGTGGCAATCGTCCCTCTGCCCGATTATCCCATCGGGGAAATACGGACGGGACAAATCGGCCGGTGGGATAGGAAGATCTATCCCTCCGCCAACCTCGACCGGTTGCCGGCCGATTATCAGTCTTTAGCCGGCTTGGCGCCGGCGGCCCGGAATGTCTTTGACTTGTATCGTCAAGGCAACCGGCTGATTTACTTGCGGGAAACCTGCGCGGCGGCGGATATGGCGGCCGGCTTTTTCCTGCACATCACCCCGGAGGATACCGCCGATTTGCCTCGGGAACGGCGGGATTATGGGTTTGTCAACCGGGATTTTGCCTTTGCCTGGTGGGGCGGTCATTTCGATGGCAAATGTCTGGCCGCCGTTCCTTTGCCCGATTACCCGGTCAAAACCATCCGCACCGGTCAGCATCTCTCCAGCCAAGGGGAGTTGTGGGCGGTGGAGTTGGCGGCGGAATGGTGAGGCGGGCGGCTATTCCCTTTGCTCTTGGCGGTGTCATCCTTCAACGAGTTCAGGATGAGCGGACGGCGTCGGGCCATCCTTCAACGAGTTCAGGATGAGCGGACGGCGTCGGGCCATCCTTCAACAAGTTCAGGATGAGCGGACGGCGGGGGCATCCTTCAACAAGTTCAGGATGAGCGGATGGCGGGGCATCCTTACCAAATCAGGGGGAGCGGGCGGCTCTTTTCCGCTCATCCTGAACTTGTTGAAGGATGGGCGGACAATCAGCGCCAGCCCGCTATGCTATAATCCCGCCTATGTTACTGCCGTTGCGCCGCATACGCCGCTACCGATTTTCCGGCCGCCGTGCGGCGGCGGCGCTGAACTTTATTGCCGAGCGCAGCGGCCTTATTATTTGCGCCCTTTTTCTGCTGGCCGGCCTCGCTTTGGCCGGGGATTATGGCATTGGCCGGGATGAAATGCAGCAGCGGCTCAATGCTATCGGCGGCCTGAATTACCTCCGGGGCAACGCCGCCGCCATTGCCGACCAATCCCTTTTGTCCGGCGTCGACCGGGTTTATGGCCTGGCCTTTGAGCTGCCGTTGCTGCTGGCGGAGCGGGATCTAGGGTTGGAGGATTACCATTACATCCACCGGCTGCGTCTAACCCTGACCCACCTGTTCTTTATAGTCGGCGGTTTCTGCTGCTACCGGCTGGCTTATCATCTGTTCAACAATCGGCTACTGGCCCTGTTTGCCCTGCTGCTCTACCTGCTGCATCCCCGTATCTATGCCCACTCTTTTTTTAATTCCAAAGACCTGCCTTTTCTCACTATGTTCAGCATAGCCTTATATCTGCTGGAAAGGGCTTTCCGCCGGGATACCCTGGCCGGCTTTGCGCTGCTGGGTATAGCGGTGGGGGCGCTGACCAACCTGCGGATAATGGGGATAATGCTGTTTCCCGCCGTTATCGCGATGCGGGGATGGGATTGGCGGGGGGCGGCCGGTTGGCCGGGACGGAAACAGATCCTGCTGACCGGCGGGCTGTTCGCGCTGGCCGGCGGGCTGACTTGGTACGCCCTGTCGCCCTACGCCTGGACTAATCCGATGGACTATCTGGCCGGCGGCCTGGCGCTGACCGCTAACCATCCCAATGTGGCGGTGGAGTTGTTTCAAGGGGAGCGGCGGCTTTCTACGGAGATGCCGCCGCGCTATGGATTGGTATGGTTCAGCATTACCACGCCGCCGCCGATTTTGCTACTGGGTTTTATCGGAATGGCGGTGGTAGTAGCCCGGAGTGTGGCCCGGCCCGGGGCGGCGTTAGGCAATAACCGGCGGCGTTGCCAACTGCTGCTGCTGGCCGGTTTTGCCCTGCCTTTGCTGGCCGTCGCAGGGCTGGAGGCCAACATATTCAACGGCTGGCGGCATCTGTTTTTTGTGTATGTACCCTTTGGCCTGCTGGCGGCGGTGGGACTAGGCTGGCTGTCCGCCAATCTGGCCCGTCGGCCGGGCGGCCGGGTCGGCGTTTATGGATTGGCGGCGGCGGGATTGGGTCTGACGGTCCTGCAAATGGCGCAAATCCATCCTAATCAGCAGGAGTATTTCAACTTTCTGGTGAACCGCGCCGCGCCGAATTATTTGAGCGCCCAATATGAAATGGGCTACTGGCGGCTGGGCATAAAGGAGGGATTGGAATATCTGGCGGCGCGCCATCCCGGGGAGCCGCTGATTTTGCGGGCCAATCCGGATGCGGTGGCAATCCTGCCTCCGGCGGCCCGGCAGTTTTTGACTACCGACCGGGCGGCCGGCGCGGCGGATTATGCCGTTACCTATCAGCCGCAGCCGCACCGCCCGGATTTGGCTTTCAATGCGGTGTACCACCGCCGCATCTATAACAACGACCTGGTGGCGATAATGCCGCTGACGGATTCCCGAATGACCGCGGCGGCCGTGGCGGAATACGAAAAGTTTTACCGGGCGGCGGTGACTGGGAAACCCATTATCCGCGGCGATTATGCCGTCTATCGCAACGGCCGGATTTTGACCTTGGTCAAAGAGGATTGTCCGCCGGATGACCGGGCCGATCGGTTTGCCGTCCGGGTCTATCGCCGCCAACCGGATTCGCCGCCGGGCTACATCCCGTCAACCCCGGCTTATGCCGATTTCAGCAATGGGGGAGTGCGCTTGGGCAACCGCTGCTTGGCGTTGATTCAATTGCCGAATTATCCCATCGATCATATCCTGGCCGGGCAGTATGATGCCCGCCAACCGGGGCAGTTGCGGCGCCCTTTCCGTTGGGCCGGGCTGCACAGTTTGGTCCATCCGGGCTTGACGGAAACTATCGCCGCTTTGCGGGAAAGCAATGCCGGTACGGCGGCGGTGGGGGCGGCTTTTGAGTTGTACCGGCAAGAGGGGCGGCTGATTTACTATCGGGAATCTTGCGCCGCCGCGGACCGGGCGGCCGAGTTCTTTCTGCACCTTATCCCGGAGGAGGTTGACGACTTGCCCCGGGCGCGGCGGCAATACGGCTTTGCCAACCGGGATTTTGCCTTTGCCCGCTGGGGGGACCATTTCGACGGCAAATGCCTGGCGGTAGTTCCCTTGCCCGACTATCCTCTCAAGGAAATTCGTACCGGGCAGTATGTCCCCGGCCAAGGGGATTTGTGGGCGGAAAGGTTGACAGGGGAGCGATGATGCGGCTGCAACCGGCCTTTCCAGTCCGACCTACCGTCATTCCCGCGTAAGCGGGAATCCCGAATGGTACTGCCCTATGACGCCGCAGTCTTGGCAAGCAACCGCCGGATTCCCGCTTACGCGGGAATGACGGTCTGATGTCGGAAATTGCCCGGAAATGACGCCGCCAAGGGCTTGACAGATCCCGCCGGCCGAGATACTATGCAACCAGCAGTCAAAAAGCCATAACCTCAGCCGGGAGGGAATTGCCATGTCCCTACGCAAAATCGTAGCCGCCCTTAGCCTATTTGTTCTAATAAGTGCAATGGGGGGGGGGGGCAACCGTGTCCCAGGCTACTCGGGCCATCCCCTGGGACTGTTCCGACTGGCAAGCCTTTGCCCACGCCGACCGGACTACCGCCATCCTGGAATCCCTGGCCGAAAACCGGGGCAAAACCCTCTACTGCGGCATCGACCAGTCCGACACCTTTGCCAAGGCGGAAACCTGGCAGGCCGGCAAAGACCGCAACGAACGGGATGACACCGTTTATTTCGGGGAACGGGGCCAGTTCCGCGGCTTTATCGCCGCCCAAGAGGGCTGGCTGACCGAGGGGGAATCCGGCGTTACCGGGGTCAGCATCGACCGCATTTTTGAGTTTCCCCGGGAGGAGCGGCGGCGGAAAAAGACGGTGCGGCGGCCGATCCCGGCGGCCGCCGACCGCGTGGTCAATTCGCCCTTGGGCGGCACTGTCAGCAACTCGGTCTTTTCCGGCGAAACCGCCGCGCGGCAGGCGGCGCAGGCTCGGTTTACAGGCTATCCGCCCGCCTTTGATTGGGCAGAACTGGCCCACACCGAAGCCCTAGCGCATTGTCGTTCCCTGGGCTATACCCGCGCCGTCAAAGCCGTCACGATTGTACCCGACCCGATAGTTTGGGGCTACACTCCGAACCGCGACGACGATCCCGGCGAATGGACTTTCGAGGCTTATCAAATCCGCCAGTGGACGGCGACCTGCCAAAAGACGGTGCGCCGCGCCCGGCGGTAGGGGGGCAGAAGCCGCCGGGTTCATACGGCGGCAACCTCCCCCTCAGGAGCGCCTTGCCGCTGCCCGCAATGCTCCTCCCGGGCCAGGACGGCCGCCGCCGGCGTCAGCGGCTGAATCCGGTTCAGGATTTCTGCCTCGGCCCGCTGGGCGTGGTAAATATCCCATACCCTTTGACCGTTCAGCCAAAAGCCGACGCTGGTGACGAAATACTTGGCCAGCCGCAAGGCCAGTTCGGTAGTGATACCGCGCTGCCGGTTAAGGAGTTCGGCGATTTCCGGGTATGGCACAAAGAGGGCCGCCGCCAAATCCTGCGGGGTCATTCCCAGGGGCGTCAGGAACTCCTTTTGCAGCATTACGCCCGGATGGGTGGGTTCCCGGTGGGTGGGTATCAGCAAAGGCATAGCGGTTACTCCTCGAAAAGGGAGCCGGGGATGACTAGCCGTGATAGTCGGCAATTTCCACATTGCCGGCTTGACCGCTTTCCCAGACAAAGCAAACCCGGTACTGGTCATTGATGCGGATACTGTGCTGGCCGCGCCGGTCGCCGCGCAGAGCTTCTAAACGATTGCCCGGCGGCGCGGCCAGATCCTCCAGTTCATCCGCTTCATTCAACCGTTCCAGCTTTTCCGCCGCAAGGGAATGGAGCGGCCGGGGACAGGTACGCCGGGCCGCGGCGCTGTTCACGCCGTAGAAAATGTCCGCTGTTCCCCGGTCGGCAAAATCCCCAATCACATTGATATACTATCATTGCCGGCGGGGGGATGGCAAGCGTCCATTGTCCGCCCCCCTTTGCCAATTCCGGCAAAATCTGGTAATCTATCCCTAGATAAGCGGATACGGCAATGGCCGGGTATTCATCCTTCAACAAGTTCTGGATGCGCGGAGGGATACCCGGCTACAGCGCGGCAACGGGGATTTTAGAGGTGCGGGCCAATGAAGGAAGTTATTGCGGAAGCGGTGAAACTGCTGGAAGGGGAACAGCCTTGCGTGCTGGCGACGGTGGTACGCACCAAAGGCTCTACTCCGCAGAAATCGGGGTCGATGCTGCTGGTGCGGCCGGACGGCAGCGGCGTCGGCACTTTGGGCGGCGGCTGCGTGGAGGGGGACATCTGGTTTGCCGCCCGGGAGATGCTGCGGCAGGGCGGCGGGCCGGAGTTCAAGGATTATTACCTGAACGAGGATATTGCGGCCCGGGATGGCCTGGTCTGCGGCGGGACGATGTATTTCTACCTGGAGCCGTTCCGCCAATCCGGGGACTTTCTGGACACCGGCCGCCAAATCCTGGCCGCTTATGAGGGCGGGGAGCCGTTGGGTCTGGCCACGGTGGTCAACGCTCCGGCCGGGGCCGCCAATCTGGGAGCCAAGCTGACCCTGCGGCTGGACGGCTCCGTGGCCGGGGCCTTGGGCCGCCCGGAACTGGACGACCAGGCTATCGCCGCCGCCCGGCGGGTGGCCGATGTGGGGGCTACCGACAGCTTTACCACCGCCGCGGGCGAGGAAGTGTTTGTCGAAGGCTTTACCACGCCGCCCACTTTGACGGTCGTCGGCGGCGGTCATGTGGGCAAGGCTACGGCGGATTTAGCCCATACCCTGGGCTACCGGGTCTTTATCGCCGATGACCGGGCGGAGTTTGCCAATCCGGAACGCTTTCCCTACGCCGCCCGGACGGTGGTAACGCCCTATGACCAGTGGGCCGACAGCTTGCCCATCAATGTCAACACCTTTGTGGTGGTGGCAACCCGGGGGCATCGCTTTGACGATATGGCCCTGGAATCGGCGTTGACCACCGGGGCCCGCTACATTGGGCTGATGGGCAGCCGGCGCAAGAACCTGATGATTTACCAGCGACTGCTGCGGCAGGGCGTCCCCCTGGAACGGCTCAAGGAAGTCCACGCCCCCATTGGCTTGGACATCGGCGGCTTGCAGCCGGAGGAGTTGGCGGTCAGCATTATGTCGGAAATCATAATGACCCGGCGCGGCGGCAGCGGCGGCCCGATGCAGATGGCGGAGCACTACATTGACCGGGTAGCTGACCGGGCAAGGGATGCCGCGCCGGTTTAAGGGATGGGCGGCCGCCCATTTCTACCGTCATTCCTGCGCCGCACTACAGTTATTCCCGCCCCTCTTACCGTCATTCCCGCGCAAGCGGGAATCCAGCGGCTGCTCGCGGATTATGCGGCGGCATAAGTCAATACCGTCTTGGATTCCCGCTTACGCGGGAATGACGGTAGGGGAAACCGGGAATGACTGTAGAGGTGCGGCGGGAAGTATGCTACCGGCGGCGTCAGCAATCGGCGGGAAACTGCCCTAATCCGGCAAGCAGTTCCGG
This sequence comes from Dehalococcoidia bacterium, assembly GCA_965203435.1. Lineage (GTDB taxonomy): Bacteria > Chloroflexota > Dehalococcoidia > Lucifugimonadales > UBA3495 > CBDBCU01. The sequence goes on along the minus strand of CBDBCU010000006.1, from coordinate 293,659 downwards.
GCGAGGCAAGGGGAGGGATATGGCGGAAACCGAGGGAAAGGAAACGGCCGCCCTGCTGCTGGCCGCCGGGGAATCGCGGCGGATGGGGCAGCTGAAAGCCCTGCTGCCCTGGCAGGGAACTACCCTGCTGTGCCATCAGATAGCCGCCCTGGACGCCGCCGGCGTTGACCGGATTATGGTGGTGCTGGGTCACCGGGCGGCGGAATTGCAGGAAGTATTGCAACGGGAAAGGGCGGCCCGGCCCAGCGTGGCGTGGGTGGTCAACCCGGATTATTTGCAAGGGAAAACCACTTCCCTTAAAGCCGGCCTGCGGGCTTTGTCCCCCCCTAATCCGCAGACCCTCCTGCTCCTGAATGTGGATCAGCCGCGCCGGCCGGAGACGCTGGACTACCTGCGGCGGCAACATCGGGCGGCCGCCGCATTGATTACCCTTCCCACTTACCAGGGACAGGGCGGCCATCCGGTTCTGCTGGACGCCGCGTTAATGTACGAACTGCTAGGCATAACTGAGGAAACCCAAGGATTGCGGGCGGTAATGCAGCGGCATCAGGCGTACATCCAACGGGTGGAAATGGCTACGCCGGAAGTGCGGTGGGACTTGAATACGCCGGAGCAGTACCGGGCGGCTTTGGCGGGGGAAAGTTGAGGGCTATCCGGCAACGAGTTCGGGATGACCAGTCAACCCATTTCGAGGCAATCCCTTAACCAGTTCAGGATGGCTTTGCAACCAGTTCCGGGTGACCCTGCAACCAGTTCCGGGCGAGCGGATTGATAGGGGTCGCAAAAAACAATCCGGGCCCGATAAACCTACCGGGCCCGGATTTGCTTTCGCTGCGTTATCCCGCCCTCCCGGCCATCACGGCCGGAGGAACCCTTCCTAAAGCTCAGTAGCCAAGGTCTTTGGTGCGCTTGGCATTATTTTGCGGGACTCGCGCCTTTTTCAGGCCCTGCCGGCGGAAGGTCGGCATCCGTTACCGGACTGCTCCTTTCCGGTCAACGCCGGCAGGGGCGGTACAAGGAAAAATCCATTCGTGGTTCAGCTCGAAAACCTTAACCATTTTCACCCTCCTTGCCGGATTTCGCAGGGTTAGGCGGGTTACACATCGCCCATCCCTCGACTAAAAGGCTAACATAGGGCGGAAAGTGTTGTCAATAGTTTTGACGGCAAATTGGTCTGACTTCTGAACAAAAGCCGGGCGGTTTGCCGCCCGGCCTCTGGATTCCCGCTTACGCGGGAATGACGGTTGCTATAGGCAATTGACCGAGCTTTGACTGCCTTTATTCCCGCCGCTGCGGATAAGGGATGGCACTGACCGCATACTCTACGCCGACCGCGGCGCAGGCCGGGGCCGGCTCGGAATCAGCAGGGATACCAGCAGGCCGGCGAAGTAGATGCCGGCGGTGATGTAAAAGCCGTACTGCCAGCCGGCGTTGTTTTCGTCAAACCACTCGACCGACCCGAAAATGACCAGGGCGGCGACGGCCCCGAACAGGGTATTGTTGCCCCACATCATCCCCAGGAAAGAGGATTCCAGCCGCCGGCCGGCGGCGATGTCGGCCGCCGCCGCTTGGGTCAGGTTGTTCACCGAAAAGTTCAGTATCCCGTAAATCGCCACGAACAGGGTTATCCAGGGCGTATAGCCGCCGGCCCACTGCCCGCTCCAGATAATCGCCAGGGTCAGCAGGGTCGTTACCGCCATCACAAAGATGATGATGCCGCGCCGGCCAATGCGGTCGGACAGGCTGCCAATCAGCGGCCCGATGACGATGCCCGGCCCGACCATCAGGGCCACATGAACCGCCGCTTGAAAGGCAATGGCCTCGAGGCCGGCCCCCTGCTGTTGCAGCAGAAAGGTCAGATACAAGGGCACCAGAAAGACCAGGGAGCGGTCGGCCATTCCGCGCACCGCCGAAACGGTGAAAATGGCCCACATTCCGGTACCGCGGAAGGCGTCTTTCAGTCCGTTCCAATTAGTATGGATCCGCCGCCGCAGGTCAAAATCCGCCGGCCGGGTTCCGCCGGCGTGGCGCAGCAGGAAAAAGATGATGACGCTGGAGGTGAACATTATGGGCGTGCTGAAACCCAGCACCCAGCGCCAGCTGATTTCGCCCCAGGGCATCGTCAAGGCAAAGAGGCGGTTTTCCGTCTCGCCGCTGCCCAAAGTCCAAGCCAGCACGCCGCCGACCAGGGCCCCGGCAATCATCGGCCCCAGCACATCGCCAATGCTGCCCATAGAACGGTGCATCGAGATGAAAAATCCGCGCCGGTGGGGAAAGCGGCGGGCCAGCAAGCCCAGGGCCGGCGGATGCCATAAGGCGCTGCCCATTGACCCCAGGGCCAGAGCCGCCAGAATCAGCAGGTAAGTGGGGGCCACGGACATCAGCAGGTAGCCCACGCCAATGCTGAAAGCGCTGATCGACAAAACCCAGGATACCCGGTGATGGAACAAGTCCACCAGAAAGCCGCCGACGGTGCTGGTAATGCCGCCGAAAATGGAACGGACGACGACAATCAACCCCACCTGAAAAGCCCCCAGGTTCAGGTCGGCGGCGATGATGGCCGCCAGGAAAGGGATGGTGTGGGCGTAGAAATGCTCGAAGGCGTGGGCGCCGATGACGGTGGTCGCCATCACCCCGTCTTTAGTGCGCCTTTCCGGGGCCTGGGTGGCGGCGGCGGCGGTAGTAGCGGCCAAGTCGTTCACCTGCCTTTTCCGATTAGCCTCGGCGGGAATGACGCCGATTATACACCGATGGGCGGGAATAGGGAAACCGGGTTTATTGCGGCTAACCGGGCAATGGCATAGAGAAACCGTCATTGGGTGGCGGGTCGACTGGGAAACGCAGGTTGTGACGAATAGCGGTGGCGCCGTCATAGGAGCCGCGCGTCCCAGCACCGAGGAATGGCTGGAGCTGGCGGAAATCCAAGCCCGCGCCGTGTGCCGGGCCCAGCACGGCGGCCAGTCGGTCTCCAACGTGGTTCTCAAACGCGGCCACAACCAGGATCAAGGCCACTCCATGACCAATCATGCGAACTATACCGGGAGGTATTTGGGCTGGTTTTACTATGACCCCACTCCCCCCGGCTACCCCCATAATTCCCGCGCCCGGCAAAGCCGGAACTGGGAGGCCACCTACAAGAAAACCATCCGGCGCACCCGGAAGTAGGGGGTCGCAACCGGCGGTTGCCGATTAGGAACCCCTTTTGCCGCCATTCCCCGGTTTTGCCGGGGGATGGCGGCTTTTTTGTGGGCTACCCCGGCCCTATTGCCGTCCTTCCCGCGTAAGCGGGAATCCCGACGGTACTGCCTTATAATGCCGCATCACCGGCAAGCCACCGAGGAATTCCCGCTTACGCGGGAAAGACGGAAAGCGGCGGCCGGGAAAAGACGGCTTTATAGGCCCTTGCCCCATTCCTTGACAAAGTTGACCCAGGGGTGGTTGGCTAATGTTTGCGGATGTGTTACAATGCTCGACAACCGAACAGGAGGTGACGCGATGACTACCGGCGAAACCGATTTCCGCACCTACTACGACTTCCGTTGACCCTTCGTGTATAACGCCGCCATGTGGCTGGCGAAGGTGCGGGAGACCACCGGCCAGGACATCAACGTGGACTGGCAGCCCTTTTCCCTGGAACAGGTGAACAGCGACAACAAGGGCGAGACGGTTAAGTTCTGGGAACTGCCGGAAGCCCGCGACGGCAGCGATAATACCCTGCTGTCCCACCGGGCCGGCTTGGCCGCCAAGCGGCAGGGCAGGGAAGCCTTCGAGGCTTTCTTTATCGCCCTGCTCAAGTTGCGCCACGAGGAACGGCGCAGCCTGACCGACCCGGCGGTGATGGAGGAGGCGGTCGCCAACTCCGGCATCGACGCGGCCCGGTTCCGGGAGGATTTGGCCGACCCCGACCTGCTGCGGGAAATCGGGGAAAGCCATACCACCGCCGTGGAGGAATACGGCGCTTTCGGCGTGCCGACCTATGTTTTCCCCAACGGCAGCACGGCCTTTGTCAAGATGCACATTCCCCCGGCGGAACAGGCCGGCGAGATTTACGAATCCTTGACCCGGGTTATCACCGACGCCCCCCATGTGGGCGAGGTCAAGCGCCCCTCGCCGCCCTGGCCGTACGGCGTTATCTAGGGACGGAGGGCAGGCTTGGCTTTGTCCCGCGACCGGCAGGGCGTTCAGACGCTGGAATCCCGCCTGGGGTTGAGTTTCCACGACCGGGGTCTGCTGCGGCAGGCCCTGGTCCACCGCTCTTTTCTCAACGAACAGGGCGGCTCGGCCCTCGATTCCTATGAACGGATGGAGTTCCTGGGCGATGCCGTGCTGGAACTGGTGATTTCCAACGAGCTTTACCGCAGTCTGCCCCGCGGCGATGAGGGCAAGTTGACCAAGGGCCGGGCCGCCCTGGTTTGCCGGGAAAGCCTGGCCCGGGCCGCCCGCCGCCTGGGTCTGGGGGACTACATTTCTCTGGGCAAGGGGGAACGCAGCAACGGCGGCCCCCAGCGGGATTCCATCCTCGAGGAAATCTTCGAGGCTATGGTGGCGGCGGTCTATCTGGATCAGGGCTATGACGCCGCCCGCCAGTTTATTCTGCAAGCCCTGGCCCCGGAACTGGCCGCCTATTGTCAGGAGGGCCATACCCCGGAAAATCCAAAATCCCTGCTCCAGGAAACTTTGCAATCCTGGGGTTGGGCTACCCCCCGCTATCAGGTCGTCGCCGTGGACGGCCCCGGCCATCAGCCGGTCTTTACAGTGGCCGTTACCGTGGATGGGGAAACTATCGGGCAAGGAGCCGGCGCCCGCAAAGCCGATGCGGAACGGGCCGCCGCTCGGGAAGCCTTGGCCCGCTACGGTCCGGATCCGGCGGGACGGCCGCGCGAAGCCCCGGCCGGCCGGGCCTATTCCTGGAAAAATCAGCCATCGCAAGACGCAGGATTATGCTCTCCTTCTTTCAACGCCACCGGGAAGCCAACCGGGAACGCACGGCCCAAGCCACGCAGCGCAGCCGCCAGCAATGGTTCGGCCGCATCCAATCCCTTCTCCGTTCCGCTAAACTGGATGAAGCGGTTTGGACGGAATTGGAGGAAATCCTGATTTCCGCCGATGTGGGGGTGGATACTTCCCTGCGGCTTATCGCCGACCTGAAAACCCAGGCCCAGGCCGAGCGGCTGGATGACGCTGACGCCGTCTTTGCCCGCCTGAAAGCGGCCCTGATTAAAGACTTGGAAGCCGGCGCGGATCCGGCGGCCTGGCTTGATACCCCCATTCCGGCGCCGCCCTATGTCATCCTGATGGTGGGCGTCAACGGCGTGGGCAAAACCACCAGTATCGCCAAACTGGCCTATCACTTTCAGCAGGAGGGCAAAAAGGTCCTCCTGGGCGCGGCCGACACCTTTCGGGCGGCGGCCGAGGAGCAGTTGGAAATCCTCGGCGGCCGGGCCGGCGTCGAGGTAATCAGCCACCAGCCCGGAGCCGATCCGGGGGCGGTGGCTTATGACGCTTACCAGGCCGGCAAGGCCCGGGGCGCGGATGTGCTGATTGTGGATACGGCGGGCCGGCTGCATACCCGCGCCAACCTGATGGCCGAACTGCAAAAGGTGCGCCGGGTGCTTAACCGGCAGGATTCCGCCGCCCCCCATCAAGTCCTCTTGACCCTGGACGCCACGACCGGCTTGAATGGATTGGCCCAAGCCCAGGCTTTCCGGGAGGCCGTGGGCTGTACCGGCGTCTTTCTGGCGAAATTGGATGGCACGGCCCGCGGCGGCATTGTCCTGGCGATTAAGCAGGAACTGCAAATGCCCATCCTGTTTATTGGCACCGGGGAATCCCTGGAGGACTTGGCGCCCTTTGACGCCGGGCAGTTTGTCGAGGCCCTGTTGGCCCCGGTTTCCTGATAGGCCGTGGCCGGCGTTCCCCGCGAGATAGGCTGTGATTGACCTGGTTCTGTGGTTGCTGCTGCTGGAGGCTTTGGGCCTGCTGGCCTTGCCCCCGGCTTTTCTGTTGCTGGGGCGGCTGCCCGACCGGGGCTATGCCGTGACCAAGCCGCTGGCTCTGCTGCTGGCCGGCTATGCCCTGTGGCTGCTGGGTTTGTCCCGCCTTATCCCCAATGCGCCGGCCACCGTGCTGTTTATAATCCTGCTGGCGGCGGCCGGCAGCGGTTGGCTCTTTTACCGAAATCGCGCCGAAATAATGCGGTTCGTCCAATCCCAATGGCGGATTCTGGCGGTATCCGAAGGGCTGTTCCTGCTGCTCTTTCTGTTCTGGTGTCTGCTGATTTCCGAATTTCCGGCCATCAACCACACCGAAAAGCCGATGGATTTCGCCTTTCTCAACGCCATCCTGCAAAGCCCCTCTTTTCCGCCGCAGGATCCCTGGTTGGCCGGCCATTCCATCAGCTACTACTACTTCGGCCACTTTATGCTGGCAATGCCGATGCAGCTGCTGCAAGGCGTCGGCCTTTCCTCTAATGTAGGCTACAACCTGGCCTGGGCTACCCTGCCCGCTTTGACCGCGATGGCGGCCTTTGGTTTGACTTACAACCTGATCCGCCTATCCGGAGGCGGCAGTCGGTCGGCTATCGGTTTCGGGTTGACCGCGCCGCTGCTGATTGTCCTAATCGGCAATCTGGAGGGGGTGTTGGAATGGGCGCAGTTGCGCGGCTGGGCCGGCCCGGAGTTCTGGCAGAATGTGGGCATCAAGGGATTGGAGGGCAATGCGGCCGGCGGCGTTTTTCCGCAAGACAACTGGTGGTGGTGGCGAGCCACTAGGGTTATTGACACCGTGGTGGAGGGGCAAAGCCTGGACTATACCATCACCGAGTTTCCCTTTTTCAGTTTCCTTTTGGGCGACCTGCATCCCCATGTATTGAGCCTGCCTTTCCTGCTGCTGACTTTGAGTTTCGGGTTGAACCTGCTGGTTACGCCCGGCCGGTTGACTTTTAATTGGTTGCGGGAACAGCCTTGGCGAGCCGGGATTATGGCCCTGCTGCTAGGTTCCCTGGCTTTCATCAACATCTGGGACTTCCCGATATACGCCCTGCTATCCGGCGGGTTGCTGCTGGTGAAAATGTACGGCGCCGGGGTGAGCGAACCCTCCCGGCGGGCCAGCCTGCGTTTCAGCCGGGGCCAATCCGCCCTGGGCCCGGCGGCCCGCAACGCCGCCCTGCTGATGACGCCGCTGCTGCTGGCCGCAATAATCCTCTATCTGCCCTTTTACCTGACCCTGGACAGCCAAGCCTCCGGCATCCTGCCGGTTCTGGGGCCGGCATCCCGGCCGCTGCATTTCCTGATCGTTATCGGATTGCCCTTATTCCTCGGGCTTTCCTTTCTGCTGCGGCAACTGTCGGGCCTGGGCAAACCCGACCCGGCGGAAAATCCGGTTATCGTCCTGCTGCTGGCAATAATCCTGACGCCGCTACTGCTCTGGACGGGGGCGGCCCTGGTATGGGGCGCGATCCAGGGGGATACCGGCGCGGCTTTGGATACCGGGATGCGGCGACTGGTTTTGACCCTGCCCCTGCTGGCGGCGGCCGGCTTAGCCGGCTACTGCGCCCTGCAACGGACGGCCCGCAACCGGGAATCCACTTTGGCCTTTCCCCTGCTGCTGCTGGCGGCGGCCGCCTACCTGCTGGCTATCGCCGAGCTGTTCTACTTGGTCGATTTCTTTGGCAATCGGATGAATACCGTTTTCAAGTTCCACTATCAGGCGTGGCTGCTGCTGGGCCTGGCCGGGGCTTTCGGCCTGTATTACTGGCATTCCCGCCGGGCGGCCCGGAATGACTTGGCTACCGCCGGCAACTATGCCTGGCTGCTGCTGGCGGGATTGCTGGTGGCGGCGTCTCTCTACTATCCGGCCGGCGCAACTTTAGAGCGTACCGGCTGGTTTCAGGACGGCCACACTTTCCGCGACAACACCCTGGACGGCTTGGCCTATATCCGGGCCACGGAGCCGGGGGAATACGCCGCCATCCAATGGCTGCGGGATAAAGCCGAATACGGACGGATGGTCGAGGCGGTGGGGGAGGATTATTCCGCCTACGGACGGGTTTCGGCGGCCACCGGATTGCCCACCCTCCTGGGCTGGCCGGGCCACGAACATCAGTGGCGGGGCAGTACCGAACTTTTTGATGGGCGGGCTGAGGAAGTAGCCCAAATCTACCAAATCCCGGATCCGGCCGTCGTGCGCCAATTGCTGGAGAAGTATAATATCCGCTATGTCTATTTCGGCGGCCGGGAGCGGGCCCGCTACGGCAGCAGCGCCTTGCCCGATTTGGGCGGCCTACTGCAGCCGGTCTTTCAGCAGGACGGCGTAGTTATTTATCAGCGAGGGGCCGAAGTTGAGTGATTTGACTCCATCCCATTCTGAGGCGGTAGCGGCGGCCAATCCGGCGGATAACCCGGCGGTGGCCGGGCCGGTGGCCGGGCGGCTCCCGGGATTTTTGCGGCGGCATTGGCGGCGGCCCGGCTGGTGCGCGCTGGGGTTTGCCTTGCTGCTGCCGGCCGCCCTGGTCTTGCGCCTGTGGGAATTGACCGGCCGCGCCATGCACTACGACGAGGCCATCCACCTCTACTACGCCTGGCAGCTGTCCAACTTTGAGGAGTATATCCACTCCCCCTGGATGCACGGCCCCTTTCAGATTGAGTTGACCGCCGCCCTGTTGCTGCTGCTGGGCGACAGCGATTTTGTCGCCCGCCTGGGCTATGCCCTCTTTGGCACGGCGCTAGTGGGACTGCCCTGGCTGCTGCGGCGGGCCCTGGGCCAAAGCGGGGCGCTGCTTACCGGGATAATGCTGGCGGTATCCCCGGCCCTGCTTTACTTCAGCCGCTTTGGGCGCAACGACATCCTGATGGCTTTCCTGACCGCCGCCCTGTTCCTCCTGATGTGGCGTTACTTTCAGGAAAGGCGCAATCGCTATCTGTACCTGGCGGCGGCGGCCCTGGCCCTGATGTTCGCCACCAAGGAAACGGCTTACATAATCACCCTGGTATTTGGCGGCCTTGCCCTGCTGACCGCCTTGACCACTTTCGGGCTGTGGGTGCGGGATGGCGACCAGTATCGCTTGTCCTGGGCGGCCGGAGCCGGCGGGTTTCTACTATTACTGATCACCTTGACCCTGCCGCAATGGTCGGCCGGCTTTGCCCTGTTTCAGGATTGGCTGGGACTGACTTTAGCCAACCGGGATGGCGTGGTCGATGGCATTGTCGGCGCGCCGCAGTGGGAGGGGCCGTTTGTGCCATTGCCCCTGTTTGCCGTGCCGCCGTGGCTGCACTGGCTGGCTTTGCTGCCTTTCCTGGGAATATGGATGGGCTATGCCTGGAAATCCTTTGCCGACTGGCCGCGGCGCTGGGCCGGCGTAGGGATCCCGGTAGCGATGGCCGATGCCGGCGCCTTGGCCCTGCTCCGGCCGGTGGGCGGCGTAGCCGATGGGATCGTGGCCGGAATTATCGCCGCCGTAGCGGTCGGCGCGCTGCTCTATCTGCGGATTCCCTGGAAAAAGGGATTGCTGCTGCTGGCGGCGCCCTTTCTAATGGCGGCGGTTTATGTAGCCCTGTTGCTGCCGGTCGTGCAGGTGGACGCCCTGTTAAGCGCGGCCCTGCCCGATGGCGTGCGGGTAGCCGTGGAGGGCAACGCCGTTCCGGTCAACTTTGTCGCGGCCGGCGGCATCCTGGCAGCGACCGCCCTGCTTTCCCTGATAATCGGCCTCCGCTGGAAAGGCGGCGTCTGGCTGGTTTGCGCCGCCCTCTTTTACATAGTTTGGACGGCTCTTTACACCACTTTTTACGACAATTGGGCCGGCCTGTTCAGCGGCAGTTGGCAGGGAATGGGCTACTGGATTGCCCAGCAGGAAGTGGCCCGGGGCAATCAGCCCTGGTACTACTATCTGGTCGGCTTGTCGGTGTATGAACTGCTGCCGATAATTTTCGGGGTTATCGGCGCGGCGGTTTTCCTGCGGCGACGGGACGGGTTCGGCCTGGCTTTGACCCTGTGGGCCGGCGTCAACCTGCTGGCCTACACTATCGCCAGCGAAAAAATGCCCTGGCTGCTGGTGAACATCACCCTGCCCTTTATTTTCCTGGCCGGCAAACTGCTGGGGGAATGGGTCGAGGCGGCGGAAGGGCGGCGGATCTGGCAGCAAGGCCGGTTCCTGCTGCTGTTCCTGCCGCCGCTGGCCCTGATTGGTTTCCTGTATGTATTGCTGGCCTATACCGACGCCGCCGAATCCGCCGCCTTTTCCCTGACCTATGGCACCGTGCTGGTCGGCGCGGCCCTGCTGGCGGTAGCGGCGGCCGGGCTGATTCGGCGGGCCGGCAGTGGCGGCGCGGCTTTGGCCGGATTAAGCTTGGCGGCCCTGCTGCTGATTTTTACTGGGATCGCCGCCGCCCGCGCCGCCTATACCTATGATGATTCCCGGGTGGAAATTCTGGTTTATGCCCAGGGCGGCGCGGACTTGACGGAAACTTATCAAAAGCTGTCCCGGGAAGTAATCAACGGCTCCGACCCGGCGGCGTTAGCCGCCAATCCGGTGGCAGTGGATTATGACCTGTGGTTTCCCTTTCAATGGTATGTCCGCCACTGGAAAGCGGCGGATAAACTGCGTTTTGCCTGTTTCAAGGCGGACGACAGCGGCGGCTGTCAACCGCCGCAAGCCGACGCGCAGGCCGCCGCTTTGCTGCTGACCGCCGCCCACCGTTATCGGGGCGGCGATATGCCCGCCCATTACCGGCAGGAGGGGCCAAAGCGCAATCTGCTCTGGTTCCCGGAAAGTTACCGGCGGCCCGGAGAAAACCGGCCGGCCGAGGGGCCGCTGACCGAACTGCGCCAGGACTTGGCCTTTTTCCGGGCGGCGGCTACGAATCGGGATTTGTGGCGGCAGGCCCTGCGCTATCTGCTATTCCGGGAACTCAGCTCGGACTGGTTCACGGCGGAATACTACAGTTATTGGCCCCGGGCGGCGGAGTAGGAATTTCCGGCGTATAATCCGGCGGTCAAAAAATGCCTGGAATTTCCCGGCCAAAACCCCTTGACAATTACCCCATGCGGCGCGATTATCGCGCGCGTTTTGATACCTTATGATGAGAACATAGATATTACCCCCCCCCCCCCCCCCCCCCAACTTGGGGCGGGGTAAAACCCGTACTTCCCCCTTCGGGTCGGCCGGGCGGCAGGGGCATGACGCCACGCCTTTCTACGGCGGGCGTCTGTATGAGGACTTGCCCGCCGCCCAGCCCGGCCCCTATTGGGAAAATCCCCTGCCGGCCAGCGCCGTAAATGCCATCCTGCCCCAATCGGCGGCGCGGATGGACGCCCTGCCCGCCGCCAGCGTCCACCTGATGGTCACCTCCCCGCCCTACAATGTGGGCAAGGAGTACGACGCCGACCTGACCCTGGACGAATACCGGGACTTCCTGCGCCAAGTAATGGCGGAAGTCTATCGCGTGCTGGTGCCCGGCGGCCGGGTCGGTTTCAACATTGCCAACCTGGGCCGCCGCCCCTATCTGCCGCTGCACCGCTACCTCATCGAGGATTTCCTGGCCCTCGGCTTTCTGATGCGGGGGGAAATCATCTGGGACAAGGGCAACAGCGCCGCCGCCTCGACGGCCTGGGGCAGCTGGCAATCCCCCTCCAATCCCACCTTGCGCGACATCCACGAATATATCCTGATTTTCAGCAAGGAATCCTGGCAGCGCCCCCGGCTGCCCGGCCGGGAAGCCACCATCAGCCGGGAGGATTTTCTGGAATGCACCAAAAGCGTATGGCAGTTCGCTCCGGCCTCGGCCCGCCGCATCGGCCATCCCGCGCCCTTTCCCGAGGAACTGCCGCGCCGCTGCATTGAGCTTTACACCTATCGGGACGAGGTGGTTTTAGACCCCTTTATGGGCAGCGGCACCACGGCCCTGGCCGCCCTGAAAGCGGGCCGGCGCTTTGTCGGCTTTGAGGTTTCCCCGGAATATCGGGAATTGGCCCGGCGGCGATTGTCCCGGGAAACGGCCCCGCTGCTTTACACCCGCACCGGCTCCGACGGGCTGGTAGTGGCGGAGGTGAAAGATGGCCGCTATCCAGTATGATGGCATTGCCCAAGTCAACTATGCGGCTTTCCTGGCCGGAGAGTTGAACAACAACGCACTGCGGCATTACTTCGACGGCTGCTTTCAGCAAGCCATTGAAAACGCCGGCTGCTATCCGGCTTGGGCCTGTGTTGCCTGCTTGCAGGAAGGGCAGGCAACGGCGAAATTTGGCAATCAACCGGCCCGGTGTCCGGTGTGCCAGTCGGACAAGGTTTTTGCCATTGCCACTTTTCAGAGCCGCGCTCCGGTGGTGGGAAACGCTTTCGAGAGCGCGGTGCGGCATCTGCTGACCACTCGGTTTGAGCTGCCGGCGGCGCCTACGCCGGGCAACACCATTACCCACGACATTGAGGTTACGCCCAAGGTTGCCATTGAAACCAAGGGATCGCCGCGGCGGCTGCAAAATCCGGACAAAAGCATTACCAACATTGCCCGGCCCGGGCTGGAGCGTTCCGACACTTGGAAAAAGGCGCAGGCCAACGCCCGAAATTTCCGCCGCCAGAACCGGGATACGCCTTTCTACATCGTATCCAACGCCGTTCCCTCGCAACTGGCCGGCTACCGCAGCGACGACATCAGCGGTATTTTCAATATCGTCCAAGCTAACCGGCTCAACTCTCTGGTTGAGGAAATCCGGGCGGCCATTTAAGCAAACATGGATAGACCGGATAGACCGGATTTTTCTTGTCTGCTCGGTAGGATTCTTTCCTTGCCGGTAGAACCCGGATTAGCAGACAACAAACATCCTGTCTATCCTGTATATCCATGTTTTAATCCGTCCCTACCCCGCCCGCAGGAAAGGCAGCAGGGCGGCGTTAAAGGCGTCCGGCCCCTCGATTTGCGGCAGATGGCCCAAGCCGGGCAGGATGGTCATGCGGGCGTTGACGATGTTGTTGTGCAACAGTTCCGCGCCCTCCCGCAAGGTATCCAGCTCGCCATACAGCACCAGGGTGGCGGTGGCTTTAATCAAGGGCAGGCGGGACAGCAGGTCGTAGTAGGAAAGGGACTGATGCAGATTCCGCACCCATTCCCCGGCCTGCCGGCGGGTTTCGTTACTGGCATCCAACCATTCCGGCTGGGGGTTGGCATAGGTCGCCCGCTGCCGCAGCTGCTCCAGAGTGCGCGGCTGGGGCAAACCTTGGTCATCATAATCGGCGGCCGCGTCGGCGACTCGCTGAGCGCCGCCCCAGGGATTCCACAGGGGGCAGCCGACCAGGGCCAGCTTGTCCACCCGCTCCGGGTAAGTGGCGGCCATTTCCGCCGCCAGGCAGGCCCCCACCGAATTGCCCACATAGTGGCCGCGATGGATGTTCAGCACCTGGCAGGCGTCATCCAGCGCCCGGGCGTAGTCGGGGATGTTGAAAGGGCGGGTCGGGTTGTCGGACAAGCCATGCCCCAGCATATCGAAGGCGTAGCAGGTGTAATCCTGGCTCAGGGCGTCGATGACGGTATGCCAGGCCCAGGTGGAAGTACCCAGGGGATGCAGCAGCACCAGGGGAAAGCCGCTGCCCTGTTTTTGGTAGTGCATATTCCCTTCGCGGGTCGGCACGGTATCGGTCAAATCCCGGCGGACAAACATAAAACGCCTCCTCAGCAGTGGGCAAGGGATGGCAGGAATGGCAAGGTTTCCCTTATCCTAACCCTTGGCCTTGCCGGTGTCAATTTTGCCGGCTCCCGCCAACCCCGGCTGGCTGGCGGGAGCGGGCCGCCGCTTGGTTAAGAGGACGGGCTGGCGGCGGCTACCGGGCCGATGTAGGGGGTTTGCACCTTGGTAGTGACCCCGTTGACGGAGGTGTAGCTGAAACCATACAGGTACTTGCCCTGGTCGCCGGCGCCCGGGGTGTAATCCAACTGTCGCCCGTAGATATGAATGATTAAGACGCAGCTGTTGCCGGCCGTGTCAGCGCAGCGCACCCAGAGCAGCCTTTCACTATTGGCACTGGTCGTGATTCGCTGCCCCACCCGAGGCGGATTATGGCCGCTGGTGAAAGTCAGATTAGTAGTGGCCCCGCTCCAAGCGGGACCCAGGGGCTGGGTAACGGGACTGTAAACCCAGCCATGGGTAGTAGTGTTCACGCGCACCCGAAACCGCTTGTTCACTTCCGAGGGTTCAGTAACCAGCACATAAGAAGCGCCGCGGCGCGGTCGGACCGCCCCGGTGGTACCCGTAGCAACCGTCCACCCGGTCACGCCATCGTCGGAGCGTTCCCAGACAAACCCGCCGGGGGCGCGGGTTAGCAGACTCTTGGGGAAAGCGCCGATCAGTACCTGGCCGACCACCAGCGGGCCATCAGCGCGGACGTTGCTCTGAAGTTGACCGAGGACGTCGAGGCCGCCATACTTCAGGAGGGGATAACCGTCGCTGAAGTCCCAAGGGTCATCGGTGCCGGATACCCCGTCCAGGTTCAGGTTCCAGTGGGCATAGCCGTCGGTGTAGGATCGCCGACCCCACCACGTCAAATGGGCGCCCAAGGCGCTGCTGCTTTGACCGCTGCCTCCGGTTTCCCAGTAGCTGTTGACGGCTACGCCGCCGCTGTTCTTGCCGACTAACCCGCCCACCGAGGGATTGGTTCCGGTAGCCACCACCAGCCCCCGGGCGTAGCTGGCGGTGATGGTTCCCTGCGTGGTGGAAGTGGACAGCGTCCGCTGATTGTAGCCGACCAGCCCGCCCACGGCCGCCGTGTTGCCGGTAGCCTTGACCGGACTGCGGGAGTAAGTGGCGGTGATGGCCCCCTGATTATGGCCGACCAGCCCGCCCAGATAGGCTCCGGCGCGGGAAGTAACGATGCCGGCGGTGGTGGAGTAACTGGCGACGATGCTGCCATTGCTGCCGTTATGCCCGGCCAACCCGCCGACCACTGAGGCGCTGCCCGTAATTTCAGCTTGGGCATAGCTGCTGACAATGCGGCCGGTATTGCTGCCGACCAAGCCCCCGGCATAGACCGTCCCCTCGGCTTTATTGGCCGCGATACTGCCGGCGGCCGAACTGCCCTTAATCGTCCCGCCGTTGATCCCGGCTAAAGCCCCCACAGCAGTACCGCTCGTCGTGGCGATATTTCCTTCCCGCAGCTTTACGCCGTCAATAACGCCGCCAGCGCCGACCTGCCCGAACAGGCCGGCTTGGGTGGCGCTGGTATGGTTGATAAACAGGTTGGCTAGGGTATTGCCGTTGCCCTGAAAAGTTCCGGTGAAAGGCGTCGTGGCGCTGCCGATAGCCGTCCAGCCCTGGCCGCCGTTCCAATAGAGACCGCCGGAATCCGTTGCGGTAACGCTGCCATCGCCGTTAGTGTCAAAGGTCAGGTCCGACCGCAATTCGTAGCCGACGCAGGGATCCGGATCCGTATTCGCATCGTCGCCGTCCGGGCAGCCCATCCCGTCGGTCAATCCCGGAAAGGCGGCGGCATAGTTGGCCTTATCCGCCGCCACCACGCCATCGCCGTTCAAGTCCCAGCGAATAGCATTCAGCTGCGCCAAAGAGTTCACTTCCACCAGTCGGTCGTCGTCATCGTCATGATCCCGTTGCGGTGCCGATTTTATCGTTCCATAAACCAGGATGGGATACTGATGATTGCCGCCGAAATGCCACGGATTATCCCCGCCGGCCCCGTCGTCCAGGTTCAGGTTCCAGTGGGCATAGATGCCGTTGTAGCCGGTGGGACTTTGCAGGGCGCTGCTGCTTTGCCCCAGGCCGCCGGCGCTCGCCGTCCGCCCGGAGGCGGCGGTGTCCCAGTAGCTGTGGTTTTCCTGTCCCCGGTCATACCCGGCCAAGCCGCCGCCATAGCTGTTATGCCCCGACACCGACACCGATCCCCGGGCGTAGCTGGCGGTAATAGTTCCCTGATTGATGCCGACCAGTCCCCCGGCCAGGCTATTGATTGCGTTGGCCGTCACCGGCCCGATAGCGTAGCTGGCCTTGATGTCGCCCAGCAGGTTCTGTCCCACCAGCCCGCCGGCCACCGATTCGCCATGGGATGGGGCCACGCCGACATCGGCAAAGCTGGCTTGCACCGTGCCTAAGAGATTCAGCCCCACCAAGCCGCCGGCCACCGCGCTGCCATCGATAAGGTTGGCGATACTGCCGGTAGCATAGCTGGCGCTGATGATGCCTTCATTAACTCCGGCCAGGCTGCCGATCGTGGCTGTGCGGACGCCGGAGATCCGGACGTTCTTCAGCCCCAAGCCGTCAACCTTGCCCCCCGGCCCGATGGCCCCGAACAAGCCCACCATAGCGGCCGATTGATTGTTGATGAACAGGCCGACGATAATCTTGCCGCGGCCCTGAAACTCCCCGGTGTAGGGATTGCCCCGGCTGCCGATAGGCGTCCAGCCGGCGCCGGCGTTCCAGTAAAGGCCGCCGGAATCCATAGAGTTGACGCTGCCGTCATCGTTAGTGTCAAAGGTCAGGTCGTTTTTCAGCTCGTAGCCAATACAGGGATCAGGCAGGGTATCGGTGTCGCTGCCATCGGGACAGCCCATGCCGGCGGCGGCGTTGGGAAAGGCGGCGGTGTAACGGGTACGATTGGCCGCAACATCCACCGTACCATCGCCGTTCAAGTCCCAGCGGACAGCGTTCAGCTGGGCCAGATTGCTGATTTCAATCAGCCCGTCATCATTGCTGTCGTAGTCGACGCTGGGCGTAGTGGTCTGGGCCTGGGCCGCCGGGAACGGATGCCCGTTCATAAACAGGGCGGCCAGGGTCAAGGCCAGCAAAGCCAGGGACAAGAGGGCGGCGGGAAACAGCCGGCGGGATATAGACATAAGTTGCGGCTCCTTAGCTTGGCAATAGGATGGGCGGGGATTGGGGGAAAGCCGGTGGCTAATATAGGGGGTTTTGGCGATTATGTCAAAAAGATGGGTCATCAAGGTTAATGCCGCCGGGCGGTTGCTTTTGCCGGTTTTCTGTGGCACAATCAGGGCGGCGCTTAGGCCTGCTTTGGCGGCGGGCGCGGCGGGTTTCCTGGCGGCGAGACGGGATTTGCGGCGGCTCGGGATTTGGGGAGGTCGGTATGTGGACTAAAGAGGATTTGCAACGGCTGGTGCAGCGGCAGATTGGCGACTATCGGCTTATTGTCGTTTCCAATCGCCAGCCCTACATCCATACTATGGTCGGCGGCCAGCCGCAATCCATTATGCCGGCCGGCGGATTGACCAGCGCCCTGGATCCCTTAATGCAGGCGTGCGGCGGCACCTGGATTGCCTACGGCAGCGGCAGCGGCGACCGCTATGTAGTGGATTGGGACAATCGGGTTATGGTGCCGCCGGAGGATCCGGCTTATGCCCTGCGGCTGGTCTGGCTGACCGAGCAGGAGGAGCAGGGCTATTACTACGGCTTTTCCAACGAGGCCCTGTGGCCGCTGTGCCACAATGCCTATACCGAGCCGATTTTTGACCGGCGGGACTGGCAAACTTATCAGGCGGTCAATCGCAAGTTCGCCGACCTGGTGCTGGACGAAATCGGCGGCCGGCCGGCCATTGTCTTGACCCAGGATTATCACCTGGCCCTGCTGCCGCAATACATCCGCAGCGTGGCCCCGGACACCATCACCGGCCAGTTCTGGCATATTCCCTGGCCGCATCCCGAAATTTTCCGCATCTGTCCCTGGCAGGATGAACTGGTGGCGGGGCTGCTGGGCAACAATCTGCTGGGCTTTCACATCGGCGCCCACTGCGACAACTTTATGGACACCGCCGCCGGGGCCTTGCCGCTCCAGGTGGATGCCGAATATAACCGCATTGAGTATCAGGGGGAAACCACCCTGGTGCGTCCCTTTCCCATCAGCATTGACTTTGACGATCTTTCCCGCCTTTCGGAAAGCGCGGAAGTCGCTGCGGAAATGGCGCGGCTGCGGACGGAGTGGGGATTGGCCGGCAAACTGGTGGGCCTGGGCATCGACCGGGTGGACTATACCAAGGGCATTCCCCATCGGTTCCGGGCCATCGGCCGCTTTCTGGAAAAGTACCCGGAATATATCGGGCAGGTGGTCTTTGTGCAGGCCGGGGTGTTGAGCCGCAGCGATATTGACGCCTATCAGCAGCTGTCCACGCAGATTGACGGCCTGGTGGCGGAAATCAACGGCCGCTTTGCCCGGGAGGATTGGCAGCCCATCATCTATATGCCGGACGACCTGCCGGCGGTTACGCTGATGGCTTTGCGCCGGCTGGCCCGGTTCTGCATCGTCAGTTCCCTCCACGACGGGATGAATTTGGTAGCCAAAGAGTTCGTCGCCAGCCGCTTTGACAACGATGGGGTGCTGATTCTCAGTCCCTTTACCGGGGCCGCCCTGGAACTGACCGAATCCCTGATTGTCAACCCTTACGCTACCGAGGATATGGCCGAGGCCATCCGGGAGGCGGTGACGATGCCGTCGGCGGAACGCAACTATCGGATGCTGCAAATGCGGGCTACGGTGCGGGAAAACAACATTTATAAGTGGGCGGCCCGCCTGCTGGTCGAGCTGATTCAGTGCGCCCGCCGCGCCCGTTCCGACCTATCCCGCTACGCCGCCCCGGCCCTCCGCTAAGCCGGCACGCCGTCCGTTTCCGTAGCCGCTGATGCCGCATCTGCTGAATGTCTGGCCGCAAGTCCGCCGGCAACTGGATCAGGCCGCGCGCGTATTGCTGCTGCTGGATTATGACGGCACTTTGACGCCGATTGCCCCCCGGCCCGAGTTGGCAATCCTGCCGCCGGAAACCCGGCAGGCGGTCAGCCGGCTGCACCGCCGGGAACGCTACACTGTTGGGCTGGTCAGCGGCCGGGGGCTGGCGGATTTGATGGAGATGGTGGATTTGCCGGGGCTGATTTACGCCGGCAATCACGGCTTGGAAATCCGGGGGCCCGGGCTGGATTTTATCCATCCGGCGGCGGCGCAACTGCGGCCGGAACTGGATAAACTGCTCAATGCCTTGCGGGAAAACCTGGCCGGTTATGCCGGGGTTTTGGTGGAGGGCAAGGGCTTGACCCTGAGTGTCCACTACCGGCTGACGCCGCCGGAATTGCGGCCGCAACTGCACGCCGCTTTTGAGGAAACGGTAGATGCGGCGCAACCGGCCGGCCGGTTGCGGATTACCCGGGGCAAGGAAGTGCTGGAATTGCGGCCGGCGGTGGATTGGGACAAGGGCCAGGCCATCCTCCGCATCGCCGCCGATTTCCCGCCGGGGACGCTGCCGGTTTTCTTTGGCGATGACCTGACCGATGAGGACGGCTTCGCGGCGGTGCATCAGCTGAACGGCATATCGGTACTGGTAGGGCCGGCCCGCCAGCCGACCCGCGCCTTGTACCGGGTGGATTCCCCCCGGGAAGTGACGCAAACTTTAACCCTGCTGGCCGGTTGAGGGCGGTTTCATTTCCCCCATTTCGCCCATCCTGCAACGATGTTCAGGATGAACTAGCCGCCCTTTTCGCCTATTCTGAACCGGCCGCCCTTTCTGCCTATTCTGAAACGGCAATCCTTTCCGCTCATCCTGAACATCGTTGAAGGATGGGCAAAGGGCAATCCGGCCCTAGCTCTCCGCCTCTACTTGCAGCAGTTTGTCCAGGCGGCGTTGGAAACGGGTTTCCGGCAGAAAGGCGGCGGTTAGAAAGGCGGTCAGGATTTCTTTGGCCAGGTCAATGCCGATAATGCGCGCCCCCAGGCACAGCACATTCATATCATCGTGTTCCACGCCTTGCCGGCCGCTGTAGGTATCGTGGCACAGGCCGGCCCGCACCCTGGCCACCTTGTTGGCGGTGATGCTGGCCCCCACGCCGCTGCCGCAGACGATTATCCCCCGTTCCGCAGCGCCGCCCTGCACGGCCCGGGCTACGGCGGCGGCAAAATCCGGGTAATCATCCTCCGGATCCAGGGCATAGGCTCCCAGGTCGGCAACTTGATAGCCGCCGGATTCCAGCCAGGGTTTCAGGGATTCTTTCAGGGAAAAACCGGCATGGTCCGCGCCCAGGGCAATTCGCATATCGCCAAGCTCCAAGGAGGGTATATCCAAGTTAAAGAAAGCGTCTTTAGCATACTGGTAAAGGGGTAACGGGGCAAGGGGAGATAGGCAATTGCCGGGAATAACGCTCAAAAGGGTTGCGGAGGAAAAACCGCCGGTGTATAATGTTAATGGGGAATCCTATATCGGCCACTTCTTGGGCGTATTGACTGCAATATGCGGTCTGGCCGATATACCCCTAAATTATATTACGGAGGTTTGTTTATGCCCAGGAAAAGCAACGCCGCCCGTGACAACCGGGCGAATCAGCTGAACCCGAACCACCCGCTGCACTCGGTCAACAAGGGCCAGCAGAACAACCCCAACAACGACGCCTATTGGCAGGCGCAGGGGTTCGCCAAGCGCCCGGCGGACTGGCGGGAACGGCTCAAGCGGTAGGTTCGGGTTCGTAGGGAACGGCTGAATAAACTACCATTCCCTAAACCGCCGATAGGGGTCAGCAACTTAAAGTTGCTGGCCCCTATAACTTTGCTCATCGAATCAGGTCGATCAGGGGATACCTTACATCAGAACAGTCTGCCCACCGCCCCTAACCGCGCCGGCTACGGGAAAAACCGGAAAATGCCCGTTTGGTCGTCGTGGCGGAAACGGCCGCCCAGCAGTTCCGGGGTGATGCCGCGTTCCAAGCGGTCGTCGATGGCGCTTTTGACGGCGGCGGCGGCCCTTTCCGGGTCGGCGGCCTGCCGTACCAGTTCGGCCAATTCCGCCGGGTTCACATTGTCGGTTACGCCGTCGGAGGCGGTTATCAGGCGGTCGCCCGGCTGCAAATCGACCTCGGCCCGGTGCAGGTTCAGGTCAGCCCCGGCGCCGATGGCCTTGGCCGTCCCCATCCGCAAAATGCCGCCGATGCGCCCGGAAAGCTGCTGATGTTCGGCGCCGCGCAGCCGAAAGACCGGGCTGTCGCCGGCGCTGATGATGTAGAGCGGCCCGCCCAGGAAAAGGGCTACCGATACGGTGGTCAGCAGAAAGCGCCCGCCGCCCACCTGGAAAAAGTCGGCGTTCTGCTCCTCCAGGGCGGCGACCACATCCTCCGGGCCGGCAATGCGGGCCGCGTCCAGGGCGGCGGCCACGGAACTGCTGGCTTCCGCGCCGCCGTGGCCGGTTACTCCGTCCAGCACCGCGTCCAGAAAATGGCCGTTGCCCAGGTCTTTAATCAGGTAGGTGTCCTCGCCGTGGGTGGAATTGTCGTAAAGGGTTGCCACCAGGCTGGAAAGTTGCTGACTAGCCATGTCAATCCTCTAGCTCCAAAAGGTTTATCCCGTTTTCTCAAGACCGGGCTGCGAATCCGGCCAGTTGGGAGTCCGGGTCAAAGCGATAGCGACGCCAAGGGTCGGCGCGCAACAGTTCCAGGGCTTCCTGCCAGGCCCGCCGCCGGTCGGATAAATCAGACAATTGACGATTTCGCTCCGCCAGGGCGTCCAGATAGGCGGTATAATCCCGGCGGAAATCGGCAAAGTCCGCATAGCCGCGCTGTTGTACGTGGTTTAGCAGCGGCAAGCCGGCCGCTTGGATTTCAGCCATAGCAATGCCCTCCGCCCTTTGCAGTTGGCCGGCCATTGCCGCCAGTTCCTGCTCAAAGTTCACCACCGGCCGCAGATTGTAGGGGTCGCGGTAGCCGTTGGAATCCGTCGGCGGTTCATCAATCGTGGTGTAGAACTTGAGCATTTCCAGATAGAAGTCGTGAATATCCTGCGGCCCCCGGCCGACCGGAGTGCGGTCATTGTCCGGGGTCAGCAGGGCGCCGGAGTCAATGATGGTTATGGCGGCGTTGGCCGGCTGAAAGAACAGGTTTTGCGGCCCCAGATCCAGTAGAACATAGCCGGCTTGCTGAAACTTTTCCTGCGCCGCCAGCAGCTGCCGCTGCACCGGGAAAGGATCCGCCGGATCCTGATAGCCCAGGGGGAACAGGGCGAACAGGTTTTGCCCCAGGCCGATGGGAACGCGCAGGATGCGGGAGCGGGGATCGCCCACCAGGGGGATACCCTCGGCCCGGGCCGCGATTATGACCCGATAATCCTGCCCCAAGTCCTCCCCGAAATAGGCGTCGTGATTGGCCCGCTCGGTATAGCCCAGGATGGGGGCCAGGCCGGGGATGGACGAACCCAGCTCGGCATGAACCTGGATAGTGCGGTCGGTGCGGGCCTCGACGGCGGTATGCATCCGGCGGGCAATCATCTGCGGCACCGGCCGTTTCAGCACTACCTCCTGGCCGGTTTCCTGGTCGATGGCGGCGCGGACTTCATAATCGGCGCCGCTGCCCAGCAGCCCGGCAAGTTGGTAGCGGTTCAGGTTCACAGGTTTCATAGAGACTAGTCCCCCGGGCCGGCTTTGGCGGCGTTTCGGTCAGATCGTTCCAAGGCCGCCGCCGATGGCAGCAATCGCCGCACCATACGATTCAGCTGCCGCACCAGGGCCGGGTCAAAGGATTCCGTAGAAAATCCATGGGCGGCCGCGTTGCGGTAGTCCATTATCGCCAGCAAAGACTGATAATCCTTGCCGGACAAGGCGCCGTGATACACCGCCAGACTTAACAGGGCCGGGGCGGTGATAAAGTCCGGCGGAACTCCCTCCAACCGGTTTCGCAGCCGCACCGTGGCTTCCAACGCCGCCCAGGATACCAGCAAAGCCGCTTCCGGCAACTCGGCGGCCAGCAGGGATTTGGATTTTGCCAAGTTTTGCAAGACCGCTTCCCGGTCAAAGGCATAGGCATCCGCAGCCAGTTGCAAATGCTCGGCCCGCCCGACCAGAAACAGCTCATGCCCCCAGTTCGGCTTGTCGGCCAGAACCCGTGCCAAACCGACCCCGCCCTGGGTTTCAACCAAGGACGCGCGGGATTTTACCTCGATCACCTTGGCATAGTCGCCAAGGCGGACCAGCAGGTCGGGGCAAAAGTCTTTCAGGAAATCCGGCAGCTGTTCCGGAGCGGGATCCGCGATGACCTCGTAGTTCCCTTTCCGGTATTGGGCGGCGATTTCCTGTGCCTTTTGCCGCTCCAGCGACATTAACGGAGTCATCAGTAAATAACCTCCGGGCCTGGGGCTGCTGCCACCCAAGTATATACAAAGGGATTGCCCCGGTTAATACCCTCCCGCAGGAGGTCCGAAAGCTCAGGAAAAGGGATGTTTTTCCTCAACTCCCGCTTGCTGCACACCAGGTCGGTTATCTGGCGGTCATCGCCATAAACTAACCCCTTAATGCCATCCAGGATCGGTTTAGGGATGTTATCTACATCCAGATCTATCCCTTCATAGAAATAGACAATGGTCACCATCAGGCGGCCGTCGAATGGCATCTCTCCGTCCGGCCAATACTGCTCGGCGCTGCGGCGTACAAGAGTGCGCCATTCGTTAAGCAGCTTCCGGCGGCGCGCTTGCTGGGAAACCGGCGTTTGGTCTATCCTGAACTCAAAGGGCAGCAAAAGAATCCTCGTTAAGGAATATATTAGCCCCCATCCCTACCCCCTGTCTAGGCTTCCGGATGGCAAGTCAGGGTTATCCAATCCTCTTTGGGCCAGACTTCGATGCGGGCAAAGCCGGCCTGGTGCAGGGCCGCCGCCGTTTCCTGATGCTGTTCCTGAATGATACCCGAGGCAATCAGCGCGCCCGTGGGACGGAGGGCGGCGCGCAAGTCGACGGCCCGTTCCCGGACGCCCCGGGCCGATATGTTAGCCAGGGCCAGGTCAAAGGCGGCGGCCGGGGCCAGGGGATGCGGCAGGCTGCCCTGGGCCAGGTCAATCTGCCGGCGGATCCCGGCGCGGCGGAAGTTCTGCCGGGCCGACTGGATGGCCTGCGGGTCAATGTCCAGGGCTACTACCCGGGCCGCGCCCAGTTTGACGGCGGCGATGGTCAAGATGCCGGAACCGACGCCCAAATCCAATACGGTCATTCCCGGCCGGGCGCAATGCTCCATCGCTTGCAGGCAGGTGTAGGTGGTGGGATGGTAGCCGGTGCCGAAAGCCAGCCCCGGATCCAGTTCAATGACCAGTTCATCGGCGGCCGGTTCATAGTCAATCCAGGAGGGCTTGATGACCAGCCGCCGGCCGATTTTCAGCAGGTTGAAGTGGGATTTCCAGGCATTTTGCCAGTCGGCATCGGCCAGGGGAGTGGCGGTCAATTCGCCGATGGGTTCGAGGATGTTGGTCAGCTTGACCCCCACCTCGATATGGGCGTAGCGCTGGCGGGCATCGCCGGGCAGGTAGGTGCGGAGTTTTATGCGGTCGGGGCCGTCCTCCTCCATTGCCAAGCCGTAGCCGTAGCGGTCGAACAGATAGGAAATAGGCTCCACATACTCGAAGGGTACGCTGATGCTGATTTCCTGCCACATCGGGAAAAGCGTCCTGTCCATCCCGCCCCAGCCGTCTAGCCCAGGGCTTCCTTAATGCGGCCAAAGATGCCCTTATCCTTGCCGCCATCGGCTTCGCCGGCGTCGGTTTCCGGAGTCTCCGGGGCGGCTGCGGCGGCAAAGTTCGGATCCAGGGTTTGGGCAAACTCCTCGAGGATCTGCCGCTGGCGTTTGTTCAGTTTCTTGGGCACTTGCACATCGACAAAGACGCGCAAATCGCCCTTGCGCCCGCTGTTGACATGGGCGATACCCTTGCCCCGGATGCGGAACTGGGCGCCGGGCTGGGTGCCTTGGGGGATTTTCAGCGGCGCGGCTTCGCCCTCTAAAGTGGGAATGGATTTTTCCACGCCCAGGGCCGCCTCGGCCACATTCAGCGGCAGCTCATAGAGGATGTCGTACTCCTCTCGCTCAAAAAAGGCGTGGGGTTGCACCGTTACCTGAATATACAGATTGCCCGGCGGCCCGCCCTGGCTGCCGGTATTGCCCTTGCCGGTCAAGCGTACCGACATTCCATCCTGGATGCCGGCGGGGATATTGACCAGAGTCGGCCGGCTGCGCCGTTCCATACCGCCGCCGCGGCAGGCGGAGCAGGGGGTTTCAATGACGCTGCCCCGGCCCTGGCAGGCGGGACAGGCCGCGACCTGGGTGAATTGCCCGAACACGCTGCGCTGGGTGCGGCGCACTTGGCCGCGGCCGCCGCAGGTAGCGCAGGCATTGACCGCCGTGCCGGGTTCGCTGCCGTTGCCGGAGCAGTGGTGGCAGATTTCGATGCGGGAAACGGCCACTTCCCGCTCTACGCCAAAGGCCGCTTCCTCAAAGGAGAGGGTCAGTTGCTGCTGGAGGTCGCCGCCGCGCTGCGGCCCCCGGGCGCGGCGGCCGCCGGCATCGCCGAAAAAGGAGTCGAAAATATCGCCGAAGCCGCCGAAAACATCAAAGCCGTCAAAGGGGCGGTCAAAGCCGTTGCCGTTGACCCCGGCGTGGCCGAAGCGGTCATACTGGGCGCGCTTTTTGGCGTCGGTCAGCACCTGGTAGGCTTCGTTGACTTCCTTGAACTTTTCCTCGGCTCCC
Source organism: Dehalococcoidia bacterium (assembly GCA_965203435.1). Classification (GTDB taxonomy): domain Bacteria; phylum Chloroflexota; class Dehalococcoidia; order Lucifugimonadales; family UBA3495; genus CBDBCU01. The sequence goes on along the minus strand of CBDBCU010000006.1, from coordinate 268,193 downwards.
GGATCCTTATTCCGGTCGGGATGAAACTCCATCGCCTTGCGGCGAAAAGCCCGGCGGATTTCCTCCTCGGAATCCTGACGGGAGACGCCTAGAACCTCGTAGTAATCCGTCTGCGGCATACTAATTCGTCCGGTGGTGTTTCGGAATGGCGGCCCGGCCGGGCCGGCAACGGGATTATTATAAGGGAAAATCCGGGATTGCTCAATAGGCGCTGATTGCCGCAACCGGCCAAATCCTTGTATAATTCCCTTGCCCGGCGGCATAAGGAGGCTCGGCGATGACCACGCGGGAATGGGAAAGCACCTTGAACATTGCCCTGGCGGCGGCGTTGCGCGGCCTGGGAATGGACGCCCGGCCCGAGGTTATGCACCCCAACCGCCGCCGCATTGATGTGGAAGTCCATATCGGTTCGGCGACAATTGCCGTGGAAGCGGAACACGGGCAAACCCCGGCTAAGCAAACCGATGCTATCAAGGATGCCGACGCCCGGCTGAAACAGGGCTTGGCGACGTGCGCCGTGGCTGTCTGCTATCCGGCCAACAGCGCCCCGGAAACCCTGCCGGCGGCGAAATTCATCTGGACGGTGCGGGATGGCAGTTCCCAGGCCGCCCAGTGGACGGGCGGGGATCTGGAGCGGTTGGTATCGGTCCTTCGCTTGGCCCCGGCTCAGCTGGGCAATCCGGACAATGTGGCGGCCAGCCTGTCCAGCAGCCTGGACGGGGCGGTGCAGCGACTGAGCGCGGCGCAGAAAGAACTGTTGGCTCAAGCCCTGGACTTGCCCCGACAAACCCGTAACGGCCGGCCGGTGCGGAATCCCTGGGACGCTCCGGCCAAGCGGGCTATGCTGGTAGTGGCTACGGCGGTGATGTTCCATTCCCGCCTGGATGTCCACCTGCGAGATATGCGCCCGGAACGGGACAATCGCTATAATCCGCCGCCGCCCTATGCCGGCCCCTGGCCGCCGGCGATGGCCCAACATTGCGCCAATTCCGATACGAACATCGCCGATTTCCGCCAGGCCTGGGATCTGATCCTGGCCCTGGATTACAAGCCCATCTTTCAGACCGGCCGGGCGGCTTTGGGCGCGTGTCCGCCGGAGCCGGCGGTTTCGGTAGCCATCAGCGAAGTGGCGGCCGCCGCCTTGAAAGCCGCGGAAAACATTGCCAGCCTGCGCCACGACCTGCTGGGCCGGATTTTCCATACCGTGCTGGATTCGGCTCGCTACGACGGCTCCTTTTACACCACTACCCCGGCGGCTACCTTGCTGGCGGCCTTGGCGATCACGGAATCAATGTGCGATTGGCAGGATCCGGCGGCCGTGGCCCGGCTGCGGATTACCGACCCGGCCTGTGGCACCGGCACCTTGCTGATGGCGGCCGCGGAGCGGATTAGGGACCTCAACCCCCGGCTGCGGGATGATGCTGTCTTTTCCGCCGCCCTGATTGAGCAGGTGCTGGCCGGCTATGATGTGAACCTGACCGCGACCCACATGGCGGCCACGACCCTGGGTTTGCTGTCCCCCTCCACCCAATTCCAGAAAATGAAAATCTGGCGCAGCCTGTTGGGGGTGGATGCCGACGGCGTAGCCCACCTGGGTTCCCTGGAGTTTCTGGATCAGAAGCCGATGCTGATGCCTTGGCCCAATGGCGGATCCAAAGCCACCCAGGTCAACGGGGACGCGGCGGCGGATATGGCCGAACCGTCGGACTTGGTGATTATGAACCCGCCCTTTACCCGCTCTGACCTGCGGCACGATCAGTTCACCGAGGAGGAGGAACTGAAGCTCAAAAGCCGGGAAAAGGAGCTGTTCGCCAACAAGCCGGTGCATCTTTCCAGCAACGGCAACGCCTTTATGGTGCTGGCGGACTTTATCAACAAAGCGGAAACGGGGGTAATCGCCGCGATTTTGCCTCTGGTAACGGCTACCAACGCCTCAGCGCTGGAAATTCGCCAGCACCTGGCTGACCGCTACCATATCGAGACCATCGTAACCTCTCACGACCCGGAGCGGATTTACTTCTCCGAAAATACCAGCATCGGGGAGATGCTGCTGGTCTGCCGGCGTTGGCCGGCGGGCCGCGGGCGAAAGCCGCCGACGCAGGTAATCAACCTGGCCCGGAATCCGGACACGCCGGCCGAAGCGTTTAATGCAGCGGCGGCTATCGCCGATGGCACCGTGGCCAGACAGGGCTATGGCACGGTGCAGCAGTGGCCGGTTCCTTTGATTGCCGCCGGCAACTGGGGCGCGGTGCAATTTCTTTCGCCGAATTTGGCGGAGAAATTCGTTTCGCTGCGGCGAAATGAATTTTTCCCCGGTCTTGCACTAGGGGAAATCGCTAATATCGGGCCATCCGGAGGCGCGATCCGGGGGAACTTCAACCGGGAGTCGTTGCCCACCGTGCAGGGAATGGTGGCTTTGTGGGATCATAAGACGGACCTCATCCAAGGAATGAGCACCCGGCCCGATTCCTATATCTCCCCTAAAAGCGGCAAAGAATCCGGCGCGGATAATCTTTGGCAGCAGCGAAGCCGGTTGCTGTTGCCGGAGCGCGCCCGCTTGAATACTGTCCGCGTGTTTGCGGTCAGGCTGGATGAACGGGCAATAGGGTCGGCGTGGGTGCCCTGTCGCCCTGTAATTTCGGGGATAAACAGCGATACCCTGGAGCGGGCTATCTGCGCCTACCTTAACTCCTCGGTAGGCGTGCTGGCAATGTTGGGCGACCGTTCCAATACGACGCCCTCTTACCCCCGGTTTTCCATAGATGATATGCGGAAACTGGTTATCCCCGACTTCGCCGCTATGGGCGAGGCGGCGGTTTCCCAACTGGCGGCGGCTTATGACCAGTATGCCAATGCGGTGCTGCGGCCGCTGCCGCAGATGAATAACTGCCCGGTACGGCAGGGGTTGGATGCGGCGGTGGTCGCCGCCTTGGGCTTGGACGCTGAGGAAGGGGACAGCATCCGCCGCCAACTGTCTATGGAGCCGTCGGTGACCGGCCGGCGGTATGCCGGGTTTGAGCGGTAGCGGCCGGCGTTGCCCTTGCGCCGGATTTGCCTTTCCTTATCCCCCCTTGCCGCCCGGCGGAAACCTGTTATAATCAGCAAGGCTTATCGTCCCGATAGCCGGAACTTATACCGAAACAAAGGAGTTGCCTGATGGCCCTGCTTACTCCCGACCCTACTTTTTACCCGTCGCCCCGCCTGGCCCAGGAAGCGCCCCCGGAACGGCTGGGCTATGTGGCGGTGCTGAACACCAACGGCCAGCCGGATGCCATGTCCGTGGTGGATCTGGATCCGTCCTCGGCCAAGTACGGCAGCATTGTCAACAGCCTGCCGATGCCCAATGTGGGCGACGAGCTGCATCACTTCGGTTGGAACGCGTGCAGCGCCGCCCTCTGCCCCTACGCCCCCCATCCCCATCTGGAACGGCGCTTTCTGGTGGTGCCGGCCCTGCGGACTTCCCGCCTCTATATCCTGGACACCAAGCCGGATCCCTACAGCCCGCAGCTGGTCAAGACCATCGAGGCCGATGTGATTGCGGCGCGCACCGGCTACAGCCGCCTGCACACCGTCCACTGCGGCCCGGATGCCATCTATCTGAACGGCATCGGCGCCGCCGACGGGGGGCTGCCCGGCGGCATTTTGCGGATTGACCACAACACCTTTGAGCCGCTGGGGCGTTGGGAACTGGATCGGGGGCCGCAGACCATGGCCTACGATTTCTGGTGGCACATGGGGCTGGATGTGGCCGTTACCAGCGAATGGGGTTCGCCGGATATGTTCGAGAACGGCCCGTCCCTGGAGCATATCGTCAACGGCAACTACGGCCATAAGGTGCATTTCTGGGACTTGCGCCGCCGCCGCCACTTGCAGGAGGTGGATCTGGGCAAGGAGAATCAGATGGTGCTGGAACTGCGCCCGGCCCATAACCCGACCAAGTCCTACGGGTTCGTCGGCGTAGTGGTCAATGCCACCAACCTGTCGGCCTCGGTCTGGACCTGGTATCAGCAGGATGGCAAGTGGGCCGTTACCAAGATTATCGAGGTGCCGGCGGAACCGGCCGATCCGGAATTGCTGCCGGATGCCCTGAAACCCTTGGGGGCGGTGCCGCCGCTGATTACCGATTTGGATTTGTCTCTGGATGACCGGTTCCTGTATGTATCCTGTTGGGGTACCGGGGAACTGCGGCAGTATGATGTTTCCGACCCCTTTAACGCGACGCTGACCGGGGTGGTGCAGTTGGGCGGCATTGTCCGCAAGGCGGCGCATCCCAAATCCGGGCCGCTGGTGGGGGCGCCGCAGATGGTGGAAATCAGCCGGGACGGGCGCCGGGTCTATCCCACCAACTCCCTCTACAGCTCCTGGGACGACATTTTCTATCCGGGCATTACCGGGTGGATGACCAAGATCAATGTCGAGCCCAACGGGGGGATGAGTCTGGACGAGGACTTTTTCGTGGACTTCGGCGAGGGCCGGGCGCATCAGGTGCGGTTGGAGGGCGGCGACGCCTCCTCCGACTCTTTCTGCTACCCCTAGCCGACGGTCGGCCGGATGCTGCTGCTGGCCCTGGCGGCTCATGCCGAACCGGCCGCCCTGGCGTCGCTGGGCCCCTTGCTGGGCCTGGCGGCCCTGGGCGCTTTTCATGGCGTCAATCCGGGGATGGGCTGGCTCTTTGCCGTTGCCCTGGGCTTGCAGCAGGAAAGCGGCCGGGCCATCGTCAAGGCCCTGCTGTTCATTGCCCTCGGCCACGCTGCTTCCCTGGCGGTAGTGGCGGTGGCTTTGGCCGTGCTGGGTTCCTTTATCCCCTTGGGCTGGGTGCGGATCGCCGCCGGGGCGGCCCTGCTCCTGTTCGGGGCTTACAAGCTAATCCGCTACTACCGCCATCCCCGCTGGGTCGGGATGCGGGTCAACGGCCGGGATTTAATCCTCTGGTCTTTCCTGATGGCAACTTCCCACGGGGCCGGGCTGATGCTGGCCCCCATCATCCTGAACCTGGAGCAAGCCGGCAATGGGGTCGGGGCCGACCTGAGCCACCACGCCGGCTATCTGGATGTTACCGATACCGCGGCGGCTTGGGGCATCGGCTTGGCGGTGCATACGGCGGCGATGCTGGCGATAATGCTGGTCGTGGCCGGAGTGGTCTATAAGAAAGTGGGCCTGGCCTTTCTGCGGCGGGGCTGGCTGAATATGGATTTGCTGTGGGCCGCCGCCCTGTTCATTGCCGGCGGCGTAACCCTGGCCCTGGCGGTATGGGAGGGACTGCCTTAAAAAGGCGGGACGGCGGATTCGTTTTGCCTTGACAAAGCCGGCAAGGTTGGATAAGATATTAGTTTGTATAAGGGATAAAATCCCTTAGGCAAGTACCCCAGACGGATAAGGAAAAGGTGTCTCTATGGAGATGGTCCTGATTGGATTCCTGTCCGTCCTGGCGGTCGCAGGGATAGCGGGGGCGGCGGCGGCCGGCTGGCTGCTGTATCGCTCCCGGGTTGACGGCAAGCGGGTAGAGAACGCTAAAGAGGAAGCCCATTCCGTAGTGTCCCAGGCGGAGGAGGAAAAGCGGAAAATCCTCCTGGCGACGCAGGAAGAGGTTCTGAAGCTGCGTACCACCGGCGAAAACGAGATTAAGGAACAGCGGCAGGAATTGACGCGGCTGGAACGCCGCTATCTGCAACGGGAGGAGCAGCTGGAGCGCAAGAGCGAGGCTTTGGATCAGGAGCGCGCCAGCCTGGCCGATAAAGAGTCGGCGGTGGAACAGGCCCGGGAGGAGGCCCGGGCGCTGAAACAGCAGCAGGTCAAAGCCCTGGAAACTGCCGCCGGTCTGTCAGTGCAGGAAGCCCGGGACCTGGTCATCAAGGAGGGCGAGGAGCAGGCTCGGCATGAGCTTTCCCGCCGCACCTATGACTTGGAGCGGGAATACAAGCTGACCGCCGAGGAGAATGCCCGCCGCATCATTACCCTGGCAATCAACCGTCTGGCTACCGATGTGGTTTCCGAAACCACCACTTCGGTAGTATCCCTGCCCAACGATGAGATGAAAGGTCGTCTCATTGGCCGCGAAGGACGGAACATTCGCGCCCTGGAAGCGATGACCGGCGTGGAAATCGTCATTGACGACACTCCGGAAATCGTAACTTTGTCCTGCTTTGACCCGGTGCGGCGGGAAGTGGCCCGGCTGGCCCTGGAACGGCTGGTCGGCGATGGCCGCATTCAGCCGGCCCGCATCGAGGATATGGTCAAGCGGGCTCAGTCGGATATTGAGCAGACCATCTGGAAGTCCGGCGAACAGGCTACCTTTGATGTGGGCATCAGCGGCATTGACGCCGAGCTGATTCGGCTGATGGGCCAGCTGAAGTACCGCTACAGCTACGGAGAGAATGTGCTGAAACATTCCATTGAGGTGTGCCTGCTGTCCGGAATGCTGGCCGCCGAGGTGGGGGCCAATGTGCAAGTGGCGAAAATCGGCGGCCTGCTCCACGATGTGGGCAAGGCGCTGACCCACGAAGTGCAGGGGCCGCACGCCGAAATCGGCGCCGAACTGGCGAAAAGGTACGGCATCAACCATAATTCCTACCTGTCCATCCTGGAACATCACGACGATGAACATTCGACCATCGAGTCGTTTATTGTCGCCAGCGCCGACGCCATCAGCGCGGCCCGGCCCGGGGCGCGCAAGGAGTCCCTGGATCAGTATGTGAAACGGCTGCGGGAACTGGAGGATACGGCCATCGGCTTTGGCGGGGTGGAACGGGCCTTTGCCATTCAAGCCGGCCGGGAAGTGCGGGTGATGGTCAAGCCGGCGGATGTGGATGATGTCGGCTCCGCCGCCCTGGCCCGGGACATTGCCCGCAAGGTCGAGGAGGATCTGGTGTTTCCCGGGCAAATCAAGGTAACGGTCATCCGGGAAACCCGCAATGTGGAAATTGCCCGGTAGCGGGGATTAGCCGGTTTTGCCACTTTAAGGGATAGGCCCCGGTGCCGGCTACCCCGGGGCTGGGGCTTATTTCTTTAACCGGCCCACAATGCCGGGCAATCCGGCGGTATAATTCCGCTCATCCTGAACTTGTTGAAGGACGGATAGGACGCAACCGAAGGGCATAAGTCCGCTCATCCTGAACGGGTCGAAGGATGAACCGCCCGCAGCGGAAGGGCATAAGTCCGCTCAGCCTGAACTTGTTGAAGGACGAATCGCCCACAATCGAAGGGCATAAGTCCGCTCATCCTGAACCGGTTGAAGGGTGGATAGCCCGCAACCGAAGGGCATAAATCCGCTCATCCTGAACGGGTTGAAGGATGAATAAGCGGCAACAGAACACCCCGGGAAATCCGGCTGGGAAAGGAAACCGCTTTTGCGTATTTTGATGATTGGCGATGTGGTAGGTCAGCCGGGCCGCCGGGCGGTGCGCCGCCTGGTACCCGAGTTGCGCCAGGAGTTGGCTCTGGATCTGGTAATCGCCAACGGGGAAAACGCCGCCGGCGGCTATGGCCTTACCCCGGACACCGCCGAGGAACTGCTGCACAGCGGCGTGGACATCCTCACTTCCGGCAATCACATCTGGGATCAGAAGGAAATCATCCCCCAACTGGACGAAGGGCTGCCTTTGCTGCGGCCGGCCAACTATCCGGCGGCCCCGGGCCGGGGCTATCTGATTCAGGATGGGGTGATGGTACTGAACCTGATGGGGCGGCTTTTTATGCCGGCTCTGGACTGTCCCTTTCGCGCCGCCAGTCAAATCCTGGCTGCGGCGGAAGCGGAGGGCGGGCCGCGGATAATCATCGTGGATTTTCACGCCGAGGCCACTTCGGAAAAGCAGAGTTTGGGCTGGTATCTGGACGGGCGGGTCAGCGCGGTTGTCGGCACCCATACCCATGTCGGCACGGTGGATGCCCGCATTCTGCCCAAAGGCACCGCCTATCTGACCGATGTAGGGATGACCGGGCCGGTCAATTCGGTTATCGGCAGCGATGCCAACGCGGTCATTGACCGCTTTCTGACCGGAATACCGCAGCGGGCGCCGGTAGCCGCCGGGCCGGTTTTGCTCAACGCCGCCCTGCTGGAAATAGACCCGGAGACCGGCAAAGCCTTAGCCATTCAACGCATTGACCGGGGAGTCGAATAATATGGCATCCATCGTTGACCTGCACCTGCACACCCAAGCCTCTGACGGCCGCCTTTCCCCCACCGAACTGGTGAACCTGCTGGCGGCGCGGGGGGTAAAGGTGGCGGCCATTTCCGACCATGACACTACCGAGGGATTGGCCGAGGCGTACCAAGCGGTAGCCGCCCATCCCGATTTGCAGCTGATTCCGGCCATTGAGCTGAGCGCGGATAGCGATGACCCGGCGGAGGAAATCCACATCCTGGGCTATTACCTGCAATATGGGGACGCGGAGTTTCAGGACATCCTGCGCCATTTCCGCAGGGGGCGCTTGGAACGGGGCCGGGCGATGGTGGAACGGCTGGGCGAGTTGGGGCTGCCGGTAGCGTGGGAACGGGTGAAGGAAATCGCCGGAGACGGGGCGGTAGGCCGGCCGCACATTGCCTTGGCTCTGGTGGAACAAGGGCATTTCCAGGAGCCGAAAGAAGCCTTTGCCGAATACCTGGGCAACGGCGGCTTGGCCTATGTGGATCGGCGCAAGATGTCGGCGGAGCAGGCGGTGCAAATGCTGGCTAAAGTGGGCGCGCCGGCGGTGCTGGCCCATCCCTACACCCTGGCCGGCCCGGAACATTTGGAAGCCCGCATTGCCGAGCTGAAAGCCGAGGGTCTGGCCGGAATGGAAGTGCATTACGCCGAATATCGGCCGGAACAGGTAGCCCATTTGCGGGAAATTGCCCGGCGGCAGGATTTGATCCCCTGCGGCGGCAGCGATTATCACGCCTTGGGCAATCGTGGCGAATGTCTGCCCGGCACCGACGGGCCGCCGATGGAATCGGTGGAGCGGCTGGCGGAATTGGCCGCCCAACTGGCGGCGGCCCGGGCCGGTTAGCGGCGGCGCGGCAATGTTCCCGGAACTGGCGATTCTCTACCTCTATTCCTATTTCATTGGGGCGGCCCCTACCGCTTACCTACTGGCCCGGTTGGTCAAGGGCATTGACCTGCGGCAATACGGCAGCGGCAATCTGGGCGGATCCAACCTGCTGCGGCAGGCCGGCAAGAAAGGGTTGATACCGGCCCTGGTCTTTGACTTCTGCTTTAAGGGGGTGTCGCCGACGGTTTTGGCCTTTTCCCTGCTGCCGCCGGGGACGCCATGGCCGCTGCTGCTGGCCGCGCCGCTGCTGGCCCTGGCCGGCAACAACTGGTCGGTCTTTCTGCGCGGGCAAGGCGGGCGGGGGATTCTGGTGGTCTGCGGGATGCTGTTTTCCCTGGTTCCGGTCCTGTTTGCCCTGGCCCTGCTGCTGTATCTGGCCGGTTGGCGGCTGACCCGCAGTTCCGGGGTGTGGGTATTGATTGCCTTGGCCGCCCTGCCGCTGCTGGCCCTGCTACCCCTTCCGATTTTGACCGCCGGCTGGCCGGCTATGTTTGGCGCTATAAGTGGGATGGCGGCCGCCGGGACGCCGGCATTATCCGCCGCCAGCCCTTTTGTGGTAAGCTGGTATAGCTTGGCCATCCTGGCGGTGGTGGTAGGGAAACGGCTTTTGTCCAACTCGGCGACCTTTCCCGAGGAATTGCCGCGGCGCAAGGTGCTGTTTAACCGGCTTTTCCGCGACCGGGATGTGGATGACCGGGGCGACTGGGTAGCGCGGGTGCCCGGGGGTTCTTAACGAAAACGGGGAGAAAGGAAATAATGGCTATGGAACAGCCGGAATCGGCCGGAGCCTCGTCCCGGGATACGGCGGCCACCTGTTACTGGCATCCGGAGGCGGAAACCGGCCTTTCGTGCAGCCGCTGCGGCAAGAATATCTGCACCAGCTGCTTGGTGCAGGCACCGGTGGGCATCCGCTGCCGGGAGTGCGGCAAGGCCCAGCCGATGCCTACCTATGATGTGCGGCCGCCGCACTACCTCAAAGCCATCGCCGCGGCCCTTTTGCTGACGGTCGGCGGGGTAGTTTTGTGGGTCGTCCTGGATCGTGCGCTGGTGTCCATCGGGGGATTGGGCTCGGTATCCGCACTGTTGGCAATAGCTTTCGGCTACGGGGTCGGCGAGGCCATCAGCCGGGTGCTGAACCGCAAACGGGACGCCCTGTTGGCGATGATTGCCGCCGGCGTGGTGCTGGTGGCTTTCCTAGCCAAACAGTTTTTCAGCCCTTATCCCTTTGGCATCTGGGACATCTTTTTTGTAGCGGCCGGCTGCTACCTGGCCTGGCAGCGGCTGCGGCGCTAATCCCCGGCCTGTTCCGCCCACAGTTGGCGGACCGTGGCGGCGATTACCGCATAGTCGAAGCCGCGCCGTTGCAGGTGGGCGCTCACTTTGCGGCGGAATACTTCCTCGGCAACGCCTTGGGCGGCCAGCCGCGCCGCCAATTTCTGGCCGGCTTTATGGGCATTGGCCGGGGCGTCAAAATCCTCTAACGCCTCCTCGATAACTTCCCGAGCTACCCCCAACTGGCGCAGTTCCTGCCGCAGGGCGCGCTGGCCGCGGGGTTTGCGCTGTTCCCGGCCGCGCCGCCAGAGTTGGGCAAAGGCGGCGTCATCCAGGTAGTTATGCTCTTGCAGGAACTGGATTACCCGGTCAATGACCGGCGGCGGCCATTTGCGGGCCAGGCGGCGGCGCACTTCGGCCACGCTGCGCGGCCGGTAGCTGAGCAGACGCAGGGCGGCGTTCAGGGCCTCAGGATACTGGCTTTCCGGGGACGGAATGGCAACAGATAGGGATTCGGGCATAGCGACTCTCCGGCGGGATTAAATCGTAGCGAGGCGGAATAGGCCGGATAACTTTTGCTTAATCCGGCATATCCCGCCCGGCTTTGGCGTTAAAGGGATGGCAAGGGATTCCCTTTGCTTGCGGCGGTTTCATCCTTCAACAAGTTCAGGATGAGCGGAAATGCAACCGCTTTCGGTGGTTTCATCCTGCGACAAGTTCAGGATGAGCGGTAAAACCGCCGAAAGCAAAGGGAATGAGCCGACGGTTACTCCGAGTCGGCCCGGCTGTTCATGCGGGCCAGGATGTCGTCGGCGGATTCCGGAGCGGCGGCGGCCGGCGGCGGGTCGGCGATGCCGGCGATTTTGTTCCGCACCCGGGTTTCGATGGATTCGGCGATTTCCGGGTGCTGGGAGAGAAAGTCCTTGGAGTTTTCCCGGCCCTGACCCAGGCGGGTTTCGCCGTAGGAATAGAAAGCCCCGGCCTTTTTCAGGATGCCCTCGTTGACCCCCAGCTCCAGCAAGTCGCCCATCTTGCTGATGCCCTGGTTGAACATTATGTCAAACTCCGTTACCCGGAAGGGGGCGGCCACCTTGTTTTTGACCACCCGGGCCCGCACCCGGCTGCCGATAATTTCCGAGCCTTGCTTGATGGATTCGGTGCGGCGCAGGTCGATGCGTACCGAGCTGTAGAACTTCAAGGCCCGGCCGCCAGGGGTTACTTCCGGGCTGCCGTAGCTGACGCCGACCTTTTCCCGCAGCTGGTTGATGAACACTACGGCGGCGCGGGAGTGGTGAATGGTGGAAGTGAGTTTCCGCAGGGCTTGGGACATCAGCCGGGCTTGCAGGCCGACGTGGGTGTCCCCCATATCCCCCTCGATTTCCGCCTGCGGCACCAGGGCGGCCACGCTGTCCACCACAATGGTATCCACGGCGCCGCTCCGCACCAGCTGCTCGGTGATGTCCAGGGCCTGCTCGCCGCTGTCGGGCTGGGAAATGAGCAGTTCTTTCAGGTCCAGGCCGCAGTTGGCGGCGTAGGCCGGGTCAAGGGCGTGTTCGGCGTCCACATAGGCGGCGATGCCGCCCTTTTTCTGGGTTTCGGTCATAATGTGGATGGCCAGGGTGGACTTGCCGGCGGACTCGCTGCCATAGACCTCGGTAATCCGCCCCCGGGGGATGCCGCCGGCCCCCAAGGCAATGTCCAGGGCCAGGGAACCGGTGGAAATAACCTCGGTGCTGAGCCGTTGGGCGGCCTCCTCGCCCAGGCGCATTACCGCGCCTTTGCCGTGATCTTTCTCAATGCGCCCCAGGGCGATTTCCAGGGCGGCCATCTTATCCTGCTTGGCGTCGCTGGGCATAACAATCCCTCCTTTGCGGTTATGCGGTCAGCCTAGCATAGCCGTCCGCGGCGGCGCAAGGGGTCGAGCGTCATAAATTGAACTTTTGTTCAAGATTGGTTGAAATGGGGGATCCGGATAGGCCGCCCCCGCTGGATTCCCGCTTACGCGGGAATGACGAATGCGGGCCGGCGGCGGTATCCTGCTCTGGATTCCCGTTTGCGCGGGAAGGACGGTTTCCATAGCGATTGGTGGGGCTGGGGCGCACGGCCCCGGTTGGTTAGAAGTCTCAATAGCCGCCCTTGTAGCCAATGGTGACTTCGCCGTTGTTGACGATGACCGGGGTAATCCGCTCGCCATCGGTCAATTCCAGCAGGGACGGAATCATCTCCGGCTGTTTGGACAGGTCAATCTCGGTGTAGGGCGTCTTGCTGCGGCGGTAATCCATTTTGGCGGCGGCGGAAAAGGAGCAGTCCGGGTGGGTGTAGATGACAATGTCACGGGCGGTTTCGGTAGTCACGGCAAGCTCCTGGCGGCAAGGTTTTGGGTTAGATTGGATGGTATTGTAGGGGATTGCGGCGGGTTAGGCAAGGGCGGCGGGGGAGTTGGGTATCCTATGATTGGGTTCCCGCCCGGCTTAATCCCGGCCGGCATCTGCCGCCGCCAGCCGCAGCTCGGGGAAATTGGCCAGGGGTAGAACTTGCCCGGTAGCCTCGAAGTGGTGGATCAGGGCGCGGATGGCGGCCGGCACCGGGCGGGTGGTTTCCGTTGCCGGGGAAAAGCCTACATAGACCGCCCTAAGGCGGGTCAGCAGCCGTTCTGATTTTTCCGGGTAAATTTCCACTTCCAAGGTCAGGCTGGTGTGGCCGATGCGGGATACCCGGGTATGCAGTTCCAGCAGGTCATCCACCCGGGCCGGGGCTTTGAACTCCAGGTCGGCTTTGACCACGGCGCTGTCGAAGTAGCCGCGTTGGGCCAGGCGGTAAATAGAAAAGCCCAAGTTGCGGAAATACTCAGCTTGGGCTACTTCCAGATAGCCCAGGTAAGCGCCGTTGAATACGATGCCCTGGGCGTCGCATTCCATCCAGCGCACCCGCAGCGGCGCGGCGAACTTGAAATCGGCTTTAGGCATCGGGCCAATCCGGGCCGGCGGCGGCATCAGTATCCGGGCCGGCGGCGGCAGTATCCGGGGCGGCCGGCCGGTAGCCCAAACCGGCCAGATACTGGCGGTCGGCGGCGGTCAAGGCGGCGGTTGCCAACAGGTCGGGACGGTGGGCCAGAGTGCGGCGCAAAGATTCCTGCCGCCGCCACTTTTCAATCTGGGCGTGATGGCCGGAGCGCAGGATTTCCGGGGCGGCCATGCCCTGATATTCGGCCGGCCGGGTGTATAAGGGATGTTGCAGCAGGCCGGAAGTGATGGAATCCTCCTGCACATTTTCCTGAGTTCCCACGACGCCGGGGATGAAACGGGAAACGGCATCCATCACTACCATAGCCGCCAACTCCCCGCCGGTCAGCACATAATCGCCGATGCTTATATCGTGAGTTGCCAATCCGAGGCGCACCCGCTCGTCCACGCCGGCATAGTGGCCGCAAATCAGGGCCATAGCCGGGGCTTGGGATAGTTCGGAAACCAGGGGCTGGTTCAGCCGCTGCCCCTGGGGGGAAAGCAGGATTATCGGGATAGCAGCCCGCTGTTCCGGGGAATAGCCGGCCAGGGCCTCGGCGGCGGCGGCAAAAATCGGCTCCGGTTTCATTACCATTCCGGGGCCGCCGCCGAACTGGTAATCGTCGGCGGTGCCATGGGCGTCGCTGGTATAAGCGCGGATGTCGGAAACGGTTACGGACACCAAGCCGCGGCGGATAGCCCGTCCCATCAGGCTGTAATGGGCCGGGCCGGCAAAGGCTTCCGGAAACAGGGTCAGGATGTGAAAGCGCATAGCGGTTTGGCTGGCGGCGTACCAAGCCGGGCGGTTTATCCTGGGGGCAAGGGTATAGATCTAATGATGCCTTTGCCGTCTTTCCTTTGGGAATTGGAATCCGGATAGGCCGCGACCTCTGGATTCCCGCTTACGCGGGAATGACGGTAGCCGGGCCGGGAATGACGGTAGCCGGGCCGGGAATGACGGTAGCGAGGCCGGGAAGGACGGCCCCAGGGCCGGGATGACGGTTTCTATATGCGATTGCCCGGCGGTCTAAACCGTCCGGCCCGGCAAAATCCCATCCCGGCTACTGGTCCCAAGTCGGCGTCTTGGCCGGAATCTTGTCCACGAAGGCTTGGCCGCCTTTCATTACCAGTTTGATGTTGTCCGGCTGCCGCAGCACTTCGATGTTGCGGAGGGGATCGCCGTCCACGGCCAGCAGGTCGGCGTACTTGCCTTTGGTTACGGTGCCAATGTCTTTTTCCATACCGACGCATTCGGCGGCCCAGCCGGTGCAGGCTTGGATCGCTTGCATATTGGGCATCCCCCGCTCCACCATAATCTGCACTTCCCGGGCGTTGTCGCCGTGGACATAGCCGCCGGCGTCGGTGCCGGCGACCACTTTAACCCCGGCGGCCAGGGCCTGGTGCAGGGTTTCCTGATGAATGTCCAGCAAGGCGCGGGAACGGGCCTGCATATACGGCGCGCTGAGGGTGGCATGAAACTCGTAAATCTCAAAGGTAGGGGTCAGAAAAATGCCTTGGTCGGCCATCCGCTTAATCAAGTCCGGATCCTCCGCCAGATAGCAGCCGTGTTCCACCGAATTGACGCCGGCCGCGATGCACATCCGCAGGCCGGGGCCGCCGACCGCGTGGCACATCGTCCGCCGGCCCAGGGCGACCGCCTCCGCCACCAGGGTTTTGACCTCTTTCGGGCCGAACTCCACATCCAGGGGGCCGTGGCCGGGGCGGGAACTGGCCCCGCCGGTAGTGGCAAACTTGATGACATCGGCCCCGACCCGGCACATTTCCCGCACCTTGGCCCGCACCGGATCCGCGCCATCGGCTACCCCGGAGGGCATTAGCGGGTCATCGTGGGGATAGCATTGGCCCGAGGGCGTTACCTTGTCGGCCAAGCCGCCGGTGGGGGAAATGATGGCAATGGACAATACCAGGCGGGGGCCGGGATACAAGCCCTGTTCCACCGCCTGCTTAAAGCCCACATCCAACCCGCCGGCATCCCGGACGCAGGTATAGCCGGCGGCTAAAGTCTGTTCCAGCACCCGGGCGGTACGCAGGTGCTGCAAGGACAGGGGTTCGTGATAGCCCATCCGGCTGGGCAGGCCATAGTCTTTGGAGGCCAGATGATCGTGGCAGTCAATCAGGCCGGGCAGCAGGGTCAAGCCGGAAAGGTCGAACACTTCGGCATTAGGCGGCACGGCTACCGCCAGCCGGGGGCCAACGGCGGCGATCCGCTCCCCGTCAATCAGCACGGCGGCATCATTGATTACCGGGCCGCCGGTGCCGTCAATCAGATTGGCCCCCAGCAGAGCTTTCATCGGTTACACCTCCCGGCCGTTGGCAATGGGCAACAGGGTTGGCAGCAATGCTAAAGCCGGGAGGCTGGCTTGTCAAGAAGTTGCTTTGCGCCGGGGTGTTGCGCTTGCCCTCTTTGCCGGCTATAATTGCCCCCGCGACAGCAACTCGGATACCTATAACCTAATAGCCCTTTGCGCCGGGAAAGACCCTCCAGTTGCGGAGAGGGGGCCTTTGCGCCCCCTTGTCAGGTCTTTTATAGGGCGCGGGTTGCTGTCGCGGTAGCTCCATTTCCTATACTGGATGCAAGGGGGTTCTCAAATGTCCCGCATTGCCAACCTGCTTACCCTTTCCCTCATCGCCGCCCTGGCCCTGTCCTGGGGCTGGGTGCTGACCACGGCTTTTGCCGGAGAAAGCAACCCCGACACCGCCGGCAGCCAACTTGTGACTCGGGTGTCGCCCCAAACCGGCAGTTCTTTTACCGCCACCGCTGATGAGCCGGGAGTAGTGGCTCAATACACCATCACCTTTACCGCTACTGCCGACTACACCCCTGGCCGGGATAATCTGGTCATCGAACTGGATGATTTCGGCTTTCCCGGCAGTATCAGCACGTCCGCCATCGTCGTCAGCCCCGACGGTAGCAATACCGCCAATCCTCAATCCGTGACCGTGTCTGGCGAGAAACTGGTCATTGCCCTACCTGACTTCGACCCGGCTACTAAAACCACCGACGCGGACGCCGATAAAATCGACTCCGGTGAATCAGTAACTGTGACCATCCTCCGCGGAGTCGGCCTTCGCACTCCTACCGAATGCGGCGACTACCCGGCGGTAATCTCCGGCCCTGGCCCTGACCTGACTACGCCGGCCTTAACTATCCGCTGTGTAATCAACCTCAGCGCTCAGGAGGGCCGCCGAGGCACCCATGTAACTGCCACCGGCAAGGGGTTCAAGAACGGGACTTCCTTGGGATTTTTCCTGGACTCCAATACTGATGGAGCGTACACATCCTCCGTCGACACCATACTATGCGAGGTAGCCAGAGTAGGCGGCGATGACACTGGCTCCTGCAAATTCACCGTCAACAATCCGCCTTTCCTCCCCGGAGATAACTTTATAAACGCCGTGGATGGGCGCGGGCAGTACGCCAGTACCACCCGGCACAGCGACCAGAAGTTTGTCCTGATTCCGGATCCGACGCCCACCCCAACACCGACTCCGACCGCTACGCCTTATCCTACGCCCACGCCGACCCGCTCTGCGCCACCGGCCAGCGTTGTCTTGTCCCCCTCTAGTGGCGCGCCGGGTACGAATGTCACCATTAGCGGAGAGGGATTTGAGCGTTTCGTGCCGGTGATACAGGTGTTTATCGGAGAGGTTGACGTCACCATCTATCCGTTGCCGTCGACTGACTCACAGGGTTCAACAATGTTTGACATCCGGATTCCGAACTTGGCCCCGGGCAGTTTTCCCATCGAGGTTCGGACAGCAGAGACCACTGCTAGGGGGACCTTCACGGTGACACCGGCTAGAGTTGCCTTGTCCCCCACTAGCGGCGCGCCGGGTACGAATGTCACCGTTAGCGTGGTGGGAGCTAGCACTTTCGAGCGGGTGCAATCGATATTTGTAGGAGACGTCGATGTTACCCTTTATCCGTTGCCGTCGACTGACGCCCGGGGTTCAGCGCTGTTTGAGATCCGGATTCCGAACTTGGCTCCGGGCAGTTTTCCCGTCGAGGTTCAGGTAGCAGGCTCCAATGCCAGAGCGACCTTCACGGTGACACCGGCTAGCGTTGCCTTGTCACCCACTAGTAGCGCGCCGGGGACGGAAGTCCTCGTCAAAGTGGAGGGAGCTAATGTTTCCGTGCCGGTGAGGGTGCTTGTAGGAGGCTTTGACGTTACCACTTCTCCGGCTCCGTATACTACCCGGCGGGGTATAGCGGAGTTTTATATCCTGATTCCGAACCTGCAACCGGGGACTTTTCCCGTCGAAGTCACGGCGGGGAGATCCAATGCCAGAGCGACCTTCACGGTAACGGCGGCAACTACGCCCACGCCGGCCGCTACTCCGGCGCCGCCGGCGCCGCAGCTGGTTATTCCCGGCAATGAGCCGCCGCATCTGTTCATCGGCCGGGCTACCCTTAACGGCAATGCGGTTGGGGCGGGCGTTTCCGTGCAGGCTTATGACGGCGGCAAACTGATTGGGGCTACCGTGACCCAGGCCGGCGGGACTTTCACTATCCATGTCCACCGGTCGGCCGGGGTGATAACTTTCCGGGTGAATAATCAGGCCGCCGCCGAAAGCTGGGCGTCCTGGTCGTCGGGGCAGGCCAATCATGGTTTCAACCTGACGGCCGGCAGTAACCGGGTTGAGGATAACCCGTCCCGGCTGTTTGCGGCGTTGCCGGATTTGGTGCGGGCTTTTACCTTTGACAATGCGACCAAGGGGTGGAACTTTTTTGACCCCTTGGCCGCCGATGTCAGCACCCTGACCCGGTTTATGCCGCAACATTCCTACTGGCTGCTGGTGTCCCGCACCACTTGGCTGATGCTGAACGGAATGGAACGGCAGCTGACCTGCGTAGAGGGGAATTGCTGGAATTTGATTGTGTGGTAGGGGGGTGGTAGTCCCCTTTTACTGTCCTTCCCATTTCTCTACCGTCATTCCCGCGTAAGCGGGAATCCCGAACGGTACTGCCAGAGACCGGCCTATTACCAATCAGGCATTTCGGGATTCCCGCTTACGCGGGAATGACGGTAGGGGCGGCGGGAATGACGGTAGGAGGCGGCGGGAATGACGGTAGGGGCGTCGGGAAGGACGGCTCCGGCGACCTTGCCATTTTCCCGCTAACCGGTCGGAAAATTGCCGGGAAAACCGGGGCGGCTTTGGCGTAGCATTGACCGGCATTAACGGGATACGGCTTTGCGGGGTGGGCGATGCTGATGGGTTTCCTTTTCCGGGTCAAGGCGGCAGTCAAAGGGGCCGGGGTTCTGCTGTTGACGCTGGCCTTGGGGTTGAGCCTGGGCTGTTTTGCCGGCGGCGGCAATCCCATCGTCTTTGTTTCCGACGCCGACGGCAATCCGGAGCTGTACCTGCTGAACCCGGCCAGCGGCGAAACCACCCGCTTGACCAACAACAAACATCCCGATTTGGCCCCGGTCTGGTCGCCCGATGGCGCAAACATTGCCTACATTTCCGAGGAATCCGGCGATGCGGAAATCCATATCATCGACCGCAAGGGGGTTCCGGTCAGCCGGTTGACCCTCAATAAGGGCGTCGATGCGATGCCGCGCTGGGCGCCCGGCGGCGGGGAGCCAGCCCGGCTGGTCTTTGTGTCGGAACGGGAGACGGACGGGGAAACCGCCGCCGAAATCTATGCGGCGGACACTGAGGGCAACGACCTGACCCGGGTTACTTTTAATGCCACCGCCGACCAGTTGGGCGATTGGTCGCCCGATGGCGAATGGGTGGTTTTCTACAATCAGGACTCTTGGGAGGATAGGGGGTTGTGGCTCCGCAATCCCGCCGGGGTGAACCTGGTGCGGCTGACCCAGGGCGAGGATTCGCAGCCGGCCTGGTCGCCGGACGGCCGCTATATCGCCTTTGTGCGGCAGGAGGGGGATACCGCCAGCATTTATACCATCAGCCGGGTCGGCGAGGGCGGTTGGCAGGATGAATTGGAAACGGAACGGCTGACCCCGGCAGTAGCGGACGACACTTCGCCGGTATGGCGGCCGGACAGCAAAACCCTGGCTTTCGTTTCCCATCGGGACGGCAATCCGGAGATTTATACGATGCAGGCCGATGGCGGCAATCAGCGGCGGCTGACCCGTAATGCGGCCGCCGACCAGTCTCCGGTCTGGTCCCCCGATGGCGGGCAAATCGCCTTTGTAACCTATCTGTACGGCACGGCGGAAATTCTGGTGATGAACGCCGATGGCAGTAGCCAGCGCCGCCTGACCACCAACGATTTTGACGACACCGCGCCGGATTGGTGACGGGCAACAAGGCAATGGCACATATCAACCGTCATTCCCGCGTAAGCGGGAATCCGAACAGTACTGCCTTGTGATGCCGCATCCTCGGCAGGCCACCGCTGGATTCCCGCTTGCGCGGGAATGACGGTAAGGCCGGTTGTCGGTATATGCTATTGCCCTGAAACGGCCTTTATCTCGGTGGTTAAAATCCGCCGCAAATGTTACCCTTTCCCCTATGGATGACAGCGGCGGCAAAACGGGCGTGGATTATCGGCAGATTGCGCCAATAATGGGGCGGCTCTGGTCGCCTTTGGCCGCCGTAACCAGCCGCGGGCAAGGGCGGGTCAATGTGCAGATTGCCGTGGCCATCGCCGCCGCATCGATTGTCCCGGAACGGCCCCGGGTAGTGGTGCAGATTTACAAGGAAAACTACAGTCACCGGCTTATCTGCGAAAGCCGGGCTTTTGCCCTCAACTTCCTGCGGCCCGACCAGTGGCAACTGATTCGGGATTTCGGGTTTGTATCCGGGTTGGCACGGGACAAACTGGCCGGGATAGCCTGGTCTGAGCAGATTACCGGCAGTCCCATCCTGGCCGACTGCGCCGGGTGGCTGGACTGCCGGGTGGTCAACGCTATGGACGGCGGCGATATGACGATTTTTCTGGCGGAAGTAGGGGCCGGGGCCGCCAATCCGGATGCGGAACTGTTGACCTGGCGGGAAGCCCGGCGGCGCATCCCCGCCGAATGGAACCGGGAATGGGAGCGCAAAATCGGCGCGGATATTGCCGTGTCCCGGCAGCGGATGGGGCAGATTGACTATGCGCCTTGGCGGCGGTAAGGGCGGCCGGGCCGGGGATTAAAGGAGGTCCCAGTTCTGCTGCGGAGTGCCATCCTTCAACAAGTTCAGGATGAGCGGACACAAGATAAGGAACGGTATGGACGAAATAGCGGACATCATCGTCAAGCTCCACGCCGCGCCGCCTAAGGCGGTGCTGATAGCGGCCGGGGCCGGCAGCAGCGCCCTGGCCTGGCTGCTGAGCGTGCCGGGGGCCTCCCGCACTTTGCTGGAAGCCCGGGTTCCCTACGGCCGGGGGGCAATGATGGACCTGTTGGGGTCGGAACCGGAACAGTATGTTTCGCCGACGACGGCCCGGGATCTGGCTAGGGCCGCCTACCGCCGGGGTTTGCTGTTGCGGGAGGATGATTCCCCCGTAGTGGGCATAGCCTGCACCGCCGCCCTTGCCACCGACCGGGCGCGGCGCGGCGCGGATCGGGCCTGTATCGCCGCGTGGGACGCCGACCGGCTGATCGCCGCCAACCTGACCCTGGAAAAGGGGCAGCGCGACCGGGCCGGCGAGGAGGAAGTTTTCAGCCGCCTGCTGATTCAAATTATGGCCCAAGCCTTTGGCCTGGACGTCAACTTGCCCCTGGGCTTGACCGCCGCCGAAGTCCCGGAAATAACTACGGCGGCGCACCCCGGCCCGATAGGGCGGCTGTTGGCCGGGGAAGTAGATGCCGTTATTTGCCGATCCGATGGGCAGTTGGAGCCGGTGGAAAGGGCGGCTGTGGTCGGGGCGGCCGGTTTGGCGGTATTGCCCGGTTCGTTCAGCCCTTTGCATTACGGACACCGGGAATTGGCCCGGGTCGCCGGGGAGATGACCGGGTTGGAAGTGGTGTACGAATTGTCGGTAGTCAATGTGGACAAGCCGCCTTTAGCCGCGGCGGAAATCCAGCGGCGGGTAGCCCAGTTTGCCGGGCAAAACCGCCTTGCGCTGACCCGCGCCCGTACCTTTCGGGAAAAGGCCGATTTGTTTCCCGGCAGCATCTTTGTCATCGGCTGGGATACTTTAATTCGCCTGATTGCCCCCAAGTATTACGGCGGGTCGGAGGGGGCCATGCTGACCGCCCTGGCCGAAATCTGGGCTTTGGGCTGCCGTTTCCTGGTGGCCGGCCGGGCGCTGGACGGCGCTTTTCGCACCCTGGCGGAAGCGGCCATTCCCGCCGGGTTCAGCCCCCGGTTTCAAGCCCTCCCGGAGGCCGCTTTCCGGGCCGATATTTCCTCGACGGAGCTGCGGGCGCAAGGAGGGTGACGCTGGGGGGATGGGATTGGATACCCATGAACGTCGACCATTGCGCCCCGGACAATCGTATATAAAGCGTCATTCTCTGCGAAAACAGGAATTTGAAAATGCCCAAATCAAACGAATCCTGTCTTGGATTGTGTATTGTTGCGGCGTATTCGTCCTGAAACAAGTTTCGGATGAACGAATGGATACGCCACAAGCAAAAATTATCCCGTTTCTTACCATTTGACACCCACCCAACCCACCGCTACCATCCCCTTCCTGTCCCGCCCCCACCGGGCCAAATCCCCACCCTAAGGAGTTGCCGCTAATGTCCCTGCTACCCCGGCTGCCCCTGTTTGCCGCTGCCTTTGCCCTGCTTTCCCTGGCGCTGGCCCTGGTTTTCCTGAGCGGACAACCCATCCCGGCGGCCCAGGCCCAGACCACTACTCCGACCACGACCACCACCGTTGACTACGACAGCAACGATGACCGGCTCATTGAAATCAGCAACTTGGCCCAGCTGAATGCTGTCCGCTGGGACTTGAATGGCGATGGTGTGGTGGCGGCCGCGGATCAAACCAACTACACCGCCGCCTTTCCCAACGCCGCCGCCGGCATGGGCTGTCCCGACGGCAGCGATGTCGATGCCAATCCCGACCCCTGCCTCGGCTACGAGCTGAAAGCCGACTTGACTTTTGACAGCAACGGCGATGGCAGCGTTACCGCCGCCGATTCCGGCGGTCTTTACTGGAACAACGGCGCCGGCTGGACGCCGCTGGGCGATGCCCGCAACTACCCTTTCACCGGGCAGTTTCAGGGCCGCGGCAAGACCATCTCGCACCTCTTCATCAACAACGCCACCGCGCCCCATCTGGGCTTGTTCGGGGCCATCGGGCATCGCGGGAGCGTCGCCGGCGTGGGATTGCCGGAAGTCAGCATCGCTAGTAGCGTCCCGACGACCGCCGGGAGCCTGGTCGGATCCAGCACCGGGCGCGTCACGACCAGCTACGCCACCGGAACCATTGCCGTCAACATCAGCGGCTCCTCCCGCATCAACGCCATGGCCGGGGGCTTAGTGGGGTATAACGGCCTGGCCGGGACGGTGCAGGCCAGCTTTGCCGAGGTAGCGGTTTCGGTGCGGCACAACAGCGCCTCCGCCATCGTTGGCGGGTTGGCCGGGCAGAGCGGCGGCAGCATCCAGGCCAGCTATGCGGCCGGCGCGGTGTCGGGACACGGAAACACGCGGTTCACCAAGATTGGGGGCTTGACCGGCAACAACGGCGGAACGATAACCGCCAGCTATTCCCGGGGCAAGGTAACGGCTACCGGCAGTGGCGCGGCGGCTGGCGGCCTGGTCGGCGGCAATCTCCGCAACGGCCGGGTAGTCGCCAGTTATTGGGACACGACTGCCTCGGGGCAGAGCGGCAGCGCCGGCGGGGCGGGGCAAAGCAGCAGCGCCCTGCAAGGGGCGAGCGGTTACAACTACAGCGGCCTCTATGCCGGCTGGAACCTGAACCTGGACGGCGTAGCCGGCGGCGATTCCCCGTGGTACTTCGGCGGCGCAAATCAGTATCCCCTCCTGGTCTATGGCGCGATGCGCGACTTCCTCCTGTGGGATTATGACGCGGACAACGACCAGCTGATCGAGGTGAACAACTTGGCCCAGCTGAACGCCCTCCGCTGGGACTTGAACGCCGACGGGGTAGTGGCGGCGGCGGATCAAGATAAATATGACGCCGCATTTCCGGGGTCTGTCGCCGGAATGGGCTGCGCGCTAGGTACCACGGCCGCCGCCTGCAATGGCTACGAACTGATGTCTGACCTGGATTTTGACACTGACGGGGATGGCGATGTGGACGCCGCGGATTCCGGCGGCCTTTACTGGAACAGCGGAGAGGGCTGGCGTCCTATCGGCTTCACCACCAACGGCAGCTACATCGGGAACTTCACAGGGACTTTCCAAGGTAACAGCAAGACCATTGCCAACCTGCATATCAATCACATCCAAACCCGACCGAACCATGAGATTAACAGTGGACGGTATGATGCAGGTCTCGGCCTGTTCGCGTATATAGGTGCCGCTGGAATTATCGATGGCGTAAAGTTGCGGGATGCGAACATACGCGCTCAGTCCCGCACTGGGGCTGGGACCTTGGCCGGGAGCAACTGGGGATCTATCCGGAGTAGCTCGGCTACCGGGCGTATCAATGTGAACAGCAGAGCAGGTACCATATCTTCGGCCGGAGGCTTGGTGAGTAGCAGCTACGGCAGCATCACCGGTAGCTACGCCAACGTCGAAATTGCGGGCAACGCTTGGAAGGCCGGCGGGTTGGTAGCAGAGAACAGTTGCCTATGGCTTTCGGATGTCGACGTGATATGCGGAAGCATTGTCGCCAGCTACTCCAGTGGGGTAGTCAGCACCACTTTCAGCAACCCCAACTCAGACAGTTTTCCATACGCTTCTGCCTATTTGGGCGGTCTGGTAGGCGAGAACAGTAGTGCCATTACCGCCTCGTACTCCCGCAGTCCTGTAAAGACTACCGGTGACAAAGCGGAAATAGGTGGGCTGGTAGGCAAGAACTTCCAGTGGGTGACTATTGGAAACACTATCTATCCGGCAACCATCATCGCCAGCTACGCCATCGGGCCGGTGGTGGCTACCGGAACTAACTCCCTAGTCGGCGGGTTGGTGGGCAGTAACGGCCAAGTGGACAGCAACGGCCAAGAGGTCGCGAACAGCAAGGGAACGGCGGTCGACAGCTACTGGGATATTGGGGTCAGCGGCCAGAGCAGCAGCGCCTTGGGGACGGGGATGCGCGGCCACGGCCCCACTTCCTACACCGGCCTATTCGCCAACTGGAACCTGAACCTGGATGGCGTGGCCGGCAAGGATGATCCTTGGGACTTGACCGGCGGCCACTACCCGATGCTGAAGTACGGCGGCCTCTCGGTGGCCGACCAGGCGCAGCTCTATATCTGGCGCGCTCCGGCAGTCGGCGAAACGGCGCGAACCAGCTGGTCGGTAGCCCCCTGGTTGACCCGAGCTCGGGGAGGGTATGCCTGGGAGCGTTCCGATGATGGCGTAACCGGGTGGACGGTGGAGGTCAGCCGCTCGGAGCGTATCGGGCTAATCCGCGGCGGCTCGGTCACTTTCTTTATTGAGCCCTACGAAGCCAACAAGCGATTTCGGGTGCGCGGGCTGAGCGTGGAGCGGGGCTGGGTAAGCGGGTACATTACCAAGCCGGTCGTCCCTTGGGGCGGGCCGACGGCCACGCTGACTTTTGCCAGCGGCCATACTAGTCCTCGGGTGGGGCAGGCCATTGCCATCAGCGGCAGCAACAATGTGCGGTGGATCCGCTGCAATGACACGGCGGACAACGGCTGCGAGGTGATTGTCCAGTCGGCCACCGGTTACACTCCCGTGGCGGCCGATGCGGGCAAGTATCTGTATGCCTACCGCTACTACGACAACGCCCAGAGCGTTAAGACTATGGGTAAAACGGGCTATATCGGCCCGGTGGCCGCGGCGGCAACTACGCCCTAGCCCAGACGCTGCTAAACCGGGATTGACCTGATTAAACCGGGCCGGGTAAATTAACCCGGCCCGGTTCAGCAGGGGCGGGTTCGTAGCCCGGATTGTTCGGGGTGCTGCGTCTTTTCCGGATCGAATTGCACGGGTCGAAAAGATTTCTTTTTTGCGCCAGCCAACCGGTTGACACCCTTGCCGGCTAATGCTATTATCAGCCGGCAACTTTCAAGGCGGGGCTTGCCCCGGACGGGTGGATGTAACCTTGCAGCCCTTTGACCCGAACCTGTTCTTTGGCAACTGGACGATGGTGGCCCTGGCCGCCCTGATCGCTGTGATTGCTATCGGCGGGATGTTCCTCGGTTCCCGCATCCTGTCCTCGCGCCGGCCCAATGCCGTCAAGCTGACCACTTACGAGTGCGGCATTGTCCCGGCCCGCTTTTCCTGGTCCAACATCAACCTCCGTTTCTACATTTTCGCCATCCTGTTCCTGATTTTCGATGTGGAAGCGGTCTTTCTCTTTCCTTGGGCGGTCATCTTTCTGGAGCAGCGGGACTTGGGCAACGCCATTCCCTTTTACGCTATGCTGCTGTTCCTGGGGGTGCTGTTCTTTGCCATCATCTACGGCTGGCGCAAAGGGGTGCTGGAATGGCAGAAATAATCCTCGGCCCCGGCAATCGGCCGGCCCCCAGCCTGCTGAATCAGGCGACGGCCGGCAAGGTGCCGGGCGTGGTCACCACCACCACCGAACAGCTTTTCGCCATGTCCCGCAAGTCCTCTCTGTGGATGCTGAGCTTCGGCTTGGCCTGCTGCGCCATTGAGATGATTTCCACCTATATGGCGCACCACGACTTTGACCGGTTCGGCGTGGTTACTTGGCCCTCCCCCCGCCAGTCCGATGTGATGATTGTGGCCGGCACCGTGGTCAAGAAAATGGCCGAGCCCATCCGCCTGCTTTACGAGCAGATGCCCGACCCCAAGTGGGTTATCGCGATGGGCAGCTGCGCCACCAACGGCGGCCCTTACTATCGTTCTTATTCGGTAGTGATGGGCGTGGATCATATCATCCCGGTGGATGTGTATGTGCCGGGCTGTCCGCCGCGGCCGGAGGCGTTGCTGTTCGGTATCCTAAAACTCCAGGAAAAAATCATGCAGGACGCCAAGACCGGTGGCGGCAACTAGACACGCCGCACCCGAGGGCGCGGCCGAGGCCGCCGAGCAGCCCGACTATTCCGTCTTGACCGATACGGGACGGGATACGCTGGCGGCCGCCTTGGATCTGTTCCGGGATTTTGACCCGCAGCCCGGCTTGTTGTCCGACCTGCCGCAGGTAACGGTGCCGGCCGCCGCCATTGACCAAGTCTGCCGCCTGGCTAAAGAGGATCCCGGCCTGGCCCTGAAAATGCTGCTCTGCCTTTCCTGCGTGGATTACGAGACGCATTTTCAGCTGGTCTATTTTCTCCATTCCCTGGCGGCGGAGCGGACGCTGGTCATCAAAGCCGAAGCGCCTTATGCTGACCCCCGCCTGCCCTCGGTGGCGGCGGTCTGGCCGGCCGCCGAATGGTACGAGCGGGAGGCCCGGGATTTGTTCGGCGTCCAGTTTGACGGCAATCCGGACGCGGCGCCCCTGCTGCTCTACGAAGGGTTTGAGGGCTTTCCGGGGCGCAAGGAGTTTCCCTTTTACGAGTACCGGGAGTTTTAGGAACGGTGACGGCGACGATTTTAACCGCCCGGGTGCAGTGGGTAGAGGATCGCTATGTGGCCCGGCTGGACGCCCTGGAATTGGAAGCCGCGGGGCCAACGGCCGCCCAAGCCCAGGATGGCTTGATCAACCTGATGCGTTCCTGGATTGAAATCCAGGACGGCAAAAGCGCCCTGGAGGAAACCCTGGCCCAAGCCGGCTTTCCGGGGGTAGAGGAGGATACCGAGTTGCAGTTGGAGTTTGTGGAGTAGGCGGCAGCGTGGACAAAATCGTCTATCAAATCGAGGAATCCCGCGCCGGCGGCCACTGGGAAGCCTATTGCCCGGAGCTGGTGATGGCCGGCTTTGGCGATAGCCCGGAGCAGGCCCGCCAATCCCTGCGCGCCGAAATCGCCGCCTATCTGGAGGACTGCGAACAGTTGGGTATCCTGGACGCCGTGCTGATTGATGCCGGCTTTTACGACAACGACGAGGTCTGGATGAGCAGCCTGGTTACGCCGCCTAAAGAGCCGCGGCTGGCTTTCCTGTAACCGGGCTAATCCGACCCGAAATCCGGAGGATCTGGAAAACCGATGGTCGCAACCCAAGGCAACCTTACCGCCCCGACCGGGCCGGCCAATGCCGAGCCGGTGGAGATGCTGCTGAATATGGGGCCGCAGCATCCCTCGACCCACGGCGTCTTTCGGATGGTGCTGTGGGTGGACGGGGAGAAAATCGTCGCCGTGGAACCCCATATCGGCTACCTGCACCGGGGTTCCGAAAAGCTGTGCGAAGGGGAGCAGTACCACCAGGTCATCACCCTTTTTGACCGCTTGGACTATGTGGCTAACTTCAACAACGAGCTGGCCTATTGCATGGCGGTGGAAAAGCTGATGGGCCTGGCCGTGCCGGAACGGGCCGAGTATGTGCGGGTTATCCTCTGCGAGCTGAACCGCATTGCCAGCCATCTGCTTTATGTGGGTACTATCGGGCTGGACGCCGGGGCTATGACCCCGACGATGTTCGCCTTCCGCGGCCGGGAACGGATTCAGTCCCTTTTTGAGGCGGTGTCCGGGGCGCGGATGATGCACAACTACTTCCGCATCGGCGGCGTCAAAGAGGAACTGCCGGACAACTTTGAGGAGCTGATCCGGGACTTGCTGCCCTTGCTACGGGAGGATGTGGCGGAAAGCGACAAAATCCTGACCTTTAACGAAATTTTCCTATCCCGGCTCAAGGATGTGGGCGTCATTACCGCCGAGGATGCCATTGCCTACGGCTTTACCGGCCCCTGCCTGCGCGGTTGCGGCGTCGAGTATGATGTCCGCAAGGCTCAACCCTATTCGGTCTATGACCGCTTCGACTTTGACATTCCGGTAGGCTTGGACGGCGATTGCTGGGATCGGCATTGGGTACGGGTACAGGAAATGTACGAATCCCTGCGGATTGTGGAGCAGGCGTTGGCGCAAATGCCGGCCGGGGAAGTAACCTCCTCCCTGGGCCGCCGCCTGATCCGTCCCCCGGCCGGAGAGGTCTATGTGCGCTCCGAAAACCCCCGGGGGGAAATCGGCGTCCACCTGGTCAGCAAGGGCGCGGATCGTCCTTACCGGGTCAAGGTGCGGCCGCCCTCTTTCTGCAACCTGGCCGCCATCAAGCATCTGCTGCTGGATTCGTGGATTGCCGATTCGGTGGTAATCCTCGGTTCCCTCGACATTGTGCTGGGGGAGGTGGATCGCTGATGGTGAGTTTGACCGATATTGCCTGGATGGTGGCGGGCCTGCTGGCAATGTTCACCGCCCTGTCGGTAGTGGTGCTGTCCCTGACCTGGCTGGAGCGCAAAGCCCTGGGCCGTCTGCAACGGCGGCTCGGCCCTACCCGCACCGGGCCGATGGGGTTGATGCAGCCCATCGCCGACGCGGTCAAGCTGATCCTGAAAGAGGATATTGTTCCCGATTCCGCGGACAAGGCCATTTTCTGGGCCGCGCCGGTTATCGTCGTGGTTTCCGCCTTTATGATTTGGGTAGCCATCCCCGGGGCCGAGGGGCTGGTGCTGCGGAATCTGGATTTGGGCCTCTTTTACATCACCGCCGTTGCCGTGGTCGGGATTCTAGGGCTGGTGCTGGCCGGCTGGGGGTCGGCCAACAAGTACGGCATCCTGGGCGGTCTGCGTTCCGCCGCCCAGCTAATCAGCTACGAAATCCCGGTTATTATGGTGGTGGTGGCCGTGGCGATGCTGGCCCAATCCCTCAATTTGCAGGAAATCGTGGAACGGCAGAACCCGATTCCCTATGCCCTGATTCTGCCCTTGGGGATGGTGATATTCTTTATCGCCGGCTTGGCCGAAGTGGGGCGCACCCCCTTTGACATCTACCATGCGGAGTCGGAGGTAGTGGGCGGCCCCTTTGTGGAATACAGCGGCGCCCACTGGTCGGTATTCTTTCTGGCCGAATACATCAACACCTTTGCCATCGCCTCCCTGGTAACGCTGCTGTTCCTCGGCGGTTGGGCCGGGCCGGTCTTGCCCGGCGTGGTATGGTTTCTTATTAAGGTTTATGCCGTTATACTGGTGGTGTTCTGGATTCGCGGCACCTTTCCCCGCCTCCGCATCGACCAGTTGATGGCCTTTGCCTGGAAGGCGATGGTACCCTTATCCTTTTACACCATCGTCATCACCGCCCTGTACCTGTTTTACGGGTGGCCGGCTTGGAGTCTCACCCTGATGTCCCTGGCGGGACTGGCGGTCGTGGGTTGGCTGGTCTATCGGCGGATGATGGCCCCGGTACGGCGGGTAGCAGAAGTGCGGGCCCGGCAAGCGGCTCAGTTGGCCCAACGCCGCGCCGCCGCCGGCAGCGCAGGGAGTAGCGGCAATGCTGAATAGCGTCAAAGGGATGTTCCTGACCCTGACCTCGACCCTGGCCGGTTTGCGGAAACCGGTAACCCGGCAGTATCCCACGGCGCCGACGCCGGTGCAGCCGCGCTTTATGGGCTTTCCGGCTTTGACCTGGGATGACCCGGTGGGCGAGCCCTACTGTACCGGGTGCATGGTCTGCATCCGCAACTGCCCGACCCAGTGTATGTCGGCCAGTATGATGGACAACCCCAAGAACGCCGCCGGGGAAAGCTCCCGGCGCAAGATCGTGGACTTCTTTGAGATTAACCTGAACCGGTGCATCCTGTGCGGCATCTGCGTCGAGGTGTGCAACTTCGACGCCATCGTGATGAGTCACGAACACGAAATGAGCGCCTATCAGCGCAACGGAGCCCGGGTCAATCTGCCGGTTCTGCTGGAAATCGGGCAGAAACATCAGCAGGAAACCGATTGGATTCCGCCCACCGTTTTAGCCAAGCAAAAGAAAGAGGCGGCGGACGCGGCCAAGGCCGCCGCCGCGGAGAGCGGCGATTAGGGCTTTAATCGGCCCGCATTAGACCGAAAAATTCGTTTCCGGGGCCGGGATTTCATTCCGTCCCGGAAGGGCGACAAAGGAGCAGGCAGTTACCTTGTCCTGGTTTCTTTTCATAGTCCTGGCAGCGTTCACCCTGGGCGGCGGCCTGGGGGTGGTCGTTACCCGCAATGTGGTACACGCCGCCCTCTTTCTGCTGGTCTCCCTGGTGGCGGTAGCCGGCTTGTACCTGATTCTCTTTGCCGAGTTTCTGGCCCTGGTGCAGGTGCTGATTTACGGCGGGGCCATCATCATCGTCCTGCTTTTTGCCATTATGCTGACCCGGACGCCGGATTACCCGCGCATTTCGGACAATCGGCAGTGGCCGTTGGCGGTTATCGCCGCCGCCGGCGTGGGCGTCGTGCTGGGCGCGGCGTTCTGGATTAACGGCATCACCGGCACTCAGCCGCAAAGCCCGGCTTTCAGCGAGCTGGCGAATTCCCTCTTTACCCGGTGGGCCATTCCCTTTGAGGTAGCCTCGCTGGTGCTGCTGGTGGCGCTGATTGGCGCCATCATCATTGCCCGCTCCGGGGAGGAAAGGCCGTAAAATGGCGCCGTTGGTAGCCTTTCAGCTGTTGAGCGCGGCCCTCTTTGCCATTGGGCTGTACGGGGTATTGGCCCGGCGCAGCGCCGTGCTGATTGTGATGTCCATCGAGTTGATGTTGAATGCGGTCAACATCAACTTGATTGCCGCCGCGTCCCACCGGGAGGGGTACGGCCTGTTCGCCAACTTTGACGGGCAGATTTTGGCAATTTTCATCATCACCATTGCCGCCGCCGAGGTGGGCTTGGCTTTGGCGATTATCCTGCGGATGTACCGCCAGCGGGCCACGGTCAACGTGGACGAAATCAACCTGATGAAATGGTAGCTATGGCGCTGATACCCAATCAACCGAGCTTGACGGCCACTGTCCGTCCGCCATCCTTCAACAAGTTCAGGATGAGCGGAGGGGCCGATTGGCGACTGAGCGGCGGTCGGATGGCCGGTGTGCGCCCGGCTAGTGGTCGGCGGGCGGCCGGCTATCCGGCCGCCTACTATTCCGCTCATCCTGAACTTGTTGAAGGATGGCCGAGGGTAACCGGCCGGACTGCGGCCGCGGCCGGCCGGCAGCCAATTCCGGTCGAACCGGCCACCGACGGGGAGGGCGCGGTTTAGTTATGGAATGGGCTTGGCTCATCCCGGTATTCAGCTTTGCCGCGGTGCCGCTGATTGTCCTGTTCGGCAAATATCTGCCGGGCAAGGGTTCGCCCCTGGCCATTCTGGCCGTAGGCGGCGGTTTTGCCCTCTTTGCGGCAATTCTGCTCGCTTTTCTCAACGCCGGGCCGGAAACCCCCGGCTGCGAAATTGCCGCTGGCACGGAGGCCCTGACCTGTTCTTATGAACGGGATTGGTTCGAGGCCGGCTTTCCCGGCACGGCCGGGGATGTGGATAAAGGGGTCCGGATGACCTGGGGCATCATCATTGACCCCTTGTCTTTGGCGATGCTGGGCCTGGCTACTTTCGTGGCTCTGATGGTGCAGATTTATTCCCTGGGCTATATGAAAGGCGACCCGCGCCTGGACTGGTACTATGCCTTTCATGCCCTGTTTATCGCCGCGATGCTTACCCTGGTGCTGGCGGACAACTTCCTGCTGCTCTATGTGGCCTGGGAGTTGGTAGGCTTGTGTTCCTACCTGCTAATCGGGTTCTGGTTTGAGCGGCCGGCGGCCCGGGAAGCGGCCAAGAAAGCCTTTATCGTTACCCGGATCGGGGATGTGGGCCTGCTGATTGGCATTTTGCTGCTGTGGCGGGAAGTGGGCAGTTTCAGCATGGCCGAGGCTTTTGCCGCCGCCCAAAGCGGGGCACTGAGCGAGGGCATTGCGACCGCCGCCGCCCTGCTGCTGTTCCTGGGGGCTATGGGCAAGTCGGCGCAATTTCCGTTCCATGTCTGGCTGCCGGACGCTATGGAAGGGCCGACGCCGGTCAGCGCCTTAATCCACGCCGCTACGATGGTAGCCGCCGGGGTCTATCTGGTAGCCCGGGCCTTTCCCATTTTTACCGCCTCGGAAAGCGCCTTGCTGATTGTAGCGGTCATCGGATTGATTACCGCCCTGGGCGCGGCGACCATTGCCCTGGTCTCCACCGACTTGAAACGGATTCTGGCCTACTCCACTATCAGCCATCTGGGGTTGATGATGCTTTCCCTGGGGGCGTTGGGCTACACCGCCGCCATATTCCACCTGCTGGCACATGGTTTTTCCAAAGCATTGCTGTTCCTGGGGGCCGGCAGCGTAATGCACGGCACGGACGAACTGGACATCCGCAAAATGGGCGGCCTCCGCAAGGCAATGCCGATAACGGCCATCCTCTTTTCCATCGGCGCTTTGTCTCTGGGCGGCATACCGATCCTGGCCGGTTTCTGGAGCAAGGACGAAATCCTGATCGCGGTCAACGGCCAGCTGCATCCGGTCTTTCTGGTATTGACCCTGCTGACCGCCCTGCTCAGCGCTTTGTATATGGCCCGGGCCATGTTCGTGGTCTTTTACGGCCGGATTGCCGAAGCAATGCATCATGCCCACGAATCGCCGTTGACGATGACCGTAACTATGTCCCTGCTGGGCATCCTGGCCCTCTTTTTCGGGTTCATTGCCTTTAACTGGCCGGGCAGCTACGGCGGGTTTGGCTATTTCCTGTTCTATGGACACCGGGAGGGCTTTCACTTTACCTGGTGGCTGGCAATCCTTTCCACCGTCCTGGCGGTCGCCGCTTTTGCCTACGCTTACCGGGCTTATGGGCAGCGGAGCCTTTCCCCGGAGGGAATGAAACGCCGCTTTGCCTTTCTGCTGCGGGTGGTGGAGAACAAGTATTACATCGACGAAGGCTACCAGTGGGCCGTTGACCGGGTGGCCCTGGCAATATCCGGGTTTGTCGCCTGGCTGGATCGGGCGGTGGTCAACGATGTGGCGGTGAACGGGCCGGCGGATTTGGTGCGCTGGACGGGGATCAAGCTGCGGCTCCATGTAACCGGCCATGTATACAGCTATGCCCTGGCTATGGCCCTGGGGCTGATTGCCCTGGCCCTGGTCTGGTGGCTGCGCTCCGTATGATGGGAAACCGATGAACGCCTTTGACCAAGCCGCCCTGCTTTTGACCATCGCCGTGCCGCTGGCCGGCGCGGTATTGGCTATGTTCCTGCCCCGGGAACGCGCCCGGGACGCCTGGTACTTTGCCATCTTTGTGTCCCTGATTACCCTGATTCTGTCGGTAATCCTCTTTGTCCGCTACGATTTCAGTGCCGGCGGCTACCAGTTCGCGCGCACCTACCAGTGGCTGGACGCGCCGCTGAACATTGACCTTTCCCTGGCCATGGACGGCATCGCCGCCTCGTTGGTGCTGCTGAACGGCATTGTGCTGTTCGGGGCGGTGCTGATTTCCCAAACCATCCGCCATCGGACGCGGGATTTCTTTACCCTGCTGCTGGCTCTGGGCTCCGGCGTGTTCGGCGTCTTTGTGGTGCAGGATTTGTTTTTCCTGTTCTTTTTCTACGAGCTGGCGGTGCTGCCGATGTACCTGCTGATTGGCGTCTGGGGCAGCAGCACCAGTTTTGACGCTAACAAAGTCCGGTTGTGGAGCCTGGGGAAACCCTGGGCCCTGGATTTGGGCAGTTTCCTCCGCACCAAAGAGTACGGGGCAATGAAACTGATGCTGTTCCTGGTGGCCGGCAGCGTCCTGATCTGGATTGGCATATTGGCCCTGTATGTGGCGGCGGGACAAGCCGGTTCCCCGACCTTTTCGATGATGGCCTTGGGCGAGCTGGCCCAAGGCGGCCATTTCAGTCCCGCCTTTCAGAACTGGGTCTTTCCCCTCTTTATGATTGGCTTTGGCGTGCTGGCCGGCTTGTGGCCCTTTCATACCTGGTCGCCGGACGGCCATGTGGCCGCGCCTACCGGGGTCAGTATGCTCCACGCCGGAGTGCTGATGAAACTGGGGGCTTTCGGCATCATCCGGGTGGGAATGGTCTTGCTGCCGGAGGGGGCGGCGGCCTGGATGCCGGTGCTGATTGGCTTGGGGACGGTCAATGTTATCTACGGAGCCATTTCCGCGATGTCCCAGCGGGACTTGAAGTATATTATCGGATATTCCAGCGTCAGCCACATGGGATATGTGCTGATGGGCATTGCCACGCTGCATCCGGTCGGCTTGACCGGCGCCGTGCTGCAAATGTTTTCCCACGGCATTATGACCGCCCTGATGTTCGCTATGGTCGGGGCCATTTACGAGCGGACGCACATTCGGGACATCACCGTGCTGAACGGGCTGATGAAACGGATGGGCGTCGCCAGTTTCTGCTTTGCCGTAGCCGGCTTGGCCTCTTTGGGACTGCCGGGATTGAGCGGCTTTGTGGCCGAGTTTATGGTCTTTACCGGGGCTTTCCGCACTTACCTGCCGCTGGCGGTATTGGCGGTGATCGGCGCGGCGCTGACGGCGGTATATATCCTGCGGCTGCTGGCCCGGGCCTTTTTCGGCGAAGCCGATCCCCAGTGGGAACACTTGACCGATGCCAGCCCGGTGGAAAAGACGGTAGGGGCCGCCTTTGTGCTGATCCTGCTTTTCGTCGGCGTCTGGCCGGCCCCGTTGACCCGGGTCATCAATGTAAGCGTGGAGTCGGTGCTGAAACTTTTCTAGGAGCAACTACCCGCCGTTTTTCCGGCTCAGCCGGGAATAGCGGCATTCCGTCAAAGGCGGGTTTAAGGAACTATGCCGGGACTTACCGACAATCTCTATCTGCTGACGCCGGAGTTTGCCCTGGCGGGATTGGCGTTTCTGGTATTCATCCTGGATCTGGTGACGCCGGATTCCCGGAAAGAGCTGCTGGGCTGGCTTTCGGCCCTGGGATTGGCCGGGCTGATTGCCTTGTCCCTGGTTATGCTGCCGGGCCGGGAGGCCAGTTTGTACGGCGGCTTGCTGGCGGTGGACGCTTATTCCCTGTTTTTCAAGGTAGTATTCCTGGGCATCGGCCTTTTCATCATCCTCAGTTCCATTGACTATGTGAAACGGCACCTGAATCACCCGGGGGAGTTTTACGGGCTGCTGCTCTTTTCCATCCTGGGGATGAACCTGATGGCCCAATCCCGGGAATTGCTGACCGCCTACATTTCCCTGGAGCTGCTGAGTTTCAGCCTTTATGTGCTGGTGGCTTATGCCCTGGGCAATGCCAAGTCCAACGAAGGCAGCTTGAAATACATCATCATCGGGGCTTTTTCCTCGGCCATTCTGCTTTACGGCATCAGCATGGTCTATAGCTCCGTGGGCGTAACCCGCTTTGCCGAGCTCAGCGCCACGCTGCTGAATATCGGCGAGTTGCGCCCGGCTTTGTGGGTGGGCTTGGCCCTGATCATCGTCGGGATGGGATTCAAGCTGTCAGTAGTACCGTTCCATCTGTGGGCGCCGGATGCTTACGAGGGGGCGCCGCTGCCGGTTACGGCCTATTTAGCCATAGCCTCGAAAGCCGCCGCCTTTGCCCTGGTGTTGCGGCTCTTTGCCGAAGCCTTGGTTCCGGCCGCCGACCGCTGGGAGCAGTGGCAGCTGATTCTGGCGGTATTGGCCGCCCTGACGATGCTGGTGGGCAACTTGGTGGCTCTGGCGCAGCGCAACCTGAAACGGCTGATGGCTTATTCCAGCATCGGCCATGTGGGTTACATTCTGGCCGGGGCGGCGGCCTTGGCGACGGATTCCCTGCTGGGGGCCAACGGGATAATTTTCTATGTCGTGGGCTATTCCGTTACCAGCATCGTGGCTTTTGCCGCCCTGATTGCCTTTTTCAACGCCACCGGCCAGGAGGAAATTGCGGATTTGGCCGGCCTGGCCGACCGGCAGCCGTTCCTGGCGATGGCGATTGCGGTCAGCCTGTTTTCCCTCAGCGGGTTGCCCATTTTTGTCGGGTTCACCATCAAGTTCTACCTCTTTACGGCGGTGGCGGCGGCCGGCTATCTCTGGCTGGCCGGGGTAGCCATTTTCGCCAGCCTGATTTCCCTTTACTACTATTTGCAGGTCATCCGGCAGATGTATATTCAGCCGGCTTTGGCGGCGGCGGATGATGCGGATTCGGAAAACGCGGCGGCGGCGGACAGCGGCGGCCACGACGCGCATACCCATACTCCGGCCCATCATGAACCGGCGGCCGCCTATGTACCCCTGCCCCGGCCCTCGGCGCTGCTGCTGGCGGTTATCGCAGTGGGACTGATTGCGGTAGTGGCCCTCGGCGTCTATCCCGCCCCCCTGCTGGAACTGGTCGAGGGGGCCAGCGCGGCGATTTTGCCGGGGGGGCGGTAGGTCGACAAAATCCTTACCGGAGAGGGGCAAATGAACCGGCAAGAACGCAACGCCAAAATAGAATCCTATGGCCGCGCCCTGGAGGAACTGGATACGGCTTTGCCGGAGTTTCCGCCGGAAATGTGGAAGTTCCGGGACGAGTGCGGCTGCTGGAGCATCCACGAGCATATCGTCCACCTGGCGGACAGCGAGGCCAACAGCTATATCCGCTGCCGCCGCCTGATTGCCGAGGCCGGCCGGCAACTGATGGACTATGATGAAAACCGGTGGGCGGCCGCGCTGGATTATCATAGCCGCAGCCCCCAAGCGGCCGTGGAGTTGCTACGCGTCTTGCGGCGGCAGACTTACGAACTGATTAGCGCTTTGCCGGAATCGGCTTGGGCCAACACTTGTCACCATCCGGAAAACGGGGATATGACGCTGGAGGACTGGCTGACGGTGTATGAACGGCATATCGCTGAACACATCGGCTATATGCGGCAGAACTATGCCGCGTGGGTAAGCCGGCCGGCCCGTTAGCCGGCGGGTTCCGAGCATCAGCACATCCAGCAGTGGGAGCGGATATGATAATCTCAGTAATCGGCGGGAGCAGCGCCAAGGCGGTACATCTGGAGTTGGCCGAGGCGGTGGGCCGGGAATTGGCCCGGCGCAATATAATGGTGGCCTGCGGCGGGATGACCGGGGTTATGGAGGCCGCGTGCCGGGGGGCCAAGGCCGCCGGCGGCACGACCATTGGCATCCTGCCCGGCCGGCGCGGCTCGGGTTTCAACGACTATGTGGACATTCCCATCTTTACCACGCTGGGCTATGCCCGGAACATCATCGTCGTCCACACCGGCAGCGCCTGTATCGCCGTGGGCGGAGCCTTTGGCACCCTGTCGGAAATCGCCTACGCTATGGACGCCCATATCCCGGTGGTGGGCCTCAGCACCTGGTCTTTGACCGTCAAGGGGGATGGCGACCCGGTAGTGGACGGCATCATCGTGGCGGATAATCCGGTGGATGCGGTGGACAAGGCATTGGCCGCCGCGGCGCAAGCGGCTCAGGACGCGCAAACCGGCCAACCGAGCCAAGCCTAGAGGATCGATTCCGTCTATTCCGACTCCGGTTAGCCGGGGATACCAAACCGCAGGCAGGGAAGTATTGTTATGATTATGCCATCCGCCGCCGCCGTTATCGCCGAAATCCGCGGCCGGGAAGTGCTGGACTCCCGGGGCAATCCTACGGTTGAGGCCGAAGTGCGCCTGGACAACGGCGTGCGCGCCCATGCCGCCGTTCCCTCCGGGGCCAGCACCGGCAGCTATGAAGCCCTGGAGCTGCGGGATAAAGACGCCGCCCGTTTCGGCGGGGCCGGCGTCTTGCAAGCCGTCGCCAATGTCAACAACATCATCAGCACGGCCCTGGCCGGCCAATCGCCCTTTAATCAGGAAACCGTCGACCAGATTATGCTCGACCGGGATGGCTCCGGGGACAAAAGCAATCTGGGGGCCAATGCTATCCTTGCCGTGTCGATGGCCGTGGCCCGGGCGGCATCCCTGGCGCATCCGGAGGCCGGCGGCGAGCTTTGGCGCTACTTGGCCTTGACCGCCGAGGCCGGGCCGGTCAGCCTGCCGGCTCCGATGTTCAACATTCTCAACGGCGGCCGCCACGCCTCGAATTCCGCTGATATTCAGGAGTTTATGGTATCCCCGGCCGGCTTGCCGAGCTTTGCTGAGGCGGTGCGGGCCGGGGCGGAAATTTACCAAGCCCTGAAAAGCCTGCTGCGGGCCGGCGGGCATAACTTGAATGTGGGCGACGAGGGCGGCTTTGCCCCGTCCCTGCCCTCCAACCGGGATGCCATCGAGGTAGTGCTGCAAGCCATTGAGACCGCCGGCTATACCCCCGGCAAGGAGGTTTTCCTGACCCTGGATGTGGCCGCCTCGGAATTGTACGATAAGGAGCAAGGCCGTTATATCCTGGCGCGGGATGGGGTTGCCCTTACGGCCGGGGAACTGGTGGATTTGTATGCCGACTGGCAGCAAGCCTATCCCATCGTCAGCATTGAGGACGGGCTGGACGAGGATGATTGGGCGGGCTGGGCCGAATTGACTCGGCGGCTGGGCGGATCCACCCAACTGGTGGGGGATGACCTGCTGGTCACTAACATTGCCCGCATCCGCCGGGGAATTGATGCCGGCGCCGGCAATGCGGTCTTGCTAAAACCCAATCAGATTGGTACGCTAACCGAAACTTTGCAGGCCCTGCGGCTGACCCGCAGCGCCGGCTGGGGGGCGGTGATGAGTCACCGTTCCGGGGAAACCGAGGATACGACCATCGCCGATTTGGCTGTGGCCTGGAATGTGGGGCAAATCAAAACCGGGGCGCCGGCCCGCTCCGAGCGGGTAGCCAAGTATAACCGGCTGCTCCGGATTGCTGAGGAATTAGGCAAGGAGGCCAACTATGCCGGAATCCGCGCCTACACCGCCGGAAACCCGGATCCGGTCTAACCGCTATCTGGCTTGGCGCATTGGCCGCTATCTGGCAATCCAAGGCGTCAAAGGGCTGTTCCGCGGGACTTGGCGGCTGCTGGGGTTGACGGTGCGGGTCTTTATTGGCTTGGGCCGCCTGCTGGCCGCGCCCCCGCCCAGCTATGTCAACCGGGCGCGCCTGGGCTGGTACGGCTGGATTTTCCGGCGGTGGTAGCCGGTTGATCTCATCCTTCAACAGGTTCAGGATGAGCGGAAAAAACGGCGGGTACGGCTGGATTTTCCGGCGGCGGTAAGGGAGAGCAAGGCAAGGGAACGGATTGCCCGGTTTTCTTTGCACCGGGTTGCTTTCCGCTCATCCTGAACTTGTTGAAGGATGGGACAGCCCGGATTAAAGGGAAACCCGTTGCCCCGGCAAAACCCATTGCACAGCGTAGAGAGGTAACTGATGACCACGCGAATTGGAGTCAACGGCTTTGGCCGCATTGGCCGCCTGGTAACCCGGGCCACTATGGAGCGTTACCCGGATACCCTGGAAGTGGCGGCGGTCAACGACTTGACCGACGACAAGACCAATGCCCACCTGTTCAAGTACGATACCAGCTACGGCGTCTATCCGGGACAGGTCGAGGCGGACAATGGCGACCTGCGGATTGACGGCCGCAGCATCAAGGTCTTTTCCGAACGGGATCCGGCCAAGATTCCCTGGTCGGAAATGGGCGTCGACCTGGTGGTGGAGTCCACCGGCATTTTCACCGACGGGGAAAAGGCCGCCGGCCATCTCCAGGGCGGGGCCAGCAAGGTTATCATTTCCGCGCCGGCCAGCAATGTGGACTTGACGATGGTGCTGGGCGTCAATGACGGCGCGTACGACAAGGAGCAGCACAATATCGTGTCCAACGCCTCCTGCACTACCAACTGCTTTGCGCCGATGGTCAAGGTGCTGCACGAAGCCTTTGGCATTGAACACGGGCTGATGTCCACCATCCACTCCTACACCAACGACCAGGCCATTCTGGATCAGCGCCATTCGGATTTGCGGCGGGCCCGGGCGGCGGCGA
This sequence comes from Dehalococcoidia bacterium, assembly GCA_965203435.1. Classification (GTDB taxonomy): domain Bacteria; phylum Chloroflexota; class Dehalococcoidia; order Lucifugimonadales; family UBA3495; genus CBDBCU01. Next base: position 228,072 of record CBDBCU010000006.1, on the reverse strand, counting down.
TGAACATCATCCCGACCAGCACCGGCGCGGCCCGGGCCGTGGGCCTGGTGCTGCCGGAACTGAACGGCAAGCTCCACGGCATCGCTTTCCGGGTGCCGACGGCCACCGGTTCCGTCACCGACTTTGTGGTCAACCTGAGCCGGGAAGTAACGGCCGCGGAAGTCAATCAAGCCTTTCAGGCGGCGGCGGCCGGCAGTCTCCAGGGCATCCTGGAATACACCGAGGATCCGATTGTCAGTTCCGATGTGCGCGGCAATGCCCACAGCTGCATTTTTGACGCCCTGTCCACCCTGGTGATGGCGGGGAATATGGTCAAGGTGATGGGCTGGTACGATAACGAGTGGGGCTATTCCTGCCGCACCGCCGACCTCTGCTCCTTTATGAGCAACTAGGGCCTCTGATTTCCCTTTCCCCAAAGGGATTTTCCAGCGGCGACGCAGGGATGAACGGAATAAGGCCGGGTCTCTGCGTCGCGCTGTTACAACTGTCCCCACACCCGCGGCCCGGGATGGATCGGTGAACCCTTTGCCTCTAAAAAGCCTTTCCCGCCTTTCCCGGCCGGCCCTGCTGCTGCCGTTGATTCTGGCGGCGGCCCTGGCTTTGCGCCTGCACGGGTTGGATTGGGATGACGGCTACGGCTTTCATCCGGATGAACGATCCCTCTATATGCGGGCCGGCTGCATCTATGACCTGCTGACGGAGCGGCCCGGCTATCAGCATTGCTTGCCGGAACATCCCGATATTGTACCGGGCTGGCCCTCCCTCAGCGTTCTGCTGGACTTTGACCGCAGTCCGCTCAATCCCCACTGGTTTCCCCTGGGCAGCGTTCTGCTTTATATCCTGGTGCTTTGCCGCGGGGGCATTGAACTTTTTGCCGAGGTCAATGCCCTGGATTTGCGCTATGTAGGGCGGATCCTTTCCGCTTTGGCCGATACCGGGTCGGTGGGGCTGCTGTATCTGCTGGGGCGGCGGATTTACGGGCAAAGGTACGGCCCCGGGGTCGGACTGCTGGCCGCCGCCTTGACCGCCCTGGCGGTAATCCATATTCAGAACAGCCATTACTACCGGCCGGAAACCTTTTCCATCCTGCTGCTGCTGGCCTCCTGCTGGGCTATGCTGCGGGTAGTAGAGATGCGGCGGATGCGGGATTCCCTGCTGCTGGGCTTGCTGGTGGGCTTGGCAATGACGCCCAAGCTCAGCGTTTTTATGATAATTGTCCCACTGCTGCTGACCTACGGCTGGCGGCTGATAGATTCCCCGACCGGCGACCGGCGGGCGGCTTTCAAGGAAACGGCCGGCCACGCTTTGGCGGCCGGTTTTGTGGCCCTGGCGGCATTTTTTATCCTTACCCCCTACGCCCTGCTGGATTTGCCCAACTTTATCGGCGAGCAGGCGGCGCAGGCCAATATGGCGCGCAACGCCGGCTTGTGGCCTTTTACCATCCAATATGTGGGGACGCCGCCCTTTCTATACCAGTTTCAGCAGACGGCGGTTTGGGGATTGGGCTTGCCTTTGGGCTTGGCGGCTTGGGGCGGAATTATCTTTACCGCCGTCAAGGCTTACCGGGGCGGGCAACACAGCCGCGGGGACTGGCTGCTGCTGGCTTGGATCGTGCCGGGCTCGCTGTTTCTGGAAAGTTTCGAGGTGCGTTTTCAGCGTTACTTTTTCCCGCTGCTGCCCTTTATGGTACTGCTGGCGGCGCGGATGCTGCTCTGGCTGCCGGCGGCGGCTATGTACGATTGGCCGGCTTTGCGGAAAGTACCGGCGGCGGCTTGGCGCGATGGGGCGGCCTTGGGGAAAGTACCAGCGGCGGCCCGGCGGTGGTTGCCGGTTCTGGCCTGGACGCCGCTAATCCTGGTAGTAGGGGCAACGGCTTTCTATGCCCTGGCTTTTCAGCGCATTTACGCCAACCCGCACCCGGCGGTGGCGGCCTCCCGGTGGATTCAGGAAAACCTGCCGCCGGGGACGACCATCCTCAGCGACAACCATTGGGACGAGTTTATCCCGGAATTGTATCGGTACGAGGTATGGCAGTTTCCGGCCTATGAGCCGGATAATTCCGCCAAGATGGCGGAATTGGCCGGGAAGTTGGCCGAGGCCGAGTATCTGGTCTTTTACAGTCACCGGCCTTATGTCAGCGTAGCCAGCGACCCGGAGCGGTTTCCCTACAGCCTTAACTACTATCGGCAGCTGTTCGGCGGCGGCTTGGGCTACCGGCGGGAGCGCAGTTTCACCTCTTATCCCCAGTTAGCCGGCCTGGCCCTGGTCGATGACCCTATCGGCCGGGCGGGACTGCCGCGCCCGGAGCCGCTGAACCCGGAACCGAGGCCGCCCTTTTCCCTGAACCTGGGTTACGCCGATGACAATGTAGTGGGCTATGACCATCCCCGGGTAATGCTTTTCCGCAACACCGCCCAGCGGCCGGTCGAGGAACTGTTGCCGCTGCTACTGCCCGGCGATGCTAATCCCGGGCAAAGTTTGATGCTGTCGGAAACGGAAAGGGCGCGGCAGCAAAGCGGCGGCACCTGGTCGGAAATCTTTGACCGGGAGAGTTGGGCTAATCGCATCCCGGTGCTGGCCTGGCTGTTGGCGATTGAACTGATTTACCTGCTGACCCTGCCGCTGGCCCTCTTGCTGTTCCGCCCTTTGCCCGACCGAGGCTTGCTGCTGGCGCGGCCGCTGGGCTTGCTGCTGGTTGCCTACCTGGTTTGGCTGGGGGTCAGTCTGGGCTGGCTGCCTTTTTCCCGGATGGCGATTGTCCTGGGCTTGGCGGCCGTGGCGGCTATGTCCGGGCTGGCCCTGGCGGCCCGAGGGCAGGAAATGGGGGCTTTTCTGGCGCAACGCTGGCGGCTGCTGTTGACCGGGGAAATGCTTTTCCTGCTGGCTTTTCTGGCCTTTACGCTGCTGCGGGCGGGAAATCCGGATTTATGGCATCCCTACCGGGGCGGGGAAAAGCCGATGGAGTTGGCCTATCTCAATGCCATAATCCGCTCTACTATCCTACCCCCCTATGATCCCTGGTTTGCCGGCGGCTATCTCAACTATTACTACTGGGGCCACTTCCTGCTGGCCGTTCCCATCCGCTTGACCGGCATAATTCCGACGGTGGCTTTCAATCTGGCCGTGCCATTGCTCTTTGCCTTGACGGTAACCGGGGCTTACACCATTGGCTACAACCTGGTCGAAGGCACCAAGCGCGCCCGCCGCCGGGCCAAAGCGGCCGCCGTTACTGCCGCCATTGCCGCCACCGCTACCGCCGTAACAAGGCCGGGCCGGGCCGCCCGCTTTTTTAGCAGTTCAGTAACCGCCGGCTTGCTTTCCGCCCTGCTAGTAGCGGTTATGGGTAACTTGGACGGGATGGCGCAACTGCTGCAAGGGATGGCAAGCCGTTTCAGCGGCGGCGATTTTCCGCCCTTTGACTTCTGGCGCAGCAGTCGGATGATTCCCAATCTGGAAAGCGTGGAGCCGGGACTGCTGACTTTCTGGCTGCCGGAGAAAATTCCCGGCTATCCGGATATTTCCTGGCACATCACCGAGTTTCCCTTCTTTACCTTTCTGTTCGCCGATTTGCACGCCCATTTGATTGCCTTGCCCTTCAGCCTGCTGGTAATTGGCTTGGGGCTGAATCTGCTGGTCGGTTGGCGGCAATCGGGCCACTTGTGGCGTGTAGCGGCGGCGGCGATGCTGGCTTTGGCGGTGGGCGCCCTGGGGCCAATCAACAGTTGGGATTATCCCTCTTACCTGCTTTTGGCCGGCGGCTTGGCGGTGCTGGCAATTTACTGGATGCCGCTGGCGGGACGGGCTAAACTGCTTGGGGCCATCGGCTGGGCCGGCGGCTTGGCGGCTCTCAGCTACCTGGCCTTTCTGCCCTACCATCAAACCATCGCAACCTTTGACGCCGGCATTGAAACCGCCAAATGGCAGACGCCCTTATCCCGCTATCTGGCAATTCATGCCCTGTTCCTCTTTATCGCCGCAACCTTTCTGGTCAAGCAGACTTGGCAGCCCTTGACCCAGCTGTTCCGCCCATCCCCTCAAGAGGCTGAGGGCCGGGCAATACCCGGGCGAAATCGCGCGCTAGGGCGTTGGTACTGCGGCTTGGGCCTGCTGCCGGTTATATATCTGGCGGCGGCCGGCTATGGGACGGGGGCGATGCTGCTGTTCCTGCTGCTGCTGACCGGGTTGGCGGTGGGGGCTAGGCCGGCGGCGGATAGGGACGACTCAGAAGGGCCTTATGCCTTGTTTCCTTTGCTGCTGCTGGCTATGGCCTTGGCCCTGGGCTTGGCGGTGGAACTGGCGCGGCTGACCGGGGATATTGGCCGGATGAATACCCTGTTCAAGTATTACCTGGAAGCCTGGGTGCTGTTCGGCTTGGCGGCCGCCTATCTGCTGTGGCGGCTGGGACAGGAGGGCGGGCTGCGTTGGGTTAAGGATAGCTGGGTCGGCAAGGCGTGGGCCGGCGGACTGCTGGCGCTGCTGGCCTCCAGTCTGGTTTATACCGCCCTGGCCCCGTCGCCCCGGCTGGCCGACCGCTTTAATCCGCTGCCGCCGACCCTGGACGGGATGGCTTATCTGGAGCAAGCGGTACATTGGGAAATGGATACGCCGCTGGAACTGAAATGGGACGCCGCCGCTATCCGCTGGCTGCAAGAGAACGCCGCCGGTTCTCCGGTGATACTGGAAGCCCACACCGAGCAGTATCGTTGGGGCGGCCGCATATCCGCTTATACCGGCCTGCCGACGGTGCTGGGCTGGCCCTGGCATCAGATTCAGCAGCGCGGCAGCTATGAATTGGTGCAGAACCGGGCCGCCGCGGTGCAGGAAATGTACGAAACGGCGGATTTGGCCCGGGCGGCCGCCCTGCTGCGGCAGTATGCGGTAAGGTATGTGGTCGTGGGGCCGTTGGAACGGGTCTATTATGCCGGGGACGGGTTGGCAAAGTTTGATAGAATGGTAGCCGCGGGAGTGGCCCGGGTCGCCTATGCCAATCCGGGCGTTACCCTTTACGAACTGCCATTGCCCTGAAACCGGGGCCGGCGCGGCCGCCCTTATCTTACCCTAAAGGAGTAAATAGTGGACGACAGCGGTTTCATCACTGCGAATGCCGTTATCCAGGACCTGCTGATTACCCTCAGCCTGGGCATCCTGATTATTGCCCTGGTGCTGGCGATAATTTTGATGGTGCGGCTGCTCACCTTTATCACTTCCCTGCGGCGCGCCGGCAGCAACCTGGAGGAGGCCTCGGGGATTGTGCTCAGTTCCACTAAGGAAGTGTCCAAAACCTTGGGCTTTTTCGGCGTCCTTAACCGGGCGGCGGAGCGGATCCGGGAACGGTTCCACCGGGAATCGGAATAGCCGGCGGTTATTCCCGGATCCTTTTATTCCCCGGCATTGGGATTCCAGCGGGGATAGGAGCCGAAAATCTTGAGGGCGCTGACCTGGCCGGCCAGCGCTTCCAGAGCCTCTTTGACCGTGGGGTTTTCCCGGTGGCCCATGCAGTCCACCAGAAAGTTGTAGCGGCCCAGGGATTCCCGGGTGGGCCGGGATTCGATTTTGACCAGGTTCAGGTTTCGCAGGGCAAAGACGCCCAAAGCCTGATACAGGGAGCCGGGGGCGTCTTGGGCAAAGGTAAAGCAGAGGGAAGTTTTGTCCTGGCCGGTGGGGGCGTGGTCGTGGGGGGCTACCACTACGAACCGGGTCATATTGTTGGCCCCGTCCTGGATGCCGCGATCGATGATTTCCGCGCCGTAGAGTTGGGCGGCCCGCTGCGGCCCGATGGCGGCGGCCGGGGTTGGGCTGGCCTGCATATCGGCCACGGCCGCCGCATTGCTCAAAGACGCCGTGGGCCGCGCCGCCGGGTAATGGTCTTCGAGATAGTGCCGGCACTGGGCCAGGGATTGGGGATGGGAAAAGATGACCTGCAAGGCGGTCAAATCCGTTCCCGGGGCCGCCATCAGGCAGTGTTCGATGGGCAAGACGATTTCGTAGTAGAGGGAAAGGTCGGACTCGTTAATCAGAAAGTCCAGGGTGTTGACCACCGAACCCTCCAAGCTGTTCTCGATCGGCACTACTCCGGCATCAGTTACGCCGTCGGATACGGCTTGGCACACCGCCGGGATGGTAGTAAAGGGTATCAGCTCCGCCCCGGCATCATAGCGCAGGGCGGCCGCCTCGGTATAGGTGCCGGCCGGGCCGAAATAGGATATGCGCTGCGCCACGGCTAAACCACTCCGGTGAATAAATCGTAGAGGGCCTGTTCCTCCTCGGTAACCGTTACCGCGAACAGTTCATCCCCGCCGGCCAGGGCCAGGGCCGCCGGTTTCAGCACCCGGTCTTTCCGAATGACCAGGGCGATAAAGCTGCGGGGGGGAATTTCCCGTTGCAGCTCCTCCAGCCGCTTGCCTACTACGGCGGCATCCTCCGGCACGGCAATGCTGACGATGGAAGTGTTGGGAATCCGCAAGGTCAAGCGCCGCCGCAGGTTCACCTCGGCAATGCCCTGTTCCAGGCTGTCCAGAATCAGGTCGGCGGAATTGACAATCAAATCCACCCCCAGCAGGCGGAAAATGGGTTGATTCTTGGCATCTTTGATAACGGCGGCGATGCGTGCCACAGCAAAAAGCTGCCGGGCCAGCTGGCAGACTACCAAATTGGTTTCGTCCCGGCCGGTCAGGGCCACAATCGTATCGGCCCGGGCGACGCCGGCCCGTTTCAAGTCCTCCGGGTTCGTCGCGTCGCCATGCACCGCCACGCTGCCCAGCTCCTCCCGCAGCAGTTGGCAGCGGGATTGGCTTTGCTCAATGACCGCTATCTCATGCCCGGAGACCAGCAGCAGCCGGGCCAGCTGGTAGCCGGTTTCGCTGCAACCGGCGATGATAATAAACATCGGTCTATTCCTGCCGCCCTTCCTCCGCCGGGCCGCCGTGCAGCCGCTGGCGGATCAGGGCGATGGAATCGGCATCCGGGCCGATAATTTCCAATCCCAAGCCGCGATAAAAGTCCTGCAACTGCGGGTCGCTCAACCGGCAGAACACTTGCGGGATATTGTAAATGTGCCGGGCAATCTGGCTGACCAGCAGGTTGGCGTGGTCATCCCCGGACAGGGCCAGGAAAGCCCCGGCCTGGCCGATGCCGGCCTGATTCAGGTAATCCTGCATTAACGGCTCCGGGGCGTGGAGGATGGACAAGGCCAATTCCGCCCTTTCCTGATGCAGGCGGGCCAAGCGGTCGGCGTCCCGATCCAGGACGGTCAAGCGGTGGCCGTCGGCCAGGAGGGCCGCGGTCAAAGCGTCGGTCAAGCGGGTACAGCCGAAAATCAAAGCATCCATAAAGCCGTAATACTACCCCCGGCGGATTTCCCGTTGGCGGGCGGCGGCCGGGGCCGGCTCCCGGGAAAACAGGGTTTGGCACGGGGCGTTTTTCAGGATATAAGCCGGGGTTTCCCCCAGCAAGTCGGCGCCGGCCCGCCGCTGCCAGGGCAGGCCCACCACCAGCAGATTGGCCCGCCGCTCCTCGGCTTCCTGCACAATGGCCGGCCCGGCGCTGCGGGCTTCCATCAAAGCGGCGTTCACCGGGCTGCGTTCCGCGGCGGCGATGGCCTCGATCCGACTCAGAATTTCCTCTCCCTGATGCTGGCGGCCGCCGGATTCGGTAGCCCCCAGGGGAAACTCCAGCGGCAGCTCGATGACATAGACGGCATAAAGGCTGGCCCGGTACTGCCGCGCCAGTTGTCCGGCCCAGCGGAAAGCGTGTTCGCTGGCCGGCTTGCCATTGACCGGCACCAGAATTCGCATTCCCTCCGGACTGCGGCGGACATTGAACTTCCAGGGGCCGACTTGCACTTGCATAGCGGCGGCCCCGTTAGCGGCTGAGCCGGGCGGCCAAGCCCTGGGCCGCGGCGGCGTTGGCTTGTTCCTGGGCCAGGGCGGACATTTCCGCCACGTGTTCGCTGCGGCCGACGACCAGCAGCACATCCCCCGGCTTTACTTCCTCATCCTTCGACGGATTCAGGATGTAGCTGCGCCCCCGGCGCACCGCCACGACCGCCAGGGAATGGCGGTTGTTGGCTCCGGCCAAACCGGCCTCCTCCAGCGTACGGTTGACCATCTGCTCCGGCGGGCGGATTTTGCTGATGCCGGCGTTGGCGACGATTTCCATATAGTCGATGACGCTGTAGTTAAAGTCCACGTGGGCTACCCGGCGGGCGCTTTCCTCCTCGGGATAGACCACCCGGTCGACGCCAATCCGCTCCAGGGCTTCGCCGTGCATTTCGTTGGTGGCCCGGGCGATGATGTAGGGAATGGTCATGCTTTTCAGCACCATGCCAATGAGGATGCTGGCCTGGACATTCTGGTCGCCCAGGGTCAGCACCGCCACATCGTAGTCGGCCACGCCCAGCTCGCGCAAGGTGGATTCGTTGGTGGCGTCGGCCCGCACCGCATAGGTGGTCTGGCCCAGCATAACCTGCACCTTTTCATCGTCGGTGTCAATGACCAGCACATCGTGGCCGGCCTGGTACAGTTCCCGGGCCACGCCCATGCCGAACCGCCCCATCCCGATAATGCAAACCCGCTTTTTCATCCGAGGATTATCCCTCCCGCTTTTCCGTTACCCTATTTTAACCCTTTCCTGGGCAAAACGATAGACCGTCCGCTCCGGCGAGGCCAAAGCCAGGGCCAAAGTCAGCGGGCCAATGCGCCCGATGAACATCGCGGCGATGAAAGCAAAGCGGCCGGCTTGGCTCAGGTCGGGAACAATGCCGGTCGAGGAGCCGTTAGTGGCATAAGCCGAAACGGTGTCAAAGAGCAGGTCAAGAAAGCCGAAAGTCCCCGTCCGCAACGCGTCCGCCTCGGTGATGGTCAAGGCCGGCACCGTAATCAGGATAAAGAGGATGCCCAACCCGGCGACGGCGACGGCCCGGAAAGCCTGGCTTTGGGGAATTTCCCGGCCAAAGGCTTCGGTCTGCGGCCGGGAGCGGATGGAGGCAATTACCACCGCCACCAGCACCGCCAGGGTATTGACCTTGATGCCGCCGGCTACCGAGCCGGAGCCGCCGCCAATGAACATCAGAAAGGTATAGGCCAACTTGGTAAAATCCTCGGTCGCCTGAAAGTCGACGATGATGAACCCGGCGGTGCGGCCGCTGATGGAATGGAATAAAGAGTCGCCCACCTGCTCCAGGGGATGGTCATAGCCGCTGCCGGAGATGCTGATGTATTGCTCCAGAAAATAGACCGAAAAGCCCAGCAGCCACAGCACCACGCTGGTTATCAGCACCAGTTTGGTATCCAGGGAAAAGCGGGAAAAACGGCGATTGCGGTACACATCCACCAGAATCGTCCAGCCGATGCCGCCGACCACAATCAGCCCGGCCATAACGCTTTGGAGAGCCCAGTGGCGATCCAGAATAGCCAAGGCTCGCTCGTCGGAGATTTCCGGCAGAATGGAAAAGCCGGCGCTGTTGAAAGAGGATACCGACAGAAAGACGGCTTGCCAGGCGGATTCCAGCAGGCCCAGGCCGGTGGCGCTGCGGATAGGGAAAAACATTGCCACCGCGCCGGCCAGATAGATGAGCAGGACGACGATGACGATATTGCGGGTTATTTGCCGCAGGCCGCCCAATCCCTCGACGCCGATCGTGTCGCGCAGGGCCAACTGTTCCGACAGGCTGGCTCGCTGCCCAATCAGCAGCAGCACAAAGACCGCCGAGGCCATAAAACCCAGGCCGCCAATCAGCATCAGCAGGAAAATGACTCCTTGCCCGAAAAAGCTCCAGTGGTTCGCCGTGCTGACCGCCGTATGCCCGGTAACAGTAACCGCCGAGGTAGCGGTAAAGAAAGCCGTTTCCCAAGGGGTGGACTCCCCCGGATTGCCGGATATAGGCAAGGTCAGCAGCACGCCGCCGACCAGGATCAGGGAGACAAAGCCGTAGAGCAGGAGAAAGGGGGCGGCAAAGAAGCGCTGCGGCCGCCGCCGGGGTATTTCCCCGGAGATAGCCGGGCGCAGTTCGGCCAACCGGGGTTGACGAATGACGGTATCGCGGGTACGGCGCGGTTGGTAACTCACCAATAGCCTCTGGCCGGCGCGGAAACAGGGGTTAGAAAGGGGCGCCCCGGCAACAGGATTTTAGTTGCCGGTAGGGGTAGTGTCAATCGGCGGCGGGCAATTTGGGCCGGGTCTTTTAATTATCGTAACCGGCCACGGAAAAGCCGTAGCGCGGTGAATCGGGCCGGGCTACGAACCCGCCATTGCTGAACCGGGCCGGGTAAATTTACCCGGCCCGGTTTAATCCCGCCAACTCGAGGTCGGCGGCATAGGATATTGGCGTGGCTAGGGCCACCTTGCCTCGGCCGCCCTAAATCCCCAAAGGCAGGCCGATTTTGCGCTGATAAGCCTCGGCATGGATGTGCCGGGCCTCCCGCAAAGCCTCCTCCAGCCGGGGCAAACGCTCCGGCGTAATGCCCTTCGCCAATTGCCTCCGGAAAATCACGATTTCCCGCAATTCGTAGAGGCTGATGTTCAGGTCGCTTTTCAGCTTGTTGTGCGCCGAGCAAAGCGGCGCCCGGTTGGTAATTTCATCCTCGCCGCCCTTGCTTTTCGGGGTGATGTGATCCAGCTCGTAGTTGGTAAGGATAGGTTTCCCCGCCGTGTCAAAGCTGGTGTACCCGCAGCACCACGCCTTGCCGCTGCTGAATTGCAGCAAAGCGGCCATCATTTCCCCCCGATTCAGCAGGGTGGATTCCCGCTTGTATTGCCGCTGTTCCAGCCGCCGATTGTCCGTCCGCAAAGGCTTGATTTCCACCTCGGCGGTAGTCGTCCGCGTGGGCAATTCCGCCGGGCCGTGAATGGTAACCGTCGGCTCGCAGCCCAATACCTGCTGCCCGGTGGTTTCGTCGTTGCAGGTCAGTAGCGGCAAATCGCCGCCCTTGTTGAACTGTCGCTTAAAGACCGTCCAAGCCCGGAGATTGATGTCGCAGGCGGTCCAGCGGCGGTCCAGCTTTTCCGCCGCCACGGCGGTATAGGCGCAGCCGGCAAAGCAATCCAGCACCACATCGCCGGGATTAGTGCTGGCCTGGATTAGACGCTCCGCCAACTTGTAGGGTTTCTGCGTGGGATAGCCGGTTTGCTCCCCATTGCCCGACATCAGCGGCTTAATATCCAGTATCAGATCCCGGGGAGCTATCCCGCGTTCCGGATCCAGATACACCTTGCGCCGCGGAATTTTACCTTTCGGCGGCCAATAGATCAGGCCGGCGGCGTCCAGTTCATCCAGCCGCTCTTGAGGGAACTTCCATACATCAGCAAGGCCGCGCCAAGTGTAATGATAACCGCCCCCGGAAAGGCTGCGCGCCTGCAAGGGGCTGGTCATAAACTTCCCTTTATCGTCCTCGTAGCGGTAAGACTTGGCAATGTATTCCGGGTCATAGGGTTCCCGGGCCTTCCCTGTCCAGACGCACCGCTGGCTTTTGCTGTAGTAAAACAGGGTGTCGTGGATTTGCCCGAACCGCCGGGCATCATTATGGGCGCTGAACCGCCGCCAGACGATTTCATTGCGGAAGTTTTCCGCCCCGAACACCCCGTCCATCAGCTGCCGCAGGTAGCCGCTGGCGGTATGGTCGCAGTGCAGGTACAAGCTGCCGGTAGGTTTGAGGATGCGATGCAGCTCAAACATCCGAATTGCCATAAAGGACAGGTAAGCGGCGATGCTGTCCCCGTGGATTTCCCGGGAAACCTCAATCAGCCGGTTCACCGCCGGATGGGTTGCCTTAATGCCCTCCACCCAATCCTCGTGAATATCCGCATCCCAGGCCCAGGTATCCCGATACCCGCCGCGGGCTTTGGGGTCGTCCGGCCAAGCAATGCCGGCAGCATCGGCTTGTTCCGGGGTGGCAATGCCCCACTCTTTCAGCAGGCGGAACTCGTTATCCCGCTCGTCCTTCCGCAACGGCGGCTTGAGCTGGTCAGCGATAAAGGTGTCGTTCTTGGCAAAGGGCGGATCGATGCACACCAAGTCCACCGAGGCAGTGTTGAGGGAGCGCAGAAAGTCCAGGTTGTCGGCGATATAGACGCCCCGGTTGATAGCGTTGAACTCGGCGTTGCGGGACAACATAGCCGGGCAGTCCCCCTTTTCCAACAATTTCTGCGGCGGTTTCAGCGCAATCCCGCCGCCGGCCGGCCTATTATAAGCCAATGCCGCCGTGGTGTAAAGGGGCTTGGCGTCACTGGATTCAGGCAATTGCCGGGGTAAGGCAAGCACCTATCCCGGATCGCCGCCCCGGAACCCCCCCTGGTTTGCCAATCGGCCCGCCTTTGCTTACAATGACGGCAGCATCAAAGGCCGGCGGCCGCCGGCCGTTGCGTTGTGCCAATCCAACACGATGCGCCAATTCAGCAGAGGGGTAACGATTATGGTGGAGAATGCCGGGAGCATCGCCGCGCTCCTACAGGAAGATCGCGCCTTTCCCCCGCCGCCGGAGTTCGCCCGGCAGGCCAACATCAACGATCCGGAGGTCTATGCCCGGGCCGCCGCCGATCCGGAGGCTTTCTGGGCCGCCTTTGCCGCCGAACTGGACTGGTTCCAGCCCTGGGATCAAATCCTGGATTGGCAGCCGCCCTATGCCCAATGGTTCCGCGGCGGCCGGCTCAACGCCGCTTACAACTGCATCGACCGGCATCTGAACTCGGCCCGCCGCAACAAGGCGGCCATCATCTGGGAAGGGGAGCCGGGGGATTGGCAGGTCTATACCTATTGGGACTTGTATCGGGAGGTCTGCCGCTTTGCCAACGGGCTGAAAAGCCTGGGCGTGAAAAAGGGCGACCGGGTAACGATTTATCTGCCCATGATTCCCGAACTGCCCATCGCGATGCTGGCCTGCGCCCGGATCGGCGCGGCGCACAGCGTCATCTTTGGCGGGTTCAGCGCCGAATCCATCCGCGACCGCCTGGAGGATTCCCAGTCCAAAGTGCTGATTACCGCCGACGGGGGCTATCGCCGCGGCGGCATTGTGCCGCTGAAACAGAACGCCGACGCCGCTTTGGAGGGCGCTACCCCGGTGGAAAAGGTGGTGGTCGTCCGCCGCACCGGCCAGGCTGAGGAGCGGATGACCGCCGGGCGGGATGTGTGGTGGCACGACCTGGTGGCCGGCCAGCCGCAGACCTGCGCTCCGGAGCCGATGGACAGCGAGGATATGCTCTATATGCTCTACACCAGCGGCACTACCGGCAAGCCCAAGGGCATCGTCCACACCACCGGCGGCTATCTGACCGGCGTCTATGCCACTACCAAGTGGATTTTCGACCTGAAAGAGGCGGATGTCTATTGGTGTACCGCCGATATTGGCTGGGTCACCGGCCACAGCTACATTGTCTATGGGCCGCTGGCGAACGGGGCCACGTCGGTGATGTACGAGGGTTCTCCGGATTATCCCGACCGGGATCGGTTCTGGGCCATCGTCGCCAAGTATGGCTGCACCATCCTTTACACCGCGCCCACGGCCATCCGCACCTTTATGCGCTGGGGCGAGGAATATCCCCAGCGCCACGATATGTCCACCCTGCGCCTGCTGGGCTCGGTAGGCGAGCCGATTAACCCGGAGGCGTGGGTCTGGTACTGGCAGCATATCGGCGGCGGCCGCTGCCCGGTAGTGGATACCTGGTGGCAGACCGAAACCGGCTCCATCCTGATTAGCCCCCTGCCGGGGCTGACTACCCTTAAACCCGGCTCGGCCACGCAGCCTTTTCCCGGCATTGACGCCGCGATTCTGGACGAGGCGGGCAATCCGGTCGGGCCGGGCGGTGGCGGCTATCTGACCATCCAGCGGCCCTGGCCGTCCATGCTGCGCGGCATTTACGGCGATCCGGAGCGGTTTGTGCAGCAATACTGGTCCCGCTATCCGGACACCTACTTTACTTCCGACGGGGCCAAGCTAGATGAGGATGGCTATTTCTGGCTGCTGGGCCGGGTGGACGATGTGATTAACGTGTCCGCCCACCGCATCAGCACTATGGAAGTGGAGAGCGCCCTGGTGGACAATGCCAAGGTGGCCGAGGCCGCCTGTATCGGCAAGGCCCACGAAATCAAGGGGCAGGCGATTGTGGCTTTCGTCACCATCAAGGATCAGGTGGCGGCCTCGGATGATTTGATAACCGAGCTGAAAGCCCATGTCGCCGGGAAAATCGGCCCGATGGCCCGCCCGGATGACATTTACTTCGCCGCCGAACTGCCCAAGACCCGCAGCGGAAAAATTATGCGTCGCCTGCTGCGGGATGTGGCCGAGGGCCGCGCCCTGGGCGACACCACCACCCTGGCCGACCCGGCGGTGGTGGAATCCTTGAAAGAGCAGTACGGGGACGAGGAGTAGGGAGGAAAGGAGTAGCGGCGGGACGGCCCTAGCCAGGGCGCAAAAAGCCGGGGTCGACAGTTAGCCGGCCCCGGCTTTTGTTGTTTTGCGCCGGGTTGTTGCGCTTGCCGTCTTTGCCGGCTGTAATTCCCCCTACACCACTAACCGGTTGCCCGGCGGCCGCGCCTTGCCGCCGTGCACCGACGGCTCGGCGCACCACTTTTCCGCCAATAGCCTTACGCCTTGATAGACCGCGGCGTCAAAGCCCAGCAGGTCGCAGATGACCCGGCGGTCGAGCAAAGCCCGGTTGGGGTCGGCATCGGCCAGATAAGCCGGCTGTAGTTCCTTATCCCGGAACTCCTCAAAAATTTCCTGGGCCAAGGTCAGTTGGTCCTCGGTCAAGGCGCGCAGGTCGAGGATGGGGAGGGCGTCAATGACGCTGATGGTGGTAACGCCGCGCCCGGACTGCTGGCGGCTGGAGTGCCACCAGAAAGCCAGCAAGCCCAGGGTAGAGTTGCACCACAGGGTAAAGGGATAGTCGCAGCGGTCATCGGCAAAGCCCACATTGGGCCAAGCGGTGCCGCCCATAGTTTTCCGTTCGGTAAAAGCCGCGGTCAAAGGCTGGGAATTGAAACGGAAACCCAAGTTCAAGTGGGCGCGGCTGGCCGTAGCCCACATTTCAGCAGCCCGATCCTCGGAACCCGGCTTTACCCGCAGGGAACGATCCGGATTGCAGACCATAAACCGCTCATCTTGGGCCGAGTGGTTATACAAAGCCGGATAAGTGGCCGTGGGATCGGCCGCGTGCAGATCGTAGGGGCCGCGGTGGGCCGGGTTGACCAGCAAATCGTGATGGTATCCCCGCTGCCCGCCGGCCGCTTGCAGGGTGGCTATGGGCAATTCCCGGCCGGCCCGTTCTCCCGGCAGCCACAGCCGGCCGCCAGCCAGGGCCTGGGCGGCTTGGGCTACGGCAAAATCCCGGATCCCGGCAATGCCCCAACCGCTGCGGTATTCATCCAACGGGGCATCCAAAGCCTCGCCCAGCAGCTCGCCGCCGCAGTAGAGGGGAGTGCCGCCATAAGGCCCATCCTCCAGCCGGCGGCCTAGGGGCGTAGTCAAAATGGCCTTGGCTACTTCCGCCGCCCCGACGAAACCGGGCGGGCGGCGGCGCAGGGACACGAACCGGGCTCGGCCATCGGGTTTCTCTTTAGCGGCCAGTTTGCGGGCAATAACCAGACACTCGCCAACGCCGGTATCCGAGGAAAAGGACATATCCCGGCCGGTGGCGGCGATACAAACTACGGTAATATCCGTGTATTGAGTGGCAATCAGCTGCCGAAACTTGGCCCAGGAGGAGCCGTTAATCGCCGTAGCCAGCAGCACCAGGGCAAGGACGCCGCCGCGCCGGACTTTTTTATCGGCTACCGCCGCAAAAGCCGACCCCAGCCCGGAATGGCCGTGATAGCAGGAACCCCGGGCCAATTGATTCAAGCGGTTGGACATATCCTCCTGGGCGGCGATCGGCGCGCCAAAGGCGGCAAAGGCGGCGCACTGCACATTGCCCTCCGCATCCCGGTGCTTGGTGTTGCTGGTAAAGGGCGGGTTCATAATCACCAGGTCAAACCCTTTATCCGGGATGTCGGCGATAACCTGGGCGGCCGTTTCCTCGCCGATGCTGCCGGTGCGCTGGGCCGGGTCGCTGGTGTTGAACAGAGTCATAACCTCCGAGGAGCGCAGCAGTTCCAGGGATCCGATCCGGACTTCATCGTCAACTTGCCGGCCGTAAGCCAGGGTGTATTGCCGGGAGTTGCTGAACTTGACCGCCGGCGCAATGCCGGAGAGGGTGGAGCCGGTGATATGAATGGCGGCCGGCATTACATCGCAGCCGTAGAGGACCTGCTCCAGCATTACCGGATGCAGCAAATCGGTATCGCCGCCGGCCTGCTCGTGCCGGGTGGCGATTTGGTCATAGACCCCGGAAAGCAAAGCCCCGGTGCCGGCGGCCGCATCCAGCACCCGCAGCTGGCTGATGGCCGCCAGATCCGCCAAGTCCAAATCCGGCAGCTTAGCCAGGGCCAACCGGGCCAGCAGAGCCGCCGACGGGGGCAGGGTGTAGTAGGTTGCCAGATATTTGCGGTCGGAAATCAGGCGCTGAAAAACCCGCCCGGTCAAGTCGTGGGCATTGTCGACCCCGGTGGCGATGACCTTTCCGACGGTGTAGCTCAGGGAATGCAGGATCCGCGCGGCGACATCGGCCGGCAGCTGCTGGAGAATATCCCGCCCAATGGCAAAGATGGGCCAATAATTGATCCGCAGGATTTCGCGCCAGGCATTCAGGGTTTCCCGTTGCGGATCGCTGACCTCCGGGCCGGCCACCCTAGCCAATCGGCTGATTTCCGGGTACATCCCGGCAATGCGCCCGTGAAAGACCATCGCGTTAGCCAGAATGGCCCCGGCCATCCGCCGGGTTTGCGGCACATTGTCCATGCCCAGCAGCCGGGCAATGTCCACCATTATGTAGGGCCGGGAGGCCATATCCGCCAGGATCCCGGCCGCCCGGTCAATGCCGTTTTGCAGATAACCCGTCGCCTCCTCCACCGCCAGCTGCGGCGTGGATACCAACCGAATCAAGTCTGTCAAGTCGGTAACGGATCCCTCCAGCCAGCCGGTTTCGGGAAAGCGGTCAACCCGCTTGATTTTCCGTTCCGGGGGATCGCTGTATTTCCCCACGGTGAACGCGCAGTAGGACAAGCGGGCCGCCCGGAGCGCGCTTTTCTGGTCGGCGGCGGTCCGCACCGCCTCGGGATAGCGCAGGGCAATGGCCGCCTCGATGCGCCGCCGGCCGTCGACCACTTCCAGCCCCAGGCGGCCCTCGGCTTCCTCCTCGACCTTGGCCGCCGGTTCATATTCGGCTTCGATGACCACCGGAGCGCGGCCCTCGGCGGTAATCAGCTCATCCGGCTGCAACTGGGATTGGCCCACAATTACGCCGCTGTTTTGCGCCCGCACCACGGCCTTGCCCAGCATCGGCTGGAGCAGCTCGCCCAAGGCGGCGTTGGCATTGGATTCAATATGGCGCTGCGTCATTCCGGCTCCCGGCAAAGTGATGTCTGCCTATAATATAGCAGATTTGGGGTCGGATTGCCCAGCCTGCAACCAGTTCCGGGTGAGTGGATTTGATTGGCGGTTGCTTTTGCCGGTTTTCTGTGGCACAATCGGGGACGGGACTTTGGCTTGCTTTGGCGGCGGGCGCTGCTGGTTTCCCGGCGGTGGCTCGGGATTGGGGGCCAAGCGGTTTTGACCGGCTATGGCCCGGAACGCATTATTTCATCGGCAAATCCGGTCGGCAGGTTTAGCGGAGGTATGGTTATGGCAGGAAAGGGGTTCGGCAAGATCCGGCTGCTGGCGATGCTGGCGGCCGTTTTAACCCTGGCTTTGATAGTGGCCTGCGGTTCGGCCGCCCAGGAACCGGCGGCTCCGGCCGCGCCGGCCCAACCGGCGGCGCAGCAGCAGCAGCCGGCGGCTCCGGCCCAAGAACCGGCCGCGCCCGGGCAACCGGCCGCGCCGGCCCAACAAGAACCGAGCGGCTCCGGGGTCGCCGCCCCGGCCAGCGGCGGCGGCGCCGCTCCGGCGCAGACTGCGCCCACGATCGCCCCGGCCGGGCCGCAGACTACCCGGCAGGAATATGTCGTTCCTACTCCGGCCCCGCAAGCGCAGCCGGAGCCGGCCGTGGCGGCGGTCACCGTGGACAATCGGATCGACAAGGTAGCCATTGCCGTCGGCGGCCAGTCCTGGGATTCCAACTACACCTACAAGGTCAACATTGGCGGTTTCCTGGACAAGTGGCCGGTCTATGAGTATCTGGTGGGCATCGACAACGCCAGCGGCGCTTATGTGCCGGAGTTGGCCGAATCCTGGGAAATGGCCCCCAACGGCAAGGATTGGACTTTCAATCTGCGGGAGGGCGTGCCGTGGCAGGATGGCTATGGGGAGTTCAGCGCCGAGGATGTGCGCCATTCCCTGTGGCTGCTGGTGCAGCCCACGGCCAAGCCCAGCGGCGTCAGCACTTGGCGCAAGATTATGGGCGTCAAGAAGGGGGATGACGAAGCCACTGTTACCCAGCGCGCCGCGGAAGTGGTCGAAATCGTGGACGACCATCAGGTGGTCATCCACCTGGGCATCGTGCTGCCGGAAGCTCTGTTCAACCTGGGCAAGCGGCGCAATCTGCCTATGGAAAGCAAAGCCCGCTGGGCGGCGGTGGGCGACGAGGGGATGGGCGAAAAGATGGTCGGCACCGGCCCGCTGAGCTATGTGGAGCGGGTCGAGGGCTCCCATGTGCTGTATGACGCCGCCGAGGAGCATTGGCGGGTGACGCCGCAGTATGACCAGCTGGAGTATCGGGCCATTGCCGAAAGTCAGACCCGGCTGGCCGCCCTGCTGACCGAGCAGGTGCATCTGGCGGTGATTGAGCGCTCCATCCGGGAGGAAGTGAACGAGCGGGGAATGGAGTTCGTTTCCGGCGTCTATCCCGGGGTTTCCCACTTCTGGCATTTCTGGGGCAACTACCACACCGAGCCGGATACCATCGACCCGGACAATCCGATGCTGTTGCAGCCGGTGCGGCAGGCCATGGCCAAGGCGGTGAACCGGGAAGCCATCGCCCAGGCTTTGCTGCCCGGGGCCGAGGTGTCCATTCCGGCCTACACCAGTTTTACCGCTCTGGATGAACAGGTTTGGCCCGGGCTGATTAACCCGGAATGGGCGGAACGCTGGGACGAGGTGTACGGCTACGATCCGGAAGCGGCGAAGCGGCTGCTGGCCGAGGCCGGCTACGCGGACGGGTTCGAGTTCACCCTGGCCCTGGATTCCGACACTACCCTGCCGGAAATTGTGGACATCGGGCAAGCGATGGCTCTGGACTTCGCGGCTATCGGGCTGCGGCCGCAGCAGGAGAACATCGAGGCCAGCAAAATCCGCTCCCAGCGGCGGGCCCGGGAAATCCACAACACCATCTCCGGCTCGGCCGGGTACAACTACACCGTCTATCATCTGGAGACCCGGTACTGCACCTGCGGCTCGGTTCACGCCTTTCAGGATGCGTTCATCGATCAGAAGATCGAGGAACTGAATGTGACCATTGACAAGGGGCAGCGGACGGCGATTATGCGGGACATTGGCGATTTCTGCTTTGAGCAGATTTGCACCCTGCCGATGTTCGACATTGCGCCGGACATTGCGATAAACCCCAAGTTCATCAAGAGTTACACTTTCCCGGGGTTCATCAGCGGGTTCTATACCCACCTGGAATATATCGAGACCATTCCCCAATAGGCGGGGGCGGGATTCCCGCTTACGCGGGAATGACGACACGAAAGGGATTGGCTAGTATGCCCGGACGTGGATTCCCGCTTACGCGGGAATGACGGTAGAAACATTCCCCAATAGGCGGGGATGGGGCTTGACCGGGAGGACTTGCGGAGGATGCCGTTGGCCGGCGGCGTATTCGTTCCGCTCGTCCTGAACTTGTTGAAGGACGGATACGCCGTCACCGGCTGCGGCGTCCCTTCAACAAGTTCAGGATGAGCGGGGGAACAAGCCGGGGCCAAACCGGGCCATTCCCGGCGCCTTTCAACAAGTTCAGGGTGAGCGGGGTTATATCCTATAGGGGATAGGAGGAGCAATGCAGCGTTACATCGTTGTCCGCCTGTTTCATGCTCTCCTGGCCCTGTTTGCCATGAGCATCATCGTCTTTTCCCTGGCCCGCATCTCCGGCAATCCGATGGATGTGCTGCTGCCGGAGGATGCCACGGAACAGGATTTCATTCAGACCGCCGAGCTTTGGGGCTTGGACGAGCCGCTGCATATCCAGTACCTGGTCTATGTGGGTAACATCTTTCGCGGCAACTTCGGCGTCTCGATCAAGTGGCCGGGGCGGTCAACCTTGGAGCTAATCCTGGCCCGCCTGCCGGCTACCCTGCAATTGTCCTTTTTTGCGCTGATTGTGGCGGCGCTGCTGGCCTTGCCCTTGGGGGTGCTGGTGGCGGTGAAAAAGGATACCGGCATTGACTACGCCGGCAAGGTGGTGGCCCTGCTGGGGCAGGCTGCGCCCTCGTTCTGGGTGGGCATCGTGCTGATCTGGGTTTTCGCCGTAACGCTAGGCTGGCTGCCGGCCTCGGGGCGGCAGGGAATGACCAGTTTGATATTGCCGGCCTTTGCCCTGGGCTGGTTTCAGGTGGCGGCGGTAATGCGGCTGACCCGCTCGTCAATGCTGGAGGTGCTGGACAGCGAGTATGTCAAACTGGCCCGGATTAAAGGGATACCGAACTGGAAAGTCATCTGGAAACACTGCCTCCGCAACGCCGCCATTGCGCCGCTGACCTACTTCGGGTTCATCCTGGGTGGGTTCTTGACCGGCTCCGTGGTCATCGAGACGGTGTTTGCCTGGCCGGGGGTGGGACTGCTGGCTATTGACGCCCTGGAGGCCCGGGATTTCCAGGTGGTGCAAAGCGTAGTGCTGTTTTTCGGCGTCATTTATATTGCCAGCAACCTGCTGGTAGATATACTTTACGCCTACTTGGATCCGCGGATTCGTTACACTTCCTAGCCGGGCAAGGCAAGGGGACAAGGATTATTGCCGGATATTCGTTCCGTCCTTCAACAAGTTCAGGATGAGCGGAACGAATATCCAATAAGGGGGCGGCGGCTATGGCGGCAAACATCGCCGAAAATCCGGCTTACGGGCGAACCGGCGGCGGCCCGCTGCGGCGGGGAATGGCCCGGATCCGCCGCTATCCCCTGCTCTCCCTGGCGGTGATGCTGTTCGTGCTGGTCATTCCGGCCCTGTTCGCCGACTATGTGGCCCCCCACGAACCGACTAAAGGCAATGTGCTGGAGCGGCTGCAACCCCCGGCCTGGCTGGAGGGCGGCTCCTGGAAACATCCTTTGGGGACGGACAAGCTGGGGCGGGATATGCTCAGCCGCATCATTTACGGGGCGCGCATATCCCTGACCATCGCCGCCATATCCATCCTCTGCGGCGGGATTGTCGGCACTACCCTGGGGCTGCTGGCCGGCTACTTCGGCGGCCTGTGGGATCACATCATAATGCGCCTGGTGGACATCAAGATTTCCATCCCGTCCATCCTGCTGGCATTGATATTGGCGGCGGCGTTGGGGCCGAGCTATTTCACGGTGATAATAGTGGTGGCCCTGACCCTGTGGACGCGCTACGCCCGGTTGGTGCGCGGCGAGGTGCTGGCGCTACGGCATCAGGATTTTGTGGCCCGGGCCAAGGTGTCCGGGGCCTCGACTTCCCGGATCATCCGCCGCCATCTGCTGCCCAATGTGGTCAACACCATCATAGTGCTGGCGACCCTGGAAGTGGGGGTAGTAATCATTCTGGAGGCGTCGCTCAGTTTCCTGGGGGCCGGCATCCCGCCGCCCAATCCGGCCTGGGGACTGATGGTAGCGGATGGGCGGGCTTTGGTCATCAATGCCTGGTGGCTGTCCTTTTTCCCCGGCCTGGCGATTCTGCTGACGGTGCTGTCGATGAACCTGCTGGGGGACTGGCTGCGGGATCGCTTGGATCCCAAGTTGCGGAATGTGTAGGGGGGAGAACTGGATCTTGGGCTTGACAACCCTCGCCAAGGGCGTATAATAGCCACCAGACTTTCGGATTCCGCGGAGGAAACGATGACCATAGACGAGTCGGTAGAGAACACCCTGGCCCAGTCGGTAGAGAACGATAAGATCGTGGGGGAGGCTTTCATTCGTCTCCGCGTTGGCCTCATCCCCTTTGTCGAGGCCACGGTAACCAAGGAGTTTCCGGAGCTTGCCGGCAACCCCAAGAAACTCTGGCGTTTCTGCAATCCCAACCGGAAAGGCGGAAGCGCCAATACTTTGCCGGCAATGCCCGATACTTTCAAGGGGATGGATATCCTCAATATCCTGAACCTGATTCTTAACGAGACGGCCCCGGATCCCGCCCCGGGGGGTAAAAATCCCTTGGAGTCGTTCCAAAGTGAGCTCGGGGAGATCGTGGGCGATTCGCTCGAAGGGGACGCCAAGAGACTGAAACGTTACCGCAACCTTCGGTCGCACCTTGACAGCTTGCCAACTCACCAATTCACCCTTACTCAGGTAAGGATGGCTCTCGCCACGGCCAGCACGTGGCTAGAAGCCATAGCCGACCGCCATCCTGAAGCTAAGGGGCAACTAGCAAGGCTCGAAGCCTTGCAATCCCAAGTCGGGCGTCCCCTGCCCGATAATTTGGTGGATGCTATCCACGCCGCCGTGTCGGAATCGCTCCATACGCAACTGGCAGCGGGGCCGGCCGCTAGCCCCCGTCTAAACCCGACTCATGCGGTAGGCGAAAGCCTCAGCTTGTCCCAACCCGAAGTGGCAAGCAATGCCACGCCCGAAATTGAGACGCGGGCAAGTCGGCGGCGGCGGGAGCGGGCGGGTCGGGCAAGCAATGCCACGCCCGAAATTGCGGCTCTCAACCAAGCAATTCGCCGCAACCCTCAGGATGCCGCCGCGTACTTCCACCGGGGCAATCGCTACACTGCTATCCAGCAGTACCAAGAAGCCTTGGCGGACTACACCAAAGCCATTGACCTTGCCCCTCAGGAGTCCACCGCCTACTACAACCGGGGCCTTTGCTACCGTGCGCTCCAGCAAGACCAAGAAGCCCTGGCGGATTTCTCCAAAGCCATTGATCTCAACTCTCAGTATGCCACCGCATACGTTAACCGGGGCCTTTGCTACCGTGCGCTCCAGCAACACCAAGAAGCCTTGGCGGATTTCTCCAAAGCCATTGATCTCAACCCTCAGGATGACATCGCCTACGTTAACCGGGGCTTTTGCTACCATGAGCTCCAGCAACACCAAGAAGCCTTGGCGGACTTCTCCAAAGCCATTGACCTTGACCCTCACTTTGCCGCGTACGGTGTCCGGGGTGGTTTCTACACCGAGCTTCAGCAGTACCAGGAAGCCTTTGCGGACCTCTCCAAAGCCATTGACCTCAACCCTCAGGATGCCGCCGCGTACTTCAACCGGGGTCTTTGCTACGTTGCGCTCCAGCAATACCAAGAAGCCTTGGCGGACTACACCAAAGCCATTGACCTCAACCCTCAGTATGCCGCCGCCTACGGTTGCCGGGGTCTTTGCTACGATGCGCTTCAGCAGTACCCGGAAGCCTTGGCGGACTACACCAAAGCCATTGACCTCAACCCTCAGGATACCGCCGCCTACGGTGGCCGGGGGGATTGCTACCGTAATCTCCAGCGGTACGAGGAAGCCTTGGCGGATTACACCAAGGCCATTGAACTCAACCCTCAGGATGCCAGCGCGTACTTCAACCGGGGCCTTTGCCACGGTGTGCTTCAGCAATACGAGGAAGCTTTGGCGGACTTCTCCAAAGCCATTGACCTTAATCCTCAGGAGGCCGCCGCCTACGGTAACCGGGGCCTTTGCTACCTTAGGCTTCAGCGGTACCAAGAAGCCTTGGCGGACTTCTCCAAAGCTATTGACCTCAACCCTCAGGATGCCATCGCCTACAACAACCGGGGGGCTTGCTACCTTGAGTTGCAACGTGACGAGGAAGCTTTGGCAGACTTCTCCGAAGCGATTAACCTCAACCCTCAATTTGCCATCGCTTACAAACAGCGGGGGACTTGCTACCTTGGGTTGCAACGTTACGAGGAAGCTTTGGCAGACTTCTCCAAACCCATCGACCTCAACCCTCGGGGAGTCCGTCGCCTACGTTGGTCGGGGGGCTTGCTACCGTGAGCTTCAGCAGTACCCGGAAGCCTTGGCGGATTTCTCCAAAGCCATTGATCTCAACCCTCAGTCTGCCCTTGCCTACGATAGCCGGGGCGTGTGCCATCTTAACTTGCAGCAGTTCGAGGAAGCCGTCAAGGACTTCACCACCGCCATCGACATCAACCCGGAGCGCGCGGAGCGCGCGCGGCTTTACCAATTGCGGGGCGAGGCGTGCGAGCTTTGGGGGAATCAAGCCGAGGGGGCCGCGCAGAATGAACTGTTTGACCGGGCCTTGGCTGATTTTGAGGAGGCGGATCGGCTAGAGGGCCTCCAGTAGAAGCGCCTTGCCGGCATCGGGGGCCGGCGAGGAAATACAGCTCCCGGCAAACCGCTGCCGGACGGATTGCGGCCCGTCCGGCGGTTTCTTTTGCCGCGGGATGGGGTTAAACTGGCGGCAGTTTCCTGTCCTGCTACCGCATATCTTGACCGACCGACTGCCGGCCCCGTGGCACAAAGGCCCATCAGCTTAATGAAAATCCCCCATTCCCTGCGTCAGGCTGCCTATCCCGTTGCCATTCTGGGGCAGCGGAACTTTACCCTGGTCTGGGCCTCCATCGCGCAATTTCAGATTGGCAGCCAGATGGAGGCCCTGGTGCTGGGCTGGTTCGTCATTCAGCTGACCGATTCTCCTTTCTTGGCCGGAACGATTGCCGGGGCGCGGATGGCCCTGAACTTTCTGGCCCTCTTTGCCGGGGCCATTGCCGACCGGCTGCCGCGGCATCGCCTTTTGGCCGGCATTGAACTGGTGATGACCGGCCTGGGTCTGCTGGTGTTGACTTTGCTGCTGACCGGGTGGCTGGAGGTCTGGCATCTTTTTGCCATTACCCTCAGCGCCAGCCTGGTGCGGATTTTCCAGATGCCCTCGGCCCAGGCATTGATTGGCGACACCCTGCCGGCGGATAAAATCAGCAACGGGGCCGCCCTGACCAGTATGGCGCAAAATCTTTCGACCATCCTGGGGCCGCTGCTGGGCGGGCTGCTGTATAAGGATTTCGGGCCGGAAGGGGCTTATGCGGTCATCGCCCTGTTCTACTTTTCCAGCAGCATCGCGGCGATGTTCGTGCGGCCGGCCCGCGGCGGCGAGCAGCGGCGGCCCTCGGGTTCGGTGCTGCAAACGGTGTGGGCCGGGCTGCGCTATGTAAAAAGCCGGCAACTGCTCTGGGTTACGCTGCTGATGGCGGTAATCATCAACCTGACCGGCTGGCCTTTCCATACCGCCCTGTTGCCCATTTTCGCCGAGTATGTGCTGCATACCGATTCGGCCGGCTTGGGCTGGCTGACCGCCGCCTTTGGCATTGGCGCCCTCAGCGGGTCGATGGGCTGGGCTGCGGTCCGCAACCTGCGGCCGGTCAGCAAGCTGATGATTCTGGCGATTGTCCTGTGGCACGGCAGTATGCTGATTTTTGCCTTGTCCGACTCTTTCTACCTGTCCCTGGGCATCCTGGCGTTGACCGGGGCGGCCTTTTCCTCGACGCAAACCATGATGTTGACCATGCTGCTGCGGAATACCAACGCCGATTACCGGGGCCGGGTGTTGGGTTTGCGGGTGCTGGCGATTTTTGCCTACAGCTTTGGCAGCGTCAATGTGGGCTTTATGGCCGGCTTGTGGGGCGCGCCCTGGGCCGCCACCTTTATTGGCATTGCCGGCATTGCCTTGACTTTGGGATTGGTGGCGGCCGCGCCGCGCTTTTTGCGGACTTAATCCCCAAGGCAGCCATCCTTCAACAAGTTCAGGATGACCCTTCAACAGGTTCAGGGTGAGCGGACGATACCCTATAAGCGAGCGGAAACTTCCGGCTAGCCGGAATGACAAAGCCGGCCCTTGCCGCTATACTGGCGGCAACTGAAAACATAGGAGAATTGCCTTATGGCGCGACTGCCTACCGTGACCCGCGATATGGTTGCCGAGGAGTTTCGGGATGCCTTTGACGAATTGACCGCCAACGGCCCTATCCTGACCGGCCCCTATTCCATCACCATCAACAGCCCGGAACTGGCCCGGCGGCGCAACGGGTTGACCAACTATCTGCGCTACGAAACCACCTTTCCCCGGCGGATCCTGGAACTGGCGATTATCGTCACGGCCCGGGAAATGGACTGCCCTTATGTCTGGAACGCCCACGCCCCGGCGGCCCGGCGGGAAGGGGTCAGCGATGCCCTGATCGATGCGATCCGGGAGCGGCGGCCGCTGCCGGAAATGGCGGCGGCGGAAAGGGCGGTGGTCAACTACGCCACCGAGTTTTACCGGACGCATAAGGTAAGCCCGGAAACCTTTGATGCCGCCTTGGCGCAATTCGGCCCGCAGCATCTGGTCGAATTGACCGCCCTGATGGGCCACTACGCGCAGACCGCCTTTTTCCTCAATGCCTTTGAGGTGGCTTTGCCCGCGGAGACGGCCGAGCCGCGGCTGCCGGTGTAGGGCCGGATGACGTGGGCCGAGGCCGCCCTGCTGGGATTGGCGCAGGGCCTGGCGGAATGGCTGCCGGTCAGTTCCGAGGGGATTGTGGCGGCGGTGCATTCCCTGGCCTTTGGCGCGGATCTGAAGGCGGCGGTCAGCTTTTCCCTGTGGCTGCATTTGGGGACGGCCCTGGCGGCGGTGGCGGCCTTGCGGCGGGATATTGGCAATCTACTGCGGGACGCCGCCGCTTGTCCCCGGCGGCCGGGGCCAACGCTGGTTTTTCTAGTGGTGGCTACGGCCGCCAGCGCGCCGCCGGGCTTGGCCTTGCTGCTGGGACTGCCGGAGTTTTCCCAACGCATCGGCGCGGCGGCGATGGCCGGTGTGGGCGGGTTGATGCTGATTACCGGCTTGGTACTGCTGCGCCGCCGGGCCGGCGGCGGCCGCTACCGGGAAACGGCCAGTTGGCGGGACGGGATCCTGACCGGGTTGGCGCAAGGCTTGGCCGTGCTGCCGGGATTGAGCCGTTCCGGGTTGACGGCGTCGGTTCTGCTTTGGCGGGGTTTTGACCGGCGGGAAGCCTTGACTCTGAGCTTTCTGCTGAGCGTGCCAGCCAGTCTGGCGGCCGGCCTGTATGCGGCCGGGCAGGGCGGCTTTTACGCCGCGCCGCCGGCCCTGGCGGCCTTAGCTATCGCCGCCGTTACCGGCTTTATCACCGTCAAAGCCCTGCTGAAATTGGCCGAACGGGTCAACTTCGGCTGGTTCGTGGTCATCGTCGGGTTGAGCATTATGGCCGGCGGGCTGGGGCAAGTTTTAACCTGACCCGGCAACGGGCAAGTTTCGGTCAACCCGGAAAATCCCTGAGGGAAACAAAGGAGGTAAGTATGGACATCGGCGCGTTTATGTTTGTGACGGACTATTCCATGCGGCCGGACGAGCTGGCCCGGGCGCTGGAGGAACGGGGTTTCGAGTCCCTGTGGGTGCCGGAGCATACCCACATTCCGGCCAGCCGGCGCAGTCCCTGGCCCGGGGGCGCGGAGCTGCCGCCGGAATACTGGCACAGTTACGATCCCTTTGTGGCCCTCAGCGCGGCGGCCGCCGTTACCACGAACCTGAAACTGGGCACCGGCATCTGCCTGATTGTGGAGCGGGATCCCATCACCACGGCCAAGGAAATCGCCAGCCTGGACTACCTGTCCCAGGGGCGGTTTCTGTTCGGCATTGGCGGCGGCTGGAACGCCGAGGAAATGGCAAATCATGGCACCGGCTACCGGCGGCGCTGGCGGCTGCTGCGGGAGCGCATCCTGGCAATGAAAGCCATTTGGACGCAGGAGGAGGCCGAGTTTCACGGGGAACTGGTCAACTTTGACAAGGTGTGGTCCTATCCCAAGCCGGCGCAAAAGCCGCATCCCCCCATTTTTATGGGCGGCGACGGCCCCCGCACCTTTGACCGGGTGGTGGAGTTCTGCGATGGGTGGATGCCCATTGCCGGCCGGCCGGGGCAGGAGGGCAGCCTGGCGGAAAAAATCGCCCTGCTCCGCCGCCAGGCCCGGGAAGCCGGGCGGCCGGAACACATCCCGGTGTCGGTTTATTGGATGAGCCGGCCGCAGGAGGACACGGTAGGGCGGATGGCGGAAGCCGGGGTCGACCGCCTGATTTTCGGCCTGCCCTCGGCTCAGTATGATGAAGTAATGCCGCGGATTGAACGGTGCGCCGAGTTGATGCCCTAATCCGAATCCGGCCGGCGGGCGGATTGACAAAGGGCTAAAGGAGGTGGTTAGATAACTTGACGCAGCAGAGTTCTGACGGTCAGAATTTGGCCGGGGAGTTTCGGCAGTGGCGGATTCCCGCCGGCTGGCTGATTCAGATTGAACTGGCGTGGCTGATTGTAGCCGCGATTATCGGCGGGTATCTCAGCGGGCTGCCGGAGGGCAATTGGTGGGCGTGGGCTTACCGCACCTTTACCGGCGGCAATGTCCTGGGCCTGTTCGTGTTGGGCAACATGGCGGGCTATCTGATTTACGAGGAGGTTCGCATGGTTTTGTCGGGCATTTACCACCGGGAAAAGGTGGAGGATATTAAGGCGAGGGAGGCCAAGGCCCAGGCGGCGGAGGCCGAAGCGGATGCCAAGCTCAAGGCGATGGTGGACGCGGCGGTGAGCAAAGCCATGGCTGACGCGATGGAGCCGATGGCCGCGGCTCGGGCGTCGGCTTTGGAGGAATACCGGCAGGCGGTGGCGGCCTGGTACGAGCGGCAGCAGGCGGCGCAGCGGGCCGGACTGCCCTTTGCCGAACCGCCGCCGGGCTATGATGACAACGGCGGCAAGGGCAACGGGCCGGCGGTTTAGACCGGCCCCCGGCCGCGGCGGCAACCGGCCGGCCGGCGGGTAAAGAAAGGAGGACGGATTTTATGCAGCGGCTTATCATCCTGCCGCCGCCATCCAATTGCCCGAATTCAGTGACGCCCGCCCGGTTGACCCGTCCGGGTATCCGGGCATAGAATAGGGCGCAATCTTAAATCCCTATTCCCGGCGGGGTGAACCCTTATGGCCGCCTGCAATGTACCCAGCCGCACCATCTTTACCGGGGACAACCTGGACATTCTGCGCGGCATCAACTCCGAGTGCGTGGATTTAATCTACCTCGACCCGCCCTTTAACTCTAACCGCACCTACGCCGCCCCCTTGGACAGCGAGGCCCGGGGGGCTGAGTTCGACGATGTCTGGACCCTCAACGATATGAAACAGGAATGGGTGGGGGAGATTGAACTGCGCCGCCCGGCCCTCTTTCATCTGATTAACAGCGCCAAGCTGGCCCACGGCGAAAGCATGGCCGGCTACCTTACCTTTATGAGCGTCCGCCTCATTGAACTGCACCGCATCCTGAAACCCAACGGCAGCATTTACCTGCACTGCGATCCCCACGCCTCCCACTACTTGAAAGTGCTGATGGATGCCCTGTTCGGCGAGCAGTCCTACAAGGCGGAAATCACTTGGCGGCGCACCTCGGCCCATAACGATTCCCTGTCTTTCGGGAATATCCGGGACACTCTCCTGTTCTACGGCCCCCGGGCCCGGATTAACACGGCCAACATCCGGGTGCCGCTGGATCCCGAATATGTGGAACGTTTTTATCGTTTCTCCGATGAAAGGGGGACTTATCAATTGGGCGACTTGACCGCGCCGCGAAAGGGAACAGGAGAAACCGGTCAGGTCTGGCGCGGTCACGACCCCAACGAAACCGGCCGGCAATGGAATGCCCCAAAGAGCGGATATTATGCCGCTTGGATTGAAGCGAACATCATCCGCAATTACCGCAGTATACGGAGTCCTCTGGCGCGGCTGGATGCCTTGGATGCGGCCGGGCTTATTGAGCATAAAGGGGATGGGGTACCCCGGCTGAAGCGGTATCTGGCCGGCAATCAGGGGCAAGTTCCCTCTAACCTGTGGGCCGACATTCGGCCTATAGCGGCCAATTCCAAGGAACGCACCGGCTGGAAAACCCAGAAGCCGCTGGCTTTGCTGGAACGGGTCATCAACGCCTCCTCCCGGCCGGGAGACTTAGTGCTGGATCCTTTCTGCGGCTGCGCCACCGCCTGCATCGCCGCCGAAAAGCTGGGGCGGGATTGGATTGGCATTGACCGTCTGCATCAGGCGGTGGGCGTGCTGCGCGGCCGGGCCGAACGGGAATTGCAGATTCCGCTGAACGCGGCCGGGGAAAAGGCTTGGCAGGATTGGAGCATTTTCATTCCCCAGGAACGGCCGCCCAAACGCACCGATTCCGCGCTAAGTCTGCTGAGCGTCGGCGAGGTACGGCGATTCCTTTACGCCAAGCAGCAGGGCCTCTGCGCCGGCTGCGAACACGAAATCCCCCTGCACGTCCTGACCATCGACCATATCGAACCCCGTTCCCGGGGCGGCAGCGATGACCTCAGCAACTTGCAACTGATGGACAGCACCTGCAATGCCATCAAAGGCGACCGGGATATGGCCTATTTGCGGCAGCGGCTGCGCGAACTGGGGATTTTGCGGAACGGGGGCTGAATTTGCGCTGAGGAGGGCGGACTATGCCCGGCGAACTGGACCTCAATCACGACTACCAAACCGATTGGGAATGGCATGACCTGGAGGATGAGGATGGCTGGGCGGCGATTCGCTTGGCCCCCGGAACCCATCCGGTAAGGGATCCCCGGCAGCTGGCGGACAACCCGGGTCGGCTCTACTATATGTCCCGGCTGCTGCAAAACAGCAACGCCCCGGCGGAAGCGGTCGACTGGCAGGATTGGGAGAGTTTTGACCTGGACGAGGAGGGCGGGCTGATTATCGTCTTTGCCGACCTCGGCTACGAACCGCCGCCGGAGGAGGATTATCCCCTCCCGTCCCATTCCAACCCATCCGCTAACCCGGGCCGGCAAAACCGGCCGGCGGAGCCGGAGGGGCCGCGGCTTTTTGAGTAGAGCTACCGCCTATAGCCACCGTCTTTCCCGCGTAATAGGGAATTCATAACAGCGCAACTACCCGGCTTAAAGACTTCTCTGCGCCTTGGAATTGATTTACTCCAAGGCGCAGAGACATTGCTAATCCCCCGCCCTTTACCCCCCGTTTTCCTGCCGCCAGCGGGCTTCCAGGAAGTTGGCCGAGTTCATGGGCAGGTCCGCCAGGCGCAGCCCTACGGCGTCGTAGATGGCGTTGGCAATGGCGGCCATGGGCGGCACCAGGGACACTTCGCCGACGCCGCGGACGCCCAGGGGATGGCCGGGATTGGCAACTTCCACGATGACCGTGTCAATCATCGGCAAGTCCAGGCTGGTGGGCATCCGGTAGTCGAGGAAACTGGAATTGACCATCAGCCCGGCGGGGTCGGTGTAATACTCCTCGTTCAAGGCCCAGCCGATGCCCTGCACGGCGCCGCCCTGGATTTGCCCTTCCACATAGCTGGGGTGGATGGCTTTGCCGGCGTCCTGCAAGGCGGTGTAGCGCAGGATGTCCACCTTGCCGGTGTCGGCATCCACTTCCACATCGACGATATGCAGGCCAAAGGCATTGCCCACGCCGGGCGGGTTGGCCGTAGCCCGGCCCACGATGGGGCCGCCGCTGCCATTGAGCCGCCGGGCCAGCTGGTTAAAGGTCATCCGCAGTTCCGAGTCGGCTTTGTGGCTAAGCAGGCCCTTGGCATATTCCACATCGTCGGCGGCCACCTCCCAGATTTTGGCGGCCCGTTCCACCATTTGCCGTTTGATGTCCTCGGCGGCCTGATAGACCGCCGTGCCCATCTTGAAAGTGACGCCGCTGCCGCCGGCTCCGGAGCTGTAGCCGATGGAGTCGGTGTCGGCGATAGAGGGTTTGACCTCCTCGGCGGCGATGCCCAGGACTTCGGCGATGTGCATGGCCATCGCGGCGCGGCTGCCGCCGATGTCCGGGGAGCCTTCGACCAGGCTGACCGTGCCATCCGGATTGACGCTGGCGACGGCGCTGGCCGGGCCGGTGCCGTTCATCCAGCAGCCGGCGGCCACGCCGCGGCCCTGGCGCTTGCCGGCAATCGGCGTAGCCAGGTGGGGATGCTGCTGGGCGGCCTGGCACATTTCCAGAAAGCCGATTTTGCGGAATACCGGGCCGGTAATCTGCCGGGTACCCTCCTGAGCCGCGTTAATCAGCCGGAACTCTACCGGATCCATCCCGATTTTTTCGCAGAGTTCATCCAGGACCGTTTCGGCGGCAAAGGCGGCGGTCGGCGAGCCGGGGGCGCGGTAGGCCGCCGATTTCTGGGTATTGACCACCACATCCAGCCCCTCGATCCAGCCGTTGGGGATGGCATAGGGGGCAAACATAGTGCGGCAGGCCGAGGCCACCGGGGAGCCGGGAAAGGCTCCGGCTTCATAGGTCAAGTGGGCTTCGGCGGCGGTGATGCGGCCGTCATTAGTGGCGCCCACTTTGACTTTCATGTGGGTGGCCGGGGCCGGCCCGGTGCCAAGAAAGACCTCGTTGCGGGTCATCGCGATTTTCACCGGCCGGCCGGTTTTGCGGGACAAGGCGGCGACCACCGGCTCCAGATAGCAGCCGCCCATCCCCTTGCCGCCGAAACCGCCGCCGATTTCCATAGGGATGATTTTGACTTTGGAAACCGGCATTCCCAGGATGGTCGAGGTGTGGTCGCGCAGGGCAAAGTGGCCCTGGCTGCTGCACCAGATAGTGACCGTGTCGTCGGTATTCCATTGGGCCGTCGCCGCATGGGGTTCGATGTAACCCTGATGCACCGGGCGGGTATGGAACTCCCGTTCCGCCACGGCGTCCGCGGCGGCAAAGCCTTGTTCCAGGTCGCCCAGGCGGAACTCGAAACGGTTAGCCAGGTTGGTCACCGGTTCCGCGCGGTCGCCCCAACCGCCGGGGCGCATGGCCGGGCTGTCCATCGTAACCAGGCGCTCGTGGAGCAGGGGGGCGTCCGGTTGCAGGGCCTCGTCCGCGTTCAGCACGGCCGGCAGGACTTCGTAATCCACGTCGATCAGGGCCAGGGCTTCCTCGGCCAAGTGGGGACTGGCGGCGGCGATGGCGGCGATGGCGTGGCCGCGGTAAAGGGCCTTTTCCCGGGCCATCACATTGCGGCTGTAAAAGCCGTAGTTCACATTGGCCCCTTCGGCCAGGTCGGCGGCTTCCGCGGAGACTTCCGGGAAGTCGGCGGCGGTAACGACGGCCATAACGCCGGGCAAGGCCAGGGCGCGGCGGGCGTCAATGCCGCGGATCCGGGCATGAGGATGGAGGCTGCGGAGGATTTTCCCGTGCAGCATCCCGGTCAGGTGAATGTCGGCGGCGTAGCGGGCGCGCCCCATCACCTTGTCCGGCCCGTCGTGGCGGATGGGCCGGGTGCCTACGACATCAAACTCCTGAGTGGAAAGCACCATATTGGGCTGGTAATCCGGCATAATTCCCTCCCCTATGAACCGGTTTGTCCCGACAGCGGTGGGGACGGGAATAATTTACCACAAATCCGCCCCGTTTTCAGCGGGCGGGCGGATTCATACATGGATAGACCGGATGGGCAGGATTTTGGGTGTCTGTATAGAACGGTAATCGCCGTCCCCCACCGTCATTCCCGCGTAAGCGGGAATCCGGCGGCGGTTGGGCGGCAAAGGACTGGTCTTTTCAGTACCGTTCGGGATTCCCGCTTACGCGGGAATGACGGTTGCGGCGGCGGTGGAATTGACGGTTGCCATAGGCCATTGCCCGGCAACAAAACGGCCTGCCCGCCTATTGACCAGTCTAGCAATGCCGGTTATAGTTGCCTCTGGTATCCGCAACTGCTGACCGCAAGGAGGGGTCTTATGGCAATCAAACTTTCCCGCATCGGCCACGCCGCCGTCCGGGTTCGGGATATGGACCGGGCCAAGAAGTTCTATACCGAGGTGATGGGCTTCGTCATCGAGGAGGAGGATCCGGAACACGGCGGGGTCTTTATGAGCCTGGGCCGGGAGGATATGGCCGAGGGCCATGTCTTTGACCTGCAACCGGTCGAGGATCCGGAAACCGCCGCCGACGCCCCGGAGCGCAATCAGGTGGGCGTGGCCCATATCGCCATCAAGGTGGACAGCCACGACGATATGCGGGACGCCTACGAACACCTGACCGGCCACGGCGTGGCGGTGGATCGCCTGGTGGAACACGCCAATCAGCGCAGTATGTATTTCGCCGACTCCGAGGGCAATCGCCTGGAGATTTACTACGAGTTTCCCACTTCCAAGGAACTGTTCAAGCGGGGCCGCGGCGACCGGGACTTTGTCTTTACCTTTGACGACCCGGTGCCGCCCTGGGCTACCCAGGTTCCCGAGGATTGGGATCCGGAAACCACCGTGGACCGCTACCATCGCGGCACCGTCCGCAATATGGGCGACTAGGCCCAAGGCGGCGTTTCGCCGGCAACGGCGGCGCGGCTTGGGCTGTCGCATATAAATACCGTCATTCCCGCGCAGGCGGGAATCCGTAGTCAACGACCTTTCGGGATTCCCGCTTACGCGGGAATGACGGTAAGCAAGCGAGAAGGACGGCAAGGCGGGTTATCCGGTATAGGCTATTGCCCGGGCCCGGCGTTGCCCGGTGTCTTGGTTATTCTGTGCGGCCGCGGCCGCAACGAAAGAGAGGTTGGCAAATGGATTTTGGATTGACCGGCAAGAAAGCACTGGTGGCCGGCGGCGGCCGCGGCATTGGCAAGGCCATCGCCCGGGTACTGGCCGAGGAGGGTTGCGATCTGGTCATCGCCGCCCGTTCCATGGAGCAGTTGTCCGCCACGGCTCAGGAAATTTCCGACGCCGTCGGCCGGGCCGTGACCCCGATGCAGCTGGATGTTACCCAGACCGACCAGGTGAACCGGGTCGTGGCGGCGGCGGCGGAACAGCTGGGCGGCCTGAACATTGTGGTCAACAGCGCTTCCCTGCCCGGCGGCTCGGCCAATGCCGTGGGCTACATTGAGGAAGTGGACGAGAATGCCCTGCTCAGCGATTTTGATGTGAAGTATGTGGGGGCTTTGCGCTGCTCCCGGGCCGCCATTCCCCTGCTCAAGGAACAGGGCTGGGGGCGCATCATCAACATCAGCGGCGGCAATGCCCGCAACGCCGGCAATCTCAGCGGCGGCGCCCGCAATGTGGCCCTGGTCCACATGACCAAAACCCTGTCCATTGACCTGGGGCCGTACGGCATCACCGTCAACTGCATCCACCCCGGCACGACCCGCACCGAGCGCACCGCCGGAATGCTGGCGGCCCGGGCCGCCCGCCAGGGCATCCGCCCGCAGGATGTGGAAATGCTGGATTTTGCCTCCGGCACCCTCAGCGGCAATGCCATCTGCCGGATGATCGAAGCCGAGGAAATCGGTTTCCTGACCGCGTTTCTGGCCTCGGATAAGGCGTGGGCCGTCACCGGGGAAGTGATTGCGGCCGGCGGCGGCGTCGGCCGCGCCGTTTTCTACTGACCCGGCCCGAGGCCTATTACGGGATGGACCGACCGGGGCCGGTGCGCGAACCGGCCCCGGTTTATTTCTGCCCTAAGGCCAGCGGCAGTTGTGGAAGTTCAACCAGCTGTCCAACTCAAAGCCGGACAATTGGCAAACCGCCGTGATGGGCCGGCCCGGGCTTAAGTCGATGACATCGCTGTCGTCCCGGAAGTCGAGTTCAATGTGATTAAACCCGAACTCGTCCACATCCATCCGAACCTTGCCGTCCGATTCGATCTCGCTGATCGTAGGCAAAGTGACCTGGAGCCACTTTTCCTTGTATTGGGCGTTGGCCCGGGTTTCGTTGGCCTGGTAGTCGTCCCAGACCGTGGTGGCGTCCACCGCCAGCGGCGGCGTTGCGGCTTCCTCCGGCGCCCCGCCGCCATTGCCCCCACTGCTGGAGACCATAACGATGACCGCGATGACAATGATGACCGCCAACAGCCCGCCGCATCCAATACCGAGTTTCTTGAGCAAAATAAAGCCCCCTTGCTGCACCGGATTCGGGTCACTTGCGACGGTTACCCAGATCCATGGGCGGTTCACAAGGGGACAAGGAGTGTCCCGCAGATGCAATAACCGCCCACGATCGGGGTAAGTGGAACTAGGAGTAACCGTCGCAATCCGCATAATACACGAATTGCCCGGCAAATGCAAGGGGGGATGCTCGGATATTAGGGCAATCTACTTACCGTCCTTCCCGCGTAAGCGGGAATCCAGAACGGCACTAAAAAGACCCGCCCGTTGCCGTCCCGCTGCCGGATTCCCGCTTACGCGGGAAGGACGGTAGGGGCCGCGGGAAGGACAGTAAGCAGGTTGCCAAGTATAGACCATTGCCCGGCGCTGCGGATATTCAGCAACCGTTTTCCGGCGGCCGCAGCCGGCCCCGGGCCTGCCGGACTACCCCATACAGCAGCGCCGCCAAGACCAGGGCCGCCGCCGCCACGGCCGCCGTAATCAGCCAAGGGTAACGCTCGGTCAGCGGCAAGCGGTGGCCGGTAAAAGCCGGGTTGGCCTGCTGCGCCCCCAAGGCCGCCATTGGCAAGTCCTCGGTTTCCAACCAGGCCGCCAAGCGTTCCAGTTCGTAAGACGGTTGCCGCGCCGCCGGATTGCCGTAATAGAGGGCATAACTGACGCCGGGCTCCGCCGGGAAAATCACCCGCCGCGCCAAGCCGTGCAGCGTTATATCCTCTAACGGCAAAGGCAGGTCATCGCCATTTTCCACCGTCAACCGATAGTAGCGGTAACGGCTTTCCGGGTAATTTATTTCCCGGCGGCTGTCGCTGAAATTGGGCGTACTGTAGCGATAGACCGCCGCCGCCGCGTTCAGCTCGTCCCAGCGATTGCCGTCATCGCTGCCCGCAATCCGGGTGTCCCGGTGGAAGTTGGCGGCCGGCGTATGGAAAGACAAGCGGCCGGTCGGGATGCCGGGGCCGCCCAAGTCCAGGGTTACTATCGTGGCCCGGGCGGCGGCATCCTCGCCCCGGCGGACTACCGCCGGCCGGTAGTCCATTTCCTGCTCTGCCCTTTCCCGAACCCGGGATACGGCGGCTCCGGTGATGTTCAGCGGCTCGGCGCTGCCGTTGATTATGCGGACGCGCAGGTAGCGGGCGGTGCTTTCCGGGTAGCGGATGCGGGTATGGCGGGCGGCGAAATCCCGTTCTGCCACGGTAAAATCAAAAATTTCCGCGCCCTCCTGCAAGACCGCCCAAGCGGCGGCATCATCCCTCCGGGCCTCCACCATCGTTTCCCGGCCGAAAGTAGCGGAATCGGTAAAGATTTCCACTTCATTATGCCGGACGCCGCCCGCGCCCAAGTCGGCGATAAAACTGGTGTATTGACCGGGCAAATGGCCCAAGTCGCGGATTTGCGCCGGCGCCGTTTCCCGTTCCGCCCGGCCGTCCGCAATCCGCAACTGGTAAGGAACTTCCGTTCCATCGTCCCGGATAACCCGCAAATCCCGCAAGGGGGGCAAATCGGGCCGGCCGGCGGCGGCCGCCGACTGAAACACTTCCCGGTCAAGAGTCGCCGCCGCCAGTTGCCCGGCGGTCAGCTCCGGCGGCAGGGCCAGCGGCTTGTAGTATTGCCATTCCGCCAAGGCAAAGTCGGCGGCGGCGCGGAAAGCCGGCAGCGCGGCGGCGGCCGCCGTTGCCGTCAACAGCGACAGGATAATCAACTTGCCGAACCAAAGCCGGCGGCGGTCAGGGCTAATCATCTAGCAAGAACCCCCGGATCAGCCGGCGGTAGCGCTGATAAAGGAAACCGCCGGCCAGCAGCATTATCCCCAGAATGATAAAGGCGGCTACCCGATACTCCCGCTCCATCGCAAAGGCGTCAAAGGCAAAGAGCTTGATAACCGGAATTGCCAGCAATCCCAAGCCGGCAATGCGTATCCAGCGATTGCGGCGCACGATGCCCAGGATTATCAGGATGGCGGCGTAGCCGGCCCACAGGATACTCAAAGCCAGGCTGGTAACATTGCCGGCAATGCTTTCGGGCAAGGCAAAATAGCCGAAGTAAAAAGCCTCGAAAACCTCGACGCTCAATACATACAGGGACAGGAAGTTGGCGGCCGCCAGCAGTATCAGCGGGAAAAACCTTTCCGCCGCCGGGCCGCCGCTTTCCCGTTCCCGCCCTTGTTCCCGCCACAGGATATAGGCCGCCAGATACATTGCCGCAATGCCGCCGCCAAAGGCCAATACCCGTTCATTGAGCAGGAATCGGTAAGTTTCCAGGGAATCCAACGAGATGGTGTGGAACAGCACTAGTTGCGCCGTCAGCAGGGCCAGCAAGGCCATCCCGAACCAGCGCAGCGGCCGCATATCCAGCAGGAAAGACAGCCACACCAGCGCCGCCGCCTCGGCGGCCCAGGCCACGCTGATCCAGGGGCCGCGCAGCTGTACCGGCACGGCAACGGTCAGCAAAACCAGGGCAATGCCCACGGCAAAAAGGCTGAGCCTTATCTGTTCCTGATGCCGTTGGATTATGGCGTAACCCAGCAGTCCGTAAAAGGCCGCCAGCAGCAGGGTAAAGCCGCCCATCCAGTCCCGCCAGTCCGCACGCAGCAGCCCGTAGCTGATGCCGTAATAAGCCGCCGCGTTCAAGGTCATCAGCCCTTGGTCAAGGGCTCCCGGCGGCCGCCGCCAGAGCAGATGAAACAGGGTGGTAGCCCCGACGAAGATCAGGAAAATAATCGTCAAGGCAACTTGGGACAGTAGCAAGCCGGGGGAAAGTTCGGCCTGCCAGAACCCGAACAGCAGCAGGGATCCGACCAGTCCCAGCAGGGTGAGCCACCGCCAGTTGCGGAAAGTCGCCAGGGCCAATACGCCCAAATCCAGCAGCAGCACATAGGCCAGCAGGATGCGCTGGTCGGGCAGCCCTTCCGCCAGCATTAAGGGCGCGGCAAAGCCGCCCAGGATGCCCAGCACGGCGATAGCCCGGGCTTCGTAGCGCAGGGCCAACCCGGCGGCGGTCAAAGTCACCAGCAGGAAAAAGCCCAGGGCCGGCAAGGGCGGTATCAGCCCATACAGGCCAAAGGCGGCAAAGACGGACAGATAGAGGATGGCAATCCCGCCGCCGGTCAAAGCCTGGGCCCAGACCGCATACTTACGCCGCCAGTATTCGCCGCCGCCCAGCAGCCCGCTGCCGACCAGCAAGCCCAGGACGACCCGACCGGTTTCGCCAATCCAGTCGTTGTCAAAGGCCAGTTTCAGGAAAAAGGCCAGGCCCAGTACCACTGCCAGGATGCCCACCCGGGCCAGCCAGTTGCCGCCCAGCAGCCACTCCCAATCCATAGCCCGCAGCCGGCCGCTGAAACCGCCCGGCCCGCCGGCGGCGGCCGGGGCAACGGGATGGAGCCTTGCCGGCCCGGCGGCCGGGGATACCTGCGGCGGCGGAGCTTGGCCGGCCTCCAGAGCCGCGACCCGCTGGTACAGCCGGGCCACTTCCCCTTGCAAAGCGGCCACTACCGCCGGCAGGCCGGCGGCGTTCTCCGGGCTATGGTCCAGGGCTATGCCGCAATGGCGGCAAAAGTTGTCCGCCGCCGCCACTCCTTGCCCGCAGTCAGCGCAATTCACAACTAACCGCCCTTGACCGGAGTCTAGTGGTTGTGCCGGTGACCGTGGCCCGGCCCCTCGGGAGAGTCGGTAGCCGAGCCGGCATCCCCAGCCGTTTCCCCGGCGGGCGCATGGCCGCCGCCGTGGCCGTGCTGACCGCCACCATCGCCGTGACCATGACCACTACCGCCCGCTGCCGCCGGCCGCGGCAGACGCAGCAACGCCAGAATAACGATAGCCAGGGCATACAAGCCGGCGGTGTAGTAGAAAATATAATCGGAGTTCTGCACATACAGCCAAGCGGCAATCAGCGGCGAGGCGGCGCTGAATATGAACCGGGCCGTGGACAGCAAACCCAAAGTCGTGGCCGCCGTCCCTTCCCGCACAATATCCATCGCCGCGGCGGTCAAAATGGGCTGGTCGCTGTAGAGAAACAAGCCCAATCCGCCCAGCAGAATGGTCATTATCACGATGTTGTCGCCGCCGAAAGCCATCAGCAGGGTCAACAGGGCCAGCACGCCCATCCCCGGCAGCAGCACCCGCTTGCGGCCGTAGCGGTCGGACAAATAGCCCATCACCGGGCTGGCAAAGATGCCTACCAGTACCAGCAAGCCAATCAGGGATCCCCGGAAAAAGAGGTTCTCAAAGCCGCCGCCCTCCTTTACCGTCAAGCCCAATTCATCGGCCAGGTATTGCGGCAGGATGGTGATAAAGCCCAGGTAAGCCATTCCCCGCAGGCCGGCCACCATCGTTATGCCCCAAACCCGGGGATTGCCAATCAGCAGCCGGGTTTCCGCCAACTGATTCCGCATCGTCCGGGAGGATTGGCCGGCGGCGGTAGCGGCGGCTTGCGCCCGCTGCCCAATGTCCCGAAAGGCCCAAAAGACCAGAAAGGCCAGGAAAATCGGCACGGCGGCATAGATAGTGATGATGGCCTGCCAGGTCAAGGTCGCCAGCAGCAGGCCGGTCAGCACCGGGCCGATAACATCGCCCACATTGCCGCCGACGCCGTGGAAGGACAGTACCGAGGCTCGGCGGTGGCTGAATTGGGAGGATAAGGCCGCCACCGCCGGCAAATGCCAGAACGAGGCCGCCATTCCTACCACGGCCATTCCTGAAATCAGCAGGATATAGCCGGCCACATTCAGGGAAGTAGTGGTTTCCGCGGCGGCGATCTGCTGTTGAGTGAACCAGGAACTGCCCGGCACCGCCCAGCCGCCGGCGGCCATCAGCATCCAGCCGACGCCAAAGAGGGCCATACAGACCGCCATCACCCAGCCCCAATAGCGGCGCAGGGCATCGGTCAACACCCCGCCGGGCAGGGAAACCACGCCGGAGGCAATTTCCCGGGTGGTCTGGATGCTGTTGACCGCTAATACGCTGCCGCCCAGCAGGGCATCCCGCACCTCCGGCAGCACCACGATAAAACTCTGGGTCAGCCAGTGAAAGACGCCGTGACCGCCGGTCAGGCCGCCGATGATAAAGGCCGCGCCGCGGCGGATGCCGGTGTGTTCCGCCGTGGGTTGCAACTGCCCGTGATGGTGATGCGAATGGGCCATAAATCCGCTCCCTTTCCCGAACCGATTGAGACCGGTCTTGACCGGTTAAGGCCGGGTTTGCCGGGTAAGCCGCCGGAAACTGCCCTAGTTTAACACACGCCGGGAAAATAGCGGTAAGCCGCCGGGCCGGGCCGGTTCGGTTGCCGGGTATTCATCCTTCGACAAGTTCAGGATGAGCGGGCAACCTCCGGTAAGCGTACCGGGTCAGTCGAAAGCGTCCGAATGGCCCCGGGACAAGCGGCCCAATCCGGCCGGCCGCCGCGGCCAACCGCGCAGCAGTCCCCCCAGGCTGCCATAAAGCAGAGCCAGCCCAAAAAGCAGGGCGGAGAACAGCACTACGCTGGCTCCGGAGGATACATCCACAAAGTAGCTGAGATAGACGCCGCCCAATCCGCAAAAAGCGCCAATGGCCGTGGCCAGCAGGGCCATGGTGCGGAAACTGTCGGTCAGCAGGCGGGCAATGATGGGCGGAATGACGATGGCCGCCGCAATCATCGTAACCCCCAATACCTGAATGGAAACGACGATCGTCGCTGCCAACGCCAGGGAAAACATGGTATCCACCCAGCCGGTGGACACGCCGTAAAAGCCGGCCACTTCCGGCTCAAAGGCGGTAAAAAGAAAGAGTTTGTAGCCCACAATCAGGATGACCAGCACCGCCGCCGTTACCGCAATAATGGCAATCAAATCGCCGCCGCCGACCCCCAGGATGTTGCCGAACAGGGCGGCGTCAAAGCTGCGGGTAAAGGTCTTGAACCGGCTGATCAGGGCAATGCCCAGGGCAAAACTGGCCGTGGTGACGATGCCGATGGCGGCGTCGGCCCCGATTTTCCGCTTGCGGGTGGTCAGGGTTATCAGCAGAGCCGACAGGAATCCCCACAAGCTGGCCCCGATGAAAAAGTTGAAGGACATTACATAGCTGACTACCGCGCCGCCAAAGACAGCGTGGGCCAGGCCATGCCCGATATAGGCCATCCGCCGCAGCACGATATAGACCCCAATCAGGCCGCAGAGACCGCCCACCAGGGTAGCGGCCAGCAGTCCCCGCACAAAGAACTGGTAGCTAAAGGGTTCCAGCAACTTCCGCCTCCCGCGCCGCTAGGGTTTTCGCAGGGACAACGCCGTTTTTTTCCGCCCCGTTGCGGCCGAACAGATGGGGGCTTTCCGCCACCAGGGTCATCCCCTGGTACTGAATTACCGGCATTTCCGCCCCGTAGGTCTGGCGCAGGATTTCCGGGGACAGCACTTCCGCCGGCGGCCCCTCGGCCAGGATATGCCCGTTGAGGCAGACCAGCCAGGGCAGATGGGCCGCCACGGCGTTGATTTCGTGGGTAGTCAGCATTACCGCAATGCCCTGATGATTCAGTTCGTGGAGCAGGTGCATCACTTCGTCCCGGGTTTTGATGTCCACGCCGCTGGTGGGTTCATCCAGCAGCAGTAGTTCCGGGTTGCTGACCAGGGCCCGGGCCAGAAAGACCCGCTGCTGCTGCCCCCCGGACAATTCCCGGATGTGGCGGCGGTAGAGATGGGCAATGCCCAGCCGCTCCATCATTTCTCCGGCCAATTCCCGGTCCGCCTTGCGATGCCAGGGCAGCAGGGGATTGCGGCGGGTGCAGCCCATCAGCACCACTTCCTCCACGGTTACTGGAAAGTTCCAGTCGATGGTTTCCAGTTGGGGGACATAGCCGGCCGGGGGGCGTTTGCCTTGAGCCGCCGCGCCTTGCACTGCCACTTGCCCCTGGAACACCCGGGCCGCCCCCAGGATGGCCCGCAGCAGGGTAGTTTTGCCGGAGCCGCTGGGGCCCAGCAGGCCGACGAAATCCCCGGGCATGACCCGCAGGCTGACATCGGTCAATACCGCCTGCCCTTCATAGCCGGCGGTCAGGTTTTTCAGTTCAACAATCGGCTGCCCCGACCCGCGCTGGTGGGGAAAGGGATGTAACATTATCCGTCCTTAGGTTAAGGTTTGTTGCGCCGGATTAGCCCCCATTCCGGCCCCGATAGGCGGCCGGCATTTGGTCTAATCCGACGGATTTACTGGGGATAAATTGCCTGGCTTTCCCCGGCAAAGACCGGGCCGGTATCAAAGCTGTCCAGGGCCGCCGCATCGCCGCCCAGGGCGTCAACGATAATCCGCGCATCCGACAACATCAGCCCCAGGTAGCTGTGTTCCCGGTCTCCGGGTTGGCCGGGCAGGTCATCGTCCCGCAATTTATCAACGAACCGGGCGCCGCCCTCTTTGGCGATTTGCTCCATTACCGGGCTGGGAAAGACCTGGGAGCCGAAAATAGCCGGCACGCCGGTTTCCCGCACTTGGTCAATCAGCGCCGCCACTTCCCGGGCCGAGGGTTCGGTAAAATCCGAGGGCTGCACCGCCCCAATCAATTCCAGCCCGTAGCGGGGGCCGAAATGGGGAAAGGAGTCGTGATAGGTCAGCAGCTTGCGGTTCTCCGGCGGGATGGTTGCCACGGCGGCGCGGATGCGATTATCCAAATCGTCGATGCGGCCTTGCAGCCGGGTGTAGTTTTCGCCGTAATAATCGGCGTTGGCCGGATCCAGGTTGGAAAGTTCCTCCCGGATAATTTCGGCGTATTTCAAGGCCAGATGGGGAGCCGTCCAGAGATGGGGATTGGGCTGGCCGCCGCTTTCGGGAAAGGAAAAGTCAAAAACCCATTCCTCCGGGGTGATGGCCCGGTCGCCCAAAGTCAGGATAACGGCCCCGGGTTTCTGATTAGCCCGGGCCATCGCAATGGTCGGTTCCTCGAGAAAGAGGCCGTTGGCGACGAATAAATCGGCCGCGGCCAAGGTCGCCGCCAGAGAGGGCGACGGCTCAAAGGTGTGGGAATTGGTACCCTCCGGCACGATGCCGGTCAGGATAATGCGGTCGCCGCCGATATTTTCCATCAGGCTGGT
Source organism: Dehalococcoidia bacterium (assembly GCA_965203435.1). GTDB lineage: Bacteria > Chloroflexota > Dehalococcoidia > Lucifugimonadales > UBA3495 > CBDBCU01. The sequence goes on along the minus strand of CBDBCU010000006.1, from coordinate 184,014 downwards.
GATGGGCGATACGGTGCTGGCGACCCGCAGCTTGGCCTCGGCGGCGGTGGCCGGCTGGGCCGGGGCGCTTTCCGCCGCCGCGTCCGTCCCGGCGGCCGGGGCGCAGGCCAGCAGCGGCAAGGCCAGCAGCAGCGGCAACAGCCCCGCCGCCAGCAACCGCCAGGGGGCCATTTCAGTAATCCCGTTTCGCAGCATCGGCAGGCTCCCCGGCCGTAGGGTCGTTGTCCTGGTCATTAACCGCCGCCATTTCCCGGCAACCGCGGCAGTGGCCGGAGACGGTAAAGTGGGCAATATCCGGCTCAAAGTCAAACTCCCGCAGCAGGGTATCCCGGAAATCCTCCAAGTAATGGGGGCTGAGGTTGAGGGCCCGGTGGCAAGCGCGGCAGACCATGTGGTGGTGCTTTTCCCCCGGGGCGGTCAGTTCATAGTGCAGGCGGTTGTCAATGTCCACTTCGGTAACGACGCCCACCTGCTTGAACAGGCGCAGGGTGCGGTACACGGTAGCCAGGTCCAGATAGGGATAGGCGGCCCGGGCCTGGCGATGGATTTCGTCCACGCCCATGTGTCCGTCGCCGCCGGCCACAATAGCCAGCACCAGCAGCCGCTGCGGGGTCAAGCGATAGCCTAGACTTTGCAGCTGCTGCAAGGACTGTTCCTGACTGGTCATACCAACACCAGTTATTGCAAAGGTTTGCGACAACATAGTATAGCAAAGAGGAAAAGGGGTGTCAAGGGGTAACGCGCCTGATTGCCAACATTCCCAGACCCGCGCCGGAAATAACTGGCATTTTGTCGGCAATTCGTATATGGTATTCTTGCTACATTCCGAAAGGGGGAATTGGCTTTGCGTAATCCGGAACGGAACCGGGAGGATGCCGACCAATGGCGATTGCCGTTTCTGGTGGTGGCGGCCGTGCTGGCGGTTGCCTTAATCAGCATCGCCTCCCTTTTGGCATACCGGAACGCCGCGCCGGACGCCATCCCCAGTACGGCGGTCGGGTGGTCGGCCAATGCGCTCACCATTGGCACCGTCTTGTGGGTGATATTCGTAGAAGGAGCATTCGCTATGTTTCTCAAGCGGGAGGACAAGCAGCGTCTCATAGAGGAGCGCGCGCAGGCGGAGAGCAAGATTGCGGCCGCCCGCGCTGAGGGGCGGGCCGAGGGGCGGGCTGAAGCCCTTGCCGAAGTGCGCGCCGCGGAACTCGCCGCAACGCGCTCTTTGGAGGAGCGGTGGTTGGCGCGGCAGCAGCGGCTGGCGCGGCTGCGGCGGCGGTTGGAAAGGCGTCGGGGTTAAGCAAAGCCGGGCCGAGCTTGCTTGGCATCCGGCCCTGGCGCGGCCCGGCAATTCCGAGCAGCCGCCCCTAGTAACCGCCCTTCCCGACTACTCTACCATCCTTCCCGCGTAAGCGGGAATCCGGCGGTTGCTTGCCAAGACTGCGGCGGCATAAGGCAGTGCAGTTCTGGATTCCCGCTTGCCCGGGAAGGACGGTTGTGGAGCCGCCTTTTCCATCCTGCAACAAGTTCAGGAGGAGAGGATGGAGCGTTTGACGCCCGCCCCTTTAATCACGCCCGGCCCGCCTTTAGCCAGTCGGCCAGCCGTTCCGCAATCATCAGGGTGGTTACATTGGTGTTGGCCCGCACCACATCGGGCATTACCGAAGCGTCAATGACGCTCAGGTTGCGGACCCCATAGACCCGGCAATACTGATCCACGACAGCCATGGGGTCGTCGGCCGGCCCCATTTTGCAGGTGCCGGAGGAATGCTGCTGGGTCGAAACATTCCGCAGCAGCCAGGCGTCCAGGGCGGCGTCGGATTCCAGATCGGCATCCGTGGGGGTAATGCGGTCGGTGATGATGTTGGCAAAGTCCGGGGATTCGGACAAGCGGATGCACAGGCGGACGGCTTGCCGCATCCGTTCCCGGTCGCCCGGATCGGCAAGATAGTTATAGTTCAATTCCGGCTGGACATAGGGATCGTTGGCGGTCAAGCGCAGTTCCCCGGCGGTGGCGGCGTTTTCCAGGGCCGGAGCCATCCGGAAACCGGCGGCCTGGTCGGCGGCGCCGCCGCGGGCATCGGCAAACCAGCCGGGCAGGATTTGCATATCGTTGCGGGTGAGCGAACCCTCGGTAGTGTAGCGCAGGGCTACCTGACTCCAGGGCGTATCCGGATCCGCCAGATATTCCGGCTTTACCGCAAACTGCAAGGCCACCAGGGGATGATCCCGCAGGTTTTGCCCTACGCCGGGCAAGGGATGCACCACTGGAATCCCCAAGCTGGCTAAATGTTCCGCCGGGCCGACGCCGGAGAGCATCAGCAGCTGCGGCGAGGCAATGGCGCCGCCGCTGAGGATGATGCGGTCGCCGGCCAGGTCAAAGGAGTCGCCGCCGCTGTCCCCGGCTACGCCCACCGCCTGCTTGCCGTCAAAGAGGATGCGGCGGACGGTGACGCCGGCGCGGATCGTCAGGTTCAGGCGGTGGCGGGCCAATTCCAGATAGGTCAGGGCCGCGCTCATCCGCACCCCATCCACATTGTTCATCGGGCGGGGGCCGACGCCGGTGGAATCCGGGTCATTCATATCCGCCGATTCCGGCATACCGGCGGCGAGGCAGGCCCGGAAAAAGGCCTCCTGAGTAGGCAGCCACTCCTCCCGTTTGTGGCGGCGCACCGGGATGGGGCCGGCGGAGCCGTGAAAATCGCCGCCGAAATCCAGATCGGTCTCAATGCGGTTCAGATAGGGCATTACCGCGCCGAAACTCCACTCGCCATTGCCCCAAGCGACCCAATTGTCAAAATCCTCCGGCACCGCCCGCAGCCAGACTTGGCCGTTGACCGCGCTGCTGCCGCCGACCACCCGGCCGCGGGGCAGATGAAAGGTATTGGCGTGTTCCGGGCGGGCCTTGGCCTGGTAGCCCCACATATGCGGGCCGGCGATGGCTTTGGCCGTGTTGTAGCCGTATTTCACATCGGCCGGCAGCCGCTCGAAATCCGGGTAGTCCGGCCCGGCTTCCAGCAGCAATACCGACCGCTCCGGATTTTCGGACAGGCGGGTAGCCAGCACGCTGCCGGCGGAACCAGCCCCGATGATGATGTAGTCGTATTTCATAACCGTCCTCTGATGGCGTTTAAGGTATGCTGGGGGCTTACTGTAGGCCAATGGCATATACCTGACCGCTCGTCTTTACCATCATTCCCGGGCGTCCCGCTACCGTCATTCCCGCGCAAGCGGGAATCCGAACGGTATTGCCAAAGACCGGCCTACTACCAATCGGGCATTTCTGGATTCCCGCTTACGCGGGAATGACGGTAGGGGATGGCCGGGAAGGACACTAGGATGGCCGGGAAAGGGCGGAAAAGCATAGGCAATCCGCCCCATCCCTTACCCCACTACTACATTGACCAGGCGGCCCGGCACGTAGATGGCTTTGTTAATGGTCTTGCCGGCGGTGTAGGGCTGGACTTTGGCGCTGGCCAGGGCCAACTCCCGGGCCGCCGGCTCGTCAATGTCGGCCGGGGCGGCGATGCGGTCGCGCACCTTGCCGTTGACCTGCACCACCAGGGTAATGGTGTCGGCGGCGGCCAGGGCATCATCCCATTCCGGGAAAAGTTGCTGATGGATGCTGTAGGCGCGGCCGGTGCGTTCCCACAATTCCTCAGCGATATGCGGCGCGATGGGGGCCAGCATCAGCAGGAATTTTTCGATGCTTTCCCGCCAGGTGGCCGGGTCGACGCTGCCCTCGGCCCAGACCTTGCTCAGGTGATTGACCAGTTCCATCAGGGCGGCGATGGCGGTGTTGAACTTGAACTTGTCCAGGTCGTTGTGGCACTTGCGGACGGTCTGATGCAGGATCCGCAGGGTATCCCGCACCGCCGCCGGGTCGGCGGGAGTGGCGGCCAGGTCTTGCGGATTGCGTTCCACCAAAGCCCAGACCCGGTTGAGCCAGCGGGCCACGCCGTTAATGCCCACATCGCTCCAGGGGCCGCCCTGATCCCAGGGGCCAATGAACATCAGGAAACAGCGCACCGCGTCGGCCCCCATCACCCCCACCACATCATCCGGGTTGACCACATTGCCCCGGCTCTTGCTCATCTTTTCGTGGTCGGCCCCCAGGATTACCCCCTGGTTAAAGAGGCGCAAAAAGGGTTCGTCAAAATCCACCAGCCCCATATCCCGCATAACCTTGATGAAAAAGCGGGAATAGAGCAGGTGCAGAACGGCGTGTTCCGCGCCGCCGGTGTATTGATCCACCGGCAGCCACTCCTTGAGCAGCTGCGGGTCAAAGGGGCCGTCGGCGTAGCGGGGGCTGATGTAGCGGAGCAGATACCAGGAGGAATCGATAAAGGTGTCCATAGTGTCCGTTTCCCGGCGGGCCGGGCCGCCGCAGCGGGGACAGTCCACATTGCGGAAAGCGGCGTTTTCCACCAGCGGCGACTCCCCGGTCGGCTTGAACTCCGCATCCTCCGGCAGCAGCACCGGCAAATCCTTTTCCGGCACCGGGACGATGCCGCAGGCGGCGCAGTAAATCATCGGAATGGGCGTTCCCCAGTAGCGCTGGCGGGAAATCAGCCAGTCGCGCAGGCGGTAGGAAGTGGCCCGGCGGCCCCAGCCGTTCTTTTCAATGTCGTCGGCCAGGGCGGCGACGCCCTCGGCATCGGTCATCCCGTCATAGGGGCCGGAGTTGGTCATAAAGCCGGCCCCCAGATAGGCCGCCGTCGGTTCGCTGCCGTCCCACTCGATGGGGGCGATGACGGTGCGGATGGGCAGGCCGTATTTGCGGGCAAAGGCAAAATCCCGTTCATCGTGGGCCGGCACGCCCATAACCGCCCCGGTGCCGTAGGTGGTCAGCACATAGTCGGCGGTGAAAATGGGGATGCGCTCTCCGTTCAGGCGGTTGACGGCGTAGGAACCCAGGGGAACCCCGGTCTTTTCCTTGTCGGCGGACAGGCGCTCAATTTCCGAGGCGCGGCGAGCCTGGCCGATGTATTCCGCGACGGCCGCTTGCTGTTCAGCGGTGGTCAAGGCCGGCACCAGGGGATGTTCCGGGGCCAGGGCTAGGAAAGTGACGCCAAAGATGGTGTCAATGCGGGTGGTAAAGGTGCGGATTTCGGTTTCGTCCAGGTTGTAGGCGCTGATATCGAAACTGATTTCCACGCCCTGGCTGCGGCCCACCCAGTTGCGCTGCATCATCAGGATTTTTTCCGGCCAGTCCACCAGGGTGGAAAAGTCCAGCAGCTCGTCGGCGTAGTCGGTGATTTTCAGGAACCACTGTTCCAAATCCCGGCGGGTAACGACGGCCTCGCAGCGCTCGCAGGCCCCGTTGACCACCTGCTCGTTAGCCAGTACCGTTTGGCAAGAGGGACACCAAACGACCGGGGCGTTGGCCCGGTAAGCCAGCCCCTGCTCGTAGAACTTGAGAAAGAACCACTGATTCCAGCGGTAGTATTCGGGCAGGCAGCAAATCAGCTCCCGATTCCAGTCATAGACCGCGCCGATGGAGCGGAGCTGCCCCCGCATATTCTCGATGTTGCTCATGGTCCAGGTGTAGGGATGGATGCCGCGGCTGATGGCGGCGTTTTCGGCAGGCAGGCCAAAGGCGTCAAAGCCGATGGGATGCAGCACATTGTAGCCCTGCATCCGCCGAAAGCGGGCGTGGCAGTCGGAGGGGGCCATCGCGTACCAGTGGCCGATATGCAGGTCGCCGGAGGGGTAGGGGTACATCGTCAGGTCGTACCACTTGGGCCGGTCGGAATCGTCCGGCACCCGGTACAGGTCGTCCCGGGCCCAGCGTTCCTGCCACTTGCGGTCAATTTCCACCGGATTGAACCGCAGTTCTACCGGTCGGGGCGGGGTAGTCATAGCCATTCACCTCAAGCCCTGCGCGGGTTTTCCCCCTATAGTAGCACAAATCGGGCAAGGGCGCAGCACCCCAAGGCAGTGGCATATACCGGATTAACCCCCTACCGTCCTTCCCGCGCCAGGGGGAATCCAGAACGGCCGCCTTGCAACCGTCTTTCCCGGCCGCCGCCCCTACCGTCCTTCCCGCGTAAGCGGGAATCCCGCGGTGGCTTGCCAAGACTGCGGTGGTATAAGGCAGTACCGTCGGGATTCCCGCTTACGCGGGAATGAGGGTTCTAACATCCCCCGGGAAATTGTGCTACAATGCTTTCCATCATCCCGACCCGAATCCACCACCGAGGCGGCGCCGGCTATGCCTAATACCCTTTACTACGGCGACAACCTGCAAGTGATGCGGGAACATCTGCCCGATGCGGCGGTGGATCTGGTCTATCTCGACCCGCCTTTCAACTCCCGGGCCTCCTACAATATCCTGTTCCGGGAAAAGTCCGGGGAGGATTCCCCGGCCCAGATCCGGGCCTTTAACGACACTTGGCATTGGACGCTGGAGGCGGAACGGACCTTCGAGCAGGAAATAATGCTGAACCCGGCAACGCCCACGGCGGTCAAGGATATGCTGGCGGCCTTTCAGCAGTTCCTGGGCCGGAACGATATGATGGCCTATCTGGTGATGATGACGCCGCGCCTGGTCGAGCTGCGGCGGATCCTGAAACCGACCGGCAGCTTGTACCTGCACTGCGACCCGACGGCCGGGTCTTACCTGCGGCTACTGCTGGATTCGGTGTTCGGCCCCCGGAATTTCCGCAGTGAGATTCCGTGGAAACGCACCAGCGCCCACAGCGACACCAAGCAGGGCCGCCGGCAGCACGGCCGCATCCACGACAACATCCTCTTTTACACCAAGGGCAATCGTTGGACGTGGAATCCCCTTTACACGCCCTACGACCAAGAGTATGTCGACGACTTCTACCGGCACGTCGAGGAGGATACGGGCCGCCGTTATACCCTTGGCGATTTAACCGCCCCGGGCGGCGCAACCAAAGGCAATCCCTATTACGAGTTTATGGGCATTACTCGATACTGGCGGTATAACGAGGAAAGTATGCAAGAACTGGTGGACGCCGGCCGGATAGTCCAAACCAGTCCGGGAACCGTCCCCCGGTACAAGCGGTATCTTGACGAGATGCTTGGCGTTCCCTTGCAAGACTTTTGGGACGACATTCCGCCCATCGGTTCCCGGGCCCGGGAACGCCTGAACTATCCCACCCAGAAACCCCAAGCCCTGCTGGAACGCATCATCACCACCAGCAGCAATCCGGGGGATGTGGTGCTGGATCCCTTTTGCGGTTGTGGCACGGCCGTGGCCGCCGCCGAAAATCTGGGCCGCCAGTGGGTGGGCATCGATATTACCCATCTGGCCGTGGCGTTGATGAAAAGCCGCCTGAAATCCTCTTTTGACCTGGATCCGGTTGCCCACTACGCCGTCCTGGGGGAACCCCGGGATGTGGGCAGCGCCCGGGCCTTGTGGGAACAGGATCCCTATCAATTCCAGTATTGGGCGGTGTCGCTGCTGGAAGCCCAGCCGCAGGGCGAGCAGCGGCGCGGCGCCGACCGGGGCATTGACGGCATTATCTACTTCATCGACGGCCCCCGCCGCACGCCGCAGCGGATGGTGGTTCAGGTCAAGGGCGGGCGGGTGTCGCCGGCGCAAGTCCGGGACTTGGCCGGGGTGGTGGAACGGGAACGGGCGGCGATGGGATTGTTCATCGCCTTGGAGGAGCCGACCCGGGAGATGTTGACCGAGGCGGCGGCCGGCGGTTTCTACCATTCGGACTTGTGGCAGCGGGACTTTCCCAAGCTGCAAATCCGCACCATTGGCGAGCTGCTGGCGGGCAACGGCTTTGACCTGCCGCCGCGGCAGCCGGCCTATCAACCGGCAGAACGGGCGCGGCCGCCCTCCGGCGAGCAGGGCGCGATGCGGGAATTGGCCGGGCCTTATCAGGCGCGCACCGTGGCTTAATCCTCTATCCCTTTCACACCGGCGGATTCAGTTGCAGCAGCCGGTCAAAGACCCGCTGGGTCTGAATTACATCTCCGGCGGCGCGGTGGGAACGGATGCGGTCGGTGGATATGCCGAAGTCGGCGCAGGCCGCCTTGAGGTTGTAGCGCAGGCCCGGGGCCCGGGCCGCCAGGATCCGCTGGGCATAGTCCTGGTGACTTTCCCCCAACTGCGGGTAGCGGCCCAGCTTATAGCCCCGATAGAGAGCCATAGCGTCAATGAACCGCCGGGCCGGCAGGTCGTCAACCTCGTCAATCACCCGCGCCGGTACCAATCCATCCTCTACTGCCCGACGATGCCGCCGGGCCGCCTCCAGCAGAAAGCCGCGGTCAAAGTTCAGGATGTTATAGCCGACCAAAGGCAAGCCGGCGGTGGTTTCCACCAGCCAGGCCAGGGCAGCGTCAATGGACTGGCCCCGGGCAATCAAATCCCGGTCGGTGATGCCGGTCAAGCGGACTATATGCGGCGGCAGCGGCCGGCGGATTTTGACCAGCCGGGAATCCACAAAGGGCGGCTCGTCCGGCAGGACCAGAGCCAGGCCAATCTCGACAATTCGGTCGTTCCAGCAGTCCAGGCCGGTCGTTTCCAAATCCACCACGGCGTAGCCGTCTTGCAGGTTCATGGGCAATAAGGTCCTTTCCTTAATTAGGCGGATAACCGGGCCGGAGACCCGGGATGGTCTCCCTGTCGGCCGCCGCCGCTGCCCGCTAATCCTAGGGCAATCGCATATACCTGACAACCCATCTTACCGTCATTGCGCCGCCCCCTACCGTCATTCCCGCGCAAGCGGGAATCCAGCGGTGGCTGGACAGCAACGGGCTGGTCTTTTCAGTACCGTCTTGGATTCCCGCTTACGCGGGAATGACGGTAGCGAGGCGGCGGGAATCTGGCAAGGCCGCGGATTCTGGATTCCCGTTTTCACTGGAAGGACGGTAGCGGGGCGGAAATGCCGGTTTCCATAGGAAATTGTCTTGAATGACTTGGGATTTGCCGGATTAGCCGCCGGCCGGGTAGTATGATACAATAGCGGCGTCAAGGCCCGGATGCCTTAAACACACCAGCTTGGAGAGGGTTGGATTATGTCCAATATCGTACTGTCAAATACGGAGTATAGCGTGGTCGGCAGCCGGCCCATTCGCCACGACGGGACGGACAAAGTAACCGGCCGGGCCAAGTACGGCGGCGACTTTCAGTTGGCCGGCCTGCTGCACGGCAAGGTCCTCCGCAGCCCCCACGCCCACGCCCGCATCAAGGCCATCGACACCCGCAAGGCCGCCGCTCTGCCCGGGGTCAAGGCGGTGGTGACCGGCCAGGATTTGCCGGTGGCCGCGATGGAAAACCCCGGCCGGGGGATGCGCTTTTCCAGCGAAAACATCTTTGCCCAGGACAAGGCCCTGTATCGCGGCCACGCCATCGCCGCCGTAGCCGCCGTCAACCCCCATATCGCCGAAACCGCCCTGGACCTGATCGTCGTGGAGTACGAAGTCCTGCCGCCGGTCATCAATGTTACCCAGGCGATGCAGGCGGACGCCCCCTTGGTCATTGAGGATTTGACCACTACCGAGTTGGGGGAGCGCACCGATAAGCGCAGCAATGTCGCCACCCATTTCAAGTACGAATTGGGCGATCCGGAGGCCGGCTTTGCCCAGGCCGATGTGGTGGTGGAGCGGGAGTTTCATACCAACACCGTCCATCAGGGCTACATTGAGCCGCAGAACGCCGCGGCCCTGTGGAACTCCGACGGCAAGCTGACGGTCTGGACCAGCACTCAAGGGGCTTTCAGCGCCCGGGATTCCCTGGCGCAGATTCTCAATCTGCCGGTGTCCCAGGTCAAGGTAGTGCCGATGGAAATCGGCGGCGGCTTCGGCGGCAAGATTCCGGTCTATCTGGAACCGATGGCCGCCCTGCTGTCCCGCAAGAGCGGCCAAGCGGTCAAGCTGCTGATGTCCCGCACCGATGTCTTTGAGAGTACCGGCCCCACTTCCGGGGCTTGGGTCAAGGTCAAGGTGGGGGCCACTAATGACGGCAAAATCACCGCCGCCGCGGCTACTCTGGCCTTGGAAGCCGGGGCCTTTCCCGGCTCGCCGGTAACGATGGGCGCCCAGTGCATCTTTGCCCCCTATGCCATTGAAAATGTGCGGGCCGAGGGCTATGACGTGGTGGTGAACAAGCCGAAAGTAGCCCCCTATCGGGCTCCGGGCGCGCCCATCGCCGCCTTTGGCGGCGAGCAGGTGATAGACGAAATCGCCGGCCAACTGGGAATTGACCCGGTGGAGTTCCGGCTCCGCAACGCTTCCAAGGAAGGCACTCGGCGGGTGGACGGCCCGGAGTTTCCGGTTATCGGCAATATCGAGTGCGTGGAGGCGGCCAAGGCTACCGAGCATTACAACACGCCGCTGACCGGCCCTAATCAGGGCCGGGGCATTGCCTCCGGGTTCTGGTTCAACATCGGAATGCAGTCCAGTTGCAGTATTGGCGTCCAGGCCGACGGCACCATCAGCCTGGTCGAGGGTTCCACCGACATTGGCGGCACCCGGGCCTCGATTGCCATGCAGGCCGCCGAAGTGCTAGGCATTCCGGCCGAGGATGTGCAGCCCAGTGTGGCCGACACCGATTCGGTGGGCTACACTTTCCTGACCGGCGGCAGCCGCACCACTTTTGCCAGCGGCTGGGCCGCCTACGAATGCGCCCAGGACATCAAGCGGCAAATGATTGAGCGGGCCGCCACCATCTGGGAAGTGTCCGCCGCCGATGTGGAACTGGTGGACGGGGCCTTTCAGCATCAGTCCGATTCGGACCTGAAAATGACCTTTAAGGAACTGGCGGCGCAGCTGAACGGCAGCGGCGGCCCCATTTCCAGCCAGGTCAGCGTCGACCCCCGGGGGGCCGGCGGCGCTTTCAGCACCCATATTGTGGATGTGGAAGTGGATCCGGAAACCGGCAAGGTGGACATCCTGCGCTATACCACCGTGCAGGACGCCGGCAAGGCCATTCATCCCAGCTATGTGGAGGGGCAGATGCAGGGCGGAGTGGTGCAGGGCATCGGCTGGGCCTTGAACGAGGAGTATTTCTTTAACCCGGACGGCCAGATGGTCAATTCCAGTTTCCTGGACTACCGGATGCCGATCAGCCTGGACTTGCCGATGATTGACACGGTGATTGTCGAGGTTGCCAATCCGGGCCATCCCTACGGGGTGCGCGGCGTCGGGGAAGTGCCGATTGTCCCCCCGATGGCCGCCATTGCCAACGCCATCCACGACGCCATTGGGGTGCGGATGGAACGGCTGCCCATGTCCCCCGGGGCCATCCTCGAAGCCCTCTGGCAAAAGAACGGCAGCTGACCCGGCGGCCCTGCCTATCCGCTCATCCTGAACTTGTTGAAGGACGGGGCGAAAAGACAGGGCCGGCTATCCAAAGGGTCAACAATCCGTGGGAATACCCCCCAACCGCCGGCCCTTCAATCCGCTCATCCTGAACTTCGTTGAAGGACGGGCGGAAAGGCAGGGCCGGCTATCCAAAGGGTTAACAATCCGTGGGAACACGCCCTAACTAAGGAGGAATAGCCCTATGGCCCGAGTGACTTTTGCCACCCGCGAAACTATGTCCCCGGAAGGACAGCAGGTTTGGGACGACATCCAGAACAGCCGGGGCGGGGTGCAGCCCAACTATGCCGCTCTGCTGAACAATCCGCCGGCCGCCGGCAGTTTCGCCGGCCTGGGCGGCTATGTCCGCTTTGAGACGCCGTTGAATCCTCGGGTCAAAGCGTTGGCGATTCTTGCCGCCGCCCGGGAAGCCGGCGGGCATTATGTCTGGACGGTCAATCAGCGCGGCGCCCACGCCGCCGGCCTGGAGGATACGGTTATCGCCGCGATCCGGGAGTATCGGGCGCCGGTGGGACTGGAATCGGCGGATGCCGCCGTCGTGCAGTTCGTCCTGGAACTGCTGCGCCAGCACCGCATTTCCGATACCACTTTTGAGAGTGTCCGCGCCCAAGTGGGCGACGCCGGCATTGTGGACATCCTGGTGGTAGTGGCCTACTATCACGGCTTGGCGCACAGCCTGCAAGCCTTGGAAGTGGAATTGCCGGCGGGAACGGAAACGGATTTGACTTATTAGGGGGGGCGGGGCTTTTGCGCTGGCAAGTCGCCGCCCGTCCCTGAGGTTGGCGGCCGGAATAAGTTTGAAACCCTGAACCGGGCCGGGGCCGTTGCCCCGGCCCGGTTTTAATCCTGGCAAGGAATCGGCCGCGCCGTTGCCCTTTACCCCGGCACCAGGTTAAGAGGATGAACCAGCGGCCGCGGCTACCGGGCCGATGCTGGCGGTCTTGCCCAGAGTTTTGACGCTCTGGGCGTTGTCATAATAGCGGTAGGCATACAGGTACTTGCCCTGGTCGGCGGCGACCGGGGTGTAGCCGGTGGCCGAATTGACAATCACATTGCAGCCGTTGCCGGACGCATCGTTGCAGCGGATCCACTTTACATTGTTCGTCCCGCTGATGGCGATGGCCTGCCCCACCCGGGGCGAAGTGTGGCCGCTGGCGAAAGTCAGCGTAGCGGTAGGCCCGCTCCAGTCTGTAGTCTGCCGGCTGATGTAGCCGTCAATCCAGCCCCGCTCAGAGCTCCGCCGGCGCACCCGAAACCACTGGTTGGCCTCGTAGGGTTCAATAAGCAACTTGCAGGTGCAGTTGGTGGTGGCGTAGCGGATGCTGCCAGTAAGCGGCCGCCGGCCGCGGACCACCGTCCACCCGGTTACGCCATCCGCGGAACGCTCCCAGGTAAATCCCTGACCGCGGGCTTTGGTCAGCCAAGCGCTGAGATGCCAATCGGTTCGCGCGATCCGGCCTACGGCCGGGGCGTCCCAGATATAGAGGCGGACCTGGTCGACCACATTGTGGCCGCCGTACTTCAGGAGGGGATATTGGCCGTCGGGAAAGGCCCAGGGGTCATCATTGCCGGCCATCCCATCTAGGTTCAGATTCCAGTTGGCATAGAGGCCGGTGTAGGCGGTGGCGCGGTACCCGAGCATACGCGTCCCGCGGATACCCGTTCCCAAGGGGCTGCTGCTCTGGCCGCTGACCTCAATGTCCCAGTAGCTGTTGGTGGCTACGCCGCTGCTGTTCTTGCCCACTAGTCCGCCGGCCGAGGGACTGGTTCCGGTAGCCACTACCGGCCCCAGGGCATAGCTGGCGGTAATAGTTCCTTGGGTGGTGGAAGTGGACAGTGCCCGCTCATTGTAGCCCACCAGCCCGCCTACCGCCGCCGTATTCCCGGTAGCCTTGACCGGACTGCGGGAGTAAGCGGCGCTGATGGCCCCCTGATTGTGGCCTACCAATCCGCCCAGATAGGCCCCATTGCGGGAAGTAACGCTGCTGACTAGGGCAGAGTAGCTGGCGGCGATACTGCCGCTGCTGCTGTTATGCCCAGCCAACCCGCCGACTACCGACGCGCTGCCCTCAATTTCGGTTTCAGCGTAGCTGCTGACGATGCTGTTGGCGTTGCTGCCGACCAAGCCCCCCACATAGACCGTCCCGGTATCCTGGGCAGCGTTGACGTGGCCGGCCGCCGAACTGTCCGTAATAGTCCCGCCGTTGACCCCGGCCAAGGCCCCGACCCGGACGCCGTCCCGCGTACGGACATTCACCGCCGCCAGCCGTACTCCTTCGAGCTTGCCGGTGGAGCCTACTTCGCCGAACAGGCCGGCCCGGGCCGGCTGGGTCTGGTTGATAAACAGGTTGTAGATGGTCTTGCCGTTGCCCTGGAAAGTCCCGGTAAAGGGCGCGGTAGCGCTGCCGATGCCCAGCCAGCCCCGGCCGGTGTTCCAGTGCGGCCCGTCATCGCCATCAATGCCGTCATCCCCATCGGTGTCAAAGTCCAGGTCGGACTTCAGTTCGTAGCCATTGCAAGCAGCCGTGGCGGTACCCTGCGCGCAGCCCATTCCGGCCACCGCCCCTAGAAAGGCGGCGGCGTAGTTGGCCTGATCCGCGGCCGCCACTATCCCGTCGGTGTTCAAGTCCCAGCGGAGGGCGTTCAGTTGCGCCAGATTGTTCACTTCCAGCAGCCGGTCGTTGTCGGTGTCATAATCCCGTTGCGGAGCCGATTTTATCGTCCCATAGACCAGCATCGGATACTGGCCGTCGCTGCCGAAATCCCAGGGGGTATCCCCGCCGGCAGCGGTGTCCAAGTTCAGGTTCCAGTTGGCGTAGATGCCGCCGTAGCCGGTAGGGCTTTGCAAAGCGCTGCTGAGCTGACCAATCCCGCCGGCGCTTACTGTCCGGCCGGCGGCGGCGGTGTCCCAATAGCTGTCGGTTTCCTGCCCCTGGTCATGCCCGATCAGCCCTCCGCCATAGCTGTTATGCCCCGAAACCGACACCGCGCCCCGGGCGTAGCTGGCGGTAATCGTTCCCTGATTGATGCCGGCCAAGCCTCCGGCCAGGGCTTGGAGGGCGTTGGCCGCCACGGCGCCGCTGGCGTAGCTGGCCTTGATGTCGCCCAACAGGTTCTGCCCCACCAGCCCGCCGACTACCGATTCCTCGTCCTGCGCTGACACGGCGACCTGGGCAAAGCTGGCCTGCACCGTACCCCAGAGGTTCAGGCCCACCAGTCCCCCGGCCACGGAGCTGTCCCATTCGGCGGATAGGCTGCCAATGGCGTAGCTGGAGGTAATCGTCCCTTCGTTGACCCCGGCCAGACTGCCTACCGCCGACGGATGACTGCTGACGATGCTGACGGTCGTCAGCCCCAAGCCGGTTACGCTGCTCCCCGGCCCCAAGGCTCCGAACAAGCCGGCCCGAGCGGCGGAGTCGTTGCGGATGAACAGGCGGGAGATGGTCTTGCCCCGGCCCTGAAACTCCCCGGTGTAGGGATTGCCGGCGTCTCCAATGGGCGTCCAGCCATCGCCGCCGTTCCAGTAAAGGCCGCCGGAATCCCTGGCGTTGACGCTGCCGTCATCGTTAGTGTCAAAGGTCAGGTCGTTTTTCAGCTCGTAGCCAATACAGGGGTCGGGCTTGGTGTCGGTGTCACTGCCGTCGGGACAGCCCATGCCGGCGGCGGCGTTGGGAAAGGCGGCGGTGTAAGTGGTATTGTTGGCAGTAGTGTCCACCGTCCCGTCGCCGTTCAAGTCCCAGCGGACGGCATTGAGTTGGGCCAGATTGCTGATTTCAATCAGCCCGTCATCGTTGCTGTCGTAGTCGACGGTGGTCGGGGTGGTCTGGGCCGAGGCCGCCGGGAACGGGTGTCCGTTCAGGAACAGGGCGG
This sequence comes from Dehalococcoidia bacterium, assembly GCA_965203435.1. Lineage (GTDB taxonomy): Bacteria > Chloroflexota > Dehalococcoidia > Lucifugimonadales > UBA3495 > CBDBCU01. The sequence goes on along the minus strand of CBDBCU010000006.1, from coordinate 168,846 downwards.
CCAGCGTCAAGGCCAGCAAGGCCAGGGACAAGATGGCGGCGGGAAATAACCGGCGTAGCATAGGCATAAGTTGCGGCTCCTTGCTTGGCAATGGGCGGGCAGTTTTCCTAAGGTTGGCCGGACGACTCGAATTCCTCAAGGCAACGGGTTACGGCATCCCGGATTTGGGGATACTCATTAGCGGCAAATGCGGATACCTTGGCCTGAATCTTTGAGCGGACGGACTCCAGGTCCCACTGCTCAAAGTCAGTGCTGGTGAGAACGCTCTCGCCGATGAAGTATAAGCCCCAAGAGGAACCCACGTTCGCTTCCCGAGGCCTAATGCCCGGTAGGTTCCTCACGGACGAATCGATGACTTGCCTTACGGATTCGTCCGTTCCGGGACAGATGGCTAGTTGAAACCCCAGGTGATTGCCTGAGCAGTAGAACTCAAACAACAACAAGGACTTGCAGGGCGGCCACCCGGTACCAGTTTCCAAAATCGGAAACTGTTGCCACTCGACAGGAAGGAACCGGGTCAAATGGCTTTGACGCCGGAACTCCGTCTCGAATACCCAGTCGTTCCGATTCTCAATTATCTCCTTGAGAATCTCTTGGGTTTCAGATTGGTGGTTAGGCTTGTGCTGATAAATCAGCTCAATAGCCGTGGAGTGCTGAGCGTAGATTTTGCGGGCCAAGTCCCGCACTTCGGTATCGCCCAAAATATCCCTCCTCAAAACATCGGCGTACTGCCGCAGAAATGCCAGCACATCGGCGCTGATGAAATTAGCAAAATCCTGGGCCGTTTCCGCGACCAGCTGGCAAACCAGGTTGTAGTCCACCGACTGCCAATGTTTCCGTTCCGCAGCATCTTGGGCCAAAGTTCCCCACGGCGACAGGAATAGGTAGCGCCGGGTGAAATCGGGATAGCGGTTTTCCAAAGCCCGGCGGTAGCGAGTCAGCTGCTGGCTGTGTTCCCCGGAATAAACTTTATTCTCAATGGCGCACAGGAACCGCTGCCCCTCGTCCAAGATGAGCAGGTCCAGGAAACCCTGTTGCCCGTCCACCGCGTTATGCCATTCCCGCTGCACTTGCGCCGCCGACCAATCGGCCCCGGATCCATCCAACGGCATTGTCGCCGCCAGAAACCTGTTCAGGAAAGCATCGCCCAGCCGGTGGTTCTCCCGGGGATTCAGTAGCCAAGCCAAGATCCGGGAATGGGTTTCCTCAGAACCGCCTATCCCCAGCAAGCGAAACAGGTTGAACTCCGCCAGCAGCCGTTCCAGTTCGGCCAAATCCGGATCCTGGTCAAACCGTTGCAAAGCCGCAAACTGTTCCGCCGGCTCCATAGCCAATCCCCCGTCCCTGCTGAATAGAATAAAGGAGCGGCCGGCCCTCCGTAGAGGGGAGTCGCTGAAGGAGCGGCTCGCTGCCGGTCGCTGCGAGATTGATTGTAGCGGCCGCGGGGCGGATGGTCAAGGGGCAACGCGACTTGGAAAAACTTTTGCGGTATTGTATTATGGGTTGGCTATGCAAGAGGCTTCGTCAGAACCGCCGATTCGTCTGACCGCCGAACAGTTGCGCCATATCCATCGGCGTCATCCTGAAATGGTCGGTATGGAACGGGCAATTCGGGAAACCTTGGATAATCCGGAGTGGATATTGGTGTCGGTCAGCGACCCGGAACGGGTGCGGGAGTTTTATCGCTGGTTTCCCGAGACCACTGAGGGCAGCAAATACGTGCGGGTAGTAGTCGGGTTTGAGCCGGGTGACGCTTTTGTCATCACGGCCCATCTCACCCGGCGCATCCCGAGGAGGGGACGCTGATGGCGCAAAAGCGCGTCAACATCTGGTACGACCGGCAAGGCGATTTCCTGGAAGTGGTCTGGGAGGATAAGCCGGGGGAGTTCGTGGACAGCCCCGACGGGCGCGCCTATGTCAAATTGGACGCCGACGGCAATGTCCTGGGCTTTCAGGTGCTGGGACTGAGCCGGGTCGAGCGGTTTCTGGATTTGGAACTGGAGGGCGGCGAATAACGCCAAACGCAGCAACGGGAGGGCTGAACCCCTATGGCCGATTATATTTACCTGGTGCAGATGGACATCCCGGAGGAACGGGAAGCGGACTTTAACCGCATCTACGACACCCAGCACATTCCCAACATCCTGCAAGCCCCCGGCGTCCGCAGCTGCACCCGCTATCGGCTGGAAAGCGCCGATGTGCCGGGCGTGGCCCGCTACGCTGCCGTCTATGAAATCGACGGGCCGGAAGTGCCGCAATCCCCGGGCTGGGTGGAAATGTCCGACACCGGGGACTGGCCTACGCTGATCCGCCCCCACACCACCAACCGCGCCCATATCATCTACCGCCGCCTGGGGGATTAGGGCATATTGGCGCGGCTTGACGGCCGGCAATTCCCCCCAATTCCCCTTTTCCAACCCTTGACCTAGCCCTTATTTCAACTTTACAATTCTTTTAACGGGCCTTAAACCTTGCCGGCCCGGCCCCGACACCAGCGCAGCCTTTGGGAGGTTTTAATGAACTCCGGCTTCATCGGGAAAGTTGACAAGGCCAGGAAGTACGCCGCGGAAAAGGAGCGGGTCACCATTGACCGCTTCCACGCCACCTTTGCCGGCAACCATAACACCTACGAGGTCAAGTTCGAGGCCGGCGAGTGGAGTTGCCAGTGTCTGTTCTTTACCACCCGGGGCGTGTGCAGCCACAGCATGGCTTTGCAGCGGATTCTGGAGGATGTGCTGGCCCGGGGCGAAAGGGCCGAGACGGCGGTCGAGGCCGTCTAACCGCCGCTGGCATCCGGCCGGCACCGGGACGGTGCATATACCGGGCAAGCCCCTTTGCCGGCCCGACCACCCTTTTGCCGGCCGGTCACGCCTTTTACCGTCATTCCCGCGCCAGCGGGAATCCAGAACGGTATGGACAGGGAACACGGGCGGCCCCGCAGATCGTCATTCCCGCGTAAGCGGGAATCCAGCGGTTGCTTGCCCAGGATGCGGCGGCATAGGGCAACGCCGTTCTGGATTCCCGCTTACGCGGGAATGACGATCTCTATGCCCTACCCCTCAAACTTCCGAAAGACCAGGCAGGCATTCTGCCCCCCGAACCCGAAAGCGTTGGACAGGGCTACCCGCACTTCCTGTTGCCGGGCAATGTTCGGCACATAATCCAAATCGCAGGCCGGGTCGGGGGTTTCGTAGTTGATGGTCGGGTGAATTATCCCGGAAGTCAGGGCGCTGACGCAGGCCACCGCTTCCAGAGCGCCGGAGGCCCCCAGGGAATGACCAATCATCGCCTTGGTGGAACTGATGGGGATGTTGTAAGCCCGCGCGCCGAACAGCCGCTTGATAGCCGTCGTTTCCACCGCATCGTTCAGCGGCGTGGAAGTGCCATGGGCGTTGATGTAATCCACCGCTGCCAATTCCAGGCCGGCGTCGGCAATAGCCCGCCGCATCGCTGCCGCCGCGCTACCGCCGGTTTCCTCCGGCTGCACCAGATGCCCGGCGTCGGCCGTGCAACCGAAACCAGCCAATTCCGCCAGAATATCCGCTTGGCGGGCTTGGGCGTGTTCCAGAGATTCCAGCACCAGAATGGCCGCCCCCTCGGCCGGCACAAAGCCATCCCGGTCCGCGTCAAAGGGACGGCTGGCCCTTGCCGGTTCATCATTCCGGGTACTCAAAGCCCGCATCACCGCAAATCCGGCCAAGCCCAACTGACTGATGCCGGCTTCCGTCCCCCCGGCCAGCATTACATCGGCGCTGCCTTGGCGAATCAGCTGCAAGGCTTCGCCCAAAGCCTGGTTCGAGGCGGCGCAGGCGGTCGTGGCGGTAGAGTTGTAGCCCTTGGCCCCGATGCGGTGGCTGACATTGGCCGTCGCCATATTGGGCAGCACCATAGGAAAGAAAAAGGGCGACATCCGCATCCCGCCCCGGGCCGCCAGGATACGGCAATTTTCCTCTAAAGTGGGAAAGCCGCCGTTGCCATTGCCCAGGATGACGCCCACTTGGTAGGGATCCTCCCGTTCCATTCGCAAAGCGGCGGATTCTATGGCGGTAACGGCGGCGGCTACGGCCAGTTGGGAAAAGCGGGCCATCCGCCGGGATTCCCGCCGGTCAATGTATTGGGCCGGGTCAAAATCCCGCACTTCCCCGGCAATCCGGCAGGGATACCCGGCCGGATCGCACAAAGTCATCGGCCCGATCCCGGATTGGCCGGCCGTCAAGTTCTGCCAGAACGATTGCGGCGTCAGTCCCAGGGGGGTAATGGCCCCCATCCCGGTAATGACCACCCGTTTCCTTTCCATAGCCCGCCAACCTTACCCTTGCGCCGCCATCCGCAAATCCGGCGGCAGCAAATCCGGGTACAACTCCGGTTCAATGCCCAGAACCGCCTCCCGCAGTTCCGCCGCCACGAACAGGGAGCCGGTAGCCAGGATTAAATCCTCCAGCCCGGCCCATTCCCGGGCCCATTCCAAGGCCGCCGCTACCGTATCCCTTTCCGCCGTTTCCCCAACGCCATTGCGGCGGAACAAGGCGGCTATTTCCCCCGGGGGCAGGGAACGGGGATGGCGGGAACGGGCGGCGATCACCGCCGGCTGCGCCCCGGTCAGCAATTCCACCATCCCGGCCACGCTTTTATCCCGGGAAAAGCCGGCAATCAATACCAACCGGCGATAGTCAAAACAGCGCGGCAAGGCAGATAGCAGAGCGGCCATCGAATAGACATTATGCGCCCCGTCGGCGACGATGGTCGGCCGGCGGGACAGAACCTCCAGCCGTCCCGGCCAGCTTACCCCGGCCATTCCCGCCGCTATCGCCTTATCCGGGATAGCGTAACCATGTTCCCGCAAAGTTTCCAGAATCCCTACCGCTACGGCAGCGTTTTCCTGCTGATGTTCCCCCAGCAGGGGAATTCGCAGTTGATAAGTCCCGTGCCGGCCCTGCACCGTCAAGCCTTGACCATCCAGATCCGCCGCGCCGCCCTGCCAGGTTAGATCCTTTCCGACCCGGATCGGACGCGCCCCCTGTTGCCGGCAAGCCGCCAGGATGGGCGTCATGGCCTCCGGCGATTGCGGCGCGATTACCACCGGTACGCCCGGTTTGATGATGCCGGCCTTGTCCGCCGCGATTTGCCCAATCGTATCCCCCAGGATCGCCATGTGATCCAGGCTGATCGAAGTTATGGCGCAGACGGCGGGATTTACAACGTTAGTGGCATCGAGCCGGCCGCCCAAGCCCACCTCGATGGTCTGAAAATCCACTCCATCCTGAGCAAAGCCCTGAAAGGCCATAGCGGTCATAAACTCAAAGAGGGAAACCGGCCCCAGTTCGGTATCCGCCGCTACTTGCCCGACGGCCGGTATCAGCTGGTGGACCAGGTCGGCAAAGCGGGCCGGGCTGACCGGTTGGGTATCCCGCCGCAGGCGTTCCCGAAAGGTATGCAGGTGCGGCGAGGAATAAAAGCCGGTGTGGTAGCCGGCGGCGTGCAGGGCGGCGTCCACCATCGCCGCCGTGCTGCCCTTGCCCTTGGTGCCGGCAATATGGACGGTGGGAACGCGCCAATGGGGATTGCCCAGCCGTTCCAGCAGGGCGGACATCCGTCCCAAGTCGTAAATGCGCTTTTGCCGCGGCCCGGCCGGCGGCGCCGGCCGCTCGTGGTCGACCAGCCCCAGCAGATAGTCGATAGCCTGCGGATAGTTCATCTTTCCCGGCCCCAATCAGTGGTCGCGGATATGGGCCGGCGGCGACCCCAGGTTGATTTTCAGGGCATCCTTAAAGGTTACTTGGCGCACAAAGTCAATGTTGCCCGCCAACCGCCGCGGCGCAAAGCCAAAGGTTTCCGCCACCGTGCCTACCTCCGCCACATTGCGAACCCGCAGCATTTTCAGCATCTCCGTGGTAAGGGGCGGATGGCGCATTGCTACTTGCATCGCCGCCACATTCAGCCGCATCAGCCACAGGGGAATGTGCAGGCGTCCCCGCCGTTTGCCCATCGCCCGGGCCACCGTCCGCACAATATCGTTGTAGGAAATCTGCTCCGGCCCGCCGATGTCCACCGCCCGCCCCCGCAAATCCTGCCGGCCCAAAGTCAGGGCAATGCACTGGGCCACATCATCGACGTGGATGGGCTGGAGCCGATTGCGCCCGCTGGCCGCCACCGGCACCAGGGGAAAGAGCCGCACCAGAGCCGCCAGGGAATTCAGAAACTCATCCCCCGGGCCAAAGATCAGGGAGGGGCGCAGGATGGTATAGGGCAGGCCGCTGTCGGCTACGGCCCGCTCGCCCTGCCACTTGCTGAACAGGTAGCGATAAGTCGGGTCGTTGGCGGCCCCCACCGCGCTGACCTGGATAAAGTGCTGCCCGCCGCCGGCGGCCTGGGCGGCGGCGACCAGATTGGCTACGCCGGCCCGGTTCACTGCGTCAAAACTGCGGCTGCCCCGCTCCCGGATGACGGCGACCAGATGAACGATCTGCTGCACCCCCCGGCAGGCGCTGGTCAGGGCATTGGCATCGGCAATATCGCCATAATAAACATCCACCGCCTCCGGCGGAAAGATGCGCTCCCGCCCCGGGCTATGCACCAGGCAGCGCACCGGGTAATTATGTTCCAGCAGTTTCGTCACCACCCGCCGCCCCAAAAAACCGGTTGCCCCGGTAACCAGCACCGTCATTACTTTCCCCCTCTCCGACCGATTCTATTGTAATACAAACGGCGGCTAAAAGCGCTATACTGCTTGGAAATTGGCCGGGCTGTTGCTGATACAACCGTCCTTTCCATTGCTATTGTCTTTCCTGTAAAAGCATAAATACCGTCAAAGCATAGCTACCGTCCTTCCCGCGCAAGCGGGAATCCAGTGGTTACTTGCCGGGAACGGGATTTATAAGGTCGGGATTTCTGGATTCCCGCTTACGCGGGAATGACGATTAAGGAGCCGCCTATGTCCCCCCCGGAACTGCATTTTGGCGCCAGCGTAGTGTTGGGCGCGGCGGAAATCGCCGCCGAGGGCCGCTGGCTGGAGGAATTGGGCTACGAATACCTGGCGGCCGGAGAACATTTTATGCGCGGCAATCCGCCGGGGCCGAGCCACGCCGCCCTGCCGTTGCTGGCCGTAGCCGCCGGGGCTACCGAAAAGATCCGCCTGCTGTCCTCCATCCTGCTGTTGCCTTTTTACCATCCGGTAACTCTAGCCAAGCTGACCGCCACCCTGGATATTGCCTCCGGAGGGCGGCTGACCCTGGGCGTCGGCGTCGGCGGGGAGTTTCCCGAGGAGTTTGCCGCCGCCGGCTTGGAGGTGAAAGAACGCGGCCGCCGCGCTAACGAAAGTCTGCTCCTGCTGCGCCGCTTGTGGTCGGAAAGCGGCGTTTCCTACAGCGGCCGCCACTTTCAACTGGACAAGGTTACTCTCAATCCGCCGCCGACCCAGCAGCCCGGCCCGCCGGTCTGGGTCGCCGGCCGGCGGGCGGCGGCGATGCGGCGGGCGGCGCGCTATGGCGATGGCTGGCTGCCCTACTTCTACAGCCCGCAACGCTACCAAGACAGCGTGGCTCAAATCGGCCAATTGGCCGGAGACGCCGGCCGCGACTTGGCCGCCTTTCAATGGGCTTTCTTTCCCTACATTGCCATCTACCCTACGGAACAGGAGGCCGCGGCCGCCGCCGCCCAAGCCCTCGGCGGCCGCTACCGTTACGGCGGCGACTTCCTGAATATCGTCCGCAACTACTGCCTGCTGGGAACGCCGCAGCAGTGCATCGACCGCTTGCAAGAATACATCGATGCCGGGGCCCGGCACATCATTTTCAGCGTGGCCTGCCCCCGGGAGGAACGCGTCCGGCACATTGAAACCATCGCTGCGGAAATCCTTCCCCACTTCCGCAGCCGGCTGTAAGAATCGTCCTTCCTGAGGTACTGTCCTGCCCGACGCCCCTCTACCGTCCTGCCCGCCCCTCTACCGTCATTCCCGCGTAAGCGGGAATCCCGACGGTACCGCCGTATAATGCCGCAGTCTTGGCAAGCCACCGCGGGATTCCCGCTTACGCGGGAAGGACGGTACACGGGTAGGAATGACGGTAGAAAAGTGCAGGAATGACGGTACAATGAATGACGGTACAGTGCTGGTACACGGACGGGAAAGACGGTAGAGGGGCGGCGGGAAGGACGGTACTATAGGCGGGATGGGCCGGGCGGGAATGGCCGCCATAACCCGGAAAGAATCCGTTGGATTTATACAATTGCTCAAAACTTATGTTGACCGGCCTATTGATATTCCGATTCTTTAGGGTATAATGGGCGGCGGAAACTGGAATCCGACCTCAGCGGCGCGGCTTTGCCCGCTATTCTGCAAGGAGGGCCGGGACGGCGGCAGCCCCCGGCCAGGTGGCGCAATGGTAGCTACGATGTCCAAGATTAAACGGGTAGTCATGGTTCAGCCGGCCTCGGCCGGCGGCAACTTCGAGTATATGGCTATCCCCCGCCAGGGGATGCTTTTCCTCTCCACCGCCCTGGGGCAGCGCCAGGACGGCCCCTTCCTCTACGACCGCCAAATCTGGTTCGAAGACCGCAGCGGCCTCCTCGACCCGGATAAGGACCTGGCCGGCGTCGACGTCCTGCTGGTCACGGCCTTGATTAACGAGGCGCCCCGGGCCTATCAGATTGCCCGCTTGGCCAAGGAGTTCCATCCCGGGCTGATTACCATCGGCGGCGGGCCGCAGATGGGGCCGTTGCCCGAGGAAGCCTTTGCGCTGGGCAACTTCGATGTCATCGTCCAGCGGGAAGCCGAGGACATCATTGCCCCCCTGTGCGACCTGCTGCTGACCTATCCGGCCGGGCAGCGGGAAGCCTATCTTGAGAAAATGGGCGGCCTCAGCTACCGCCACGAGGGGCAGGTAGTGCAGACCCGGCGGCAGGGCCTGGTCGATCCGGCCTTTGCCGAGCTGCCGGATTTCCGCGCCATCAAGGATTTGTCCGCCGACCATCCCCTGCCCGGCGGGGTGCTGGAAACGGTGCGCGGCTGCACCGAAAAATGCACCTATTGCCAGGTCATCCAGCAGTTCCTGGGCTACCGCCTCATCCCCCGGGAAACGGAAATCAAGCGCCTGCATCAGTTGCAGGATCTGGCCGAAGAAGGGCTGATTCACACCGCCCGCAACGGCCGGTTCAATGTCTTTATTTCCGATGACCTGCACACCCCGCCGCTGCGGGCCGTCAAGTACCGCAACGAGCGGCTGGCGCGCCTCCAGAACTGGCGCGGCCACACCGACGATATGTATATGATCTGCCAGGCCCGGGCCGAAATCGGCCAGGATCCGGAACTGGCCCGCGCCCTGCTGGAGGCCAATGTGCGGATGCTCTACCTGGGGGTGGAGTCCAATAACGCCGAGAACCTGCTGGCGGTGAACAAGCGGCAGGAACCGGGTCAGATGGAGCAAGACCTCAGCACCCTGAACGGCATGGACTTTTCCGTGGTGGCGATGACCATTATCGGCCTGCCCTTTGACACCGAGCAGGATATTATGAACCTGGCCGATTGGGTTACGCAGCACAGCCGCTATCAGACGGCCAACCTGCTGACACCGTTGCCGGCCACTTCCAACTGGAACTCTTTGACCCCGCTGAACGAACACGGCGACCTCCTGCAAGCGGGGGAAATGCGCCCCTATCACCTCTACACCGGCCGCCAGTTCGTCCACTACGATCAGCGGTGGTCGATGCAGGAAAGCCGGGAATTGTTTGACCGCTATTCGGCCAAGCTGACCTCGGTGGACGATCTGTACGGGCGGATTTTCCGCATTCTGCGCTCCTACAAACTGCGCCTGGCCGCCGCCGGCCGGGACTTGGGCGATTCGGTCGGTTTCCGCTTTACCGAGGCCGCCGATACCCTGCGGAGCTGGTCGGATCCGGTAGCCATTGCCGGCAAGGAGTTCGGGCATAACATTTCCCAGCGGGTCGAGGAACTGGCCGACACCCTGAAAACCGTTTCCCAACCCCTGGCTAATGCCCGCCGGGAATTGGCGGAAAACATCAACGGCAAGGTCAACGAGCTGACCGACACCCTGAAAACCCTTTCCGACCCCCAGGCCGGCGCCGGCAAGGACCTGGCCGAAAACATTTCCGGCCGCATTACCGAGCTGTCGGATCTGGTCAACGGCGTCGTCACCGAGCCCGCCCACCGCCGCCGGGCGGCCAAGGAATAGGGTTTCCGCCGCCGTTATACCCCCAGCCAACCGCCGGGGCGGGCCGGGCCGCCCGCCCCGCCAACACCCGAAACCGCATCCGGGATAAAATGAACGACACGCAGCGCGTATTTGTCACCGGCCTCGGCATTGTCAGCCCCCTGGGGTTGGATGTGGCTACCACTTGGGACGCCATCATCCGCGGCCAGTCCGGCATTGATTCCATCACCGCCTTTGATCCGGCCGGCTTTGACACTACCTTTGCCGCCGAAGTCAAGGGATTCGATCCGGAGCAGTATCTGGAACGCAAGGAGGCCCGGCGGATGGATCGGTTCGCCCAGTTCGCCGCCGTCGCCGCCCAGCAGGCTTGCCGTCAAGCCGGCCTCAGCCTGGCATCGGAAAATCCCTTCCGGGTCGCCGCCATTATCGGCAGCGGCATCGGCGGCATCCTTACCCTTTCCCAGCAGTATGCCGTGCTGCGGGAACGCGGCCCCAAGCGGGTTACACCCTTTCTGATTCCGATGATGCTGGGGGATATGGCCTCGGCCCAGGTTTCCATGGTTACCGGGGCGATGGGGGCCAACTACTGCGTGGTTTCCTCCTGTTCCAGCGGAGCCGATGCTTTAGGGCAAGGCTGGGAAATGATCCGCCGCGGTCAAGCCGATGCGGTATTGGCCGGCGGCAGCGAGGCTCCTATCGTCCCCATTGCCGTCGCCGGTTTCAATTCCCTGCGCGCCCTTTCCCGGTTCAATCAAGACCCGCCCGGGGCCAGCCGTCCCTTTAACCGCGACCGGGATGGCTTTGTAATGGGCGAAGGGGCGGCCGTTTTGGCCCTGGAAAGCGCGGCCCATCTGCAAGCCCGCGGGGCCACCCCCCTGGCTGAGCTGCGCGGCTACGGGGCTACTTCCGACGCCCACCACTTGACCGAACCCAATCCCACCGGCCAGAGCGCCGCCAAGGCCATTAAACTGGCCCTGCACGCCGCCGGCCTCGCCGCCGCCGAAGTGGACTACCTCAACGCCCACGGCACTTCCACGCCGCTGAACGATTGGCAGGAAACCAAGGCCATCAAACTGGCGATGGACGAGGCCGCTTGGCAAACCCCCATCAGTTCCACCAAGTCGATGACCGGCCATCTGCTGGGCGCCGGCGGAGCCTTGGAAGCCGCCCTCTGCGTAATGGCGATTCAGGACGGCGTTATACCGCCCACCATCAACCTGGTGGATCCGGATCCGGAGTGCGACCTGGACTATACTCCCTTGACCGCCCGCCGCCGGCCGGTGGCCGTGGCCCTGAGCAACTCTTTCGGCTTTGGCGGCCATAATTCGGTGCTGGCCCTGACCCATCCGGCTTGGGCCGACTAGGGGGAGGTGGCCGCCGTTGTTCCGCCGCCCCCGCCCCGAGGAAATCCAAGAGGAGCGCCCTACCTTTACCAAGGGAGAGCGCATTGGCAGCGCCATCGCCCACGCCGCCCCCTTGCTGATAGGGGTGCCGCTGATGCCCCTTATGATCATCAGCCTCAACAGCTTTGGCGCGGCCTTTATGCCCGGCCCCATCGTCGCCTATATCATTTCCCGCATCTTTCGCCACCAGCAGGTAGCGCGGGGGGCCTTTCAGGGAATGCAGGCCGCCATAATTCAGCTTATCCTGGTATTCATCTTGTTTGCCGGGGACATATTGGGCGGGCCGACCTCAGCCGCCCGATCGGTAGCGGCGGTGTACGCCGTAGGTTTCCTGGTATTCCTCTACACCCTTTGGGGCGCATGGGATATTGCTTGGGGCTACGATTTCCGTTATATGTTCATCAGCAACTTTGTGGATCGGGTAACGGCGGCCAACCTGCGCCGCCAGGAACGCCGCCAGCAGCCGCGCCCCCCCAGCCCCCCCGACCGCATCGACCGTTAGGCGGCCACACGGCCGGGAAACGGCGGCTGTCCTCTCAACCGTCATTCCCGCGTAAGCGGGAATCCCGAAATGCCTGCTATAAGCCGGCTTGTCTGACGCAGTACCGTCGGGATTCCCGCTTACGCGGGAATGACGGTAAAGAGGCGGCGGGAATGACAATAGAAATGCGGGATTGACGGTTTCTCTATACTCCCTTGCCCGATTAAACCCGCCCCCTCGGAACTTGTCGCCGGGGGAGCGGATTCAGCGCCGGGATTAGCGGCGGCGGCGTTCCGTCTTTTCGCAGGTAGCCGTCCAGGTGTTGGTTTTACGGGCTTGAAAGCGGTAGAAACCGGGAGCCGCGGAAGTATTGGGGCCATAATCCCAGCCCTCGCTGGCCTCCGGAGAAGGAGCGACTCCGGTCACTCGGTTGTAACCCTGTTCCTGGCAATAGGCGCGAGCGGCGGCGTCTGCCAGGGTTTGCCAGTTGTAGCTGACCGCCGTCCCGCCGCCTAAGGGGGTGGCGAAACGCTCTCGGGCATCCAATTTAGCCGAGCTCTCGGGATTCAGCTGAGAGGAGTCTTGCCCGAAGTCGGTATACAGCAGACGGGCGTTGTCGGCGGCGACCTCCAGCCGCTCCGTTACCACCGTCTTGTAGCGGCGGCGTTTCTTTTTCTCCCGGGGAAACTCAAAGATGCGGTCGATGCTGATGCCGGTGATGCCGGATTCCCCGTCGGTCAGCCAGCCCTCTTGCGCCGCGATAAAGCCGCGGAAAATGCCGCGTTCTCCGGAATAGATGGTATCATCCCGCTCGTTGCGGTCTTTGCCGGCCTGCCAGGTTTCAGCCTTGGCAAAGGTGTCGGACTGGTCGACGCCGCAATAGAGGGTTTTGCCGCGGTTTTCGGCCAGGGATTCCAGAATGGCCGTAGTCCGGTCGTCGTGGGCAAAGGCTTGCCAATCGGTGCAGTCCCAGGGGATGGCCCGGGCGGCTTGGGATGTGGTTGCCCCCCCCCCCCCACTATTGCGTTCATTATCAGACAGAGGGCCAGGGCGGCTACTATGTTGCGTAGAGACATGGTAATTCCCTCTCGGATAAGGTTTGGGTTCGTTACTCGACAACCAGTTTAACAAACTTGGCGGGGATGTCAAGGTCTAGGCGGCGCTGTTTTGGGGCAATTTAATTAACATGGATTAACAGGATAGACAGGATTTTTGTATCCGATTAGAACGGTACTGGCCGTCAACCACCGTTCTATACAGACATAGAATCCTGTCTATCCTGTTAATCCATGTTTGAATCCGGTTTCCCCTTCGCCGTTACTGACATTTGCCTATAGCGGCCGGCCGCCGGGGCCGGTTAATCTATGGCCCATAACCCGGCCAAACCCCAATTTCAACCCGCTCCGGATTATCCGGAGGCCGCAAAGGATGGCTGCTTATGCCCTGGTCGCCCCGCCGCTGGCAGTTGTCGGCGGCCAATCCCCTCCCGCCGGAAATGGCCGCCTTGCCGCCGCCGCTGGCCCAAACGCTGCGGGGCCGGGGCATTGACACGATGTCCAAACTGCGCGGCTTTCTGGAGCCGCCGCATCAGCTGCCCTACAATCCCCTGCGGCTCAGCGGAATGGCGGCCGCTTTGCAGCGGCTGACCGCCGCTATGCACCGCCGGGAAGTGGTCGGCATCGTCGGCGATTTTGATGTGGACGGCGTAACCGGCACGGCCCTTTTGCAGGATGGCTTGACCGACTTCGGTATCCCGGCAATTCCTTATCTGCCGCACCGGGTTGCCGAGGGGCATGGCCTGTCCGCCGCCGCCGTAAAGCTGCTGCATCGCCACGGCGTCCAACTGATAATCACCGTGGACTGCGGCGTGGCCTCGGTGGATGAGACCGCCCTGGCCCGCCGCCTGGGAATGGAGGTAATCATCACCGACCACCATATCCCGCCGGAAATGCCGCCGGCCGCCGCCGCCATCCTCAACCCCCGGATGCCGGGAAATGAATATCCCTTTCCGCAGCTCTGCGGCGCGGGATTGGCCTTCAAGCTGATGCAGGGCTTTTATCAGTGGCAAGGCCGGCCGTTGCCCGCCCGCCTGTTGGAACTGGCGGCGTTGGGGACGATTGCCGACCTGGTGCCGTTGCAGGATGAAAACCGCTTTCTGGTGCAGGCGGGACTGCAAGAATTGGCCGCCACCGGCCGCCCCGGCTTGCAAGCCCTCTATCGGCAAGCCGGCCTTAACCCGGCGGCCTTGGACGCCGCCACCGTCGCTTTCCAGATTGCGCCCCGCCTGAACGCCCCGGGCCGAATGGCCCACGCCCGGGACAGCCTGCAACTGCTGACCACCACCGACCCAGCCCAAGCCGAATCCCTGGCCCAACATCTGGAATCCTTGAATCAGCAGCGGCGGGAATTGACCGCCCGGATTTATGCCCGGGTGCAGGCGGAAGTGGCCGCCCGGCCCGCCTTGCCGCCCTTTATTCTGGTGTCCGACCCGGAACTTACTCCCGGCGTCGCCGGCTTGGTCGCCGGCCGGCTGGTCGAGGATTTTCACCGCCCGGCGGCGGCCTTGGCCCCGATAGCGGACGACCAGTATATCGCCAGCGGGCGCAGCATTCCGGGCTTTAACCTGGCTTACGCTTTTGCGGATTGCGCCGACCTGCTGCTGCGCTACGGCGGCCACGCCCAGGCCGGCGGCTTTGCCATCACCGCCGCCCATATCCCTCAGCTGGAGCAGCGGCTGACCGCTTTGGCCGCGGAACAGCTGACCGCCGCCGCCTTGCAGCCGGTTTTGTCCATTGACGCGGAACTTGAATTATCCGCCTTGACGCCCGATTTGCTGGCTTGGCTGAACCGGTTGGAACCCTTTGGCGTTGGCAATCCGCAGCCCCGCTTTCTGACCCGAAACCTGCGGGTGTCCGAGGTTAGAACGATGGGCGGCCGGGGGCAGCACTTGAAGTTGCAGGTTCAGCAGGGCAACCACCGCTGTCCCGTCCTGGCCTTTAACCGGGCCGAGGAATGGGCCGCATCCTTGACTGCCCCGGACACTGCCATCGACCTGGTTTATTCCCTGAATCTGGATACTTGGCATGGGGTAAAACGGCTGAACCTGCTGGCCGCCGATTTCAGGCCGGCCGCCGCCCCTTTTGCCGACGCAGTATCGCATCCTTACCCGGCCGCCCGTTCCGGGTGAGCGGAGCCATATCCCGTAACGGAACGGAATCCCGCCGCCATTTCCAATGACAACTTAACCGGGAGGTGTTAAAGTAGAATGGACGACCAAAACAAGCCGGAAAGCCCTTGGGCTTGGGTGCCGGTAGTACCCCGCAACCTTATCGTGGCGTCCTGGCTGGTTTTCATCGCCGTGGCGGTGTACGCCGTTTGGGATGAAAGCGTTGCCAACCCGGGGCAAGCCTGGCGGACTACGCTGTGGCAGGGCATTGGCGGCAATGCCAGCGGCGTTTACTATTGGCTGCTCATGGGCACTTACCTGACCTCGGAGGTGATACTGATGCTCCTGACCCTGCGGAAAAACCAGGACGATCGTGAAAAAGCGGCTGCCAAAGCCAGGGCTGAGGCTCGAGCTGAGGCCCAAGCCGAAGCCCAGCGGCAAGGCCGGCAGGAAGTGCAGCGGAAGTGGGAAGCCTGGTACGAGACGGTGCAAGAGGACTTGGCTAACGGCCGGCCGCCCCAGATCCCGCCGCCCAGCGGCAGCAACATCAACGCTCCCTACTGACCCAGCCGTACCGCGCCCTTATTCCCGCGTAAAAAATCCGGCATTGCCCTGGACAGGGCAATGCCGGCCCTTTCCCGTGCAACGCCGCTCTCTCCCTCAGCGGCCCGCCTCCTCCCAGGGGAAAAACTGATAGGCGTCATTGTCCACATAGTAGGGGGCAAAATCCAGAAAGTAATCGGCGGCAAAGGTGGTGGTGTAGCGGGTGTAAAGGACGGCATAGCGCACTTCCCGGTGGGCGTGGGCCGGTTGACCGAAAACCTCCCTCCGGATCCGGTGCAGAGCCTGGCCGCTGTCGTTGATTTCGTCCACCACCAAGATGTTGCGGTGGCCGCCCAAATCGCTCAGCAGGATATAGTCGTCGATGAAAAAGATCGGCCGGTCAAAGCGATAGCTCAGGTGCGCCGCCGGCACCAGGCCGCCGCGAGCTACGGCGACGATGGCCTCGGGCCGCCAGCCATCCGGAGCGGCGACAATCCGGTCATAAAGCCGGCGGATCCCCGCGCTGATTTCCGCGTAGTCCACATAGCGTCCCGCTGGGTTCATGCGCTCGCCTTCCCTCTCTGCTTTTTCAGCCTTTTCCATCCTTCAACAAGTTCAGGATGAGCGGAAACTTGTCGCCGTAAGGAAAAGGGAAAGTTTGCCGCCCTTCCCGGGCCGCAAAGTTTGCCGCCTTTCCCGGGCCGCCGGGAATAAACCCGGCGGCCGTTGCCTTATCCCGGCCGGCTATTCCTCCGGCCGCCGCGGCCGAGTTGCCCGGCGGCCGGGGCCGACGAACTGCGCCTTGGCCACCAGCAGCGGCACCGCAACGGCAATCACAATGAGGGCTACCACCTGCGCCTCGTTCAGATACCCGCCGAAGTAGGTATTCTGCTCCACCCGCAGAAAGCTCAGGAAAAAGCGGCCGATGGAATACAGGGCCCCATACAGGACGAACAGCATCCCCGGCGGCCGCAGCCGATGCCGCAGCGGCCAGATGATCGCCAGCAATGCCAGGTCAAAAAGCAGCTCGTAAGCCACCGCCGGATGGCTGGCCGCCCGCAAGTAGCCGGGGCTGTCCGGGTGGGTATAGACCACCCCCCAGGGCAAATCGGTAAAGGCCGCCCAATGTTCCCCGTTAATCACATCGCCAATCCGCCCGATGGCCATGGCAATCAGCAAAGCCGGAGCCGCCACATCCGCCAAGTGGCCGATGCCCGGCAAAGGCGCCCGATCCGGTTGCCCCAGAAAGCGGAAAAACTTGCCCCACAGGCTCAGGAACCAGTTGGAATTGCGGATCAGGATATAAGCCGCGCCGCCGACAAAGCCGCCCAGGATGGCCCCGAAAATGGCAATGCCGCCGGTCCAGACCATCAAAATCTGCATCGGATTGGCGGCGTAAAGGGACCAGAAGTCAATGACATGGAGCAGCCGCGCCCCGATAATGCCGCCGATAATGCACCAGACCGCCACCGCCAGGATGGCGTCCCCGTCCAGGCCCTCCCGGCGGCCCCAGCGCATAGTCAGGATGACCGCCACGGCTACCGCCACAAAGGTCAAAAAGCCGTGCCAGGAAAGCAGAAAGGGGCCAAAATCCAGAATGTTGGGGTTAAAGGGGATACTGATTGCGCCCAGGATGTTCATTCGTTTTGCTCGCAGCGGGGTTAAGGATAAGGATGATTTCCGGTTTGCCCGTCCTTCAACCAGTTCAGGATGAGCGGATATTGAATTAAGGATGATTCCGGGTGTCCCGTACTGTCACCAGTTCAGGATGGGCGGGAATAGGTTGCGGCCGCCCGTCCGATCGTCCGTACAAAATACGCCGCCGCCCTATCGGTATGCAAGGCATTCGCCAAGCGTAAGTAATCGGTTTCGGCCGCCGGCAACAGAAACAGAGCCGGCCCGGCCCCGGAGAGCTGCGGCCGCCGCCCGGCAATATCCCACACCTGATTATACAACTCCGCCAAACCCGGAAAGACCGCCAACGCCGGCTCCGTAAAAACATTGTGCAGCCCCTCCTCGGCCAGCCGGCCGGCCAGCAGATTGGCCGCCATCCGCCGGGTAACGCCGCCGTCGCTGTAGTGGGCCGGCGTCAGTTGCGCGTACATCCGAGCCGTCTTGTTTGCCAGCGTCGGCCGGGGGCAAATCAGGACGACGCCAACGCCGGGTTTAGTAGGCAATGGCGACACCAATTCCCCCCGTCCCTCAGCCAGGGCCGCGCCGCCATAGAGAAAATAAGGCACATCCGACCCCAGCCGGGCCGCAATCCGGGACAATTCGGATAAGGGTAGGTTCAACTGCCAAAATTGGTTCAGCCCCTGCAGGGCCGCCGCCGCATCGCTGCTGCCGCCGCCCAAGCCCCTTCCTACCGGAATGGCTTTCTTGAGGTAAATCTGCGCCCCGAGCCGCCGGCCGCCGCTTTCCGCCAAAGCCGCCGCCGCCTGCTCGACCAGGTTTCCCGGCCCTTGCAAGGCCGGGTCGTCACATTCCACCCGCAAATCCGCCGCCGGGCGAATTTCCAACTCGTCCGCCAAGTCAATGGACTGCATTACCGTGCTGATTTGGTGATAGCCATCCGGCCGGCGGCCCAGAACTTCCAGGGTCAGGTTCAGCTTGGCATAGGCGGCAACTTTCACGCCCTTTCCCCGCTCCTTTCCCCCAAAGCGCCGGCCACGGCCACGGCATCATAAAGGGCGGCCCATTCCTCCAGGGACAGGGTTTCGGCCCGGCGGCGGCCGTCAATGCCGGCGGCCGCCAGCAGTGGGTCGATGCCGCTACCGGGCCGGTTCAGTCCGTGGCTCAGGGAATTACGCAGTTGCTTGCGCGGCGCGGCAAAGCCGGCCCGGACCAAGGCAAAGAAAGCGGCGGTATCGGCTACCGCCACCGCCGGCTGCGGCCGCAAATCCAGCCGCACCACCGCCGAGGCTACCTTGGGCGGCGGACGAAATGCTGAGGGCGGGACAGCGCAAATCAGCCGGGGAAGGGCATAGTATTGGACAGCTACCGACAGCAGGGACATCTTTCCCGGCACGGCGGCAATGCTTTCCGCCACTTCCCGCTGCACCATCACCGTCATCAGTTGCGGACGCCAGGCGGCGTCCATTTCCAGCAAGCGGCGCAGGATAGGATTGGCGGCGTAGTAAGGCAGGTTGGCGATTACCTTGTAGGGCGTGGGCGCGCCCAGCACGGCGGCCAAGTCCGCCGTGCGGGCATCGGCGGCGACTACTTCCAAGTTGGACGGGTGGCCCAACCGGGCCGGCAGACTGGCGGCCAAAGCCGCATCCAGTTCCACGGCAATAACCCGGGCCGCCCGGCGGACTAGTTTCCGGGTCAATACGCCGCGGCCGGGGCCAATTTCCAGAACCACCTCCGGCGGCGTCAAATCCGCCGCCGCCAAAATGCGGTTCAGGATGCGGCCATCCCCCAGAAAATGTTGCCCCAAAGCCTTGCGCGGCTTTGCGGCCGGGGGGCTTGCCGGGGCCGGGGTCAAAGCGGTTGGCACAGTCAAAAACCTTGGGGTTCAGCGGTGAATAAGAGACCGCGCACCTGCCCTCGACCGCGGCTGCATGAGCGTGTCCCGGGCGGCGACTCGGGCCCGGCGTTCCCACGGCGCCCGCAAGTACATGCTTACCGTTGCTTCCTTCCGGACCTGGCGGGGTTCACAAGCTCGCGCCGCGTGGGGCCAAGCCTTCAGCATTGCCCTCCCGCGATAGGGGCCCCTGAAGTCCGGCCTACGGTAGGAATTCCACCCCGCTGTAGCGGATTGCGGGTTACAGGGCACCGCTAGCTCCCCGTCTAGCGCGGCCTCGCTGTCAATGTTAAGGCAACGGCTTTCCCTTGTCAAATGCCCGGCGCGACTATTCCGGGGATTTGCCTATAAAACCGTCATTCCCGCTTACGCGGGAATCCCGAACGGCGCTACCTTATAATGCCGCATCCTCGGCAAGCAACCGAGAGATTCCCGCTTGCGCGGGAATGACGGTAGGGAGCGCAGTCAATCTGCTAGGTCCTTCCTCGGCTACACTCGGAAAGGCACAAGTATGTCGGATTACCTTGAATCCCGGCAAAGAAAACATTGGAACGGCGGGCATTGCGGTGATAGAATTGCCGGGTAAAGGAGCCGACTATGCAAGTTAAAAAAGCGGTTATCCCCGCCGCCGGCCTCGGCACCCGGTTTCTGCCGGTTACTAAATCCGTCCCCAAGGAACTGCTGCCCATCCTGGATCAGCCCATGCTCCAGTATGTGGTGGCGGAGGCGGCCGAAGCCGGCATCGAGGAAGTGATTATCGTTACTTCCCGAGGCAAGGAATCCATCGCCGCCTACTTTCAGCCGCGCCCGGAACTGGAGCAGAGGCTGGCTGAATCCGGGGAAACCGACTTGCTGGCGAAAATCCAACAATCCGCCGCCCTGGCCCGGGTTTCCTTTGTAATTCAGGAGCAGCCCCTGGGCTTGGGCCACGCCGTACTGACCGCCCGGGAGGCGGTGGGCCATGCGCCTTTTGTCGTAATCCTGCCCGATGACATCGTAGCCCACACGCCGGGAGTAATTGCCCAAATGCTGGCGGCCGCCCCCCCGGACGGCGGCGGCATCGTGGCGGTAGAGCCGGCCCCCTGGGAAGTAATCCATAACTACGGCGTGGTGGACGCTGTCCCTATTGGCCCGCGCACTTGTCAAGTCCGCCGCTTGGTGGAAAAGCCGCCGCGGGATGAAGCCCCTTCCAACCTTACTATTGTCGGCCGCTATATCCTGCCCCCGGAGATTTTCGATTGCCTGGAACGCACTCCGCCGGGAGCCAAGGATGAAATTCAGTTGACCGACGGCATCAGCCTACTGCTGGAAAGCCAGCCGGTTTATGCCTATGAATTTGAGGGTGTCCGCTATGACGGCGGCAATCCCATCGGCTTGCTGCGGGCCGCCCTGGAGTTTGCCCTGCGCCGGGAGGATACCCGGGACGCGGTTAAGGAACTGCTGCGAGACCTGCAATGAACCGGATTCTCGGCAGTGGAGTGAAAACCGGCAATGGCAACCGCCGACCAGTCCAAAAGACAATATAAGGGTATCCTTTTCCGCCGGCGCCGGGAGGCGGAGCGGTTCGCCGCCATACTGCTAATCCTCTATACCCTGGCGGTAGCGGTTTCCGTAGCGGCGCGGGTGGTCAGCGGCGTTGACCAAGAAACGGCGGCGGAATCCATACTGATGCTTGCCGTCAACCATGGCTGGGCCGTTGCCGCTTACACCGCCGGCTTGGTCGCCGCCATTATCCTATTCGTACTGGCCCACTTGATCGCCCGGGTTTTCCGGCCTTACGCCCTGTATCTGGATGGGATAAGTGCCTTTGTCTTGTCGGTAGCAGCCCTCTTTGGCGGCTGGGCCGCAATATGCGGCTTAGGTCTGGCCTTGGCCCTGGAATACGGCGGCGGGCCGCCGTTCTACCTACTCGCTGATGGCGGATTGGCAGCCTATTCCGGGATAGAACCGTTGCGCGTCTTGACCGGCAAGGTAGGGTTCACCTTTTCCGGGTTGGCCCTGCTGAGCCTGGGCGGGCTGATTACCTTGACCGGCGCCCTGCCCCGCTGGATCGGCGGGTTGGGCCTCTTAGTCGGGGCGCTGATGTTCTTTATCTGGTATGATGACGCCGCTATCCTGCACCGTAGCGGCGGCGGTCTCTACCTGCTGTGGCTGCTGCTGATTGCCGGAGGGCTGCTGTTCCGGGGAACGGCTAATCCTGACGCTGAGGGAAAGGGAAACAATGCTTACTCTGCTTAACCTGCTGCTGGTACTGCACATCCTGGCGGCGGCAACGCTGATGGGACACCTGACGACGGCGGCTTTCTGGAAAAAGCGCGCCGACCGGTCGGGCAACCCGGAACAGATGGCCGCCACGGCGCAAGCCCTGGGCCGGGCCGACTTTACCTTTACCGGGCCGTCCCTGGCCGTCCTGCTGATTACCGGTATTTGGATGGGCGGGATTAGCGGCTGGGAACGGTTCCAAGAGCCGTGGCTGGCGATTTCTTTCCTGCTCCTGATTGTCATCGTCATCCTTTGGCTGGCGGCTTTGCGGCCGCTGCACCGGCGGCTGGCCCGGCAAGCCGAGGAGGGCGTAGCCGCCGGCAATATGCCGCCGGCCTACCGAAAGAGCAGCAAGATTTGGGAAATGGTCAACGGCATTGCCACCCTGCTGCCGCTGGTCATCCTGATCCTGATGGTTGTCAAGCCCTGATTTTTGCCGCCGGGGGGATAGCCCGATGCCGGAACTTAAAGCCCAACTGTTGGCGAATATCCCGGAAATCCGCGCCGAGCTGCTGGCCATCCTGGAGGGGATGGACTATTGCCTGGATTGGCGGCCCGACCCGGCAAGCTGGTCGGCCCGGGAGGTAATCAGCCACCTGCTGAACACGCCGCCGGGCGGGGTGCCGGCGGTGTTTCAGGGCGTAATGGCCGGCAATATCCGGGAGTTTGACCTGTGGGCCGACGAGCCTTATCTGACCCCGGAAATGCAGGCTTGGGATATTGCCGAGGTGCGGGCGGCCATGGAAACCTATTTTGCGGAATTGACCGCCGCCCTGGAATCCGTTACTGATGATGCCCTGTCCATCGCCACGGTGATGGTGCATCAGCGCAACCGCCATTGGGATGAACCCCGGCCGGCCCAATGGCTCCCGGAGCGGCTCTTTGCCGGCCACTGGCGGGAACACCTGACCCAACTGCGGGAACTGCGGGCGGCTTTGGGAGTGTGACCGGGAAGCAAAGCGCGTCACTATGGGGAAACGCCGGAAAGGAAAGAAACGCAGGAGAAGCACAGTGGCGAGGTTCAGCAAAATCCTCTACCCGTCGACGGTGGAGATAGTCCGGTTCTGCGTGAATCTGGTAGTGCGAGCAGTAGCACTGGCCTTGACTTGGGCTTTTATCCTGGTTATTGGCGTGGGGCTTAATTGGCTGATAAACTGGATATTAAAGGAGTTGATGGCCCCGGCGGTCGTTGAGCAGTATTCCGGGCAAATTGTCTTTGCCTATATCCTGATTTTGGGCGCGGCGGCGACGCTGACCAGTTTCAAGGATGTGCTTGCCTTGACCCTGGCCGGCCTACGCAACGCGACAACCGATTCCGCCGCCGGCGCAGCGGGAGAGACGAAAGATGGTGAACCATAAAATCCTGCCCATTGAAGGGTTCGCCGCCGCGGTAATTTATGCTACCGGCGTCATCACTCTGCTGGCTCTTATCGGACATCCGGTACAGGAGTGGGCGGTAACGGGGGCGGCGCTGTACGTGGCTTTCTGGGTTTCCCGAGAGGTTATGGCGCGGCTGGTCTTGTATGTATCCCAGGGCCTGTTGCGCTATGGCGAACAGGTTTTGCGGAAGCTCCCGGCGGCAACGGCGGATAATCCGCCCTCCGGCCGGGGGACTGTCGGCGTCAAAGTCAGTCTGGCCGTTATCGCCATCCTGTTGTTCAGCGCCATTTTGGGACTGGCTTTTGGCGCGGGCGGCCTCATCCTCAACGGCATTGGCTTGACTCCGTTGCCGGGCTACTTCACTTGGATTGCTTGGGGGCTTGCTGCCTTTGGGGTTGCTGGCTTGTCCGTCATTTTCGGCTTGATCGCCCTGGTGTTTTTCACCGTTGCCACCCTATCCGAGGCGGTCAATCCCAAATTCAGCCAGTTCCACGCTGTTACCCGGGAAGTGGATTATGGCTTGCGCCGGGGCCGGCTGATACCGGTTGCCGGCTGATTGCCGCCAATAACCCAGCCGGTTGGCAACCCTTGCGGAAATGGCCGCTAACCGGCAATGCTCTCTAGCGCGCCGGATTAGAGTTTTCCCGGAACTGCACCCCCCCTAACTCTCGTTGCCGATGCCCAGGAGGCTGAGGAACGCCTCCTGCGGCACTTCTACCCGGCCGACGCTTTTCATCCGCTTTTTGCCCTCTTTCTGCTTTTCCAGCAGCTTGCGCTTGCGGGTGATGTCGCCGCCGTAGCACTTCGCCAGCACATCCTTCCGCAAAGCCCGCACCGTCTCCCGGGCAATGATGCGGCTGCCAATAGCCGCCTGAATCGGCACTTCGAACAGCTGGCGGGGGATGGTGGTACGCAGCTTTTCCACCAAAGCCCGGCCGTGGGGTACCGCCAAGTCCCGGTGGACAATCATAGACAGCGCCTCGACCGGCTGATGGTTAATCAGGATGTCCACCCGGCACAGGGGAGCCGCTCGGTAGCCGGCAAAATTGTAATCCAGCGAGGCGTAGCCCTGAGTGCGGGATTTCAGCTGATTGTAGAAATCGGCCAGCATTTCCGCCAGGGGCATGGTGTATTCCATTACCACCCGGATTTGTTCCTCTCCGGCGGTATCGGCGGCGCCGCCCTTGCGGGCCGGCATTCCCTGAATGTATTCCATCCGCTGGAAATCGGCGCGGCGGGCGTGCATCAGTTCCATCACCGCCCCCACA
Organism: Dehalococcoidia bacterium; assembly: GCA_965203435.1. GTDB lineage: Bacteria > Chloroflexota > Dehalococcoidia > Lucifugimonadales > UBA3495 > CBDBCU01. The sequence goes on along the minus strand of CBDBCU010000006.1, from coordinate 144,654 downwards.
TGACGATTGGGCGCGACGATGGTCAAGTTCAGGGCCGGCTCCTGGATTTCCTTGATTTCGTGGGGCTGCGGCAGCTTGGAGGGATTGTCCACCCGAATAACGCTGCCATCGGTCAAAGCCACCTGATAGGCCACGCTGGGGGCGGTGACAATCAGATCCAGATTATACTCCCGCTCCAGCCGTTCTTGGATGATTTCCAGGTGCATCAGCCCCAGGAAACCGCAACGAAAGCCGAACCCCAAGGCCCCGCTGCTTTCCGGCTCCATGGTCAACGAGGCGTCATTCAGCCGCAGCTTTTCCAGGGCGGCCCGCAGACTGCCATATTCCTCGCCGTCCGAGGGATAGAGGCCGGCAAAGACCATCGACTTCAGTTCCACATAGCCGGGCAGGGATTCGGCCGCCGGCCGGGCGCTGCTGGTCAGGGTATCCCCGACGCTGCACTCCTGCACATCCTTGAACCCGGTCGCCACATAGCCCACCTGCCCGGCGGTCAGGGAATCCACCGGCGTGGGAAAGGGCGCAAACACTCCTACCTCGACAATTTCCGCCGTCTTGCCCGAGGACATCACCATTATCTTGTCGTTGCGGGATACCTGCCCGTCCTCCACCCGCACATGGGCGATAATGCCCTTGTAGGAGTTATAGACCGAATCAAAGACCAGGGCGCGCAGGGGTTCCGCGGTCCGGCCGCCGGGCGGCGCAAAGCGTGCCACCACCGCCTCGAGGATGTCATCGGCCCCGGAGCCTTCCTTGGCCGACACAAAGAGGATTTCGTCCTCCCGAAAGCCGAAAACCTGTTTCAGTTCCCCGGCTACCCGTTCCGGCTCGGCCTGCGGCAAATCCACCTTGTTGACCACCGGAATCAGTTCCAGGTCATACTCCATCGCCAGCAGGGTATTGGCAATGGTTTGAGCTTCGATGCCCTGGCTGGCGTCCACCACCAGCAGCGCGCCCTCGCAGGCGGCCAGGGCCCGGGAAACTTCATAGCTGAAGTCCACATGGCCGGGGGTGTCAATCAGGTTCAGCTGATAGGTCTGGCCGTCCCGGGCCTGGCGCTGCATCGCCACGGCCTTGCCCTTGATGGTAATGCCCCGCTCCCGTTCCAGCTCCATCTGGTCCATAAACTGGGCTTTCATTTCCTGGGGCCGGACGGTGCCGGTAATTTCCAGAAAGCGGTCGGCCAGGGTGGACTTGCCATGGTCGATATGGGCAATGATGCAGAAGTTGCGGATCAGTTCAGGATTCATAATAGGGATATGGTAACATAGTGGGCGGGTAGTAGCAAGGATGGGAAAGGGCAATTTTGCCGGGGAAAGAAAAGCGGTAGGCCGGGATTTTGCGGACTGCCGCCACTACACTATAGGGGGACATGACATGAGCATAAAGGACGGTATGCGGCCGGTGCATCCCGGGGAGATCCTGGCCGAGGAGTTGGCGGAGTTGGGGATGACGGCCAACGCCTTGGCTAAAGCCTTGGCCGTCCCGACCAACCGGGTTACGGCCATCCTGCACGGGCAGCGCGGCATTACGGCGGACACGGCCCTGCGCCTGTCCCATTACTTCGGCACCACGCCGCAGTTCTGGCTGAACCTGCAAAAGAGCTTTGAGCTGCGCTTGGCGGAAACCACTGCCGGCCGGAAAATCGCCGAACAAGTGCGGCCTTTGGCTCGGGCCGACCACTAGGCATAAAAAGGGGCGGGTTGGTTAACCCGCCCCTTAAATCTTTGCCGGACTCCGCCGGTCGGCCGGTCAGTAAGAACCGTACCCCGGCGACTGGATGCAGGCGGCCCAATGATCCGGCTCCACTTCCCGCAGTTCCGGGATTACCTGCGGGCAATCATCCACCGCCACCGGGCAGCGGGGATGGAACACGCAACCGCTGGGCGGGTTCAACGGCGACGGCACTTCGCCGCTGAGCAGGATCCGCTCCCGCTGCGCGTCAATTACCGGGTCGGGAATCGGCACGGCGGACAGCAGGGCGCGGGTATAGGGATGCAACGGATTCTGGTAGATTTCGTTGCGGTCGGCAATTTCCACCATGTGGCCCAGGTACATCACCGCTACCCGGTTGCTGATATGCCGCACCACCGACAGGTCGTGGGCAATGAACAGATAAGTCAGGTCAAACCTTTCCTGCAAATCCTCCAGCAGGTTGATAACCTGGGCCTGAATGGACACATCCAGGGCCGACACCGGCTCGTCGCAGACGATAAAGGACGGATCCACGGACAAGGCCCGGGCCACGCCGATCCGCTGCCGCTGCCCACCGCTGAACTCGTGGGGAAAGCGGTCGGCCATATAGGGATTCAACCCCACATTTTGCAGCAACTCGGCCACCCGCGCCCGATATTCCTCTTTGCTGTTGACCAGGCCGTGGACAATCAGCGGCTCGCCGATGATGTTGCCGGCGGTCATCCGAGGGTTCAGGGAACTGTAGGGGTCTTGAAAGACGACCTGCATCTGCCGCCGCATCACCCGCATATTGCGGGTGGAGAGGCCGGTCAGTTCCTGGCCGTCGAAAATCACATTGCCGGCGGTGGGCCGGTACAACTGGAGGATGCAGCGGCCGGTGGTGGTTTTGCCGCAGCCGCTTTCCCCCACCAGGCCCAGGGTTTCCCCGCGGCGGACAAAGAAACTCACATCGTCCACCGCCTTGATCTGGGCTACCGCCCGCTGAAAGATGATGCCGGCGGTAACCGGGAAATACATCTTGAGGTTCTGGACCTCCAGCAGGATGTCGCCCGTCTGGGCCGTGCCGTTAGTCCGCGTCCCGGTTTCGGTCATGGTGGTCATACTCTAATCCTCTCCCCGGCGGATTTTCCGCAAGGTTGCCCCCGGTCTATTCCGCGGCGGCCGCCGCCGTTCCGTTGCCCCCGTCGCTTTCCTCGGTCAGCAGAAAGTCCAGGGCCGACGGTCCCAGATCGTCCGAGCGCCAGCAGGCCGACCAGTGGCCTTCGTTGACCAGCTGCAAGGGCGGCGTATCCGTGGCGCACTTGTCCACCGCCCAGCGGCAGCGTTCCCGGAAAGAACAGCCCGGCGGCACGTTAATCAAATCCGGCGGCTGCCCCTCGATGGGGTCGAGCTTGGCCCGGCGCGGCAAATCCAGCCGCGGCACCGATTTCAGCAGGCCGACGGTGTAGGGATGGCGGGGATTGCTATAGACCTCCCGGGCCGTCCCCCGCTCGATGATTTTTCCGGCGTACATAATGTTCATCCGGTCGGCATAGCGGGCTACCACCCCCAGGTTATGGGTGATGACGATAAGAGACACCCCGAACTCGCTGGTCAGGCTTTTCATCAACTCCAGAATCTGGGCCTGAATGGTTACATCGAGGGCGGTGGTCGGCTCGTCGGCGATAATCAGCTTGGGATTGCAGCTGAGGGCCATCGCAATCATCACCCGCTGCCGCATCCCGCCGCTGAACTGATGGGGATACTGCCGCACCCGCCGTTCCGCGTCCGGGATGCCCACCCGGGCCAGCAGGTTGACCGACTCCTGGCGGGACTGCTCCCGGCTCATCCCCTTGTGCAGTTGCAGCGTTTCGCTCAACTGCCGCTCCAGGGTCAGCACCGGGTTGAGCGAGGTCATGGGTTCCTGAAAGACCATGGACATTTTGGCGCCCCGGATGCGGCGCATATCGTCCATATCGATTTTCAGGATGTCCTCGCCCTCGAAGAGCAGTTCCCCCTCCACGATTTTGCCGGGCGGGTCGGGAATGAGCCGCATCAGGGAAAGGGCGCTGACGCTTTTGCCGCAACCGCTTTCCCCCACCAGGCCCAGGGTTTCCCCCTCCTCGACCTCGTAGGAAACCCCGTCCACCGCCTTGACTACACCCTCAAAGGTGTAGAAGTGGGTGCGCAGGTCTTTAACTTCCAGCAGAGTAGCCACCGAGCCTCCCCCCGGCAACGGGCGGCCGCCCCAGGGCGGCGGCCGGCGGCCGGCTTGCGTATGTTGGGACCCTAACTTATTCCCGTCGCAACGGACCACCGCGGATGGTGGGGAAGGGGAGACTCGAACTCCCACGCTTTACAGCACATGATCCTAAATCATGCTCGTCTGCCGATTCCGACACTCCCCCGCAGTTAGTAGGACCCGTTTTCGTTTCCTGTCGCTGCGGTTTGGTGACCCGCCTCGGGGTCGAACCGAGAACCTACGGATTAAGAGTCCGTTGCTCTGCCAGTTGAGCTAGCGGGCCGCCGCAGCATCCGCAACCAGCCCTCAAAACCGGGGCCGGTATAAAGGTTGCAACATAGTAACGATAAATTCCCGGCTTTGTCAATACATTGACCGAATTGGATTTTTTGCCGGCGAATTATCCTTTTCCGCTCACCCGGAACTCATCGTTTTCCGCTCACCCTGAACTTGTTGAAGGGCCGTCCTGAACTTGCCGCCGGATGAATACCCCAACTGGCCCAGGGAATCCCCTAGGATGTTACCTTAAACCCCATAATTCAGCCGGTCAATCAATCCCGGCGGCAGGCCGGCTTGCCGCATTTTATCCTGAGTGGCGGCGATGTCGTAAGGTACCCGATGCCGCGCCACCGTGCCGGCCGCGCTGTCGTACACCCCATAACTGGCCCGGGCATCATAATCCCGGGGCTGCCCCACGCTGCCCGGATTGATAATCCACCGCCGTTCATCCAACGGATAGATTTCATCCTCGGCAAATTCTACGAATTCCGGCCCCTTCCGGTTTTCCACGCAGCGGAAAGGCAAATGGGAATGGCCCACCAGACAGTAGGGCGTGGTCAGCCGGGCCAAGGTAGCGGCGGCCGCCGCCGGACTCAGCAGATATTCCTGCAAAGGGGCGCGCAGGCTGCCATGCACCAGGGTAAAGGGCGGGACAGCAACGGTCAGCGGCAAGGCGGCCAGAAAAGCCGTATCCTCCCGGGAAAGCTGCCGGGCCGTCCACACCGCAGCCGCCGCGGCGTTAGGGTTAAAATCGGCAATATCCCGCCGATCCAGGGCGGCGTGGTCGTGATTGCCGGCCACCGCCGTCAAGGATTGGCGGCGCAGCCATTCAATACATTCCCCCGGCTCCGGGCCGTAACCCACCGTATCCCCCAAGCACCACACCGCGTCAAAACCGCCCCGGGCCGCCGCATCCGCTGCCACCGCCGTCAAAGCCGCCAGGTTGGAATGAATGTCGGATACGATTAAGGCGCGCAATACTTCTCCCCTATTTTGCCTGACAACAGGATATACTAAATGGGGATAAATGGGAATAGCCGGCGTTGGCTTTAATTAGAATCGGGCAATTGAATATATAAACGGTCCTTCCCGCCGCCTTTACCGTCCTTTTCCTGCCGCCCCCTTACCGTCATTCCTGCTGCCCCCTTACCGTCATTCCTGCTGCACCTACCGTCATTCCCGCGTAAGCGGGAATCCCGAACGGTATTGCCAAAGACCGGCCTACTACCCATCAGGCATTTCGGGATTCCCCCTTGCGCGGGAAGGACGGGGGGCGGGCGCCCGCACCTATTCCCTTTTCGGGGTTTAGGGGGTATAATAATCCAAGCAGCGCAAATCCTGGACAGGAGTTCCCTTATGCCCTCGGAAATCGGCGACCGCCGGGCTGGCGATGCCCGGCGGTTGCTGGCCCAGGCCCACTACGAACTGCACAAAAAAGGCGATCGACTGCAAGCCTCGGACAAGGCCGCCGGGGCCGTAGCCCACGCGGTCAAAGCCATCGGCTGCGATCGGCAATGGCGGCACGATTCCCATAACCTGCGCCGGCAGATTGTCAACCTGCTGGCCGCCGAGTTCCGGCTGCCGGAACTGACCAACTTGCAGGCGATCGCCGACCAGGTTCACAACAACTTCTACGAGGATCGGATGTACGAGTGGGAGTTGAGCGAGTACCTGTCCCGCATCACGGCCGGTATGGAGCTTTTGTGGGCGGTGCGGGCGCAGGGCAACAACCCGGATTATACGCCCTCTCCAGAGCAGCAGCGGGCCATTGCGCGGTTGCTTTTGTCCGAGGAGGAAGCCGCCGCCTTGCCGCTGATTGACTATCCGCCGCCCCTGCCGCCCTTTGTGCCGCCGGAGGATGAGGAGGATGACCCGGAGGGGGTATAATCATCCCCCACCGTCCTTTCCGCCGCCCCCGCTACCGTCATTCCCGCGTAAGCGGGAATCTCGACGGTACTGCCTTATAATGCCGCAGACTGGTCAAGCCACCGCGGTATTCCCGCTTACGCGGGAATGACGATAGGGGACAGCTATCGGGATAACGCAAAAGCCGCCATCCCCCGCCCAAGCCGGGAAATGGCGGCAAAAGGTTTCCGGTTATACCCTACTTCCGGGTGCGCCGGATGACTTTCTTGCAGGTGGCCGTCCAAGTCCGGCTTTGCCGGGCGGAGTATCTCCAAGCATACGCGTTGTCGTTCTCCCGCAAAAACCAGCCCAAGCCGGCGTCGTCAATGCCCCGACGCACATCATTGCCCCCGGTAACGTTCCGGCGGTGGCCTTGGCCGAAAACCACATTGCTGACCGACGGATAGCCCTGATCCCGACAAGCGTTTTTGGCGGCGGTTTCCGCCTTATCCTGCCAGTATTCCACCGAGGGAAAAGTCCACGGGATATTCCAAGTGGTGTCACCAATGGCTCGGTTGCCGCCGTCCATGCTGTTAATCTGAGTGGCCTTGCCGTTCCGTATCCCATCCTGGTTTACCGCGTTCTGGCTACCGGGGAAGGGACCCCAATCCGTGCAAGCCAAGGTGCCGGGTTGCGGGTTCGTTTCCTCCCCGTTCGCGCCGCCATCCTCATCCGGATGCGGATCCGGGCAAAACCCCTCGGACGCAATGTGGAGCCGCTTAACCCGCTTGGTGCGCCGCCGTTCCTCCCGGGGAAACTCAAAGATGCGGTCAATGCTGACCCCGGTAACGCCGGATTCCCCGTCGGTCAGATAACCCTCCTGGGCGGCGATGAAACCCCGGAATTGGCCGCGCTTTCCGAAATAGACGGTGTCATCCCGTTCGTTGCGGTCTTTGCCGGCCTCCCAGGTCTCGGCCTTGGTAAAGGTATCGGACTGATCGACGCCGCAGTAGAGGGTTTTGCCCCGGTTCTCGGCCAGGGATTCCAGGATGGACGTAGTCCGGTCGGAATGGGCAAAGGCTTGCCAGTCGGCGCAGTCCCAGGGGATAGAACGGGCTTGGAGGGTGGCAATGCCATACCCGGCGGCGGCCAGCACCAGGAACAGGGCGATACCCAACATAAGAAACTTGGGCATAAAGGAACCTCCTAAGAGGCCCCCAACAGAAACGTCGGGGACGAAATCTCGCCCTGGCGAGATTTCGTCCCCGACGTTAATTTCATCCTATCACAAGGTTTGGGGTTTGTAAAGGGGGGGCGGGGGCAATTTCGAAAATTTTTTTGGCGTTCTTTTCCGATGCCCGCCTACCGTCATTCCCGCGTAAGCGGGAATCCGGCGGTGGCTTGCCAAGACTGCGGCGGCATAAGGCAGTACCGTCGGGATTCCCGCTTACGCGGGAATGACGGTCGGCGGGACGGCGGGAAGGACGGTAGAAAGGAGGCGGGAATAAGCCGGGGGTATGTTACAATGGGGAAAACGGGAATCGGGAGGGAAAGCCGGATATGACCCTTAACAACAACGGCGCCGCCGCCAACGGCAATCCGCCGGGGGTGGAGCATCACCTTAAAACCAGTCGGCGGCTGATTCGACAGGCCGGCTATGAACTGGATAAGCGCGGCGACCGGGTGCAGGCGTGCGACAAAGCCTCCGGAGCCGTCGCCCACGGCGTTAGGGCGTTGGCCGAGCAGCGGTACTGGCGGCACGATTCCCATAACCGGCGGCGCAATATCGTGCATCTGCTGTCCGCCGAGTATGGCCTGCCGGACTTGGGGGTGATGCAGGACACCGCCGACCAGTTGCACGACAATTTTTACGAGGATTGGATGTACGAGCCGGTGGTGCGGGAACGGCTGGTGCGGGTAACGGGTCTGCTGGCCGCTTTTACCGAGCTGCTGGAACGGGCGCCGAATCCTGACTTCGCGCCGGATCCGCATCAGGAACAGATGCTGTCCCGGCTGAGGTTGACGGAGGAGGAAATTGCCGAGCGGTGGGCTATGGACTATCCCCCGCCGCCGCCGGATTTTGAGGAGGGGGAGGAGGACCGAACGGCCGACCCGCCCCCGCCCATCCGGCAACCAATTCAGGATAAGCTGGTCTGCCCCTGCCGTTGCCCGTCCTTCAACCAGTTCAGGATGAGCGGAATAGAACGATTTATCCATCCGGATTTTCTGGATTCCCGCTTACGCGGGAATGACGGTAGAAAGGGCGGTTGGGGTTTGTCAGGTATTGCAATTGCCCCAGCTACCCCATTCCCCGGCCGCTGTGGTAAAGTAGTATTGTCGCGTTTAGTGGATAAAGCCCGGTTTTAATTCCAGGCCCGGAGGTGTACCGGTGTTTTCCCCGGAGGAATTGGCGCAGCTGCGGGAGCAGGGCCGCCGTTGGCGGGAACGGAATGACGCCGCGGTCCAGGGCCGCAAGGCGGCCTATAAAACCCCGTCGCAACTGCCGGTCAATCCGGTTTATACGCCGGAGGATTTGGCCGAGGCCGATTATCTGCGGGACAGCGGTTTGCCCGGAGAGTTTCCCTATCTGCGCGGCGTTCATCCCGGCGGCTATCGTTCCCGCCTGTGGACGATGCGGATGTTCGCCGGCTTTGGCTTGCCGCAGGAAACCAACGCGCGATTCCGCTTTCTGCTGGATAAGGGGCAAACCGGCCTCAGTACCGCCTTTGACCTGCCGACCCTCTACGGCTACGATACCGACGACCCCCGGGCCGCCGGAGAGTTCGGCAAGTGCGGCGTTGCCGTATCCTCTCTGTCCGATATGGAAACCCTGTTTGACGGCATCCCCCTGGGCCAAGTCACCACCTCGATGACCATCAACAGCCCGGCGGCTATCATCTGGGCGATGTATCTGGTGGTGGCGGAAAAGCAGGGCGTCCCGCCGGAAAAAATCGGCGGCACCTTGCAGAACGACATTCTCAAGGAATACATTGCCCAGAACGAATACATCTTTCCGCCGGAGCCCTCCCTGCGCCTGGTGGTGGACACGGTGGAGTTCGCCGCCCAGCATTTGCCGCGCTGGAATCCGGTCAGCATCAGCGGCTACCACATCCGGGAGGCCGGCTCTACGGCGGTGCAGGAATTGGCTTTTACTCTGGCCGACGGCTTTGAGTATGTACGCCGCTGTATCGACCGGGGGCTGGCGGTGGATGATTTTGCCCCCCGGCTCAGTTTCTTTTTCAATGCCCATAACGACTTTTTCGAGGAAATCGCCAAGTTCCGGGCGGCCCGGCGGATTTGGGCCCGGGAAATGCGGGACACTTTTCAGGCGCAAAACCCCCGCTCTTGGTGGCTGCGCTTTCACGCCCAAACCTCCGGGGCCGCTTTGACCGCGCAGCAGCCGGAAAACAATGTGGTGCGGGTGGGCCTGCAAGCCCTGGCCGCCGTGCTGGGCGGCTGCCAATCCCTGCACACCAACGGCAAGGATGAAGCCTGGGCTTTGCCCTCGGAATCGGCCGCTTTGCAAGCCCTCCGCACCCAGCAGATTATCGCTTACGAAACCGGCGTAACCGAAACCGTCGACCCTATGGGCGGCAGTTACTACCTGGAATCCCTGACCAATGCGATGGAAACGGCGGCTTATGATTACTTCCGCCGCATTGAGGATGTCGGCGGGGTATTGCCGGCTCTGGAATCGGGCTTTTTCCAACGGGAAATTGCCGACGCCGCCTATCTTTATCAGCGGGAGGAGGATCGGAAAGAACGGATTACCGTGGGCGTCAACGAATACATTACTGACGAAACCTTGTCCATTCCCCTGCTGCGGGTGGACGAGGAGGGCGCGGCCCGGCACATCCACCGCTTGAACGAACTGCGCCGCACTCGGGACAATCGGGCGGTGGCGGCCGCCCTGCGGGACTTGGAACGGGCGGCCCGAGGCTCCGCCAACTTGATGCCGCCGCTGCTGGCGGCGGTGCGGGCCTATGCCACTTTGGGGGAAATGATGGGCGTTTTGCGGGAAGTGTTCGGGGAATACCGGCCGGGCTGGGGGTTTTAGGCCGGGGGGTTTTGGGGTATAGTGACGGCAAAGGCAACCGTGCCTGATTTGCCGCAAAGACCGGAGGCCAATGGTAATGGTTACGAAAAAACCCAAAGTCCGCTACACCTACGAGGACTACTGCCAGTTGCCGGACGACCGGCGGTACGAACTTATCGACGGGGAGTTTTACGAAATGTCTCCTGCCCCCAGTTCCGTTCACCAGCGGACGGTGCTTAAACTGGCGCGCCTGCTGGCCGATTGGGTGGATCAACACGGCTTGGGAGAGGTTTTCATCGCTCCCTTTGACGTGCTTCTTTCCCTCTGGGACACGCTACAACCGGACATCCTGTTTGTGGCGGCCGACCGTCAGAGCATCATCACGGCGCGGGCTTGCGAAGGCGCGCCGGATTTGGTGGTGGAGGTGTTGTCGCCCTCGACTTCCCGCCGCGACCTGGTGCTGAAACGGGAACGCTACGCCCGCTTTGGCGTCCGGGAGTATTGGCTGGTGGATCCGGTGGCGCGTTCCATCGAGGTGCTGACTTTGCAGGAGGGCGCTTTCCACTCTCAAGGGATTTATGCCGGCGATATGGTACCGGTATCCGCCGTTCTGCCGGGCTTTGCTTTCCGGGCTGATGCGATTTTTCCGGCGGCCTAGGGGGAGTGAGGGTAGGGCTACACCCGTTCCTCACCCTGAACCCCTACAGTTGCATCGCGCAACTGTTGATCGAGGTCGGAGAGTGCCGGTTTCGTAGCAGTCGGACTCCATCCGGCAGGCAGCAGGTCTGCCACTGCTACACCCAAAAGCTGGCGCAAGGCCGCGGCCATTTCCGGCGTAATTTCCCTCTGGCCGGTCAGCACTTGAGCCACCTTTTCCCGGTTGCCAATGCCGGGAATCAGGTCAGCCTCGGTCAGCCCCAAGGCATCCAGCCGCCCCTGGATAAGGTCGGAGGGCGACGGGTCCGGGATGGGATAGTGCAAGTCGTCGTAGGCAGCCACTAAAGCCGCCAGGGCGTCGCATTCGTCGGATTCCGGCGTCCCGGGTTCGGCGTCAAAAACGGCCCAAAGCCGGGCCAAGGCCCGGTCATAATCCTCCAGGGTTTCGATGGGCTGAACTTCTGCCATTGCTACACCTCGGCGGCGTTGCTCTTATCCAATATAGGCGGGAATAAAACCGGGGCGGGTTAAACCCGCCCCGGTCAACTTATCCCGCAACAGCGCAGTGGCCGGGTTAGACCCGTTCCTCCTCGCGCATCCGCTTGGCTTCGGCGATGACCCGCTGCTCGATGTTGGGCGGCACCGGTTCGTAGTGGTCAAACTCCATCCGGTAGCTGCCCCGGCCCTGGGTCAGGGAGCGCATATCCTGGGAGTAGCGCTGCACTTCGGACAGGGGGACTTCGGCATCGACCACCGTGTAATTGTCGCCCGGAGTCATCCCCAGGATGCGGCCGCGCTTGCCGTTCAGGTCGCTCATAATTTCCCCGGTGTAGGCATCCGGCACATTCACCGTCAGCCGGACAATCGGCTCCAGCAGGATGGGGCTGGCGGCCTCCATGCCTTTCTTGAAAGCCTGGGAGCTGGCAATCTCGAAGGACATCCCGGAGGAGTCCACGTCGTGGTAGCTGCCGTCGTAGATGACGGTTTTCAAGTCCACCACCGGGTAGCCGGCCAGCACGCCCTCCTCCATGGACTTGACGACGCCCTTTTCCACGGCTGGGATATACTCCCGCGGCACCCGGCCGCCGACCACTTCCGAGCCGAACGCAAAGCCGTTGTCCCGGTCCATCGGCTCCAGCCGCAGCAGCACATGGCCGTACTGCCCGTGACCGCCGGACTGCTTTTTGTGGCGGTATTCGGTGTTGGTAATCCGGGTGATGGTTTCCCGGTAAGCCACCCGGGGCCGGCGCAGCACCAGGTCGGCGCCGAACTTGCGCTTGATGCGGTCAATGGCAACCTCAATCTGCGCGTCGCCCAAGCCGGTGAGCAGGCTGTCGCCGGTGTCGGCATCCCGGGAGTAGCGCAGGCTGGGATCCTCCTCGACGATCCGGGCCAGGGAAGTGGACATTTTGTCGAGGTCGGCTTTGGTGGCCGGGGCTACCGCCACGCTGTAGTAGCCGCGGGGAAAGGCGATGCGGGCAAAGGCAACCGGCTGTTCCCGGGCCGACAGGGTGTCGCCGGTAACGGTGGCCGCCAGTTTGCCGATGGCCCCCATATCCCCGGCGGTGACTTCGGCAATGTTTTCCTGGGATTTGCCCCGGGGCAGGTAAAGCTGGCCGATGCGCTCGTTCTGATTGCGGGCGCCGTTCCACACTTCCGAGTTGCTGGCGATGCTGCCGCGATAGACCCGGAACAGGGAAAGTTTGCCCACAAAGGGATCGGCGGTGGTCTTGAACACGAAAGCGGCCAGCGGCCCGGCCGGATCCACGGCCAACTCGACATCTTTGCCGCCGCCGTCCTGCATTGCCGGCTTGGCCCCTTCCTCCGGAGACGGGAAAAAGTCCCGGATGGTATCCAGGTATTCGCTGACGCCGAGGTTCTGGGTGGCGGAGCAGGCCAGGATGGGAATCAAGGCTCCGGAAAGGATGGCCGCCTTGGCCCCGGCGATAATTTCCGCCGGGGTCAATTCCTCGCCCTCCAGATACTTGTCGGCCAAGGCGTCGTCGGCCTCGGCCACGGCCTCGATCAGCCGCTCCCGGGCGGCATCAAACTCGTCGGCTACTTCCGCCGGAATTTCCGCCGGCGGGTTAACCACGCTGACCACGCCCTTAAAGTCCTGGGCCTCGCCGATGGGCAGTTGAAAGGGTACGCAATGGCTGCCGAAACTGCCTTGAATGTCGGCCACGGTGCGGGCAAAACTGGCGTTTTCCCGATCCATTTTGTTGACCAGGAGCAGGCAAGGCAGGTTATGTTCCTGGCGCTGCTGCCAGGAGCGTTCCGTGCCTACATCCACCCCGGAAGTGGCGGCCAGCAGGATGGTGGCGCTTTCCACGACCCGCAGGGCGCTGACCACTTCGCCAAAGAAGTCGTCATAGCCCGGGGTGTCCAGAAAGTTGGCTTTGTAGCCGTCGCCGCCGCAGGAAACCAGGGTGGTCTGGATGCTGCCGCCCCGCTTGATTTCCTCCGGTTCGTAGTCGGAAACGGTGTTGCCGTCCTCCACCCGGCCGATCCGAGTAACGGCCTTGGCGTTGAACAGCAGGGTCTCGCACAGGGATGTCTTGCCAGCGCCGCTATGGGACAGCAGCGCCACGTTCCGCAGGTTGCCGGCGTCTATCTTGGGCATAGCCTGTTTTCCCCCTTAACCAGAGTAGTCCGCGACTTTGCCAATGATTGTATATAATTTTGACCGGGTTTTGCAACCGGTTAATTTGGGGATTCAAACATGGATAGACAGGATAGACAGGATTTTGCTTTTTGCTATTGAGGATTCTGGCCGGGTTGGAAAGAACCTTACACAGCAAGCGATAATCCTGTATATCCATGTTAATTCTCATCGCCGCAGGGGCTGGCCGCGGCGGTAGGTGGCAACCCGCCAGAGCCATTCCATGGGGCCAAAGCGGAAGTGGTTGAGCCACGCCGCCGACCATGCCAGTTGCAAAACCCACACCGCCAGGATAAAGACCAGTACCCCACTGCGGCCGATAGCGGCGTCGGCCAGCAGGTGGGTCAAGATCAGGACGCCCAGGACGGTTTGGGTCAGATAGTTGGTCAAGGCCATCCGGCCTACGGCGCGCAGCCGCCCTTTCAGCCAAGTGTCGCCGCTCTTGTTCCACAGGACAATCAGGCTCAGATAGCCCAGGGCGGCGGGAATGGTGCCAACGGTGTTGGGAATTTGCCCGATAAAAGCGACTTCCCGGCTGAATCCGTTCAGGGCGGTAAAGGCAATGCCGGCGGCGGCCAAAGGCAGGCCAAGCCCTAATCCGATTAAGGCCGTAAACCAGTAAGTCCGGGCCGGCCGGTCGCCGTGCATAAAGCCGGCGCGGTACAAGCCGGCCCCCATAAGGATCAGCCCCAAGCCCCGCAGAAAATAGTTGAGCAGGGTCATCAAGAGCAGCAGATTGTCCACCGGTTCCCCTTGGCCCAAGGGTAGGTCGGTGGGTGTCCAGAGGCCGGCCAGGGGCGCGGCGGCGGCGTTGGCGATATACTGCATCAGCAAGCCATTGGCCGCCGTCAACAGGAAAATAACCGCGCCAATTATGATCAGGGCTTGGGCCGGCAGTTTCCGCAGGGCCAGCAGAAACAGGGCGGATAGGGCGTACACTACCAGCACATCCCCTTGCCACAAGAGGGAATGGAGGAGACCCATAAGCAGCAGCAGGCCGTTGCGCCACAAGTTCAGCAGGACGGGATGGCGGTTGCGGGCGGCGGCCCGGTCAATGAACAGCATAATGCCGGCGCCGAACAGCAGGGAAAACAGCCCCATAAACTTCTGGTCGACGAAAATCTCGCCGAAAATCCCTACCGCCCAATCCAGCCCGTTATTCATCCCGCCGGCGCTGATATTCCAGTAAGGCACCGACCCGTACTTGAAAGATACGGCGTTCATCAGCAGGATGCCCAATACCGCCCCGCCGCGAATCAGGTCGAGACTGGTGATGCGGGCCGCGGCGGTCACCGGGGCGGCGGGGGTAGTTGGGGTTTCCGGCGGCATAGGGGACGACTCCGGCAAGGGGCGGTTTCTGATTTGACATACATCCCGCCGGTCTATACTATGCCCGGCATAGGTTAACGGTCAAATCGGCGGGAGGAGAATTGATATGCCGCGGAAAGAGATAATTACCTGCCCGGACTTGGCGCCGGGCAGCAATCCCCTGTCCCAAGCCACCCGGTTCGGCGACCTGGTTTTTGTCCAGGGCTGCACCGGCCGCCATCCCGCTACCGGCGAGACCGGCGACGGCATCCGGCAGCAGACCCGCTACGCCCTGGAGCGGATTCGGATGATTCTGGAAACGGCCGGGGCTTCGTTGGACGATGTGCTGACCAACACCTGTTATGTAACCCGGGCCGAGGACTTGCCCGGGTTCAACGAGGTTTATCGGGAGTTCTTTCCCCAGGACTACCCGGCCCGCACCGCCATCATCGCCAACTTCGGCGCGGCGGACAACCTGGTGGAAATCACCAGCACCGCTTGCCTGCCGAGCTAGGCGATTTAACATGGATTAACCGGATAGACAGGATTTTTCGCCTGCTATTGAGGGTTCTTGCCGGATGGGAAAGAATCTTGCCTAGCAGGAGGGGGAAAATCCAGTATATCCGGTTAATCCATGTAAATTGAGGAGTTGCGCCAATGCTGGAATCCACCAGTGGTTACGCCGACGCCAGCCGGGAGCTGATGGGCAAGGCGTATCAGTATCTGGCTGAGGAGGACTTGCGCCAAGCCTCGGAAAAGGGTTGGGGCGCGGCGGCGCAGATGGTCAAGGCCGTGGCCGAGGAACGGGGCTGGCCGCACCGCCACCACCGGCTTTTGTACGAAGTTATCGAGGATCTGGTGGACGCGACCGGGGATGTAGAGTTGTCCGACCGGTTTCACCAGGCGTCCCGGCTGCATTCCAATTTTTATGAAAACTGGATGCGGCGCCGGGCGGTACGCCGGCACCTGCAATTCGTTCAAGAGTTGCTGGGCAAGCTGGAGCCGCTGCTGGAAGTAGAGTAAGGCGGCAAAACCCCGCGCCAAGGGGTTTTGTCCTGCTGCCGCTATTCATCCTGCAACAAGTTCAGGAGGAGCGGAAGCAATACCCGGCGACAGAACGTAACGCGCCAAACCGCCCTCTTTGCTACTGCGCCGTTTCGCCTTGGCAACCCGGGCAAAAGAAAGTTCCCCGGCCGCGGATCCGGATGCCGGCTATGGGGTTTTGGCATTGGGGGCAGGGCGCGCCGTCCTTGCGGGGGATAGTCCAGGTATGCAGGGCCGAGGGCGGGTCGGGCCATTCGGTTTCCCGGGCCTGATTGTATTGGGCGGTGGCTGATTGCAGGGCGGTGACGATACTGCCGTGCAGACGGGGAATTTCCGCCGCGTCGAGAGAGTTGGCCGGGCGCAAGGGATGCAGGCCGGAAAGATAGAGGGATTCGTCCACATAAAGGTTGCCCAAGCCGGCGACGATGGACTGCTCCAGCAGCATTGCCTTGAGGGGGGCATTGTGGCTTTGCAGGTTGGCCGCCAGGATTTCCGGGGTAAAGGCCGGGGACAGGGGTTCCGGGCCAAAGGCCGGCAAGGCTTGGCTCAAGTCGGCGGTCAAGCGCAGGTGTCCGAACTTGCGGGGATCGCGGAAACGCAATTCCCGGCCATCATCCAAAGCAAAGATATGGCGCACCAGCGGGTCAGCCGGTTGATCCGCCGGCTGCACTTTCAAGCCGCCGGTCATTCCCAAGTGGATAATCAGGGTTTCCTCCGAATCGAGGGACAGCAGCAGGTATTTGCCGCGGCGGTCGATTTCCCCAATCCGGCGGCCGGGCAGATCCAGGACAAAATCCTCGACGGAGCCGCCCTTGACGCAGTTGGCCCAACCGACTTGGACCTTGGCAAAGGTACGGCCCGGCAAGCCGAATTTAATCAGGACTTGCCGGGCATTTTCTACTTCCGGGAGTTCGGGCATAGGATGATTCCTTTGGATTCCGTTCCATTGTGGGATATTCGTCCTTCAACAAGTTCAGGATGAGCGGAAATACCCCACCGCAGAACGGGCAATTCCCTAGACAACCGCTAGACGCGGCGGACGCCGAGGGTTACTGCCATGCCCTCGACTTTTTGGGTTTCGGACTGGGCCTCCGCCGGCGGGGGGGCGGCGACCAGTTCATCGCTCAAGGTTTCCTGCTGGATGTAGGCGGCGTGGGTCTGCATCACCTCCGCCACTTCCGCCGGGCCCTGGTAGTAGGCAATAATGCGGTCGGTCAACTCAAAGCGGGCATTGCGGCGCAGGCCCTGGATGCGGTGGGCCAATTCCCGGGCCAGCCCCTCCGCGGCCAGTTCCGGAGTAATCCGGGCGTCAAGGGCCACGAGACAGCCCGGCTCAATGGATACCCAATAGTCGTCCACCGGATAGATGCCGTGGCCGGAAAATTCGGTTTCCCCTTGGGCTTGGGCCGCCGACCGCACCCGTTCCTGATAGGCGGCGTCATCCTCGAGAATCGTCAATTCCTTGATGTTGAGTTCCTCGAGAATCTGCGGGCCAACCTGGTTCAGGTAGTCGGCCCGGCCGCAGACCTGCACTTGGGCCAGGGGCTGACGCACCTTGACGCCGGCTTTGGCCCGGGCGGCCCGGCCCATACTGGCGACCTGCATGGCCAGGCGGGTGGCGGCCATCAAATCCCGGTCGATCAGGGATTCGTCGGCCGTGGGGTAGGCGGCGAGGTGGACGCTGTCCGGGGCCGCCGGGTTCACGGCGCAGACCAGGCTGCGGTACAGTTCCTCCGCCATAAAGGGGGCCAAGGGGGCCATCAGGCGGGCCACGGTGACCAGACACTGGTACAGGGTAGCGTAGGCCGCCAACTTGTCGCTGTCGTTTTCGCTTTTCCAGAACCGGCGGCGGCTGCGGCGCACATACCAGTTGGAAAGCTGGTCAATGAACTCCTGAATGCGGCGGCCGGCATCCGTGGGATTGTAGGCGTCCAGATAGCCGTCCACCTGGGACACCAGCAGATTAAGCTCGGCCAGCACCCAGCGATCCAGTTCGGTTTCGGGCCGCCAGTCGGCGGGAATCTGCTCCGGATGGAACTGGTCGATGGCGGCGTAGTTGGTAAAAAAGGAATTGACATTCCAGAGGGTCAGCAGCACCCGGCGCAGGGTTTCGTTGACCAGGCGGTCGGAAAAGCGGCGAGGTTCGCCGGGATGGGAGGCGGTAAAGAGATACCAGCGCAGGGCATCGGCCCCGTGGGCGTCCAGCACCGTCGCCGGCTGCACCACATTGCCCACGTGCTTGCTCATCTTTTGCCCGCGCCCGTCCAGAATCAGCCCCAGGCAGATGACATTGCGGTAAGAGGGCTGTTCCTTGAGCAGGGTAGCCAAGGCGTGGAGGCTGTAAAACCAGCCGCGGGTCTGGTCGACGGCCTCGCAGATGTAATCGGCGGGAAAGCGGCCGTCGGTGTCAATGCCCGGATTGTCAAAGGGATAATGCCACTGGGCAAAGGGCATCGCGCCGGAGTCAAACCAGGCGTCCATTACTTCCGGGATGCGGCGCATTTCGCCGCCGCAATCGGCCACCGGGCAGGCCAAGGCTATATCATCCACATAGGGACGATGCAAATCCAAATTGTCCACCCGGTCTTGCTGACCGGGAAGGGCGGCGGCTTTCAATTCGGCGACGCTGCCGATGCAGACCCGGTGGCCGCAGGCCCGGCACTGCCAGATGGGCAGGGGGGTACCCCAATAGCGCTCCCGGGAAATGGCCCAATCCACATTGTTCCGCAGCCATTCCCCGAACCGGCCCTCCCGGATGTAGTCGGGATACCAGTTGATGCCGCTGTTGTAGCTGACCAGGCGGTCTTTGTGGGCGGTGGTGCGGATGTACCAGGAGGATTTGGCGTAGTAGAGGAGGGGGGTGTCGCAGCGCCAGCAGAAGGGATAGGTATGGCGATAGGTATCCCGGTGATAGAGCAGGCCCCGGGCGGCCAAGTCCTGCATAATGGCACTGTCGGCGTCTTTGACGAATTGGCCGGCAAAGGGATAGTTGCCGGTAATGCGGCCGCTCAAATCCACCGGTTGGACAAAGGCCAATTCCCGGTCGCGGCCCAGGCCCAAGTCCTCGTCGCCAAAAGCCGGGGCGATATGAACCAGGCCGGTGCCATCCTCCAGGGATACAAAGTCGCCGGCCACAACCCGGGGATCCAGGGCGGCGACGGTTTCCAGTTCGGTAATCGTGGCGCCGCCGGGGCCGGGCCGGCGGACAAAGCGGCGGATTTCCGTGCCATAGTCGGCCGGCGGGTAGAGCGGCCGATAGCCGGTTCCCACCAAATCCGCGCCCTTGACGGCAGCCACTACCCGGTATTCTTGCCGCAGGGCGGATTCCAGCAGTTCCGCCGCCAGAATCAGCCGCTCCGTTTGCCCCTCCCGTGCCAGCTCGACGATGGCATAATTGGCGGCGGCAGCCACGGCCAGGGCGGTATTGCCGGGCAGCGTCCAAGGGGTAGTCGTCCAAGCCAGCAGGTAGGTGGGAATGCTGCCGTCAACCGGCAGGCCGGCGGCCGGTTCCGTCAGCAGGAATTTGATAAACACCGACGGATCGGGCGTGTTTTCCTGATAGCCGAGGGCTACTTCGTGGGAGCTGAGGCTGGTTTCGCAGCGGGGACAGTGGGGAGTGCCGCGCAGTCCTTCGTAAAGGAGACCTTTATCCCACAGCTCTTTGATAATCCACCAGCCGGTTTCGATAAAGTCGTTGTCCAGGGTGACATAGGGATGTTCCATATCGACCCAGAAACCGATCCGGTCGGTCAGCTCCTCCCACTCCTTGACATAGCGGAACACGCTTTCCCGGCACTGGCGGTTGAAGTTCTCGATGCCGTACTCCTCGATTTCCCGCTTGGAAGTGAGGCCGAGTTCCTTTTCGACTTCCAGTTCCACGGGCAGGCCGTGGGTATCCCAGCCGCCCTTGCGGAGGCAGCGGTAGCCTTTCATGGTGCGGTAGCGGCAGATGACATCCTTAAAGACGCGGGCCAGGACGTGGTGGATGCCCGGGCTGCCGTTGGCCGTGGGCGGGCCTTCGTAGAGCATAAACAGGGGAGCGTCGGGGCGTTCCGTCTCCGTGCGGCGGAAAACATCCCGCTCCTTCCAGTATTGCAAGATCCGGGAATCCAGTTCCGGCATACTGACGCGGCTGGGTACGGGCGTGAACATTGCAGGCAAACCTCGACGGGTTAAGGATGGGTTGTTCGGGGGTATTATACCCTAATTGAAAAGGGGCATTTCAGAGAAACATCCGGGCCGGCACCAGCCGCCCGTTCACCGGGTCAGCGGCCAGTCCAAAACTTCCCAAGGTAACGACGCCCAACAGCGGTTCGCAGTCCGGCGGGCCAAAGATGCAGACATTGGTACGCTCCAGCCCCCGGAGACGGATACGCACCTCAGCCAAGCCATACTCCACCTCCCGCCCGTCCGGCAGCTCAAACTGCCTGCTCCACTCCGGGGCAATCCCCAGATTTTCCAGCGTCGGAGCCGGCACAAAGGTATAGACGCTGCCGGTGTCCACCATAGCGGTTACTTCCGCGATTTGCGCGCCGTCTTTGGCGACCAAGCCGATGTCCTGGTAAAAGATGCCCATTGCTTTCCCTCCTCAGCAATTAGCGATAAGGGCGGCCGGCTACCACACTTTATAAAAGTGGTGCAGCGGCCCGTGGCCCTGCCCCAGGGGGTAGGCGTGGCGGATAGCTTCAGTAACATAGTCCTTGGCTTGGGCTACGGCGGCCATCAGGTCTTGGCCCCGGGCCAGGCCGGCGGCTATGGCGGCGGCAAAGGTGCAGCCGGTGCCGTGAGTGTTTCGGGTGTCCAAACGGGGGGCGGTGAACTCCTGAAAGCGGACACCATCATAGAACAGGTCGACGGCCGGCCCGGCCCGGTGGCCGCCCTTGACTACTACCGACCGCGCGCCCCTTCCGACAATCTGCTCCGCGGCCCGGCGCACCTCGGCATCAGTGGTTATAGACAAGCCGGTCAAAGTTTCCGCCTCCGGCAGATTGGGGGTAACTACCGCCGCCAAGGGCAGCAGGCGATCGCGCAGGGCATTGACGGCTTCCGGCCGCAGCAGGGTATCGCCGCTTTTGGCAATCATCACCGGATCCACGACCAGATTGGTCAAGGCGTGGCGTTGCACGGCCGCCGCCACGGTTTCCACAATGGCGGCGCTGGATAGCATACCGGTTTTTACGGCATCGACGCCGATGTCGGTAACGACGGCGTCAATCTGGGCGTCAATCAGCTCGACCGGCAGTTCATGCACCGCCGTCACCGCCACCGTGTTCTGGGCGGTGACGGCGGTCAGGGTCGATGCCCCGTACACGCCCAGGGCGGCAAAGGTTTTCAGGTCGGCCTGGATGCCGGCCCCGCCGCCGGAGTCGGAGCCGGCAATGGTCATCGCTTTGGGGATGGGTTGAGCGTTCATCGGCTGGCCTTAATCGGGCGGCTGGTGGGGCAAGGCCCATTCGCCGGCGGCCGGGGATTGAGCGTAGGCCGGTTCGTAGTCCGCCGCCTCCGGGTCATTCCCGCCGCGCAGGCGGATGGCAATGGCCGGCAGGGTCTCGATTTGCAGGCCGGCCCGCACCGACACTTCCAGGGAAAGGCGGGCCACGGCGTCATTGTCCTCCGCCTCGGCCAACATCACATAGTCGTACTGGCCCAGGACGGCGTACTGGTTGAGAATGTCCGCCCCCTCGCAGTGGCAGTCCCGGATGGATTCGACAATCAAATCCGGATTGTCCCGCAGGCGGCGGCGGCCGCTGGAGGTGGAGGTTCCCATTAGAAAGTAGAGCGGCATTGTTCCCCCCGTTGGATTGCTTTTCCCCGCCAGGGCTGGGGATGGATGATTCCGTTCTGTTGCGGGGTATTCATTCCGCTCATCCTGAACTTGTTGAAGGATGAATACTCTACAACAGAACGAAACCGGGATGGATGCCAGTATATCATTTGCGCCGGGAAACGGGATAGGGTATCCCCGGAGCAAGGGCATATAGAAACCGTCATTCCCGGGAATGGGGAATCCAGCGGTCGCGGCATTTCTGGATTCCCGCTTGCGCGGGAATGACGGTAAGGGGACGGGAATAACGGCAACAAGGCAGGGAATGGCGATAAGGGAGTCAGCCAAGGATACGCCCTTGCCCAACGGTATTCCCCAAGGCGGATACATCCGCAACCCGGCCGCCGGAGTTGGCGGCGGCCGGGGGATACCCATTGCCCGGCCGCCTTTGCCGGCGGCCCTTTTAGAACTGCTCCCGGTCGGGCGTTTCCGGGGGGGCGGGCGGCGGCGGCGCGTTGTCGACCTCCTCCTCCAGCCGCCGCTCCTCGGCGGCGCCCATCAGGGTGTAAGCGGCCAGGCGGCCGCAGAACCACTGAAAATCGTAGAACTCGGAGCGTTCCAGGGCCAGGCGGGCATTGGACAAATCCACGGCGGAACAGCGCGCCAGGAAGTCCAGCAGGCGGTTGTCGGCCCGCAGTTGGGGATGCCGCCGTTCCATTTCATCCACCAGCCGAAACTGAAAGGCTTTGCCCCAATAGCTGTGCGCGCTTTCCACCAGCCGCCCCAGGGCGCTCCAAGCCGAAGGGTCAGCGTCCGCTTCCCCCAGGATAATATCCTCTCTGAGCCCGTGCATACTCGATTTAGCCATTCTTACCTGCTCCTCAACCGGCGCGGCCGGCTAACGGTTGAAATTTTGTCAATCCATTATATACCATATTCCGCCCGGATGGTTGCCCGAATTTCCCGGAAATCGACGATTCTGATTTTGCCGGGAAAAGCGGCGGCGATCGCCGAAAAATTCAATTTATAAATCCGTTGAAATAGTTATTGACATTAGCCCGGCGGCTTGGTAAAGTAGCAACTTGCGAATCCTTATGCCCCTTTGCAAAGCCGGGGCGCGGAAGGCGGAATATGCCGACGGTCAATCAGTTGGTTCGGAAAGGGCGGAAGCCGGTGCGGAAAGGCACCAAGGCGCCGGCCCTGCATTGGGTCCAGAACTCGCTCCGCAATCGTACCAAGTGGGGCGAGGGTTGCCCCCAGCGGCGCGGCGTGTGCATTCAGGTGCGGACGATGACGCCCAAGAAGCCCAACTCGGCCCTGCGGAAAATCGCCCGGGTGCGGCTGACCAACGGGGTGGAAGTAACCGCCTATATCGGCGGCGAGGGCCACAACTTGCAGGAACATTCGGTAGTGCTGGTGCGCGGCGGCCGGGTGAAAGACCTGCCCGGCGTCCGCTACCATGTGGTGCGGAGCGCGTTGGATACCGAAGGCGTCCGCAATCGCCGGCGCGGCCGCAGCAAGTACGGGGCCACCAAACCCTAGCCGCCAGGCTGTAAGAACGACGAACCCCCCGGCCGCATCCTTCCCCATAAGGCCAGGTCAGGCGGAACGCTTTTCTTATAACCCGCCCGCGCAAGGGGAGATGGACGGGAAAATTGCCGTCCGTCTCGCCGGCAAGGGATTTTGTGCAACATCACATTCGGACAAGGTGCAGTCGGATATGTCGCGACGACGGAGGGCCGAACCGCGGGTAATCGCCGAGGATTCCCGCTACCACAGCGTATCCCTGGCCCGGTTTATCAACCGGGTGATGACCCGCGGCAAGAAAACCACCGCCCAGCGGGTAGTTTATGGCGCGCTGGAGCTGGTGGCGACGGAGTCCCGGCGGGATCCGATGGAGATTTTCGAGCAGGCCCTGAAAAACGCCACGCCCTTGGTCGAAGTGAAACCCCGGCGCATTGGCGGCGCCACTTATCAGGTGCCGACGGAACTGCGGGTGAACCGCAGCGAGGCGTTGGCGATGCGCTGGCTGATTCGGGGGGCGCGCGGCCGCAGCGGTATGCCCATGCGGCGCGGCTTGGCTAACGAGTTTATGGACGCCGCCCGGGGCGAAGGGGCGGCGGTACGGCGGCGGGAAGAACTGCATCGGATGGCCGAGGCCAATCGGGCCTTTGTCCATTACCGCCGGTAAATCAAAAGAGACCGCACAGGGCGGCGAGGGGCCCAAGCCAACATCATGGTTTCTGCTTATCCCATCGAGAAAATTCGCAATATCGGGTTCATCGCCCACATCGACGCCGGCAAAACCACCGTTACGGAACGGGCGCTGTTTTTGACCGGCCGGATCCATAAGGTCGGCGGGGTGGACGAGGGAACTACGGCCATGGACTGGATGCCCCAGGAACGGGAACGGGGCATTACCATTACCGCCGCCGCCACGACCGCCCAGTGGAACGACCACCGGGTCAACATCATTGACACCCCGGGCCATGTGGACTTTACCGCCGAGGTGGAGCGCAGCCTGCGGGTGCTGGACGGCGGCATTGTGGTATTGGACGCCGTGGCCGGGGTGCAGTCCCAATCGGAAACGGTGTGGCGGCAGGCCGATACCTATATGGTGCCGCGCATCTGTTTCGTCAACAAGATGGATCGGGTGGGGGCCAGTTATACCCGTACCATCGATTCGGTAAAACGCCGCCTGAAGTCCAATCCGGTCGCCATTCAGTTGCCCATCGGCGAAGAGGATACCTTTGTCGGGGTGATTGACCTGCTGGGCGGCCGGGCCTGCCTTTATCCCCAAGGGCGCAACAACGGCAATGGAATGGAGCCGCCGGAAGTGGCTCCGGTGCCGGAAGAGTATCAGGAAACCTATGCAGAGTATCGGCAGGCCATGATTGAGAAAATCGTGGAAACCGACGAGGGGTTGCTGATCCGCTATCTGGAGGGGGAAGAGCTGTCGGAGGACGACCTGCGCGGCGCTTTGCGGGAAGCCACTATCCAACGGCAATTGGTGCCGGTGCTTTGCGGCAGCGCCATCTCCGGCAAGGGCGTCCATCCTTTGCTGGACGCCATCATCCACTACCTGCCCTCCCCGGCGGATGTCCCCCCGGTAGAGGGAACGGAGCCCAAGACGGAAGCTACGGAACTGCGTTTCCCGGAGGACGACGGGCCGCTGGCGGCCCTGGCGTTCAAGGTAGTTACCGATCCCTATGTGGGGCGCTTGGTGTTCCTGCGGGTTTATTCCGGGGCGGTCAAGGCCGGGGCGGCGGTGCTGAATGTGAGCAAGGGGCAGCGGGAACGAATGGGCCGCCTGCTCCAGATGCACGCCAACCATCGGGAAGAGTTGGAGGGCATCGGCGCCGGCAACATCTGCGCCGCCGTGGGGTTGAAAAACACCTTTACCGGCGACACCATCGCCACCGAAGTCCAGCCGCTGATCCTCGAGCCGCCCAAGTTCCCGGAACCGGTCGTTTCCGTAGCCATCGAGCCCACCAGCCGCGCCGACCAGGATCGGCTCTCCGAAGCCCTCCGCAAACTTTCCGACGAAGATCCTACCTTTCAGGTGCGTTTCAACGAGGAAACGGCCCAGACGATTATCTCCGGGATGGGCGAACTGCACTTGGAAGTGCTGGTGGATCGGATGCGGCGGGAGTTCAGCGTGGCGGCCAATGTGGGCAGCCCCCGGGTATCCTACCGGGAAACCTTGACCCGGGCCATTCGCAGCGAAGGGCGGTTTGTGCGGCAGTCCGGCGGGCATGGGCAGTTCGGCCATGTGTGGCTGGAAATCGAGCCGCTGGAACGGGGGTCGGGCATCGTCTTTGTCAACGGCATTACCGGCGGGGTCATCCCCCGGGAATACATCCCGGCGGTAAAGCAGGGGGTCGAGCAGGCCCTGGACAACGGGCCGCTGGGCGGCTATCCCCTGGTGGACTTGAAAGTTACCCTGGTGGACGGCAGCTACCACACCGTCGATTCCTCGGAAATAGCTTTCCGCAGCGCCGGAATGCTGGCGGTGCGGGAAGGGGCGCGGAAAGCGGCTCCGGTGCTGCTGGAGCCGATGGTAGAGTTGGAAGTGGTTACGCCGGGAGAGTTTCTCAGCGAGGTATTGGGCGACTTGGGCATCCGCCGGGCGCAAATCCGCAGCATTGAGGGCGAGGAGGATATTCAGACAGCCCGGGCGATGATTCCCTTGGGGGAAACTTTCGCTTATACTACCGCCCTGCGTTCCATCACCCGGGGTCGGGCCACCTTTACCATGGAGTTCAAATACTACGAGCCGGCGCCGGAACATCTGGTCAAATCCCTGATTAAGGTCAGTTAGCCGCGGCGGGCCGGTTCGCCAAGAGATTAAGGCGGGTATGGTTACACGACAGAAGGTCCGGATCATCCTGAAGTCCTTTGAGCACAAGGTGCTGGACAGCTCCACGGAGCAGATTGTGGAGACGGCCGAGCGCACCGGAGCCCGCATTGCCGGGCCGGTGCCGTTGCCGACCCACATCCGCCGGTTCTGCGTCATCCGGGGGCCGCACGTGGACAAGGACTCCCGGGAGCATTTTGAGATCCGCACCCATAAGCGGCTCATTGACATCCTGGAGCCGACGTCGAAGACCATCGATTCCCTGACCCGGCTGAACCTGCCGGCCGGGGTGGACATTTCCATTAAACTGTAGGTCAAGGGCGGCCGGGCTGTTAAGGCCGGGCGGGCCGCCCGCCGACATAGGGGTTAAGCAATGCTCCGCGGGTTCCTGGGCAAAAAAGTAGGGATGAGCCGGATTTTCCGGGAGGACGGCCGGGTGGTGCCGGTGACGATGATTCAGGCCGGCCCCTGCTCGGTTACGCAAGTCAAGACGCCGGAAACCGACGGCTACGCCGCGGTGCAGCTGGGTTTTGACCCGGTTAAAAAGCTGAACAAGCCGCAGACCGGCCATCTGGGGGACAATCCCCTGACCCGCTATCTGCGGGAAGTAAAGGCTGACGACGGTGACGAGTTCGTCGTGGGGCAGCAGGTCCGGGTGGACATTTTCCAGCCCGGAGAACTGGTGGATGTCATCGGCAAGTCCAAGGGCCGGGGTTTTGCCGGAGTGATGAAACGGCATGGTTTCGGCGGCGGCCCCCGGACGCACGGCCAGTCGGACCGGGCCCGGGCTCCCGGCTCCATCGGCGGCGGCACCACGCCGGGCAAGGTTTTCAAGGGGCTGAAAATGGCGGGACACATGGGCAATGCCCGCATCACCGTCAAGAACCTGGAAGTGGTGCGGGTGGATGCGGAGCGGAATCTGCTCTTTCTGAAGGGCGGCGTTCCCGGGGCGCCCAATGGCCTGCTGTTGCTGCGGCGCACCGGCAAGCGGGCCTAGAACCGTCGCGGCCGGCGGCGCGAGGATTTTAAGGACAGGGTTATGGAAATTCCGGTAGTCAACCAGCAGGGGGAAGTGGTCGACCGCATTGCGGTGGATGACGCGGTTTTCGCCGTGCCGATGAATCACTCCCTGGTGCATCAGGCGGTGGTCATCTATCAGGGCAATCAGCGGCAGGGGACGCATTCCACCAAGACCCGGGGGCAGGTGTCCGGCGGCGGGCGCAAGCCGTGGATTCAGAAGCATACCGGCCGGGCGCGGCAGGGCAGTATCCGCGCCCCCCAATGGCGGCATGGCGGCACGGTTTTCGGGCCGCATCCCCGGGATTACCGCAAGGCTTTGCCCAAGCGGATGCGCCGCCAGGCCCTGAAGTGCGCCCTGTCGGAAAAAATCCGGGCCGGCAGCCTGCTCTGCCTGGACAGCCTGGATACCCTGGACGGCAAGACCAAGGCGATGGCCGGGTTGCTGTCCGGCTTGGGCATTACCGGGTCGGCCCTGGTGGTGACGGAACAGGCGGAAACGGCGGTAGCCCGGGCCGGGCATAACCTCAAAAAGGTCTGGACGCTGCCGGTGAATCAGCTGAACGCCCATGAACTGCTGCGCCGGGAGACGGTGGTCATCACCCGGGACGCCCTCCGCAAGGGGGAAGCCCTGTGGTCGGCCGGCCCGAACCGGCGGCCCGCCGGGGAAAGCACCGGGGACGGGGAGGAATAGCGGCGATGAACATCTATCAGGTGCTGCTGAAGCCGACCATCACCGAAAAAAGCACCTTGCTCCAGGAAACCGGCCGCTATACCTTTCAGGTAGCCCGGACGGCCAACAAGGGGCTGGTCAAGGAGGCGGTGGAAAAGAACTTCAATGTGACCGTCACCGACGTGAACATCACGATGCTGCGCGGCAAGCGGAAGCGGTACGGGCCGAAGGTCAAGAAGCAGCCGGACACCAAGAAGGCCGTAGTAACCTTGAAACCCGGCGACCGCATCAACCTGGTGGAAGGTCTCTAGGCCGAGGAAGTCGTTATGCCATTGAAAAACCTGAAGCCGATAACGCCCGGCACCCGCAACGCCGTGCGGCCCTCCTTTGAGGAGATAACCCGGAAAAAGGCGGAGAAGTCCCTGTTGACGCCGCTGGCGAAGCACGCCGGGCGGAACAACCGGGGCAAAATCACCGCCCGCAGCCGGGGCGGCGGCAGCCGGCGGATGTACCGGGTCATCGATTTCAAGCGGCGCAAGGAAGGCGTGCCGGGCCGGGTGGTGTCCATCGAGTACGACCCCAACCGGACGACCCGCATCGCCCTGATTTACTACGCCGACGGGGAAAAGAGCTACATCCTGGCCCCCCAGGGGTTAGCGGTGGACAGCTGGGTGGAAGCCGGGCCTAATGCGGAAATCAGCCCGGGCAATGCCCTGCCGCTGCGGAACATTCCCACCGGCACGGTGGTGCATAACCTGGAGCTGACTCCGGGCAGGGGCGGCCAGTTGGTACGCAGCGCCGGAGTGGGGGCGCAGGTGCTGTCCCGGGAGGGCGACCATGTGCTGATCCGCCTGCCCTCGGGAGAGATGCGGCGGGTGCTGCTGAGCTGCCGGGCCAGCATCGGGCAGCTGTCGAATCCGGATCATAAGAACGAAAGCAAGGGCAAGGCCGGGGCCAGCCGCCATTTGGGCCGGCGGCCGCAGGTGCGGGGCGTCGCCAAGAACCCGGTGGATCATCCCCATGGCGGCGGCGAGGGCCGCTCGCCGGTAGGGATGCCGGGGCCGAAGTCGCCCACCGGCAAGCCGACCCTGGGTTACAAGACCCGGCGCAAGAAAAAGACCACCGGCAAGTTCGTAGTGCGCGGCCGGCGGCGCTAGACGAGGGTAGAGGATGTCGCGATCGGTCAAAAAGGGGCCTTACGTCCACCCCAAGCTGATGAAAAAGGTTGACGCGGTGCAGCGTTCCGGCGCGGCCACGGTCATCCGCACCTGGTCCCGGGCCTCGATGATTATGCCCGAGATGGTGGGGCTGACCCTGGGGGTTCACGACGGCCGCCGCCATATTCCGGTGTTCGTCACCGAAAATATGGTGGGCCATCGCCTGGGGGAGTTCGCGCCCACCCGCACCTATCGGGGCCATGTTTCCCGCTCCGAGCGCACCAGCCGGGTGAGGTGAGAGTATGCCGCCGGTACAAGCCGTGGCCAAACAAATCGGCGCTTCCCAGAAGCGGCTGAAACCCATCCTGGACCTGGTGCGCGGCCGGGAAGTGGCCGACGCCCTGAACACCTTGAGCTTGCTGCCCTCGCCTTGGGCGCGGACGGTTTACAAGGTGGTGCAGTCGGCGGCCGCCAATGCGGAAAACAATATGTTTATGGACCGGGACAATCTGCGGATTGTGCGGATTACCGCCGACCCGGCCCGTTCCGTCAAGCGGTTCCGCCCCCGGGCCCGCGGCCGCATCGGCCGCATTACCAAGCGCGCCAGCCACATCACCGTGGTGGTGGACGAAATTGAGGGGGAGTTCTAACCTATGGGCCATAAGACGCATCCCTACGGTTTCCGGTTGGGCATCATCAAGGACTGGAAAACCCACTGGTACGCCAACAACGCCAGCAGCTACCGGCGGCTGGTGCTGGAGGACTTGCGGCTGCGGAGCACGGTCTATAACGAGTACCGCAACTTCTCCGACGCCGGCATCGCCAAGGTGGAAATTGACCGGGGGGCGCAGGATACGGTCATTAACATCCACTCGGCCCGCCCGGGCATCCTGATTGGCCGGGACGGGGAGCGGGTCAAGAACCTGCGTTCCAAGCTGGAGGGCATCACCGGGCGGCGGGTGCAGCTGAACATCGTCGAGATTGAGCAGCCGGAGCTGGAGCCGTATCTGGTGGGGCGGAATATCGCCGACCAGTTGCAGCGGCGGGTGGCCTACCGGCGGGCGATGCGGCAGGCGGCGCAGCGGGCCATGCAGGCCGGGGCCCAGGGCATCAAAATCATCACCAAAGGGCGCATTTCCGGGGCGGAAATCGCCCGCACCGAAAAGCTGATGCTGGGCCAAGTGCCGCTGCATACCCTGCGGGCCGATATTGACTACGCACTGGCCGAAGCGGCCACGGCGATGGGGCGGATCGGCATCAAGGTCTGGATTTACAAGGGGGAAATCCTGCCGCCGGCCCCGGAAATTGAGGAGGAGGACGAACTCCTCGAGAACATCGAGCTGCGGGTCGAGTCCGGTTCGGAGGATGAGGATTTGACCGAAGCCTTTGCCGACGGCGATTTCAGCGGTCTGGCGACGGGAGGGAGTTTCAATGCTGCAACCTAGGCGCACCAAGTTCCGCAAGATGGGGCGCGGCCGCCGCAAGGGGATGGCGACCAGCGGCAACAGTGTCCACTTCGGGGAGTACGGCCTGAAAGCTATGGGCTGCGAGTGGATTACCGCCCGGCAGATCGAGTCGGCGCGGGTTGCCATCACCCGCCATTTGCAGCGGGGCGGCCAGGTCTGGATTCGGGTCTTTCCCGACAAGCCCATCAGCAAAAAGCCGGCGGAAGTCCGCATGGGCGGCGGCAAGGCGGCCAATGACCACTGGGTCGCCGTGGTCAAGCCGGGCCGGATCCTGTTCGAGGTCGGCGGAGTGCCGGGCAATCAGGCGGTCGAAGCCCTGCGCCTGGCCTCCCACAAGCTGCCGATTCCCACCAAGACCGTCCAGCGGGATCAGGTGGCGGCCAGCCTGGGCAGCTAGGGAGAAAGGGTATGCAAATCCAGGAAATCCGGGGGCTGACCGACCAGCAGCTGACCGAGGAGCTGAGCAAATCCTATCGGGATTTGATGAACCTGCGCTTTCGGGCGGCGACCAATCAGCTGACCGACACCAATCAGCCGCGCAAGACGCGGAAAGACATTGCCCGCCTGCTGACGGTGATGCGGGAACGGAACTTGACGGTGAATTAGCCATGGCCAAAGAGATGCGAAAGGTTCGCACCGGGGCGGTGGTCCGCGCCGGAATGGAACAGACCGCCGTAGTGGAAATGGTCTGGAAACAGCGGCATCGCTTGTATCGCAAGCCGATGCGCCGGGTAACGCGGTTCTATGTCCACGACCCGCTGAACCAGTGCCAGGTGGGGGATATGGTGCGGATTCAGGAAACCCGGCCCATCTCCAAGACCAAGCGCTGGCGGCTACTGGAAATCCTGCACCGGCGGCAGCTGGCCGAAGTCCAGCCCATCGAGCTGGAAACTGACATCGACGCCGCTATTGCGGAACCGGCGGCTGAGGTTGAGACGGTCGAGGAACTGGCGGACGAGGTTGCGGCGGTTGAGGAGCCGGCGGCTGAGGTTGAGACGGTCGAGGAAGTTGCGGCGGTCGAGGAACCGGTTGCCGAAGTCGAGCCGGCGGCGGATGGCGCGGATGCGGCAATCGATGTCGAGGAAACGGCGACGGAGCCAGTAGCGGCGGCGGCGGATAATCCGGCCACGGCGGAAGTTGAAGCGGCGGCGGAGTCGGCCGTTGCGGAAGCCGGGGAGGAAAAGGACGCTTAACCATGATTCAGACCTATACCCGGCTGAATGTAGCCGACAACAGCGGGGCCAAGCTCATCCGGCTGATTAACATTCCGGGGGCCAGCCGCCGCAAGTACGCCAAGGTGGGGGATGTAATCGTCTGCACCGTGCGGGAAGCCGTGCCTAATTCCCCGGTGCGGAAAGGCACGGTGGTCAAGGCGGTGGTCGTGCGGCAGGCCCAATCCCTGCTGCGCCCGGACGGCACCTATATCAAGTTCGACGACAACGCCGCCGTCATCATCCAGGACAACCTGATGCCGCGCGGCACCCGCATATTCGGGCCGGTGGCCCGGGAACTGCGGGACAAGGGGTTTATGCGGATTGTGTCCCTGGCCCCGGAGGTGGTGTAATGAACATTCGCCGCGGCGATATGGTGCTGGTCATCGCCGGCAAGGAAAAGGGCAAGACCGGCCGGGTAGATCGGCAGCTGGTGGACGACCAGCGGGTCGTGGTGGAGGGGGTCAATATGATTACCCGCCATGTCAAGCCGCGCCCCGGGATGCGCCAGGCCGGCCGCATTCAGCGGGAAGCCCCCATTCACATCAGCAATGTGATGCTGATTTGCAACAAGTGCAGCCAGACCACCAAGCCCCGGTCGGTGCAGCTGGAAACCGGGGCGCGGGTGCGCGGTTGCCCCAAGTGTGAGGAAGTAATCGATGACGCTCGATAACCAGCCGGCGGCCAATGCGGCCCCGGCCCGTCAACAGTCCCGCAGCCGGCGCGGCAGCGGCCGGGAAGCGGCCGCCGCGGCGGCAACGGCGGCGGCCGAAGCCGGGCCGCCCTTGCCTCGCCTGCGGGATACCTATCGCCAGGAAATCGTGCCGGCCATGATGGCGGAGTTCGGGTTCGCCAACCCTATGCGGGTGCCGCGGGTGGAGAAAATCGTGGTGAACATCGGCCTGGGCGAGGCTTTGACCAACGGCCGGGCTATGGAAAGCGCGACCCGGGATCTGACGACCATTACCGGGCAGAAGCCGATTATTACCCGGGCCCGCAAGTCCATCGCCGGGTTCAAGTTGCGGGCCGGCAATCCCATCGGCACCTGCGTAACCCTGCGCGGCGACCGGATGTACCATTTCCTGGATCGGCTGGTCAACACCGCCCTGCCGCGGATTCGGGACTTTCGCGGCATTTCCCGGCGGGGCTTTGACGGACGGGGCAACTTCTCCATCGGCCTCCGGGAGCAGATTATCTTTCCGGAGATTGACTACAACCAGATTGACCGCTTTCGGGGGTTGCAGGTCAGCATCATCACCAGCGCGCAGAATGACGCCGAGTCCATCCGGCTGCTGGAACTGTTCGGGATGCCTTTTGTGCGGCCGAACCAAGCCGGTTAGGGCGGCAAAGCGGAGGCTGAGGGAAGGCTTTGGCTAAGAAATCGATGATCCAGAAGTGGCTGCGGGAGCCCAAGCATCCCGGGCGGAAGCACAATCGCTGTCACCGCTGCGGGCGGCCCCGGGCCTACATTCGTTACTTCGGAATCTGCCGGATTTGTTTCCGCCAGCTGGCGTTGACCGGCGAACTGCCGGGCATTCGCAAGGCCAGCTGGTAGGCGGCCGGCGGCGCGGCGCCAGGAAAATCAACGCCTTGGGGGGCGGCGTTCCGGTATCCTGATACCAGTTCAGGATCCGCGGAAACGGCCCCCAACGGAAAGGGAATCCCACTGCGGACGGGAGAATAAGGGAAAATGCCGGTTAACGACCCTGTAGCGGATATGCTCACCCGGATCCGGAACAGCGTGCAGATGCGCCACGATGCGGTGCTGGTGCCGCATTCCAAGCTGAAGTTGGCGATTGCCAACATCCTGAAGGAGCAGGGCTACATCCGGGATCATGATATGCCCCGGGGGCAGAAGTTTGCCACCCTGCGCCTGCATCTGGCTTACCGGGCGGGCCGGGAGCCGGTCATCACCGGCCTGAAACGGGTCAGCAAGCCGGGCCTGCGGCTCTATGTGGGCAAGGGGGAAATTCCCCGGGTGTACGGCGGCTTGGGCATTGCCATTCTGTCCACCCCGCAAGGGGTGATGACCGGCCGGCAAGCCTGGCGACTCGGCATTGGAGGAGAACTGCTCTGTTATGTCTGGTAGCGCGAATCCCCGCGAGGAAACGGAAGGACGCACCCGGTCTCGGATCGGCCGCAAACCCATCGCCATCCCGGAAGGGGTGACGGTGGAAGTCAACTACGGCGGCGTAACGGTCGCCGGGCCGCGCGGCGTCTTGACCCAGACCTACCACCCGGAGGTGAAAGTCCAGGTGGAGGATGGGATGGTGCTGGTGGAACGGCTCTCGGAGCGGAAGTTTCACCATTCCCTGCACGGCTTGACCCGCAGCCTGATTGCCAATGCCATCGTCGGCGTCACCGAGGGCTATACCAAGACCCTGGAACTGATGGGCGTGGGCTATCGGGCGCAGCAGTCCGGCGCGGGCATTATCCTGAATGTGGGCTACAGCCATCCGGTAGAAATTCAGCCCATGCTCGGGGTGACGATGGAAGTGGAAGGGAATAACCGGGTACACGTGCGCGGCAACGATAAGCAAAAGGTGGGGGAACTGGCCGCCCAGGTGCGGAAGGTGCGCCCGCCCAATGCCTACAAGGAAAAGGGCATCCGCTACCAGGGCGAAGTGCTGCACTTCAAGCCGGGGAAGGCGGCGGCCCGCAAGTCCTAGTCAACCCGGGTTCTGTTCGGTTATAAAGCATTCGTCCTTCAACAAGTTCAGGATGAGCGGATAACAGAACGGAAACCCAACCCGTCCCGGCGCGGCCCTTGGGCTAGCTCCGGGGATACCCAGGAAATGGGGGATTTCAGGAAACCATGCCCAAAGACAAAGACGCCCGCAAGTTGCGGCAGGTGCGGCACCGGCGGGTACGCAAGAAGGTAGCCGGCCGGCCGGAACAGCCCCGGCTGTGCGTATTCCGCAGCCTGCGGTTCATCTATGCCCAGATTATTGACGATGCCGGCGGCAAAACCCTGGTGGCCGCCTCCAGTCAGGAAGCGGTTAAGGAAGCCGGCGGAGAAATTCGGCCCAAGACTGCCCTGTCCGGGGCTGTTGGGACGCTCCTGGCGCAGCGGGCGCGGGAGCAGGGCATTACCCGGGTGGTATTCGACCGCGGCGGCTACAAGTATCACGGCCGGGTCAAAGCCCTGGCCGAAGCCGCCCGCGAGGGAGGTCTGGAGTTTTAATGGTTAGTACGGCAAACCGGCCCCCCCGGCCCCAGCGTCCGCCCCGGGAAACCGAGGATACCGGCGGTTTTTCCGAGCGGGTGGTCTATACCCGCCGCATCGCCAAGGTGGTAAAGGGCGGCCGCCGGCTGCGCTTTAACGCCCTGGTGGTGGTGGGCGACGGCATAGGCAATGTGGGCGCGGGCATGGGCAAAGCCTTGGTCATCCCCGACGCGGTGCGGAAAGGCAACGCCATCGCCCGCCGGGAACTGGTGAAAATTCCCATCAAGGGCAGCACCATTCCCCACGAAATCACCGTCAAGGTGGGGGCCTCCATTGTGGTGATTAAGCCGGCTCCGGAAGGGACGGGCATTATCGCCGCCGGCGCGATGCGGGCCATCCTGGAATTGGGCGGCGTGCGGGATGTGGTCGGCAAGTCCCTGGGTTCCCGCAATCCCATCAACACGGTGCAAGCCACCTTGGAAGCCCTGCGCCGGCTGCGGGATCCGCGCTTGGAAACGGCCCGGCGGCTGGCGGCCCGAACCCAGCCGGGACAAACCGTCGTACGGCCGCAGCATCCCGGCCGGCCGCAGCCCTATCCGCAGTCCGGAGGTAGGCCGCCGCAACAAGGTCAGCGGCCGCCGCAATCCGGGGGTAGGCCGCCGCAGGCCGGAGGCCGCCCGCCGCAATCCGGCGGCCGGCCGCCGCAGTCGGGACAGCCGTTTGGCAATCGCCCGCCGCAAGGACAAGGCAATCCCGGCCGGCCGCCGCAATCCGGGCCGCCGCAACAGCAGACTAATCCGGGCCGGCCGCCGCAATCCGGGCAACCGGCCGGGCCGCCGCCGCCGTCCCAGCCCAATCCGGAGCGGCCGCCGCAACAGTCCGAGCCGGCCCCGCAATCCGGGCCGCCGCCGCAAGACCGGTAGCCTGACCCAGTACCGGCAGCTTTATCCGGCCGGAAAACCGACAAGGTGCAGTAATGGCCCAACTGAAAATCACCTGGACTAAAAGTTACATCGGCAAGCCGCAGAACCAGCGCCGGGTCGTCCACGCTTTGGGCCTGCGCCGCTTGCATCACACCGTCACCGTCGGCGACACCCCCACCATCCGGGGAATGGTCAACAAGGTTTCCCACCTGGTGACGGTGGAGGAAGTGGCCGAGGATTAGCGGGGTAGGGGCGGCCGAAGCCGGCCATCCGCCGCCAATCCAAGCCAGCAAGAGGACACCCGGAAATCGGCGGGCAATCGCCGGCCTTTCCGGGGCAAACCAGCCAGGAGCGACAACCGGTTATGATGGAACATCAGCTAATCCCGTCCCCGGGGGCGCGCAAGGCCCGCAAACGGGTGGGCCGCGGCGATGCCGCCGGCCAGGGCAGCTACGGCGGCCGGGGAATGAAGGGGCAGAAGTCCCGTTCCGGCTATCGCCTTCGCCCCGGTTTCGAGGGCGGTCAGTTGCCGCTGGTCAAGGGCCTGCCGATGAAGCGGGGGTTCAACAACAAGTTCAAGACCCGCTTTTCCCTGGTCAAGCTGGCGGATCTGGCGGATTTTGCCGCCGGGGAGCGGATTACTCCGGAGCTGCTGTACCAGCGCGGCATCCTGTCCAGCAGCAAGTTTCCGGTGAAAGTGCTGGGCAACGGGGAAGTGGCGCAGGCCCTGACGGTGGCGGCCCACAAGTTCACCCGCTCGGCTCGGGCCAAGATCGAGGCGGCCGGGGGAACGGCGGAGGCTCTGTAGCCCTTTATGATTTCGACGGAAGCGCAAGGGGGACGGTGGCCGCGGTTAATCCAGGCCGCCATCGATGCCTTTAGTCTGCCCGACTTGAGGTATAAAATCCTCTTTACCCTGGGGATGCTGGCGATTTATCGCTTCGTCTCCCACATTCCCATTCCGGGCATTGACACCGTCCAGCTGAACAACCTGTTCGAGAACAACCAGCTGCTGGGGTTTCTCGACCTGTTCAGCGGCGGCGCCCTTAGCCGGATGAGCATTGTGGCCCTGGGGGTCTTTCCCTACATTACGGCCTCCATCGTAATGCAGCTGCTGACTCCGGTAATCCCCCAGTTGCAGCAGATGTCCCGGGAGGGCGAGGCCGGCCGGGCCAAGGTCAACCGCATTGTCCACTGGATGACGGTGCCCATTGCCCTGGCCCAGGGTTTCGGGCAGCTGATTCTGTTGCAGCAAAGCAATGTGCTGACTAATGTGGGCTTTGCCGGGGACGCCCTGCTGCCCACGATGGCGGCGATTATTTCGATGACCGCCGGCACGATGTTTCTGGTCTGGCTGGGGGAATTGATTACCGAGCGCGGCATCGGCAACGGCATATCCCTGATTATCTTTGCCGGCATCGTGGCCGGCTTTCCCGGCCTGATTACCCAGGGCTTTCTCGACCGGCAGGATCTGCTGGGAGTGGGCTTTTTCGTGATTATCGGAGTGCTGATTATCGCCCTGATTGTGGTGTTCAACGAGGCGCACCGGCGGATACCGGTGCAGTACGGGCGCAGCATTTTCCGCGGCGGGCGAATGTATCGGCAAAGCGGCGGGACTTATATTCCCCTGCGGATTAACTCCGCGGGGATGATCCCGCTGATTTTCGCCTTTTCCATCGTCATCCTGCCCGGCACTATTGCCACCTACTTTGCCACGAACACCGGCGCGGTGGGCGATGGGGCGCGGTTCTTTGCCGACCTGTTCAATCCCAGTTCCTGGGTTTATTGGGTGATGGTGTTCGCCCTGGTGGTGATTTTCACCTTTTTCTACACCCTGGTGGTGTTTCAGCAGCAGAACCTGGCGGAGAACTTGCAGCGCAACGGCGGCTTTGTCTTGGGCATCCGCCCCGGACAGCCGACCCAGGATTACCTGAACCGGGTTATCGTCCGCATCACTACCGGCGGGGCTATATTTCTGGGCTTTGTGGCGATTGTGCCGTACCTGGCCTCTCTGGTTACGGATGTGCAGGCCATTCAGCTCAGCAGCACCAGCCTGCTGATTATGGTGGGGGTGGGCCTGGATACCCTGCGGCAGTTGGAAGCCCAGCTGCTGATGCGAAACTATGAAGGATTTTTGAGGTAAGCGTGGCCTCGTCCTTGCGGTTGGCGCTGTTCGGGCCGCCGGGAGCCGGCAAAGGCACCCAGGCCCAACGGCTCAAGGAACAATTGGATATACCCCATCTCAGTTCGGGCGAGCTGTTCCGCTACCATTTGCAGCGGCAGACCGAACTGGGCTTGCAGGCGGCGGCCTATATGAACCGGGGCGCGCTGGTGCCGGATGAAGTGGTCATCGGCATCATCCTGGATCAGACGCTGGACTTGCCGGCGGAACAGGGGTTTATCCTGGACGGGTTTCCCCGGACCACGGCTCAGGCCCAAGCCTTGGCCGCGGCCCTGGCCGAAAAATCCCGGGGTTTGGATCGGGTGGTTTATATCCGCGTGCCGGAATCGGAATTGCTGCAACGGCTGGGCGGGCGCTTTGTCTGCCGCCGCTGTCAAGCCCCGGACAATCTGACCGGCGTTGCGGCGGCGGAGCCGCCGCCCTGCGGCCAGTGCGGCGGGGAATTGTATCAACGGGAGGATGACCAGGCCGCGGCGGTGCAACGCCGGATTGCGGTCTATCAGCAGGAAACGGCTCCGGTATTGGATTTTTACCGGGAACGGGGCCTGCTGACCGAAATATCCGGGGTCGGCCCGGTAGCGGAAATTCAGCGGCGGACTTGGGCCGCCCTGAATTTGACTAATGCCGCCGAATAAGGCTTGCAATCGGCGGATTTGGGGGTAAAATAGACGCAATGAACCGCAATCGGAAAATAGCAACGGCCTCCAACTCGGCCTCCCCCTACACCGGCGGCATCACCATCAAGTCGCCGACGGAGCTGGATGCGATGCGCCGGGCCGGAGCCATCGTCGGGGCTACGCTGACTTTGCTGAAGCGGTCGGTGGAGCCGGGCATCACCACCCGGGAACTGGACAGCATCGCCTATCAGGAAATCACCCGGCACGGGGCGGTGCCTACTTTCAAGGGCTACCAGGGCTTTCCCGGATCCATCTGCGCCTCGGTCAACGAGGAAATCGTCCACGGCATCCCGGGCAAGCGGGCGCTGAAAGAGGGGGACATCATCAAAATGGATGTGGGGGCGACCATTGACGGCTTTATCGGCGACGCCGCCGTTTCGGTAGCCGTCGGGGAAGTCGGCCCGGCAGTCCTGGAGCTGATGGATACTACCCGGAGCAGCCTGGAGCAGGGCATTCAGGCGGCGCAGCCGGGCAATCGGATTGGCGACATCGGCGCGGCGATCCAGACCTATGGGGAAAGCCGGGGCTATGGCGTGGTGCGGGAGTTCGTCGGGCATGGCGTGGGCCGGTTCCTGCATGAGGATCCGCAAGTGCCTAATCATGGCGAGCCGGGCCGGGGGCATCTGTTGCGCCCCGGGATGTGCATTGCCATTGAGCCGATGTTGAATATGGGCGGGCGGCATACCCGGATCCTGGAGGATCAGTGGACGGTGGTAACGGCCGACGGTTCCCTGTCCTCCCACTTTGAGCATACCATCGCCATCACGGCGGACGGGCCGGAGATTTTGACCAAACACAGCTAGCCAGCGCCCCAGGCGGCCAGGTTGGAGATTTATGCCGAAAAAGGAAGCGATCGAGGTAGAGGCCAAAGTAACCGAGGCCCTGCCCAACGGGATGTTCCGGGTGGAACTGCCCAACGACCACCAGGTGCTGGCTCATGTGTCCGGCAAAATCCGGATGCACTTCATCCGGGTGTTGCCCGGCGATCGGGTGCTGGTGGAGCTTTCCCCCTATGATTTGAGCCGGGGGCGGATCACCTATCGGTTCAAGTAGGGGCCGGCCGAGGCAAGCCGGGGCCGGCCCAGCCGGGTTCAGGAGAGAGGGAAAATGCGCGTAACCGCATCCGTCAAACCCCGGTGCGACAAGTGCCGGGTCATCAAGCGCAAGGGGGTAGTGCGGATTATCTGCCCCAATGCGCGGCACGCCCAGCGGCAGGGTTAGCCGGCCCGGGCCGGAAAAGAGGAGGATTGGCTATGGTTCGTATCGCCGGCGTTGATGTACCCGACCGCAAGCGGGCGCATATTGCCCTGCGGCGCATCTACGGGGTCGGCCCCCTGGTGGCCGCGGAAATTCTGACCAAGGCGGGCCTGGACCCGGAACTGGCCCCCCGGATGAATGAACTGAGCGAGGGTCAGGTGGACCGGATCCGGGAAATCGTCGACCGGGAGTATGTAACCGAGGGCGACCTGCGCCGGGAAGTGAATCAGAACATTCGGCGGCTGATCGAAATCGGTTCCTACCGGGGATTGCGGCATCGGCGG
This sequence comes from Dehalococcoidia bacterium, assembly GCA_965203435.1. Classification (GTDB taxonomy): domain Bacteria; phylum Chloroflexota; class Dehalococcoidia; order Lucifugimonadales; family UBA3495; genus CBDBCU01. The sequence goes on along the minus strand of CBDBCU010000006.1, from coordinate 104,776 downwards.
GGCTTGCCGGTAAATGGGCAGCGCACCCGCACCAATGCCCGTTCCCGCAAGGGGCCGCGCCGCACCGTGGCCGGCCGCGGCCGGCGCACCGGCGGCAAGAAGTAGGCTTGAGTCGGCTGTGCGCCGAACAAAAGAGCCGTCCCAGCAATATCGGATAAGGAGCGTTTATGCCCAGGCCAAGAACCCGCCGCCGGGAGCGCCGGTCGGTACCCCAGGGGCGGGCGTACATTTACTCCACCTTTAACAACACGCTGATCAGCATCACCGACCCGGACGGCAATGTCATCGCCTCGGCCAGCGCCGGCACGGTGGGATTCAAGGGTTCCCGCAAGGGAACGGCCTTTGCCGCCCAACGGGCCGCGGAACAGGCCGCCCGCCGGGGAATGGATATGGGCCTGCGGCTGATCGATGTGTTCATCCGCGGCCCCGGCTCCGGCCGGGAAGCCGCCATCCGCTCCCTGCAAGGGGCGGGGCTGACCGTTACCAGCATCCGGGATGTAACCCCCATTCCCCACAACGGCTGCCGGCCGCCGAAACGACGGAGGGTGTAGAGACATGGGAAGATATACCGGCCCATCCTGCCGGCAGTGCCGCCGCGCCGGAGAGAAGCTGTTCCTGAAGGGCGACCGCTGCTTTACGCCGCGGTGCGCGGTGGAACGCCGCCATGCCCCGCCGGGCGATCAGCATACCCGCCGGCGTAGGGCCTCGGACTACGGCATCCACCTGCGGGAAAAGCAGAAGGCCCGCCAGATTTACGGGGTGATGGAAGGCCAGTTCCGCCGCTATATGTCCGACGCTTTTAACAGCCCGGGCATCACCGGCCTGAACCTGCTCCGCACCCTGGAACGGCGGCTGGACAACATCGTCTATCTGCTGGGCTTTGCCGATTCCCGCAAGCAGGCCCGCCAGATGGTGCGGCACGGCCATTTCACGGTCAACGGGGTCAAGACCGACATCCCGTCCTTTCAGGTCAAGGCCGGCCAGGTCATCGGCTGGAAACCCTCCCTGAAAGGCGGCGAGTTCTTTCGGGAACGCACCGATGGGATTCCCAAGCGGCCCATCCCGCCCTGGCTGTCCCTGAACCTGGAGGAGATGAGCGGCGAGGTGGTCGCTCTGCCGGCCGACGAGGACCTGACCCAGGCCATCAATTCCCGGCTGATTGTCGAGTACTATTCGAGGTAGCAAGTCTCATGTTGGAAACTTTCCTGCCCTTGCCGCCGCCCGAAGGGGCCGACGATACGCCCAAATCCGGCATCGTCATCATGGAAACCAGCGACACTTACGCCAAGGTGTCGCTGGAGCCGCTGGTGCCGGGTTTTGCCCATACCATCGGCAATCCCCTGCGCCGCATCCTGCTCAGTTCCATTAAGGGCAGCGCGGTCACCGAGGTGAAAATCCGGGATGTGATGCACGAATACAGCGCCATTCCGGGGGTTAAGGAGGAGGTGATGGACCTGCTCCTGAACATCAAACGCATCCGCATCCGGTCGCCGCTGGCCCGGCCGGGCAGCAGCGGCCGCGTCGGGAAAATGCGCCTGGATACCCAGGGCCCCGGCCCCATCTGCGCCGGGGATATTGCCACTTCCAGCGATTTCGAGATTGTCAATCCGGAGCTGCACCTGGCAACGCTGGACGATGCCGAAGCCGAGCTTTCCATCGAGTTCACCGTGGAAACCGGCAAGAAGGGCTACCAACGGGCCGAGGAAAACCAGGGCCTGGGCGTGGGCGTGCTGCCGGTGGACGCCATTTTCAATCCGGTGATGAAAGTCAACTACAGCCGGGAGCCGACCCGGGTGGGGCAGCGCACCGACTACGAAAAGCTGGTGCTGGATGTGTGGACCGACGGCACCATCAGCCCCCTGGAAGCTCTGGGGGAAGCGGCGACGGCTCTGGTCGATGACTTTTTCCTGTTCGCCAACCTGTCCCGGGGCGGCGAGGGGGTCAGCGACCGGCAAGCGTTGTCCCTGTCGCCGGAGCTGTATCAGACGCCCATTGAGCGGCTGGAGCTGACGGCGCGGACGCTGAACTGCCTGAAACGGGCGCACATTTCCCGGATCGGGGAAGTGCTGGAAATGTCCGACGAGGATTTGCTGAAAATCCGCAACTTCGGGGAGAAGTCCCTGGAGGAATTGCGGACCAAGCTGGCGGAACGGCGGGCCGCCGCGGACACTGCCGCCAGTCAACCGGACTACGGCGTACCGGCTTTAGAGGAGCCGCCGGAGGAACCGGAGGACGATGAGGAGGACGAGGACGACGCGGAGGAGGAGTTGGAATTGGTGGGCGCGGCCGCCAATGTAGCCGCCGCCGCCGGCTTTATGGGTCTGGGCGGCGGCTTGGCCCCAATCGGATTGGGCCTTGCCGGGGATTATCCGGCGGCGGAGCCGGAGGACGCGGACGAGGACAACGAGGAGGACGACTAACCTATGGCATCCCACCGCGTAGCCGGCCGCAAGCTCAGCCGGTATAAAGACCAGCGCAAAGCCCTGCTGCGGGGGCTGACCGTGGAGTTGATCCGCCACGAGCGCATCACCACCACCCTGGCCAAGGCCAAGGAAACCCGCATCGTGGCGGAAAAGCTGATTACCCATGGCAAGAAAGGCAATCTGCATCACCGCCGCTTGGCGCTGAGTCAGGTGCCGAACAAGCAGACGGTCAAAAAGGTCTTTGACGAACTGGCCCCGCGCTACGAAACGCGGCCCGGCGGCTACACCCGCATCGTCAAGCTGGGGCCGCGCCAGGGCGACGGGGCGCAGATGGCCGTCATCGAGTTGGTCTAGGGAACGGGGTGGACAGCGGTCAAGCCCCTTTCCCGCAACGGCGGATGGCCCTGGCGGTGGAGTATGATGGCGGCAATTATGCCGGATTTCAACTCCAAAGTCACCGGCCAACGATCCAGGGGGAAATTGAAACAGCGTTAAATCGGCTGACCGGGGAAAGCATCCGCATCCGAGCCGCCAGCCGCACTGACGCCGGGGCGCACGCCTTGGGGCAGGTAGTGGATTTTCTGACGGCCAGCCGTCATTCGGCGGATACCTTTCGCCAAGCCCTGAACTATTATCTGCCGCCGGATATTCGGGTGCAGTGGGCTTGGGAGATGACGGCGGATTTTCATTCCCGGCGGGACGCGGCCAGTCGGATTTACCGCTATCAAATCCTGAACCGGGCGCAACCCCCGGCGTTGCGGCGGCGGGAATGGGCTTGGATCCGGGAACCCTTAACAACAGCAAGAATGAATCAGGCGGCCCAAGACCTGGTGGGCGTCCACGACTTCCGCCCCTTGGCGTTGGGCCATCCCCCGGATAAAAGCGCGGTGCGGCGGGTTTATCAGTGGGCCGTAGAGGGCAACGGGGCGGAAGTGGTTATCCGTTGCGAAGGCAACGGCTTTCTGCGGCAGCAGATCCGCCGGGCCAATGCCATCCTGGTGGAAATCGGCAAAGGCCACTGGCCGGAGGATACCCTGCGGCGGATCCTGGCCGGGGAAAGCGTTCCCGAAACGGCGGGAAAGCGGCCGTTGCTGCCGGCCGGGGGGCTGTGCCTGGTTCAAGTAACCTATCCGGATTTTGGGGCAAAGGTTAAAAGGGTATGAAACGCACCAGCACTTACTTTCCCAAGAGCGGGGAAGTTCCGCAGAACTGGCGGCTGATTGACGCCAGCGGGCAGTCTCTGGGCCGCTTGGCCCGCAATGTGGCCGTGGCCCTGCAAGGGAAAGACCGGCCCGACTACACGCCGCACATCCTCACCGGCGACCATGTGGTGGTGGTGAATATGGCCCAGGTGCGGGTTACCGGCCACAAGCTGCTGCAAAAGACCTACTACCGGCACAGCGGCTATGTGGGCAACCTGAAGTCCTTTATCCTGCGGGATCTGCTGGCCGACCACCCGGATCGGGTGTTGCAGCTGGCGGTAAAGGGGATGTTGCCGCGCAACAAGCTGGGCCGGGAGATGCTGAAACGGCTGAAGGTCTATGCCGGGGAGAGTCATCCCCACCAGGCCCAGTTGGGCCAACTGAACGCTGAAAAGGAAGGTTAGAGCGCTTTGGTACAGAGCGAGGGGCAGCAGCAGTATTTCTACGGAACCGGCAAGCGCAAGACGGCCATCGCCCAGGTGCGCCTGTATCCCGGCGATGGGCGGGTGCCGACGATCAACGACAAGCCGCTGGAGCAGTATTTCAACTGGCAGCCGTGGCAGACCACGGTGGGCGAGCCCTTTGCGGTGACCAACACCGGCGGCCAGTTCCGGCTGGTGGCCCGGGTGGCCGGCGGCGGGGTCAATGCCCAGGCCGAAGCCATCCGGCACGGCATTGCCCGCGCCCTGATTGCCTATGACGGGGGACTGAAGGCCGCCCTGCGCCGGCGGGGGCTGGTAACGCGGGATTCCCGGATCAAGGAAAGCAAAAAGTACGGGCTGAAACGGGCCCGCCGCGCCCCCCAATACACCAAGCGGTAGATTCCGCTCACCCGGAACTTGTTGAAGGGTCGCCCGGAACGGGTTGCCGGGTCATCCTGAACTGGTTGAAGGATGGCCGGATTGCACCCGCCGCTACCGTCATTCCCGCGTAAGCGGGAATCCCGACGGTACTGCCTTATAATGCCGCAGTCTTGACAAGCAACCGCCGGATTCCCGCTTACGCGGGAATGACGGTAGAGGGGCGGCGGGAAGGACGGTAGATAGGGCGGTAGAGGGAAAGGGAAATTTCCCCTGAAAATTACCCCCGCAAATCCTTGACCAGCCCGCCAAACCTGCTAAACTAGTAGTCAGCCAAAGACCCCTAACTCCATCCGGGAGGATACCGCCATGTCCCTCCGCAAAATCGTAGCCGCCATCGCCCTATTCCTTTTAATGAACGCAATAGGGGGGGGGGGGCAACCGCGTCCCAAGCCCGGTCGATCCCCTGGGATTGTTCCGACTGGCAAGCCTTTGCCCACGCCGACCGCACGACCGCCATCCTGGAATCCCTGGCCGAAAATCGCGGCAAGACCCTCTATTGCGGCATCGACCAGTCCGATACCTTTACCAAGGCCGAAACTTGGGAAGCCGGCAAGGACCGCAACGAGCGGGATGACACCATCTATTCCGGGGAACAAGGCATTTTCCGCGGCTTTATCGCCGCCCAAGAGGGTTGGCTGACTGATGGGGAATCGGGCATTACCGGGGTCAGCCGGGATCGGATTTTTGAGTTTCCCCGGGAGGAACGGCGGCGGGTAAAGACGGTGCGGCGCAAAATCCCTGCCGACCCCGAGCCGCCTGGTCGCATCGCCCCTGGGACCCTTAGACTCTACTCAATAGGTGCCAATACTGCCAGCCGCTGCCATACGCTGAACAATGGTCCGCGGCAATCTGTTCTCCGTCTCCGTCGACCCTCTGTCGGCTTTCCGACTGGGACCAACGAGGCCAAATCCGTCGCCGCGGGCCTTACTGCCGTTCCCGGGCTACTCCGCACCGCCCGCAACGTCGTCACCATCCCCTTTGACCACAGCATCAGCAACACCCAGCAACTGTGGGGGGGCTACACCGAGTTCATCTGGATGAACGGCCCAACCTACCACACCTTCGCGGCTTATCAGTATGCGCCAGTGGAGCGCCACCTGCGAAAAGAAAGTGCGCCGCACCCGGAAATAGGGGGGCGGTAGTCGCCCATCCTTCAACAAGTTCAGGATGAGCGGATGGGGGATGGCGAAGTTCAGGGATGAACAGGATGAGCGGAAAGGGATGGCGGTGTCTCTGCTGCCGTCCTTCCCGCGCATTGCCTACCGTCATTCCCGCTGCCCTCTCTACCGTCATTCCCGCGTAAGCGGGAATCCAGAAATGCCGGACTGGTAGCAGGCCGGTCTTTACCAGTAGGCGTCTCTGGATTCCCGCTTACGCGGGAATGACGGTAGAGGGATGGCAACAGGGCGGGAAAGGATGGTAGAAGGCCGGGCCGTCCCGCAATCTACAGCAACCCGCCGATGGTTAGCCAGTAAAAGATTATGTAGGCGCCGGCCAATACCATCAGCCAGGCGCCGACGGGCTGGATGTAGGGCAGGGCGCGGCGCAGGAAACGCACCATCGCCCCCTTGAAAATCGCCATTCCCAAAGTCAGGGCCATTATCACCAAGCCCATCCCCAGGGCAAAGAGGATAAAGTTGAGCAGGATTTCGAGAAAGGCGATGCTGGCGGCGCTGAGGCCCAGGACGGCCAGAAAGATGGGCAGGGTGCAGCTGAGGGAGGCTACGCCGTAGCTGACGCCAAAGAGGAAGTAGCCGCGGATGCCCACTTCCGTAGGCTCGCCGATATGGGCGGCGGCCCGGGCGGCGACGCCGGTATAAATCTTGCCGCCGCTGACCAGCCAAGCCCCGCCGATAGCCAGCAATATCCCCACAATCAAGCCGAACCAGGGCAGGGCTTGGGCCAGGAAAGACGCGCCCAAGCCGATAATGACGCCGGCCACGCCAAACAGCAACACAAAGCCGGCGGTAACGGACGCCCCTACCAGCAGAGCCCGGGGGAAGTGACGGATCGGATTGCCCGAAGCCCCAGCCGTCCCGCCGCCCAGGTATAAGCCCAAATAGGCCGGCAGCATCGCAAAGCCGCAGGGATTGACCGCCGAAGCCATCCCCGCGGCCAGGGCAAACAGGGCGGCGGCGTTGAACACGCCGCCGAGGTAGTTGGCCGAGCGGCCGGCCAATAGCTCGACAAAGTAGTTGACAGCGTCAATATCGGCATCACTGCCCAGGGTCTGCGCGCCGATAACGGCCAGGGCAATGGCGGCCAGGGATACCAGGGCGGTGATGATGTAGGGGCGGCGGGAAGGTCGGGCGGCGGTTTGCATAGTCATACCCCCAGATAGGCCGCCGCCGCATCCAGCAGCTGCGTTACCTGTTCCGGGCTTTCGGCCTCGCAGTAGATACGGAGCAGGGGTTCGGTGCCGGAAAAGCGGGCGGCCAGCCAAGCCTGGTCAAAGAACAGGCGGCGGCCATCAATTTCATCGGCGCTGCGTACCGGCAGGCCGGCCAGTTCGGTTAAGTCGCCGCTTTGCAAGCGGGTTTGGATTTCCGGCCGGGCCGCCGGGTCGAAGGCAATATCCCGCCGCTGGTAGTAGTGGCGGCCGACCTGGGCAAAGAGCCGCTGTACCAGTTGGGCCGGGGTTTGGCCGGTGGTTGCCATATATTCCAGCAGATAGAGAGCGCTGAGGATGCCGTCCCGCTCCGGAATGTGGCCGCGGAAGGCAAAACCGCCGCTTTCCTCGCCGCCCATCAGCCCGTCCACCGCGGAAAACTTGGGGCCGATGTGCTTGAAACCGACCGGCATTTCATGGACGGGAACGCCGTATTTTTCCCCCAGTTTGTTCAGCATCATGGAGGAAGTAACGCCCTTGACCAGGGGGCCGCGCTGGCATTTATGTTCCAGCAGATATAGGGCCAGCAGGGAAAAGACTTCCAAGGTGCTGACAAAGCGGCCCTGTTCATCCACCAGGCCCACCCGGTCGGCATCGCCGTCGAGGGCCAGGCCGGCGGCCGAGCCCCGGGCCGGGACGGCCGCCAGCAAGCCGGCCAGATTGGGGGCAATGGGTTCCGGCTGTTCCATTCCGGGAAAGGCCGGATTGCGCTCGCCGTTAAGTTCCTCAATAGTAGTAGCGCCGCCGGCCAGCAGGCGCGGCAGATAGCCGGCGCCCGCGCCAAACATAGCATCTACCAGGATAGGGAAACCGGCGGCGCGAATGGATTCCAGGTCAATCAGGGCGGCCAAGCGTTCCATATAAGGCGGATCCGGGTCCATATCCACTACCAATCCCTGGCGGCGGGCGGCGGCCAGGGCCAGGGTGGCCGGCGGGCCGGCGGCGGCGATTTTAGCCTCCAAGCGGTCGGTGATTTCCTGGGTGGCGCTGCCGGCGTATTCGGGCTTGAACTTGAATCCGTTCCAATGGCCGGGGTTATGGCTGGCGGTGATGATGGCGGCTCCGGCGGCCTGCCGGGCCAGCACATTGAAACTGACGGTTGGCGTGGGGGCAGCCCGGTCACAGAGGTAAGCGCGGAGGCCGTTGCCGGCGCAGACCGCCGCCACGGTTTCGGCAAACTCCCGGGAGAGAAAGCGGGTATCGTAGCCGACGACCAAGCCCTGCCCGGCCGGGCCGGCAGCCCGCAGGTAGTCGGCCAGGCCCTGGGCGCAGCGGGCTACATTGGCAAAGGTAAAGTCCTCGGCAATGATGGCCCGCCAGCCGTCGGTGCCGAACTTGATGGCGGCAGTCATTAGGTCTCCTTGGCCCGGGGCGGCTAGAGGCCGGCCTGCTGACGCAGCATTGCGGCCTTGTCGGTCTGTTCCCAGGGCAGTTGCAGGTCGTTGCGCCCGAAGTGGCCGTAAGCGGCGGTGCGGCGATAGATGGGCCGGCGCAGGTTCAGGTCTTCGATGATGGCCCCGGGGCGCAGGTCGAAGTTATCCCGCACCAGTTCCTCGATGCGCTCGTTGTCCAGATGATTGGTGTCAAAGGTTTCCACGGAGACGGAAATGGGGTCGGCCACGCCGATAGCGTAGGAAACGATGACTTCCACCCGGTCGGCCAAGCCGGCGGCGACCAGATTTTTGGCGACATAGCGGGCGGCGTAGGCTCCGGAGCGGTCGACTTTCGTGGGGTCTTTGCCGGAAAAGGCCCCGCCGCCGTGGCGGGCAATGCCGCCATAGGTGTCCACCAGAATCTTGCGCCCGGTCAAGCCGGTATCGCCCTGGGGGCCGCCGACCACGAACCAGCCGCTGGGATTGACGAAAATGTTGGTGTCCTCGTCCATCAAGTCCCCGGCAATGGGCTTGATGACCTGCTGCTTGATGTCGCGGCGCAGCTGCTGATTGAACTTTTCCCGATTGCTGTGGTCATCGTGCTGGGTGCTGATGACCACGGCGTCGACCCGGTGCGGCTTGCCGTGGCGATATTCCACGGTGACCTGGGATTTCCCGTCGGGGCCGAGGTAAGGCAGCAGGCCATCCTTGCGGACGGCGGCCAACTGCTCGACCAGGCGGTGGGAGAGGTCGACGGTCAGCGGCATCAGGGCCGCGGTTTCGTTGCAGGCAAAGCCGACCATCATCCCCTGGTCTCCGGCCCCGGTGGCCCGGCGGGCATCAGCGGCGGCCGCATCGTCATCCCGGTGTTCCAGGGCGGTGGTAACGCCGCCGCTGATGTCCGGGGACTGCTTGCTGACATGGGCCACCACGCCGCAGGAATTGCCATCCAAGCCGTACTTCACATCGGTATAGCCGATGTCCTGCATCACCTGGCGGGCGATGTCGTTAAAGTCCAGATCCGAGGCGGTGGTAATTTCCCCGGTAACCATAATCAGGTTCTTGGTGGCGACCGTCTCGCAGGCGACCCGGCTGCCGCGATCCCCGGCCAGGGCGGCGTCCAGCACCGCATCGGAAATCTGGTCGCACAGCTTGTCCGGGTGACCCTCGGTCACCGACTCGGAAGTCAGCAGATACTTGGGCGAAACCATGAACTGAATGGGCATAGGTACTTCCTCCAATTGTCGCGGCGGCGGGCCGGATCGGATTTCCCGGTTTTTGCCGCGGCCCGCCGCGCCGTTTTGTCGGTTGGGGGCAAGGTTTTGACCGGCCGGGACCGGCCGGCCGCTAGGTACCCTCCTCCCAACTTTCTTGATACCGCTGCTGGTCGGCGGTCAAGGCGTCAATGCGGATTCCCATGGATTCCAGCTTGAGCCGCCCCACTTCCTGGTCGGTGGCCGGGGGGACGACATAGACGCCGGGCGTCAAGTTGCCTTGATTCTGCACCAGATACTCGACGCTGAGGGCCTGGTTGGCAAAGCTCATATCCATCACGGCGGAGGGATGGCCTTCGGCGGCGGCCAGGTTAATCAGCCGGCCTTCGCCCAGCAGGTAGAGTCGCCGCCCGTCTTTGATAGTGTATTCCTCCACATAGGGGCGGACTTCCCGGTGGCTATCGGCCATAGCTTCCAGGGCCGGGATGTCGATTTCGACATTGAAATGGCCGCTGTTGGCAATGAGCGCGCCATCCGGCATAACCGCCAGATGGTCGCCGCTGATGGTGTGGCGGCCGCCGGTAACGGTAATAAAGACTTCGCCCACGCGGGCGGCCTCTAAACCGGGCATCACGGTGAACCCGTCCATTACCGCTTCCAGGGCGCGGACGGCGTTGACTTCGGTAACGATGACATGGGCGCCGAGGCCGCGGGCCCGGGAGGCCACGCCGCGGCCGCACCAGCCGTAACCGCCCACGACCACTTTGCGCCCGGCCCAAAGGATGTTCGTGGCCCGGGTAATGCCGTCCAGAGTGCTTTGCCCGGTGCCGTAGCGGTTGTCAAAGAAATGCTTGGTTTCCGCCTCATTGACCGCAATGATGGGGTAGCGCAAAGCCCCGTCGGCGGCCATAGCGTTCAGGCGGATGACGCCGGTGGTGGTTTCCTCGGTGCCGCCGGCTACTTGCGGCAGCAGTTCGGCGCGGCCGCGGTGCAGCATACTCACCAGGTCGGCCCCATCGTCCATAGTGTATTGGGGCTGGTGGTCGAGGACGGCGCTCAAGTGCTGATAGTAGGTTTCGTTGTCCTCGCCCTTGATGGAAAAGGTGGGAATGCCGTATTCGCTGACCAGGGCGGCGGCCACATCGTCCTGGGTGCTGAGGGGATTGCTGGCGCAGAGGGCCAGGTCCGCGCCGCCGTCGCGGAGGGTAATGGCCAGGTTGGCGGTTTCGGTGGTTACATGGAGGCAGGCGGCCATCCGCAGCCCCTGCAAGGGCTTTTCCCGGGCAAAGCGTTCCCGGATAATCCGCAGAACGCCCATTTCCCGCTCGGCCCATTGGATACGATTTACGCCGTCGGACGCCAGGGACAAGTCCCGGACATCGCCATGGGTACTTTGAACAGCCAAAAGCTAACTCCTTATGCTTTGATTTGGCCCGGCCCCCTTGCCGGGAAAGGGCGGGGGCTAGGCGTCAGCGCCGTAGGTAGTGGGATGGCCGGCGGCAATCCAGGCCGGAGTGCCATCCTCGATGTTGTAAAGGTTTTCGGTGGCGTAGCCCATAGACGCCGCCACTTCGCAGGCCAAGCCGCTGCGGACGCCCATCGCGCAGATGAACAGTAGCCGCTTGTCCCGGGGGACTTCGTCGATGCGGTCGGCCAGGTCGTCAATGGGAATGTGCCGGGCCCCGGCGATATGGCCGGTGATCCATTCGTCCTCGCGGCGCACATCCACCACCACCGTGCCGGCCGTGTCGGCGTCGAGGATGGAACGGGCTTCGTTGGAATCCACCCGGTAATAGGGTTCGCCGGGTTCTTGCCTGGGCATTTTGCGTTGCCTCCTTGTATAGATTGACGGTTCCAGATACCCGGAAAGGCGGGATTAGTTCAGGTATTTGCCGACCAGGGGGGCCAGCGGCTCCTTTACCTCCGGGGGGATGACTTCGGGATGGGTGATGATGGCGTCTTTCAGGGCGGAGCCGCAGGAACAGCCGGCCGGCTCCCCGAGGCGGGGGATAACCCGGCGCAGCATTTCCCGGGAGTTGGCGACATTTTTCAGCAGGTTCTGCACCACCATTTCCACGGACACGCTTTCCTCGGCTTCGTGCCAGCAATCGTAGTCGGTAATCCAGGCCATAGTGGCGTAGCACATTTCGGCTTCCCGGGCCAGCTTGGCCTCCGGCAGGGCGGTCATCCCGATAATGTCCGCGCCCCAGGAACGGTACATAAAGGATTCGGCTTTAGTGGAAAAGGCCGGCCCTTCCATAACCACCATCGTTCCCTCGAGATGGCGGTTAATGCCGATTTCGGCAGCGGCGGCGGCGATAACGGCGCTGCTGGCGGCGCAAAAGGGTTCGGCAAAACCGATATGGGCCACAATGCCGGCGTCAAAAAAGGTGCTGACCCGGCCGCGGGTGCGGTCAATCAGCTGGTCGGGGATCACCAGATCCAGGGGGGCCAAATCCTCTTTCAGGCTGCCCACCGCGCTGACCGCCAGGAGCCGCTGCACGCCCAAAGTTTTCAGGGCATAGATATTGGCCCGGGCCGGAATAGCGGCGGGATTAAAGCGGTGGCCGCGGCCGTGACGCGGCAGAAAAGCCACCCGCGTACCGGCCAATTCACCGACAACAATGCTGTCGCTGGGCGGGCCAAAGGGGGTATTCAGTTCCAGGCGGCGGACACCGGCCAGGCCCTCCAAATCGTAGAGGCCGCTGCCGCCGATGACGCCGATCGTCGCGGTTTGGTCGGTCATTTATACCCCTGGCAAAGCCGGAATCTGTTCCGGCAGGTAATGATTGGCGCGAAAGACGCGGTTGACCACCTGCCCCTCCGCATCCGCATAGAAATAGGGATTGATATATTCCCAGACCACCTGCCCCTCCGGCGTTACCTGAAACATCCGCCCGAACATCCCCTCGGTGATCAGGGTGTTGCCGTTGGGCAGGCGGCGGGCCCCGGAAATGTAGGGGCTGAAAAAGTTGTAGGGCGGGGAATCCTGATAGCTCCAGACGATTTCGTTGGTAGCCGGGTTGACTTCGATAACCCGGGAAAAGGGCAATCCGGTATGGCGGCGGTGGGCGCCGTTGTCGTAAATCAGGATATTGCCATTGGGCAGCAGGCTGGGGTCGTGCTGCTGGGCCAGGACGGTGTCGCCCAACTGCCAGACAATAGCGCCGGACTTTTTATCAATAATGCCGACGGTGGAAATGTTGCGGAAACTGAACATTACCCGATTGTCGGGCAGGGGCACCACTGTGTTGCCGTGGCTCCATTCATCCCGCAGGTCGTTAAAGGTAAGGGTGTGGACAGCCGGGTCGAGATGTTCGGCGGCGCGCCATTCCCAAATGCGGTTGCCGTCTTGATCCACTTCCACGATGACATCGGCCCACATCCCTTCGGCATCGCTGCCGGGGACGCCGCCCTGAACCTGGGCGGCCTGGGCCGGATCCATCAATGCCACGGTCAGGTAGAGAGCGCCGCCGGCGTCGGTGCGGCGGGCGTCGTGGTGATGTTCCGGATCGTAGTGTTCCCAAAGGATGTGGCCCGCCCAGTCCACTTCCAGCATAACGCCGCCCTTGAAGCGTTTCCAGGAGGGAAAGCGCTGCCAGGTGTCATCTTGAATTTTGCCGCCGTAAAAGAGGTGGCCGTTGGGCAGCAGATAGCCGTACAAGCCCGGCGGATGGGGCAGCTGCCACTGGTGGACTTCCCGGCCCTGCTCGTCCAGCAGATAGACTTCGCCGCGGCCGCTCATGGGGGCATAGACGACATAGCCGGGACAAGCCCGGGATTCGTCCCGGGCGGTCAGCCCGGTGGCGGCCATACGGCGGCGGGTTTGTTGGTCGAGATTCGGCATTTAAGCTCCTTGGATCCGGCGGCCGGATGATGGCGGCCGGGGCATCAATCAGGATTGACCGGCAGCCCTTACCGCCAGGCGCAGGCTTTCCGTATAGGGCGGACGGGCTACGGCGTTTTCGGTGATGATGGCGCTGATATAACGGTGCGGCGTTACATCAAAGGCCGGGTTCAGGGCGGTTACGCCGACCGGAGCCGTGGGCTGCCCCTGAAAGTGGGTAACTTCGGCGGCCGGCCGTTCCTCAATGGCGATTTCCGCCCCGGCGGCCAATCTCAAATCCACGGTGCTGGTGGGGGCGGCCACATAAAAGGGCAAGTCGTTTTCCCGGGCCAGCACGGCCAAGGCGTAGGTGCCGATTTTGTTGGCGGTATCCCCATTGGCGGCGATGCGATCGGCCCCGGTGATAACGCAGCCGATGTCGCCGCGCTGCATCAGCAGGCCGGCGGCGGAATCCACAATCAGCGCCGCCGGGATGCCCAGCTGCTGAAACTCCCAAGCGGTCAGCCGCGCCCCTTGCAGAAAGGGACGGGTTTCGGTGTTGAACACTTGAAAGCGCCGGCCGGATTCCCAAGCGGCCCGGATGACGCCCAGGGCCGTGCCATAGGCCGAAGTCGCCAGAGCGCCGGTGTTGCAGTGGGTCAACACGGCCCCGCCCTCCGGCAGCAGGGTTTTGCCCAGGTTGCCCATCCGCCGGTTGATGTCCTCGTCCTCCTGCTGAATCAGGCGGGCCTCGGATTCCAGCCGGGCTTTGACCTCGACCAAATCCCGGTGGGCGGCGGCCTGTTCCGCGACCCGGAGCATCCGCCGCACGGCCCAAGCCAGGTTGACGGCGGTCGGGCGGGCGGCGTTGATGACGGCGGCGGCCTGACGCAGGCCGGCCAGAAAAGCGGCGTTGCTTTCCGCCGGCAGTTCCCGGGCGGCCATTACCACGGCATAGGCGGCGGTAACGCCGATGGCCGGCGCGCCGCGCACCTGCATATCCCGGATGGCGGCTACCGCCTCCCGGTAGTCGGTCAACTCCAGGGTTAGCTGCGCCAAGGGGAGCCGGGTCTGGTCGAGGAGACGCAGGACGCCGTTATCCCACTGGATGGGGCGTATTTCTTTCAAGGCAATGTTTCCTGCCGGGGGACAATTTCCGGGCAATAAAAAAGCTTCTCCGGGGGGAGAAGCGCCGCTGAGCTGCAACTCCCTCATCTTTCGTCTCCCGTTGTAACGGGGGAGACGCCGGATTTAGCACCTTGCCGGGTCAGCGGCGGTTAAGCCGCCGGCCGGGGCGGTTGCCTGGCTTCGTCGGGCCGATCCCTCTGCCGTTCTGGATAAGGGTTCCAGATAGGGTATTCGGTTTTTAAGGGCTGCCGCCAGTAATAATAACTAAAGATGGGGCGGGTGTCAAATGGGAATTGGGCGGATTGCTAAATCCATTGCAAAACCGGGTTTCCAAATCGCTGCTTGTGTGCTAAAGTAACCCCGTCACAACCGCCCTCGGCTAACCGAGTGGTCTTTTTATCGCGGGTCGGCTGCCCTGAATCGGGCAGCCAGCGATGGGTGCAATTTATTGCCCCTGAGTGGACCCGCGAGGGCCGATGCGGTTGTGACGATTGCATCCTGACCACGAGGGGGCGCTTTATGTTCAAGAAGGTTCTGAAGTTCGGCGGCATCGGGTGCGGCGGGTTTCTCGCCTTGACCCTCATCCTGGCCGTTATCCTGGCTATCACCGGCAGCGGCGAGGAGCAGACCCAAACCGCGGCTCCGGATTCCCAACCGGCGACTTCCGGCCCGGGCGCGGAAACCTCCTCCGCCAACGCCCCGACCCTGGCAGTAACGCCAGGGCCGATTCCTACCACCGACGAATGCCCGACCATAGCCGAGGAGCTATACCTGTCCCGCAAGAGCGATACGATGTTGGCGGTGCTGACAGACTTGGAGCTTATGCGTAGTCTGTCAAACCAAGTTGCCAGCAACAGTATGATGCTTGGCAACCCGGAATGGCTTGGCCGCGTAAGGGGTATGCAGAAGCGCATGGAAACCAACGCGAAACAGCTGCGCCGGTTTGGCAGCGATCCGGAATCGGTTCGGGACATACATTCCGACCTGGAACGCATGGCTGACCTGCTGGAGGAGGCCGCTGAACGGTACGAAGATTTCGTGAACTCCGCAGTCGCTCAGGATTCCGGTGATGCCGCGGACGCTATCGAGGATGTAGGCGATGCGGATAAAGACATCATGAAACTATCCGTTTCCGCCGGAGAAAAATTCCGGAATTTTTGCCAGTAGCCGGCGCTCCGGGAACTTTTGCCGGGGCGGGCCATACCGGCCCGCCCCGGTATTTTGCTGTTTAATGCCCAAAATTGCGGGATACCGGCGGATGGCAAAGGGCAAAGGGCGCTCACTAGCATATATTCAGCGCCAGCAAGGATTGAAATTCGTGAAGCAACCGGTTACACTGGCTGACTATGATAGTGGGGTTCCGGCACCGGGGGCTACGACGGCTGTACGAGCAGGGAGACCGGCGGTACATCCCGCCGGAATATGCGGATAAAATCGAGCGTATCCTGGCTCGGCTTGAAGTAGCCGCCACGCCAGAGAATATGAACCTCCCGGGTTACCGGTTGCATCGCTTAAGCGGCAACCTGAACGGCTTCTGGGCCGTCTCCGTATCCGGCAACTGGCGGCTGATTTTCCGCTTCGAGGCCGGCAATTTTCTGGACGTAGATCTGGTCGACTACCACTAGGAGTTGGGGGAAATGCCAATGCATAACCCGCCGCATCCCGGGCTGGCAATCCGGCACGACTGCCTGGAGCCTAGGGGCCTGAGTTTGACGGCGGCGGCGGAAAAGCTTGGGGTCAGCCGCAAGCAACTGTCCAACATCGTGAACGGCCATGCGGGAATATCGCCGGCGATGGCGATACGCCTCGACCGGGTTTTTGGCGGCGGCGCGGCTACCTGGTACCAGTTGCAAGCCGCCTATGATTTGGCGCAGGCGGTCAAAAAATCGGCCGGCCGCTACGAAGCGCAAATCGGCTAATCCCATCCTCACCCAAAAGCCGGGGATACCCTTTGTTTCAGTCCCATCCCTTTCCTGATTGACAGACCGGCCTATCCGCAAACATAATAGCCTCTGTTATGACCGCCAACGCTTATACCCTTTCCCCCGAGGCCCTGGGCCTGTTTACCGACTGGTACGAGTTGACGATGGCCCAGGCTTATTTTGACCGGCGGAGGTTCGGGCCGGCGGTGTTCAGCCTTTTTGTCCGCAATCTGCCGGCCAATCGGGGCTATCTGGTGAGCGCCGGGTTGGCGGAGGGGTTGGAGTTTCTGGAAAACCTGCATTTTGGCCCGGCCAGCCTTGAGTTCCTGCGGGAAACCGGGCGGTTCCGTAGGGAGTTTCTGGAATATCTGGCCGGGCTGCGCTTTACCGGCAGCGTCCGGGCCTTGGCCGAGGGGCGGCTCTATTTTGGCAAAGCGCCCCTCGTGGAAGTAACGGCGCCGATTATCGAGGGGCAACTGGCCGAAACTTGGCTGATTAACCGGCTGAACTTTCAGAGTTTGCAGGCCACCATCGCCGCCCGCTGCGTGGCCGCCGCCGATGGCCGGGTAGTGTCGGATTTCGGGGCGCGGCGGTCGCCCGGAGCCGATGCGGCGCTGACCATGTCCCGGGCCGGCTGGATTGCCGGCTTTGAGTCCACCAGCAATGCCCTGGCGGCGCAGCGTTATGGCATCCCCCCGGCCGGCACGATGGCCCATTCCTACATCACCGCCTTTCCGGCGGAAATTGACGCTTTCCGGGCCTACGCCGCCACTTTTCCGCAAAACGCCGTCCTGCTGTTGGATACCTATGACACTATCGCCGGAGCCCATAACGCCGCCATTGTCGGGCAGGAAATGGCGGCCGCCGGCAACCGCCTGGCCGGGGTGCGGCTGGATTCCGGGGATTATGCCCAACTGAGCCGGCAAGTACGGGCTATTCTGGATGCCGCCGGGTTGGATTATACGCAAATCGTGGTCAGCGGCGGGTTGGATGAATATGGGATTGCGGACTTGGTACAAGGCGGCGCGCCCATTGATATTTTCGGCGTTGGCACTAAGGTCAGCGTTTCCGCCGATGCGCCCTATACCGATATGTCTTACAAGCTGGTAAGCTACGATGGGCAGCCGGTGATGAAACTGAGTCCGGGCAAGGTGTCGCCGCCGGGAGCCAAGCAGGTTTATCGGCTGCGGGAGGCGGCCGGCCAGTGGGCGCGGGATGTGGTGGCCTTGGATACGGAAAACCTGCCCGGCGGGGAGCCGCTACTGGAAACGGTGATGACGGACGGGCGGCGCACCCGGCCGGATCCGACCCTGGCGGAAATGCGGGAACGCTTTCAACAGGATTTCGGGCAGCTGCCGGCGGCTTATCGGCGATTGCGTCAACCGCCCCGCTACCCGGTGGAGTTCAGTCCCGCCCTGATGCGGCTGACTAACCAGGTGCAGGGCAATTTGTTGGAACGGTTGGAAAGTCCCGATGGCCCGTAGCCGTTGGGCATCCTTCAACAAGTTCAGGATGAGCGGATTTGCTGGAACGATTGGAAAGTCCTGAGGAGTAGGCGGATGAAAACGGCGGTGTGCGTCAAATATGTGCCGGTGGTGTCCCGCATCACCTTTGACTATGAAAGCAAGACCATCATCCGCGAGGGGGTGCCGTCGGAGGTGAACCCCTTTGATGTCTTGGGCTTGACCCGGGCGGTAGAACTGAAGTCCGGGCCGGGGGATGAAGTGGTCGCCTTGTCGATGGGGCCGCCGCAGGCCGCCGAGGGATTGACCACCTGCCTGGCCCTGGGCGCGGATCGGGCGGTATTGCTGAGCGACCGGGCTTTGGCCGGCTCCGACACCCTGGCCACGGCCCGGGCCTTGAGCCTGGCTTTGCAGCGGGAACAGCCGGATTTGATTGTCTGCGGCCGCAACAGCGCCGATGCCGAAACCGGGCAGGTCGGCCCGGAATTGGCCGAATTGTTGGGCCTCCCCCACCTCAGCCAAGTCCGCAAACTGGAATATCTAGCGGATAGCCACCGCATTGTCGCCGAGCGGATCACCGACGAGGGGTATCAGGTTATCGAGTGTTCCCTGCCGGCCCTGGTCTGCGTTACCGAGGGGGTGGCGGCGGAAACCTTTGCCAACCGGGAACAAGTGGCAGCGGCCCGGGAAAAGCCGGTCGAGGAATTGACCTGCGCCCAACTTTCCGCGGATTTGTCCCAATTCGGGCTGGCGGGATCCCCCACTTGGGTAGCGGATATTCGGCTGGTAGAACCGACGCGGCTGGGCATTATGATTGAGGGGGAAAGCCCGGAAACGGCCGCTCAACAGGTGGCGCAACTGCTGCGGGAACGCTTGGCCGCCGTGTCGGAAAATCCAGGGAATAATCCCGGAACGACTGGCAAGCGGCCGGCAATCCGTTACCCGGATAACCGGGAGCAAAGCATCTGGGTAGTGGCGGAAACCGCCGGGGAGGGCTTGCGGCGGGTAACGCTGGAATTGCTGGGCAAGGCCCGGGAATTGGCGGCGGTTACGCATAGCGCCGTGGCAACCGCGCTAATCGGCCCGGCCCGGCCGGAAATGATTGCGGAATTGGCGGCCTATGGGGCCGACCGGGTAATGACCTTGGACAATGCGGAATTGGGGCCGGTATGCAGCCGGGGCGTGGCGGCCGCTCTGGCGGCGGCGATAGCGGCGGCCCGGCCCTATGCGGTATTATTCGCCGCCACGGCCGACGGGCGGGATTTGGCCGCCCGCAGCGCGGCCCGCTTGGGCTTGGGCTTGACCGGCGATGCCATTGACTTGGAAATTGACGAGCAGGGGCGGTTGGTACAGCTGAAACCGGCCTTGGGCGGCAATGTCCTCGCGCCCATCCTGTCCAAGACTTTGCCCAATATGGTTACGCTGCGGCCGGGCTTGCTGACGCCGTTGGAATCGGATTACAGCGCAACGGCTGCGGTAGAAGTTTTGCCGGCGCCGGCATTGGCCGGGGCGGACATTATCCTGCGGGAAAGCCATTATCAGGAGGATAGCGGCGGCGTTGCCCTGGCCCAAGCCCCGGTGGTTATGGGCGTGGGGATGGGCTTGGGCGGCCCGGAAAATCTGCCGGCGGCCCGGGAACTGGCGGCGGAAATGGGGGCGGTCCTGGCTACGACCCGCAATGCGGTTCATGCCGGCTGGCTGCCGCATCAGCTGCAAGTGGGCATCAGCGGGCGGGCCATTGCGCCGCAGGTCTATCTGGCGGTCGGCATCCGGGGGGTCTTTGACCACACCGTCGGCATCCAGAAAGCCGGGACGATTATTGCGGTGAACACTAACCGGCGGCATCCCATTTTCAAGGCCGCCGATTATGGGATTGTCGGCGATTGGCGGGAATATCTGCCGGCTTTGGTGCAGGAATTGCGGCCGGTTCTGGGCGGGATGGGGTAGGTGGGGGTTGCTGGGGGGTAAAGGGGGCCGGGCTATCGCCCTTTTTACCGTCATTCCCGCGTAAGCGGGAATCCCGAACGGTACTGCCAAGACCGGCATACCATCCCTCAGGCATTTCGGGATTCCCGCTTACGCGGGAAGGACGGTAGGGGGCGGCCGGGAAGGACGGTAAGGCGGCATCCTAGGGCATCACCGTTCGGGATTCCCGCTTACGCGGGAAGGACGGTAAAAAGGGCGGGAAGGACGGTCGGGGTTCCCGCTTGCGCGGGAAGGACGGTAAGGTAGGGCAAAAGCGGTTTTGCCGGCGGGCCCGGTTTGGTATATAATTCCTTAAAATTGCCAGCGGCGCGCTGGGAGGGAAGGGTTATGGACTTTGCTTATACCCCGGAACAGGAAACCCTGCGGGCGGAAGTCCGCCGCTTTATTGAGGAAAATGTAACCCCGGAGGTGCGGCGGGAAATCGAGGAAATGGGCGTCCGCCGCCGGGGGCCGCAGGTGCGGGAAATGTACCGCAAGCTGGGCGAAAAGGGCTGGGTCGGCATCAGCTGGCCCAAGGAGTACGGCGGTCAGGACGGCAGCCGCATTGACCAGTATATCGTGGAGGAGGAGTTTGCCCGGGTGGGCATTACCGTGGGCGGGGCCGGCAGCGGCGCGCCGGCCATTCTGGCGGCCGGCACCGAGGAGCAGAAAAAGTATTTTCTGCCGGGCCTGATTCGGGGGGAAATCTCCTTTGCCTTGGGCTTTACCGAGCCGCAGGCCGGGGCCGACCTGGCCAGCCTGCAATGCCGGGCGGTGCGGGACGGCGATGACTATGTCATCAACGGGCAAAAGATGTTCACCACCGGGGCGCACTACGCCAGCCATATCTACCTGATGGCGCGCACCGACCCGGAGGCCCCCAAGCATCGCGGCATTTCCATTTTCCTGATCCCTATGGACACGCCGGGAATTACGGTGCGGCCGCTGTGGACGATTCAGAACGATCCGCCGGCGCCCAGCGGCACGACCTATGGGGATGCCCGCACTAACGAGGTCTTTTTCGAGGATGTGCGGGCCCCGGCCTCCTGCCTGCTGGGGGAGGAAAATATGGGCTGGTATGTGGGGGCCATGGGACTGAACCTGGATCGGGTGGGGGCCAGCCGCTACCTGATTTCGGTGCAGCGGGACGAGGACATCGTCAACTATGTCAAGGAGCAGGACCTGGGCGGTTACCGGGTGGCCGAGGATCCGGCGGTGCGGGATCGCCTTGCCGAGCTGTGGATTGAGGCGCAGGTCTGCCGGCTGATGACGATGCGGAGTATGTCGCTAGTGGAGCAGGGCGGCAGCTTTACCTACGAGGGGGCGGCGGAAAAGGTTTTTGCGCCGGAGCATGGCGTCCGCACCACCGAAACCATCTCCCAAATCCTGGGGCCTTATGCCCAACTGCTTAACGGGTCGGAGGATGCCATTGAGGAGGGGGTGTTTGCCCACAACCTGATGGGTTCTTTCCAGTCGGGCATCAATCACGGCAGCACTCAGGTAATGCGGGATCAGATTGCCCGGCGGGGGTTGGGAATGCCCCGGGGGTAGTCGTTCCGGGCTGGGTCTTTCAGAGAGCAGCTATCAGCCGCCCGTCCCGCGTCAGGGGGATGGGCGGTTTTTTAATGCGCCGGCTTGGGGCCGGGCGGCGTCCCCTGGCTTTTGACCGGTTCATACTGTCGGCAGTTCAAGGCAAGGGAAAAATCCGCCAAAAGCCAGGGGAATCAAAGCGGTTTTATGGATTGACAAGGGGCGGCGGGGTATGCAACGGTTGCCGGTATAGAGCGGAATCAGCGCATTAGGAGGCGGGTATGATGAAAGGGATAAGGCAAGGGCGGCGGGGCTGGGCCGGGCTGGCCGGGCTGTTGGCGCTGGCGGCCGTCGTGGGGCTGCTGGCCCTGGCCGGGCTTTCCGGGCGGGAGGCGGCGGCTACGGACTGGTCGCTAATCATCACCAAGAATCAGATAACCTCGACGGCGGCCGATGGGGATGCGTACCGGGCCGGGGAGACGGTTACGATTACGGTGACTTTCAACAAGCCGGTGCGGGTGATTCAGACCACGCCGCCGCATCAGCCGATCCAGTGGCCGGAACTGGAAATTGAAATCGGCGACACCAACCGCCGGGCCGCGTACAGCGACCAGTCCATTAACGTCTACGGCCATACCGAACATCATTGGGAATATACGGTAGTGGCGGCTGACCGGGATGTGGACGGCATCAGTATGGGGCGGGATGCCATCAAAGCGCCCCATGCGGTTTTCGTCAACAACGATTATCGCGGCTCCGGCAACATTAACGACTATGCGGCGCGGACGCGGCTCTCCCGGGCCATCCGCGATCCTTTGACCCATCGGGTGGGCAGCAACTTGCCGCTGCTGCCGCCGGAGAACTTTGAGGTTTCCTACCGGTCGAACGGAGTGGATTTGACTTGGGATGCGCGGAGCGGGGCCACGAAATACATCATCTACCGGCAAAATGCCGATTCCCTGTACGCCCGTTACCTGAGCATCCATACCGTCGTGGGCGGGGGCAACAGCGGCTGGCGGGACACCGAGGTGCGGCGGGGCCGGCCTTACGCCTACAAAATCGCCACGGTGAACCGCAATGGTACCGGGCCGCAATCCAGGCCGGCCGGCATTACCCTGCCGCCCTAGGGCGGCGGCAACCGGGCCGGCCGGGAATTGTCCCGTCGGGCCGTTGCCTATGCCGAAATAAGCGCTCACCGTCCTTTCCCGGAAAAGGGAAAGGGCGGTTTTTACCGGCGATAGCCCGGTATGGTATCCTCTTGACGGCAACTTGACGATTCCCGGGGACGGCAATAGAATGGGTAGGCGCCGGGAATAACGGGTTGCCGGGCGGTTTTGCGGGTTGCCTATCCGCTATATTCCGGGTTCCCGCTTACGCGGGAATGACGGTTAAAAAGCGGGATTGACGGTCGAAGGTCGAGAAGGACGGTTGAGGAGCGGGAAAGACGGTTGAAGCGGTAATTTGCCGGTCAGGGCTGGGGGATTGCCGGTCAGCGTTGCGGTCAGCACTGCGGGATTGCCGGTCAGACTGGGGGAAAGCAAGGGAGTTTATGGACGTACTGCCTAACGAACAGGAACAGATGGTAAAGAACCTGGCCCGGGAGTTTCTGGAAGCGGAGTGTCCGCCGCGCCTGGCCCGGGCGATGGAAAAGGATGACCTGGGCTATCCGCCGGAGCTGTGGCGCAAGATGGCCGACCTGGGCTGGCTGGGCATATCCCTGCCGGAGGGATACGGCGGCCAGGGCTTGCCCTTGACTTACCTGGGCATCATCCTGGAGGAAATGGGGCGGGCCATCGCCCCGGCGCCGCTCCATTCCACCGCCGTGGCGGCCTTGACTCTGGCCCGGCATGGGACGGCGGAACAGCGGCAACAACTGTTGCCGGCGGTCAGCCGGGGGGATTTGGTTTTGACCTGGGCCTTTTCCGAGGCGGATCCCCGCTATCGGCCGGAAACGGTGCAGGCTACGGCTACCGCCGACGGGGCGGATTTCGTACTCAGCGGCGGCAAAAACTTTGTGGACAACTTTAACGCCGCCGGCCAGGTTCTGGTGGTCTGCCGCACCGCCCCGGCCACGGCCGACAGCGCCGGCCTGTCGCTGCTGCTGGTGGATACCGCCAGCCCCGGAGTATCCCATACGCCGTTGACCACCCTGGCCAAGGATAAGCAGAGCAAGGTCGCTTTTGACCAGGTGCGGGTTCCTCAGGGCAATCTGGTGGGGGAACTGCATCAGGGCTGGCCGGTGGCGCGGGAAATGCTGGAATTGGCGACGGCTTTGCTGTGCGCGCAGATGGTCGGTGCGGCGCGGAAAGATGCGGAAATGGGCATTGAGTACGCCAAGAATCGGGCGGCTTTCGGGCGGCCCATCGCCGCTTTCCAGTCCATTCAGCACATCTGCGCCGATATGATTTTGTGGGTGGACGGCGGGCAGCTGCTCACCTATGAAGCCCTGTGGAAAATGGATCAGGGCTTGCCGGCCGGCGTCGAGGTGTCTCAAGCCAAGGCGTTCTGCAACGACAAGCTGGAGGCGGTAGTCCGTTCCTCCCAGGTCATTCACGGGGGGATGGGGTTTATGATGGAGTTTGACCTGCATTTGTGGTTCCGGCGGGTGACGGCGTGGACGCTGCGGCTGGGGACGAGCTTTGAGCATCGGGCCAAAATCGCCCAGTCGCTGCTGGATCAGCCGGGCCGGGTGCGCTTGGGAATGAACCAGATTCCAGTAGGTTAGCCAGCCGGCCGGATTACCCGCCGGCTCTCAAGTTTCCGTTCCGTTGCGGCGTATTGCCCGTTAACCCGGAATCGGTTGCAAGGCAATACCCCCCAACGGAATAGAAACCGGGCCAAGGGCAAGGCAACCGCAAACCTCAGGATAGGAGGGGAAACTATGGCAAAGGATCCGGTATGCGGGATCGAGATTGACGAGGGGGAAGCCCGGGCGCAGACCGGGCAGACCATGCACGGGGCCTCGGAAGTGGATCCGCAGCAAGGCACCCGCAGCTTTCACAACGGCCAGTGGTACTACTTTTGCGGGCTGGATTGCCGCACCAAGTTTCTGGCCGCGCCGCTGACTTATCTGGAGGCGCCGGGGGCCTAGGGCGGCGGCCGGATGGTTGGGGTAGATCGCTCCGTTCATCCTGAACTTGTTGAAGGACGAATTACCCCAGCAGAACGGAATCGCAAAAACCTTCACAGTTTCTTGAAAGTTGGGCGGTAGATTCCGGATGGCGGATACCGCAAGCATAGGGAAACTGAGGAGGGTTCAGGCGGATGAAAAGGCAGGTCAGCAAATATATCCCGGCGGTTTTGGCCGGATTGGCGGCCCTCCTGCTGGCGGCTTTGGCGGCGTGCAGTAGCAGCCCGGAGGCGGTCGGTCAGGGGACGGCTGCCGCGACCGGCGGCGGCAATGGCAGCGCGGCCCGGGAAGTCGGCAACATTCCCCAAACCGACGCCGGCGCTGAGGAATCGGGGCAGCAGTTCGGGTTGACCGATACTTACGATAAGGTGCGGGCCGGGGCGCGGCTGACCCTGAGCTATGATGCGGCGGCCCAGGCTTTTACCGGCACGGTGGTCAATACTACCAACGCCATCCTGCCGCAGGTGCGGGTGGAAGTTCATCTGTCCAACGGCGTAGAGTTGGGGCCGACGGCGCCGGTGGATTTGATGCCGGGCCAGGCGCTGCCGGTAAATTTGCCGGCCGGCAATCAGCCCTTTGTCCGCTGGGGAGCGCATCCGGAAGTGGGCGGCGGCAATGCTGAGGGCGGCGGAGAACATAGCGGCGGCTCCGAATCTGGGGAACACAGCGGCGGGGGCGGCGAACATCGTAGCGGCGAGGCTGGGGAACATAGCGGCGGCCGGGAATCCGGGGAACACCGGGGGAGTTCCGGGGTATCGGAAAGCGGCGGCGGTACGAGTCAAGGGATAGTGGCGGCGGCGCAAGCCTTTCTGGATAGCCTGGCGGCGGAACAACGGGCGGCGGCGGTGTACGCCTTTGACGATCCCCGGCGGGCTAACTGGTCAAACCTGCCGGCGGAAATGTCCCGGCGCAACGGGGTGCGGATCCGGGATTTGGATGCGGCGCAACAGGCCGCGCTGGAGGATTTTCTGGCCACGGCGTTGAGTCCCCAGGGCTACGCTACCGTGCAGGGCGTGGTCGGGGCTGAGGATGCGCTGGGGGAATCCTGGTGGGCGGGATTGTTGGGCTGGGGTTCGGATAATTACTTTCTGGCTTTCTTTGGCGAACCGGCAACGGAGCAGGCTTGGGGTTGGCAGTTCGGGGGGCATCATCTAGGGGTGAATGTCACCGTGGTGGGGGGACGCAGCTATCTGTCGCCGACCTTTGTGGGCATTGACCCGGCGGTTTATGAGCGGGACGGGGTTACGGTGATGCCGCTGGCGGCGCAAGCGGCGGCCGGGCGGGCTTTGTTTCAGGGATTGGACGGCGCGGCGCAACAAGCGGCAAGGCTGGACATCAGTCCGGCGGCGGCAGGGGAAGTTTTGACCGGGGCCGGCCAAGATGGAGTAATCCCGGCCTGGGCCGGGTCTAAAGCCGGGGATTGGCCGGCGGCGCAGCGGCAACAGCTACGGGATACCATCGCTTTGTGGGTGGGAATGTTGCCGGCGGAAAGCGCGCAGTTGCGGCTGGTGGAAATAGCCGCCGACCTGGAGGAAACTTCCTTTGCCTGGCATGGCGCCGGGGAGGGCGGCGGGCCGAGCTACTATAGGATTCAGGGGCCGACGCTGATTATTGAGTTTTCCAACGAGGACGTGGCCGCCGAGGGCGGGCATTATCATTCGGTCTATCGGAATCCGCTTAACGAGTACGGCAGCGGGGCGGCCGGCGGCGGTTAGCGGCAAGGGCAAAATCGGGGCAAAAATCAGGAGGCGCAGCGATGCACATTGGCGTGGTAATGGAGTGCGATTACCGGATGGGGGTAACGCAGGAGGCGGCTTTTGATGAAGCCTTTGCCCTGGCCGAGACCGCCGACACTTACGGCTTGGATGGGGTGTGGCTGGCGGAACGGCATTTCGCGGCCCCGCGCCGGCCGGGCGACCCAATGGGGGCCGGCATCCCGTCGGTGGTGTCGGTGCCGCTGGTAATGGCCTCGGCCATTGCCGGGCGGACGAAACAGGTGCGGATTGGCACCGGGGTCAGCGTGCTGCCTTTGTGCCATCCGGTACGCTTGGCCGAGGAAGCGGCTACCGTGGATCAGGTAAGCCGGGGCCGGCTGGAGTTCGGAGTCGGCCGCAGCGGTTTCCCCCGCTCTTATGACGGCTACGGCATACCCTACGCCGAAAGCCGGGCGCGCTTTCAGGAATCCCTGGAAATCATCCTCAAGGCGTGGTCGGAGGAACGGTTTTCCCATCAGGGAGAGTTTTTCCAGTTCGACGACTTGTGCGTACTGCCCAAGCCCTATCAGCGGCCGCATCCGCCGGTGCGGATTGCCGCTACCACCCGGGACACTTTTCCGCAGGTGGGGCGCAGCGGCCATGCGGTCATTTCCGGGCTGCGCGGCTTTGATGTGCATGAAGTGGCGGAACATATCGCAATGTACCGACAGGCCCGGCAGGAAGGGGGGCATCCGGGCCAAGGCGAGGTTTTTCTGCGGGCGCCCATTTATGTGGCGGAAACGGACGATTTGGGACGGGCGGAGCCGGAGGAAAGCACGATGCGCTCTTACCGGCGGTTGGGCGGATTGTTCGGGACTTCCGCCGGGCAGGCCGGGACTACCCTGTCCGAGGAACGGCGGGAACGGGCGGAACGGCTGGCGAATGTTACCTACGATGACCTGCTGCAAGACCGCCTAGCCTACGGCAGCCCGGAGACGGTGACGGAAAAGCTGCTGACCCTGAAAGCGCGGCTGGGCCTGGACGGGATAATTATGGAGCCGAATGTGGGCGGGGGGTTGCCGCAGGAAAAAATCCTTAATTCGGTGCGGCTGTACGCGCAGGAAGTAGCGCCCAAGTTGCGGTAGGGTTGGGGGACGGCCCAAGGCTAGGGCATATAGAGATCGTCATTCCCGCGCAAGCGGAAATCCAGAGGTTGCTTGCCGAGGATGCGGCGGCATAAGGCAGCGCTTTCGGGATTCCCGCTTGCGCGGGAATGACGGTAGGTGCGGCCGCGAATGACGGTAGGGGGTTGCGGCCTCTCGGGATTCCCGCTTACGCGGGAAGGACGGTAGGGACGGCCGGGAATGACGGTAGGGGGTTGCGGCCTCTCTGGATTCCCGCTTGCGCGGGAATGACGGTAGGGGGTTGGCGGGTATATGCAATTATCCTGGGTCTGCTGAATCAAGACGCCCCGGCATCCCAATGCCGGGGCGTCTTTTTGTGGGGCGGCCGTTGCGGTTTTACAGGTTCATCGCTGCGAGGCCAATCCGGGACAAATCCTCATCGGACTGGCCGCTGGGGTAGCCGCCGACGCCGATGCCGCCGAGGATGATGCCGTCTTGCATAATGACCAGGCCGCCCTGGCCGTGGGTCAGGTTGGGATCGCCGAGTTCGCTGATGCTGCGGCCCTGGCCGTGGAGCCGCTCGGCGTGGGCGCCGGTGTTAAGGCCCATAACGGCGGCGGTGTACGCCTTGCGGAGGGCGTGGCGGCGGCTGAACAGCCGCAGGTTGTCCATCTTGGCATAGGCTTCCAAGTTGCCGGTGGCGTCGACGATAGCCATGGCTACCGGGGCCTCCGGGGTTTCCTGGGCTTTCCGCAGCATCGCGGCCATCGCCGCCTGCACCTGTTCCAGTTTCAAGGTCGGTTCGGGCATTGGGTTGCCTCCTGTCGAGTGGATTGCCGGGATTCGGTTGGCCGGGATGTCCAGTTTTGACTGGGTTCCCGCTTACGCGGGAATGACGGTTAAATACACGGGAAGGACGGTTGAATGTACGGTAAGGACGCTGGGATAGGGCTAGGCTTGCAGGGCGGCGTCCAGGCGGCGGCGGAAGTCCTCCGCGCCCAAGCGCAACAGGCCCCAGCCGGAGACGGTTACGAAGTTGGCCCCCAGTTTGATGAACTCGGCAATGCCGGCGGCATCGGCCGGGTTGTTGCCGCCGACGCCGCAGTGTTTGCCGGCGGCCCGCACCCGGGGGATGACTTCAGCCATCACCTGGCGGACTGCCGCGGCCGGCGGGAAACCCATACTCTGGCTCAGGTCGCCGGCGGCCACATGGAGGACATCCACGCCCGGCACGGCCAGGATTTCGTCCAGATTTTCCACCGCCGCCACTTCCTCGACCATAGGGATGACCAGGGTTTGGGCATTGACCCAAGCGGTGGATTCGTCCCGGCTGACGCCGATGCCGTAGTCGTGGGGGCGGCCGCCGCCCATTCCCCGGTGGCCGGCGGGATGATAGCGGGCCGCGGCGGCAACGGCGGCGGCCGCCGCGCCGCTGTTGATATGGGGAACGATGATGCCCTGCACTCCCCGATCCAGAAAGCGCAGGAGGGTGGAATCGTCGTGATTGGGAATGCGGGCGATGGGGGTAATGCCAAAGGATTCGGCGGCCCGCACCATATTTTCCACCTGATCCAGGTTCAGCGGCCCGTGTTCGCCGTCAATCATCACAAAGTCGAAGCCGATAGCCCCGAAAATTTCCACGGCGTCCGGGGCGTAGCGGGTAATGATGGCTCCGAATACCGTTTCGCCGGCGGCCAGTTTGGCTTGGGCCGTGTTGGTTCGCATAGTAAAGTCGCTCCTTGCCGGTTTCGGTTTCCTAGGATGATTATATGCTTGGAATGGGGCGGCGGCAAGGGCAAGCAAGGCGGCCGGCAAGGGCATATACCTGCCCCCTACCGTCATTCCCGCGTAAGCGGGAATCCGGCGGTGGCAGGACGGCAAAGGTCTGGTATTTTCAGTACCGCTCGGGATTCCCGCTTACGCGGGAATGACGGTAGGGGACGGGCGGAATGACGGTTTCTATATGCGATTGCGTGCGCGGGTAAGGCGGCCGCCCTTGCCGGGGAAAGGGCCGGTGTGGTAGATTAGCCATCGGGAAGGACCTATCCCTTTAACGGAGGTTGAGGTGGGGTCGGCGCTGAAACGGGGCTTTGAATGCGTAGTGGCCGGCGGCAGTCTGCTGCTGTTGCTGCCGGTTTTGCTGGGCCTGGCCCTGCTGGTCAAGGTCAGCTCGCCGGGGGCGGTAATCTACCGGGCGGTACGCATCGGCCAGGGGGGGCAGCCCTTTGTGATGTATAAGTTCCGCACGATGCGGGAGGGGGATACGGCGGCGGCGTCCCGGGTTACGCCGGCCCGGGATCCCCGGGTGACCGGAATAGGGCGTTTCCTGCGGGACAACAAGCTGGATGAACTGCCGCAGCTCTGGAATGTGCTGCGGGGGGAGATGAGCTTGGTGGGAACGCGGCCGCAAGACCCCCGCTATTTTGCCCACTATACCCCGGAACAGCGGCGGGTGTTCAGCGTACGGCCCGGCCTGGTCAGCGCGGCCAATGTGGAGTATGTCCATGAGGAGGAGCTGCTGGCCTGGGCCGGGGGATAGTTTTGAGGATTATTACATCGGTACGCTACTGCCGGAAAAGCTGCGGGTGGATTTGGCCTACCTGGAGCGGCAGGGCTTTTTTGCCGATTTGCGGTTGCTGCTGCGGGCGGCGCGGCGGGTGCTGGGCCGGAATTGGGCGGCGACGCCGGAGCTGCCGGAGGAGCCGCGGGCGGCCGGCGGCGGCGGCGATCCGGCCGTCCCTTGGCCGCTGGTGTCGGTGGTAATCCCGGCGCGCAACGCCGCCGGCACCATCGGGGCTACCCTGGATTCGATCCGGGCGCAGGATTACGCCGGGCCGGTAGAGGTAATAATCGCCGACGGCTCGGACACGGGGGAAACGGCGGAAACCGCGCGGCGGCATTATCCCGCCGCGCGGATTGTCGCCAATCCGGAAAAGACCACGCCGCACGGTCTCAACGCCGCCATCGCCGCCGCCCGGGGGCCGGTGGTCGCCCGCTGCGACTGCTATACCACCCTGGCCCCGGATTATCTGCGGCGGGCGGTGGCTACCCTGGAACGCACCGGGGCGGCCGTGGTCGGCGGCCGGCAGCGGCCGGTGGGCGATAACCTGCTGCAACGGGCGGTGGCTTTGGCCCTCAGCACGCCGCTGGGGGCAGGGGATGCCCGCTATCGGCTGGGCGGCCCGGCCGGGCCGGTGGACAACTTTTATCTGGGGGTCTATACCCGGGCCGCCCTGGAAGCGGTGGATGGCTTTGACCCGGCCCTGACCCGGAATCAGGATTGCGAGTTCAACTGGCGGCAGCGGCGGCGGGGCGAGTTGGTGTGGTTTGACCCGCAGTTGACGGTCTATTATCGGCCGCGGCGCTCCCTGGGAGCCTTGGCCCGGCAGTATTTTGACTATGGGCGCTGGAAGCCGGTCGCCCTGCGGAAACATCCTAAAGAGGTGCGAGCGCGGCATCTGGCGGCCCCGGCCCTGGTGACGGGACTGCTGGCCTCGGCCGGGCTGGGCCTGGCCGGCTTTACCGCTCTGGCGGCGGCGCTACCGCTGCTGTATGCCGCCGCCCTGCTGCTGGGGGCGTTGCTGATCGGTTTGCGCCGCCGGGACGCCGCCGCTATCCTGCTGCCGCTGGTATTGGCGACGATGCACCTGAGTTGGGGCATTGGCTTTTTCCTGCCGGCGCGAAGGAAAGGGGGAACGGCGGTGGATCCGGGCGGGCGGTTAAGGGAACGGACGGGGGAGTAGAGGGGATGGCGGCCCCGGCGGAATAGCGCCGGGGCCGGTATCGTAATGTGGGGCAGCGTTAGATGGCAAACTCGAAATCGTCCTTATACTTCCGGTAGCAGGGCAGGCAGAGGGGTTTGACCATCGTGGAGTCGTTTTCCTTGCCGCAGATGTGGCAGTACTTTTCCTCGTACTCGGGGTCCTTATACCGGTTCCAGGACCGGTAGCAACGCTCGCAGTAGGGCTTGATGGGGTTAGCCGGTATGCTCGCTTTGTCCCGGATGCAGAAGCCGACTTTAGGTATCCCCGAAGTCGGGGCCGGTTTGCTGGGAGTCGGTTGGGGCGCGGGACGGGCTTTGACTGCTGGGGCGGGTTTGACAGTTGCGGCCTTGCGAACTTCACTATTGGCCGCAATCCGCCGCACATCCTCACGGATTTTGCCGTAAAGATCCCGGTCATCCTTGGCGGATACCCGTAGCCCCATTTCGTCATTGTTGGCCTCGGAGAAATCATAGAGATTCATCGAGGTCACCAGAGCTTCCTGCTCGTTCAGGTAGCACTTGGCGTGAAGGTTGGGACTGAAACGGAGTTCAACGGCGGGCAGGTCTTTGAGCCAATCCCGTACTTCCGGCTGCTCCTTCTTACCGTAGATTACGGTGATACGAACTTCCGGGTTGGAATTGGCCTGATACGCCAAACGTTGGCTGATTTGCCGGTCAGCCTTGATATAGGGGCTGATGAGGATAATCTCCACACGGGCGTCCTGGATGATGTTCTGGATCCCGGCGGCGATTTCTTTGGTGTTCAAGAATTCGGCCATGGGTCAGGGTTTCCTCTCCGTTGGATGTTGCGCCCCGGCATCATTCTGCCGGGGCGCGAGTTCAGCCCTCTACCGGATGATCTACCTCTCTAACAGTTCGTTAGAAAGGCAGATCAGCTATATCATCTGTGACTAGGATGTCCTTATAAGTCCGGTAGCAGGACAAGCAGAGCGGCTTAGCCATCGTGGAGCTGTTTTCGTTGCCGCAAATGTGGCAACACTTCTCCTCGTACTCGTAGTTTTTGTACCGGTTCCAGGACCCGAAGCAACGGTCACAGTAGGGCTTGCCGGGGTTGGGCGGTATAACGGCTTTGTCCCGGATGCAGAAGGCGGTGTTGGGTATCCCAACCGCCGGTTCCGGTTTCCTTTGCGGCGCCCTGGGGGTATCCCTGGTTATCGCCGGCGGCGCGACGGTTTCGGCGGGCTGGACGCGGGCAACCGTAACGCGAAACTCATCGCTACCCTCCAGGATGCGTTGCACCTCGCGACGAATATCCCCGAAAAGATCGGGGTCTTTGTCGATAGATACAAGAACCCCCATCTCGTCGTTGTTCTGCTGCGAGAACTCGTACAGGTTCATCGAGGTCAGGATGGCCTGCTTCTCGTTCATATAGCACTTGGCGTGGAGGTTCTCGCGGAAACTGGTGCGGATGGAAACCGACTCCAGCCAGTTTATTTCTTCCGGCCGGAGGTCTCGCTTGCCATAAACCAGCCGGATGTCCAGCTTGGCGCGATCCCTCTCCTCAAGGAGTTCCCTAACCCTACGGTTAAGCTTGAGGTAAGGGCTGACTATGATAAGGCGGTCATTGGCCCTCTTAATGACCTCTTCAAGGTGGTGCGATACGCCGGTCGTGGTAAGGAACTCTGCCATAAACTACTCCCTTACCTTTAGATAGGGAATGGTGGAGCTGGGGGGACTCGAACCCCCTACCTCTTCAATGCCATTGAAGCGCTCTCCCAGATGAGCTACAGCCCCATTCAACGCGGCGGGCGTGGGGAATGCCCGGGTTTATTAGTTTAACCGATGCCGGCGGGGTTTGCAACCGGGTTTTTGCCGAATTTCCTATATTCGCCAAATTTCCTTTATTCGGCGGTTTGCTCCCGGACGCTGGCGGGCATAGCCATAGTCCGCACTTCCCGGCGGAAACCTACGACCAGGCAGAGCAGGGCAATCAGCGCGCCGGCGCCGACGAAAACCCCCTCCAGGCTCAGCTTAATCAGCGCGCCGGCCAGCACATTGGACACCGGCCCCAGGCCCACGGTGGCAATCATCAGCAGGCTCATCACCCGGCCCAACATCCGCCGGGGGGTGCGGGCTTGCAGCCAGGTGGCAAAGATAACATCGGTGTAACCGCCGCCAAGGCCGATAATCAGGGCGATAACCGCCGCCAGGAGCATAGAGGTGAGAAATCCGAAGGGCATTACCAGGAGGCCGGAAAGGGCAAAGAGGAAAATCAGCAGCAAGCCCAACCCGCGTTTGGGGGCGGGCAGCAGGCCGGCCAGGGCCGAACCCACCAAAGCACCGCCGGCATGGGCCGATACGATTACGCCCAAGGCCAGAGCGCCCTGCGGCATTTTGCTGTTCGCCAGGATGGGAATGCCGACAATGACCGGCCCCTCAATCAGCAGTTCAATGCCGGCAATCAGCAGAAAGAGGGTGAACATCGCGGCGTCGGCCCGGACGAACTTAATGCCCTGGACTATGGAGCGGAGGATGCCGCCGGTTTCCGCATCCGGATCGGCGGCGTCCGCGGCGTCCTTATCCAACCGCAGGGCGGTAAGCAGCAGGGCTGACAAGAGAAAGACGACCGCAACGCCGGCAAAGACCAAGGCCAAGCCGGTCAATCCGGCAGCCGCGGCGGCTCCGGAGCCGGGCAAGGGAGCGGCGGCGGCCATCCCGCCGCCGTTGCTGAACAGGGCAATCAGCGCGCCGGCCAGGGCCGGGCCCAGGATGCCGCTGAGCTCAAAGGTGGTGTGGACCACGGCATTAGCCTGGCGCAATTGGCCGGGCGGCACTACCCGGGGCAACAGCGCGCCCTGGGCCGGGTAGTAAAGGGCATCGGCCAGTCCTTTCAGCAGAGCCAGGGGGTAAATCAGCCAGAGGGCAATATGGCCGGTCAGAATCAGGGCGGCCAGACTTGCCCCCAGCAGCAGCCGCAACAGATTGCTGGCCTGCATAATGCGGCGGGGGGAAAAGCGATCCACCAGGCCGCCGCCCAGCAGCATAAAGAGGACGGTGGGGGCGTTGCCGACCGCGATCACCGTGCCAACGGCTAGCGGGTCGCCGGCCAGCAGCAGCACCAGCCAGGGAAAGGCAATCAGGTCAAACTGGTCGCCGATAGCCGATAAGCCGCCGGCGCCCCAGAGCAGGCGGAAGTTGGCGGAACGGAACAGGGAGCGGAGGGCGCGCATTGGGGAAAGTTACAAATCCTGTGGGGGGTTAAGGGCGCGGCATTTCCGGGCGTACTTGCACTAATAGTTAGCAGACCGGGCAACCGCCACCGGCTTTCCGCCCATCCTTCAACAAGTTCAGGATGAGCGGAAAGCCGCCCGCCGCCAACCGGCTTGGCGGGGTCAGGACTGGCGGACGAACTTGACCACGGTGCGGCCCTGGCTGCCCTCGTAGGGTTCCACCACATACAGGTCTTTATGGGAATCGACCCAGATGCCGTGACAGGAGCGGTGAGTCATAGAACCCCATTGGGCCAGCAGTTCCCCGTCCAGGTTCAGGATGCTGACCAGGCCGCCGTTGTGTTCGGCCACATAGACGATGTCCTCGTCGTCCACATACATAACGGCCGGGCCAATCAGTTTGGTGGGAAAGTCGGTGATATGGCCGCCCTCCTGGTCAAAAACCTGGATGCGGTCATTTTCCCGGTCGGCAATCAGCAGGCGGGCTTTGCGGTCAATCCAGGCGCCATGGGGCAGGTTGAACTGGCCGGGGCCGGAGCCGGGGCCGCCCCAGGATTTAATCAGGCGGCCCTCGGGGGTGAAGTGATGCACCCGGGCGTTGGCGTAGCCGTCGGCGATAAAGATTTCCCCGGCCGCATTGACGGCGATGCCGGCCGGCAGGTTAAAGGGTTCGGCGCCGCGCACTACCTCGGGCCAAGCGTTGGAACTGATGACGGTATTGTCCACGCCGGTGTCAGAGCGGTAGCCCTTGACGCCGATGGTCATCAGCAGCTGGCCGTCCGGGGTGAACTTCATAATCTGGCCGTCGTTGCGCTCGACCAGCCAGACATTATCGGCGGGGTCGAGGATGATGGCGTGGGGGAAGCTGAACATCCCCGCGCCCCAGGAGTTGAGGTAGTTGCCCTCCCGGTCAAAGATGACGATGGGATGTTCCGGGTCGCGGTTGAAGCAATAAACCCGGTCTTGGGAATCGCCGTACACCGCGGCGGCGGGCATCGCCCAGCCGGCGGGCAGCTTGGCCCAATCGGTATGCATTTCGTAGGTATATTGGCCGCCGCCAACGATAGGTTTAGCAGTAGTCAAGGCGCGCCTCCTTATGGGGGTATGCGGGCTGGTTGCGGGTTCGGGAATGATTATGGCAGGGAACGGGGGAAAGGTCAAATGCCGGGGGGATTTACGCCGCTTGCGGACGCCCTTTCCGGCGCACCCATTTGATTACCAGAAACGCGGCAAGACCAGCCAGCAAGACCAGCGCCAGTATTGGCAGCACTAAGGCCAGGACAAAAACTATTACCGCGCCGATGTCCTCAAACACCGATATAGCAACGGTGCCGAGGCAGCCAGTCATCAAGTTCAGAACAGCCCGGGCAATAGCCATTGCCCCGTGCATGACCAGAGCCGGGATGCCGCCGACCGCCAAGGCAGTCAGCCATGGTCCAAGGCTGACTTCGGCGACGCCGACTGTCGCCAGGGCAGCTACCGGCATAAGAACATTAACCGTTTCCGGGACGCTGGGTTGGACAAGGGCCGCCATGGCTACGACAGCGCCGGCAAGGGGCGCAAGAAAAGTTTCAACTACGTCGGTGATGTGGTCAATGCCCGGCACAAAGTAGGCCAGCCGTTCGATGGCGTAGAGGACAGCGGCGACAGCCAAAGCATAGGGCGTACCCAGCCATGCCATACTGGTCGGTAGCTCAGCAATGCCGAGGCCGCCTAAGGGCAAGTAGCCATTGGCAGCCAAAGTCAACAGGAGCAACGGCAGGAACACCCGCATACCGGCCGAGGAACCCAAAGCGGCCGCGGATATAATATCCAAGTTCCCCTCCGGAGCGGGCGGTCTGCTCGCGCCAGGCTGTTCTTGCCAGTGGTTACCCTATGCGCCCTTATAAACCAGGCTAACGGGCGACGAGAGGCAGGTCACTCAAGGAGTTTAGTCAGGGCAATGTAAAGCCCGAGTTGGGCGACCAGGGCGGGATAAATCCACTTGACCAGGTCGTACTTGGCGGATTGGATTTTGGCCTCGGTGGAGTGGCGAAGTTCCTCGATTTTAGCCTCGGTGGAAATGCGGGCCTTTTCCCCGTCGGCTTGAATTGCCGCGGTCCGGGCATCGGTAGCGATGCGGAATTCCTCGAGTTTAGCCTCGGTGGAGATGCGGGCCTTTTCCACGTCAGATTGAATTGCCGCGGTCCGGGCATCGGTAGCGATGCGGAATTCCTCGAGTTTAGCCTCGGTGGAGATGCGGGCCTTTTCCACGTCAGATTGAATCGCCGCAATCCGGGCATCAGTAGCGATGCGGAATTCCGTGACTTTGGCGTCCAGGTCCGCGATTTTGGCGTCGGTAGCGGCCTGCGATTCCGCGATTTTGGCTTCCATAGCCGCCCGCGAATCCGCAATATCCTTGGCGGTGGCGAGGCGCAGTTCCTCAATCTTGGCGTCGGTAGCAGCCTGCGATTCCGCGATTTTGGCTTCCATAGCCGCCCGCGAATCCGCAATATCTTTGGCGGTGGCGAGGCGCAGTTCCTCAATCTTGGCGTCGGTGGCCGCCTGCGATTCCGCGATTTTGGCTTCCATAGCCGCCCGCGAATCCGCAATATCCTTGGCGGTGGCGAGGCGCAGTTCCTCAATTTTGGCTTCCGTGGCCGCCTGGGACTCGGCGATTTTGGCTTCCGTGGCCGCCCGGGATTCCTCAATCTTGGCTTCCGTGGCCAGGCGCGAGATTTCCAAGTCCTGGGTGGTGGTCAAGTTGCTGTTGAGCAGGTTCACCTGCTCGTAGGCCAGGGTTTCGGCCTGCTGCTCGGTGAAGCCGCTCTTAATCAGGCTCTGGATGAACCGGTAGGTGTCAAAAGCCGCTGCGGTTGCCATAGGGCTATTGTAACGGAGGAAATTATCAAATGCAACAGGCGCGCCGCCAGGGATTCCCTATTGACGGGATTTAGGGTAGAATAGGGCGGGATTAGGCTGGAAGGGCCGGCAAGCGTATCCCACACTGCGAGGTTTGTTATGGGCGATGCCACCCCGGATATTACTGGGGAGACGGCGCTGCGGCAACTGACGGCGCAGGCCCAAATCCTTTGGGGGGCGGATTATGCCGCCCAAAATCCGGCCCTGCTGGCGCAGGCGGCGGCCTATGTAGCGCAGATTGCCAACAACTTGCCGGATACGGAAACGGAGCCGGGCTTTTATCAGTAGCCGCCGGCAGAGAGGAAGTTATGGCCGAACCTTATACCCTCAGCCTCAGCGCCGCCGCTGATTTAATCCGCCGGCGGGAGTTGTCGCCGGGGGACTACGCCACGGCGTTGCTGGCGCGGATTGACGCTGGCGAGCCGGCCCTGCAAGCCTGGGTAACCCTCGACCGGGAAGGGGCGCTAGCGGCCGCCGCGGAACGGGAGCAGGAACTGGCCCGGGGGGCCGCGCCGGGTATCCTGCACGGCGTCCCCATCGCCCTGAAGGATATTTTCTACACCGCCGGGCTGAAAACTACGGCCTGCTCCCGCATTTACGCCGACTTTGTGCCGGATTATGACGCCACTTGCGTGGCCCGGCTCAAGGCGGCCGGAGCGGTCATCCTGGGCAAGGCGGTAACGACCGAGTTTGCCACTTCCGACCCGTCGCCGACGCGCAATCCCTGGAATCGGGAACACACCCCCGGCGGCTCCAGCAGCGGGTCGGCGGTAGCCGTGGCCGCCGGGATGTGTCCCGGGGCTTTGGGTTCTCAAACCGGCGGCTCCACTTGCCGGCCGGCGGCCTACAACGGCATTGTGGGGCTGAAACCAACCTACGGGCGCATCAGCCGCTATGGGGTGGTGCCGGTCAGCTG
Source organism: Dehalococcoidia bacterium (assembly GCA_965203435.1). Taxonomy (GTDB): domain Bacteria; phylum Chloroflexota; class Dehalococcoidia; order Lucifugimonadales; family UBA3495; genus CBDBCU01. Next base: position 66,759 of record CBDBCU010000006.1, on the reverse strand, counting down.
GTCCCTGGATACGGTGGGCATTCTGACCCGGCGGGTAGCGGACGCCGCTTTGCTGCTCCAGGCTATGGCCGGATATGATGCCAAGGATCCGGGTTCGGCCAACCAGCCGGTCCCGGACTATTCGGCGGAAATGGCGCGGTGGGATAGGCCGCCGCGGATCGGCCTGTTGAACAAGGGCTATTTCTTTGACCGGGCTACGGACGAAGTACGGCGGCATACGGAGGCCGCGGCGCAGGAATTGGCCCGGGCCGGGGCGGTAATTGCGGAAATGGAATTGCCGGCCAGCTTTGCCACCACCGCCGATTGCCAGCGCATTGTGATGAATGTGGAATGCGCCGCCTTTCACGAGCAGTGGTTTCGCTATCGGGCCGAGGAGTATGGGCCGCGCCTGCGGGCCAACATCGAGATGGGGATGCTAATCCCGGCGGTAACTTATTTGCAAGCCCAACGGCTGCGCCGCCAGTTCCGGCAGGATTTGACCGCATTGGCGGAATCGGCGGACGCTTTGCTGACTCCGTCCACGCCGGCTCCGGCGCCCCGGGACTTGACCACTACCGGAGACGCGGCCTTTCAAGCCCCCTGGACTTCGGCGGGACTGCCGACTATTACAATACCCTCCGGCTTGGCCGGGGATGGGCTGCCTTTGGGGATTCAACTGGCCGGGCCGCCCTGGGCCGAGGGGCGGCTGCTGGCCGTAGCCGGCTGGTGCGAGGCGGCGCTAGGGATTGATTTGCGGCCGCCGGGATTTTCGGGTTAAAAGGACGGGAGCGAGAGAATGACGGAACGGTTTCTGCCCGGCGTACCGGGCGCGGAAATTGAGGCGATTTTTAACGCTGCGCCGGGAAACGAAATCAAGTCCGGGAAGTTCGATAGCCCGGAATCCTCGGCGGCTCTGGCGGCCAATGTGTTCGGGTATTTCCTGAACCGGGCCGGGGAATTGCCGGCCCTGCCCGGCTGCCCGGATGTGCGCTGGCCGGCGGAGGCGGTGACTCTGGAAACCGAGGTGCGCTTTCCCTGGGGCCGGGGCAAAACCTGGCTGCGGGGTGGGCGGCATCCCGTCCTGGACGCGGTGGTAACGACGCCGACCACCCTGATCGGCGTGGAATCCAAGCGGTTCGAGCCTTTCCGCCCGAACCGGGTCAAGAAACTGTCCGAATCCTACTGGCGGAAGGTGTGGGGCAATCGGATGAAGGGCTATGAGCGGGTGCGGGATGAGTTGCAGGAAAGCAAGGGCAACCCGTACCTGCTGGATACGGCGCAACTTTTCAAGCACGCCTTTGCCCTGCGGACGGCGGTGCAGAACGACGGGGCTTATCCCGGGTTGACGCCCATCCTCTTTTACCTCTACGCCGAGCCGGCCCGTTGGCCGGAGGGCGGCCGGCCCATTAACCCGGACAATCATACCCGGCATAAAGAGGAAATTGCGGCCTTTGCCAAAGCCGTCGCCAACGACGAAGTGAAGTTCGTATCCTGTTCCTACCGGCAGCTGCTGGAGGAGTGGGTCGGGCAAGGAACGGCGGCCATCAGCCGCCACGCGGCCCAGGCCTTGGTGCGCTTTGCGCCGTGAGTCGTATTTTGACCCGGATGTCGGTTGCAATGTTGCAACCGAGGTTTATCTCAAATCAGCAGAGGGGGGCAGTTCTGGATATACAGAATCGCATCGACGAGGGGCGTGCGGCGGTAGAGAGTCTGCTGCTCAAAGAAAGTATCCCTTTCCTCAGTCCCACCGTAGATCAGATGCCCGATAAAAGCGGGGTGTATCTGTTCTCGGAGAAGCGAACCGGGAGGTTCCTTTACATTGGCCGTAGCGAAGTAGGTCTCAAAAGTCGGATGAAAGACCATTGGGCTGGTACCACTTCATCCGATTTGTCCCGTCGCTTGGTGAAAGAAGGAAAGGTCGCCAGCGTTCCTAGCGGCAGAGGATGGATTAAAGACAATGTCGTCATCCGTTGGGTGACGAGGGACGAGCTGAACTTGGAAATCAAGTGGGCTGAGTACTTTGCAATTGGGATACTCCGCCCTGATTTCAACAAGTAACCTCCGTTCCACTCAACACTTCCACCGAATCCGTTGGAACTGGAGTACCGTATGCCTACACAGCCGGCGGCCGCCGTTTGTGCCAGTCGGCCGGCCGCCGCTGATAGGCAAAGGTTGACAGGAAGTATGTTGGCAAACCGCAGCTACCCCACTAGGTCATTCCGGCCTCACCCTTACCGTCATTCCCGCGTAAGCGGGAATCCCGCGGTGGCTTGCCGGGGATGCGGCATTATACGGCAGTACCGTGGGGATTCCCGCTTACGCGGGAATGACGGTCGGGGGGACGGGAATGACGGTAGGGGGACGGGAAGGACGGTAAGGGGGACGGGAAGGACGGTCGGGGGACGGGAAGGACGGTAAGGGGGACAGGATTCCCGCTTACGCGGGAAGGACGGTGGGGGCGGGCGGGAAGGACGGTAAGAGCCGGCAACAATCCCCCCTTGCCCCCACATCCCCCCCTTTGCTATTATGGAAGTGTTATGCCTGCTTACCCGCATATTGAAACCTATCGCGACCGGTTGCGGGATCTGATTGAGTTCGGCGGGTCGGACAATGAACTCAACATCAGCGCCGCCTTTCAGGGCTGCCTGGACGCTTATTGCCGCGACCACCGGGATAAACTGGTCCTGGTGCCGCAGCTGAAATCCCAGCCGGGCATCATCCCGGACGGCACGGTCAGGGATGCTCTGCGGATGGCCCGGGGCTACTGGGAGGCCAAAGACAGCCACGACGACCTGGACGCCGAAATCCAGCGCAAATTTAACCGGGGCTATCCCCGGGACAATATCGTCTTTGAGGATTCCCGCACCGCCGTGCTTTTTCAGAACCGGCAGGAGGCTATGCGGGTGGATATGGCCCGCTCCCGGGAACTGCATCGCCTGATCCGCCGCTTTCTGGATTATGAACTGCCCAGCATTGCGGAGTTCCGCCGGGCGCAGCAGCAGTTCAAGGCCGACCTGCCCACCGTGCTGGCAAACCTGCGGGCCGCCGTGGATGCGGCGGCGGCGGTCAACCGGGAATATCAGGCGGCGGCGGCCGCCTTTCAGGAATTGTGCCAGCGCACCATCGGGCCGGCCGTGTCGGCCGCCGATGTGCGGGAAATGCTGTTGCAGCACATCCTGACCAAAGACATTTTCCTGCGGGTGTTCGCCGAGGATCAGTTTCATCGGGAAAACAACATCGCCCGCCAGCTGGACGCCCTGGAGCAAACCTTTTTCACCGGCAATGTCCGCCGCCAAGCCATCGACCGCCTGCGGGCCTATTACAGCGTCATCGGCCGCTCCGCCGACGAAATCGCCGACTACGCCGAAAAGCAGCAGTTCCTCAAAGGCATCTACGAAAGCTTTTACCAAGCCTACAATCCGGCGGCCGCCGACTATCTGGGCGTGGTCTATACCCCCAATGAAGTGGTGGACTTTATCATCCGGGGGACGGACGGGCTGCTGCAAAAACACTTTGGCCGTTCCCTGGCCGACGACCAGGTGCAAATCCTGGATCCGGCCACCGGCACCGGCACTTTCATCACCAGCCTGATTAACTACCTGCCCCCGGAACGGCTGGAATACAAGTACCAGCACGAAATCCACGCCAACGAAGTCGCCATCCTGCCCTATTACATCGCCAACCTGAACATTGAATACAGCTACAAAGAGCGGGCCGGCCATTACCGGGAGTTTCCCAACCTGTGCTTTGTGGACACCCTGGACAACCTGGGCTGGCAGGCGCAGGGGGCCAGCGGCGCGGCGGTGCAGCGGCAAGGGGCTTTCAACCTGGGGGCTTTGTCCGAGGAGAACTGGCTGCGCCTGCAAGGGCAGAACGCCAAAACCATCAGCGCCATCCTCGGCAATCCGCCCTACAATGCCAACGCTACCCGGTGGGGCGACGGCAGTGACAATTGGGCCTACTCGGCAGTCGACCAGCGGATCCGGGAAACCTATGTTGACGCCAGCGCCGCCCAGAAAACCAAGCAGTACGATATGTATAAGCGATTCCTGCGCTGGGCCTCGGATCGCCTGGCCGATGACGGTATTATCGCTTTCATCACTAACCGGGCGTACATCGATTCCCGGCAGGATGACGGTTTCCGCAAGGTAATGCCGTCGGAGTTCAGCGACCTGTATATCGTTGACCTGGGCGGCGATATTCGCAAGAAAGGCAAGGTCGGCAATGTCTTTGGCATAATGACCGGCGTTGCCGTGGGGTTCTTTGTGCGGCGTTCCGGCCGGCAGTCGGCGGGCCAAATCCATTACTACGCCCTGGAGGACGAACAGTCCGGGGCCGATAAGTTGGCGGCGTTGCAGCAACTCAATGTTGCCGACCTGGGCTTTCAGGAAATTGCGCCGGACAGCACGGGCAATTGGCTTAATCAGACCAGCGCCGGTTTTGAGAAGTTGCCCTTGCCTATTGCCAGCCGCCAAGCCAAACAAGACAAGGGGGGCGAAGCAGAGAAATCGTTGTTCGGTTTGTACGCGATGGGAATCGCTACGAACCGCGACGGCTGGGTCTATGATTTTGACCCGGCCAATCTGCGGGCCAAAGCCCGGTTCTTTGCCGACACCTATAACGATTTTCTGGATGCCGGCGATGATTCCTATGACCCGGTTATCAAGTGGAGCCGCGACCTGGTCAACGAATACAACCGCGGCAAGCGGATGGTTTATGACGATGGGAAACTCATCCAAACCCTGTTCCGGCCCTACGTCGTGAAACATCATTTTGCCGACTTTTTGATGAACGACGTTCTCACCCGCAATCATTTCGAGCTGTTCGGCCAAGACCTGAAACAGCCGAATCAGGTAATCAGCTTTTGTGTCAACCACAAGAGCTTTTACACCTTGGCCGCCGATAAACCCTGCGACCTGCATTTCACCGGCGATACGCAATGCCTGCCGCTTTACCGCTACACGGCGGACGGGGAACGGGTCAGCAACATTACCGATTGGGGATTGCGGCAGTTTCGGGAGCATTACCGGGACGAATCCATCAGCGCCGAGGATATTTTTGCCTACACTTACGCGGTGCTGCATGACCCGGTGTATCGCTATGATTACGGGGCGGATTTGTTGCGGGAGTTTCCCCGGCTGCCTTTTTATGTCCATTTCGGGAATTGGGCGGCGATGGGCCGGGAGCTGCTGGCTTTGCACTTGGGGTTTGAGACCGCCGAACCCTATCCGTTGGAACGGCGGGAAAACCGGGCCGCCGCGGCTAAAGGCGGCAAGGCCATCCTGAAAGCCGACAAGGAAAAGGGGCTAATCCGCCTCGACGAACAGACCACCCTGGCTGGCATCCCGGCGGCGGCGTGGCGCTACACCCTGGGCAGTCGCAGCGCTTTGGAGTGGGTGTTGGATCAGTATAAGGAACGCAAGCCCCGCGACCCCACCATCGCCGCCCGGTTCCACAACTACCGCTTTGCCGACCACAAAGAATCGGTAATCGCCCTGCTGCGCCGGGTCTGCGCCGTCAGCGTAGGCACGATGGCGGTGGTGGATGGGATGGCTTATTGGCGGGACGGGCAGTTGGTAGTTTTCGGCGATCGGGATCAGGAGGAGTGGTCGATGATGGGGCTGGCCCAGTGGTTTAACGATCCGGACGACCCGGATGATGACCCGGAATATCAGGCTTGGCTGGCCGCTTTGCCCGATATTGGGGCGGGGGAGTAGCCGGCAATGGCGGTAAGGGACATTGTGCTGGTGCCTTTCCCTTTCACGAATCTGCGCGGAATGAAAACCCGCCCGGCCCTGGTTTTGTCCCGGGTGGGTGCCGAGGACTGGATCGTGTGTCGCATCAGCCGGGCGCATCCGGGCGGTCGGGAGATAGCCCTGGCCGATGCGGATTTGTCCGCCGGCCATCTGGACTATGCCAGTTGGGTACATCCCGACCGGCTGCTGACGCTGGCGGAAAGCCGGTTCGGGCGCACCATCGGCCGCCTTACCCCGGCTAAAACCGCCGAAATTCTGGCGGCAGTGCGGGGGTTGTTTTAGGTCTCTAGCCCCGCACCGCGGCCCAAGCCGACTATTTGAGGAGTAGCAGTATGCTGGAGCTGAACTTTGACGAAATAACCCCCGACGAGTTCGGCCAATGGCTGAACCAGTCCGCCAATCGTTTCCGGTTCAAGCAGATGCTGCCGCTGACCCGGCGGCAAGTGGGCATTAAAGCCAACCCGGCCCCGGAACCGGTTTTTGCCCTTTCCGTCAAGGGCGTCAATACCGGCCGGGGCGAAGGTTCGTACGATTTCGACCGGCAAAACCTCTTGGACAAGGCCCGGTTCTTGGCCGACGCCGGCAATGGCCCCGAGGCCGGCGGCCGGCGCCGCGGCGATGGTCAAGGGGCGGTAGTGCCGGCCTTGTATCGTCCCTTTGTAACCAAACATTGCCTTGCCGACCCAGCCCTGAGCCCGGGATTGACCGGCAAGCACTACGAAATCTTTGGCCCGGATTTGCAGCAGCCTAACCAGGTCATCAATTTCTGCGTCAACGGCAAGGATTTTTACGCCCTGGCAACTGACAAGTTGACCGACCGGCGCTTTGCCGGCAATACCCACTGCCTGCCGCTTTACCGCTACACGGCGGACGGGGAAAGGGTGTGCAACATCACCGATTGGGCGGTGCGGGAAGTTAACGCCCAGCGCTTGCGGGATTGGGGCGAGGAGGCTTGCCGGGAGTTTTTTGGCCCGGGGGGCATTACCGCCGAGGATATTTTCGCCTACCTCTACGGCGTGCTGCACGACCGGGAATATCGGTACGACTACCGGGTCGACCTGCTCCGGGAATTTCCCCGCCTGCCGCTCTATCACGACTTCGATCTCTGGCTGGATGCCGGGCGGGAGTTGCTGGATTTGCACCTGAATTTTGCGACCGTCGAACCCTATCCCCTGGAACGGCGGGATAACGAAAAAGCGCCGGCGGGCGGCGGCAAGGCCATTCTGAAAGCGGATAAGGAAAAGGGGCTGATTAGGCTGGACGAGGGAACTACGTTGGCCGGCGTCCCGGCATCGGCTTGGTCGTACCGGTTGGGCAACCGCAGCGCCTTGGAGGGGGTACTGGAGCAGTATAAGGAGCGCAAACCCAAGGATGCCACTGGCGCAGCGCAGTTCAATCCTTACCGCTTTGCCGACTACAAGGAGGCGGTAATTGACCTGCTGCGGCGGGTCTGCACGGTCAGCGTACGGACAGTGGAAATTATGGACGGGATAGCCTTTTGGCTGGACGATGGCTCCCTGGTCGGCTACGGGGATACGGGAATGGGCCTCGACCTCTGGCGGCCCGGCCCGGTTCCCGCGGCGGAGCGGGGGTAAGGGCAATGGTGGGCGATGTAGTCTGGGCCCCGGTGTTCTACACCGATTTGAGCGGATTCAAGCCGCGCCCGGTGGTATTGTTGGTCGACGGGGGTATGCAGGATTGGATAGTTTGCCCCCTAACCAGTGGCCGCCTTTTCCGTCCCGGCGATGTAGCCTTGGCCCGGAACGATCTGGAGCGTGGGCGATTGCCGGCGGTCAGTCGTGTCCGCATTGACCGGTTAACCACCCTGAACGAAAGCAAATTCGGGCGCACCGTCGGCCGCCTTACCCCGGTCAAAACCGCCGAAATTTTGACGGCGGTAAGGGGGTTGTTTTAGGGCTAAAACACCGCTATGGGGTTCACCGGGGAGCCGGTGGTGTTGTGCAGGCGCAGGGGGCCGATGGCGACCAGAAACTCCCAGCGCTGGCGCTCTTGGCAGGCTTGGGCTACTTCCTCCAGGTTGGCATTGTCCAGAATCCAGAGGCCCATGGCGGTGATGCCGACCTGATGGATGGGCTGCAAGACCTTTTCGTATTGGGGCGGGCTGACATCGTTGCCGGTGTCGGAGCCGAGGACGGCAATGCCGCGCTCGTGGAACAGCGGCAGGCAAGCGGCCTGGCAGGCGGTAGAGCCGGCGGCGCGTTCTACCGGGCCTTCCACATTGCGGCGATGCAGCTGGCCGGTGCGTACCAGCAGCGCATCCCCCTCCTCTACCTGAAAGCCGCAGCGTTCCTCGGCGGCCAGAATGTCCTCCGGCATCACCCCCTCGCCGCGTTCCAGCCAATCCACGCCGCGGATTAGCGGTACATCCACCAGGACGCCGCGGGTGATAAAGCCGTTTTTGGCGGCCTCGACGGAGCAAATAGTGGCCCCCATACTGGTGGAAACCAGGTGGGCCGGCTTGCCGTTGTAGGTTTTGCCCTCCCAAAAGAAGTGGGCCAGGCTGTCGACATGGGTAACGGTGTAGCCGTGGAAAATCATCCCGAAGTAGTCCACGGCGGCGGCGTTGGGGCGGCTGCTGACCTTATCGCCGCTGCCCCAGCCCTCGCCGCTTTCCACCATAAAATGCACCGGCGGGGCCGGGGCGTCCAGGCTGGGCTCGAAATGGACGGTGCGGGCCAGGGATACGGTAGTTCCCTCCTGCACCGTGGCCAGGGCGCGGCGGGTCTTTTCCGGAGTAATCAGGTTGGGCGTGCCTAGTTCATCGTCGGCGCCCCAGCGGCCCCAGTTGCTGAACCGCTGAAAGTAGGTCAAAACTTCGCTTTCGGCAGGAATGGCGGCCGGCATAATGTTTTCCCTCCCGGCAAGGCTGGGGATGGCAGGATGATAGACTAGTCAAGGCTGGTCAAGCTCTGCGAGGCATTATGCCCTATTTGCTGGGGCGGCGCAATAGGGGGCGAAGGGGAGGGGTTTGGGCAAGGATGGCAAGGCCGGCCATTTTCCCAATTCAGGCAAAAGCCGGCTTGTATAGCGGGGGAAGTTGTGGTATTATGGCTTTTATCTTAAAGGAAGCTGTGGCGATTATGCAGTGCCAGATTTGCCAGAAGGCCGGGATGACCGGCCACAATGTAAGCCACTCGAACCGGCATACCAAGACCCGGTTCAAGGCCAATGTCCACAAGCAGACCATTGAGTTGGGCGGCAAGGTGCAGCGGGTCAAGATTTGCAGTCGCTGCCTGCGGACCCTGCACAAGCCGCCGCGGCTGCGCGGCCGGGCCAAGGCGGCCGCGGGTTAACGATGCTCAAGGCGCTGACCGCAAAGGCGCGCTGGGGGGTGGCGGGGCTGCTGGCCGCTTTGTTGGCCGTGGGCTGCGTCGTTGTGGAGCCGACCAAGCCGCCGCCCACCGCTACGCCAACCCCGCCGCCGGCCGCGCCGACGCCCGTCCTGCCTGTTTCCGATCCGGGCCGGGTCGCCGTGACCCCGGCTACACAGACGCCGTCCGTCCCGCCGGCCGCCGGCGAGGGGGCCGCCGTGGTTGCCGCCGCCGGAAATCAGCCTATTGATGACCCGGCAAACCGGCCGGAGTGCTGTCCGACCTTGGAATTGGGCGGGCAGTTGACCGCGGCGGCCTGGCTGGACGCTGACCGGATGTATCTGGCCGATTGGGAGGGGCGCATCCGTCTGCTGAATGTGCCGACCGGGGCCATCAAAACGGTGCTGGAGGGATTGACCATCCCCCAGGGCTTGACGGTTCTGGACGGCCGCCTGTATCTGTCGGATCTGGGCAATGTCTGCGAAGCATTGCCGACGGCAGCGGAACAGGCCGCCTGCCAGCCGCTGGTGCAGTGGCCGGATGGAGAGCGGCAGGAACTGCTGACCCAATCCAGCGCCCGGATTTTATCCTACCGCATCAGCGCCGACGGGCTGCTGGACGATCCGCAAGTGGTGGTGGACGGGATATTAGGCGATGGCTGGGATCAAGGCCCCAAGGGCTTGACCAACGATGGGGAATGGATTTATGTCAGCATCGCCCATCCCTATCAGGGGGCGCCGGGCGCGGCGGCGAATTATCTGACCGCCGGGTCGGGGCAGCTGGCGGCGGCCGGCGGCCGGCCGGATTTGATGGGGGTGGTGGCCCGCTTTCGGCCCGGGGATGAGGAGCTGCAAGTCTATGCCACCGGTTTCCGCAATACCGCCGGCCTGGCCCTGACCCCGGACGGGCAGCTGTACGGGGCCGACAACACGGCGGCCGGGATTGCTACGCCGGGACCGCGGCAGGAGCTGAACGCCATAATTCAGGGGGGATTTTACGGCTATCCGGCTTGGGGGACTAACGCGGCCCCGCCGGCGGCCCTGGTGCGGGAGCCGGTGGCCGCGTTGCACGGAACGGCGGCCACGGCGGCCTATGCCAACACCCAAGGGGTTTATGCGGCCTATCTGACCGCCGAGGAGGACGGGGCCGGCTTTGCCGTGGATCGGTTCGACTACGACACTTTTACCCCCACCCGCCTTTTCAGCGGGGCGGCCGGCTACATTACGGCCATTCTGGAGCGGGAGGGACTGCTCTATCTGGTTACTTTTTACGGCCGGATTCAGGTAATCAATCCGGAGCAGAGCGCGGTCGATAGCCGCGCCGCGTTCAGCAGCAAGTTCCCCCCGGAATGGGATAAAATCGTCCGGGAAAGGGAGCCGGACATCAGCTTTAACTACGCCGTCTATGCGGCCGAGGGGCAGTTAATCTATTTGCAGGATCCCTGCCCGCCCAATGAAGTAAACCGGCGGTTTTTCCTGCACATCGACCCGGTAAGCCAGGAGGATTTGCCCGAATATCGGCGGGAGTTCGGGTTTGACAATTTGGATTTCCGGTTCGGGGATTATGGTACGCGGAGCGGCAATCGCTGCCTGGCCGCCATCCCGCTGCCGCGCTATCCCATTGCCAACATCTGGACGGGCTATAATGAAGCCTGGCACTGGGAAGGGCATATTGATATGAAGTAAGGGCTGGGCGGCTGGAAACCGTCATTCCCGCGCAGGCGGGAATCCCCAAAGGCCGCGGACTCTGGATTCCCGCTTACGCGGGAATGACGGTGGGGGGATGGGGAATGACGGTGGGCCGGTTGTCCGGGATAGGCGATTGCCCGGCCTATTCCGCTTTTAACCCGTGCAGGCAGTTTCGCAGGCGGGTCAACGCGGCCGGCACGGTTTCCTCTTGATTGTAAATGGCGGTGCCGGCAACCAGAATCGTGGCCCCAGCTTTTACCGATTCCTGGGCCGTCCAATCGGCTTTGACGCCGCCATCCACTTCCACTTGGCAAGGGTAGCCTTTGCTGCGGATGATTTGGCTTAGCCGCCGCACTTTGTCCAGGGTCGAGGGGATGAAACTCTGGCCGCCAAAGCCGGGGTTAACGGTCATCACCAGGGCCAAATCCAAATCGGGCAGCACTTCCTCAATGGCGGCGATGGGGGTGGCCGGGTTGATTGCCACGCCCACTTGCGCGCCCTGTTCCTTAATCTGAAAGACGGCGCGGTGCAGGTGGGTGCAGGCTTCGGCGTGGATAATTACCTGATCCGTCGCCGATTTGAGAAAAGCCGGCAGCAGGGCGGTCGGCTCCTCAATCATCAGGTGCAGGTTCAAAGGCAGGGCGGTGTGGCGGCGGACGGCGTCAATCACTACTTCGCCAAAGGAAATGTTCGGCACAAAGCGGCCGTCCATCACATCGATATGGAGCAGGTCAGCCCCGGCGGCAGTGGCTTCCGCTACCTGCTGCCCCAAGCGGGCAAAATCGGCGGCCAGAATAGACGGGGCAATTTGGATGGGGGTTTCAGCAGTCATCGGATTCCGCCGCCAGCAATTCCCTGGCTTGGCGCAGCTGCTCGGCCACCCGATTAGGGGCGGTGCCGCCGGGATTGTCCCGGGCCGCCACGGCGGCGGCGGCGGTGATATTATACACCCCGGCGTCAAAGTGGGGGGAAAAGCGATGGTATTCCTCTAGCGACAAAGCGGCCAGTTCCCGGCCTTCGGTTTCGCACCAGGCGCAGAGTTGGCGCATAACGCCGTGGGCTTCCCGGAACGGCACGCCCCGGCCCACCAGATAATCGGCTAAATCGGTCGCCAGCATATAGCTTTCCCCGGCCATCCGGGCGGCCTGCGCCACATTCAGGGTCAGCCCGGCCAGCATATCCCGAAACACCGCCAGGGTGGACAGCAGGGTGTCCACCGTGTCAAAAAAGCCTTCCTTATCCTCCTGCAAATCCCGGTTATAGGTCAGCGGCAGCCCTTTCAGCAGGGTCAGCAGGGCCAGCAGATGGCCGTACACCCGGCCGGTTTTGCCCCGGGCCAGCTCGGCAAAATCCGGATTGCGCTTCTGCGGCATAATGCTGCTGCCGGTAGTGAATGCGTCGGAGAGGCGGATCAGGTTGAACTCCCGGCTGGCCCACAATACCAGTTCCTCGGAAAGGCGGGAAAGGTGCAGCATACAGATGGATGCGGCGGCCTGATATTCCAGGAGAAAATCCCGGTCGGAAACGGCGTCCATACTGTTGGCGGTGATTTCCGGGAAATCCAGTTCCTGAGCCAGAAAATCCCGGTCGGTAGGATAGGGAACGCCGGCCAAAGCGCCGCTGCCCAGGGGCATTATGTTGACCCGGCGGCGGCAGTCCCGGAATCGGGCGCTATCCCGTTGGAACATCTGAAAGTAGGCCAGCAGATGGTGGGCAAACAAGACCGGCTGCGCCCGCTGCAAGTGGGTATAGCCGGGAATCAGTACGCCCTCATACTTTTCGGCCAGAGTCAACAAGGATTGCTGGACGCCGCGCAGGGCGGTCAAGGTGTCCGCAATGATTTCCCTAGTGTAGAGGCGGAGGTCGAGGGCCATCTGGTCGTTGCGGGAGCGGCCGGTGTGCAGGCGGCCGCCGGCGGGGCCAATTAGCTGGGTCAACCGCCGCTCAATGTTCATGTGCAGGTCTTCGAGGGCCGGATCCCAGGGAAAATCGCCGGCCGCAATTTCGGCCTGGATGGTTTGCAAGCCGGAGATAATGGCCTCAGCGTCCTCCAGGAGAATGATGCCCTGGCGGGCCAACATCCGGGCGTGGGCCATAGAACCGGCAATATCCTGCCGATACAGGCGGCGGTCGTAGTGAATGGATACGGTGTAGTTGCTGTAGTCGGTCACGGGCGGATGATTGGCTCCCGGTGGAATGGGCAAGTCGGTATCAGTATAGCATGGCTGGGGGCGAGGGTTACTGCCCTCCGGTCTAGCCGCCGCCGGCAGTCTCTAATCATCTACACCTTGACGCAGGTAATTATAGCTGGCGGTCAGGTTGGCAAAGACTTCCGGATGCGGCGGGATTTCCATTATGGCCGGCCCCTGGTAGTTTTTGGCCGCGAGTAGCCGCAGCATCTGGCGGCAATCCAAATCGCCGTCGTCCACCGTGGGGTGGGGATTGCCCTCCCGGGTCTGCTTGAAGTGGACGATTTTCAGCACATCCAGCGGCAAGGCGTCCAGCTCGGCCAGGGCGTCGCGCTGGGGGAAACGGCGCAGCTGATTGACCGGATCGGGACACAAGCCCAGATAAGCGGCGGATTCGGGCGTCATTCGGGCGCGACATTCCTCTACTAGCAGGGCCATACTGCCGATGGGCTGGCCGGAGTTTTCCATAGAAAGGATGACGCCCTGGCGGGCCGCTTCCCGGGCCAAGGCGGCTACGCCCAAGGCCGCCGGGGGCAAATCCTCGGCTTTTTCCCACGCGGCGTCAAAGGAAACCGGGTCGACCATCCGCAAGTGCGGCGTATCCCGGCCCACGATTTTAGCCCCGGCCAAAGCCTGCTGAAACTGCTCGCCCTCCGGGTCGGCGGGGACGGTCAAGCAGGGGAAAGCCATCGCCAAGTCAAAGGTCAGGGCGGGAAAGGCATCCGCCACCGCCTGCAAAGCGGGCAAATTGGGCCGCCAGTCCGCGCCCTGGCCGCTTTCGCCATCGCCGAGGCAGGTTTGCCGCAGTTCAATGTGCCGGGAACCCCGGGCCGCGGCTTCGGTAATAAGTTCGGTCAAACTCTGGTCAGCCAACTGACTGCGCCAGGAATTGGTGATTGCGCCAAAAATCATCTTTCCGCACCTCCGGCCCGGTTCCAGTTTTACCAAGTTGACTATAGCGGATAGCGGCGGATGGGGCAAGGGGGGTTGGGGGATTGACCGGGCAATCGCCTTTATAATGCCATTGCCCCGGGGCTAATACAAACCCAAACGGGTCAAATCCGCCGGCGTCCAGCGGGCGCCGCGAATCATTTTCCGGAGGGTATCCATAGGAAAGGTTTCCCCGGAGCGGTGAAAGGCCACCATAACCTTACGCCCATCCGGGTGCTGGTAATGCTGATGGCTGCCGGTTTGGCGGCGCAAATGGAACCCGTCCCGAATCAGGGCGCGGGTAAGTTCCCGGGCCGTTAAGCCGCGCAGCCGACTCCAGGCGATGCTCACTTCAGGCGGATACCGCTACCCGCTGTTCCGGGGCGGCCAAGGGGAGGTCCGCCGGCTCCCCCGGGATGGGCAAGCCATCCTCGACCAACTCCGCCAGGATTATCCCGATAACTTCCTGGATGTTCCCCAGGGCCTCCTCCCGGGTATAACCCCAAGTGTAGGCCCCGTGTTCCTGCAAGGCCGGGCAGTCGGCCTGCCAGCGCTCCTCGTCCGGCTCCACTGTTACCTTGAAAACATAAGTCTGCATCGCCGCTCCTGCTACCTCCGGGACAAAATAAGGGCTATAGGGACAAGGCGAGGTCTATTGTAGCATATTAGGGGCGGGCATATTGCCAATCCGCAACTACTCTATGATGTCATTCCGAGCGTAGCCGAGGAATCTAAAATGCCCGACCCAGACTCCATTTCAAGACTTTCAGATTCCTCGGCTACGCTCGGAATGACATTTCAGGGTGGCTACGGCCTCCCACCGTCCTTCCCACGCAAGCGGGAATCCCGAACGGTACTACCTTATAATTCCTCATCCTCGGCAAACCACTGCGGGATTCCCGCCTACGCGGGAATGACGGTAGAAAGGGGCCGCCGCCCTAATCCTCCTCCGGCAAATCCCCATCCTCCGGCGGCGGGGGCGGATATTCCATAGCCCGCAGGTCGGCGATTTCCTCGGCGGTCAAGCGCAGGCGGGTCAGCATCCGCTCCTGCTGCGAGTCCGGTACGAAGTCGGGATTGGGCTCCCGCGCCAGCAGGGCCATAAAGGTTGCCAGCTGGTCGGCCAGAAACGCCAGCCGATCCTGCACCTCCCACTCGTACATCAAGTCCTCGTAATAGTTGTTGTGCAGATGGTCGGCGGCGTTCTGCATCGCCGGCAAATCCGGCAGGGCGTACTCGACGGCCAGCAGATTTACAATCCGCCGGCGGTGGTTGTGGGAATCGCTGCGCCAATAGCGGGATTCGGCCACGGCCTTGACCCCGTGGGCTACGGCGCCGGATGCCTTGTCACAGGCTTGCACCCGGTCGCCGCGCTTTTCCAGTTCGTAGCCGGCCTGCCGGATCAGCCGCCGGCTGGTTTTGCGGTGATGTTCCACCGCCGGCAGGCTGTCGCCGGCGTTGTCGTTGGGGTTGAGGGTCATAATTTCGGTTGCCTCCGGTTTGCGGTTTTTCCTATTGTAGCATATACCCCCACCGTCATTCCCGCGTAAGCGGGAATCCCGAAATGCCCGATTGGTAGTGGGCAAGTCTTTGGCAGTACCGTCGGGATTCCCGCTTACGCGGGAAGGACGGTAGGGGGGCAGTGGCAATAGCCGGGTATGTGCTACAATGTTTCCCAACATTCTTGGACAGGAGGGGCAATGAACGAGCTTTATCAGGAAAGGTGCGTAGCCTGCCGGCGGGATTCGCCGGCGGTGACGGCGGAGGAAATCGGCGCGCTGCATCCGACGGTGGCCGAGTGGGAACTGCGGGACGCGGCGGGCATTCCCCAGCTGGATCGGGTTTTCCGCTTTCAGAACTTTCGGCAGGCCCTGGCTTTCAGCAATGCCGTCGGCGAGTTGGCCGAGGCCGAGGGGCATCATCCCCGGGTCGTTACCGAGTGGGGGCGGGTGGGCGTAACCTGGTGGACGCACAAAATCCGCAACCTGCACCGCAACGATTTCATTATGGCGGCCAAGACCGACCGGCTCTATCAGGAATTGGCCGCCGCCGCCGGAGAATAGGCAGCCATGCGGGTAACTTATCCTTTGAGCAATCGGTCGGTAGCGGCGGTGGCGGCGGAAGCGGCTTGGGCCGAAAATATGGGCTATGACGGGGTATCCAGCAGCGACACGGCCCACGACCCCTTTATGGCCTTGACGCTGGCCGCCACGGCCACGGCGCGGGTTACGCTGGAAACCCAGGTCGCCATCGCTTTTCCCCGCTCGCCGATGGTGGTGGCTTATACCGCCCGGGATTTGCAGGATTTGTCCGGCGGGCGGTTTCGGCTGGGCTTGGGGACGCAGGTCAAGGGGCATATTGAGCGGCGGTTTGCCACGCCTTGGGCCGCGCCCGGCCCCAAGCTGCGGGAGTATATTCAAGCCCTGCGGCATATCTGGCGCTGCTGGGATACCGGGGAACGGCTGGATTTTCCCGGCCGGTTCTACCGCTTTTCCCTGATGACGCCCTTTTTCAATCCCGGGCCGGGGCAATATCCGCCGCCGCCGATTTGCAATGCGGCGGTGAACGGGTATAACTGCCGGGTGGCCGGGGAAGTAAGCGACGGGCTGGTCCTGCATACCTTTACTTCGGCGGAATATGTGCGGCAGGTGGCATTGCCCCACCTGCGGGCCGGAGCGGAAAGGGCCGGGCGCAATCCGGCGGATATTGCAGTAAGCGGCGGCGGGTTTATCGTGGCCGGGCGCAATCCGGCGGCCCGGCAGGCGGCGGTGCAGGAAACCCGGCGGCGCATTGCCTTTTATGCCTCGACCCCCACCTATTTTCCGGTGTTGGAAGGTCACGGCTTTGCGGAAGTGGGGCCGCGGTTGCATCAGTTGTCCCGGGAGGGCAAATGGGCGGAAATGGGCGATTTGGTCAGCGCTGAAATGCTGGATGCCTTTGCCGTCATCGGGGATTATGATGAAATTGCGGACAAAGTGCTGGCCCGCTATCGGGGACTGGTGGACACGGTAAGCCTGGCGGCAACTCCGGCCGGCCCGGCTGAGGAACGGGAATGGCGGCGGATAATCCGGCAGTTGCAGGAGGGGGGGTAGGGGGGAGGTTTCCTTATTCCGCTCATCCTGAACTTGTTGAAGGATGAATGTCGCGTAACCGAGCGGTTCTCTTTAGTGGCCGCGTGCCATCCTTCAACAAGTTCAGGATGAGCGGATTTTGTTTCCTTTTGCAGGCCGCCGGTTAGTCCGGCAACAGGTCAGGGCGGTACTTCGACAAGTTCAGGATGACCCTTCAACAAGTTCAGGATGAGCGGAATCCGCCCATTCCGTTCAGGAATTAAAGAGCCGCCATTCCAGGGAATCGGGCTTAAAGGATAGGCGGCGGAAACCCTCGGCGTGGGCCAATCCTACCCCTTGGCCTTGGCGGGCGGTGCTTTCCCTAATCCGCGCCAGGCGCTGCTCCGGGGTGCGCCGCAGCATCTGGCTGGCGTGGCGGCCGAGGGATTCGGCTTTCTTTTCGATATAATCGTCGACCGCGACGAAAACATCGGCATCCTCGGTCCCCCACAGATAGGCGGCGGTGACCCGGTGGGGTTGCAGCCCCTCCGCAGTGATTTGCTCCGGAAACTGATTGTAGCTCCAGGCGTAGGTGTAGGCGGCGTCGATAGCAACCTGGCCGCTTATGCGGTGGTCGCGGTGGGTGTGGCTTTTAATGCGGTAAGGGTCGATGCAGAAAATAACTTCCGGGCGGTGGCGGCGGATTTCCCGCACTACTTCCCCCCGAAATTGCATCGTATCCTCCAGACCGCCGTCCGGATGACGCAGAAAGACCACTTCTTGGACGCCCAGGTATTCGGCGGCGTTGCGCTGTTCCTGTTCCCGGATTGCAGCCAGGGCGGCCGGGGCCATTGCCCGGTCGGAAGTGCCTTTGTCGCCGTTGGTACACAGGGCTACCACGATTTGGGTTGCGGATTCCTTAACCCACTTCGCCATAGTAGCGCCGCAGCCGCCCTCGGCGTCATCGGGATGGGGGGTAACGACCAGGGCGCGGCGCGGCGGGTCAGTGATGATTTCCATTCCCATAGTTGTGGCGGGACTCCTTTAAGGCGGGTTGAATCGCTTAATGCCGGGCAAGGATTTATTTCCGCCGGCAAAGTCGCAACGGCTTGGATTTGGCGCTACCAAAGGGAATCAATGGTTTCCTGGGCGCGGGGGCTGGGAAAGGCCGCGCGCACTTCCGGCAAGGGCGTCGTGGGCGGCAAATTGCCATAAATCCGGTGATGGCCGTGGACGATGTTGACGGTGCTGTCCAAGACTATTTGATTCAGGCGGCGGAGACCGGCCTTGAATTCCCTTTCGTCGAGATCCAGGTACAGCTGATGGAACAGGACATGGCCGAAGTAGTAGGCGCAGCTCAAGTCGGACTGGTCGCTGGCGAGCCATTTGCCGATGCGATTATAGCCGTCACATTCCGGCCGGCCATCAGTCAAAACCGGCCCCATCGCCAGACCTTCGGCTACGCCGTGCCGCTGGTAGCGCAGATAATCCTCGACGAAAACCGCCGTCCCCTCGCGGATCAGCATTGAGGTGGTATTGAAATGGTAATGGGTTACTTCGTGGGACAGGGTAATCGAAAGGCAGTACGCGGAGGCGGCGCAGGTGGAGTTCACCGCAATATAGCCGGGATGAAAGGCGCCGGCATATTCGTCGGTGGGCGGGATAAATACCAGTCGCAAGGTTCGGGTGGGATAGGGCAGGCCCAGGTAATCCTCAATGGCGCGCACTTCCTGCTCGAAAGTATCCATAGCGAAAGGGGCAAAGTCGGCACCGGCGGCCGCGCCGCGGGCGATCAGGAGCATAACCTCGCCGGTGTGGGGCAGGGTAATCGGCCGGCGCTCGACGGCGGCGCTGGTAGCCAGCCAGTCAAAGGTGTCCAGGGTAGCCGCCGCGCAGCCATTGTATCCCTCGCTGTTGATAGCCTCCGGAGTGCGCTTAATCCAATAGTCGTCGTGGCAGCGCAGCCAGCGGAACTGCTCCGGGGGTAAAGTCGGCGTGGGATAGGGCGTGTAGGTAGGGCGCGGCGTGGCCGTGGGATAGGGCGTTGGGGTAAGCGCCGGAGCCGTCACCAGCACTTCTACCGGCACCTCGCGGATTACTTCCTCGACCACCGGCACTTTTACCTCGCGGACGACTTCTACCGGCACTTCCACTTCGCGGACGACCTCGACCGGCACTTCTACTTCGCGGATGACCTCTACTTCCCGTTCGACGATAACCGGCGTGGGCGCGCTTTCCCCTTGACCGCAGGCAACCAAGGCCGCGGCCAAGGCCAAAGCCAGCAGGGGGGCAAGGATGGTTTTCATTGCAGCTTTTCGCAAAGGAGTCGTCTCTTACCCGGCAGGATTTCTTGCCATTATACTACGGCAAGACAGGGTCGGCCGCTTTCCCGGCCGGCCGATTTATTCCGCTTATCCTTCAACAAGTTCAGGATGAGCGGAATAAATCAGCCCTCCGGCCACCCGTTCAGGATGAGCGGTCAGGATGTCCGGGCAACCAGTTCCGGGCCATCCTTCAACAAGTTCAGGATGAGCGGAATAAATCAGCCCTCCGACAACCTGTTCCGGGCAACCCTTTAACAGGTTCAGGATGGACGGATAGGCAGCGACAACCGGATATTGCCAGCCTTGGATCGGTTACAGGTGGAAAACCACCATTTTCAGCTCGGTCATTTCGGCGATGGCGTAGCCGGGGCCTTCCTTGCCCATCCCGCTGTCTTTGAGGCCGCCGTAGGGCATCAGGTCGGCGCGCCACTGGGGATGGGAATTGATGTGCAGATTGCCGGAATGAACTTCCTGGGCAAAGCGCATGGCCCAATCCACATTCTGGGTAAAGATGCCGGCGGCCAGGCCGAACCGGGTATCGTTAGCCATAGCGATGGCTTCGTCAATGTCGCTGAACGCGCTGACGCCCACGGCCGGGCCGAACAGTTCCTCCCGGGAAAGGCGCATCTCAGGCCGGACATCCGCCACCACGGTGGGGGCGTGGATGGTACCCTCCTGGTCGCCGCCGGCCACGACCCGCGCGCCTTGGCCTACCGCCTCGTCAATCCACTGCCGCACCCGGGAAGCGTCGGATTCCCGAATCATCGGCCCCATTTTGATGGATTCGTCGAGGGGATCGCCGGTGGCAAAGGCTTCGGCCGGGGCTTTGAGGGCGTCAAGGAAATCGGCGTAGATGCGGCGGTCGGCCAGCACCCGCTGGGTAGAGATGCAGACCTGGCCGGCATTGGCAAAGCCGCTGGCCACGGTAGCGGCGGCGACCTTTTCAATGTCGGCGTCGGCCATCACAATCAGGGGGCTGTTGGAACCCAGTTCCATCGTAACCTTTTTAATGCCGGCGGTGCGGCAGATGCGGTCGCCCACTTCCATGCTGCCGGTAAAGGTGATTTTGCGGACGCGGGGGTCGCTGGTGATGGCATCGCCGATTTCCGCTCCGGAGCCGGTAACGCATTGGATAGCTTCCGGGGGCAGGCCGGCTTCGAGCAGGATTTCGGTCAGCTTGAGGCCAGACAAAGGGGTATCGCCGGCCGGCTTGAGGACGACGGCGTTGCCGGCGGCCAGGGCCGGGCCGACTTTGTGGCAGACCAGGTTGAGGGGAAAGTTAAAGGGGGCAATGGCGGCCACGACGCCCACCGGCACGCGGATGGTAAAGCCGAATTGGGTGGTATTGCCGGGGGCGGCGTCCAGCGGCACCGTTTCCCCGTGCAGGCGCTTGGCTTCCTCAGCGGAGAGGGTGATGGTCTGAATGGCGCGCAGGACTTCGCCGCGGCCCTCGGCGATAACCTTGCCCTCCTCCATAGTGATGGTGCGGCCCAGGTCCTCGACCCGTTCCGCCATAAGGTCGGCGGCGCGGCGGAGGATGGCGTAGCGCTCGAAGGCGGGCAGTTTCGCCATTACGGCGGCCCCGCGGGCCGCGCTGGCAATGGCGGCGTCCACATCGGCGGCGCTGCCCCGGGGGACGGTGTCGATGACGGAACCGTCAAAGGGATTATAGACGGGCATAGTCGCGGCCCGGTCAACCCACTGGCCGTTGATATACATTTGCATAACGAAACTTCTCCTTTCCGTTGGGCGGTTGGGGAATATATTAGCACATTTGCGGGAGGGATGGGGGATTGAGGGAGGGAAAGGGCGGGTTTGAGGGAGGGCGGGGGGTTCAGGGATTGGGAACTATGGTTACGCCGCCGCCCGGCCACATATCAACAATCAGACGGCAGTTTTCGAGCATCGCCGCCCCTATCAAGGGGCGCGGGTTTTCCGACCGGTGGACCAGAATCGGAACCGGCCGGTCGTTCCACCGCGCAAAGGCTTGGTAGGTTTCAATGCGGATTTGACGCCCGTCAGCTATGGTGCTGTCGCGGCTGCCGTAGTAATTCAACCCCAGATCCTGGACTAACTGAGCGGGCAGCGTCAACCAACCGGTAAAGCCGGTATCCACTACGCACTCCATCGGTTGGAAGCGCAGCTCGGGGCCGGCAACGAGCAGTTCAATGCGCGGCTCCAAGAGGTTGAATCGCTCGATGCGGCCCAGCAGGACTACTTGGCCCTTAATTTCCGAGGACAAAGGAAATCCTTTCGTTGACCACATAGACCCCGCCGCCGCCAATGCGCTCGCCCCAGGTGAGGGCGTCGGGCCGCCGCGCAAACATCCGCAGGGTAGCGGTCAGATCGTCGGGGGCTACTTCGTAGTCGCCGCTGTAGATGTCAATGACGATGATTTGGCCGAAGTGGTCGGTTTCCAGTTGCTCCCGCAATTCCAGGTAGCGGGCATGGCCGCGGGTTTCGATTTCCTCAGCCGTTGCCTTTTCCGGCATCGAACAACCTCCTTTCTTGGCGGATGATTCCATTATAGGGGATTGGGCCGCAAGGTTACAGAGAATCAATGCCGGGGAATTGGCGTTTTCCTTTCAGCATAAGGATCGAAATAACCGGGCAAGGCTTAATCAAACTGACACTGCGGCTACTCCCCCAAAGCCGTTTTGCGGCCCAGGTCGGTGACGGCGTAGTAGCCGGCCCGGCCCGGCACCCGCTCCAGCCAGCGGAATTTGCTGCGGGCGGCGTTGCGGAGGGTCTGGGTAAAGCTGTGGGCCTGCGGCCAGCCGGCCAGGTTAAAGAGATGGCCCAAGCCCTGGGCATCGACGCCGCTCATCCCCAGGTAGCGGCTGGCGGCCTCGGCGGCTACTACTACCCGGCGCATATCGCCCAGGGGGCTGGCTTCCCGGCAGAAGTCAATGAAAGCCTGTTCCGATCCCGACGGCCCGAACATTCCCGGCCGGGCGGTCGCCGCGCCATTGACCGCCAAGCGGGAAAGGGCGGCCTTTTCCGCTGCGACGACGGCGTCATCCTCATCGTCCTCATCCCCATCGTCAAAGGCGGGCCACTCCTCCTCCTCCGGGTCAAGGTCCGTTTCCGGCGCCTTGGCAAAGGCGGCGGGAGCCGGAACGGCGGCGGCGGTTGCGGCCGGCCAGGGTGATGGGATGGTTTCCTTTTCCGGCACTTCCGGAGCGGCGGTTTCCCAATTCTGTACCGGAGCCGGGGATGGCGGCGGCGGTTGCGGTACAGCGGCCGGGGGTGGTACGGCGGCCGGCGGCTTTTGCTCAGTGGGCGTAGCGGATGCCGGGCCGCCATTGACCGCCGCTGTTGCGCCGGTCAAGTTGCGGGTGATAACCGGCAGGGCCGCATCGAGAATCTTGTCGATGACCGCCGCATCCGCCGTTTCCAGATTTATCTGGGCGTTGTTGGGCAAGGTAATGGAGATTTTCAGCATCGGGCTGCCCACCGCATTGCCGGGAATTTTTGAGACGGTAATATGTTACCCAATCGGCCGGGGGTTGGCAAGTTAGGGATGATGCCCGCGCAAATCGTCATTCCCGCGTAAGCGGGAATCCCGAACGGCGTTGCCAAATACCGGCGTACCACCCATTAGGCATTTCGGGATTCCCGCTTACGCGGGAATGACGGTAGGGGGGCGGCGGTAAGGATGGCACTTGCGCGGGAATGACGGTTCGAGACGCGCTGGCACAAAATGCCTTACAAGGTTTGTTTCAGGCGCAGGGCCAGGGAGCGGGTCAGGCCGGGAACGGCGGCGATTTCGTCCACCGGGGCGTCTTTAATGGCCTGAATGGAGCCGAATTTCCGCAGCAGCATCCGCTTGCGCTTGGGGCCAATGCCGGTGACCAGGTCAATGGAGGAGCGCAGGCTGCTTTTGCTCCGCAGGTGGCGATGGTAGGTGACGGCAAAGCGATGGGCCTCGTCCCGGATGCGCTGCACCAGGTACAAGCCCTGGGATTGGCGCGGCAGGGCAATGGGTTCGGAAGTGTGCGGCACAAAAAGCCATTCGTTTTCCTTGGCCAAGGCCGCCAAAGGCAAATCATCCAGGCCCAACTCCAGCAATACTTCCAGGGCGGCCGACAGATGCCCCTTGCCGCCATCGATGATTACCAAGTCGGGGGCAATGCCCCAAGCCGCGCCGGAACCGCCGCCGCCCTTGCCGCCATCAGCCGCGGCCGTATCATCCTCCTCAGTAGGCGGGCCGGCCATTTCCTCAGCCCTAGCGTCGGCCAGGCGCTTGAAACGGCGGCGCAACATTTCCTGCATACTGGCGTAATCGTCCACGCCGGCCACGGACTTTATCTGAAAGCGGCGGTAGTGGGCCGGCTTGGGGCGGCCATCCTGAAAGACCACCATACTGCCCACCAGGTTCGTCCCCTGCACATGGGAAATGTCGTAACATTCCATCCGCAACGGAATCGCCGGCAAACTCAGTTCCTCTTGCAGTTCAGCCATCGCCTGCTGAATGACATTGGAATTGCTGAGCCACTTGACCCGGTGCTGGGCCAAGCCCTGCACGGCATTTTCCGCCACTACCTCCAGCAGCTTTTTGCGCTGGCCGCGCTGGGGGCAAATCAGCTGGACGGCCCCACCGCGGCGTTCCTTGAGCCAGCCGCGAATCAGTTCCCGATCCTCCGGGGCGTATTGCAGCAGGATGGTGGGGGGGATGACCAGGGCCGATTGGTAGAACTGGCGGATAAAGTGGCTCAACACCCGTTCCGGGCTTTCGTCTTGGGTGCCTTCCATAAAGAAATGGTCGCGGCCAATCAGCTTGCCGCGGCGGATGAAAAATACTTCTACCCAGGTTTCGTTAGTCCCCTGGGCCATAGCGATGATGTCGGTATCGCCGCCGGGATTGGATTCCACCTTGGCCTGCTGTTCCGCGACGACCTGGTCAATGCCGCGAATTTGATCGCGCAGGGCGGCGGCGCGCTCGAACTGCATTTCCTCGGCGGCGGCGGTCATTTTGCGGCGCAAATCCCTAGTTACCGCCTCGGTGTTGCCCTCCATAAACAGGATAACCTGGCGGATGACCTGGGCATAATCCTCTTTATCGGCCAGGCCGGAGCAGGGGGCTACGCAGCGGTGGATGTAGTATTCCAGGCAGGGGCGGGGGTCTTTGCCGGTGATGGTCTTGGTGCAGGAACGGTAGGGAAAGAGTTTTTTTACCAAGTCCATAGTGCGGCGGACGCTGCTGGCCGTGGCAAAGGGGCCGAAGTAGCGGGCGCCGTCCTGGGCGACCTGCCGGGTGATATAGACCCGGGGAAAGTCCTCGGTCAGGTCGATTTTCAGGTAGGGATAGGTCTTGTCATCCTTGAGGCGGGCGTTGAAATGCGGCTTATACCGCTTAATCAAGGTGTTTTCCAGAATCAGAGCCTCCGCCTCGGTGTCGGTGACGATGAACTCGAAATCGGCCAGTTGGGACACCATCCGGCGGATTTTGGGCGGCATCCCGTTGGCCGCGCCGAAGTAGGAGCGCAGGCGATTGCGGAGGATGTTGGCCTTGCCCACATACAGCACGGTATTTTGGGCGTCTTTCATAATATAGACGCCCGGCTTTTCCGGGACGACCCGGAGGCGGTGTTCGAATAAGGCGGCGGGGGACATAGTTTCCTGCCGATAAGGGCCGGCCGGGCCCGGGGCCGGGGGAATTGCAATTCCCGGGCCCGGCAAGGCCGGTTACGGGTTAGATTACAAAGGACAAGCCAATCAGCACCGCCAGCAGGATGCCGGCCAGGATCAGGATGCGGCGCATTTCGGAGCCGAGGTGGGTATAGGCGGCCGAGCGGTCGGTGCGGGTTTGGCCGGCGGCGGGCCGGCGGGGGGCGCGGGCCGGAGTAGCCGCGGAGCCGGCGGTCGACGCCCGGGCGGTTTCCGCGGCGGCCGGAGTAGCGGCGGCGGCGTTGGCCGGCGCGGCGGTTTCCGCCGGAATATCGACCGGGGCGGCTACGCTGACGGCGAGGCTTTCCTCGGTTTTACGGCTTTGCTGCCGCCGGCGGCGGCCCAGCTGGGCTTGCCGCGAGGCAATCCGACGACCTTTAGCGGGCATTGGGGCTTACCTCCTGTTGTTATGCCAGGGATGGGGATGGGGCGGCTATTCGGCCGCTCAATCCGGTCAAGGCAACTTTAGGTTGTCCCGCCATTATAACAGTAAATTGACGCAAAAAGGGCGCCGGGAATGAGCAATTTCAGGGCAATCCCGTTTTAATTCGGGGCATTATATCCCTATCTACACTGTGGTTTGAATCCAGATTTTTCCTGGTCAAGGGGAAAAGATCTGGCACTCAGTCAGATATGGGATTCATTTATAATACAATTGCCTTGATTTCGGCAACTACCGGCGAAGGGCGCAGGGGCGTTTTCAGTATAATGGCGCGGATTATTGGCTGCGGGTTACTGACTCGGTCTGGGAACGGCGGTACCGGCAACAACCTGATGGCGATTACCCGATCGGAGACGCTTTCCTGACCATCAGCCTGGGCGAGCCTTTTCAAGGCTATGCCTATAAGTTAATCGCCGCCATTATTCAGCCTTAACGGGGGAACTTGCACCGTGGCCGCCACCCAATACCCGGTATTTACTATCGGACATTCCAACCATTCGCCGGATGCTTTCCGCGCTTTGCTGCAAGAGCAGAGCGTGGCGGCGGTGGCCGATGTGCGTTCTGCGCCCTACAGCCGTTATGCGCCCCATTTCAACCACGATGTCCTGAAAGACGCCTTGGAAAAGGCGGGCATTGCCTACCTTTTCATGGGCGGTGAATTGGGCGGCCGGCCGGCCGATCGGTCGTGCTATGATGACGCCGGCCGGGTCTGCTATGACCGGGTGGCGGCTGCCGATTTCTTTGCGGAGGGGCTGCGGCGCATTATCCGCAATGCCGACGACCGCCGCTTGGCCCTGCTGTGTACCGAAAAGGAGCCGTTGGAGTGTCATCGCACTCTGCTGGTGGCCCGCGCCTTGACCGCGCGCGGCTTGGCGGTAAAGCATATCCACGCCAACGGCGAACTGGAAAGCCACGCGGCCGCAATGGATCGACTGCTTGCGCTTTTCCAGCTGCCGCCCAACGGCGATCTGTTCCGCTCCCGGGAGGAAATAGTTGCCGACGCCTTGACCCGGCAGGCGCAGCGCGTGGCCTATACAGTAGAGCGGCCGGAGGATGCCCCCGCCCTCCGCTCATCCTGAACTGGTTGCAGGATGGTATGAAACTCTACACCATCGGGTTTACCAAAAAGTCGGCGGCGCAGTTCTTTGGCCTGCTGCAACAGTCCGGGGCGCGGCGGCTGGTGGATGTACGGCTGAATAATGTTTCCCAGTTGGCCGGCTTTGCCAAGCGGGAGGATCTGGCCTATTTTCTGGAGCGGATTTGCGGGATGGAATATGTCCACCTACCGCAATTGGCCCCCACCCGGGAGATGCTGGACGCTTATCGCAAGGGGCATAAGGATTGGGCGGCCTACGCCGGGCAGTATTTGGCTTTGCTGGCGGCCCGGGAAGTGGCGGCCGAACCCGGGTTGCAAGAATTGCTGGCCGACGCCGTCCTGCTGTGCAGCGAGGATAAGCCCGACCATTGCCACCGCCGCCTGGCCGCCGAATACCTGGCGCACCAGTGGGGCGGCGTGGAAATTGTGCATTTGGGCTAGGGGCAAGGGCGTATAAAACCGTCCATCCCATCCTTCAACAAGTTCAGGATGAGCGGATGGGGCAGGCATACCCCCTTGCCGCCGAAACCTGCTATACTGCCCTTTGTGCTGAAATTAGCGGCTTGGCAGGATTTTTTGCGGCGTCCGCCCCGGATTTTCTACGGGTGGTGGATTGTGCTGGTCAGCTTGATTGCCGACGGCATTAAGCAGGGCAGTTTCAACCGGGGTTTTACCGTCTATATCATCCCCATTCAGAACGACTTGGGGCTGAGCGCCGCCGCCATCGGCTGGGCCGATACCCTGGGCCGGCTGATGGGCGGCCTCCAGGGGCCGGTAGTCGGCTATCTGACCGACCGCTATGGCCCGGGGGTTATGCTGGCGGTCGGTGGCATCCTGTCCGGCCTGGGTTTCATCCTGCTGTCCCAAACCGGCAACTACTTCTTTTTCCTGCTGGTATTCGTCGGGCTGATGTCGGTCGGTTTCCGTTCCGGCTACAACAACGCCTCCATAGCGGCGGTGAACAACTGGTTTCGGCGGCGGCGCGGCCTGGCGATGTCCATCGTGTCGATGGGGCATGGCCTGGGGGGAACGATTGCCCCCCTAACCGGGCTGATGGTGCTGACTTTCGGCTGGCGCAACGCGGTGCTGATTTCCGGCATCGTCATCATCGTGCTGATTGTCCCCTTGTCGCTGCTGGTGCGGCGGTCGCCGGAAAGTATGGGATTGCTGCCCGATGGCGATGACCCAGCGGTGGAAAGGGAGCCGGCGGCGGTTTCCCGGCCGCGGCGGCCGGCCCGTGGCGGCGGGGAAACCGACTTCACCGTCCGGGAGGCCATGCACACCCCCTCTTACTGGATGGTAGTGCTGGCCTCCGGATTGCGGAATACGGCCCACTCCGGGCTGTCTTTTCTATTGGCGCCGCTGATGGTCTGGTTTCTGCAAGCCGGCGGGCGGGAGCAAACGGAAAGTTTGCAGATTGCCGCTCTGTTCGTGGGACTGGTAGCCGGCGGCGTCATCCTGTTCAATCCGTTGGTGGGCTGGCTGGGCGACCGCTTTTCCCGCCAGCTGCTGTGCGCGGTCTGCATGGCCGCCGGGGCCGTATCCCTGACCTTTCTGCTGAACGCCAACGGCAACTTGTGGCAGCTGGCGGCCTTTGCCCTGCTGCTGGCTTTGTCGGAAAGCGCCAATTCCCTGAATTGGGCCATAATGGGCGAGTTTTTCGGCCGCCGCAATTTTGCCACCCTGCGCGGCTGGCAGCACTTGCCCGACCAGCTGATGTCGATGTGGACGGCGGTGTGGATGGGATTGATTTTCGACCACACCGGCAGTTACTTCTGGGCCTTGTTTCCGCTGATGGGATTGCTGGGCTTGGCCTGCCTGACCTATATCATCCTGCCGCGGCCGCGGCGGCCGGCCCGGCGGACCACGGAAAGGGCGGCGGAACAGCAAAGGGCGGCGGCGCGGCGGGGGTAGGCGGCAAGCCGGGAATAAAGGTGTATAATAGCCCCATCCCATCCTATCCCATTCCTTAAAGGGGGGGCAGCGCAATGACTACCAAACCCCGGGCCAAGTTGACCGTGGCCGACTATATGGCAACGCCGGAGGGCGCCCGCTACCAGTTGCTGGACGGAGAGTTGATTTTGGCCGCTGCTCCCAACAATCAGCATCAAAGGGTTGTGCTGACCCTGGCCTTTGCCCTGCACCAGTTCGTCAGCAGCCGCGACCGGGGCCGGGTGTGGTTTGCCCCTCTGGATGTGGCTCTTTCCGACCACGATGTGGCGCAGCCGGACATTCTTTATGTTTCCCACGCCCGGGATGCCATCGTCACCGCCGCCAACATTCAGGGCGCGCCGGATTTGGCAGTGGAAGTGCTGTCGCCCAGCACTGAGGGATATGACCGGGGCTATAAGCGGGATTTGTATTTCCGGCACGGCGTCCGGGAATACTGGCTGGCGGATCCGGCACTGGAAACTATTGAGGTACTGACGCCAGGGGAGGGCGATTTTATCCGCTACGCCGCCTATGGCCGGGGTCAGACTTTGACCTCGCCGCTGCTGCCGGGATTAGCGGTTGCCTTGGCGGCGGTTTTTGGGGAGTAGCCCTTTCCCATTGGCCGGGTTTCCGTCCCTCCGGCGGCCGGATCAGGGATAGACGGGAAATTACCCCCCCTACAACCCAAACCGTTCCGCCGCCCGGGCAAAGCCTTCCATGGCCCCGGCCAATACCCAATCCTCGACGCAGTAGGAGAGGCGGAAGTGGCCGGGGACGCCGAAACCCCGGCCCGGCACCGCCAGCACCTGCCACTCCTGCAAAGCGTCCACAAACGCCGCATCGTCGGGCAGCGGCGATTGGGGAAAGAGGTAAAAAGCCCCTTGGGGTTTTACCACCGCATAGCCCAAATCGGTCAGGCCGGCATAGAGAAAATCCCGCTTGCGCTGATATTCGGACACCTCTACGCTGACCTCCTGCAAGCCGCGAATCAGATGCTGCATCAGGGCCGGGGCGTTGACAAAGCCCAGGGTGCGGGTGCAGAAAATCAATCCGTCCACCAATTCAGCCTTATCGGGATAGTCCGGATGCAGGGCAATGTAGCCGATGCGTTCCCCCGGCAATCCCAAATCCTTGGCGTGGGAATTGACCACGATGGTGCGGTCGTAGTGGGGGAAAATCTGGGGATAGGTCAAGCCGTCATAAATCAGCCGCCGATAGGGTTCGTCGCTGAGGATGTAGATTTCGGTGTTCAGTTCGGCCTGTTTGCGGGTAAGCAGGGCGGCCAGTTCGGCAATCTGCGCGGCGGAATAGACCACGCCGGAGGGATTGTTGGGGGAGTTGATAATCAGCCCCCGGGTGCGGGAGGTAATGGCGGCGGCGATGGCGTCTAAATCCAGCTGAAAATCGGCGGTGGTGGGGACGATAACCGGCTGGCCCTGGTGATTGTCCACATAATAGACATACTCCCCGAAATAGGGGGCCAGGATGATTATTTCATCGCCGGGATTCAGGGTGGCCCGCAGGACTACATTAAGGGCGCCGGCCGCGCCGCAGCTCATCACGATGTCGCCGCCGGCAAAGGGCAGGCCGGTTTCGGATTGCAGGGTTTGGGCTACGGCGGCGCGGGTTTCCGGATAGCCGGCATTGGGCATATAGCGGTGCATCCCCGGCGGCGGCTGGGCGGCCAAGCGCCGCAATTCGGCGTTAAACCGTTCCGGCGGCTCCATCACCGGATTGCCCAGGGACAGGTCAAAGACCTGGTCGGCGCCGTATTGGGCTTTCAAGGCGATGCCCACCTCGAACATACGGCGGATCCAGCTCCCTTCCGCCATCCCCTGACGGACTTTGCGGGAAATGGTCATACAGTCTTACCCTTTTGTTGGCGGCGCTGCGCCATCTTTAAGCCCTAGGATACCAGCAGCGGCGGGGTTTGGCAAAGGGGGGGCAATCCGGCATTTCCCGGACAATGGCATATACCAGTCAACCGGCCTTACCGCCATTGCCGGCCGCCCCTCAGACCGTCATTCCCGCGCAAGCGGGAATCCCGAACGGTACAGCGTCAGACAAGACCGTTGCCGGCCGGGTATGTCTGGATTCCCGCTTACGCGGGAATGACGGTTCTACATAATGAGACGGTTCTATATAACGGAATAAAACCGATGAGACCCGGCACTGGCAATGGCGGCGCAACTGTGGTATAAAACCGCTATGACTGCCCAACTAATCCTGAACCGCCCCGGTCTGTTCCTGACCGCGGCGCTCTTTCTATTCCCCGGCCTGCTGTTCCTCCCGGTACTAT
The DNA here is from genome assembly GCA_965203435.1 of Dehalococcoidia bacterium. GTDB lineage: Bacteria > Chloroflexota > Dehalococcoidia > Lucifugimonadales > UBA3495 > CBDBCU01. The sequence goes on along the minus strand of CBDBCU010000006.1, from coordinate 36,072 downwards.
ACTACTCCCTGACCACGCCCTTTGGCTTGGTGGACGATTACAATAACCTATGGAGCTTCGCCAGTATCTTCGACGATGCGGGCGAGTTTTCCCAGTGGGTCAAAAAACAGTTTCTGGCTTGGACCCGGCTGGATACGGTCTCTTTTCCGCGGTATGTTCCCTTTTGGGAGTTTTCCAACGGGCTGCTCTGGAAAATTTTCGGCCCTACCCCTTGGCTGCACCGCTTGACCCGGTGGATGGTCCATTTCGGCTCCGTCTTGATGTTCCTGGCCGCTTTCCGCTGTTTTGTCCGCAGCCGGCCCGGCGGCCCGGGCGGCCTTGACCGGTTTATCGGACTGCTGCCGCCGGCCCTGCTGGTCTATCTCTGGCTATTTTTCCCCAACTCGCCGGCTTCCCGCACTTCGGCGGTCGAACTTGAGGGCGTTTTTTTCCTGGGCTTGTGCCTCTGGATGCTGGCGCGGATGCTTTCCCGGGAGGGCCGGCCGGAGCCGCTGCAGGCTGCCCTGCTAACCTACGGCCTGTTTTTCCTGGGCTACTGCGGGATGGCCTGGAGCAAAGAAACGAACATTGCGGCTTTGCTGGTACTGCTGGCCGCCTACTATGTCCCGCTCCTATGGGAGCTATACCGTCGCCGGGAAGGGGGACAAAATCGGACAAACCGGCCGCGCCGCGGGGGGGCGCTGTTCCGGGGCCAGAGGACGGAGGAAAGTCGGCCCGCCGGAGACGCCGCCGGCGCCCGGCAAGGGGGAATGGTATGGAAGCTCCTGGGCGGCCTGCCGCTGGCCCTGGTTTTCAGCCATACCCTGGTCAATGTGTATGCCGCCGCGGTGTACGCCGCGGCGAGCCAGGAGAGTTACGGCGCGGCCAGTATAACCCCCGAGTTGCTGGGCGCTAATGCCCGTTGGCTGCTGGCGCAGCTGTTTCAGTCGGAAACCTCGCTCCTGATTACGGCCGGATTGGCTTTGTTGGCCCTGTTCCTGCTGGGCTGGGTGGGCCTTCGGGCCGGCCGGCGGCAATTGAGCGGCGAAGGGGTTTTCGTACTGATTCTGCTGGGCCTGTTCGCCAGTATGTATCTGGTTCTCTGCACCTCCTGGCTGCAAGCTCTGCGCTACTGGTATCCGCTGATTCCTCTGTTCGCCACCTTGCTGGCCTTTGCCGCCAAGTTTGCGCTGGAGGGCGCCGCCGGGCGGCGGCCGCTGGGTTTCCGGGGATATTCCGTTCCCCTCCGCCCGGCGCTGGCGCTGCTGTTGACCGGATTCGTCCTGTTCTTTATTGCCGGCAATTACTACAACTTCCTGTACCAGACCGTTGCCCAGCATCACCTCCGCAATGCCGACGCCCGGTTGCTGGCTGAAATCACCCGTCTCCAGGATCAGGGGCAGTATGTGCAGGTTGTTCCCTCCGACATCGAACCGATGAACACCGTTCAGATCTACTTTGCCGAAGTTCTGCCCCATCTTTATGGCCGGGACCGCCCCATATACCGGACTCCGCCGGAGGAAACCGGGCGTCCCTACTACATCGTCAATCATGCCTCAGCCCACGCGCCGCCGGCTTGGCCGGAGGACTATCGCCCCCTGGCTTATGCCCGGGGCTTGGCGACGGCCCTGCAATTCGGCCCGCCCTACTGGCAGCTGGACGCCGGCGTCGGCATAACCTGGGTCTGGCAGATTTATGCCAACGACCTGAGCGCGCTATGGAGCAAGGGGGATTATTTGTATCGGGATTTGTCGGACCTGGGCGCGCCGGCCGTTCATTCCGACTATGCCCTGCATCGCCGTGGCGACTACCTGATTTACCGCCGGGAGGAGTGCGACCCGGCGGCGGCCGACCGCAAGTTTTTCGCGCATATCCGGCCGGTGAACCTGTCCGACCTCCCGGAATGGCTGCGGGGACACGACTTTGACAATTTGGACGCGTTCCTCGAAGCCAGCCGTTTCAGCAGCGGCGGAAAGTGCTTTGCCCTGCTGCTGCTGCCGGATTACCCCATCCGCCGGGTCAATACCGGCCAGTATCTCCCGGGGCAAGGGGAAGTCTGGTCGGCAGAGTTATATTTGACCCTCGAGTAACCGGGGCGGCGGCAACCACTCTACCGTCATTCCCGCGTAAGCGGGAATCCCGAACGGTACTGCCTTATACCGCCGCACTCTTGGCAACCCCCCTCGGGATTCCCGCTTACGCGGGAATGACGGTATGTGTGGCGGCCGGGAAGGACCGTGGCCGGCGCCGGGAATAACCGCAGCGGCATTGTCCGGCCCGGGATCTGGCCCCTAGGCTACGGCCCCCAGGGCGGCGGGGCGACCACATCCATATCCGACACCACATCCACCACCGCCGGGCGGTTGGCGGCGATGGCCTGTTCCAGAGCCGCCGGAATGTTGGCCGGATCCGTTACCCTAATGCCGTAGCAGCCCATCGCCTCGGCCACTTTAGCCAAGTCCACATCGTTGAACTGCCACATCGAATCGGAATCGCCGCCGGGATAGTTGGCATAGACCCGTTCGTCGCCCACCCGACACTGGTTCAGGGAACGGTTGTCGTTGACCACGATGACGGCGTTAATGCCGTAGCGGGCCGCCGTTTCCAACTCGGCAATGTGATACCAGAACCCGCCATCCCCGGTGAAAGCCACCACCGGCCGGTCGGGAATAGCGCACTTGGCCCCCAGGGCCGCCGGCAAAGCCCAGCCCAGGGAGCCGGCCGCCCGCATAAACTCCTGGCCCGGATGATTCAGGTCAATGTAAGCCCCCGTCCAGATACCGGCGTGGCCGGTGTCCGACACCAGCATCGCATTGTCCGGCAGATGGTCGGTGAACTCCTGGCACAGCCGCTCCGGGCGGATGGGTTGGGCGTCGGAACGAAAATCCGGCTCCACTTCGGCGCGCCATTCCGCGACAATCTGCTGCGCCCGCCGCACCCATTCGGCCCGTTCCAGCGGCTCCAAGAGGTCATTCATCCGGGCCACGGTGGCCTTGGCGTCGCCCTGCAAAGCCACTCGGGTGGGATAGCTGCGGCCCAACTCCGACGGGTCAATGTCAATTTGAATAACCGGCGTTCCCGGCAGAGGGATGCGCCAATCCAGCGTAACCTGGCTGCCGGTGTGACTGCCGATAAACAGGGCCAAATCGGCCTCGGCGACCACTTTGTTGGCGCACCAACGGGAATAGGCCCCGCAAACGCCAACGGACAGGGGATGGTTTTCCGGGATGGTACCCTTGGCGTTCAGGGAAGTGGCGACCGGGATGTTAAGCATTTCGGCCAGGCGCACCACTTCGGCTTGGGCCCCGGAGGCGGTAACGCCGCCGCCGGCGACAATCACCGGGCGGCGGGCGGCGGTCAAAACCTGGGCCGCCTCGCGAACCTTGTCCGGCCCCGGCTCCGGGCGCAAAGTGGCCCGCCGCCGGAAATCCTCCTCGATGATAACTTCCAGATCCGCCTCGCCGTTTTCCACCACTTCGCCCTGAATGCCCATAAAGTCCAGATGCACCGGGCCGGGGGCCCCGGAAGTGGCTTCCCGAAAGGCTTGGCGCAGCAGATGCGGCAGCTGTTCCACCGTGTCCACCGCCACGCTGTATTTGGTGGTGGAACTGAAGGGGCGGAAATGCTCGATTTCCTGGTAGGAGTTGCGGTACTGGTGGGACAGCGGCCGGTGGCCGGTGATGGCGATGACCGGGGAAAGGCCGAGGTAGGGGTCTTGCAGGCCGGCGGCGAGGTTGGCCGCGCCCACCGATTGGGCCATGCAGACCGCCGGGCCGTTGGCGGCCCGGGCGTAGCCGTCGGCCATATAAGCGGCCGCCTTTTCGCCGTGGGCCACCACCCGCTGCATTCCGACCATTTCCATTTCGGCCAGGATGCGGCGGGCAATGGAGGGAACATAAAAGACATGGGTCAAGCCGTACCCTTGCAGGGTTTCGGCTACAAACCGGGCGCCGGTCATTCGGGGCATAGCGCAACCTCCCGTGCAAATCGCTGCTGAATTGATTGCAAGGTTAGCGCTGGCGGCGTGCATAGTCAAGCCGGGGGGATGGTTTAATGGTCAAGGCAAGGGCCTATACCGGACAAATCTCTTGCCGGCACTAACCTCCTACCGTAATTCCCGTGCAAGCGGGAATCCAAGACGGTACTGCCCTAATGACGCCGCATCCGCAATAAGCAACCGCTGGATTCCCTCTGGCGCGGGAAGGGAGGTAGAGGAAAGGGCTTGCTACGGCCCGGCCAATTCGGGCGAGCGCCGTACCAACTCCGCATCCCACCGCCATACGGTGAAATCCTCAAACCGGGTACTTCCCGGCAAGCCGTCGGCGTCGGAGAGAAATACGCTAATCCGGCCGCCACCGGTAATGGCACTGAGGTCGAGGGTGTCCTGGTATTTTCCGTTGATATAAAGGCGGCCGGTCGCGCCGATCATCACCACGGCCAGATGGTTTTTCCCGCCGGGCGCGGTATTTATAGCCCGCGTCCACCGGGTCGTCCGGTCTAAAGCGCTGCTTTCACCCAAGCGGTGAAAATGCTCCCAATCTCCGTCGCTGTCGATGCTGACCCAGTGTTGGTGATTGCGGCCGCTGTGCCGGAGCAGAAAACCGTGTTCCCAATCCGCGGTTGGACTGGCATAGGGATTGTAAATGGTTGCCTCGACCAGCACATCCCCAGACATATAGGGACCTTGGAACACCTCGAGAAAGCCATCCCCCGGTTCGTGAGCTATTGCGCCGCTTTCCGGTCCGAACAGCAGCAGATGGCGCGGATATTTCAAGGGCGGCAACGGGGTAGGATAGCGCGTGGCCGTAGGATAAGGGGTGTAAGTCGGGCGTGGCGTGGCCGTGGGGTAAGGGGTATGCGTTGGGCGCGGCGTGGCCGTGGGGTAAGGAGTAACCGTCGGCCGCGGCGTGGCGGTCGGCCAGGGGGTCGCGGTCGGGTAGGGGGTAGCCGTAGGGATGGCGGCTACCCGGGCCGCAACCGTGGCCGGAATATCTGGAGTCGCCGTGGGAAGGGGCGTAGGCGTAGGAATCTGGGTCGGCACCGGCGCGGCGCAGGCCAGGACCAACGCCCCAATTAACAGGGCCAGGACGGATGCCAGGGGTTTCCACATTGCTAACCTCGGCAAAGGCAGAGCCGGCGCGGCCGTTCTCACGCCGGCGTAATCGGAAAGGAAAGGCTACCGGGCCGGGGGAGGGCCTAATAGGTAAAGCCGTCAAACACCCGTTCCACAAAGGCGGCGTCGTACTTCCCCGTGGCGTTATCGCACACTTCGATGAGAACGAACAGGAAGTAGTTCGGTATAAAGATGTGCAGCCCGTGGCCGTTAATGTCGCAGTACCGGTACCCGCCGCTATACCGGTAACGCGACCGGGCGACCCTTGGCGACACCTTGGATATGGAGATGATCCGGAATCCGGGTTCATCATCGCGGATGCTCACGCCGATCCGCGCGACTTCTTTGACCGTTACGCCGGATCTCCAGCCCTCGCGCGCGAAACCGGAATAAACATCGACCGACGCCTTACGGTCGGGAGCTCGGAAGGATACCACGCTGATGTCTCCTGCCGGGGAATCCTGGTCGACGGATTTCACCCAATCGGCTGGCAATTGGATCTGGTATTGAGACCGGGGCCAGTGGGTAATCCACGGTATCGGCGTCGGCGTCGGCCGGGGCGTAGCGGTCGGCCGCGGCGTCGGAGTGGGCGTCGGAGCCGGCGTTGGCGTGGGAGTAGGGATCGAGGTCGGCGTGGGATAGGGCGTGTAAGTCGGCCGCGGCGTGGGCGTAGGGTAGGGGGTGTAAGTGGGCAAGGCCGTCGGCGTGGGATAAGGCGTATAGGTGGGCCAAGCCGTCGGCGTAGGCTGGGGCGTGAGGGTCGGCCGCGGCGTACCCGTGGGGTAAGGCGTGGTCGTAGGAACTTTGGTCAGCGTAGGGTAAGGGGTCAAGGTAGGGTAGGGGGTAGCCGTGGGGAGGGCATCTACCCGGGCCGTAACCGTGGCCGGAATGTCCGGGGTTGCCGTGGGAATAGGCGTGGGCGTGGGAATCGGGGTCGGCGCCGGCGCGGCGCCGGCCAGAGCTAAGGCCGCTATTAGCAGCAGGGGCAAGGCAAGGAATAGAGCTTTCATAAGGGAATTATATACCATTTCACCCAGCAAACTTGAATCCGAGCTTTTATAGCGGCGGGGACAAAGACAATAAGCGAAATGGTATATATAATTCCCTTAATTTAAGATGCCATTGCCCGGAATTTGCGGATTGCGCCCGGTTGCCAACCCGCTGTAAACCGGTTAAAATGGATTAACCCTGACCGCCGGGCGTGGGGAGCTGAACCGCAATGACCACCCAACAAGTTGAAACTATGAACGACATCCTCCGCATCGTGCGGGAGGATCCGGAAGCCCGCCAGCAGCTCCGCGCCCTGCTCCTTACCGAGGAGATCCTGGAGTTGCCGGCCAAAGTCGCCCGGCTGACCGCCCTGGTCGAGCATCTGACCGTCCAGGTTCAGGAACTGACCGCTGCCCAGAAAGCCACCGATGAACGCCTGGCCCAGTTCATCGCCCGGCAAGAGGACATCAACGCCCGCCAAGAAGCCTTTAACCAGGAAATGCGGGAGTTCAAAGCCCGCCACGAGGCCGCCATCCAGGAAATGCGGGAATTCAACGCCCGCCAGGAAGCCTTTAACCAGGAAATGCGGGAGTTCATAGCCAACCAGGAAGCCTTCAACGCCCGCCAAGAAGCCTTTAACCAGGAAATACGGGAATCTATAGCCCGCCTGGAAGCCGACATCCAGGAACTGCGGGAATTCAAAGCCAACCAGGAAGCCTTCAACGCCCGCGCGGAACAGCGTTTCGAAAGTCTGGAAACCAAGCTTGACCATCTCCTGGGCGACAACCTCGAGGCCCGGATGGAACGGGCCATTATGCCCCGGCTGGCCCGGCTCTACGGCCTGCACAGCACCGAGCTGCTGCAAAGCCAGTTCACCCTGCCCAACGCCAACTTCGAAAAACGGCTGAATGCGGCCATAACCACCGCCCGAATCACCCGGGATCAGGCGGATACCCTGCGGCAGGCCGACTTTATCGTCCGCGCCCGTCGGGAGGCCGACCAGGCCGAAGTCTTTTGCGTAGTGGAAGTCTCCTGGACTGTTGACCAGCACGACATCGCCCGCGTCCGCACCTGGGCCGACATCCTGGCCGCCGCCGGCGCGGACAATGTATATCCCTTGGTCGTGGGCCGGGAAATCCCCGAGCCGCGGCAGGGCGAAGCCGCCGCCGCTCAGGTGGACCTGGTCAACGTCCAACGCCGCTGAACTTCCCCGCGGCCGGCCCGCGTATCCTTCAACAAGTTCAGGATGAGCGGATTTACGCTTTCCGGCCCCGGGTTCCGGGTGAGCGGAAAGGAGTTGACGGCTATCCGGGGCGTCATATAGATAGCGTTAACCGGGCCTATATATGCTTGCCTGCCGGCGTCCCCGGCCAACTGCCGCCGCATTGACACCGCCGCCGCAATGCAATACGGTATCACCATCCTCCCCACCGCCGGGGAATAACATCCCAACCGAGGCGCTATTTTTATGCTTAACCGGGCAAAACTTTCCCTGAACCGGCTGTTCCCCCATCGGCGGTTTCCCCTTACCGCCGGGCAGTGGCTTTTGACCGCCGCCTTGGCCTTGATCCTGGCATCGGCCCTGGCCGGCTGCGCCCCGCGGGAAACTTCCTATCGCATCGGCGCGGTGCATCCCTTGACCGGCAATGGCGCCGGCTACGGCTTGCCGGTGGAGCGGGTCATCCGGCGGGCGGTGCAGGACATCAATCAGCAGTGGGCCGCCGAAAACCGCCATCTGGAGCTGATTGTGGCCGATGGCAAGTGCAATTCCGCCGACGCCTTGGCCGCGGCCCAACGGCTGGTCGAGGACAGCGGCGTCAAAATCATCTATGGCGGCAGCTGCTCTGACGAAACCCTGGGCATTGCCCCTTATGCCGAGGCCAATCAGGTTTTGCAGCTGACGCCGCTGTCCACTTCCAGCGCCGTGTCCCAAGCCGGCGATTATGTTTTCCGCAACATTCCCGGCAACGCCGCCGCCGTCCGCGCTACCGTGGATGCCTTGCCGCCGGGCGAGTTCCGCCGCCTGGCCCTGTTCAGCAACGACACCGCCTACGCCCGGGATTTGCGGGAGTGGTTTTTGCAGCTGCTGACCACCGGCGGCGGCGAAATCGTTGCCGATGAATTAGTCCCTTCCGGGGAGGGGGATTACAGCGCGGCCGCCGGGCGCATCGCCGCCGCCAATCCCGATTTGGTAGTGGTGTTGCCGCAGACCTTTGCTGACATTGGCTATCTGCTGCAACCCTTGCGGGCGGCCGGTTATGCCGGCCCGGGGGCCAGCAATCTGGTGGCCGGAGCCCACGCCGCCCTGGTCGAATATGGCGATCTGCTGGAGGGGTTCTATGTGCCGTCCCTGATTTTCAAGACCCAGGGGCAGCCGGAGTTCGCCGCCCTGCAAGCCGATACCGATTGCGACCTGGATCACTACTGCGCCATTGCCTATGATGGCGTTTTGCTGATTGCCGAGCTGCTGCTGGAATGCGGCGATCAGGATACGGCGTGTATGCGGGATTTCCTGTACGGCACGCAGGATTGGGAGGGCCAGTATTACGGCGTCATCGGCTTTGACCAGAACGGCGATGTGGGCGGCTCTTTCCAGATGAACCGGGTAACGGACGGGGAACTGACGCCGCTGGATGGGTAGGCGGCGACGGGTGTCTGTTCAATTCCAGACGCCTGCCTATGTCCTTCCCGACACCCCACTATATCCTGCAATAAGTTCAGGGTGAGCGGAAAGGAGGGGACGTCTATTCGGGGCAACAATAATTAGCGTGAACACGCCCTAAAACAAGGGGAAAGCATATAATTGTGCGCCAGATGTGCCAAAGTTGGCTGAGTTGGCAACAGCATTCAGGGAGTTTTGGCGCTCCCTGCGCTTACGGCATTCTCAACAGGCGTTGGCACAAATTAGAACGGTGGGAAAGTGCCTTAATACAGAGGGAAATCCCAGAGGAATTCATATTGGCTCTCTGGTTTTGCCGTGGCTCCGACAAGGCTGGGCTCAGGCACGTCACCACGGGTTGATAATACTCGTGCTTGCCGCGCCGCTGGCAAAAACCGCCCCGGCCCGCTATAATAGCCCCAACCTACCTATCCAGGAGCATTGCCATGGAAACCACGCCCATAACCATTGAAGTGGACACTGAAGCGGCTAAGATCTATGCCGCCGCTACCCCGGAGGAGCAATGGAAAATGCAGGTTTTGCTGAGCCTGCGGCTGCGCGACTTGACTATTAAGCCGCGCCGTTCCCTCCGGGAAGTGATGGATGAAATCGGCGCCGAGGCCGAGGCTCGCGGCTTGACCCCGGAAATTCTGGAATCCATTCTGCGGGGCGAGGATGAGTAGCCTGCGTGTCGCGCTGGACACCAACGCGGTAGTCAGCGCGTTGCTGTTGCCCCGCTCCCGTCCCCGGCAAGCCCTTGACTATGTGCGCCAGCACGGCATTGTCTTGGTTTCCACAGATGTCCTAGCCGAACTCAGAGAGGTCATCCGGCGTCCCCGCTTCGACCGCTACCTGCGCGAAGGGCAGCGGCGGGAGTTTCTGTATAACTTGGAACAGGACGCTGAGCTGGTCGCCATCACCCACCGCATCACCGCCTGCCGCGACCCTAAAGATGACAAGTTTCTGGAACTGGCAATCAGCGGCAACGCCAGCCACATCATTACCGGCGATAATGACCTGCTGGCCCTGCATCCTTTCCGCAACATTCCCATCATCACCCCGGCGGCTTTCTTGGCGGAACGAATGGGCTAATGTCTTTTTCCTGACCTCAATATACCCCTGGCAAAAACCGCCCCGGCCCGCTATAATAGCCCCAACACAACCTGAACAGGAGCGTTGTCATGGAAACTGCCTCCATAACCATCGAAGTGGATGCCGCCGCCGCAAAAATTTACGCCGCCGCTACTCCGGAGCAGCAGCAGAAAATGCAATGGCTGCTGAGCCTGCGGTTGCGCGACCTTACCCTCAAACCCCGCCGGTCGCTTTTGGAAACTATGGACAAACTCAGCGCCGAAGCCCAGGCCAACGGGCTGACCCCGGAGATTCTGGAGTCCATCCTGCGGGGCGAGGATGAGTAGTCTGCGGGTCGTGCTGGACACTAACGCGGCAGTCAGCGCCGCCCTGTTTTCCCGCTCTCGGCCGCGGCAGGTCGTTGAGTATGTCACTGCGCGGGGAATTATCCTTATGTCCTTCCCCGTTCTGGACGAGTTGGAAGCGGTTATGCGCCGCCCCCGTTTCGACCGGTACGCATCGGTAGAGGAGCGTATCAATTTCCTGGACGACCTGATTGAGCGGGCGGAACCGGTGGAAATCACCCACCGCATTACCGCCTGCCGCGACCCTAAAGACGACAAGTTTCTGGAACTGGCCCTCAGCGGCAATGCCAGCCATATCATTACCGGCGATAATGACCTGCTGGCCTTGCATCCTTTCCGCAACATTCCCATCCTCACCCCGGCGGCTTTTCTGGCGGAACGAATGGACTTGGTTTAATCCGACATTCCCCCCATCCCCCGGCAACTTATGGTATATTATTCCCCAAGCCATCCCCCGGCCGCGGCGGCGGCCTAATCCTGAATCGGTGAGGAGCGGGTTTTATGCTGGCATTTCTGGGCGGCACCGGGCCGGAGGGCAAGGGTCTGGCCCTGCGCTTGGCTCTGGCCGGGGCCGAGGTGATTATCGGCTCCCGGGATGCGGCGCGGGCCGCATCCGCCGCCGCCGAAGTGTCGCAAATCCTGGCCGATACGGTTGACGCCGCGGCCGGCGGGCGCGTAACCGGCGGCGACAATTTGACCGCCGCCGCCCAAGCCGACACCGCCTTTATCACCGTCCCTTACACCGCCCAGCGTCCCTTGCTGGAAACTCTGGCCCCGGCTCTGGCCGGCAAGGTGGTGGTCAATGTTATCGCTCCGATGCGGTTTGTCCGGGGCGTTGGCGCGGTGGCCGTGCCGGTGGACGCCGGTTCCGCCGCTCAGGAATCCCAATTACTGCTGCCGGATTCGTTAATCGCCGCCGCTTTTCAGAATGTCAGCGCCGAGGAACTGATGGCGATTGACCATCCGATGGACGGCGATGTAATTGTCTGTGCCGACCATCCGGCGGCTAAGCAGCGGACGATGGAACTAGCAATAAATATCCCCCGCCTGCGTCCGGTGGATGGCGGCGGCCTGGGCAACGCCCGGTATGTCGAGCAGCTTACCCCCCTGCTGGTCAACATCAACCGCATCTACAAAATCCACGCCGGCATCCGCATCGTCGGCCTGTAGCCGGCCCGCGCCCCCAAGGCAACCCTTAAAGGAGATGACGAAATGCCCCGCGGAACTTTGAACCTGCAAAATCCCGCCGACTTGCAAGCGGTCAACGGCGTCTGGCGCTACGCCCCGGGCCTGGTACCCGGCGAGGCCAACGAAGGGCTGATTGCCCAGCGGGAGGGCAGCCCGGCCCGCTTGCCCGACTATGACGACTCCGCCTGGGAAGTCTGCAACGACTTGACCGAGTGGCATTCCCACGGCGTAACCTTTGCCTGGTATCGGATCCGGGTTACGCTGCCGGAATGGGTGGAGGGCCGGGAACTCGCCGGTTCCCGCTGCATCTTTGAGACCTGCATCGACGACTATGGGGAACTCTGGATTGACGGGGAATGCAACCGCGACCGGGGCGCGGTGCAGGGTTTCAATGTCCCCCAGCGGGTAGTCATCAGTACCGAACCCAAGCCTGGCGACCAGCACACCATCGCCCTGCTGGCGATGAACGGCCCCATTGGCGCCCCCGGCGGCGCGGTATTCGTCCGCTACGCTACCCTGGCCTTTGAGTGGCGCACCCCCGGGTACTAGGGCGCGCATTTATTGATCGCCGGGCAGCCGGCGCCTTTACTATGTCATTCCGAGCGTAGCCGAGGAATCGGAAAATCTTGAAAGGGATTCCAGGGTGGGCTTTCCGGATTCCTTGGGAACGCTCGGCGGGGCATAGTAGCGGGGCGGGCCTTTGCCCGGGCAGGATGCCCGCCGACCGGCAACCGCCCAACCCTCCCGGCCCCCGGAGCCGGGGAAAGGAAGCAAAACCGCCACCGTGCTGTACCATCCGCCGCCGGACACCCACGCCCTATATCTGGACCAAACCCCCACTGGCGCGGCCCGCATCGCCGTCGCCCGGGCCGGCCGCCGCAAAAACCGCCCCGGCCGCCGCATCCTCGCCCTGACCGGCCGCCACCGCGACATCGCCTGGCCCGCCCTCTCCCAAATCCTCTACCAGCACACCGGCCAGCGGCTCCGCCCCCGGGCCGACGACCTCCCTCCGGGCGAATATCACCTGGTCAATGAATACTGCGCCAACCAGCTGCTGCTGGCGATGCACGCCGTCAAGGAAAGCAAAACCTCCGGGCGCGGTCAGACCCTCGCCGCCGCCATCGCCCAAATGCACGACTGCGAAGCCGGCTGGTGGTACGCCCTGTTCGCCAACCGCCACCGTCCCCGCAAAGTCCTCCAAGCCCTGGAACTGCTTTATGCCTAGGGCGTGTTCACGCTAATGCCGGGCATAGAAAGCCGGACGATTGGCGGTATATTGGAAAGCTGCGGGCAATCTGCTATGTCCTTCCGAGCGTAGTCGAGGAATCTAAAAATCTTGAAATGGAGTCAATAGCGGGCATTTTAGATTCCTCGGCTACGCTCGGAAGGACATAGTAAAGGGATGGGCTATCCGGGGTATCAACAAATAGTGTGAACACGCCCTAGACGGCGGCAGCGGGCGGGAAGGACGGTGGCGGGAGTTGTCCGGGATAGGCAATTGCCTCGAATTCCGTTACCATTAGCTATCCCCTGGGATTGCGGGAGGTGATTTGATGCCGCGGGCCGCCTTTGTTTATGCCGATGCCCTTTCCCGTCATACGCTGCGGGCTGACCATCCGATGCGCCCGGCCCGCCTGCGCTATACCTACGAACTGCTGGCGGCCTACGGCGCTTTTGACGGCACCAGTTCCCGGTTGATTGACCCTCGGGCCGCCACCGAGGAGGAACTGGAGTGGGTGCATACTCCGGAATATGTGGCGGCGGTCCGCAGCCTCAGCGCCGGCTTGAATCTGGCCCGCCCGGAGCGGTTCGGTTTCAGCGCCATGGGCGACAATCCGGTCTATCCGGGGATGTATGCTGCCGCCGGGCTCAGCGCCGGGGCTACCCTGGCCGCCGCCGAACTGGTAGCCGGCGGCCAGCGGGATATTGCCTTTTCCATTGCCGGCGGCCTGCATCACGCCGCGCCCAGTCACGCCGCCGGGTTCTGCATTTTCAACGACCCGGCCCTGGCTATCCACTACCTGCTGGCCCGGGGTTTGCGGGTGGCGTATGTGGATGTGGATGCCCATCACGGCGACGGAGTGCAAAATGTTTTCTATGGCGATGCCCGGGTTTTGACCCTGTCCATCCACGAATCGGGCCAATACCTCTTTCCGGGGACGGGTTTTGTATCGGAAAGCGGGGCCGGGGCCGGCATCGGCTGTTCGGTCAACATCCCTTTGTATCCCTATACCGAGGACGAGCTGTATCTGTGGGCTTTTCGGGAGATAGCGCCGCCGTTAATCCGCGCCTTTGCCCCGGATGCGCTGGTAACGCAGTTGGGCATTGACAGCTACCACAGTGACCCGTTGACCCACTTGCAGTTGACTTCCCGGGGCTATGTGGCGGTTATTCAAGAGTTGGCGCGGTTGGGATTGCCCTGGCTGGCTTTGGGCGGCGGCGGTTACGACCTGGACGCCGTAGCCCGCTGCTGGACTTTGGCCTATGGGGTAATGCTGGGCGTGGATTGGCCGGACGCCCTTCCCGCCGCTCTGGCCGGCCAATACCAACGGCGGTCGCTGCGGGACACTATAAACCCGGAAGCTCCGGCGCAAGTAAGGGCCGAGGCTCGCCGCTACGCCGAGGAAAGCGTGGCGGCGCTGAAAAGGGAAGTTTTCCCCCGGCACGGGTTGGGTTAGGGGGGGCGGCGGCGGCAAGACGGGCGGCGGATGTGCCATCCTGCATTGGTTGCCGGACAAGTACGCCAAAAGCAATGGAGCCGGGGAAAAACTGCGGCTGACAAATAGGGTTGGATGTGGTAGGATGGGGGTATGGGGAAAGAGTGGCAGCAGAGGTTAAGACGCTTGCGGCGATGGCTGAAATTGTTCGGCCTATCGCTGGCTTACCTGATTCCCGCCTCTCTTTGCGTAGGGGCGGAGGTTCTGCTATTCTTTACCCTCCAAGAGACTTGGAAGGATTGGCAAGCGAACAGGATTCCCCGGCGGGAATTCTTTCAGTATTCCTTTCTTTTCATATTGCTGCACACTCCATTTTTCGCTGGAGTGTTGTGGCTCAGCCGGCAGGTACAGCGGCTTTGGTCCAGCGTAGATGACGAGCAAGGAGGCTAATATGTGGGTAGTAGTCAGCGGCTTTGTCTTGTTCGCCTACGTGTGCCTGGTTCTGGTGGACGCTACCTGCACCCCGGCCTTGACGGTATGCGAGCTGTACGAACCCTTTTCCCCTTGGTAGAGGCTGGTACGGGCGGCTTTCCTAATCCGGTCGACCGGGGGGTAAAATGCGGGCCGTAGTTGGCAAAATTGCCGTGATCGGCTTGATTGCCGCCGGGATTTATCTGTCCCTCGTAATGCTGGACGTTACCTGTCCGGAGGGACTCAAGTCGTGCGAGCTGTACGAACCCTTTTCCCCTTGGTAGGGGTTGGGCCGGGTGGCTTCCTAATCCGGCCGACCGGGGGTAAAATGCTGGTAATAATTGGCAAGGTTGCCGTGGTCGCTGTGTTAATCTATCTTTCCTTGGTCTTTGCCGACGCTACTTGCCCGGTCGGTTTGACTTCCTGCCAGCTTTTCGAACCCTTTTCCCCTTGGTAGCCCGTCCGGTCAGTGTACCGGGTTTTTCCCGCCATCCCTAAACCACAAAAACCGGGGCCAACCCGCTATGCGGGCTGGCCCCTTAAAACCGTTGGCGCTGGGGATTGCCGGGGAACCGAACCGGGCAAGCCGGGTTAGTTCACCTGGTGTTCCTGCTGGCCCAAGAGGGTTTTGGCGGCGTCCCCGATGTTGGCTTCGATGCAGTCGCGCAGGGTGGAATAGATGGCCTTCTTGATGGCGGTCATCAGCCAAGCCGCGTAGTCCGGGTCGGTCTGGTAATCGTTTTTGAGGGCAATCAGGCGCTGCAACAGGCTCAGGTAGTGGTACTGCAACGGCGTCAGGGACTGCTCAATCCCCGCCACCCGATAGGCATTGTCGTTCCCCAAGACCCCCTGGTCCGCGCTATCTTTGGCGTTCATAACTCCCTCTCTCCGGTTGGCCCTGACTGGGATGGATTTGGAAACCCGGCGCCGTCGGCAGGCCATAACCTATTATAGCACACCCGACGGCAAGCCGGTACGATTTTTGCAAGGATTTTCAGACTTCCCGGAATTCGCCCTCCACCGTGTCGGCGTCCGGCCCGGCGTCCGCCGCGCCGCCGCCGGGCATATCAGCTCCGGCTCCGGGAGCCGCGCCACCGCCGGGCTGCCCATATACCGCCTGCCCCAGCCGCTGCATGGTATCGTTCAGGTCGGCCATGGCCGTCTGCATTTCCGCCACATTGTTGGCATTGACGGCGGTTTTCAGGGCGGCGATTTTGCCCTCCACTTCCGCTTTCAGGTCGGCCGGCACTTTGTCGGCATTTTCCTGGAGCAGCTTTTCGGTGGAATAGACCAGGGAATCGGCCTGATTGCGGGTTTCCACTTCGGCCCGCCGCCGCTGATCCTCGGCCTCGTGAGCCTGGGCTTCGTCCACCATCCGGCCGATGTCATCCTTGGACAGGCCGGAACTGGGCTGAATGACGATGCGCTGTTCCTTGCCGGTAGCCTTGTCCTGGGCCGAAACGCTGAGGATGCCGTTGGCGTCAATGTCAAAGGTAACATCCACCTGCGGCACGCCGCGGGGGGCCGGCAGCAGCCCGTCCAGGATAAACCGGCCGATGGATTTGTTGTCGGCGGCCATAGGGCGCTCCCCTTGCAGGACATGGATGTCCACGCTGGTTTGCCCATCGGCGGCCGTGGTAAAGGTTTCGGTTTTCTTGGTGGGGATGGTAGTGTTGCGGGCAATCAGGGTAGTCATCACGCTGCCCAGGGTTTCCAGGCCCAGGGTCAGGGGGGTAACATCCAGCAGCACGATGCCGCCGACTTCCCCGGTCTGCACCCCGGCCTGGATGGCCGCGCCGCGGGCTACCACTTCATCCGGATTCACCGCGCGGCTGGGTTCCTGCCCAAAGATGGCTTTGACCTTTTCCTGCACCGCCGGCATCCGGGTCATTCCGCCGACCAGGATAACCTCGTCAATATCCCCAGCGGCCGCGCCGGCGTCGGTCAAGGCTTGGCGGCAGGGGCCGGCTACTTGGTCAATCAGGCCGCTGACCAGCTGCTCCAGCCGAGCCCGGCTCAGCGGCTTGACCAGGTGCTGGGGGCCGTTGGCATCGGCGGTGATAAAGGGCAGGTTGATTTCCGATTCCAGGGTGCTGGACAGCTCGATCTTGGCCCGTTCCGCCGCATCCCGCAGGCGCTGCAAAGCCATGCGGTCGTTGCCCAGGTCAATGCCGGTTTCCTGACGGAACTCGCCAATCAGCCAATCCAGAACTTTCTGATCGAAGTCGTCGCCGCCCAGGTAGGTGTCGCCGTTGGTGGATTTGACCTCAAAGACGCCGTCGCCCAGTTGCAGGATGGTAATGTCGAAGGTGCCGCCGCCCAGGTCAAAGACGGCGATCGTGGCCTCCTCCTGCTTTTTGTCCAGCCCGTAGTCGAGGGCGGCGGCGGTGGGTTCGTTGACAATCCGCAGCACATCCAGGCCGGCGATGGCCCCGGCATCCTTGGTGGCCTGGCGCTGGGCGTCGTTAAAGTAGGCCGGCACGGTGATGACCGCCTGGCGGATTTTTTCGCCCAGTTTGGCCTCGGCGTCCTGGCGGATTTTCTGGAGGACGAAAGAGGAAATCTGCGGCGGGGCGTAGGGCTTGCCGGCCATTTCGACGTGGGCGTCGCCATTGGCGGCCTGGACGACCTTGTAAGGCAGTTTGCCCAAGGCCCCCTGCACTTCGCCATCGCTGTATTTGCGGCCCATCAGCCGCTTGACCGAAAAGATGGTGTTTTCCGGATTGGTCACCGACTGCCGTTTGGCGACCTGGCCCACATAGCGCTCATCGCTGCGGGCGTTGACCGCCACTACCGAGGGGGTAATGCGCGCCCCTTCGGCGTTTTCCACCACCAGCGGCTCGCCGGCGTCGATCACCGCCGCCACCGAGTTGGTGGTACCCAAGTCTATGCCCAGGACTTTTGCCATTTCCGTTACTCCTTGACTGCGTTTTGCAATGTTGCGTGGGGCCGGGGCTTTTTGCCGGGAAAGGCAAAAGCCGCCGGCCGGTTACTTGGACACTACGACCTGGGCGGCCTGGATGACCCGGTCGCGCAGGCGATAGCCGTTGCGGACGACCTCGACCACATAGCCGGAGGGCTGGCCGCTATCATCCACGACGCCCACGGCCTCGTGTTGTACCGGGTCAAAGGGCGCGCCCACGGTTTCAATGCGGGACAGACCCTCAGCCTCCAGGATGCCGAAAGCCTTGCGGTGAATCAGCTTGACGCCCTCGATCAGGGATTGGGCCGCGGCGGCGGCGTCCTCGGCGCCGGCGCTGTGGCTGATTGCCAGTTCCAGCTCGTCCAGGGCCGGCAGCAGGTTGACAATCAGCCGGCGGTTGGCGTCGAGGCGGATGAGGACGCGTTCCTCCTCGGTGCGTTTGCGCAGATTTTCCAGGTCGGCCCGGGCCCGGTGGGCCATATCCCGGGTTTCGGCGATTTCCCGGCGGGATTGCGCTACCGCCGTAGCCAGAATAGAAAGCTGCTCCTCCGGAGGCAGGTCGGCCAGATAGTCCGGGTCGGAATCCATATAGTAGTCAAAGGCCGGGCGCTGCTCCGCCGCCGGCTCCGGGTTGGGGAAAGCGTCGTCCTTTTCGCCGTCAGTCATAAGGGCAATCCACCTTTCTGTAAATTGGGCCGTTAGCCGATTCGGTTCCGTTGTATCCGCGCACCCGGAAACTGGTTGCCGGGTCATCCTGAACTGATTTGCCGGGTCATCCTGAACGGGTTGGCCCCACCCCCGCTCATCCTAAACCCGTTGCCGGGTCATCCTGAACGGGTTGGCCCCACCCCCCGCTCATCCTGAACTTGTTGAAGGATGAACCGCCGCAACGGAACCGGCAAGGGATACCGGTTGATTCGGCGGCTAATCCTCCGCCGGCTGGGGCAGGTTCAGGTTGCGGAAAAGTTGGGCCATGGCCGGAGGGATAGCCGGTTCCAACGCCGTTCCCCGGGCGGCGGCTTGCAGCCAGCCCTGAAAGCCCTGGAGGTTTTCCACCAGATTCAGGGCAAACTCCACTCCGGCCAGGTTCAGGCCCAGGTTTTCCATCAAGTGGCGGATGAGGAAAACCTGGCGGATGTCCTCCCGGGAGTAGAGGCGCAACATTCCGACGGTGCGGCCGGGGTTAATCAGGCCCAGCCGTTCATACTTGCGGAGGGTTTGGGGGTGCATATCCAGGATGCGGGCGGCGACGCTGATGATATAGACGCCGGCCACTTCGGTATCCGGGCCGCCGCCGGCGTTGCTGCCGGCCGCCGCCGGCGCGGCGGTCGGGGCCAGCTCCGCCGCCGTGGGCGGGGGCGGCGGTATGTGGAAATCGGCCTTGGCGGCCGGTTCGGCGGTTTGCGTTCCCACCCGGAAACGGATCCTTTCATCCATAGCGGCGGCCCCTCCGATCAAGCAAGGCTGAGCAATCGTTACTAAAATATATAATAAGGCTTGACATCCCTTGTGTCAAGGTGTATTATGTAGCCGAGTTAAAGCAAAAAGGAAAAAGGCAAGGAAATCGCCCAGCCTGATTGAGGAGGTGCAAGGCGATGATTAAGTTCAAGGGCTGCCCCAAGTGCCACGGCGACCTGTACCTGGCCACGGACATCTACGGCCGGTATTTCAACTGCTTGCAGTGCGGGTTCACCCGGGATCTGCCGGCGACGGCGGTCAAGGCCGCTACGCCGTCCCGCCGGGCGCAACCGGCCCTGACCGGCTTGGAGCGCCAGGCCGCCTAACCCCCGGCCGGCCGCGGCCGGCCCACCCTTAACGGGCATCAGGAAACCGCCCCGGTCAACATTGGCCGGGGCGGTTTATTTTTTCGGGCTGCTTTACTGTGTCATTCCGAGCGTAGCCGAGGAATCTGAAAGTCTTGAAATGGAGTCAATGGCGGACATTTCAGATTCCTCGGCTACGCTCGGAATGACATAGTAGGGCGGCTGCGGCCCTCCTTACCGTCATTCCCGCGTAAGCGGGAACCTCGACGGTACTGCCTTATAATGCCACACCCTCCACTTGCCACCGCGGGATTCCCGCTTACGCGGGAATGACGGTGGGGCGGCCGGGAAGGACGGTGGGGGGCCAGAATGACGGTAGGGGCATAGGCCATCCCCCAGCCTATTGCGGCGGGGTGATGTTGAACCGGCCCAGAAATTCGTCGGTTTCCGGGTCGCGGGGGAGGCGGGCAAAGGCGGCCGAGGCCGGCATTACGATGCCGCCGGAAAAGACCATTTTCATCGCATCCTCCACGGTCAAATCGGTTTCAATCACATCATCCTCAATGACGAAAGCCATATTGCCCGAAGTGGGGTTCGGCACGGTGGGGATATAGACGGCCACGATGGACTTGCCGGTATCCACGCACAGGGCGCGGCCGGTGACAAAGCCCATCGCAATCATCCCGGTGCGCGGCCACTCGATAAAGACCACCCGGCTGAAACGATAATCGGAGGACATTACCGCCGCCGCCTGCTGGGTAACGCCGTAGATGGTGCCAACCACCGGCAGGCTGTTCAGCAGGGTGCTTTTCAGGTCAATGGCCCGGCGTCCGATGACCGTGGATACGGCCAGGCCGACCAGGTAGAATAGCAGCCCCAATACGATTATGCCAATGCCGGGGAAGTCCAGGGTGCCAATCAGCGGGATATGGGCCGGGACTTGGGACAGCAGGGGACGGACGAACCCGTCGGCGTAGCCCACGAGCAAGGCCAAGACCAGGATGGTGACCAGCAGGGGGAGCAGCTCCATCAGCCCGGAGACGGTTTTGAGCTGCAAGTGGCGGCGCACCCGCCCGGGAAAAGATAGGTACTGCTCCGACGAACCAGCCACGCCACACCTCCGGCTAGGGTTTCGTTCTGTTATGCGCTAATTGTTCCGCTCACCCTGAACTGGCTATTATTTCCGCTCACCCTGAACTTGTTGAAGGGGCGAATCCTCTCCCAGGGAAAAAACTTGGCAAGATAATTTTTCCCTGACTTTCGGCGGTTTGCCATCCTTCAACAAGTTCAGGATGAGCGGAAACTGTGGGGCCGCCGTTCCCTTTGTTTTCTGCGGTTTGCCATCCTTCAACAAGTTCAGGATGAGCGGAAACTGTTGAAAGCAAACTTAACCGGCGACCGGACAAATTACCGGGTCAGTTCGGGCCAAAAGCGTTCCTCTTGCCAGGGGTCGGCATTGTTGTTGTAGCCGCGCTGTTCCCAAAAGCCGGGGGCATCGGCGGCCAGCAGCTCAATGCCGTTGACCCACTTGGCGCTTTTCCAGGCGTAGCGGCTGGGGACAATCAGCCGCAGCGGCCAGCCGTGATCCTTGCCCAATTCCTGCCCGTTGCGCCGGTGGGCCAGAAAACCCTCGGTTAGCAGCAAATCCAGCGGCGCGTTGGTGGTATAGCCGCCGTAGCAGTGGGCCACCACGAACTGGGCCGCCGGCAAGGGGCCGGCCAAAGCCAGCAGGTCGGCCAAGGGTACGCCCTCCCAGGCATTATCCAGGGCGCTCCACTGGGTAACGCAGTGAAAATCGGCGGTCAAGGTAGTCCAGTTCAGGGCGGCGAACTGCGGCCAGTCCAGGAGGATTTCCCGGGCCACCAGCCCATAGACCCGGAGCTGCCAGGTCGCCAAGTCCACTTTGGGGGCGGAGCCGTAGGTCAATACCGGGAACTTGTTGCTGAGGAACTGGCCGGGCGGGATGCGCTCCCCTTGCGGCGGGGCGGGTTTAACCTGGTCGGGGCGTTTCAAGCCGAATTGCGGTTCCAATTTACTCAACCATCCGGTTCTAAAGATTTTTGAGGTAGGGCGGCCTTGCGCCCTTGCTCCCCCTATCCTAGCCCTTGGCGGCAAGGGTGTCAAACGGATTCAAACATGGATATACAGGATTAACAGGATTCTATATTTGCCGGGAACGGTTATTGACCGCCAGTACCGTTCTATACAGATAAAAATATCCTGTTTATCCTGTATATCCATGTTTGAGTCCGTCTCCCCTAGGGCAGGAAAGACGGTAAAGGGCTAGGGCAAGGCTGCAATGGTGCCGGCCGGGCCGGCGGTGATGCGGCCCACTACGGCGGCGGCTGGGGTGCCGGCGGCGGTCAATTCGGCCAGCAGGGCCTCCTGCTTGGCGGCGGCTACGGAAATCAGCAGACCGCCGGAGGTTTGGGCATCGCACAGCAGCAGCTGGTCGTTGTCCGACAAATCCGGATGCCAGTGGACGGCGGCGGCTACGCTGTCCCGATTGCGGCCGGTGCCGCCGGGGGCAATGCCCTGTTCCAGCAATTCCCTGACGCCGGGCAGGATTGGCGCTTGCCTCAAGCTCACTTCCGCCGCCACGCCGCTGCTCTGTACCATAGATTTGAGGTGTCCCAGCAGGCCAAAGCCGGTGATGTCGGTGGCGGCGTGGACGCCCACTTTGGTCATAGCCTGGGCGGCGTCCCGGTTCAGGGTCGCCATCGTGGTCACCGCCCCTTGCAGCACGGCCGGATCCACCCGGCCCTGCTTGCCGGCAGTAGTGATAATGCCGGTGCCCAGGGGCTTGGTCAATACCAGGACATCCCCCGGCTGAGCGGCGGCGTTGGACACCTGCTTGCCCGGCTCCACCAGGCCCACGACAGCCAGGCCGTACTTGGGTTCCGGGTCGTCGACGGTATGGCCGCCGGCGATGATGCACTCGGCCTCGGCGGCTTTGGCGTAGCCGCCGCGCAGCACTTCGCCGAGGATTTCCTGGTCGAGGGAGGCGGGAAAACCGACGATATTCAGGGCCAGCAGGGGCCGGCCGCCCATAGCGTACACATCGCTGAGGGAATTGGCGGCGGCGATAGCGCCGAACTCGTAGGGGTCGTCGGTGATGGGCGGGAAAAAGTCCACGGTGAAAATCAGGGCGGTGCTGTCGCTCAGCCGATAGACGGCGGCGTCATCCCCGGTTTCCGCGCCCACCAGCAAATCCGGGTGGGTAGGCATCGGGATTTTGCTCAGAACCTGAACCAGGTTCTCCAAACTGATTTTGGCGGCTCAACCGGCGCAGTGGGAAAGCTCGGTAAGGCGCACTTCGCTGCGGGTCATAATCGGGCAACCTCCTAATGGCGGCCGGCGTCGGATAGGATAGGGCCAGGATGGGATAGGGATGGCTTGGCGGGAATTGTAGCACAAAGGGGGCGGGGATGGGGCAAGGGCGGTGGGCGGGTTGGGGCAATTGCATATAAAACCGTCCTTCCCGCCCCTTACCGTCATTCCCGCGCAAGCGGGAATCCAGAACGGTACTGCCTTATAATGCCGCAGTCTTGGCAAGCAGCCGCGGGATTCCCACTTACGCGGGAAGGACGGTGGGGGACGGCGGGAAAGCCGGCGGGCCGGTTGTCAAGGTATATGCCATTGCCCAGCGCCACTTATCCCCATTCCTTGCCCCCGGCCGCTTTTGCGGTTATTATAAACGGCGGCGGCCGGGCAATTATCCCCATTCCATCCCGCCCCGGACCCTAATTCAACCCGGAGGTGCGTCTTGGCTCAGGAATACGATGTAATTGTGGTGGGGGCCGGCAATGCGGCCCTCAGCGCGGCCATTGCCGCCAAAGAAACCTGCGAGTCCGTCCTGGTGGTGGAAAAGGCCCCGGAGTATTTCCGCGGCGGCAACACCTACTTCACCGGCGGCATCATCCGCTTCGCCTTTGACGGCATTAACGACATCAAGGCGATCATCCCCGATATGTCGGAAACCGAGGAGAACTCCGTCGAGGTCGGTAGCTACACCGAGGATATGTATTATGACGACATGATGCGGGTCACCCACGGCCTTGCCGACCCGGAACTGGCCCAAATCCTGGTCAGCCAGTCCCATCCCACGATGCAATGGCTCCAGCAGCACGGCATCCGCTTTGTGCTGTCCTTCGGCCGCCAGGCGTTCAAGGATGGCGACAAGTACCGGTTCTGGGGCGGCCTGGTGGTCGAGGCGGTAGGCGCCGGCAAGGGCTTGTCGGATCAGCAGTTCGAGGTAGCCCGGCGGCTGGGCATCGAAGTGCGCTATGCCACTCAGGGCGTCAAGCTGCTGCAAGACCGGCAGGGCCGGGTGAACGGATTGCAAGTCTTGGGGCCGGAGGGATTCGAGGATATTCCGGCCCGGGCCGTGGTCTTGGCCGCCGGCGGATTCGAGGCCAATGCCGAAATGCGCTGCCGCTATCTGGGGCCGGGCTGGGAAATGGTCAAGGTGCGCGGCATTCCCTACAACACCGGGGACGGCATCCGGATGGCTCTGGAGGTGGGCGCTCAATCCCACGGCCATTGGAGCAGCTGCCACGCCGTCGCCTGGGATATGAACGCCCCGCCCTTTGGCGACCGCGCCATCACCGAGCTGTTCCAGAAACATTCCTATCCCTTTGGCATTATCGCCAACCTGAACGGCGAGCGCTTTCTGGACGAGGGCTACGATTTCCGCAACTATACCTATGTCACCTACGGCCGCGCCCTGCTGAGCCAGCCGCAGGGCCTGGCGTTCCAGATTTTCGACGACAAGGTCAAGCATCTGCTGCGGGATGAATACTGGATTCCCCAGGTGACGATGGCCCAGGCCGACAGCATCGAGGAACTGGCGGCCCGGCTGGACATCGATCCACAGGGATTGGCGGCCACGGTGCGGGAATACAACGCCGCCGTCCGCCAGGATATTCCTTACAATCCGACCGTGAAGGATGGCCGCCGCACCGAGGGCTTGGCCGTGGACAAGACCAACTGGGCGCAAACCCTTGACACCCCGCCCTATCTGGGTTTTGCGGTAACGACCGGCATCAGCTTTACCTTTGGCGGGGTGAAAATCAACAATCGGGGGCAGGTAGTGACCAACGCCCAGGAGCCGATTCCCGGCCTCTACGCCGCCGGAGAGATGGTCGGCGGCCTGTTCTACTACAACTATCCCGGCGGCTCCGGCCTGTCGGCGGGAATGGTATTCGGCCGCCTGGCCGGCCAAAGCGCCGGCCAAGACGCCAACCTGCTGAAAGATCTTTAGGGATTGGGCGGCGGGAATGGCGGCGGCGGGATACAACGCCGCCGCTTATTCCGCAACTTAATTCCCGCCCCCTTTCTACCGTCATTCCCGCGTAAGCGGGAATCCCAAACGGTATTGCCTTATAGTGCCGCAGTCTTGGCAAGCCACCGCGGGATTCCCGCTTGCACGGGAAGGACGGTAGGGGCGGCCGCCGCACCCCATCCGCTCATCCTGAACTTGTTGAAGGATGGGCGGTATCCCCCTACCGTCCCTCCTACCGCCCCGCAACCGTCCTTTTCCTTTTTAAGAAAGGAAAGGACGCCGCCCGCTGTGTTATAATATCTGCCGGCGGACGGTGCAATTCCCCAAGAGGCAGCCTTATGATTGACACGCTGGAAATTCGCAACTTCAAGTCCATTAAAGAGTTGAGCCTGCCTTGCAAGCGGTTCAACCTCTTTATCGGCGAACCCGGCGCGGGCAAATCCAATCTGTTGGAAGCCCTGGGGCTGCTTTCCTTTATTGAGGCCCGGCAGTACGACCCGGAGCTTGCCCTGGACGGGTTTGTGCGGCACGAACGGACGGCCAACCTGTTCTATAACGGGGACACCGCTAATCCTCTGTTGGTCCGCGGCGGCGCGGCGGCGGTGGAATTGGCTTGCCTGGATGGACAATATCGCGGCCTTTACCGTCATTCCAACGGCGCTGTTGCCGAGCTCAGCGGCGATGACCGCACTATTCGGGAAGTGGCCCCGATAGCGGCGGAATCCCGGCCGCCGGTGCGGTTTTACCGCGCCCCGGCCCTGACCGACTTTCGGGAATCCGACTGCGATTTTCTACTCCCGCCGGCGGGCCGCAACTTTCTATCCCTGCTGGCGCGGGAGGGGGAGTTGCGCTACGCGGTCAATCTTTCCTTTGCCGCCGGCCAGGTCAAGACGGTTCTGCGTTCCGGAGAAAAGGGCATTGAATTGGTCAAAGATGGCGCTACCGGCGGCCCATCCTGCCCTTACGCTCTGGCGTCCCAATCCCGGCAGCGGCTGAGCTTTTACACCGCCGCTATGGAAACCAATCGGGAGGCCGCCCTGGTATTCCCGGAGCCGGAAACCCATTGCCATCCGGGGGATATTCACTTTCTGGCCGAGCGGATTGCCTGGTATGGGAACGGCAATCAGTATTTCATCAGCACCAACAACCCTTACCTGCTGCTGAACTTGCTGGAAAAGACGCCCCGGGCGGAGCTGGCAGTCAACGCAGTCTATGCGCGGGATTGCCATACGCAAGTCCTTACCCTGTCCACGGAGGACTTGGCGGCGCTGGCGGAAGGGGATATTTTCGCCAACTTGCATTGGGTTCTGGAAACCTGATGTTGTATCTGGAATGCAACGCCGATTTGACCCTGGCGCAAGCCTTGACCCGGCTATCCCGGCGGGAAATCGCTCACGAAAGAAAGGGCAAAGGGGAAATTCTGAAGCAGTTGGCCCGGCGGTCTGACTGCCAGGCCATGCTCGACGAGGATCCGGGGCAGGCTATACCCGCTTACCTGGCCCGGCTGCCGGTAACTGCCGATTATGCCCAACTGGGATTGCGGGTTTATGCCGATGCCGCGCGCCGCAATCGGGTAATTCTGCTCCGGCCCCGGCTGGAGGAATGGCTGCTCCGGGCCGCGGCGGATTCCGGCTTGAGGGTGGGCGACCGGCGTTATAATCTGCCCAATAACCCGGCGCGGCTGCATCAGGAAATAAACCTTGACCTCAGCAAGGTAGCGCGGCTGCTGACCGACCTGATTGCCGCCGACGCGCCCCGCCTCCAACAATTGCGTAACCTGCTGACCACCGGGTAAGGGAGATGCAACCGATGCCTATCCTACTGCGGCCGACATAACGGCCGGCCCGGGCCGGCCGTTGCGGTGTTTCAATGCGCCGCCAAAACCTTTATACTGCTGTTCAACCCCCGGCTGAATGGGGCCGCCGCCTTAGAATCCGGCCAAATCCGGGTGGCGGGCAACTTTGGAACTGGATCGAGAGTTTGCCGCCAACTTTTAAGCCCAGCGTTTCTATTCGGTTGTAGCATATCCGCTCATCCTGAACTTGTTGAAGGATGGGTAGGCCGCAACCTAACGGAAACAACTGACTGCAAGCAAGGAGTCATTATGACCAACCCCCGGGAACGCATCCGCATTCTGCTCCAGGAGGCGGCCGAGTTTAAGCGGCGCGCCCTGGCTATGACGCCGGCGGATTGGGAACAGCCCAGCGCCTGCGCCGGCTGGTCTTGCGCCGAGGCGCTGGCTCATCTGGCCGGCCAGGATTTTGCCCTGCGGGTTACCCGGGGGCTGCTGGGCGACTTTTCGCCGCCGCCGGGTTCGCCGTCGGTGACGGAACACGACGAGGACGCCTTTGCCCAGAGCATTTTTCAGCGGGCCTTCGCCACCAAAGAACGGGAGGGCGCGCGGCTGCTGGATACCCTCCTGCACCGGCTGAACGAGGCCGTGCTGGTCTTTGACCGGGTGCCGGAGGACAAGTGGGAACGGCTGTGCTACTGGCCGCCGGGGCCGGAGCCGGCGCGGGCGCTGCTGGATATGCGGATCAGCGAGCTGAGTATGCACGGGTGGGATATTTTTTCCCGCTTTGACCCGGAGTATCGGCTGTCGGCGGGGGCGACGCCGGTTTTGATGGATACCGTCCCCCGGGCGGTGCGCCGGGCATTTCGTCCCGACCCGACGCTGACCAGCCCCCTGCGTTTTCGTTTTCATATCGACCCGCCGTTTGCCGCCGTATATGATTTGATTTTCAGCAAAGACGGGGCCAGACTGGAAACGGTCGATCCCGCTGACGCGGCCGCCGCCAATGGGGAATCCGCGCCCGCCGTGACCTTTCAGTGCGATGGGGAAACCTGGGTAATGGTGATGTACGGCCGCCGGTCGCCGGATGCGGCGATCGCATCCGGACAGCTGACCTATACCGGGGACACTGCCCTGGCGCAAAGTTTCGCCGGCCGCTTTGTGGGGGGGTAAGGCAGGCAAGGGCAGATAGAACCGTCATTCCCATGCCTTGCTACCGTCATTCCCGCGTAAGCGGGAATCCCGACGGTACTGCCTTATAATGCCGCATCCTTGGCAAGCCACCACCGGATTCCCGCTTACGCGGGAATGACGGTAGGGTAGCGCGGGAATGACGGTTGGTGATTAGTCAAGGATTCATTCCCCCGGCCGGTTGGCTAGGGCGGGTTTATGGGGTAAAATCAGTCCATTCCAGCCGACAGGAGGCGTTGCCATGGCGATTACTTTGAATGAGGCCAATCGGATTATCGGGGCGGCTATCGGCCGGGCTCAGGAACTGGACATTAAGGTCAGCGTGGCGGTGTGCGATGCCGGCGGCCGGCTGATTGCGCTGAATCGGATGGACGGGGCTATCTGGGCCAGCGCGTACGGCTGCCAGGGCAAGGCGGTGGCCTCGGCGGCCTTTGGCCGGCCCAGCGGCGAGATGCAGGAACGGGCCGACCAGCCGACGCCCCGGGGCATTAACGCCGCCGCCGGGAACGCGATGATTATGGGCCAGGGGGCGGTGCCGATCATCCGCCACGGCGTTATCGAGGGGGCCTGCGGCGTGGGCGGCGGCACCAGCGCCCAGGACGAGGACTGCGCCCGGGCCGGCGTAGCCATGACCTACTGAGGAAACCATTCCGGCCCCATGACAATGGCATATACCCTACCGTCATTCCCACGAAAGGGGGAATCCAGAACGGCAGCAGCCACTGGATTCCCGCTTACGCGGGAATGACGGTTGCGGGACAGGAGTGGCGGTTGCTATAGGCGATAGCCCAGTCCCGGCCCCACCCCAAGTTGCGCCGGCCGGTCAAGGCAGAAAAGCCAATACCGCCGCCGGCGAACCGCTGCCCCCGGTCAAAGGCAGTACGCCGACCATCAGCGTAACGCCGACCGGGGGCAGCTGTCCCAGATTGCCCAGGTTTTCTAGCACCAGCCGGGGCCGTTCCAACAGCAAACTGTTCACCGCAAATCCGCTGTCCTGGCCGCCATCCACCCCGGCGGTGTCAATGCCCAAGCCGGCAATATCCCGTTCCCGCAGCAGCCATTGGGCGGCATCCAAGCCGAAACCGGGGAAATGCAAGCCGCCCGGTTCAGTTCCCGATGCCGTCATCCCCAGATAGGCCGCCGGGTTATCCCACTTAGACCCCCAACCGGTGAACAGCAATACTACGCTGCCGGCCGGGATTGGCCCTTGCCGCTGTTCCCAAGCCCACAGGGCGGCAAGGGTCAGGGTATAGTCCGGGTTGGCGGCGGCCGCGGCCCGGCCATCGATAACTACGGCCGGGGCGATCGAGGATTCCGGCGGGTAGGCGTCAATGCCGACGCCGCCGGGATGAAAGGCGGCCGGGGCATTGGCGTGGGTACCGCTGTGTTCGCCCATCGCGAAACGGCGCAGAAAATAGCCGTCCGTTTCCCAAGCGGCCACCGGCTGCCATTCCAGCGGCGGGTCGCCCGGCCATTGCGGCATCTCCGGATGCAGCGGCTGGCTGAGGCTGACCAGGCGGGAGTAGCGGAGGGTTGGCGGCGCGGCCGCTATTCCCGCCGCGGATTGGGAGGGTCGGTTTTCCGGCATACGCACCGCCTAGGCGACCGCGACGGCCCGGGCCAGGGAAAGGATTTCGGCCACGGAGACGCCGGTATCCTCGAGCCGCTCCTCGATTTTGATGCGGGCATCCACCCAGCGCATCGCGGCGCGGGAATTGCCCAGGGTCGCCAGTTCCTGCCGGGCCGGGCGGCGGTCGTAAATGGTGTAGCAGATGGCCCGGATGTCCTCGTGGATGACATAGCCCCGGTAGTAGATGTTGGTGCCTTGCGCGGTGGCTTCCAGCATAAGAAACGCTCCCTGTAAAGGTTTCCGCCGGCTTTCGGGATTGGCGGGGATACCGTTCCAATCCCGCCGGCCGATTGATTAGTGCTAATGTTCTGATATTTTGTGCTATTTGTCAAGGGGTAAAAAGGGGCAATTTCGGGAATTTCTATAATTCGTGGAGAAAGGGCGGCCGGGGCTGAGCTGGGGGATGGCGGCGACAATGTTGGCAAGGATGGCAGGACGCAACCGATTGGGGGCGGGACTACATGGCTATTGCATATAGAAACCGTCCTTCCCGCGTGCGCGGGAAGCCATAAATCCGCTCATCCTGAACTTGTTGAAGGATGGGCAACGGCGGCGGGAAAGGCCGGAGGGCCGGAATTGCGGCGGCCCATCCTTCAACAAGTTCAGGATGAGCGGAAAGGGGTTGCTCGTGGGGGCTGGGCGGCATAAGGCAGTACCATCCTGGATTCCCTCTTACGCGGGAAGGACAGTAGCAGGGGCGGCGGGAATGGCGGTAGAGGGGTAGCGCCGGAATGATGGTAGGGGACGGGCCGGGAAAGCCGGTTTCAGGGGGGCGGCCGGGCGGGCGGCCGCCCCCTCAGTCAGCCCCCTTCAGCGGCGCACCCTTTTCTCACAGGTGGCCGTCCAGGTACGCACCAGACGGGCCCGGGTGGCCGGCGGATTGGCGGTGTTGTCCTCGTATTCCCGAGTGGCTCCGGCAACTAGGGCAACATCTATGGCGCGGTGATAGCTCTGGCTGCGGCAATAACTGAGAGCGTCCGTTTCCGCCATAGCCTGCCAGTCAGTAAAGGGCACGTTGGCATTAAGTTGAGCATCCGCGTTGGCCTGCCGGGTGGCCTCGGTAGCATGGGCAGCGCCGTAAGGAGCCCACCCACCCCGCATCGAGCGGTCCGCCGTGTCAGGTACCGGGCGCCGTTTAGTTACCCAGCGGCGGCGTTTCTTGGGTTCCCGGGGAAACTCAAAGATGTGATGGCGGCTCAGCCCGGTAACGCCGGATTCGCCCTCGGTCAGCCAGCCCTCTTGCCCGGCGATAAAGCCGCGGAAGCGGCCGCGTTCTCCCTGATAGACCGTATTGTCCCGCTCGTTGCGGTCTTTGCCGGCCTCCCAGGTCTCGGCTTTGGCAAAGGTGTCGGACTGGTCGATGCCGCAGTAGAGGGTCTTGCCCCGGTTTTCGGCCAGGGATTCTAGGATGGCCGTAGTCCGGTCGTCATGGGCAAAGGCTTGCCAGTCGGCGCAATCCCAGGGGATGTAGCGGGTGGCTTGGGTAGTGGTAATGCCATACCCGGCGCCCAGCAGCAGGAGAAAGACGATACCCCCGATAAAGAACTTCGGCATAAAGGGACCTCCAGGAGGCCCCAACACAAGTCAAGGCCGAATCGCCTTGGCGATTCGGCCTTGACTTGTCAACATTCTATACCACAGGTTTGGGGAATGTAAAGGGGGGTGGGGGCAATTTCGAAAAATTAAATTTTTGGGGTAATTTTCATCCTTCAACAAGTTCAGGATGAGCGGATGGGGATGGCGGCGGCCCCGCCGACCGTCATTCCCGCTTACGCGGGAATCCGGCGGTGGCTTGCTGACAATACCATCCTAAGGCAGTACCGTTCGGGATTCCCGCTTACGCGGGAATGACGGTAGGGGCGCGGCCGGGAAGGACGGTAGAGAGCGCATATCAGCGCCTACGCCCGGATCCGTCTGCGTCGCGGCCGGGAAGGACGGTAGAGAGGGGTGGGAAAGGCGGTAGAGAGGGGTGGGAAGGACGGTAGAGAGGGGTGGGAAAGGCGGTAGAGAGGGGTGGGAAGGACGGTATAAGGGGGGCGGGATGGCGGCAGGCAGGGCGTGAAGGACGGTAAGCAGGGATGGGATGGCGGGAAAGGGGGGCGCGGCCAAGGCCGCGCCGCCGCTAATCCGGGGCGGCGGTCAATTCCGCAAGAAAGGCGGTCAAGGGGCGGGTTTCCTGCTGGGAAGTCCGCATATCCCGAATAACTACTTCCCCCCGGCTGATTTCGTCGTCGCCCAAAATCAGCGCATAGGGAATGTTCAGGGCGTTGGCCTGGCGCAGCTGACCGCGCAAGGCCCGGGCGCCGCTGCTGAGGATGGCGCTGGCCCCGGCCCGGCGGATCCGTGCGGCCAGTTCCAAAGCCGGCCGGCGCGCCGCCGTCCCCACATTAGCCACCAGATATTGCGGCCCCGGGATTTCCGGCACGGCGATTTCGGCCCGTTTCAGGTTCAGGATCAGCCGTTCCAAGCCCATCCCAAAGCCAATGCCCGGCGTGGGCCGGCCGCCCAATTCCTCAATCAATCCATCATAGCGGCCGCCGCCGCAGATGGTGGATTGGCCGCCGGCATCCCGGGGTTGCAGCTCAAAAACGGTGCGGCTGTAATAATCCAACCCCCGCACCAGGCGGTGGTCAATCTGAAAGGGAATAGCCATCGCAGTCAGATAGTCCTGCAACCGTTCCCAATGCTCCTGGCTTTCCGGCTCCAGATGCGCCACGGACCGGGGGGCATCCTCGCCCAGGGCGCGGCAGGATGGCACTTTGCAGTCCAGCAGGCGCAGGGGATTGCGTTCCCAGCGGCTGCGGCAGTCGGCGCACAGGGTGGGATAATAGCCGCCATAGTAGGCTTTCAGCTGCGCCACATACCGGGGCCGGCTTTCCTTATCGCCAATGCTGTTGAGCAGCAGTTTGACCTCGGCCAAGCCGAGGGAATGGAGCAGCCGCCAAGCCAGCTCGATGACTTCGGCATCCACGGCCGGGTCGGCGTCGCCGATAACCTCAATGCCGAACTGGTGATGCTGGCGGTAGCGGCCAGCCTGGGGGCGTTCATAGCGGAACACCGGGCAGAAGTAGTAGAGGCGCACCGGCTGCGGCCGGTTGTGCATCCCGTGTTCCAGATAGGCGCGGCAGACCGGGGCCGTGCCTTCCGGGCGCAGCGTTACCTGGTCGCCGCCGCGTTCCTGGAAAGTATACATCTCCTTTTCCACAATATCGGTGCCGGCCCCCACGGTGCGGACAAAAAGGCCGGCATCCTCGAAAACCGGGCTGTCAATGCGCGCAAAGCCGTAGCTCTGAGCCAGAGCCGCGGCTTTGGCTTCGACAAAACGCCAATACTTCTGGTCGGCGGGCAAGCGGTCGGCAACGCCGCGGGGGGCCTGAAACAAGGTTATCGGCTCCCTGATGTGGGGTTTTGGTATCGGGGTATTGGGTTCCGGGATAGGAGTACGCCGCTATTGTAAAGGAAGGGGGACGGGATGGCAAGGGGTTTTGGGCAGGAGATTGGGGGGAATTGCCGGCGCAAGGCGGGAAGGGGCGGGACGGAGTGGGATACCTATATTCTGCCGTCGTCCTCACCCGACGGGGCCGCTATCAAACGCTCGGCCCACTTCCGATCCCAAGTTTTATCCACCCAGATTCTCGGCAAAGTTCGGGGGCAACCGGATGCAGCGCTGCTGCTCAGTTAGTCCCCAGACAAGGCAACCTACCGTCTTGATCTGGCGGCGGGGTGTCGCCTGAAATTGCCTCAAATCCGCCCTTGACCGGTCTATACGAGAGTATCCCCTCGACCGGCAAGCTCACTTCTTGCCTTTGCGAAACCTTGAAAGCGCGCGCCAATCAGTAATCAGTCGACTTACTCCGCCAACGGCCACCCCTATGGCAACGGACGCCCCCAAGATACAGATCACACCAATAATGACCTGCCAGGAAGTACCTACGCTTTGCCCGTAAACCGGCAGTATAACCAAGGCGGCTAGGTACGTCACTAACCCTACCTTTAATACAAAAGCATATTCCTGCTTTTGCCGAGACAGCCACGGCCCGACAACTGCTACTAGTACCGGAATGACTGCCAATAGGGTGAAAACCGATGACCCTAGACTTCCGTCGGCGTCGGTAGCAGTGGTGACGAAAACCACCGCCCATGCCATTAGAGCTATGGCGATGGTAGGGAACTCCTTGTCAAAGCTGTCAAGGTCGTGGTTCTTGAGAAGGGAATTTGCCAGCGCCATACCGGCAAATACCAAGGCAAGCAAGTTTCCCTTGTCCGATGCGGTCGGAAGCCACCACCTTCCATCCGAAGGAATGAAAAGCAAAGCTACGAGTAGGAGACCGCTCAGCAGCATCAGAACAACGGACATATTGGGACGGTTTTGTCCCGCCTGCGCCCTGAATTGCTGTTGTTCCCCGCTATTGCAGCTCATCATATCGCCTCTGAAACCATTATACTCCTCGCCATCTGCCCGGTCAACCCGTTAATCAGGGCAATTTGCCTATTTTTGAGGAATCCCTTTATCAGTCATTGCCCTGGTCGTACTCAAAAACCCTAACTTGACACCCTTTCCGGCCAATGCTAAAATCCCGCCATAATTTCCCGCGGCGGTCCCAGGAAGTTTTAAGGCGGGCCGGAATTGTCCGCCCGCGCTCGGGAAATACCCGGCAGGAGGTTGGTTAATGGCCCCGGAAATCAGGAAGGGACTCAAGGACGTCTATCTCGATACCACCGCATCCAGCTTTATCGACGGCGCGGAGGGGCAAGTTGCTCTATCGCGGCTACAACATCCACGACTTGGCCGAGCAGTCCACCTTTGAGGAAGTCATCTATCTGCTGCTCTACGCCAAGCTGCCCAACCGGGCGGAACTGGCCGACTTCGACCGCACGCTGCGGGCTAATCGGCGCATTCCCGACGCGGTCATCCAGGTGCTGGAACTGGTCAAGGACAGCCACCCCATGGACGCCCTGCGTACCGGCTTGTCCGCCTTGTCCGCCTTTGACCCGGAGGTCAACGACAATTCGGCCGACGCCACCCTCCGCAAGGGCGTCCGCATGACGGCGATGGGGCCGACCATCGTCGCCGCCCACCATCGCCTGCGGCAGGGGCTGGAGCCGGTAGCCCCCAATCCCGACCTGAACCACGCCGGCAACTTCCTCTATATGCTCTTTGGCGAAGTTCCCGACCAGGAAACCACCGACCTGCTGGATGTGGATTTTATTCTCCATGCCGAGCATGGGGCCAACGCCTCGGCTTTCGGGGCGCGGGTTACGGCCTCCACCATTTCCGACCTGCATTCGGCGGTCGTTACCGGCGTCGGCACGCTGAAGGGGCCGGCCCACGGCGGCGCCGCCGAGGAAGTGATGAAAATGGCCCTGGAAATCGGCCAGCCGGAAAATGCGGCGGAGTATTGCCGCAACATTCTGGACAACGGCGGGCGGATAATGGGTTTCGGCCACCGGGTCTATCGGGCCGAGGATCCCCGGGCCCGGCATCTGCGGGAACGCTCCCGGATTTTGAGCGAAAAGATGGGGCAGCCGCACTGGTTCCAGATTTTGACCTATGTCGAAGAGGAAGCCATGGTGCCGTACCGCTCCCGGGGCATCTTTGTCAATGTGGACTTTTTCGCCGGCTCCATCTACTACCTGCTGGGCATTCCGGATGACCTGTTCATCTCCATTTTTGCCCTGGGGCGCATCCCCGGCTGGACGCTGCAATGCGTGGAGCAGTTCCAGGACAACATCCTCATCCGCCCCCTGCTGGAATACACTGGGGAGATGGATTTGGAGTATGTGCCGCTGGAACAGCGGGGGTAGGCGGGTTCAGCCTCGGCCAGCCGTTCCGGGCGACCCGGCAACGGGTTTCGGGGGAACGGCATCGGGCCGCTGCGGGCGTTGGCACCGGGCCGCTGCGGCTGTTGACAATCCGGCGGGACTGGCTGTATGATGGGTCAGGCCCGCCGCTTTGCAGAAAAACGCCGGGACAGGAGTTCCGTGGAACGCTGGGGAAAATACTGGATCATCTACTACATCGTCTTTCTGGTCGTTCTGGCCTTTCTGCTGCGGCGGCACTGGCACGCGCTGGATTGGAGCGATGAAACCTATCTGTTCCTGCTGGCGGCCATCTTTGGCGTGTCGGCGGGGGCGGCCCTGACCGTCACTATTCTCTCGGAGTTTGGGGTGAGCATCGTGCTGCTGATTCCGTCGACCTACAAGTGGATCAAGGAGAAGGGCCACAAGGAGGGTATCCAGGAGGGCTTGGCCGAGGGCCGCAAAGAAGGCCACGCGGAGGGCTTGGAAAAGGGCCATGCCGAGGGCTTGGTCGCGGGTCTCAAGGAGGGCCACGCCGAGGGCTTGGCAGTGGGCTTGCGCCAAGCGCACCAGGATTGGGCGGGTTGGAATGAACGCCGGGCGGCGGCCGAGCGGGCCGGCTTGCCCTTTGACGAGCCGCCGCCGTCCATCCCCCCAAGCCGGAACGGCCAGTAGCCGGCGGGCGTTGATAATCCGGCAGGCCTGGCGGGATAATGGGCTTGGCCCGCCGCTTTGCCGAAAACGCCGGGACAGGAGTTCCGTGGAACGCTGGGGAAAATACTGGATCATCTACTACATCGTCTTTCTGGCGGTCTTGGCCTTTCTGTTGCGGCGGCACTGGCACGCGCTGGATTGGAGCGATGAAACCTATCTGCTCCTACTGGCGGCCATCTTTGGCGTGTCGGCGGGGGCGGCCTTGACCGTCACTATTCTCTCGGAGTTTGGGGTGAGCATCGTGCTGCTGATTCCGTCGACCTACAAGTGGATCAAGGAGAAGGGCCACAAGGAGGGCATCCAGGAGGGCTTGGCCGAGGGCCGCAAGGAGGGTCACGCCGAGGGCTTATCTGAGGGCTTGCACCAAGCGCACCAGGACTGGGCGGCTTGGAATGGACGCCGGGCGGCGGCCGAGCGGGCCGGCTTGCCCTTTGACGAACCGCCGCCGTCCATTCCCCACAGCCGGAACGGCCAGTAGCCGGC